>NZ_JAPVBH010000004.1 GCF_026967795.1 Modestobacter sp. VKM Ac-2986
GGCACTGACTTTCGGCACGCTGTTGAGTTCTCAAGGAGCGGACGCGCACGTTCCCCGACCGATTGCTCGGCCGTTCTCCGCGGCGGCTTGTCCCACAGTACGCCGAGCACGGCTCGCTGTCACACCCTGGGGGTCTGACCTCGCGGCTCCCGGCCCTTCCGGCCCGGTCTCGCTCGGCGCAAAGAGGAAGTTACGCGGCGGCGAACGGGCCGTCAAGCCGGTCGGGGGCTCCGAGGACCGGTTTCGACCCTCAGAGCCCCCTCCCGGACACGAAACCGCAGGTCAGGACGGTCCGGCGCCTACGAAATTGCGGCGCAGGTCACGTGAATGGCGGGTGTCCGGACGCCTCACCAGTCACACCAGCCCCACCTGTCACACGCTCAGAGGCCGAGCAGCCCCTCGATGCCCAGGGTCAGGCCCGGACGCCGGCTGATCTCCCGCACGGCGAGCAGCACACCCGGCATGAAGGACGCGCGGTCGTAGGAGTCGTGCCGCAGGGTGAGGGTCTCCCCCGCTGCTCCCATGAGGACCTCCTGGTGGGCGACCAGTCCGCTGAGCCGGACGGCGTGCACGGGCACCCCGTCCACGTCGGCTCCCCGAGCACCCGGCAGCGAGTCCTGCTCACGGGTGGCGTCCGGGGCAGCGGGCACACCGGCTGCCCGGCGGGCGTCCGCGACGAGGCGGGCCGTGCGGGCCGCCGTCCCCGACGGGGCGTCGACCTTCTGCGGGTGGTGGAGCTCGACGATCTCGACCGAGGGGAAGAAGCGCGCAGCCTCCTGGGCGAAGCGCATCAGCAGGACGGCGCCGATACCGAAGTTCGGGGCGATGAGCACGCCGACCTCGGGCTTGGGCTCCAGCCACTGGGCGATGGTGGCCAGGCGCTCCTCGTCGAAGCCCGTCGTCCCCACGACGCAGTGGATGTTCTGGTCGATGCAGAAGCGGATGTTCTCCATGACGGAGTCCGGCCGGGTGAAGTCGACGACCACCTGGGCGCCGGCGTCCGCGACGTTGAACAGCCAGTCCCGCTCGTCGACCATCGCGACGAGCTCGAGGTCGTCGGCGGCGTCGACCGCGCGGCACACCTCCGCACCCATCCGGCCGCGGGCGCCGAGCACACCCACGGACAGGAGCGGTGAGTCCCCGGTGGGGGCGGGCGCGGGAGCGGGGACGACGGTCGTCGAGCTGGTGGTCATGCCGCGATGCTCACCAACGACGGGGGCCGACGCAAGGCAGACCCCCGGGGCGGGTCAGCCGGTCGCGCGGCGCCGGGTGGCCACGGCCCACAGGGCGAGCCCGAGGAGGACCCCGACCGTGTCGGCGACGAGGTCGAGAAGCTCGGCGTCCCGGCGCACCAGGTCGGTGCCCTGGACGACCTCGCTCACCGCGGCGTACAGCACCAGGGACACGGCGGTCACCTGCCGCCCGACCCCGGCCCACCGGGCGGTGAGCGCCAGGACCAGGAAGAGCGACAGGTGGACCACCTTGTCCACCCCCGGTGGTGCCGAGGGCACGTCCGAGGGCGGGGCGAACAGCACGGCCAGGGACAGGAGCACCGCGACCGCGAAAGCGCCGCGGGCCAGGGCACCGTGCTGGGCGAGCCGAGACCTCACGCGGTCAGGCAGCCAGGAGCCGGTCGAGGTCGCGCTCCCGGTAGGGACCGACGACCGCCAGGCAGGTGGGCCGGGTGAACAGGTCGGCCGCGACGGCGCGCACCTGCTCCTCGTCGACCCCGTCGAGCCGGTCGAGCACCGCGCGCACGGGCAGGTACTCCCCGAACGACAGCTCGCTCTTGCCCAGCCGGCTCATCCGTGAGCCGGTGTCCTCCAGCCCGAGGACGAGCCCGCCCTTGAGCTGGCCCTGGGCGCGGGCCACCTCCTCGGCGGTGAGCCCCGTCCCGGCGACCTCGGCCAGGCACGCCCGGACCAGGCGCAGCACCTCCGGCACCCGCTTGGGCGAGCACCCGGCGTAGACCGAGAAGCTGCCCGCGCCGGCGTAGTGGGTCAGCGAGGACCCCACGCTGTAGACCAGGCCCCGCTTCTCCCGGATCTCCTGGAACAACCGCGAGCTCATGCCCCCGCCGACGGCGGCGTCGAGCACGGCGGCGGCGTACCGGCGATCGTCGAGCCGGCCCATCCCCAGACTGCCCAGCAGCAGGTGGGTCTGCTCCGTCGTCCGGCGGATCAGCCCACCGGGGCGTGCCGGGACGGCGAGGGCGACGTCCTCCCCCGACCGCAGCGGGTCGGGACGGGCGTCGCCGGACAGCCGGTCGCCGAAGGCGGCGGTGACCAGGTCGAGCACCTGCTGGTGATCGACCCGGCCGGCGGCGGAGACCACGATGGAGGGCACCGCGTAGCGCTGGCGGTACCAGCCGTCGACGTCGTCCCGGGTGAGGGCCTCGATCGACTCCACCGTGCCCAGCACCGACCGGCCCAGCGGGGTGTCCCCGAACAGGGTCTCGGCGTAGAGGTCGTGCACGGCGTCGGCGGGCTCGTCGTCGCGCATGGCGATCTCCTCGAGCACCACCGTGCGCTCGGACTCCAGGTCCGGTGCGGTGTTCAGCGCCTCGGTGACCAGGTCACCCAGGAGCGTCACCGCCAGCGGCAGGTCGCTGGCGAGCACGTTGGCGTAGTAGCAGGTGTGCTCCTTGGCGGTGAAGGCGTTCATCTCACCGCCCACGGCGTCCATCGCGGTGGCGATCTCCAGTGCCGTCCGGCTGCGCGTCCCCTTGAACAGCAGGTGCTCCAGGAAGTGCGAGGAGCCGCCCACCGCCGGGCTCTCGTCCCGGGAGCCGACGCCGACCCAGATGCCCAGCGTCGCCGACAGCACCCCGGGCATCGTCTCGGTGATCACGCGCAGGCCGCCGGGCAGCTCGGTGCGCTCCACCCGACCGCCGACCTCGTCGACGTCGAGCACCGCCGTGGTGCCGACCGGGGCCGGGACGGACGCCGCAGCGCCCGTCCCGGCCCCGGTCAGGCCGTACGACGTGGTCACGCCTCCGCGGGAGCGGTGGCCTCGGCCGGGGCGGCGTCGCCGGCAGCGGCGGCCTCGCCCTCGACCACGGGCACCAGGCTGATCTTGCCGCGGGCGTCGATGTCGGTGATCTCGACCTGCAGCTTGTCGCCGACGTTGGCGACGTCCTCGACCTTGGCGATCCGCTTGCCGTTGCCCAGCTTGCTGATGTGCACCAGGCCGTCACGGCCGGGCAGCAGCGAGACGAAGGCACCGAAGGCCGTCGTCTTCACCACGGTGCCGAGGAACCGCTCGCCGACCTTGGGCAGCGTCGGGTTGGCGATGGCGTTGATCCGGTCCACGGCCGCCTGGGCCGAGGGGCCGTCGGCGGCGCCGACGTAGATCGTGCCGTCGTCCTCGATGGTGATGTCGGCGCCGGTCTCGTCCTGGATCGCGTTGATCATCTGCCCCTTCGGGCCGATGACCGCGCCGATCTTGTCGACCGGGATGCGCACCGTGGTCACCCGGGGGGCGAACGGGCTCATCTCGTCGGGGCCGTCGATCGCCTCGAGCATGACGTCGAGGATGTGCAGCCGGGCCGCGCGGGCCTGGGTCAGCGCACCGGCGAGGACGTCGGAGGGGATGCCGTCGAGCTTCGTGTCCAGCTGGAGGGCCGTGACGAAGTCCTTGGTGCCGGCGACCTTGAAGTCCATGTCACCGAACGCGTCCTCGGCACCGAGGATGTCGGTCAGCGCCACGTACTGGGTCTTGCCGTCGACCTCGTCGGAGACCAGGCCCATGGCGATGCCGGCGACCGGCGCCTTCAGCGGCACACCGGCGTTGAGCAGGGCCAGCGTCGAGGCGCAGACCGAGCCCATCGAGGTGGAGCCGTTGGAGCCGAGGGCCTCGGAGACCTGGCGGATCGCGTAGGGGAACTCCTCGCGGTCCGGCAGCACCGGCAGCAGCGCCCGCTCGGCGAGCGCGCCGTGGCCGATCTCGCGGCGCTTGGGCGAACCCACGCGGCCGGTCTCACCGGTGGAGTAGGGCGGGAAGTTGTAGTTGTGCATGTAGCGCTTGCGGGTGACCGGGTTCAGCGTGTCCAGCTGCTGCTCCATGCGGAGCATGTTCAGCGTGGTGACGCCCATGATCTGGGTCTCGCCGCGCTCGAACAGCGCCGAGCCGTGCACCCGGGGCAGGACCTCGACCTCGGCCGACAGCGGCCGGATGTCGGTCAGGCCACGGCCGTCGATGCGGATCTTGTCGCGGAGGATGCGCTGGCGGACGACCTTCTTGGTCACCGCGCGGAAGGCACCGGAGATCTCCTTCTCGCGGCCCTCGAACTGGCCGGCGAGAGCAGCCTTGACCTCGTCCTTGACGGCGTCGGTCGCCTCCTCGCGGTCCTGCTTGCCGGCGATGGCCTGCGCGACGGTGAGCTTCTCCGTGGCGTGGGCCTCGACGGCGGCGTAGACGTCGTCCTGGTAGTCCAGGAAGCGGGGGAAGTGCGCCTCGGGCTTGGCGGCCTTGCCGGCCAGCTCGGCCTGCGCCTGGCACAGCGCCTTGATGAAGGGCTTGGCGGCCTCGAGACCGGCGGAGACGACCTCCTCCGTCGGGGCGGTGGCGCCACCGGCGATGAGCTCGATGGTCTTCTCGGTGGCCTCGGCCTCGACCATCATGATCGCGACGTCGCCGTCGGGCAGGACCCGGCCGGCCACGACCATGTCGAAGACGGCGTCCTCGAGCTCGGCGTGGGTCGGGAAGCCGACCCACTGGTTGTTGATCAGCGCGACGCGGGTGCCGCCGACGGGGCCGGAGAACGGCAGGCCCGACAGCTGGGTGGAGGCCGACGCGGCGTTGATCGCGAGCACGTCGTAGACGTGGTCGGGGTCCAGCGACAGGACGGTGATGACGACCTGGACCTCGTTGCGCAGGCCCTTGGCGAAGGTCGGGCGCAGCGGGCGGTCGATCAGGCGGCAGGTGAGGATCGCGTCCTCGGAGGGGCGGCCCTCACGGCGGAAGAACGAACCGGGGATCTTCCCGATCGCGTACATCCGCTCCTCGACGTCCACCGTCAGCGGGAAGAAGTCGAACTGGTCCTTGGGCTGGCGGCCGGCCGTGGTGGCCGACAGCAGCGTGGTGTCGCCCATGGTGGCGACGACGGAGCCCGCGGCCTGCTTGGCGAGGCGGCCGGTCTCGAAGGTGACGGTGCGGGTCCCGAGGGCCCCGTTGTCGATCACCGCGGTGGCGGTGAAGACGCCGTCCTCGGCGTCGAAGTCGGTGGTGTCGGTGCTGGGTGAAGACATCGTGTCCTCTTCCTACGTCGCATGCGGCGACGTCCTCTTCGCGGCGGGTGCGCCGTCGGCGTCCGGGGCGACCGGTGCTCGATCGAAGCCCTCGGGGCGCGGGTGCCGGTGTCCGGCTCGCTGTCCCGGGGGCCACCACCGAGGACCGGCCCACGCGGGGCGGGCGACGCATCGGCCGGTGGTCCCGTGCGGCGGGTGCCGCACGAGTGAGGGGACCGGCCCGGCGTGCCGGAGCGGTCCCCTCGGTGGTGCTAGCGGCGCAGGCCGAGCCGCTCGATGAGCGAGCGGTACCGGTTGATGTCGGTCTTGGCCAGGTAGTTCAGCAGGCGGCGACGACGACCGACCAGCAGGAGCAGGCCCCGCCGGCTGTGGTGGTCGTGCTTGTGCATCTTGAGGTGCTCGGTCAGGTCACTGATCCGTCGGGTCAGCATCGCGACCTGCACCTCGGGGGAACCGGTGTCGCCCTCGACCGTCGCGTACTCGGTCATGATCTGCTTCTTCGTCGCGCTCTCGAGCGCCATCTTTGCCTCCAGGGCAGGTCACGTGTGGCCCCCGGTCTGTGTCACGGGGGCAGCAGGCACACACGTCGGTCACCCGACGTCACGCCCGAGATTACACGGGCCCGGCAAGCCCCCGGTGTGCCGCGGTCCCCCGCCGCCGGGTCCCCGCCCTGGGAGGGGTCCGTCAGAGCTCGAGCAGGGTGCGGGTGCGGGAGACGTCGTCGGCCATGGCGACGAGCAGTTCGGGGATGCCGGCGAAGGTGGTCATCGGCCGCAGCCGCTCGACGAACTCCACGCCCACGTGCTCGCCGTAGAGGTCGCCCTCGAAGTCGAGCAGGAACGCCTCGACCGTGCGCCGGGCGCCGGAGAAGGTGGGGTTGCTGCCGACCGAGATCGCCGCCGGGTGCCGGCTGCGGGTGGCGCCGTGGTGGTCGCGCAGCACCAGGTGACCGGCGTAGACGCCGTCGGCGGGGACGGCGGTGTACCGCGGGCTCTCCACGTTCGCCGTCGGGTAGCCGAGCTCGCGGCCGCGCCGGTCACCGCGCACCACGATGCCGTCGACCCGGTGCGGGCGGCCCAGGGCCAGCGCCGCCGACGCCATGTCACCGGCGGCCACGCAGGCGCGGATGTAGGTCGAGGAGATGGTGACCTCGCCGTCGCCGGTGAGGTCGGGGGCCGAGCCGACGCTGGTGAGGTCGACGCCCTCGACGCCGAAGCCGAAGCGGCGACCCTCGGCCGTCAGGGTCTCCACGTCGCCCTCCGCGCGGTGCCCGTAGGTGAAGTTGCGCCCCACGACGACCTGGGCGGCGTGCAGGTGCTCGACCAGGACGGTGTGGGTGAACTCCCCGGGGGTGAGCCGGCTGAACGCCGAGGTGAACGGCAGCACGCACATGGCGTCCACGCCGAGGGCGGCGACCAGCTCGGCCTTGCGGTCCGCGGCGGTGAGGATCGCCGGGTGGGACCCCGGGCGGACCACCTCGGCCGGGTGCGGGTCGAAGGTCAGCAGCAGCGCCGGCCGGTTCATCGCCCGGGCGCGGGCCACCGCGGCACCGATCAGGTGCTGGTGGCCGCGGTGGACCCCGTCGTACATGCCGATGGTGACGACCGCCCGCCCGAGGTCACCCGGGGCGGCGTCCAACCCACGCCAGCGCAGCACTCGACTCCCCTGCCGACCGTCGGCTCAGGCGGCCGGGACGACGCGGTGCAGCCAGCCGTGCGGGTCGGCCACCCGCCCGTGCTGGACGTCGAGCAGGTGCGCGCGCAGCTGCATCGTCAGCGGACCGGGCTCGCCGTCGCCGACGACGAAGTCGCCGGTGCGGGCCTTGACCGCACCGACCGGGGTGATGACGGCAGCGGTGCCGCAGGCGAAGGTCTCGGTGACCGTGCCGTCGGCGACGCCCGCCCGCCACTCCTCGACGCTGAACTTCCGCTCCGTCACCCGGTGCCCCAGCTCGCGGGCCGCGGTGATCAGCGAGTCGCGGGTGATGCCGGGCAGGAGCGTGCCGGTGAGCTCGGGGGTGACCAGCTCGGCGTCCTCGCCGGAGCCGAGGACGAAGAACAGGTTCATCCCGCCCATCTCCTCGACGTACTTCTTCTCCACCGCGTCGAGCCAGACCACCTGGTCGCAGCCGGCCGCGATGGCCTGCTCCTGGGCCAGCAGGCTGGCGGCGTAGTTGCCGGCGCACTTGACGTCGCCGGTGCCGCCGGGGGCCGCTCGGATGTAGTCCTCGGACAGGTAGACCGACACCGGGTGCACGCCGCGCGGGAAGTAGGCACCGGCCGGGCTGGCGATGACCACGAAGAGGTACTCGTGGGCCGGGCGCACGCCCAGGAACGGCTCGACCGCCAGCTGGTAGGGCCGGATGTACAGCGTCTGGTCCGGACCGGTGGGGACCCAGTCGCGGTCGGCGTCGACGAGCGCGTCGACGGCGGTGAGGAACGCGTCCTCGGGCACCGGCGGCATGGCCAGCCGCCGCGCACCGCGGGCGAAGCGGGCGGCGTTGGCCTCCGGGCGGAAGGTGGCCACGCTGCCGTCGGGCTGGGCGTAGGCCTTGAGGCCCTCGAAGATCGACTGCGCGTAGTGCAGCGCGGCCGCGCTCGGGTCCATCTGCAGCGGCGCGTAGCGGGTGAGCCGGGCGTCGACCCAGCCCTCGCCGGCGCGGTACCGGGCGATGAACATCGAGTCGGTGAAGTAGCGGCCGAAGCCCGGGTCCTCGAGCTGCTGGGCGCGCTCTGCGGCGGACCGGCGCGGCACGTCCTCCACGACCAGCGGCACGCCCTCGACGAACATCCGGGAGGAGGTGCGGCTGTCGTTGAGCGTGTCGGTCATGGCTCCCACCTGAGGTGCTGGTGCTGGCGGTCCGGCGGGTGCCGTGCCGCCCCGCAACCCTAGCCCGCGCCCGGGGCGGGACCCGGGCGCGGGCGGGAGGTCAGCTCTTCTCGCCGTGCGGGCCGGCGGACTGCACGACCTCGTAGCTCTCCAGGTGGTTCTGCGAGCGCTCGGCCGCCGGCGCCAGGGTGTCGCCGCCGCCGTCGTGCGCCCGGTCGAAGTCCTGGCTGGTCTGCCAGGCCTCGTAGGCCTCCTGGCTCTCCCAGCGGGTGTAGACGAGGTAGCGGTCGGTGCCCTCGGCAGGGCGCAGCAGCTCGAACCACTCGAAGCCCGGGGTGGTCTCCACGGCCCCGGCGCGGCCACGGAACCGCTCCTCGAACCGCTCGCGCTTGTCCTCCGGCACGGTCACTGAGTTGATCTTCACGACGCTCATGGGCCCTCCCTGCCCAGCGAGGGCGCCGGTGACACGGCCGGGTTCAGCCGGGCGGGAACCCCACGACGACCAAGGCCTGCGGGCCGGCGTCCTCGACCAGGGCGACCAGCCGGCCGTCCGGTGCGACCGCGGCGTGCAGGCCCGGCGCACCCGTGGCCGGCACCCGCTGGCCGTACCCGAGGGCGACGGCCTCGCTCTCGGTGAGCTCCCGGGCCGGGAAGACCGCGCGGGCGGCGTCGGTCAGGGCCACCACGCCCGGGCCGCTGCCGGGGCCGGCCAGCGCACCGGCGGCGTCCTCCACCGGGCGGGCCAGCGTGGTGTCGAACGGACCGGAGGACGTGCGGCGCAGCGCGGTGAGGTGCCCGCCGACGCCCAGCGCCGCCCCGGCGTCCCGGGCGATGGCCCGGATGTAGGTGCCGGTGCTGCAGGAGACGGTGACGTCGACGTCGACGAGGTCCGGCATGGGCCGGACGACGCGGTGGACGTCGATCGCGTGCACGGTGACCGAACGGGCGGCCAGCTCGAACTCCTCACCGGCCCGCACCCGGTCGTAGGAGCGCTTCCCGTCGACCTTGACCGCGCTCACCGACGAGGGCACCTGCTGCAGCGGCCCGACCTGCGCGGCCAGGGCGGCCCGGACGGCGTCCTCGTTCACGTCGGCGGCCGACGACGTGGCGGTGACCTCGCCCTCCCGGTCGTCGGTGACGGTGGTCTGGCCCAGCCGGATCGTCGCCTCGTAGGTCTTGTCCGAGCCGGAGAGGTGCCCGAGCAGCCGGGTGGCCGCGCCGACCCCGAGCACCAGCAGGCCGGTGGCCATCGGGTCGAGGGTGCCGGCGTGGCCGACCTTGCGGACGCCCATCACCCGCCGGGCGATCGCGACGACGTCGTGGGAGGTCATGCCGCCGGCCTTGTCGACCAGCAGCAGGGACGGCGGGACGTCGGCGTCGGGCTTCTTCGGACTCACGGGGTCACGCTCTCACCCAGCCAGGCACTCCCCCGCACCCGCTGTCCGACCGCGACCAGCCGCAGCACGATGAACAGGGTCAGCCCGGTCCACACCCCGGGCAGGCCCCAGTCCAGCCAGCCCGACAGCAGCGACAGCGGCAGGAAGCCCAGCAGGGCGGCGCCCAGGGTCACGGTCCGCAGGTACGCGACGTCCCCGGCGCCCATCAGCACCCCGTCGAGGGCGAAGACCACCCCGGCGAGGGGCTGCATGAGGGCCAGGAACCACCAGACGACACCGGCCTGGGCCAGCACCGCCGGGTCGTCGGTGAACAGCCCCGGCAGCACCGGCCGCAGCACCAGCAGGACGACCGCGACGACGACACCGGTGCCCAGCCCCCAGCGCACCACCCGGACGGCGGTGTGCCGGGCCTCCTGCGGGCGCCGGGCACCGAGGGCGGTGCCGACCAGGGTCTGCGCGGCGATCGCGTAGGCGTCGAGCACCAGGGCGAGGAACAGCCACAGCTGCAGCGCGACCTGGTGGGCGCCCAGCTGGGCGGTGCTGGAGCGGGCGACCACGGCGGCGGCCACGGCGAAGGCGACCTGGAGGACCGCGGCCCGCAGCAGCAGGTCGCGGCCGAGCACGAGCTGGGCGCGCAGGGCCGGCAGCCGGGGGTGCCAGGAGACGTCCGAGCCGGCGAGCTCCCGGACCAGCGTGCGGACGAACAGGCTCGCCGAGAGCGCCTGCCCGGCCACGTTGGCCACCGCCGAGCCGACCAGCCCGAGCCCTGCGGTGTGCACCAGCAGCGGGCAGAGCACCAGGCTGACCAGGCTCCCGGCGAGCACGAACACCATCGGGCGGCGCAGCTCCTGCACCCCGCGCAGCCAGCCGTTGCCGGCCAGCGCCACCAGCAGCAGCGGCAGCCCGAGGCTCCCCACCCGCAGCCACTGCTCCGCGGCCTCGGCCACCGGCCCGGGTCCGCCGGCCATCAGCCGGGTCAGCGGACCGGCGAGCACCTGGAACAGCGCGGCGATGCCCACGCCGAGCCCCACGGCCAGCCAGGTCGCCTGTACGCCCTCGGCGACCGCACCGGGGCGGTCACCGGCGCCGGTACGGCGGGCGGCCCGGGCGGTGGTGCCGTAGGCGAGGAAGTTGAGCAGGGCGGCGACGTAGGCCAGCAGTCCGCCGCCCACGGCCAGCCCGCCGAGCGCCGTCGTGCCCAGGTTGCCGACCACGGCGGTGTCGACGAGCAGGTACAGCGGCTCGGCGGCCAGGACGACGAGCGCCGGTGCCGCCAGCGCGGGGATCGACCGGCTCAGCGCGCGAGCTCCGCCCGCAGCTGGGCGATCGTCCCCTCGCGGTCCAGCCGGGAGCTGTAGCCGGCGGCGGCCCGGTGCCCGCCGCCACCCAGGGCCATCGCCACCCGGGCCACGTCGGTCGCGCCCCGGGAGCGCATGGAGACGACCCACGAGCCGTCGTCGGCGCCCTTGAGCACCGCTGCGACGTCGGCCTCGGCGGTCGCCCGGACGACGTCGACGAGGGCCTCGAGCTGGTCGGGGGCCAGCCCGTGCTCGCGCGCCTCGGCCGCGGTGGACCAGGTCAGCACCAGCCCGGCGCCCACGTCGGGCTCCAGCACCGCCCGGCCGGTGACCGCCGACAGCAGGCCGAGCCAGCCGAAGGGGGCGGTGTCGAACAGCCGCTGGCTGATCGCGGCGTGGTCGATGCCGGTGCGCAGCAGCCGGGCGGCGAGCTCGTGCGTGCCCGGATCGGTGTTGCCGAAGCGGAAGGAGCCGGTGTCGGCGGCGAGCCCCGCGTACAGGCAGGTCGCCAGCTGCCCGTCGAGGTCGACGCCCAGCCCCTCGAGCAGGTCCGCGACCAGGACGACGGTCGCCGCGGCGTGCGGGTCGACCACCGGGACGTCGCCGAACCCGGGGTTGCTGGCGTGGTGGTCGACGACGATCGACCGGCCCGCGGACTCCAGCAGACCGGCCAGCGCACCCAGCCGGCCGGGAGAGGCGGCGTCGAGGCTGACGAACAGGTCGGCATCGGCGGGCACGGTGCCCGGGTGCACGAGCCGGTCGGCACCGGGCAGCCACCTCAGCGACTGCGGCAGCACGAACGGCTCGGGGAACGTCGCGACCACCCGGGCACCGCAGCGCCGCAGCCCCTCGGCCAGGGCGAGCGTGCTGCCCAGCGCGTCGGCGTCGGGCTGCACGTGGCCGGAGAGCACCACGGTGGCCCCGGCGGCCGCGGCTGCGGACAGCAGCCCGACGGCCGTCGGCACCTGGACGTCGACGGTCACGGGTGCGGGTCCGCCGTGGGTGGCTGCTGCGGCTCCGGGTCGGTGTTGCCGCCACCGACCGCGTAGTGCGAGCCGTCCTCGGGCTCGTCGGCGGCGATGCTGTCCACCTCGCCGACCTGGCCCTGCTTGCCCCCGGCGGTCGGGTCGCCGGTGCCGGGCTCCTCGCGGCCGCCCAGGGTCACGCCCTGGTGCTCACCGGTCAGGTCGAACGGGTCGGGGTCCGACGCCTCGGTCACGACGCGCTCCGCTGGGCCGCGGCGGAGGGCCGCTCGTCGGCGAAGTCGTCGGTGCGACCGGCACCGGCCTCGGCGGGCACGTCCACGTCGTCGTCCTCGAGGTCGGCGTCCTCGTCGTCCTCGTCGACGGCGGGCTTGCGGTACGGGTCGGCGTCGCCGGCGTACTCGGCGCCCTCACGGGCGCGGGCCAGCTCGGCGTCGGCGTGCCGGACCCGCTCCAGCGCCTGCTCGAGCTCGCGGGCGGTGTCGGGCACGATGTCGGCGACGAAGGTCAGCGTCGGCACGAACTTGATGCCGGTCTGCTTCCCCACCGTGGAGCGGAGCACCCCGGTGGCGCTGGCCAGCGCCCGCGCGGAGTCCTCGATCTCGTTGTCGTTGCCGTAGACGGTGTAGAACACCGTCGCCTCACGGAGGTCGCTGGTCACCCGCGCGTCGGTGATGGTGACCATCCCCAGCCGCGGGTCCTTGATCTGCATCTCGATCGTGGCGGAGACGATCTGACGGATGCGCACCGCCAGTCGGCGTGCCCGGGCGGGATCGGCCATCTCAGCTGCTCCTTCACAGTTGGGCAGGCGTGGGCCTGCCCGGTTCAGTCGTCCGTGTCGCTGATCAACTGGCGGTGCGTGGACAGCAGCATCACCTCGGGGCGTTCGGCCAGCATGCGCTCGCAGGCGTCGAGCACGTCGGTCACCTGGGTGGCGTCGCCGGCGACGGTGGCGACCCCGATCTGCACGCGGCGGTGCAGGTCCAGGTCACCGGCCTCCGCGGCGGCCACCGCGAAGCGGCGCCGCAGCTCGGCCACGATCGGCCTCACCACGGCGCGCTTCTCCTTGAGCGAGTGGACGTCGCCCAGCAGCAGGTCGGCGCTCAGCATGCCGGAGAACACCGGTGCCCTCCCCTCCCTGCCGCCGGACGGTGTCCTGCCCGCCGCCCCACCCCGGCGAACCGGGGTGGGGCGACGGGCGGGCCCGCCCTCCCCACCCGAGCGAGCTCAGGCGGGGAGGGCGGGCTCCTCCGTCACAGACGCGGCTTCTCGCGCAGCTCGAAGGTCTGGATGACGTCCTCGGGCTTGATGTCGTTGAACGACCCCAGCCCGATGCCGCACTCGTAGCCCTCGCGGACCTCGGTCGCGTCGTCCTTGAAGCGACGCAGCGACTCGACGGTCAGGTTGTCCGCCACCACGGCGCCGTCCCGGATGAGACGGGCCTTGGAGTTGCGGACGATCGTGCCGCTGCGGACCAGCGAGCCGGCGACGTTGCCGATCTTCGGGACCCGGAAGACCTCGCGGACCTCCGCGGTGCCCAGCTGCACCTCTTCGTACTCGGGCTTGAGCATGCCCTTGAGCGCGGACTCGATCTCCTCGATGGCCTGGTAGATGACCGTGTAGTACCGGACGTCCACGCCTTCGCGGTTGGCGAGCTCGGTGGCCTGGCCCTCGGCCCGGACGTTGAAGCCCAGGACGATGACGTCGTCGGCCAGCGCCAGGTCGATGTCGCTCTTGGTGATGCCACCGACGCCGCGGTGGATGACCCGCAGCGAGATGTCGTCGCTCACCTCGATCTTCATCAGCGCCTCTTCGAGCGCCTCGACGGTGCCCGAGTTGTCGCCCTTGATGATCAGGTTGAGCTGACGGTTCTCCTTCAGCGCGGCGTCCAGGTCCTCCAGGCTGATCCGCTTCCGCATCGACGCGTTCTGCGCGTTGCGGATCCGGGCCTGGCGGCGGTCGGCGATCTGACGGGCGATCCGGTCCTCCTCGACGACGAGGAAGGTGTCACCGGCGCGCGGCACGGAGGTCAGGCCGACGACCTGGACCGGGCGGGCCGGCAGGGCCTCCTTGAGCTTCGTGCCGTGCTCGTCGAGCAGCGACCGGACGCGACCGTAGGCGTCACCGGCCACGATCGAGTCGCCGACGCGGAGCGTGCCGCGCTGGACGAGCACCGTGGCGACGGGGCCACGGCCCTTGTCCAGCTTGCCCTCGATGACGACACCCTGGGGGTCCTGGCCGATGTTGGCGCGCAGGTCCAGCGAGGCGTCGGCGGTGAGCAGGACCGCCGCGAGCAGGTCGTCGAGACCCTGACGGGTGGTCGCGGAGACGTCGACGAACATCGTGTCGCCGCCGTACTCCTCGGCCACCAGCCCGTACTCGGTGAGCTGCTGGCGGATCTTGGCGGGGTTGGCCCCCTCCTTGTCGATCTTGTTCACCGCGACCACGATCGGCACGTTGGCCGCCTGGGCGTGGTTGAGCGCCTCGACCGTCTGCGGCATGACGCCGTCGTCGGCAGCGACCACCAGCACGACGATGTCGGTGACCTTCGCGCCACGGGCACGCATCGCGGTGAACGACTCGTGACCCGGGGTGTCGATGAAGGTGACCGGGCGCTCGTTGCCCTCCAGCTCGGTGACGATCTGGTAGGCGCCGATGTGCTGGGTGATCCCACCGGCCTCCTTGCCCGCCACGTTGGCGTGCCGGAGCGCGTCGAGGAGCTTGGTCTTGCCGTGGTCGACGTGACCCATGACGGTGACGACCGGCGGACGGATGTCCCAGTCGTCCTCGTCGTCGCTCTCCTCGTCGCCGAAGGTGAGGTCGAAGGTGTCGAGGAGCTCGCGGTCCTCGTCCTCCGGGCTGACGACCTGGATGACCCAGCCGATCTCGGCGCCGAGCAGCTGCAGCGTCTCGTCGTTGACCGACTGCGTCGCGGTGATCATCTCGCCCAGGTGGAACAGGGCGGTGACCAGCGCGGCGGGCTCGGCGTTGATGCGCTCGGCCAGGTCGGTCAGGGACGCGCCGCGCGGCAGCCGGACGGTCTGTCCGTTGCCACGGGGCAGCGAGACGCCACCCATCGACGGCGCCGCCATGGAGTCGAACTCCTGACGCCGCTGCTTCTTGCTCTTGCGCCCGCGGACCGGACCGCGACCACCCGGACGCCCGAAGGCACCCGCGGTGCCCGCACCGGAGCCACCGCGGCCACGGCCACGACCGCCGCCACCGCCGCCGGGGCGGAAGCCACCGGCCGGAGCACCGCCGCCGCCACCGGGGCCACCGGGACCGCCGCCACCGGGACGGAAGCCACCGCCACCGCCGCCGCCACCGGGGCCACCGGGACGACCGCGACCGGCACCCGGGCCACCGGCACCGCCGGGACCACCCGGACGACCGCCGGCAGCGGGCCGGGGCGGCATCATGCCGGGGCTCGGACGCTGCGGCATCATGCCGGGGTTGGGACGCGGTCCGCCGGGACCGGCGGAGGGACGCGGGCCGCCAGGACCGGACGCGGGACGGGGACCGCCTGCGCCGGGGCCGGGACGGGGACCGCCCGGAGCCGGACGGGGACCGCCGGGACCGGCCTGGTTCGGCGCACCGGGCGCCGGCGCCGGACGCGGGCCGGCGGCAGCCGGACGCGGGGCGCTGCTGAACGGGTTGTTGCCCGGCCGCGGGGCCGGACGGGGACCCGGACGCGGGCCGGAGCCGACCGGACGCGGACCGGGGGTGGCACCGCCCTGACCGGGGGCACCGGCCGGACGCGGACCCGGGGTGGCCGGGGCCTGGGCCGCGGGGGCCTGGGCGGCCGGAGCCTGGGCGGCCGGAGCCTGGGGCGCGGGTGCCTGTGCAGCCGGGGCCTGGGGGGCCGGGGCCTGCGGGGCGGCCGGACGGACCTGCGGCGCCGGCCGCGGGCCGGGACGCGGGCCCGGCGTCGCCGGACGTGCGGGAGCCGGGGCCGACGCAGCGGCCGGGGCCGGGGTCGGGGCGGCAGCCGCGGGGGCCTGGGGGACGGCCGGGGCCGCGGGCGCGGACGGCGCGACCGGGGTCACCGGCGCTGCGGGGGCCGAGACCACCGGAGCGGACGGGCGCGGTGCGGCCGGGCGCGGGCCGGGGCCCGGACGGGCGCCGGTCGAGCCGGAGCCAGTGGGCGAGCCGGCGCCGGGGAACGCCTCACGGAGCCGCCGGGCCACGGGGGCCTCGACGGTGGAGGACGCGGACTTCACGAACTCGCCCTGCTCCTTGAGCTTGGCGAGCACTGCCTTGCTGTCGATACCGAGCTCTTTCGCGAGCTCGTGTACGCGGGCCTTGCCTGGCACGGGTCTCCTCTGGTGAGGCCGGCGGCTGGCCCGCTCGACCTCGTTGCTAGTGGTGGTGCATGGTCATCGTGGCGACTTCACGGGTTGCTCATCCGAGGTCGTCCTGCTCTCGTAGTGGACCGGCCGGGTGCCGGTCCGACGGTGTTCTCTGTCGCGGTGGTGCTGCCCGGGCGCCGTCCCGGCCGGTCAGGTGGACCTGCCGGAGACGAGCTCCTCGAGCGCTCCGGTCTCCAGTGTGGCGCTGCTGCGCAACGCACGCGGGAAGGCCCGGCGCCGGACTGCTGCCTGCAGGCACTCCGCGGTGGGGTGCAGGGACGCACCCCGGCCGGGGAGCCGCCGCCGCGGGTCGGGGGTCAGGCCCCCGCCGCGGACGACGACACGCAACAGCTCGGTGACCGGTGCACGTCTCCGGCAGCCCACACAGGTGCGCACCGGGATTGACGGATCGGCCATCTCCGAGTCTAGCGCGCCGACGGGCCGGGGTGTTCCGCCCGTCGCCCGGGAGTGCGGGCACCGCCCTGGGGGCCGCGGCCGGTGGGCCGTCCGGTCGGGCCGCCGGGACCGCTGGCCCGCAGCGGCGCACGCCCGACCCCCGGGGACGCCGGGGCGTCGCCGTCGGTGGGCTGGGCGTCGCTGCGGATGTCGATGCGGCAGCCGGTGAGGCGGGCGGCGAGCCGGGCGTTCTGCCCCTCCTTGCCGATCGCCAGCGACAGCTGGTAGTCCGGGACGACCACCTGCACGGCGCGGGCCGCGGCGTCCACGACGCGGGCGCTGGTGACCCGGGCCGGGGCGAGCGCGGAGGCGACGAACGTCGCGTCGTCGTCGGAGAAGTCGACGATGTCGATCTTCTCGTCGTGCAGCTCGCTCATCACGTTGCGGACCCGCTGGCCCATCGGGCCGATGCAGGCGCCCTTGGCGTTCAGGCCCGGGACGGAGGTGCGGACGGCGACCTTCGACCGGTGCCCGGCCTCCCGGGCGACCGCCACGATCTCGACGCTGCCGTCGGCGACCTCGGGGACCTCGAGCGCGAAGAGCTTGCGGACCAGGTTCGGGTGGGTGCGGGAGAGGGTGACCTGCGGGCCACGGGGGGTGCGGGCGACGGAGACCACGTAGGCCTTCACCCGGCTGCCGTGCTCGTACCTCTCACCGGGCACCTGCTCGGCCTGCGGCAGCTGGGCCTCGACCTTGCCGATGTCGACCAGCACCAGGCCCTGGGTGTTGCGGCGGGCATCGGCCTGCACGACGCCGCTGACGATGTCGCCCTCGGTGCCGGCGTACTCGCCGAAGGTCTGCTCGTTCTCCGCGGCCCGCAGCGCCTGCACCATCACCTGCCGGGCGGTGCCGGCCGCGATCCGGCCGAAGTCGCCCGGGGTGTCGTCGAACTCGTGCACGACCTCGCCGTCGGGCCCGAGCTCCTGGGCCAGGACGGCGACGTCGCCGGTCGTCCGGTCGATGCGCACCCGCACGTGCTGGGCCGATCCCTCGGCCTGCCGGTAGGCGGTGACCAGCGCGCTCTCGATCGCGTGCAGCACGGTGTCGGCGGGGATGTCCTTGTCCCGCTCGATCGCCGCGAGGGCGGTCAGGTCGATCTTCACTTCTGTTCCTCCTGGTCGCGACCGGTCGTCCCGCGGGGCGCGGCGGGGACCCGGTCGCCCGGTCCTCCCGCTGCACCGGCCGCGCCGACCCCGGTCGGGTGCTGCTCGTCGTCGTCGGTGCCCGCGGGCCCGTCCTGCTCGTCGTCGGACAGCTCGTCGTCCGACAGCTCGTCGTCGTCGAACTCGTCGTCGGTGTCCGTGTCGTCCTCGTGCTCGTCGGACTCCTGCTCGTCGGCCTCGTAGACCAGCGCGGCGTCGCGGTGGCCGGCCGGACGGGTGAACTCGACCTGCACCCGCGCCTCGCCGAGCTCCGCCCAGGGCACGGTGCGCTCCCCGACGGTGCGGCGCACCTGGCCCTTCTTGGTGCCGCCCTTCTCCACGGTCAGCACCACGCCGTCGTCCTCGACACGGACCACCCGGGAGGTGACCTGCTCGCGGGACCTCTCCGGGCCGACCGCGACGGTGACCAGCCGGCCGACGTTGCGCCGCCAGTGCCGGGGCAGGGTCAGCGGCCGGTCGACGCCGGGGCTGGTGACCTCCAGGACGTAGGGCGAGCGGCCCAGCGCCTCGTCCTCGGCGTCCAGGCGCTCGGAGAGCGCACGGCTGACCTGGGCGACATCGTCGAGGCTGACGCCTGCGTCGCGGTCGACGACGACCCGGACCACCGAGCGCTGGCCGGCCGGGCGGACGACGAGCTCCTCGAGGTCGTAGCCGGCGGCGGCGACGACGGGCTCGACCCAGCCCGTGAGCCGGGTGGTCACCTCGTCACCGGCGCCTGCAGCTCGCGTGGACACCGGTTGCCTCCTGTTGTGTTGGACCGCGACAGCCCACCGGACGCACTCCCCGGTGCCCGCCGGGGCACTCCTGCCCCGGCGCGCTGCGCGTGAGGTGCCAGGTTACCGCCCGCACCTCCCGTCCCACCTGCCACGCGGGCGTGACCTGTGCCGCCACCGTCCCGACACCGCACCGGCGGGGCTGCCAGGATGGACGGCGATGTCCGGTCCGCTGTCGTCCTCCCCCGCCGCCGGCGCCTTCAGCCGCCGCAGCCTGCTGCTCGGCACGCTCGCCGGCGCGGCCGTGCTGGCGACCGGGTGCACCGGCGACCCGGTGGAGGACGCCGACGCGGTCACCCCGGCCCAGGTCGACCAGCTCGCGGCCCAGGTACAGGTGCAGGAGACGCTGGTGGCCGCCTACGCCAGCGCCCTGACCGCCGCCCCGGAGCTCGCCACGACCGCGGCCGGCCTCGCCGACCAGGCCCGCGCCCAGCTCGACCGGCTGCGGGCCGCCGCCCCGGGCGCCGGGGCCACCAGCAGCGCTCCTCCGGCCCCCGGCACCCCGGCCGCCACCGCGACCGACGGCCCGCCGGACGCCGCGGGCGCCCGCGAGTGGCTGCGCACCCGGGTGACCGCGGCCGCCGACGCCCACGCCGCGGCGTGCCCGGCGTTCACCGGCGGCCGGGCCGCGCTGCTGGGCAGCGTCTCCGCCGGGCTCCGGGGCCAGGCCGGGCAGCTGGCGTGACCGGCACCGTCCCCTCCCGGAGAGGCCAGCACCGTGTCTGACGCCCCGAGCACCGCCCCCTCCCCCACCGCCGCCGAGGACGCGGCGCTGCAGAGCGCACTGGCCGCCGCGCACACCGCCGTCTGGGGGTACGCCGTGGTCGGCGCCGCCCTGCCGCTCGAGCAGCGCGAGCCGGTGGCCGTCGCCCGCCAGGTGCACCGCGACCTCCGGGACCGGCTGGCCGGGCTGCTCACCTCCCGCGGGGTCGAGCCGGTCGGTGCCGAGGGCGGCTACGCGCTGCCCTTCCCGGTGCTGTCGGCGGTGGACGCCGCCGTCCTGGCGGTCACCCTGGAGGACGGGACGTCGTCGGCGTGGACCTGGGTCCTGGACCAGGCCACCGAGGCCGGCACCCGGGAGCTCGGCGTCGCCGAGCTCGGGGCTGCGGAGCTGCGGGCGATCGGCTGGCGGACCGCCGCCGGCCGCACCCCGGTCACCACCCCGTTCCCGGGCCTCCCGGACTGACCGCCGCCGGTCCCGCCCGCGACGTGCGCGGGACGGGACCGGAGCGGTCTGCCGTCAGAGCCCGCCGAGGAAGGCGTCGGTGACGTCGACGGCCAGCTTGCTGGTCTGGCCGGCCTCGACCAGGACGGCGAACGCGAGGTCGCCCTGCGGCCCGCCCGCCTGCCAGCCCATGAACCACCCATGGGAGTCCGGCGGGGTGTTGGTGCCGAACTCGGCCGTCCCGGTCTTGCCGAACACCTCGCCGCGGTCGGCGACCCCGGTCGCGGTCCCGGTGAGCACCACCTGGCGCATCATCGGCCGCAGCGCCTCGAGGACCTGCTGGCCGGGGCCGGCCGGCGCCGGCCCGGCCGGGTCGGCGCCCACGACCTCCACCGGGGCGGCCGGGGTGCCGCTGGCGATGCCGGCCGCGACCAGCGCGAGCTGCGCCGGGCTCATCAGGACCTGCCCCTGACCGATCTGGTCGGCGGCCTTGGTGGTGCCGGTCGCGTCGGCGGGCACGTCACCGCTGAAGAGGCCCACCGGCAGCTGCCAGTCGCTGCCGACGCCGTAGGAGGCGGCGGCCGCGGCGAGCGCGTCGTCGGGCAGGGCCATCCCCTGCTGGATGAAGGTGGTGTTGCAGGACTCGGCGAAGGCCTCGGTCAGCGGCACGGTGCCCAGGTCGAACTGGTCCTCGTTCTCGAACTCGCGGCCCTCGACGACCGTCGTCCCCGGGCAGGGCACCGGGGAGTCGGGGGTGAGCGTGCCGGCGGACAGCAGCGCCGTCGCCGTCATGGCCTTCATGCTCGACCCGGGCGGGAACTGCCCGGACAGCGCGTTGGTGGGGTTGGCGGCCTCGTTGGAGCTGACGGCCAGGACCTCCCCGGTGCCCGGGCGCACGACCACGATGTGGGTGGCCAGCGGCTGGGCGGCGACCGCGGCGTCCGCGGCGTCCTGCACGGCCGGCAGCAGCGTCGTCTGCACGGGGGTGCCGGGCACGGGCTCCACGGCGGCGATCTGCCGGCCGGCGTCCTCCAGCGTCTCGTCGGTGGCGGCGACGGCGACGCTGAACCCGGCGGTGCCGGTCAGCTGCTGCTGGTAGGCCAGCTGCAGACCGGACAGCCCCAGCTGGTCACCGGCGGCGTACACCGGCTCGCCGTCCTCGCCCAGGGTGCCCTGCAGGACGTCGGCGGTGGCCTCCCCGACCCGGCCCAGCAGCGCCAGCCCGAAGCGGGAGCTGGGCGCCAGCAGCCGGGAGCTGGTGGGGAAGACCGCGCCGGGCAGGTCGAACACCTGGGCGCGGATCTCCTCGAAGTCCGGCCGGCGCAGGGTGATGACCGGGACGAACTGGCCGTCCGGCGCGGCCTCCACGTCGGCGTTGATCTCCTCCGCGGAGACGCCGGTGGCGGCGGCGAGCCCGGCGGCCAGCGCGGGCAGGTCGGTGACCTGGGCCTTGTCGACGCCGACGTTGACCACCTCGGTCACGGCGAACAGCGGGGCGCCGGTGCCGTCGGTGATCGCGGCCCGGTCGGGCAGCCGGCGGGTCAGCTCCAGGTGCTGCCCCGAGGCCAGCTCCGGGTGGACCAGGGTCGGTGCGGCCACGACCTGCCAGGCGTCGTCGGCCTCGCGCAGCTGCAGCGAGGCGTCGTACTGCCAGTCGGGGGCCGCGGGGAGGTCCCAGGTGGCCCGCCAGGCGACGGTGGCGGTCTCGTCGGTGACCGTGACCGCGCCGAGGGCGGGGGTCAGGGTGGCGTCGGGGAGGTCGGTGGCGGTCTGCTGCAGCAGCGTGCCGACCGCAGCGGGATCGGTGCTGCGGCCGGCGGCGGCGTCGGTCCGGCTCGCCGCCCAGTCGTCGAGGAAGGCCTGCGCCGCGGCGCGGACGTCGGCGGTGGGGTCGCTGGAGCAGCCGGCCAGCAGGGGCGCCAGGACCAGGACGGCCGCACCGCCCGCCGTGGCCGCCCGGCGGGTGGCCCCGCGCCTGTACTCGGAACGTGATCGGCTGCGCACGTACCCCACCCTGGCAGACGCAGCTCCCACGACCGAGCACCCCGCGCCGTGCCGGTCAGCCGCCCCGGCCCCGCTGCAGGGTCCCGCGCCGCGCGGAGCGTGGCGTGGGGGGCAGCGGAGTCCTCTTAGAAGAGGACGGAGGCGAAGGTGCCGACCTGGGTGAAGCCCACCCGCTGGTAGGCGGCCCGGGCGGCGGCGTTGTAGTCGTTGACGTAGAGGCTGACGACCGGGGCGATCGTGGTGCGGGCGTACTCGACGACGGCGGCGGTACCGCGCTGGCCGATGCCCTGGCCGCGGTGCTGCGGGGAGACCCAGACGCCCTGCACCTGGCAGGCGGACCGGGAGACGGCGCCGACGTCGGCCTTGAAGAGCACCTCGCCGTCCCGGATCCAGGCCAGCGACTGCCCGGCGCGCACCAGCTCGGCCACCCGGGCCCGGTACCCGGCGCCGCCGTCGACGCGCAGCGGGCTGACCCCGACCTCCTCGGTGAACATCGCGATGGCGGCGGGGAACAGCAGGTCGATCTCGGCCGGCCGCACCGGGCGGACGGCGGGCTCGGCGGCGACGGTCGGCGGTCCGTCGATGGCCATCAGCGGCTGCCGGGCGCGGACCTCGCGGGCCGGCCCCCAGGAGGGCTCGAGGAGCTCCCACAGCGGCAGCACCGAGGCGGCGGGGCCGACGATGGTGGAGCAGCGCCGGCCGGCCCGCCGCGCCCGCTCGGCGAACGCGGCGGCCGCGGCGCGCTCGGTGCCGGGCCGGGCGAACGGGATCAGGTTCGCACCGGCCAGGCAGACCGCGTCCAGTCGCCGTCCGGTGGACAGTCCCCACAGCGGGGCGCCCAGCGTCGACGACGCCGTCCCGTGGGTCTCGATCCGGCCGGCGAGCATGCAGGCACCGACGGGGTCGGTGTCCAGCAGCTCGCGGACGGCGAGCTCGTCGTCGGCGTCGAGCACCCGGGCGGCCGCGGCACGCAGCACGTGGGTCCCCGTCCTCGACCGGCTCAGCAGGTGCGGGTCAGGAGACGGTGACGACCGGCGAGCCGCCGGCGGTGGCCAGCTCGTCGGCGGTCATCGCGGCGGCCAGACGGTTGGCCTCCTCGATGAGCGTGGCCACGATCAGCTCCTCGGGCACGGTCTTGACGACCTCGCCCTTGACGAAGATCTGGCCCTTGCCGTTGCCCGACGCGACACCGAGGTCGGCCTCGCGGGCCTCCCCCGGGCCGTTGACGACACAGCCCATGACGGCGACGCGCAGCGGCACCTCCATGCCCTCGAGGCCGGCGGTGACGTCGTTGGCCAGCGTGTAGACGTCGACCTGGGCGCGGCCGCACGAGGGGCAGCTGACGATCTCCAGCCCGCGCTGGCGCAGGTTGAGCGACTCGAGGATCTGGTTGCCGACCTTGACCTCCTCCGCCGGCGGGGCGGAGAGGGAGACCCGGATCGTGTCGCCGATGCCCTGGGACAGCAGCGCGCCGAAGGCGACGGCGGACTTGATCGTGCCCTGGAACGCGGGGCCTGCCTCGGTGACGCCCAGGTGCAGCGGGTAGTCGCACTGCTGGGCGAGCAGCTCGTAGGCGCGGACCATGACCACCGGGTCGTTGTGCTTGACCGAGATCTTGATGTCCTGGAAGCCGTGCTCCTCGAACAGCGAGGCCTCCCACAGCGCGGACTCGACCAGCGCCTCGGGGGTGGCCTTGCCGTACTTCTCCAGCAGCCGCTTGTCCAGCGACCCGGCGTTGACGCCGATCCGGATCGGGGTGCCGGCGTACTTGGCGGCCCGCGCGATCTCGCCGACCTTGTCGTCGAACTTCTTGATGTTGCCCGGGTTGACCCGGACGGCGGCACAGCCGGCGTCGATCGCGGCGAAGACGTAGCGCGGCTGGAAGTGGATGTCGGCGATGACCGGGATCTGCGACTTCTTGGCGATGATCGGCAGCGCCTCGACGTCGTCGGTGTCCGGGACGGCGACCCGCACGATCTGGCAGCCCGACGCGGTCAGCTCGGCGATCTGCTGCAGCGTCGCGTTGATGTCGGCGGTCTTGGTGGTCGTCATCGACTGCACGCTCACCGGGAAGTCGCTGCCCACGCCGACACCGCCCACGTCGAGCTGGCGGGTCTTGCGACGGGGAGCGAGGACGGGAGGGGGCGCAGCCGGCATGCCGAGACTGACGGGGATCGCCATGCCGACCAGTATCTACCGCTCCGGCGAGGAGGTGGTGGCGGCACAGCTGTGACGTCGCCACACGCCGGTCCACCCCCCTCGCCGGGCCCGCCGCGAGCGTGCCGGCGGCGCGGCGAGGGTCAGGCCCCCTCGCAGGGGCCCGCCGCGAGGGACCAGCGATGGGGGGGGCGAGGGGGTCCTTCCTCAGTTCAGCGTGATCGGGTTGACCAGGTCGGCGACCACGAGGAGCCCGGACAGCAGGAGGAACAGGCCGGCGACCACATAGGCGACCGGCATCAGCCGCGCGATGTCGAACGGGCCCGGGTCGGGGCGGCCACGCATCCGGGCGACGGTGGCGCGCGCCTTCTCGTACAGCGCCCCGGCCACGTGCCCGCCGTCCAGCGGGTAGATCGGCACGAGGTTGAACAGGAACAGCACCAGGTTGACGCTGGCGAGCAGGCCGACGAAGAAGCTGAGCTTCTGGACGGTGGTGAAGTCCTCGTCGGCGAAGGCCTCGCCCGACAGGCGCCCCACGCCCACGACCCCGATGGGCCCGTTGGGGTCGCGCTCCTCACCGAGGAAGGCGGCCCGGAAGAGCTGGGGCACCCGCTCGGGGATCTGCACCAGCCGCTGCACCGACTGGCTGATCACGGTGCCGAAGTAGCCGGGGAGCGAGCTCAGCGGCTGGCGGGCGTAGACCTGCGCGGCCTGCACGCCCAGGTAACCGGCGGTGGCGATCTCACCGTCGGCGTCGTAGACCTGGTTCTCGATCGGCGTCACGGTCAGTTGCCGCTGCTCGCCGTCCCGGTCGATGGTCAGGGTCAGCGGGGTGTTCGCGCTGGCCTGGACGCGCACGACGAGGCTCGCCCAGCCGCCGTCGTTGGGGTCCTGGGCGATCGGCGTGCCGTCGACGGCCAGGATCCGGTCACCGGGCTGCA
This sequence comes from Modestobacter sp. VKM Ac-2986, assembly GCF_026967795.1. Classification (GTDB taxonomy): domain Bacteria; phylum Actinomycetota; class Actinomycetes; order Mycobacteriales; family Geodermatophilaceae; genus Modestobacter. Next base: position 24,765 of record NZ_JAPVBH010000004.1, read on the forward strand.
GCCCGGCCGCCGCTGCCGGGCTCGCCGGCGGCAGCGTCCCGGAGGCGTCGACCGGGGTCTCGCACCCGGCGTCGACCGGCGCGGTGGCCGGCAGCACGCAGGCGGGCACCCGGTCCACGGTCGTGCTGACCGCGGGGATGCCGATGCCGACGAGCAGCACGAGGAACAGGACGATCGCCAGGACCAGGTTGTGCGCCGGGCCGGCGGCCATGACGATGACCCGCTGCCACCAGGGCTTCTTGTAGAACACCCGGTCGCCGTCGGTGGGCAGCACGTCGTTGAGGGCCTGACCGCGCACCTCGGCGATGAAGCTGCGCATCCGGGTGGCGCGCTTGCTCTCGTTCTGCTCGGCCGGCGGGATCATCCCGACGATGCGGATGAAGCCGCCCATCGGCACGGCCTTGATGCCGAACTCGGTCTCCCCGTACCGGCGGGAGAACACGGTCGGGCCGAAGCCGACGAAGAACTGCGGCACGCGCATGCCGAAGCGGCGCGCCCAGTAGAAGTGGCCGAACTCGTGGAAGCCGATGCTGAAGAGCAGGCCGACAGCGAAGGCGACGATCCCGAGGACCGTCAGGAGGAACCCGCTCAGCTGGAACTCCGTCTCAGGTCGTCGCGGCGATGGCGGCGCGAGCGTGCTCCCGGGCCCACTTCTCGGCGGCCAGCACGTCCTCGACGCAGGTGGGTGCGCCGAGGTCCGGCGCGGCGTCGAGGGTACGCGCGATGACCTGCACGATCCCTGGGAACGACAGGCGTCCGGCGGTGAACGCGGCCACCGCCTCCTCGTTGGCCGCGTTGTAGAGCGCCGGGACGACGCCGCCGGCCTCACCGGCCTCCCGGGCGAGTCGCACGGCCGGGAAGACCTCGGAGTCCAGCGGCTGGAACTCCCAGGTGCTCGCCGTCGTCCAGTCCAGCGCGGGCTGGACCTCCGGCAGCCGGTCGGGCCAGGCCAGGGCCAGGGCGATGGGCAGCCGCATGTCCGGCGGGCTGGCCTGGGCGATGGTCGCCCCGTCGGCGAAGGTGACCATCGAGTGCACGATCGACTGCGGGTGCACGACCACGTCGATGTCGGCGTACGGGACGTCGAAGAGCAGGTGCGCCTCGATCAGCTCCAGGCCCTTGTTGACCAGGGTGGCGGAGTTGATGGTGACCACCGGCCCCATGTCCCAGGTGGGGTGGGCCAGGGCCTGCTCGCGGGTGACCCCGGCCAGCTCGTCGGCCGTCCGGCCACGGAAGGGCCCGCCGCTGGCGGTGAGGACCAGCCGGGCCACCTCGCCGCGGGCGCCACCGCGCAGGCACTGGGCCAGGGCCGAGTGCTCGGAATCGACCGGCACCAGCTGTCCGGGGGCCGCCGCCGCGGTGACCAGCGCTCCCCCGGCCACCAGCGACTCCTTGTTGGCCAGCGCGACCGTGCGCCCGGCCGCGAGCGCGGACAGGGTGGGGCGCAGCCCGATCGAGCCGCTGATCCCGTTGAGGACGACGTCGGCCGGGCGGGCCGCGAGCTCCTCGGCGGCGCGGGGACCGGCCAGGATCTCCGGCAGCGCGTAGTTGCCCTGGGCCCAGCCGCGCTGCTGGGCGGCGGCGTAGAACGCCAGCTGCAGGTCCTGCGCGGCGGTGGCCCGGGCGACGGCGACGGTGCGCACGCCCAGGGACAGCGCCTGCTCGGCCAGCAGTGCGACGTCCCCACCGCCGGCGGCCAGGCCGGTGATCTGCAGCCGGCCGGGGTTCTGCCGGGCGACCGCGATCGCCTGACGCCCGATGGAACCCGTCGACCCCAGCACGGTGATCTCGCGCGGCTCGCTCATGTGCACTCCTCGCTGCCCTCGTCGGCGGCGTTCGCCGGTGCCGTGCCCTCGGTGCGGCCCCATCCTCGCAAGACCCGCCCCCCGGCCCGTCAGGTGCGCACCACCCCGGCCTGTCATCATGGGCGGGTGCGTGGGTCCGCCCGCGCACCGAGACACCAGTGACGCCGCGAACGCGGCCACGACCGCGAGCGAGGATGCCCAGTGAGCGATGCGACCGGCCGGGGACAGGGCCACCAGACCAGCGCGAAGGTGGTCGAGCAGTCCAACCGCGAGGAGGGCATCGTCCGGGCGGGCGAGACCCCCGTCATGCACGAGCGGCCCGAGGACTGGGGCTGGCACGGCGAGGCCGGCAGGACCGGCCGGATCGCCGGCTGGCTGTTCGCCCTCTTCATGCTGACCATGCTCATCGGCAACCACGAGGGCCGGGTCGAGGACATCTACCTGCTGCTGGCCACCGCCACCCTGGTCATCACGCTGCTGTGGGACATGCGCCGCCGGAAGAACGCCTGGCGCGCTCGCTGACCCCTGCTCGACCCACGAACGGGTCCGCTCCCCACGGGGAGCGGGCCCGTTCGTCATGTCGGGGGCGGATCGACCAGTCGTGGACGCTCAGTTTGCGTGTCGTCACGCTGAGCACCTGGCCGGGACGCCGCGGCCGGTAGGAAGACCGGGCTGTTCCGGGACCGCCTCGGGGCACCCGACACCCCGGAGTCCTGATGTCGCGCACGCTCCCCCGCCGGATCGCCGTCACCGCCGGGCTCACGCTCGTCGCCGGTGGCGGGCTCGGCCTGCTCCCCTCCGCCGCCCGGGCCGCCGACCTGCCCGTCCCGGTGGTCATCCCCAGCACCGTGGCCCCGGGCCAGGCGTACTCGATCGACCTCGCCGGCTGCTTCGACACCCGGTCGGACGTGCTGCCCGGCGTCGGCGCCGACGCCGGCGAGCAGGGCCACTTCATCGGCCTGGGCAACGGCTCGGAGGCGTACCCCGACGGCACCGGGTCCCTTCCTCAGCGGGTCCAGCGAGCAGCTCCGCTCGGCACGTACACGATCAACGCCATCTGCACGGGCTACAACGGCGTGCAGGACTACCCGCCCGTCACCCTCACCGTGACCGCCGACGGCAAGCCCCTCCCCGCAGCGGCGGTCGCCACGGCCGCCCCGGCGTTCACCCCCGGCGCCGTCGCGAACACCCCGGGCATCGGGAGCACCACGTCCGCCAGCACGACCGTCGCGGCCGCTCCCGGCCAGGAGGTCCTCCGAGTGCTCCGGGGCTTCCAGCCGCACGAGGTGGTCACCGTCGTCCTGCACTCGACCCCCGTCGTGCTGGGCGAGTTCACGGCCGACACCGCGGGGGTGGTCACCGTGCGCTTCACCGTCCCCGCCGGCAGTGCGCTGGGCACGCACACCCTCGCCTACGACGGCGACCGGGGCAGCCACTTCGAGGAGACGATCACGCTCACCGCCGACGGCACGGCCCTGGCCTACACCGGCGCGGACGTCACCCAGCCGCTCGCGGGCGGCGCCGCGCTCGTCGCCCTCGGGGCCGGCGCGCTGCTGCTGGGCCGCCGTCGCCGCCGCACACCGGGTCCGCTGAAGGCCTGAACCGCCCGCACGACCGGTCCTCGACGCCGGTCCGGACCCCCGACCGAGGGCCCGGGCCGGCGTTTCGGCGTCCCGGGCCACGTCGCCCACCTCCGGCACGGGCGCCGGGCACGGTCCGCGACACCGGTCGCCGCACGCACGGACGGCGACCGCGGGTCCCGTCCTGTCCTGTGCGCCGTCGAGCGGAACTGCGCCTGGCTGGGCGCGGGCCGGCAGGACCCCCCACAGCACGTTGCGGTCGTTGGCAGATGTCCACCGCACCGATCGGTCATGTCCCGATCGACGACTGCACCTGAGGGGCGCCCTCTGGCAACTTCTAGAGCGGTGGACGCCTCCTTGTCCAAGAGTTGCCCAGGGCGGCCTGAGGCGCGTGTGACTCATGTGAACTGTTGTGGCGATCCTGCACGTGTCGCTGTGAAGAGGTTGAGTTCGGACGGCTTCGTGCCGATAGACATGTCACAGCAGGCCGGGACGCCCGAGCCGCTAAGACTCCACGGAGGATCCGATGAGCCGCATGTCCCGCCCCCGCGCCGCTGTCGCTGCCGGTCTGACCCTCGGCGCCACCGCCGCCAGCATGTTCCTCGCGCCCGCCGCCTTCGCCGCCACCGAGCCCGTGTTCGAGGCCTCCAACGGTGTCGTGACCGGTCCCAAGTCCGTCTCGGCCGGGGCGACCTTCACGCTCAGCGGCACCGAGTGCACGTACGACACCAACCCCGACAGCGCGGGCGACGCCGACCTGCTGCCTGCTGGCGTGCTGATCGACATCGCCCCCGAGGCGGAGGACTCGGACGACACCATCTTCGGCGCCGAGTCCGACATGGACGGCAACTGGACTGCGGAGGTCCTCTTCCCCGCGGACACGCCCGCTGGCGAGTACACCATCGAGCTCGGCTGCATCAAGTCCTACAACGGCGGCGAGCTGATCCGCGGCGAGGAGTACATGCCCTTCACGCTCCTCGTCACCGCTCCGACGGCCGTCCAGCCGGTCAACAACCCGGGCACCCCGACCGCCAGCCCCACCGCCTCGCCCGCCGCGACCACCCCGGCCGCCGCCTTCAAGCCCGGCGCCAAGCCGAACACCCCCGGCGTCTCCAGCACCACCACCGACAAGACCACCGGTGCCGCGGCAGCCCCGGGCCAGAAGGTCGTCAAGGTCCTCAAGGGCTTCAAGGCCGGCGAGAAGGTCACCGTCGTCCTGCACTCGGACCCGGTCGTCCTGGGTGCCTTCACCGCTGACGCCAACGGCGTCGTGACCGTCGAGTTCACCGTCCCCGCCGGCACCCCGCTGGGCAACCACACCATCGCCTACACCGGCGACCAGGGCACCTACTTCGAGGAGGCCCTGCAGCTGACCGCCGACGGCAAGGCCCTCGCCTACACCGGTGCCAGCATCGCCATGCCGCTCATCGGTGGCAGCGTCCTCCTGGCCGCCGGCGCCGGCGCCATGGTCGTCGGCCGCCGCCGCCGCTCCACCGGGGCTGCGCAGGCCTGAGCATGACCTCCAGCACCACGGCGGACGCCGGCCAGGGACCCCCTGGCCGGCGTTCGCCGCGTCCGGGACGCCGGCGCCGCCTCCGCCTGGCCCTGCTGGCCCTGACACTGGTCCTGGTCGCCCTCGTCGTCGACGGGGCGCTGGTGAGCGCCCGGGTCGACCGGCTCGACGTCGACCTCAGCGGTGGCGCCGGTGATGCGGACGGCCGCACCTGGGTCCTGGTCGGACTGGACTCCCGCGCCGACCTCCCCGACGGCGCCCCGGTCAGCCACTTCGGCACGGTGGGCGACGTCCCGGGCACTCGCACCGACGTCGTCGTCGTCGTGCACCAGACCGATGCTGGGACCACCGTCTTCTCCGTCCCGCGGGACGTGGTCACCAACACCGAGCGCCGCTTCGACCGGCTCGCGCTCGCCTGGCTGGACGGCCCGCAGGGCACGGTCGAGGCGCTGTGTGACCTCGGCATCCCGACCGATCACCTGGTGACCGTGGACCTCCGCGGCTTCGCCGCCGTCGTAGACGCCGCGGGCGGCCTGGACGTCGACGTCCCCCAGCCCGTGCGCGACAGCTACAGCGGCCTCGAGCTGACCACTCCCGGACGCCAGCACGTCGACGGGGTCACCGCTCTGGCGATGGTCCGCTCTCGCCATCCCGAGCACCTCGTGGACGGGCAGTGGACCCCCGTTGCGGCCGACCCGGACGGCCGAGCCACCGAGGCCGGCGTCATCCTCACCGAGCTGCTCGACCAAGTGCGCGGGTCACTGCTGCGGCCGTGGCGCCTGCAGTCGGTCGCCTGGGCCGCGGCGGGCGCCGTGCAGGTCGACCCCGGCACCTCGACGGCAGAGCTGGCCTCGCTCGCCAGGACCGACCTGGGAGCCGTACAGGTGCTACCGGTCGGCCCTCCCCTGGGGGCCTCGATCGCCCGACTGCCGATCCCGGAAACTCACACGGCGCTCCGCGCCGCCGGCCTGTCCTGCGCCGGCTGACCGGTCAGGCCGCGCCGACCCCGATGGCCGAGCCGATCAGGTAGGTCGCCGCTGCGGCCACCGCACCGAACACCAGCTGTCGCAGCCCCGCCGACCACCACGGCCGCGGCGTGAACCGCGCCGACAGCGCCCCGGCGGCGACCAGCCCGACGCCACCGCACAGCAGCGCCAACCAGAGCACCGGCGCACCCAGCAGGTAGGGCAGCAGCGGGATCAACGCGCCCACCGCGAAACAGAGGAACGACGACACCGCCGCCGTCATCGGTGAGGGCTTGTCCTCCGGGTCCAGGCCCAGCTCGTTGAGGGTGTGCACCCGCAGCGCCTGCTCCGGGTCGCGCGAGAGCTGCGCGGCGACCGCCTCGGCCAGCTCGGGGTCCAGTCCGCGCTCCTCCCACAGCTGGGCCAGCTCGGCCTGCTCCCCCACCGGGTTGGTCGCCAGCTCGCGACGCTCCTTGGCGACCTCGAGGTCCAGCTGCTCGTTCTGCGTGCTCACCGAGGTGTACTCACCCAGCGCCATCGAGATCGCCCCGGCGGCGAGCCCGGCCACCCCGGACAGGACGACGGCGTGCGCACCGACGCCACCGCCACCCACACCGGCGACCAGCGCCGTGTTGGTGACCAGCCCGTCCATACCGCCGAACACCGCGGCGCGCAGCCACCCGCCCGACACATCGGCGTGGGTGTGCGGCTCGACCTCGGCCGACGGGAGCCCCGGCCCGGGCGCGGTGGTCACTGGTCGGACTCGCCGCCGAGCGGGACGCCTTCCTCGATGCCGGGCACCGGTACGGCGATGCTCGGGATGCCCTCGACCTGGTCGGCGGCGGCGAGCTGGCCGCAGGCGCCGTCGATGTCCGAGCCGCGGGTGTCGCGCACCGTCGTCGGCACACCGGCCGCGCGCAGGCGGGCCACGAACTCCTGCTGCGCCGGCAGCGGGCTGGCGTCCCACTTGCTGCCCGGGGTGGGGTTGAGCGGGATGAGGTTGACGTGCGCCAGCCGCTTGGACAGCAGGCGGCCGAGCAGGTCGGCGCGGAACGGCTGGTCGTTGATGTCGCGGATCAGCGCGTACTCGATGGAGTACCGGCGCCCGGTGCGACGGGCGAAGTCGTCGGCGGCGCCGAGCACCTCCTCGACGTTCCACCGGGTGTTGATCGGCACCAGGGTGTCGCGCAGCTCGTCGTCGGGGGCGTGCAGGCTCACCGCGAGGGTGACGTTGAGACCCTCCTCGGTGAGCTTGCGGATCGCCGGGACCACGCCGACCGTCGACACGGTCACCGAGCGCTGCGCCAGACCCAGCCCGTGCGGTGCGGGGGTGAGCAGCGCGTCGAGGGTCTTGCGGACCCGGGCGTAGTTGGCCAGCGGCTCGCCCATGCCCATGAAGACGACGTTGGACAGCCGGCCCGGCCCACCGGGGATCTCACCGTTGGCCATGGCGGCGGCCGCGGCGACCGCCTGGCCGATGATCTCGGCGGCGGAGAGGTTGCGGGTCAGGCCGCTCTGGCCGGTCGCGCAGAACGGGCAGGCCATGCCGCAGCCGGCCTGGCTGGAGATGCACACGGTCGCGCGCTCGGGGTAGCGCATGAGCACGCTCTCCACCAGGGCGCCGTCGTGCAGCCGCCACAGCGTCTTGCGGGTGCGGCCGCCGTCGGCGGACTGGTGCCGCACCGGCGTCAGCAGCCCGGGCAGCAGTGCCGCGGTGAGGTCGTCGCGGGCGGCAGCCGGCAGGTCGGTCATCAGCGCCGGGTCGGTCACCCCCGCGTAGAAGTGCCGGGCCAGCTGGTCGGCGCGGAACGCGGGCTGACCGAGCTCGGTGACCGCGGCGCGGGCCTCCTCGCGGGTCAGGTCGGCGAGGTGCCGGGGCGGCTTGGTGCGGCGGGGGGCGTCGAAGACCAGGGGCAGGACAGTCATGGCAACTCCATGGTCCCACCCTCTGGGCCACCGGGGAGCCGGTCCGGGCGTGAGATGCCTCCCGGCCGGCCCGACGTCGTCCGGGCCGGGTCAGCCGGGGAGTGCGGTCGGCTCCGGGACCCCGGTCGGGGCCGGGACGACGGTCGGGGCGGGGGTGCCCTCGGGGCCGGGCGGGGCGGGCTCCGGGCCCGCCGTCGGGGGCCCGGTCGGCTCCGCCGGCGGGGTCGGGTCCGTCGGGGCGGGCGTCACCGGCCCCGGCTCCTCGACCACCGGCGGGTCGACCTCGGGCGGGCAGGGGCCGGCAGGGTCGCCGGCCGCGGCGGCGGGGTCCTCGACGACGGGATCGCAGGTGCCCGGGACGCCGTCGTCGGGCGGCGGGGTGTCGCCAGGAGCGGGGATGTCACCCGGGGCCGGGGTGTCACCGGGCGCGGGGGTGTCACCTGGAGCCGGGCTGTCACCCGGAACCGGGGTGTCCCCGGGGACGGGGGTCTCGCCCGGGGACGGGGTGCCGGGAGCCGGGGAGCCGACCGGGGGCGGCGCCGGGACCGGTGCGGAGCCGTCGGCGGGCACCGGGCCGCCGTCCGGGGCGGGTCCGGTGACCGGGGTCCCGTCCGGGGCACCGGAGGGCGCGCCGGCCGACACCGGGTCGGGGTCCGGGTTGGGGACCGCCGACGGGAGGACGGGCGCCGGCACGGGTGCGACGGCGGGCGGTCGGGCCACCACCGGGCTGGCCGCCGGCAGGACCGTCGCCGCCGCCGCCGACTGGGCCGGTGGCTCCTGGGTGGCGGACGGCGCGGGGACCGGCCTGGTCGGCACCGGCCCCGGGGTGCGGGCCGGGGAGCTGGGGGCCGCCGATGCGGCGGGGCTGCGCTGCGCGGCGGCCTCGGCGGGCCGCTCACTCCCGGACTGACCGGGGACGACGAAGCCCGCGATGACCGCCGCGACGGCGAGCACCGCCAGCGGGAGGAGCACGCGGGCCCGGCGGCTGCGCGGCTCGTCGGCCGGTGCGGGAGCGTCCCCGCGGTCGGCCGTGCTGCGGGCGTCGGCCTCCGCGGCACTCCAGGCGGCCAGTTGGGCAGCGGCGAGCTCCTCCGGGTCGGTGTCGTCGGACCAGGCCTCCGCGGCGTCGTCTGCGCGGAGCGGCGGGCGCGGGTCGGAGAGCTCGTCCGGGTCGCGGCCCGCGGACCCGGAGGACGCGACGCCGGCGCCGGGCAGCAGCGCGGGGGCGACCGGGTCCACCGGACCGGACACCGCGGACCAGGTCGGCGAGACCGAGACGACGGGCAGTGGCGCGGCGGCTGACTCTTGCGGGTCGGCACTGTCGGCCGAGACCGAGGCGGCCTCGGCGACGAGCGGCGGCGCAGGCGGAGCGGCGGGCAGCGGGGCGGGTCCCCCGGCAGGCGGCTCGACCGGCGCGGCGAGCAGCGGCCAGCCGGGCTCGGGCGCACGGACCACGGGCGTGTGGACGACGGCCTCGACGGCCGGCGCCTCGGGCAGGACCACCGCGGCCGGCGGCGTCCGCACGACGGGCGGCGGGGTGGCTCGAGATGCGGTGATGGACGGCAGGGGCAGGGACGGCGCAGTCACGGATGGCGCGGTCACGGACGGCGGGGTCATGTAGGGCGGCGTCACGGCCAGGGGCGCCTCGGCCTCGCTGTCGAGCTCGGCGATGAGGGCGGCGATGGCCGCGGCCTCGACCTCCCACGCCGAGAGCAGCGCCGCCTCCGGGCGCTGCGCCGGGACGTCGGATGCAGCTGCCACGGCCTCGAGCGGTGCGACGTCCTCCGCTGCCGGGTGCGCCCACCGCGGCAGCCACGCCTCGTCCCACAGCTCCCCCGAGGCCTGCGGGGTGTGCTGGGCGTCCGGGGCCTGCGGGTCGGACGGCGGTGCGGCGTCGGCTGCGGGGAGGTCCTCGTCCGGGGCCGGGCCGACGTGCTGCGTTCCCGACACGACGGCCGCTCCTCCCCGGCCCGTCGTCCTCCCGGCCACCGGTGCGGCCAGGCCCAGGACACGGACCCGCCCGGCCATGGTGCCGGAGACGACGGCCGCCATCCGGTAGGCGCGGCGTCACTGGTCGGTCACACTCCGCTGGGGCCCGCCGGTTGATCAGCGGGGTGGCGGGCCGGCGTGCTGCCGGATCCACGCGTGCATCGCGATCCCGGCGGCGACACCTGCGTTGAGCGAGCGGGTGGAACCGAACTGGGCGATGGAGACGGTGAGCGCCGCACCGGCCCGGGCCTCGGGGGTGAGGCCCGGGCCCTCCTGGCCGAACAGCAGCAGCGCCGCCCGAGGCAGGTCGGCGGTCTCCAGCGGCACCGCCCCGGGGCCGGTGTCGACGGCGACCACGACGAGCCCCTCGGCGGCGGCGGAGTCCAGCAGCCCGCCGACGTCGGCGTGGTGCCGCAGGTGCTGGTAGCGGTCGGTGACCATCGCCCCGCGCCGGTTCCAGCGACGGCGGCCGACGACGTGCACCTCGGCGGCGAGGAAGGCGTTGGCGGTGCGCACCACCGTGCCGATGTTCAGGTCGTGCGCGAAGTTCTCGATCGCGACGTGGAACGGGTGCCGCCGGGTGTCGAGGTCGGCGACGATCGCCTCGAGGGTCCAGTAGCGGTAGCGGTCGGCCACGTTGCGCCGGTCGCCCTCGGCGAGCAGCGCGCGGTCGTAGCGCGCGTCGGTGGGCCAGGGACCGGGCCACGGGCCGACCCCGACCGAGCCGCCCCACTCGGTCGGTCCGGCTGCCTCGTCGTCCGGCGCGGTCGGGCTCGTCATCGCCGGGCATGGTGTCACGGTCGGGCGGGCAGGTCCCCGGGGTGACCGCCGGGACCGAGGGACCCCTCCTGCACCTGACCACACCGCCCGAGTGGCGGGCGGCTCTGGCGACCGGCGCGGTCACCCCGCCGTCGCTGGCCGAGGTGGGCTTCGTGCACCTGTCGTCGCCGGAGCAGGTGCACCTGCCGGCGGAACGGCTGTTCGCCGGGCGCCGGGACGTCGTCCTGCTGGTGGTCGACCCGGCGCGGCTGACCGACCCGGTGCGCCTGGAGCCGGGCGTGCCCGGTGACCCGGCGAGCATGCGCTTCCCGCACCTGTACGGCCCGCTGCCCACCTCGGCGGTGATCGCCGTGCTCCCCTGGCGGCCGGGGGAGGTCCCGGTACCGCCCGACCCCAGCGACGCGCTGGGCCGGGCCCGGGCGATGGACGTCGCCCTGCGCACCCGCCGGGCGGCCCGGGTGGTCGACGTCCACGGCGGGCACGCCGTCGCCGACCCGGCGTTCCCGCACTCCCGCGACGACAACCGGCTGCTGGTCACCGGCTCCCTGACCGCCGACGAGGTCGAGGCGCAGGCCGTGGAGTGCGCGGCCGCGCTGGGCTGGACCGCCCCGGCGGTGACGCTGCTGCACCCCGACGCGGGGCCGGTGGCCGCCGAGCTGGGCAGGCGGGGCTGGGACGTCGCGACGACGCTGTTGATGGCCCGCTGGGCGCCCTTCCCCGCCGCGGCCGACGGGCCGGCCGAGGTGGTGCCGCAGTCGGAGGTCCATGCGCTGTGGGACCGCTCGTGGCGGGCGGAACTCGGGCCGGGCACGCCGGACCTCGAGGAGGTCGTGCGGCAGCTGGTGGGCCGGGAGCACCGCAACGACCGGGTGGTGAGGGTGGTCGACGTGGCCGTCCGCGAGGGCGGTGGGGTGGTCGCCGCCGCGCAGCTGCGGGTCGACGGCGCCACGGCCTCGCTGGAGTCGGTGGGCAGCGACCCGGCGGTGCGGCGGCGCGGCCTGGGCACCGCGGTGCTGGACCTGGCGCTGGCCACCGCGGGGGCGGCCGGCTGCGACCTCGTGGTCCTGGACGCGGCGGCCGACGACTGGCCCCGCCACTGGTACGCCCGCCACGGCTTCACCGAGGCCGGCCGCACCTGGGACGCCGTCCGCCCCTGAGCCCACCCCGTCGACGGGACCGCCCTGGGTCCTGGCCCCCTCTCAGGGGCCCACCGCGAGCCTGCGAGTGGTGGGGCAGGCCCCGTCCCGAGGCTCGCGGCGAGCGTGCCAGTCGTGAGGAGGACGGGGTCCTCCCGCCTTCCTCAGACCGGGGCGACCGCGGAGAGGACGAGCCAGGCGACCGCGGCCGAGGGCAGCAGCGAGTCCATCCGGTCCATGAGGCCACCGTGGCCGGGCAGCAGGTCGCCCATGTCCTTGATGCCGAGGTCGCGCTTGATCAGCGACTCCCCCAGGTCACCGAGGGTCGCGGTGAGCGCGATGGACACCCCGAACAACGCCCCGCCCCACCAGGGCACGTGGAAGGTGAGCGTGGCGAGCGCGACGCCGATCACCACGCAGGCGGTGACCGACCCGGCCAGCCCCTCCCACGACTTCTTCGGACTGATCGACTTGGCCAGGGGGTGCCTGCCGAACAGCACCCCGGCGGCGAACCCGCCGACGTCGCTGCACACCACGGTCGCGATGAACGCCAGCACCCGGGCGACCCCGTCGTCGGGGACGAGCAGCAGGACGGCGAACCCGGCCAGCAGCGGCACGTACAGGGCGACGAACACCCCGGCGGAGGCGTCGCGCAGGTAACCCAGCGGGCCGTCGCCCAGCCGCCACAGCAGGACGGCGAAGACGGTGAGCAAGAAGGCCACGACCAGCCCGGAGGGGCCGCGGGTCCAGGCCAGCGCCACCATCGCGAGTGCACCCACGACCACCGGCGTCCGCGGCGGCTGGTGGCCACCGTTCCGCAGGGCCCCGGTGAGCTCCATGATGCTGATGACGACGGCCACGGTGAGCACCAGCAGGAAGGCCGGGCGCCAGACCAGCAGGGTGGCGATGACCGTGCCGCCCAGGGCCAGACCGACCCCGATGGCCGCGGCCATGTCGCGTCCGGCCCGCCCGGTCACCCGGGGAGCGCCGCTGGGGGTGTCGACGGGCGCCTCCCCGGTGACCTCGTGACCCGGGGCGTCGGGGACGGCGGTCAGCGGCGGCTCGCCGTCCGGGTCGTCGTCCCGGTGCCCGTCGGTGGTTCCGGCCGGCCGCACGGCAGGGGCGTCGTCCTCGGCGTCCAGGCGGAGCCCGACCGTGTTGGGGCCGGTGACCTGCCCCGGTCGCGCGACCGGCCGCGGCGGGAGCGGGGGCAGCGGCGGCCTCGGGGGCTGACCGGTCCGCACCGTCGGCCCGGCGGCGTCACCGAGCAGCGGGAGCGGACCGATGCCGGTGGTCGCCGGGCCGCCGGCCAGACCCGCCCGCCGACGGGCAGGCTCCCGCTCCGGGCCCGGGGGCTCGGCGGGCTGCTGCTCGCGGCGGTGCGGCTGCGCGGTCATGCGAGGACTCCTGGACCCGGTCAGACGTCGAGGAGCTCGGTCTCCTTGTTCTTCATCGCCTCGTCGATGCTGGCGACGTGGGCGGCGGTGAGGTCGTCGAGCTCCTTCTCCGCGCGGCGCACGTCGTCCTCGCCGGCCTCGCCGTCCTTGGCGATGCGGTCGAGCTCCTCCTTGGCGCGACGTCGCACGTTGCGGATGGCGATCTTGGCGTCCTCGCCCTTGGCCCGGGCCTGCTTCACCAGGTCACGGCGGCGCTCCTCGGTCAGCTGCGGGAAGTTGACCCGGATCAGCTGGCCGTCGTTGCTGGGGTTGACGCCCAGGTCGGAGTTGCGGATCGACTTCTCGATCGCGTTGAGCTGGGAGGCGTCGTAGGGCTTGATGACCGCCATCCGCGCCTCGGGCACGGTGATCGAGGCCATCTGGGGCACCGGGGTCATGGCGCCGTAGTACTCCACGACGATCTTGTTGAACATCGACGGGGCGGCGCGCCCGGTGCGGACGGAGCCGAGGTCCTCGCGGGCGACCGACAGGGCCTTGTCCATCCGCTCCTCGGCATCGAGCAGGGTGTCGTCGATCACGGGGTTCTCTCCTCCTGCGGCCGTAGCCGCCGTGCTGGCCGTGGGATGTGCTTCGTCCGGGTGTGCAGTGTCCGAGCGGGACGGCGTCCGGCGTGCACCGCCCCGCTCGTGCAGCGACCGGTCAGGACTGGTCGCTGATCAGCGTCCCGATCCTCTCACCTGCCGAGGCACGCGCGATGTTGCCGTCCTCCAGCAGGTTGAACACGACGATCGGCATCTTGTTGTCCATGGACAGGCTGATGGCGGTGGCGTCGGCGACCTTCAGCTGCTTGGCCAGCACCGTGGCGTAGTCCAGGTCCTCGTACATGGTGGCCGCCGGGTTGGTGCGCGGGTCGTCGTCGTAGACGCCGTCGACGCCGTTCTTGGCCATCAGCAGCACCTGGCAGCCGATCTCCAGGGCGCGCTGAGCGGCCACGGTGTCGGTGGAGAAGTAGGGCATGCCGGCGCCGGCACCGAAGATGACCAGTCGGCCCTTCTCCATGTGCCGCACGGCCTTGCGCGGGATGTAGGGCTCGGCGACCTGGCCCATGGTGATCGCGGTCTGCACCCGGGTCTCCAGACCCACCTGCTCGCAGAAGCCCTGCAGGGCCAGGGCGTTCATGACCGTGCCGAGCATGCCCATGTAGTCGGCGTGCCGGCGGTCGATGCCGGTGTTCTGCAGCTCCGCGCCGCGGAAGAAGTTGCCACCGCCGACGACGACGGCCACCTGGGTGCCGCTGTGCACGACCTCGGCGAGCTGCTCGGCGATGTTGCGCACGATGCCGCCGTCGACGCCGACGCTGCCGCCGCCGAAGGCCTCACCCGAGAGCTTGAGGAGCACGCGCCGGTAGCCGCGCCCGTCGGTGGGGGCGGAGGAGGCGGGCGCGAAGAGCAGCCCTTCGGGGTTGCCGGCAGGTCGCGAGTCGGTCACGTGGGTCCTTGTCGTCGTTCGGTGGGGGTGTCGGTCGATCGTGCCGCATGAGCGCGCCGGCTGTCCCGGGCACTCACCTGGACAGGCCACCGGCCCCGCCCCTGGGGAGGGACGGGGCCGGTGCGGCCCCTTCGAGGGCCCTGCGCCGCGCGGAGCGTGGCGTGGGGCCCTCGAAGAAGTCCTTACGTCAGGCCTGGCCGACCTCGAACCGGACGAACCGGTCGACGGTCAGGCCGGCGTCGGCGACGACCTGCTGCACGGTGCGCTTCGGCTCGGTGATCGAAGGCTGCTCGAGGAGGACGAAGTCCTTGTAGTAGGCGTTGACCCGGCCCTCGACGATGCGGGCGATCGCCTGCTCGGGCTTGCCCTCCTCCTTCGCCGTCTGCTCGGCGACGCGGCGCTCGGTCTCGACGGCGTCGGCCGGGACCTCCTCGCGGTTGAGGTAACGCGGCCGGGCGGCGGCGATGTGCATCGCCAGCGAGCGGGCGGCGTCCTCGGAGCCACCGGAGTACTGCACCGCGACACCGATGGCCGGGGGCAGGTCGGTGGCGCGCTTGTGCAGGTAGACGGCGGTGGTGCCGTCGAACAGGGCGACCTTGGACAGCACGAGCTTCTCGCCGATGCGGGCCGACTCGCCCTCGACGAGCTTCTCGACGGTCTGGCCGTCCACCTCGGTGGCCAGCAGGGCCGCGGCGTCGGCCGGCTTGGTCTCCAGCGCGATGCCCAGCAGCCGCTCGGCCAGGGCAACGAAGTCGGCGTTCTTGGCGACGAAGTCGGTCTCGCAGTCGAGCTCGAGCAGCGCGCCGTCGCGGCTGACGACGACGCCGTTGGTGGTCGAGCGCTCCAGGCGCTTGCCGACGTCCTTGGCGCCCTTGACGCGGAGGAACTCGATGGCCTTGTCGTAGTCGCCATCGGCCTCGGTCAGGGCCTTCTTGGAGTCCATCATGCCGGCGCCGGTGGCGTCACGGAGACGCTTCACGTCGGCTGCGGTGAAGGCAGGCATGTCACTTCCTCTGATCTCGTGGTGGAGTGCGGGGCTCGGCGCCCCTGGGAGGTGCTGGCTCGGCGGTGCGGCGCCCGGCCGGGCCGGGCATGCAGCGGCGCCGCCCCTCACCGCCGGAGCGGGAGGAGCGGCGCCGATGGGTCAGCCGTTCTGGGCGCCCTGGGTCCCGGTCTCGGTGCTGCCGGTGGCCGGCACACCCTCGACCGGGGCGACCTCGCTGGCCGTGACGGTGGCCGGCTCGGCCGGGGTCTCGGGCAGCGGGGTGGCGGTGGCGTCGGCGGCCGGGGCAGCCGCGGCGTCGCCACCGGTCAGCAGCTCACGCTCCCAGTCGGCCAGCGGCTCGGCGGCCGGGACGACGGCGGCGTCCTCGCCACGACCGGCGTTGGCCTGCGCGGCCGAGCGGGCCTGCAGGCCCTCGGCGACCGCGTCGGCGATCACGCGGGTCAGCAGCGCGGTGCTGCGGATGGCGTCGTCGTTGCCCGGGATCTTGTAGTCGACCTCGTCGGGGTCGCAGTTGGTGTCCAGGATCGCGACGACGGGGATGTTGAGCTTGCGCGCCTCGCCGACGGCGATGTGCTCCTTCTTGGTGTCCACGATCCAGACGGCGCTGGGCACCTTCTTCATGTCGCGGATGCCACCGAGGGAGCGCTCGAGCTTGATCCGCTCACGGGAGAGGACCAGCTGCTCCTTCTTCGACAGGCTGACCAGCGCGCCGGTCTGCTCGAGCTCCTCGAGCTCCTTCATGCGCTCCAGCCGCTTGTAGACGGTCTGGAAGTTGGTGAGCATGCCGCCCAACCAGCGCTGGTTCACGTAGGGCATGCCGACGCGGGTCGCCTGCTCGGCGATGACCTCCTGCGCCTGACGCTTGGTCCCGATGAACATGATCGAACCGCCGTGGGCGACGGTCTGCTTCACGAACTCGTAGGCCTGGTCGATGTAGCCCAGCGTCTGCTGGATGTCGATGATGTAGATGCCGTTGCGCTCGGTGAAGATGAAGCGCTTCATCTTCGGGTTCCAGCGACGGGTCTGGTGCCCGAAGTGGACCCCGCTGTCGAGCAGGTTCTTCATGCTGACGACTGCCACGTGGCGCCGCCTTCCTTCTCGTGCGCGGCCGACCGGGGCCGGTCCGCGCTGCTCGGTTGTCGCGGGCACCGTGGTGGTGCGCCGCCCTGGTGCCCGCACCGCGCCACCGAACCCGTTCCGGGAACGGGACCGAGGTGGCGACCGGCCCGCTGGAGCAGCGGGAGGCGGACACGCGAAGTCGATCCGCCGGGGGCGGACCGCACCGGTGAGCATACGCCGTGCTCAGCGGTCCCCCGACCGGGTCGTCCCCAGCCCGCCCGCTCGTCCACACCCCGGCCCCGGACCCGCTCCGGCCGGTCCCCTGCGGCGAGGCTGACCGACGTGCCGCCCGCCCGTGTCCTGGTGCTCGTCGCCGCGCTCCTCGTGCTGCTCGGTGGGGTGTCGCCCGCCTCCGCCGCACCCGTCCCCGCGCTGTGGGGCTGGCCGGTCACCGGTAACCCGCCGGTGACCCGGCCGTTCGTCCCGCCGCCGTCCCCGTACGCCGCCGGGCACCGGGGCGTGGACCTCGCCACCGTCCCCGGGCAGCCCGTCCTCGCCGCCGGTGCCGGCGTGGTCGCGTTCGCCGGCACGGTGGCCGGACGCCCGGTGGTCAGCGTCGACCACCCCGGCGGGCTGCGGACGACGTACGAGCCGGTGACCCCCTCGGTCGCCGCCGGCCAGGCCGTCGCGCTCGGGACACCGCTGGGCGAGCTGACCGCCGGACACGCCGGCTGCCCGGCCGGGGCCTGCCTGCACTGGGGGCTGCGCCGGGGCGGGACCTACCTGGACCCGCTGTCGCTGCTCCGCCCGCCGCGCGTCCGGCTGCTGCCGTGGGACTGATCCGCCGGGACCGGCGACGGCGACCCGGTGCCCCGTTACGGTCCAGGGGTGCGATTCCGACGCAAGCCCAAGCCGGACCCCGCGGCCAGCGCCCTCGCGGACGATGCCGGGACCGACGAGGCGCAGGACCAGGTGGCCGAGCAGGTGCGGCGTGACCTGCAGCGGGTCATCGACCGGTTCGGCTGGGCGGTGCTGCACGGTGGGGGCAACCCCGGCGACCCGCGGTACTCCACCACCGTGGGCCTGACCGCGTTCGGCCACCCCGAGGTGATCGTGCTCGGCCTGCCGTTCGAGGCCGGCGAGAAGTACCTCAACCTGGTGGGCGAGGCCGTGCGGGGCGGTGCCCGGTTCACCCCCGGCGTCACGACCACCGCCCTGACCGACGAGACGTCCCCCGTGGTGTTCCTGCAGGTGGACGACGACCCGCGGACCTCGGTGGCCGAGCAGTTCCACGGCTCGATCGAGGTGCTGCAGCTGGTCTGGCCGGACTCCACCGGCAAGCTGCCGTGGGAGGAGGGCCACCGCAACCCACCGGGGTCCCAGCCGCTGCTCGGTGCGCTGCCCACCGGCCTGCCCGGCGCCGGCGACCCGCCGTCCGCGGACTGACCGCCCGCGGACGGGACCGGGGCGGGCGGCGCCGGGTCAGGCGATGTCGGCGAGCTTGGTGCGCAGGTGCAGGACGGCCTTGGTGTGCAGCTGGCAGATCCGGCTCTCGGTCACCCCGAGGACCCGGCCGATGTCGGCCAGCGTGAGCCCCTCGAAGTAGTAGAGGCTGACGACGACCTTCTCCCGCTCGGGGAGCTGCTCCACGGCGCGGGCCAGCAGCTGCCGGGCCTCCCCGTGCTCGGCCATCGCCTGCGGGTCCAGCGCGCTGGTGTCCTTGAGCGTGTCGACCAGCCGCGGGGCCGAGCCGTCGTCGTCCACGAGCAGCTCGTCGAGGGCCACGACGTTGACCAGGGAGAGCTGGCCGAGGAACTTGCGGACGTCCTCGACGTCCATCTCCATCTCCTCGGCGATCTCCTCCTCGGTGGGGTTCCGCTGGAACTTCGCCTCCAGCGCCGCCACCGTCCGCTCGAACTGGCGGGCCTTCATCCGCACCGAGCGCGGGATCCAGTCCGTCGACCGGAGCTCGTCGATGATCGCGCCGCGGATGCGCGCCATCGCGTAGCTCTCGAACTTGATCTCCCGGGAGGGCTCGAACCGGGTGATGGCGTCGATGAGCCCGAAGGTGCCGTAGGAGACCAGGTCGGCTTGCTCCACGTGCGCGGGCAGACCGCTGCCGACCCGGCCGGCGACGTACTTCACCAGCGGGGCGTAGTGCAGGATCAGCCGGTCCCGCAGCCCGGTCTCCCGGTCGACGACGTAGCGCGCCCAGAGCTCCGCGATGCCGGCGTCGGGGTCCTCGCTCCGCTCGACCTGCTGCACCGTTGCCTCAGACACCCGTACTCCCCCGCTCGACCGTTGCTGCTGTGTGCACCGCTGTGTTCCTCACGCTCGGGGATGGGCGCGGGCGTGGACCGCCCGGAGCCGCTCGACCGTCACGTGCGTGTAGACCTGCGTGGTCGCGAGGCTAGCGTGGCCCAGCAGTTCCTGGACGCTGCGGAGGTCGGCGCCGCCCTCCAGGACGTGCGTGGCCGCCGAGTGCCGGAGCCCGTGCGGACCGACGTCCGGCGTGCCCGGGGCCGCTGCGATGGCGGCGTGCACCAGCCGGCGCGCCTCACGCGGGTCCAGCCGGCCACCGCGCACACCCAGCAGCAGCGCCGGTCCGCTGACCGCGGTGGCCAGCGCCGGGCGCCCGCGGGTCAGCCACGCCTCCAGGGCCTCGGCGGCCGGGACGCCGAAGGGCACGCTGCGCTCCTTGCGGCCCTTGCCCAGCACGCGCAGCAGCCGGCGCCCCCGGTCGACGTCGTCGACGTCCAGGCCCACGAGCTCCCCGACCCGGATGCCGCTGGCGTAGAGCAGCTCGACCACCAGCACGTTGCGCAGCCGCAGCGCCGTGTCGGCGGCGTCCTCGTCCTCGGCCGGGGGGCGGGCGGCCTCCTCCAGCACCGCCCGCGCCTGGTCGGCGGCGAGCACCCCGGGCAGCGTGCGATGGGCCTTGGGGCTCGACAGCCGCAGGCCGACGTCCTCGGCGGTCTGCCCGCTGCGCCGCAGGTGGGCGGTGAACGAGCGGGCCGAGGCGGCGCGGCGTGCGGTGGTGGAACGGCTGTCCCCGCGCGTGCGCCCGAGCGCCAGCCAGCTGCGCAGGGCCGCCAGGTCGAGGTCGGCGACCGTCGCCCCACCGCGCCGGACCAGGTGGTCCAGCAGCGAGACGACGTCACCGACGTAACCCCGCACGGTGTGCTGGGAGAGGTCGCGCTGCAGGCTCAGGTGCTCCTGCCAGCCGTCCAGCGACTCCGCCAGCGCGGGCGGCAGTGCTGCCCGCAGCTGCGCGGATCCGGTGGCCATGGTGGGAGCGTCCGTCGGTGGGCACGGCGGGTCAACGTGGCGCGCCGGTGGACCGGTCGTGCGCCACCGATCACAGGACGCCGGGGTGACCCGCCGTCCGGGCGGTCCACTCGACCCGACCGGGCACCAGCAGTGCCCGGCCGACGGGGTCGTACCGCGCGCGCAGGGGCTGGCGGGCGGGGGCACCCGTGCGCTGCACTGGCCGCAGCGCCGGTCGTCGGCCGGCCCGTGCCGAGGAGACGTCATGCCCGTCGAGCTGGTCAACCCCGCCGGACTGCCGGTGCCGGAGTTCTACGCCCAGGTGTCCGTGGCCACCGGGACCCGGACCGTCCACCTGTCCGGGCAGGTGGCCCGGGACGCCGCCGGGCAGCCGGTCGGCGCCGGCGACCTGGCCGCGCAGGTGGAGCAGGCGTACCTCAACGTCGCGACCGCCCTCGCGGCCGTCGGCGGCAGCTTCGACGACGTCGCGAAGCTGACGCTCTACGTCGTGGACTGGACGCCGGACAAGCTGGCTGCCCTCGGCGAGGGGGTCGGCCGGGCTGCGGCCCGGCTGGGGGTCGACCCCACCAAGCCGGTGACCCTGATCAGCGTGGCCGGTCTCGGCGAGCCCGACCTGCTGGTGGAGGTGGACGCGACCGCCGTGCTGCCCTGAGGCCCGGGGAGGTCACTGCCGCCGGGACGGAGGGGTGACCCGCCATCCCGTGCCGGTCCACTCGACCAGGCCGTGCAGCTCCAGCGCCGGCAGGACCCGCAGGACGTCGAGCACCTCGCACCCGGCGACCGTCGCCAGCCGCTCCGGGGACACCCCCGCCCGCACCGGGCAGGCGTCCAGCACCCGGCGGGCGACGTCGGACAGCGAGTCACGCGCGGACGCCGGCCGCTCCGCCGGTGCCGCGAGGTCCTCCCCTACCCGGCCCACCGTCTCCACGACGTCGGCGGCCGTGGTGACCAGCGTGGCGCCCCGCTCGGTGTCCCGCAGCAGCTCGTGGCACCCGACGCTCCTCGCACTGGTCACCGGCCCGGGCACGGCCATCACCGACCTGCCCAGGTCCCGCGCCCGGTGGGCGGTGGCCTGCGCGCCGGAGCGCGCGGCCGCCTCGACCACCACGGTGCCCCGGGTGAGCGCGGCGATGAGCCGGTTGCGGACCAGGAAGCGGTGGCGCAGCGGCGCGCAGCCCGGTGGCCACTCGCTGACCAGCGCCCCGTCCTCCAGCACCCGGGCGAACAACGCCGAGTGCCCGCTGGGGTAGGCCCGGTCGACTCCACAGGCCAGGACGACGACGGTCGGCGCCCCCGCGGCCAGCGAGCCCCGGTGCGCGGCCGCGTCGATGCCGAACGCCCCGCCGGAGACCGTGGTCCACCCCCGCTCGCCCAGCCCGTGGGCCAGCTCGCCGGCGACGTGCTCGCCGTAGGCGGTCGAGGCCCGCGAGCCCACCAGCGCCACCGAACGGTCTACCAGGTCGTCCAGCGGACGGTCGCCCCGCACCCACAGCGCCAGTGGCGGCACCAGCGACGTGGTGCGGTCCCGCGGCCGGCTCCCGTCGTCGGTCTGCTGCCGGAGCGCGGCCAGCGTGAGGCAGTGCAGGGCCGCGGCCGGCCACTCATCGTCCTCGGGGACGACCAACCGGCCACCGCTGCGCTGCACGCGGGCGAGGTCGTCCAGGCTCACGTCCTCCTGGGCGCGGGCACCGACCAGCGCCTGGACCGCGGCCGGCGCACGCCCGGCGCGCAGGGCCTCCGCCGCGACGACCGGCCCGGCCTCGGTGACGAACTGCCACATGGCGACCGAGCCCGGCTCGACCGCACGGGACAGCCAGGCCCGCGCCAGCCGGACGTCGGCCGTGGCCCCTCCCCCGTCGGCGGTCATGCCGCCACCCGCTGCAGCCGCATGCCCAGGGCCTCGGCGACCTGGTCGGGGCCCGGGACGACCAGCCCGGCCAGGTCGGCGAGGGTCCAGGCGACCCGGAGCACGCGGTCGAAGCCGCGCACCGACAGCGAGCCCCGCTCCAGTGCCCGCTCGGCCAGTGCCAGCGAGCCACGGGCGGGTTCCCACCGCTCACGGAGCAGCCGGCCCGGCACCTCGCTGTTCAGCGACAGCCCGGTGCCGGCCATCCGCTCAGCGGCGGCCGCCCGGGCGCGGAGCACCCGCTCGGCCACCGCTGCGGTGCTCTCGGGGCTGCCTGTCCCGTCCAGCCAGGCGGCGCGGGTCACCGGCGGGAGGGTCACCCGCAGGTCGATCCGGTCCAGCAGCGGCCCGGACAACCGGGACTGGTAGCGCCGCCGCTCCAGCGGGCTGCAGGTGCACGCGGTGTCCCCGGCCGCGCTCGCACACGGGCAGGGGTTGGCCGCGAGCACCAGCTGCGTGCGACAGGGGAAGGTGGCCGAGCCGTTGGCCCGGTGGATGGTCACCTGCCCGCGCTCCAGCGGCTGCCGCATCGTGTCCAGCACCGTGCGCGCGAACTCGGGTGCCTCGTCCATGAACAGCACGCCCAGGTGGGCGCGGGACAGCGCACCGGGCCGGATCTGCCCGGAACCACCCCCGACCAGCGCGGCCATCGTCGCCGAGTGGTGCGGTGCCTCGAACGGCGGTCGGGTCACCAGCGGCGCTCCCGGGGGCAGCGTGCCGGCGATCGAGGCGATGGCGGTCACCTCCAGCGCCGCGCGCTCGTCCAGCGGCGGCAGCAGACCGGGCAGCCGCTCGGCCAGCATCGTCTTGCCCGCGCCGGGTGGACCGGAGAGCAGGAGGTGGTGCCCGCCGGCCGCGGCGATCTCCACCGCCCGCCGGCCGGCAGCCTGACCGACCACGTCGGCGAGGTCGGGGCCCGGCGGCGCGGGGTCGGTCGCGCCCCGCTCGTGCGGGCTCAGCGGCGTGCGGCCGGCCAGGTGGGCGACGACCTCACCCAGGCTGCCGGCGGCGAGCACGTCGACGCCCTGGACCAGGGCGGCCTCGTCGGCGTTGTCCAGCGGGACCACCACCTGGCGGTGCCCGGCCGCCGCGGCGGCGAGCACAGCCGGCAGCACCCCCCGGACGGCGCGCAGCGACCCGTCCAGGCCGAGTTCGCCCAGGAGCACGAGGTCCCCGACGCGCGCCGCGGGCAGCACGCGCGCCGCGGCGAGCACGGCGACGGCCAGAGCCAGGTCGAAGCCACTGCCCTGCTTGGGCATCGCCGCCGGGGAGAGCCCGATGGTCACCCGGCGCAGCGGGAACTCGTGGCCGCTGTTGACCACGGCGGCACGCACCCGGTCCACCGACTGGCGCACCACGGCGTCGGGCAACCCCACCAGGACCACGGTGGGCACCCCGGCGGCCAGGTCGACCTCCACCTCGACCACGGCCCCCTGCACACCGACCAGGCCCACCGACCACGTCCGCGCGAGGCTCATCAGAACGCGTTCCGCAGGTGCGTCACCCGCGGCAGGCCGGTGGCGGGCACGAGCACCCCGACCACGTCGAAGCGCAGGTCGGGGGCGTGGTGGTCGTGGGCGGCCAGCCAGGCGCTGGCCAGCACCCGCAGCCGGCGGCGTTTCGCGCGGGTGACGGCCTCGGCCGGGGAGCCGAACCCGCCGCCGCGCCTGGTCTTGACCTCGCAGAAGACCAGCGCGTCGCCGTCCCGGGCGACCAGGTCCAGCTCACCGTCGCGGCAGCGCCAGTTCCGGTCGAGGACCGTCAGCCCGGCGTCGGTGAGCACGCGGACGGCCACCCGCTCGCCGTAGGCACCGAGCGCGGCGCGGGAGCCGGGCGGTGAGGGGTTCTGGGGAGTGGGCACCCCAGGACGGTCGCCGGTCCGCCGGGGGTCCCGCCAGGGCCCGGCCCGAGCTGTGGACGGCGACCGCCGTTGTGGACGGCGACCGGCCGGTGCCGGTCAGGACCGGGCAGCCTGCCCCGGTGGAGCAGACGTCAGGGCAGGCGCGGGTTGTCGGGCAGCTCGAGGTCGGGCTTGTCCAGCTCCTCGACGTTGACGTCCTTGAACGTCACGACCCGCACGTTCTTCACGAACCGGGCGGGGCGGTACATGTCCCACACCCAGGCGTCGGAGAGCTTCAGCTCGAAGAACACCTCTCCCCCGGCGTCGCGGACCTGGAGGTCGACGCTGTTGGCCAGGTAGAAGCGCCGCTCGGTCTCCACGACGTAGGAGAACTGGCGGACGATGTCCTTGTACTCGCGATAGAGCTGCAGCTCCATCTCGGTCTCGTACTTCTCGAGGTCCTCGGTGCTCATCGCGCGTGCTCCATCGGTGCCGGGGACGTCAGTGCCGCGACCGGGGACCCGGGCGGCACGCCCCCATCATCGTGCATGGCGGCCGGTGCCGACACCGCCCCCGTGCGTGCCGCGTGCGCGTCCCGGGCCCGGGCCACGTTGACGTACCGCATCCGGTGCTCCACACAGGGGCCGTGGCGGTCGAGGGCAGCGCTGTGCACGTCGGTGATGTAGCCCTTGTGCTCGGCGAAGCCGTACTCGGGGAAGCGGCTGTCGAGGTCGACCATCACCCGGTCCCGGGTCACCTTGGCCAGCACGGAGGCCGCGGCCACGCAGGCGGCGACCCGGTCGCCCTTCCAGACCGCCAGCGAGGGCTGGGACAGACCGCTGACCGGGAAGCCGTCGCTGAGCACGTAGTCGGGGCCGGGCTCCAGCGCACGGACGGCGCGGCGCAGCGCCTCGATGTTCGTCACGTGCATCCCCCGGGCGTCCAGCTCCCCCACCGGGATCGACACCACCGACCACGCGAGCGCCCGGTCGACCACCTCGGCGTAGACCTCCTCGCGGGTGACGGGGTTGAGCAGCTTGGAGTCCGCCAGCCCGGGCACCTTGCCGCGCCGCCCGGCGGGCAGCACGCACGCGGCCGCGACCAGCGGCCCGGCGCACGCGCCCCGACCGGCCTCGTCGCTCCCGGCGATGGCGGCGAAGCCACGCCGGCGCAGCGAGCGTTCCATCGCCCAGAGGTCGTCACGGGTGCCGTCCGCGACGGTCCTGCGCGGACGGGCTGCGGCGGGGAGAGGTCGAGCGGCCATCGCCTGCCGACAGTACGTCGGCGCACCCGGCCCGTCAGTGTCCGGTCGGACACCCGGAGCGGGACGATGGACACCGGCCGGCTCGGCGCCGACCGGGAGACGGTGACGGGGGTCCCCGCCGACCGGGGCGCGCCCGGGAAACCCGGGCCCGCGGCAACGGCTCAGCCGCCCGCGGGGTCCAGGGAGTGGGCGCCGCAGGTGCAGCCCGGGGCGCGGGCGGACAGGACCAGGGAGACCGCGTGCGCCCGGTCGCGGGCACCGAGCTTGCGCAGGATGGCCTTGACGTGGGACTTCACGGTGTCCTCGGAGATGAACAGGTTCTTGCCGATCACCCGGTTGGTCTGCCCCTGGACGAGCTCGTCGAGGACGTCGGACTCACGGCGGGTCAGCGGCGCCTCGAGGACGAGCTCGCGGGACACCGGCCCGGCATCTGCCTCCCCACGGCGGATCTGCGGGTCGACGACGGTGCGCCCGGCGCGGGCGGCCAGCACGGCCCAGCCCAGCATCGTCGGGGAGGTGTTCATCAGCAGGTAGCCGCGGACGCCGGCGGCCAGCGCCTCGTTGACCACCCCGGGCTCGTCGGAGGTGGCCAGCGCCACCACCGCCACCTGCGGGTGGCGACGCCGGAGGTCACGGACGGCGCTGAGCGTGGCCGCCCGCCCGGCGCCCAGTTCGATCACGACGGCGTCCGGCCGGGCCGCGTCGGCCAGCGGGACCGCGCGGCGCAGCTCTCCCGGCGCGCCCACGACCTGCAGGCCGGCGGTCTCGTCGACCATGCCGGTGAGGCCACGGCGCAGGACCGGCGCGTCGGCGAGCAGCAGCACGCGGGTCACGCCGCGGGGCGCGCTCGGCACAGGGGTGGACACAGCTGGCTCTCCGCTCGGGGTCGGGACACTCACCCCGTGCATCGGACGGCCGTGCGCCGTCCTTGAGCGACTGCCCCGTGGACCGCCCCGTACGTGTGGGTCAGCGGGGGTCGGTGTCCCGGCCGGGCCGGGTCTGGGCCGGCCGGCGGACGCGCCGCCACCCGGTGCGCGGCGGACGCCGGGAGGGCCCGGTCAGCATCGCGCGCCGGGACCGCAGCCGACGGCGCGCGGCCGTGAGGGGCACCGCCCCGGCCAGCCCGAGCACGTAGGGCACGGCGAGCGCTGCCGCGCCCTGCACCGGCTGCTGGACGTCGTGCACGCCCGGGACGGCCTGCCCCTGGGCCTGCTGCGGCTGGATCTCGGGGGCGTGCAGCACCCCGAACCGGTCCAGCGGCCAGACGATCAGCGCGGCCTTGCCGATGACGTCGTCCACGCCGATCGTGCCGGCGTACTGGTCGCTCATGTGGGCCTTGGAGTCAGCGGACGCCGACCGGTGGTCGCCCATGACCCAGAGGCGGCCCTCGGGGACGACGACCGGGCTGAACTCCCGCCCGCTCTGCCCGCCGGTGCCCAGCGGGGAGTCCTGGTAGATGTAGGGCTCGTCCAGCGGCTGGCCGTCGACCAGCACCCGGCCCTGCGGGTCGCAGCACTCGACGGTCTGCCCGGCGGTGGCGATGACGCGCTTGACGTAGTCGTCCTCGCTCGGCGGCGCGACGCCGATCGCCCGGCCCAGGGTCAGCAGCGCACCGGAGACCCAGTTGGCCGGCTCGGCGACGGTGATCTCCGGGGACCAGGTGTCGGGACCGCGGAAGACCACGATGTCGCCGGGTTCGGGCTCGCCGAACCAGTAGGGCACCTTGTTGACCAGCACCCGGTCACCGGTACAGCCGGTGCAGCCGTGCAGCGTCTGCTCCATCGACCCCGAGGGGATGAAGAACGCCTGCACCAGGAAGGTCTTGACCACCAGCGCCAGGACGAAGGCGATGACCAGCAGCACGGGGAGCTCGCGCAGCAGCGAGCCCTTCTTCACCGCCGCGTGCCCACCGCGGCCGCTCGCGCGCGCCGCCGGACCCGTGGCGGGGTCGGTGGGCTCGCCGGGACGGGGGTCGGCCGGCTCGTCAGGCCCGTGCGTGCTCATCACCGCCCAGCGTACGGTCCGCCGACCCGGGCCACCGGCGACCCGCCCACCCGGTCGGCCCCCCGCCGGGCCCCGGACGCACGACCGGCCCGGCTGCGGAGCGCAGCCGGGCCGGTCGGGACGTGCAGTGGGTCAGCGGGAGACGATCTCGCGCTTCTCCTTGATCTTGGCCTTCTTGCCGCGCAGCTCGCGGAGGTAGTACAGCTTGGCCCGGCGGACGTCACCGCGGGTCAGGACCTCGATCTTCTCCAGCACCGGGGTGTGCACCGGGAAGGTGCGCTCCACGCCGACACCGAAGCTGACCTTGCGGACGGTGAAGGTCTCGCGGATGCCGCCACCCTGACGCCGGATGATCACGCCCTGGAAGACCTGCACACGGGAGCGGGTGCCCTCGATGACACGCACGTGCACCTTCACGGTGTCGCCGGGCCGGAAGGTGGGGATGTCGTCGCGCAGCGACACGGAGTCGAGGGCGTCCAGGGTGTTCATCGCAGCAGTCCTCAGTTCTAGCGGAAAGTCGTCGTGGTACGGGCAGCGGTGTCCCGGTGCCTCAGTACCGGGTGGCTGCGCTCCACCGCCCGCTACGGGGGCGGAGCCACCACCGGGGCGAACCGGCGGCCTGCAGCAGCTCTCTACTGTGCCACATCTTCAGTCGACGATGCGTGGCGGCCCTGCCCACGGGCCCTCGAGCACCTCGCCCAGCGACCCGGCCAGGGTCCGCGGCGCGAAGGACTCCGTGCTGGCGGCGAGCTCGGCGACCGACCACCAGCGGTGCGGCTGGTCGTCGGCCAGCTCCTCGGCGGTGCGCCCGCTCGGGTCGACGGTGTGGACGACGTCCCGCAGCGCGAAGTAGGTCTCCCGGGAGTCGACCACGGTCCCGCCCCACGGCCACACGTGCCGGCGCAGCCAGACCGGGCCCTCGAGCGCGGCCGGGTCGACGACCAGGCCCAGCTCCTCGGCCAGCTCGCGGACGGCGGCGGTGCGCAGGTCCTCGCCGTCCTCGACGCCGCCACCGGGGGTGTACCAGAACCGGACCGGCTGACCGGGCTGCGCGGCGGGTCCGCGGGAGCCCAGCAGCAGCACCCGCTGCTGCGGGTCGATCACCAGCACGCGGCTGGCCGGGCGGACCCAGGGCGCAGCGGTCACGCCCGGCCCGGCGGGTCGGCGTCGAGGGCGGCGCGGTCGGCGGCGCCCAGTGCGCCCTCGGGCAGCGCGGCCAGCAGGTCGGGACGGCGGTCGGCGGTACGGCGCAGCGACTGCCCGCGCCGCCACCGGGCGATCGCGGCGTGGTCGCCGGACAGCAGCACCGGCGGGACCTCCAGTCCCTGCCAGGTGGCGGGGCGCGTGTAGGACGGGCCCTCGAGCAGGCCGTCGGCGTGCGAGTCGAACTCCACGGAGTCGGCGTTGCCGACGACGCCGGGGATCAGCCGGGTGACCGCCTCGACCATCACCAGCACCGCGGACTCGCCACCGGCCAGCACGTAGTCACCGATCGAGACCTCCGAGACCGGGCCGGAGCCAGCGGCCCAGTCCGCGACCCGCTGGTCGATCCCCTCGTAGCGGCCGCAGGCGAAGACCAGCCCGGGCTCGGTCGCCCACTGCGCCGCCACGGCCTGGGTGAACGGCCGGCCGGCCGGGGTGGGGACGACGAGGCGGGTGCCGGGTGGGCGCACCGCCTCCAGCGCCCGGCCCCACGGCTCGGGGCGCATGACCATCCCGGGACCGCCGCCGTACGGGGAGTCGTCGACGGAGCGGTGCACGTCGTCGGTCCACTGCCGCAGGTCGTGCACACCGACGGCGACCAGCCCGCGCTGGGCGGCCTTGCCCAGCAGCGACTGGCCCAGCGGGGCGAGGTACTCGGGGAAGATCGTCAGGACGTCGACGCGGAAGGGCGCCGCGGGTCCGGCACTCACAGGTCCAGGAGCCCCTCGGGCGGGTCGACGACCAACCGCCCCGCCGCCAGGTCCACGGTGGGGACGATGGCGCTGACGAAGGGCACCAGCAGCTCGCCGCCGCCGGTGCGGGCCAGCACCAGCAGCTCGGTGCCCTCGTGGCGCACACCGGTGACCTCGCCGATCGGCGAGCCGTCGGGCAGCACGGCGGCCAGCCCCACGAGCTGGTGGTCGTAGAAGGAGTCCGGGTCCTCCAGCGGCGGCAGCTCCGCGACGGGGACCAGCAGCTGGGTGTTGCGCAGCGCGTCGGCGGCCTCGCGGTCGGACACGACCGTGCCGTCGGGCAGGGCCAGCGTCAGCAGCAGCGTGCCGCTGTGCCAGCGGGCGGCCTCGACGGTGAGCGGACCGCGCGCGACGGGGTCGGTGAGCAGCGCCGTCCCGGGGGCGAAGCGCAGGTCGGGGTCGTCGGTGCGCACCTCGACGGTCACCTGACCACGGACACCGTGGGGCCGGCCGATGCGGCCGACCACCACGGTGTCGGTGTTCTGCGGGGTGGCGCCAGGGGCGCCGGGAGTGCTCAGCGCCCGTCGGTGTCGACGACGTCGACCCGCAGGCCGCGTCCACCGACACCGGTCATGACCTGGCGCAGCGCCTTGGCGGTGCGCCCGCCGCGGCCGATGACCTTGCCGAGGTCCTCGGGGTGGACCCGGACCTCGAGGGTCTTGCCGCGCCGGCCGTTGACCAGGTCGACCACGACGTCGTCGGGGTTGTCGACGATGCCCTTGACCAGGTGCTCGAGCGCCTCTTCCAGCACGTCTTACTCGGCGGGCGTCTCGGCGGCGGCAGCCGGCTCGGCCGCAGCCGGCTCAGCGGCAGCAGCCGGGGCCTCGGCGGCCGGGGCGGCGTCAGCAGCCGGGGCGGCGTCGGCCTTGGGAGCGGCCTTCTTCTTCGGGGTGGTGGCGTCGGCGGCCGGCTCACCCATGGCGGCGCGGGCGGCCTCCTCGTAGATGGCCTTCTTGTCGGCCTTGGGGGCCGCGACGCGCATGGGGGCCGGAGCCGGCTCGCCCTTGAACTTCTGCCAGTCGCCGGTCACCCGGAGGATGGCCCGCACGGCCTCGGTCGGCTGGGCGCCGACACCCAGCCAGTAGGCGGCGCGCTCGCCGTCGACCTCGATGAAGGACGGGTCCTCCTTCGGGTGGTACTTGCCGATCGTCTCGATCGAACGACCGTCACGCTTGGTGCGGGCGTCGGCGACGACGATGCGGTAGTACGGCGCGCGCATCTTGCCCAGGCGCATGAGCTTGATCTTGGTGGCCACGAGTGTGGTGTGCCTTTCGAGCGTGTGTGGTTGCCCGCCCTACGGACGCGTGGGGATACGTCCGGGGCAGGGCGATGGACACGGGCGGGAACGGTGAGAGGGCCGCCACCACCGTGTTCGACCGACCATGATGCCAGACGTGACGACCTCGCCGACACCCGATGCCGGAGCGGACCCCCTGGAGGTGCCCGGCGCGGGCTGGCGGGCGTCGGGACGCGGCGGGTTCCTGCACCACGTCGAGCTGTGGGTCCCGGACCTGGCCCGCGCGGAGCGCTCCTGGGGCTGGCTGCTCACCCGGCTGGGCGCCGAGCCGTTCCAGTCCTGGGAGCACGGCCGCTCCTGGCGCAGTGGCGGCACCTATGTCGTCCTCGAGCAGTCCCCGGCGCTGACCGGCGGGCGGCACGACCGCCGCTCCCCCGGGCTGAACCACCTGGCGTTCTGGTGCGACGGCGACCTCGACGGCCTGGTCGCCGACGCTCCTGCGTTCGGATGGAGCCTGCTCTTCCCCGACCGGCACCCGTTCGCCGGCGGGCCCGACCACCGGGCCGCGTACCTCGAGGACGCCGACGGCTACGAGGTGGAGCTGGTGTCCTCGGGCGCGACCAGGAACCCACCCCAGCCGTCGTAGCGGCCACCGTGCCGGCCGATGATCGCGACGACCTCGCGGGTGAACGCAGCGGCCGTGGCGTGGTCGACCGCGGTCATCGCGCTGAACTCCAGCCACACGGTGGCCAGCCGGCGGTACAGCCCGTCGACGCGGTACCCGGCGGCGGTGAGCTCCTCGCCCGCGGCCACCGCCGCCCTCCGGGTGCGGAAGGCGGCGGTGTGGTCGATCGGGCGGGGCGCGGCCACGTGGTCACCGTGGCCCAGGTTCGCCTCGACCGTCTCGGCGGTCCGCCGCAGCTGCCCGGCGAGCGACCGGTCAGCCACGGACGGCGGCGAGGACGGCGGTGGCGGCCTCGGCGACCGGCACCTCCGACCGCTCACCGGTGGCCCGGTCGCGGACCTCGATGACGCCCTCGGCCAGGCCGCGGCCCACCGTGACGATCGTCGGCATGCCCAGCAGCTCGGCGTCCTTGAACTTCACCCCGGGGCTGACCTTGGGCCGGTCGTCGAGGAGCACGGTCAGCCCGGCGGCGACCAGGTCGGCGGCCAGGGTCTCGGCGAACTCGAGGACGGCGGCGTCCTTGCCGGTGGCGACCAGGTGCACGTCGGCTGGGGCGATCGACCGCGGCCAGACCAGGCCCAGCTCGTCGTGCATCGACTCGGCGATGGCGGCCACGGCCCGGGAGACGCCGACGCCGTAGGAGCCCATGGTGACGGTGACCAGCTTGCCGTTCTCGTCGAGGACCTTCAGGTCCAGCGCCTCGGCGTACTTGCGGCCGAGCTGGAAGATGTGGCCCATCTCCACGCCACGGGCCAGCTCCAGCGGACCGGAGCCGTCCGGGGCGGGGTCGCCGGCGAGCACCTCGGCGGCCTCGATCACGCCGTCCCAGGTGAAGTCCCGGCCGGCGACGAGGTCGAAGACGTGCGTGCCGGGCTCGTTGGCGCCGGTGATCCAGCGGGAGCCGGGGACGACGCGGGGGTCGACCAGGTAGCGGATGCCCGAGTCGCTGTCGGCGCCGAGCACCTGCGGCCCGATGTAGCCCTTGACCAGCGCGGGGTGCGCGGCGAAGTCGGTGAAGACGTCGATCTCGGCCGGGGCGACCTGGGCCTCGAGCCGCTTGGCGTCGACCTCGCGGTCACCGGGCAGGCCGATGACCAGCGGCTCCCGCGTGCCGTCGGGGTGCACGAGGGTGACCACGACGTTCTTCAGCGTGTGCGCGGCGGTGTACCCGGCGTCGGGGAACCGCTCGTTCGCCACCGCGACCAGCGAGGCGATGGTCGGGGTGTCGGGGGTGTCC
The DNA here is from genome assembly GCF_026967795.1 of Modestobacter sp. VKM Ac-2986. GTDB lineage: Bacteria > Actinomycetota > Actinomycetes > Mycobacteriales > Geodermatophilaceae > Modestobacter. Next base: position 56,825 of record NZ_JAPVBH010000004.1, read on the forward strand.
TCGACGTGGGCCGCGGGCAGCCCGTCGAACGGGATCGACTCCGGGACGACGGTGCGCACGGCCTCGACGTTGGCCGCGTACCCGCCGGCCGAGCGGACGAAGGTGTCCTCGCCGATCGACGTCGGGTGCAGGAACTCCTCGCTCCTGGACCCGCCCATCGCACCGGACATCGCCGAGACGATCACGTACTCCAGCCCGAGCCGGTCGAAGATCCGGATGTAGGCGGCGCGGTGCGCGGCGTAGGAGGCGTCCAGGCCGGCGTCGTCCACGTCGAAGGAGTAGCTGTCCTTCATGGTGAACTCGCGGCCGCGGAACAGCCCGGCGCGGGGCCGCGCCTCGTCCCGGTACTTGGTCTGGATCTGGTAGAGCGAGACCGGCAGGTCCTTGTAGGAGCCGTAGAGGTCCTTCACCAGGAGCGTGAACATCTCCTCGTGCGTGGGGCCGAGCAGGAAGTCGTTGCCCCGGCGGTCCTTGAGGCGGAAGAGGTTGTCGCCGTACTCGGTCCAGCGGCCGGTCGCCTCGTAGGGCTCACGCGGCAGCAGCGCGGGGAAGTGCACCTCCTGCGCGCCCATCGCGTCCATCTCCTCGCGGACGATGCGCTCGACGTTCCGGAACACCCGCCAGCCCAGCGGCAGCCAGGTGAAGCCCCCCGGCGCGGCACGCCGGATGTAGCCGCCGCGGGCGAGCAGGCGGTGGCTGGGGACCTCGGCGTCGGCCGGGTCGTCGCGCAGGGTGCGCAGGAACAGGGAGGACATCCGAAGGAGCACGGGTGGAGTCTCCCAGGCGGCCCGGGACGTGCGTCCACGGGTTTGCCGGGCCGCCCGGGGACGCCGCGCTCAGGCCGGTTCGGGCACGCCGCCGGGGTCACCGCCCGGGTCGCCGGGCGTCGGCTCGACCGGTGCCGGGGGCAGCGGCTCCGGTGCGTCGGGCAGCAGCTCACCCGGGTCGTCCGGGATGGGCGTGGTCGGGTCGATCAGGGGCTCCGGCTCGGGCAGTGGCGACACCATCGCAGCAGTCAACCAGCGCCCGGCCGTCCGCGACAGGGACGCCCGTCCGCGACGGGCACGCCCGCCCACGACGGGCTCAGGCGACGACGACGCCGCGCAGCACCGTCCGCTGCGGCCGGGCCAGCGTGTCCAGGTCCCGCCGCGGGTCGGCCTCGTAGACGACGAGGTCGGCCGGCGCCCCCTCGACGATGCCGGGCAGGCCCAGCCACTCCCGCGCGGCCCACGACCCGGCGGCCAGCGCGGCCTCGGCGGGCAGCCCGGCGGTGTGCAGCGCCCGGATCTCGGTGGCGATGACGCCGTGCTCGATGCCGCCGCCGGCGTCGGTGCCGGCGAAGACCGGGACCCCGGCCTCGTACGCGGCCCGCACCACCGCACCCGACCCGGCGTGGAGCCGCCGCATCGTGGAGGCGTACGCCGGGAACTTGCGCTCCCCCGCCGCGGCGAAGCCGGGGAAGTTCTCCACGTTGACCAACGTCGGGACGACGGCGGTGCCGCGCGCCGCCATCTCCCCCACCAGCTCCTCGGTCAGCCCGGTGCCGTGCTCGATGCAGTCGATGCCGGCGGCGATGAGCGCGGGCAGGGCGTCGGTGCCGAAGGTGTGCGCGGTGACCCGGGCACCCTCCTCGTGCGCGGCGGCGACCGCTGCGGCCACCACGTCGTCGGGCCACTCGGGGGCCAGGTCGCCGATGCCGCGGTCGATCCAGTCCCCCACCAGCTTGACCCAGCCGTCGCCGGCCCGGGCCTGCACGCGCACCTGCTCGACCAGGTCGGCCGGCTCGAGCTCGAGCGCGAGCTCGGGGATGTACCGGCGGGTGGCGGCCAGGTGCCGGCCGGCCCGCACGATCCGCGGCAGGTCGTCGAGGTCGTCGAGGGCCCGGGTGTCGACCGGCGACCCGCAGTCGCGCAGCGCGAGCACCCCGGCGGCCCGCTCGACCAGCGCCTGCTCGCGCAGCCCGGCCAGGTCGGTCACGTGGGCACCGCCGAGCGCGATGCCCACGTGGCAGTGCGCGTCGACCAGGCCGGGCAGCAGGTAGCCGCCCCGGCTGACCGTCTCCGCACCCGGCACGCGCTCGAAGGTGAACCGCCCGCCGGTGACCCAGAGGTCGCGGTGCTCGCCCTCGGGGAGGACGACGCCGGCCAGGTGCAGTGCGGGAGCCTGGTGCAGCGCGGGGGCGGTCACCGACTCAGCGGCCCTGGTCCTTGAACTGGCTGAAGTCCAGCTTGCTCAGGTCCGGCAGCGCCTGGCCCGGGGGCAGGCCCGGCAGGCCACCGGGCATCCCGCCGGGGAGCTGCCCGGGGAAGCCGGCGCCGCCCATGGCGCCGGGGGCACCGATGGCGCGGCGGGCCGGGGCCTTCTTGGCGCCGCCCTTGCCCTTCTTGCCCTTGCCGCGGGAGGCGGCGGCCTGCTGCTGACGGCCGCGGGCCTTCTTCGACATCGGGCCCATGCCGGGCATGCCCATGCTGCCGGCCATCTGGCCCATCATCTTCTGGGCCTGGCCGAAGCGCTCCAGCAGCTGGTTGACGTCGGTGACGCTGACGCCGGAGCCGTTGGCGATGCGCACCCGCCGCGAGGCGTTGATGATCTTCGGGGTGACCCGCTCGGCCGGGGTCATCGACCGGATGATCGCCGCGGTGCGGTCCAGGTCGCGGTCGTCGACCTGCTTGAGCTGCTCCTTCATCTGCCCGGCGCCGGGCAGCATGCCGAGCAGGTTCGCGATCGGGCCCATCTTGCGGATGGCCAGCATCTGCTCGAGGAAGTCCTCGAGGGTGAAGCCCTCACGGCTGGCCAGCTTGCCGGCCATCTTCTCGGCCTGGTCGGCGTCGAAGGCCTGCTCGGCCTGCTCGATGAGGGTCAGCACGTCGCCCATGCCGAGGATGCGCGAGGCCATCCGCTCGGGGTGGAAGACGTCGAAGTCGGCCAGCTTCTCGCCGGTCGAGGCGAACATGATCGGCTGGCCGGTGACGTGGCGGACCGACAGCGCGGCGCCACCGCGGGCGTCGCCGTCGAGCTTGGTCAGCACGACACCGGAGAAGCCGACGCCGTCCTGGAAGGCCAGCGCCGTGTTCACGGCGTCCTGGCCGATCATCGCGTCGACGACGAACAGCGTCTCGTCGGGTGAGACCGCGTCCCGGATGCCGGCGGCCTGGGCCATCAGCTCGGCGTCGATGCCCAGCCGGCCGGCGGTGTCGACGACGACGACGTCGTGCAGGGTACGCCGGGCGTGCTCGATAGAGTCCCGCGCCACGGCGATCGGGTCGCCCACGCCGTTGCCCGGCGCCGGGGCGAAGACGTCGACGCCGGCCTGGCCGGCGACCACGGACAGCTGCTGCACCGCGTTGGGCCGCTGCAGGTCACACGCCACCAGCAGCGGGGTGTGCCCCTGCGCCTTGAGCCAGCGGCCGAGCTTGCCGGCCAGCGTGGTCTTGCCGGCACCCTGCAGGCCGGCCAGCATGATCACCGTCGGCGACTGCTTGGCGTAGCGGATGCGGCGGGTCTCCCCGCCCAGGATGTCGACGAGCTCCTCGTTGACGATCTTGATCATCTGCTGCGCCGGGTTCAGCGCGCCGGAGACCTCCGCACCGCGGGCGCGCTCCTTGACCGAGGCGATGAACGAGCGGACGACGGGCAGCGCGACGTCGGCCTCGAGCAGGGCGATCCGGATCTCGCGCGCGGTGGCGTCGATGTCCTCGTCGGAGAGCCGGCCCTTGCCGCGCAGACCGGTGAAGACCTTGTCCAGACGGTCGGAGAGGGTCTCGAACACAGCACGTCCTCACAGCACTCGGGCGTGCAGCCGGCTGCGGCCCCGTGGGGCCGGCGGACCGGCTCGGGCTCCCGGGGCCACCCCGGGGCCGTCACGCCACCTGAGTCCAGGGTAATGGCCTCCGGACCGGCGCAGCCGCCCGCGGCTCCCCGACCGGGGCAGCCGGTCGCGGCCCCGGTGCAGGGGCCCGCCGCGAGGACGCCCCCGTCCTCCTCGTGCCGCGCGAGCTCGGCACGAGCCCCCGGCCGGGGCGGAGGGTCCTGCCTCAGGCGGCGCGGTGACCGATCTCGGTGCGCGGGGTGGCCGACCACCCGATGACCAGCGCGGTGCCGCAGTCGGTGCAGGCCCAGTCGGGGCAGGCGCTGCCGTCGGCGGTGTGTCCGTCGACGCAGGTGGGCTGCTCGAAGTCGGTGTCCTCGCCGCAGGTCGGGCAGGGCAGGGTCTGCAGGTCGCTCATGGCGTCCCCTCTCGTCTCGGCGCCGGTCGTCGTCCGGCCCCTGCAACGTGCCACGGGGGTACGACAGGACGCGCCAACCCCCGGCCCGCGTGTCGCGCCCGCCCGCGGGCCGGGGGTCCTGCTACCGGCCGGCCGGGTCCGGGGCGTCCCCACCGGCGGCGGCCACCAGTGCCCGCTCGGCGTGCCGGCGCTGCGTGGGGTCGATCGCCGTCCCGGCCGGGTCGCTGACGTAGAAGGCGTCGACGGCGTCCCCGCCGAGGGTCTCGACCGTGGCGGAGGTGACGTCCAGGCCGGCCTCGGCCAGGGCGGCGGTGAGCCGGTGCAGCAGCCCGGCACGGTCGGTGGCGCGCACCTCGACCAGCCCGGTGACGCCGGTCGCCTCGGCGTCGAACCAGGAGATCCGCGGCGGGCGGCCACCTGCGGCGTCCTGGCTGTAGTCGCGCTCGCGCTGGCGCAGCCGCTCGGCCAGCGGCAGGGTGCCCTCCAGCGCCGCGCGCACGCCGTCGGCGAGGATCTCCGGCACCGGTGCCCGCCCGAAGCGCGGCCGCACGGCGAAGACCAGCGTGCCGTGGCCCTCTGCGACGCTGACCCGGGCCGCCCGCACGTCGAGCTGGTTGAGCGCCAGCACGCCGGCGCAGAGGCTGAACAGCCCCGGCCGGTCGGGGGCGCCGATGGTGACCTGCTGGCCGTCGAGGACGTCCTCGACGCCGACCGTCACCGGCTCGGTGTGGCCTTCCAGCTCCGGCGCGGGCGCGGTCACCTGCGGCGCGGTGGGCTCCAGGACCGGCTCGGGCGCCGGGGCGCTGCCCAGCCGGGCCGCGACCCGGGCGACGAGCGCGGCGACCAGGTGCGCCTTCCACGGTGACCAGGCCGACGTGCTGGTCGCCGCCCCGTCGGCCTGGGCCAGGGCGTGCAGCAGCTGCAGCAGCGCCGGGTCGGACCCGATCGCCTCCACCACCCGGTCGACGGTCTTGGGGTCGTCGAGGTCGCGGCGGGTGGCGACGTCGGGCAGCAGCAGGTGGTGCTCGACCATCGCCGCCAGCGTCGCGACGTCGGCGGGGCTGAACCCCATCCGGGCGGCCATCTCGGCGACGACGACCATGCCGACGTCGGTGTGGTCGCCGGGCCAGCCCTTGCCGATGTCGTGCAGCAGCGCGCCGACCAGCAGCAGGTCGGGCCGGTCGACGTCCCGGGTGAGCTCGGAGGCCGCGGCGGCGGCCTCGACGAGGTGGCGGTCGACGGTGAACCGGTGCCAGGGGTGGCGCTGCGGCAGCGACCGCACCCGGTCCCACTCCGGCAGCATCCGGACCAGCAGCCCCTCCTGGTCCAGCTGCTCCAGCACCGGGACGGCGCTGCGCCCGCTGGCCAGCAGGCGCAGGAACGACCAGCGCACCTCCGGCGGCCAGGGCTCGGGCAGCGGCGGGGCGTGCACGGCCAGCACCTTGAGCGTGTACGGCGACAGCAGCAGGTCCGCCCGGGCCGCGGCGGCGGCGCCGCGCAGGACCAGGCCGGGGTCGGCCGCCGGCCGGGCGTCGCGGGCCAGCACGACCTCGTCGCCCTGGCGGACCAGCCCCTCGGCCAGCGGCTCGCGGCGCACCCGGCGGTAGCGGGCGCGGGGGCGGCGCACCAGGGCGGTGTCGACCCGGCGCCAGGTCTCGTCGGCGACGAAGGCCAGCCGCCGTCCGGCCAGGCTGACCCGGCGCAGCAGCAGGTCGTCGTCGGGGACGCCGTCGGTGACCAGGCCCAGCGCGCGGGCCACCGGCGCCTGCTCCTGGCGCACCAGCGCGTCGTTGGCCCGGCCGGTGCTCGCGCGCAGGGCGTCGCGGACGTCGAGCAGGAACGCGTAGGCCTCCCCCGCGTCGGCCGGCGCCTCGTCGGCCAGCTGGGCGGCGGCCAGCGCCCGCAGCACCTGCCCCTCGCGGAGCCCGCCGTAGGCCTCCTTGAGGTCCGGCTCGAGCAGGAAGCCCAGCTCGCCGACCTGTCGGCCGCGGGCCCGGCGGAGGTCGCGCAGCTGGGGCAGCAGCCGGCCGGCGTGCTGCCGCCAGGACGCGAGGGTGGCGGTGCGCAGCCCCGCGGTGACCGCCGGGTCGCCGGCCAGGTGCCGGGCGTCGAGCAGACCGAGCCCGGCCTTGACGTCCTCGGCGGCCACCGAGACCGCCTCGGACACGGTCCGCACCGAGTGGTCCAGGCGCAGCCCGGCGTCCCAGACGGGGTACCAGAGCGCGTCGGCGAGCGCGGCGACCTCGGGCCGACCGTCGTGCACCAGCACCAGGTCCAGGTCGCCGTGCGGCGGCAGCTCCCGGCGGCCGAGGCTGCCCACGGCCACCAGGGCGACGCCGGTCGAGGCCGGCTCGCCCGACGGGCCGCCGCGCCGTCGGTCGGGGCGCGGGGTGCCGGCGAGGGCCTCGGCCAGCAGGCCGGCGAGCCAGTCGTCGACCACCCGGACCCGCTCGACGCGGGGCAGGGCGGGCAGGGCTGCGGTGTCGAGCACGGGCACCTTCCGGGAGTCCGACGGCGGAACGGCGTCGGCCGGGGCGGCGGGTCTCCCCCACCACCCCGGCCGACGTCAGGTCACCGCGCGCGCTCGAGCGCGCGGGGCGTCACGGCGCTGCGCCTCAGAGGGCGTCGGCGCCGCGCTCACCGGTGCGGACCCGGACGATCTCGTCGATCGTCGTGACCCACACCTTGCCGTCACCGATCTGGCCGGTGGAGGCGGACTCGACGACCGCGTCGACGACGCGTGCGGCGTCTGTCTCGCTGACGACGACCTCGATGCGGACCTTGGGGACGAAGTCCACCTGGTACTCCGCACCGCGGTAGACCTCGGTGTGGCCGCGCTGGCGGCCGAAGCCCTGGACCTCGCTCACGGTGAGACCGGCGATGCCGATCAGCTCCAGGGCGTTCTTGACGTCGTCGAGCTTGAACGGCTTGACGATCGCGGTGATCAGCTTCATGCGCGGGTCGCTCCTTCGGTGTTGCGGGCCTCGGCACGCGCCTGGCCGGTCAGGGTCGCCGAACCACTGCCGCCCCCGAGGGAGACGAAGTCGTAGGCGCTCTCAGCATGCTCGACGGTGTCGATGCCGGTGACCTCGTCCTCCTCGGAGAGGCGGAAGCCCATCGTCTTCTGGATGGCGAAGCCGATGACGTAGGTCAGGACGAAGGAGTAGGCGAGCACGGCCACCGCCCCGATCAGCTGCTTCCACAGCTGGTCGAAGCTGCCGCCGTAGAAGACGCTCTCGGCACCGGCCGGCGCGTCCGTGGTGGCCAGGAAGCCGATCAGGATGGTGCCGACCAGGCCACCGACGAGGTGGACGCCGACGACGTCGAGCGAGTCGTCGTAGCCCAGCTTGAACTTCAGCCCGACGGCCAGGGCGCAGAGCGCACCGGCGATCAGCCCGATGACGATGGCGCCGATCGGCGAGACCGCGGCACAGGCCGGGGTGATGGCCACCAGGCCGGCGACGACGCCGGAGGCGCCGCCCAGGGAGGTGGAGTGGCCGTCGCGGATCTTCTCCACCAGCAGCCAGGCCAGCACGGCGGCACCGGTGGCGACCAGCGTGTTGACCCAGGCGACGGCGGCGGTGTTGTTCGCGGCCAGGGCGGAGCCGGCGTTGAAGCCGAACCAGCCGAACCACAGCAGCCCGGCGCCGAGCATCACCAGCGGCAGGTTGTGCGGGCGCATCGGGTCGCGGCCGAAGCCACGGCGCTTGCCGAGCACCAGGGCGAGCGCGAGGCCCGCGGCACCGGCGTTGATGTGCACCGCGGTGCCACCGGCGAAGTCCAGGGCGCCGAGGTCGTTGGCGATCCAGCCGCCGACGTGACCGGTGTCGTCGTTGTCGAAGTCGAAGACCCAGTGGGCGACCGGGAAGTAGACGACCGAGGCCCAGATGCCGGTGAAGACCATCCAGGCGCTGAACTTGGCCCGGTCGGCGATGGCGCCGGAGATCAGCGCGACGGTGATCACGGCGAAGACGGCCTGGAAGCCGACGAAGGCCATGGCCGGCAGGCCGCCGGCCTCGCTGGTGGTGTCCTCCATCAGGCCCTTGAGGCCGAGGTACTGGTTCGGGTCACCGATCAGCCCGAGGCCGGCGTCGTCGCCGAAGGCGAACGAGTAGCCGTAGAGCACCCAGAGCACGCTGATGAGCGCCAGCGCCCCGAAGCTCATCATCATCATGTTCAGCACGCTCTTCGCGCGGACCATGCCGCCGTAGAAGAGCGCGAGGCCTGGGGTCATCAGCAGCACGAGCGCGGCGCTGGTGAGGATCCAGGCGGTGTCGCCGGTGTTGACCACGGCAACCTCCTGAGGGTGTCGTCGGCCAGGGGCCGCAAGCGGGGACCCGAGGGACCTCGGGGGACGAACGCCGCCCCGGGGGGCGGTTCCAGGAAGACGGTGCCGACACCGTGTTTCCGGGGACGGCGTCGACGTGTTTCGCGACCGTGAACTCGCGGTCGCGTGTCGGTCTCGTGTGTTCCAGTCGTGTTGCCGACGCCCCTCACACCCCCGTGCGCACGGCCCGTCGTGGGCCGGGTCACGTCACCGCCCGTTCACCGGGCCTTCTTGCCAGGCATGTGCAGTTGCCAATGCTGTGCAATAAGGTCGCCCCGAGCGTTGCGGGCCCAGCTCCTGCAGCCACCCAGGTCCGGAGGTCCCGCGTGCACGTCCCCGATGGCTACCTCGACGCCGCCACCACCGCCGGCACCGCGGCCGTCGCCGCCGCCGGCGTGGCCCTCGCGCTGCGCGGCGCCCGCCGTGAGCTCGACGAGCGCACCGCCCCGATGGCCGGCCTCACCGCCGCCTTCGTCTTCGCGGTCCAGATGATGAACTTCCCGGTCGCCTACGGCACCAGCGGCCACCTGATCGGCGGGGCGCTGACCGCGGTCCTGGTCGGCCCGTGGACGGCGGCGCTGTGCATGACCGTCGTCCTGATGGTCCAGGCGCTGGTCTTCGCCGACGGCGGGCTGACCGCGCTGGGCACCAACGTGGGCCTCATGGGCCTGGTCGCCGTCGGGGTCGGCTACGGCGCGTTCCGGCTGCTGCGTGCGCTGCTCCCGGCCACCCGGACCGGGCTGCTGGCCGCCGCCGGCGTCGGCGCCTTCCTCTCCGTGCCGGCCGCCGCGCTGGTCTTCGTCGGCCTGTTCGGCCTCGGCGGCGTCGCCGACGTGTCGGTGGCCTCGGTCGCCGCCGCGATGGGCGGGGTGCACCTGCTCATCGGTCTCGGCGAGGCCGCCATCAGCGTGGCCGTCCTCGGTGCGGTGCTCGCCGTGCGCCCGGACCTGGTCCGCGGCGCCCGCCACCTGCAGCGGGCCACGGCGCTCGCGCCCCGACCCGAGTCCGCGGGCCGTCCGGTCGCCCCGAACACCGTGGCCCCGGTCAGCGCGCCCACCAGCGCTCCGGTCGACGCCCGATGACCCGCACCCGCACGTTCGTGCTGATCGGGGTGGTCCTCGCCCTGCTGATCGCCGGGGTCGGCTCGTACTACGCCAGTTCCTCCCCCGACGGGCTCGAGGCGACCGCCGAGGAGCAGGGCTTCGGCGACACCGCGCGCGACAGCGCCGCCGCCGGCTCCCCGCTGGCCGACTACCAGGCCTCCGGCGTGGACGACGAGCGGCTGTCCGGCGGCCTGGCCGGGGTGACCGGTGTGCTCATGGTGCTGGTGCTGGCCGGCGGTCTCACCCTCGTGCTCCGGCGTCGGTCGACGGCAGAGCCCGCCGACACCACCACCGGGACGCACTGAGGTGGGGGCCGGGCACGGCACGGGCGGCGGTGGCATCTCGGCGATGTACGTCCCCGGGCACAGCCCGGTCCACCGCCTGGAGCCGCACACCAAGCTCGTCGCCGTCCTGGCCTTCGCCCTCGTGGTGGTGCTGACGCCGGTGCACGCCGGCTGGGCGCCGGCGGCCTACGTGGGGTTCCTGCTCCTGCTGCTCGGCGTCGCCGCCCTCGCCCGGATCCGGCCCGGCCGGATCGTGCGGGGGCTGGTCGTCGAGGTGCCCTTCGTCCTCTTCGCCGCCCTGCTGCCCTTCGTCTCCCGCGGACCGCGCGTGGAGGTGCTGGGCCTGTCGCTGTCGGAGAACGGGCTGGCCGCCGGGGGCAGCATCCTGGCCAAGGCCACGCTGTCGGTGCTGGCCGCGACCCTGCTCGCCGCCACCACCGACCCCCGGGCCCTGCTGCGCGGGCTGGACCGGCTGCGGCTGCCCTCGGTGCTGGTGCAGATCCTCACCTTCATGATCCGGTACGCCGACGTCGTCGGCGGCGAGCTGGCCCGGATGAAGGTCGCCCGGGAGTCCCGGGGCTTCCGGGCCCGTCGGGTCGGTGCGCTCAAGGTGCTCGGTCCGGCCGCCGGGTCGCTGTTCATCCGGTCCTACGAGCGCGGCGAGCGGGTGCACCTGGCGATGCTGTCCCGCGGCTACACCGGCCGGCTGCCCACCGGACCGGTCGCGGTGGTCGGCGGCCGGTCCTGGGCGGCCGCGCTGAGCCTCCCCCTGGCTGCGGGCGCGGTCCTGGCGGCGGGTTCACTGCTGGGGTGAGCCCTCCCCCGCCGTCGCTGCTCGTCGACGACCTGGCGTTCGCCTACCCCGACGGCCACCAGGCGCTGTTCGGCGTCGACCTGCGGCTGGAGCCCGGTGAGCGGGTGGCGCTGCTGGGGCCCAACGGGGCGGGCAAGACCACGCTGGTGATGCACCTCAACGGCATCCTGCGCGGCGGGCGCGGCCGGGTGGAGGTCGCCGGCCTGCCGGTCGAGGACCGCACCCTGCAGGAGGTCCGCCGCCGGGTGGGCATCGTGTTCCAGGACCCCGACGACCAGCTGTTCATGCCCACCGTCGGCGAGGACGTCGCCTTCGGCCCCCGCAACCTGGGCCTGCCCGAGCCCGAGGTGGCCCGCCGGGTCGCCGACGCGCTCGCCGCCGTCGACATGGCCGACGCGCACACCCGGCCGCCGCACCACCTGTCGTTCGGCCAGCGCCGCCGGGTCGCGGTGGCCACCGTGCTGTCGATGCAGCCGGAGGTGCTCGTGCTCGACGAGCCCAGCAGCAACCTCGACCCGGCCGGGCGCCGCGAGCTGGCCGAGGTCCTGGAGCAGCTGCCGGTGACGCTGCTGATGGTCACCCACGACCTGCCCTACGCCCTGCAGCTGTGCCCGCGCTCGGTCGTGCTGGACGGCGGGGTCGTCGTCGCCGACGGCGCGACCCGTGAGCTGCTCGCCGACCGGGAGCTGCTGGCCGCCCACCGGCTCGAGCTGCCCTTCGGGTTCGACCCCCGCACGGTCGGCTGAGGGGCCCCGGCCCACCGCCGGGCGGGTCGGTGTCGGCGGCCACGTTGCCCCGAGCGCACCCGCCGGGTACCACTGCAGAGCGCCGCGACCGCGGCGCACCGGACGAACAGGACGAACAGGACGGCAGGCGACACCGTGGTCGAGCAGGACCCGTCGGACGACGGGGGCACCGGGCTCCCCGTGCCGGACTGGGCGCGGGTCTTCCACGCCGCTCCGGCCCCGTTCCTGCTGCTCACCCCGGACCTGGTCATCGTCTCGGCCAACGAGGCGCGGCTGACCGCCACGGCGACCACCCTCGCCGACACGGTCGGGCGGCACCTGTTCGACGTCTTCCCGCCCAACCCCGACGACCCGGCCGCCGACGGGATCGCCAACCTGGGCGCCTCCCTGGCCCTGGCCCGGGACACCGGCCGGCCGGTCACGATGCCCATCCAGAAGTACGACATCCCGATGCCCGACGGCACCTACGAGGAGCGCTTCTGGGCGCCGCGCAACGTGCCGATCACCGACGCCGAGGGCCGGGTCGTGCTGCTGCTGCACCGCTCGGACGACGTCACCGACTACGTCACGGCCCGCGACGAGGCCCAGCAGGAGGCCGCCCGGGGGCAGGACCGGGTCGAGCAGGTGGAGTCCGACCTCTACGCCCGCACCCGCGAGCTGGAGCAGGCCAACCTGGACCTGCGGGCCAGCGTCGAGCGGGAGCAGCGGACCGCCCGCGCCCTGGCCGGCCTGGCGACCACGGTCTCCGCGCTGGCCGCCGCCGAGAGCGTCCCGGAGCTGCTGGAGCTGCTGTTCGCCCACGGCCGCGAGGCGCTGCACGCCGACACCGCGGCGGTGGCCCTGCTGGTGCCCGGCAGCGGGGACCTGCGGCTGGCCCAGGACGGCGACACCGGCCTGCACACCGGCGTCCTGCCGGCCGGGTCCCCGCTGCCGATGGCGGTCGCCGCCACCGGCCGCCGGGTGCTGACGGCCGACGCGGTCGGCACCGGGACGGCGGCCCCCCTCCCCGGCGTGCGCGCCTGGGCGGCGCTGCCGCTGCGGGCCGGCGGGCGGCTGCTCGGCTCGTGGACGGTCGGCTGGGCCGCCCCCCGGCCGATGGACGACGACGACGTCCAGGTGCTGGAGGCCTACGCGGCCCAGTGCGCCCAGGCCGTCGACCGGGTCACCCGGCTGGAGGACGAGCGACGCCGCGCCAGCGCCACCCGCAGCCTCGCGGAGAGCCTGCAGCGGTCGCTGCTGACCGATCCGCCGCAACCGGACCACCTGACCATCGCGGTGCGCTACCGGCCCGCCGCCCAGGAGGCCCAGGTCGGCGGCGACTGGTACGACGCCTTCGTCTCCCGCGACGGCGCCACGACCCTGGTGGTCGGGGACGTGACCGGGCACGACCGCACCGCCGCGGCGGGGATGGCACAGCTGCGCAACCTGCTGCGCGGCATCGCCCACGCCATCGACGGCCGACCGGCCGGCGTGCTGGGCGCCCTCGACCGCGCGGTGCACGACCTGCAGATCCCCACCCTGGCCACCGCGGTGCTGGCCCGGGTCGAGCAGGACCCGGTCCAGGCGACCAACGGGGAGCGGTCGCTGCGCTGGTCCAACGCCGGGCACCCACCGCCGCTGCTGGTGCCGGCCGCCGGCTCGCCGCTGCTGCTCGAGCGGCCGCGGAACCTGCTGCTGGGCGTCGACCCCGACGCCCGGCGCACCGACCACGTGCTGCCGCTGTTCCCCGGTGACACGCTCGTGCTGTACACCGACGGCCTCGTCGAGCGCCGCGACTCCGACCTCGACGAGGGGCTGGGCCGGCTCGTCGCCGCCGCCACCGAACTGGCCGGCGCGCCCGTCGACGTCCTCGCCGACGAGCTGCTGCGCCGGCTCGCGCCCGAGGCGGACGACGACGTCGCCCTGCTCGTCCTGCGGGTCGCCCCGCAGGACGGCTGAGGTCCCCCTACGGGGATCCGGGTCAGACGTTCCCGACGAGCGCCTCGGCGAAGGCCTCGGGCTCGAAGGGCGCCAGGTCGTCGGGGCCCTCGCCCAGGCCGACCAGCTTCACCGGGATGCCCAGCTCGCGCTGCACCGCGACGACGATGCCCCCCTTGGCGGTGCCGTCGAGCTTGGTGAGCACCACACCGGTCACGGTGACGGCCTCGGTGAACACCCGGGCCTGCACCACGCCGTTCTGGCCCGTGGTGGCGTCGAGGACCAGCAGCACCTCGTCGACCGGACCGAGCTTCTCCACGACCCGCTTGACCTTGCCCAGCTCGTCCATCAGCCCGGACTTGGTGTGCAGCCGGCCGGCGGTGTCGACGAGCACCGTGTCGACCCCGGCGTCGATGCCGGTGCGCACCGCCTCGTAGGCGACCGACGCCGGGTCGCCGCCCTCGCGGCCGCGCACGGTGAGCACGCCGACCCGCTCGCCCCAGGTCTCCAGCTGGTCGGCGGCCGCGGCGCGGAAGGTGTCGGCGGCACCGAGGACGACGCTGCGGCCGTCACCGACCAGCGCGCGGGCGATCTTGCCGACCGTCGTGGTCTTGCCGGCGCCGTTGACCCCGACGACCAGGACGACGGCGGGGCGGTCGAGCTGCTCGGTGGCCAGCGTGCGGTCCAGGTCCGGGCCCAGGACGGCGGTGAGCTCGCGCACGACCAGGTCGCGCAGCTGGGTGCCCGAGGCGGTGGCCAGCACCAGGGTCTGCGTGCGCAGCCGCTGCACGATCTCGGTGGTGGCGGCCAGGCCGACGTCGGCGGCCAGCAGGGTCTCCTCGACCTCCTCCCAGTCGTCCTCGGTCAGCTTCTCCCGGGACAGCACGGTGAGCAGGCCACGGCCCAGCGAGGACTGCGAGCGGGCCAGCCGGGAGCGCAGCCGCACCAGCCGGCCGGCCGAGGGCGGCGGGGTGTCGAAGACCAGACCGGGCTCGGGCTGGGCCGGCGGCAGGTCGACCGTCGGGGCCGGCGCCTCGGCCAGCGAGGTCGGGTCCACCGCGGTCGCACCGGCCTGGGCGGCCGGGTCGGCGGTCGTGACCGGGGGCCGGGGACGGGTCAGCGTGGTGCCCGCCGCAGCGTCGGTGTCGAGCCGGGTGGTGCGCCGGCCGCGGCCGACGAGCAGGCTCGCCCCCAGCACGAGGGCGACGACGAGGATCGCGACAGCGATCAGCACGAACTCCATGACCACAGTCTCCCAGCATGATGGGGCAGGCTGTGTCCATGCCCGAGACCGCCGGCACCCGCCCGCTCCTGCTGCTGGGTCCGCTCCTGCGCCATGTCGACCCGGTGTCGGCCACCCTGTGGGTGGAGACCGACCGCGCGTGCGAGGTCGAGGTGCTCGGCCACCGGGCCCGCACCTTCTGCGTCAACGGCCACCACTACGCCCTCGTGGTCGTCGAGGGCCTGGAGCCCGGCAGCGTCACCCCGTACCAGGTGCACCTGGACGGCGCGCAGGTCTGGCCGCCGGCGCGCTCGGTCTTCCCGCCCAGCCGGATCCGCACCACCGGCGGCGACGGCGCCTTCCGGCTGGCGTTCGGGTCCTGCCGGTACGCGACCCCCACGACCGTCGACGTCCGGGACGGCATCCCGCCGGACGCCCTCGACAGCTACGCCCGCCGGCTGGCCGCCGTGTCCGAGGACCAGTGGCCCGACGCCCTGGTGCTGCTGGGCGACCAGGTCTACGCCGACGAGATCACCCCGGCGACGCGGGACTGGCTGGCCGCGCGCCGTGACCTCGACGTGCCGCCCGGCCCGCAGGTCGCCGACTTCGAGGAGTACTCCCGGCTCTACCTGGAGTCCTGGGGCGACCCGCAGGTGCGCTGGCTGCTGTCGACCGTGCCGGCCTCGATGGTCTTCGACGACCACGAGATGATCGACGACTGGAACACCTCGGCCGCCTGGCGCGAGGAGACCACCGGTCAGGACTGGTGGCAGCGGCGCATCTCCGGCGGGCTGGTCAGCTACTGGGTCTACCAGCACCTGGGCAACCTCTCGCCCAACGAGCTGGCCGAGAACGACGCCTGGCAGGCGATCCTGGCCGCACCCGACGAGGACGCCGGCCCGCTGCTGGACGAGATGGCCCGTGTCGCCGACACCGAGCCGCACACGGTGCGCTGGAGCTACGTCCGGCACTGGGGCACAGCGCGGCTGATCATGGTCGACAGCCGGGCGGGCCGGGTGCTCACCGAGGACGACCGGAAGATCCTCGACGACGAGGAGTTCGACTGGGTCGAGGCCGCCGTCGCCCGGTCGGTGGAGGACGGCGTCGAGCACGTGCTGATCGGGACGTCGCTGCCCTGGCTGCTGCCGCACTCGGTGCACGACCTGGAGCGGTGGAACGAGACGCTGTCGGTGCGGCACGCGGGGAAGCCGCTGGGCCGGCTGGCGGAGAAGCTCCGGCAGGCCGCGGACCTGGAGCACTGGGCGGCGTTCGGGCAGTCCTTCGAGCGGCTCGGCGCGCTGATGGTGCGGCTGGGCCGCGGCGAGCTGGGTCGCCCGCCGGCCACGGCGCTGGTGCTCTCCGGCGACGTCCACCACGCCTACGCCGCCGAGCTGGTCAACCCCGGGGCCCTGGACACCCGGGTGCACCAGCTGACCGTCTCGCCGCTGCACAACTCGGCGCCGCACGCGATCGAGATCGGGTTCAAGGTCGGCTGGAGCCGCTGGGCGCAGGCGCTGACCGGCGGGCTGCGCCGGCTGGCCCGGGTGGAGCCCAGCGAGCTGCGGTGGGCCAAGCAGGCCGGCCCGTTCTTCGGCAACGAGCTCGGCGAGCTGGTGCTGGAAGGCCGCAACGCCCGGTTCCTGCTGTGGGCCACCAGCCGCGACGACGACGGCGCGCCCCGGTTCACCCAGGTGCTGGACACCCGCCTGTCGTGAACCGGCTCCGGCTGGTGACCTTCAACGTCCACCACGGCGTGGGCGTCGACGGCCGGCACGACCTGGACCGGCTGACCCGGCTGCTGGCGGCCACCGACGCCGACCTGCTCTGCCTGCAGGAGGTCGACCGGCACTTCGGCGCCCGCAGCGAGCACGCCGACCAAGCACGGGCGCTGGCCGGGGCGCTGGGCCGCGAGCTGGCCTTCGCCGCCTCCCTGGACGAGCCGGCCGACGGCCCGGGACGGCGGCAGTACGGCAACGCGCTGCTGTCCCGGCTGCCGCTGCTGGACGCCCAGGTGCACCGGCTGCCCGGCTCCGGGGAGCCACGCACCGCCCTGCGCGCGGTGGTGCAGGTCGACGGCGGTGCGCTGGCGGTCACGACCACCCACCTGGCCAACCGGTCGCGGGCTGACCGCGCCGCCCAGGCCGCGGCGCTCGCCGAGCTGGCCGGGTCGGACGGCGTCGTGGTGGGTGACCTCAACGCCGACGCCCGGGCACCGGAGCTGGCACCGCTGCGCGCCCGGCTCACCGACGCCTGGACCGCCGCCCCCGACCGCGGCGACCAGTCACGGCGGCTGTCGCTGCACCGGGGGCAGGGCTGCACCCACCCGGTGCGGCGCCCCCGGGTGCGGATCGACCAGGTGTGGGTGCCACCGGGCGTGACCGTGACCGCGGCCCGGGTCCTGGACGGGTCGGCGGTCTCCGACCACCACCCCCTGCAGGTCGACCTGTCGGTCACCCCCCGCTGACCCGGTGGCCATGTTCGCGACCATGGCCCGCTGTGCGGCCCTTCGCCTGGGCCCCCGGCGCACGGAGCGTGTCGCGGGGGCGAGGGGTCCTTCGTCAGGCGGTCTCGAGCTCGCGGAGGCGCTGGCTGATGACGCCGGTGATGCCGTCGCCGCGCATGCTCACCCCGTAGAGGGCGTCGGCGATCTCCATCGTGCGCTTCTGGTGGGTGATGACGATCAGCTGCGAGGTGTCCCGCAGCTGCTCGACGAGGGTGAGCAGCCGGCCGAGGTTGACGTCGTCGAGGGCTGCCTCGACCTCGTCGAGCACGTAGAACGGCGAGGGCCGGGCGCGGAAGATGGCGACCAGCAGCGCCACCGCGGTCAGCGAGCGCTCGCCGCCGGACAGCAGCGACAGCCGCTTGACCTTCTTGCCCGGGGGGCGCGCCTCGATCTCGACGCCGGTGGTGAGCAGGTCCTCGGGGTCGGTGAGGAAGATCCGGCCCTCGCCGCCCGGGAACAGGGTGGCGAAGACCGTCTCGAACTCGCGCTGGGTGTCGGCGAAGGCCTCGGCGAACACCTCGTGGATGCGGGCGTCCACCTCGCGGACCACGGTGAGCAGGTCGCGGCGGGTGTTCTTCAGGTCCTCGAGCTGGGTGGCCAGGAAGGTGTGCCGCTCCTCCAGCGCCGCGAACTCCTCCAGCGCCAGCGGGTTGACCTTGCCGAGGGCGGCCAAGTCGCGCTCGGCGCGAGAGGCGCGCTGCTCCTGGGTGGCCCGGTCGTAGGGCACCGGCTGCGGCTCGGGCTCCCCCGCCGCCTCGGCCGCGGCGAGCTGGGCCTGGGTGGGCGCCACCGGCGCGGCCGGCCCGTACTCGGCGAGCAGGGTCGGCAGGTCGACGCCGTACTCCTCGGCGGCGCGGGCCTCCAGCGCCTCGATCCGCAGCCGCTGCTCGGCGCGGGCGACCTCGTCGCGGTGCACCTCGTCGGTGAGCCGGTCGAGCTCGCCGGTGTGCTCCCGCACCCGGGCGCGGACGACCAGCAGCTCGGCCTCCCGCCCGGTTCGGGCCTCGGCCAGCGCGTCCCGCTCGGCGGCGGCGCGGGCCAGCGACGTCCCGAGGTGGGTCAGCGCCTCCTCGGCACCCGCATGGACGGCGGCGGCCACCCGGGCACCGCGCTCGCGGGCGACCCGGGCGGCAGCGGCGCGCTCGCGGGCCGCCCGCTCCTGCCGGGCCTGGCGGCGCAGCGACTCGGCGCGGCCGGCCAGCGACCGGGCCCGCTCCTCGGCGGTGCGCACGGCCAGCCGGGCCTCGGTCTCGGCCTGGCGGGCGGCGGCGGCCTCGGCGCGCAGCCGGTCGCGGGCCTCGGTCGAGGGCTCCTCCGCCACCGGGGCGGCCTCGGCGGCGGCCAGCCGCTCCTCCAGCTCGCCCAGCCCGGTGAGTGCCTGCTCCCGCGCCTGCTCGGCCCGCACCCGGGCGGCGTCGAGCCGCTCGGCCTCGGCGAGGGCGGAGCGGGCCGCCGCACCGAGCTCGGCGAGCTCCGCGGCGGCGGCGGACCGGGCGCGGTCGGAGGCCTGGCGGGCGGTCAGTGCGGTGTCGACGTCGGCGGACCGGGCGGTGGCGACCTCCCGGGCCTCGGCGAGCTCCTCGGCCAGTCGGGCAGCGGTGGCCGCGGCCTGTTCGAGCCCGGCCGCGGCCTCCTCGACCCGGGCGCGCACCTCCAGCCCGGAGGGGGCGTTGGCCTGGCCGCCCACCGACCAGTCCGCCCCCAGCAGGTCGCCGCCCCGGGTGACCGCCCGCACCCGCGGGTGGACGCCGACCAGCGCGACGGCCGCCGGCAGGTCGGCCACGACGGCCACCCGCTCCAGCGC
Organism: Modestobacter sp. VKM Ac-2986; assembly: GCF_026967795.1. Taxonomy (GTDB): domain Bacteria; phylum Actinomycetota; class Actinomycetes; order Mycobacteriales; family Geodermatophilaceae; genus Modestobacter. The sequence continues at coordinate 75,771 of NZ_JAPVBH010000004.1, forward strand.
CCGGGCCAGCGCCGGGCCCAGCTCGGCGGGCGCCGTGACGAGGTCGAGGGCCCAGCGGGCGCCGTCGGGCAGCTCGGGCCAGCCGTCGCGGGACACCGGTGGGAGCCCGCCGGTGACCAGCAGCCCGGCGCGCCCGCCGTCGGTCCCGGCCAGGTGGGCGAGCACCTCGGCGGCCTCGGCGACCCCGGAGACGACGACGGCGTCGGCGAGCCCGCCCAGGGCCGCGGCCAGCGCCACCTCGGCGCCGGGGGTGACGGTCAGCCGGTCGGGCACCGGCCCGACCACCCCGGGCAGCCCGGAGGCCAGCACGGCTGCCGCTCCGTCGGCGGGGGCGAGCCCGAGCGCCAGGGCGTCCCGGCGGGCCTGCCAGCCGGCCCGGTCGCGTTCGGCGGCCCGCTCGGCGGCGATGAGCTCGGTGACCGCCGCGACGGCGGCGGTGTGCGCGGCGCGGGCGGCGGTGTGCGCGGCCGAGAGGTCCTCGTCGCCGCCGGCGTCGGTGTCGAGCTGGTCGCGCCGGGCGGCCAGCCGCTCCTCGGCGACCTGGGCGCGGTCGGCGGCCTCGGTCGCGGCGACGGCCAGCCGCTCGATCTCCGCAGCCCCCGCCGCGGCGCGCGACCGCCCGGCGGCGACCTGGCCGGAGAGCCGGGCCAGCTGCTCGCGGCGGTCGGCGAGGGCCCGGGCGGCGGCGACCAGCGCGCGCTCGGCGTCGGTGAGCGCGGCCTCGACGTCGGTGCGGACGGCGACCGCGGTGGCCAGCCGTTCCCGCTCGGCGGCCAGCGAGGCGGCCAGCTCCTGCTCGGTGGTCTCGATCCGGTCGGCCTCGGCGTCGAGCTGCTCGGGGTCGCGGCCACCGGGAGCGGCCGGCGGCGCGGCGGCCAGGTGCCGGTGCCGCTCGGCGGCCAGCTGCCCGACGCCGCGGAACCGCTCGGCCAGGGTGGACAGCCGGTACCAGCTCTCCTGGGCGGCGGCGAGGACCGGGGCGTCGGCGGACAGCTGCCGCTCCAGCGCCGACTCGGAGCGGGCGGCCACCCCGAGCGCCGCCTCCACGGTGGCCCGGCGGGCGCGGGCGGCGGTCTCGTCGGCGATGTCGGCGTCCAGGGCGTCGCGCAGGCCGACGAGGTCGTCGGCGAGCAACCGCAGCCGGGCGTCGCGCAGGTCGGCCTGGACGCCGGCGGCCCGGCGGGCCACCTCGGCCTGCCGGCCCAGCGGCTTGAGCTGGCGGCGCAGCTCCGAGGTGAGGTCGCCCAGCCGGTCGAGGTTGGCCTGCATCGCGTCGAGCTTGCGGAGCGCCTTCTCCTTGCGCTTGCGGTGCTTGAGGACCCCGGCGGCCTCCTCGACGAAGGCGCGGCGGTCCTCCGGGCGGCCCGACAGCACCGCGTCGAGCTGCCCCTGCCCGACGATGACGTGCATCTCACGGCCGATGCCGGAGTCGCTGAGCAGCTCCTGGACGTCGAGCAGGCGCACCTTGTCGCCGTTGATCTCGTACTCGCTCTCCCCGGAGCGGTACATGCGGCGGGTGATCGACACCTCGGTGTACTCGATCGGCAGCGCGCCGTCGGCGTTGTCGATCGTGAGGGTCACCTCGGCCCGGCCGAGGGCCTGGCGGCCGGCGGTGCCGGCGAAGATGACGTCCTCCATCTTGCCGCCGCGCAGGCTCTTCGCGCCCTGCTCGCCCAGCACCCAGGCGATGGCGTCGACGACGTTCGACTTGCCCGAGCCGTTGGGCCCCACGACGGCGGTGATGCCCGGCTCCAGCCGCAGCGTCGTCGGCGACGCGAAGGACTTGAAGCCCTTGAGCGTCAGGCTGGACAGGTGCACGCAGCGACCCTAGCTACGAGCACTGACGGAACCGGCTCACCGGCCCCCTCGCAGGGCCCCGCGCCGAACGGAGTGAGGTGTGGGGGGCGAGGGGGTCCTTCGACTTGTTCAGGCGAGGACGGAGGAGGCCGAGTCGTCGGCCATGTTCAGCAGCTCGCGGGCGATGACGGCGTCGCGCTCGTCGCGCAGGACGGCCAGCTGGGCCTCCAGGCGGCGGACCTGGGCGCGCAGTGCGGCGTTCTCGGCGGCCATGCGCATCTCGTGCGGGGCGACGACGGAACCGAACAGGGCCTTGGCCATGGCTGCGCGGCCTCTCACTGCAGAAGGGGTCCCGGCGCACCGCCGGAGCGGTCTGCGCGGGCTGACGACCTCAGGGTGACACCCGTCTCGACCTGGGTCAACGGCACCGGAGGGACCTCACCGTGTCGAGCAGATGTCGTCTTCGTCACCCCACGGTGAAGCCGGTCACCGCCCGTACCGGCTCGTCCCGGGTCTCGACGCCGGTGACCGACCCGGGCGCGCGCGGGCCGGCGAGCTCGGCCAGCACCGCGCGGACGTCGTCCTCGGGTCCCTCCAGGACGACCTCGACCCGCCCGTCGGGGAGGTTGGTTGCCGAGCCGGCCAGACCGCGGGCGGTCGCGGCCTGCCGCGCCGACCAGCGGTACCCGACACCCTGGACGTGCCCGGAGACCAGGGCGACCACCCGGACGGCGCTCACGAGCGCCGGGCCCGCGGCCGGGGCTGGCACTGCGGGCACGAGTAGCTGGAGCGGTTCATGAACGCCTCGCGGCGGATCGGCGTGCCGCAGCGCGGGCACGGCCGGTCGAGCTGCCCGTAGACGGCCAGGTGCCGGGAGAAGTAGCCGCTCTGCCCGTTGACGTCGACGTAGAGGGAGTCGAACGACGTCCCGCCCTGGGCCAGGCTCTCCCCCAGCACGTCGCGGATGCCCTCGAGCAGGTCGACGACCTGGGCGCGGGTCAGCGCGTCGGTGGGCCGGGCACCGTGCAGCCGGGCCCGCCACAGCGACTCGTCGGCGTAGATGTTGCCGACGCCGCCGATCAGCGTCTGGTCGAGCAGGGCGCGCTTGACCTCGGTGTGCCGGCGGCGCAGAGCCGCGCTGAACGCGTCGACGTCGAAGCCGGGGTCCAGCGGGTCGATGGCGATGTGCGCCAGCCGCGGCGGGACGTCGTCCCCGCCCGGGGCGTCCTCCACGGCCAGGCCGCCGAAGGTCCGCTGGTCGACGAAGCGCAGCTCGCGCCCGCCGTCGGTGAAGCGGAAGCGCGCCCGCAGGTGCACCTCGTCGGGCTCGTCGGGCTTCTCGACCAGCAGCTGGCCGCTCATGCCCAGGTGGGCGACGAGCGCGCGGTCCGACGCGGTGCCGTCGGCCTCGGCCAGCGGCAGCCACAGGTACTTGCCGCGCCGGTGGGTCGCGGTGAAGGTGCGCCCGGTCAGGGCGGCGACGAAGTGCTCAGCGCCCTCCAGGTGGCGCCGGACCGCACGCGGGTGACGCACCTCGACCTCGGCGATGGTGCGGCCGGTGACCCACTGCGCCAGACCGCGCCGGACGACCTCGACCTCGGGCAGCTCGGGCACGGCTCAGCCCGCCGTCGGTCCGCCGTCGGCAGGCGCGGCCGGGTCGGGCACGGCGGACAGTGCCCGCCAGGCGGCCTCGGCGGCCTCCTGCTCGGCGGCCTTCTTGGTGCGGCCGCGGCCCGAGCCCCGTACCTGCCCGGCGAGCAGGACGTCGGCGGTGAAGGTCTTGGCGTGGTCGGGGCCCTCGTCGGCCACGTCGTACACCGGGGCACCGAGGCCGAGGGAGGCACCGAGCTCCTGCAGGCTGGTCTTCCAGTCCAGGCCGGCGCCGCGGGTGGCGGACTCGGCCAGCAGCGGGTCGAACAGCCGGTGCACGATCACCGAGGCGGTGTCCAGGCCCTGGCCCAGGTGGACCGCGCCCAGCAGCGCCTCGAGGGCGTCGGCGAGGATCGAGTCCTTCTCCCGGCCGCCGGTGGCCTGCTCGCCGCGACCCAGCAGCAGGTGCGGGCCGATGCCGCCCTCGCCGAGGGCCCGCGCGACGCGGGCCAGCGAGGTCATGTTCACCACCGAGGCGCGCAGCTTCGCCAGCTGCCCCTCGGGCAGGTCGGGGTGGCTGCGGTAGAGCTCGTCGGTGACGACCAGCCCCAGCACCGAGTCGCCGAGGAACTCCAGGCGCTCGTTGGTGGGCAGGCCGCCGTGCTCGTAGGCGTAGGACCGGTGGGTCAGCGCCAGCTGGAGCAGGTCAGCGGGGAGCTCGACGCCCAGGGCGTCGGTGAGCCAGGCGGCGGCACGACCCAGGTGCTCGCCGTCCCCGGACGCGCGACCACCGGCGTGCCCGGCCCGGGAGCCCCCGGAAGGGGCGCCCGGTGCCGGGGACGCCGGTGCGGTGGTCGACTGCGCCACGCTGGAGGAGCTCCGGCTCAGACCGCGAGGACCTGACGACCGTCGTGCTGACCGCAGGTCGGGCACGCCTGGTGCGGCGGCTTGAGCTCGCGGCAGGCCGGGTTCGGGCAGGGCGCGAGCGTGGGGGCAGTGGCCTTCCACTGCGACCGACGGGCCCGGGTGTTGGACCGGGACATCTTCCTCTTCGGAACGGCCACGTCAGTTCTCCTCTGGGTTGGTGCGGCTGGCGGACCCCGGCTGGGGTCGATCCGCGCTGTCGGTGGTGTCGGGGTCGGCGAGACGGGCGGCGAGCCCGGCCCACCGGGGGTCGATGACCTCGTGCGAGTGGTCGGCCGGCAGGTCGTCGAGCCGCTCGCCGCAGTCCACGCACAGACCTGCGCAGTCGGGCGTGCAGGTCGGGGACAGCGGCAGGGTCAGGACGACGGTGTCCCGGACCAGCGGGGCCAGGTCGAGGGACTCGCCGTCGATGCGGCGCACCTCGTCCTCCTCGCTGGTGGCCTCGGTGGTGCTGCCGGAGTAGGCGTACAGCTCCTGGACGTCGAGGGTGAGCGTGTCCTCCAGCGGGTCCAGGCAGCGCGCGCACTGGCCGGTGACCGGGAGCTCCACCTGACCGGAGACGAGCACGCCCTCCATCACCGACTCCAGGCGCAGTCGCAGGTGGACCGGGGCGTTCTCGGGGACGCCGATCATCTCCACGCCCCAGCCGGGCTGGGCGGGGATGGTCTTGTCCCACTCGCGCATCGAGCCGGCGCGGCGGCCGAGCTCGCGGAGGTCGATCTTCCAGGCCTTGTCCCGCGCCTTGTCGGCGGCGGAGCGGGGGGTCGTGTCGGGGGTGGCGTCGACGGGGTCGCCAGGGGGGCGCCGGGCGTCGGAGGACGCGGCGCCGCGGGCGGGCGAGGGAGCAGCAGGCATGTCAGTACTCGTCGTCATCGTCGGTGGGTTCGCCGGCGCGGGGCACCGCGCAGGGAAGGCACGCGGCACGGCAACAGCCGGACAGGGGAAGAGACTACCCGACGCCGTCGCGCCGTCCTCAGGACGGCGAGGTGGTCAGCGGGTACCGGTGTCCGCGAGCTGCCGCATCACGGTGGCCGCAGGTCGGGGACGGCTGGGTGCCGCCCTCGGTCAGGCTTGCCGCAGGTTCGTGCGCGCCTTCTCCACAGAACGGGTCATGTGCGCCAGCGTGTTCCCGAAGTCGGCGAGCCGGGTGTCGACGTACTCGTCGACCTCCAGCCGCATCCGGGCCACCTCGGCGGCGGTCTGGGCGCCCAGCTCGTCGGCCCGGTCGACGGCGCTGCGGTACACCTCGGTCTCGGCGATCAGCCGCTCGTGCTCGGCCTGGCCGGCGGCGACCAGCTCGGCGTGCTGCTCGTGGGCGTCGGCGAGCAGCTGCTCGTGCAGCTGGCGGGCCTCGGCGATGATCGCCTCCGCCTCGGCCTCGGCCTGCCGCAGCAGGTCGTCGGCCTGCGCCTGGGCCTGGGCGAGCACCTCGTCGCGCTGGCGCCGGGCGGTGCCGATCAGCTCCTCGCGCTGCCGGCGGGCGGTGGCGACCACCTGCTCGCTCTCGCTGCGCGTGCGGCCGGTGAGGCGCTCGGCCTCGGCCTGGGCCTGCTGCAGGATCTCGGTGCGCTGCTCGACGATGGCGCCGGCCTGCTGCACCTCGTCGGGCAGGTTCTCCCGCAGGTCGTCGAGCAGGTCCAGCAGGTGGTCGCGCGGCACCATGCAGGAGGCCGACATCGGCACGCTGCGGGCGTTCTCGATGACGGTGGTCAGCTCGTCGACGGTCTCGTACAGCCGGTACACGACCTCGGTCACGACTGCTCCCCCTCGGCGAACCGGGCCACCAGCCGGTCGTCGACCGGCCGGGGCACCAGCGAGGACACGTCGCCGCCGAAGCGGGCGATCTGCTTGACCAGGCTGGAGGACAGGTGCCCCACCTGGGGTGCGGTGGGCACGAAGAGCGTCTCGATCCCGGCCAGCTCGCGGTTCATCTGGGCCATCTGCAGCTCGTACTCGAAGTCACCGACGGCGCGCAGGCCCTTGACGATCACCGGCACGTCGTGGCTGCGGCACCAGTCGACCAGCAGCCCCTCGAAGCTGGTGACGGTCACGTTCGGGCACGCCTCCACCGCCAGGCGCAGCAGCTCCATGCGCTCGTCGACGTCGAACAGGCCCGCCTTGCCGGGGTTGACCAGCACGGCCACGACCAGCTCGTCGTACAGGGCGGCGGCGCGCGTGATCACGTCGACATGGCCGTTGGTGACCGGGTCGAAGGAGCCGGGACACACCGCACGCCTCACGGGAAGCGACCGTACCGGAGCACGGCCTCCCCGTACCGCCGATCGCGGACCCCCTCCAGGGGTGTCGGCCACTCGAAGGCCTGCTCGCGGGCGGAGCGCTCGACCACGACCACGGCGTCGGGGGCCAGCCAGTCCCCGGCGACCAGCGCCCGCAGGACGCCCAGCACCTCCTCGAGGGGGGTCGCATAGGGCGGGTCGGCGAACACCAGGTCGAAGGCCGCGCCCGCCCGGCCGGACACCACGGTCGGCACGCTGCCGGGCAGCACGACCGCCCCGGGCAGCTTGACCACGCCGATGTTGTCGCGCAGCACCGGCAGCACGCCGCCGCCGTTCTCGACGAACACGGCCTCGGTCGCCCCGCGCGACAGCGCCTCCAGCCCCAGGGCGCCGGTGCCGGCGTACAGGTCCAGCACCCGGGCGCCCTCGAGGTCCAGCAGGGAGCCCAGGGAGTTGAACAGGCCCTCCCGCGCGCGGTCGCCGGTGGGCCGCACCCCGGTGCGCGGCACCTTGAGCGTGCGCCCGCCGGCCACGCCGGAGATCAGTCGGGTCATGCGGTCCGCCTCTTCCTGCTGATGTTCTCCGGCCCCCTGCAGGGTCCCGCCGCGAGTCGGAGGACCCCATCCTCCTCATCCCCTCGCAGGCTCGGGGCGAGCCTCGGGACGGGGCCGGGGGGCAGGGGGTCCTCCCTCACGCCTTCTCGAGGTAGTCGGCGCGCTCGTCCAGGCTCATCGCGGCGACCGCCGCGGCGAGCTCGGGGTGGTCGGCCAGGCCGCGGCCCTGCTCGACCAGCGCGGTCGCCTCGGCGCGCGCCTCGGCGATGAGCGCCTCGTCGTCGACGAGGGAGAGCAGCCGCACCCCGGAGCGGCGGCCGGACTGGGCGGCGCCGAGGACGTCGCCCTCCCGCCGGGTCTCCAGGTCCAGCCGGGCCAGGGCGAAGCCGTCGGTGGTCGAGGCGACCGCGGCCAGCCGCTGCCCGGTGGCCGAGCTGCTGGGCGCCTCGCTGACCAGCAGGCACAGCCCGGCGTGCTTCCCCCGGGCCACCCGGCCGCGCAGCTGGTGCAGCTGGCTGACCCCGAACCGGTCGGCGTCCATCACGACCATGACGGTGGCGTTCGGCACGTCGACGCCGACCTCGACCACGGTCGTGGCGACCAGGACGTCGACGTCGGCAGCGGCGAAGGCCCGCATCCGGGCCTCCTTGTCCTCCGGCGTCATCCGGCCGTGCAGCACCTCGACCCGCAGCGCCGACAGCGGTCCGGCGCGCAGGGCCTCGGCGACGTCGAGCACCGCCAGCGGTGGGCGCTTGTCGCTCGTGCCGGCCTTCTCCTCCGGCGGCGGGGCGCCGTCGGCGCCGTCCGGGCCGTCGTCGCCCTTGCCGCCGTCGTCGAGGTCGCCGATCCGCGGGCAGACGACGTAGGCCTGCCGGCCGGCGGCGACCTCCTCGCGGACCCGGGCCCAGGCGCGGTCGAGCCAGGCCGGCTTCTCCCCCACCGGGACGACGGAGCTGGAGACCCCGCCGCGACCGGCGGGCAGCTGGCGCAGCGTGGAGGTCTCCAGGTCGCCGTAGACGGTCATCGCCACGGTGCGCGGGATCGGGGTGGCGGTCATGACGAGCACGTGCGGCGGGCGGTTGCCCTTGGCGCGCAGCGCGTCACGCTGCTCGACGCCGAAGCGGTGCTGCTCGTCCACCACGACCAGCCCCAGGTCGGCGAACTCCACGCCCTCCTGCAGCAGCGCGTGGGTGCCGACGACGATGCCGGCGCTGCCGTCGGCGACCGCGGCCCGGGCCTGCCGGCGGACGGCGGCCTTCTGCGACCCGGTGAGCAGCTGCACCCGGGTGCCGGACGCGTCGCCGTCCACCTCACCGGCCCGGCCCAGCGGGCCGAGGATCGCGGCCAGGCTGCGGGCGTGCTGGGCGGCGAGGACCTCGGTGGGGGCCAGCAGCGCGGCCTGCCCGCCGGCGTCGACGACCTGGGCCATCGCCCGCAGCGCCACGACGGTCTTGCCCGAGCCCACCTCGCCCTGCAGCAGCCGGTTCATCGGCTGCTCGCGCCCGAGCTCGGCGGCCAGCTCCTCGCCGACCTCGCGCTGACCGTCGGTGAGGGAGAACGGGAGGGCCGCGTCGACGGCGTCCAGCAGGCCGCCGCTGCGGCGCGGCCGGGCGATGCCGGGCTCCAGGGCCGCGGCCCGGCGGCGGGCGGCGAGGGTGGCCTGCAGGACCAGCGCCTCGTCCCACTTCAGCCGCTCGTCGGCCTCGTCGACCTGCTCCTGGCTCTCCGGGCGGTGCTTCTGCCGCAGCGCGGTGGGGAGGTCGACCAGCGCGTGGCGCTCGCGGACCGCTGCGGGGATCGGGTCCTCGAGCATCTGCTCCAGCGACCTCGGGTCGTCCATCAGCAGCTTGACCGACTTCTGCACCACCCAGCTGGAGACGTCCTTGCTCGCCGGGTACAGCGGCACCATCGCCCGCGCCCAGTCGTCGTCGTCCCCGGTGATGATGTGGCAGTCGGGGTGGGTGAACTGCTTCTCCCCCCGCCACAGCCCCACCGTGCCGGCGAACAGCCCCCACTCGCCGACGTCGAGGTGGGCGTGCCGGTTGTTGAAGAAGACCAGCCGCATGCTGCCCGCGCCGTCGCCGACGGTGACCTCGGTGAGGGTGCCGCGGCGCTGCTGCATCCGCCGGGTGTTCACGCTCTTGACCTGGGCCAGCACGGTCACCCGGTCGCCGACCTCCAGGCCGTCGAGCCGGGTCATCTCCCCGCGCCGGGCGTAGCGCCGCGGGTAGTGGCGCAGCAGGTCGCGGACGGTGTGCAGGGACAGCTGCTCGGCCATCACCTTGGCCGTCTTCGGGCCCAGCACGCGGGTGAGCGGGGTGCCCATGGTCATGGCCATGTCACTCCACCCCGGCCAGCAGGGGCACCGCCCCGGCACCGCCGGCGTACCGCACGACGTCGACGGTGGGGTGCACCGCGGCCAGGTGGGCGCAGACCGCGTCGCCCAGCGCGGGGTCCTCCCCCACCACCACGGTGACCATCTCCCCGCCGGCCGACAGCAGCCGGTCGAGCAGGTCGCGGGCCACGGCGGCCGGGTCGGCGCCGATGACCACCACGTCGCCCTCGGCGCTGCCCAGCACGTCGCCGGCGGCGCAGCGACCGGCGGAGGTGAGCGCGTCGTGCTCGGCAACGGTCACCTCGGCCCAGCGGGTGGCGGCGGCGGCCTCGGCCATGGCGACCACGTCGTCGCCGAAGCGGCGCGCCGGGTCGGTGACGGCGAGGGCAGCCAGCCCCTGCACCGCCGACCGGGTCGGGACGACGACGACGTCGCGGCCGTCCTCGCGGGCGCGCTCGGCGGCGCGGGCGGTGACCGCGGTGACCTCGGCGTGGTTGGGCAGCACGACGACCTGCGCGGCACCGGTGCCCAGCACCGCGGCCAGCACGGCGTCCTCGGTGAGCTCGCCCACCGGCGCCGTGAGCACCACGACCCCCTCGCCGGCGAACAGGTCGGCCAGGCCGGCGGAACAGGTGAGCGCCACCGACGCCCGGGTGCCCGCGGCCGCGACCGGCGCCCGGACCGGTGCCAGTGCGGTGACCGAGATCCGGTGCGGCCGCCCGGCCTCGATGCCGGCCTCGACCGCGGCGCCCACGTCGGCCACGTGCACGTGCACGTTCCACTCCCGGCCGCCGGGGGTGTCGACCCCGACCACGACCAGGCAGTCGCCCAGCTCGGCGAGCCGGGCGCGCAGCCGCGCCACCGCGGCCTCGTCGGAGTCGGCCAGCAGGAACTGCACCTCGCTGCCCGGCCCGGGCGCCGGCGCGGCGGGGGCCGGGCTGGGCACGCCGCGGTCCCGGAGGGGGCGGCGGCCCAGCGGGGCCCGGGTCGGCGCGGTGCCGGTGACCGTGCCGACCAGGGCGTCGAGCACCAGACACCAGCCCGCGCCGCCGGCGTCGACGACCCCGGCGTCGCGGAGGGCGGCCAGCTGGCCGGGCGTTGCCTGCAGGGCGGTGAGCGCGCCGTCGGCGGCGGCCCGGACGACGTCGGCCAGCAGCGCCCGGCCGCCGGACACCGCGGCCTCGGCGGCCTCCGCGCCGGCCCGGGCGACGGTGAGGAAGGTGCCCTCCTCGGGGTCGGCGACCGCGGTGTACGCGGTGCGGGAGGCCGCCGACAGCGCCTCGGCCAGCACGCGCCCGTCGACGCGGGCGGCGCCGGCGAGGCCGTCGGCCAGCCCGCGCAGCAGCTGGGCCAGGATCGCGCCGGAGTTGCCCCGGGCGCCGAGGACCGCACCGCGGGCCAGCACGGTCCAGGCCGACTCGGCACCGGCGGCCGCCTCCAGGGCGGCGTGCCCGGCCTCGGCGGTCATCAGCAGGTTGGTGCCGGTGTCGCCGTCGGGGACCGGGAAGACGTTGAGCTCGTCGAGCCGGCCCCGGGCCTGGGCAAGGGTGTCGACCACGGCGCGGCTCCACCGGCCGACCGCGGCCTCGTCCAGCGCCTCGAGCACGTCCGGGAGGGTACCGCCGACGGCCGACAGGACTCCCCGACCGCAGGTCCGGCGCCCGGTGCGGGGCGCTCCGGACCGGGGCGGTCCGACACCCGCCCCGGCGACCGTCTACAGTGAGCCAGGCGTGTGCCGAGCTGGACCGTGCCCTCGGGCACCCGGCGAGCACCGCGAACCGACTTCAGCTCAACCAATCTTCTGGGAGTGATCACCGTGGCTGCCGTGTGCGACGTGTGTGGCAAGGGGCCCGGTTTCGGCATGGCGGTGTCCCACTCGCACCGCCGGACGCCGCGCCGTTGGAACCCGAACATCCAGTCCGTGCGGGCTGCGCTCACCGGCGGTGGCCGGAAGCGCATCAACGCCTGCACGTCCTGTATCCGCGCCGGCAAGGTCGCCCGGGTCTGAACCCGGGCGCTGACTGCCAGCGCCTCAGCACCATCCCCGCCCCGGCGGGTCCGGAGACCCCGGAGGTCAGCGACCTCCGGGGTCTCCGGCGTGTGCCTCAGGTCGTGCCGATGCCCAGCGCCCGGGCCGCGGTGACCACCAGCCCCACGACCGTGTCGTGCGGGACGACGGTGCTGTCCACCACCAGGTGGTAGTGCCGGGCGTCGGCCGGGTCGGCGCGGTAGAAGTGCCGGACGTAGGCGACCCGGCCGGCGTCGGCGGCGTCCCGGTCACGCCGGACCTCGGCCTCGGGCCGGCCCGAGTGCGCCACCGCGGCGGCCAGCCGGCGCTCCGGCGGGCCGTCGAGCCGCACGTGCAGCACGCCGGGCCGGTCGCGCAGGACCATCGCCGCCGCCCGGCCCAGCACCACTCCCCCGGGACCTGCGGCGATCTCGCCCAGCACCCGCTCGGTCTGCTGGCGGTAGGCGCGCTCGTCCGGGAGCGACGAGGTGGGCAGCACGCCGCCCACCGGGTCGGGCATGGTGCCCAGCGAGCTGACCAGCCGCCACAGCCCGCGGGTGATCGTCTCGTCGTTGGCCTCGGCCTCGGCGACGGGCACCCCGAGCCGTCCGGCCACCTGCGCGGGGATGACCCGGTCGTGGAAGGGCAGGCCGAGCGCCTCGGCGACGGCCGGGGCGATCTCCGCCCCGCCGCAGCCGAACGGCGCCGACACCGTCACGACGCCCACGAGTCCTCCACCGCCGTCCCGTCCGGGACCAGGTCCTTGCCCAGGAACACCGCGTCGGGCGAGTCGGCGTAGACGCCGTACCCGGGGACCGGCGCGTAGCCCTCGCGGGCGTAGAGCGCCAGCGCCTCGGGCTGCCGGTCGCCGGAGTTGAGCACCAGCCGGGTGTGGCCGGCCGCGGCGGCGGTGCGCTCCAGCTCGGCCAGCAGGACCCGCGACAGCCCGCGCCGCCGGAAGTCCGGCTCCACGTACATCCGCTTGAGCTCCGCGGCCCCCTCGCCGGCGCGGTGCGCCCGCCAGCCGCCGCAGCCGGCGGGCACGCCGTCGACCTCGGCCACCAGGAACAGCCCCCGTGGCGGGGAGAACTCGGCCGGGTCGACGACCGCCTCGTCGCGCCCGCCGTAGCGGACCACGTACTCCTGCTGCACCCGTTCGATGAGGTGCTGGGCCACCGGGTCGGCGTAGCCGACCTGCCGCAGGGTCACCCCCCGCTCAGCCGAAGTGGACATGGCCGGTCCCCTCCCCCAGGTCCTCGGCGACCCGCGCGGCGGGCACCCCGTCCACCCGGACGCCGGGCTCCCCGCCGGCCGGGACCGCGCTCACGGTGCCGATCGTCGTCCATCCTGCCGGGAGCTCCGCCTCCGCCGGGAAGGTGGCCACCAGGGCGTGGTCCTCCCCGCCGGTGAGCACCCAGGCCATCGGGTCCCCGCCGAGGGCGGCGGCGACCTGCGCCAGCGGCCCCACCGGGTCCAGGAAGCCCGCGGCGAGCGCGGCGCGGTCCAGGTCGAGGAGCACGCCGCTGTCGGCGGCCAGGTGCCCGGCGTCGGCCAGCAGCCCGTCGCTGGTGTCGCACATCGAGGTGGCCCCGGCGTCGGCCGCCGCCGGCCCGGCCGCGTAGGGCGGCGTGGGACGGCGGTGGGCGGAGACCGCGGCGATCGGTGAGTGGAAGCCGCGACGCAGCACGGCCAGCCCGCACGCCGACCAGCCCAGCCGGCCGGCGACGGCGACGACGTCCCCGGGCCGGGCACCGCTGCGCAGCACCGGCACCCGGCCCTGCAGGTCGCCCAGCGCCGTCACCGACAGCACGACGGCCGAGCTGTCGGGGGCGCTGGCCGAGGTGTCACCGCCGACCACGGCGGCACCGAAGCGCTCGCACTCCTCGGCCATGCCGGAGGCGACGTCCTCCAGCCATGCGGCCGGGGTGCCCGCGGGGCAGGCCAGCCCGACCAGCAGCGCGGTGGGGACCGCGCCCATCGCGGCGACGTCGGCGAGGTTGGCGGCGGCGGCCTTGTGCCCGACGTCCTCCCCCGAGGACCAGTCGCGGCGGAAGTGCCGGCCCTCCACCAGGACGTCGGTGCAGGCCACCACCCGCCCGTCGGGGGTGCGGACGACCGCGGCGTCGTCGCCGGGGCCCACCTCGGCCAGCGCCGCGGTGCCCGAGCGGGCGACCACCCGGGCGATGAGGCCGAACTCCCCGACGACGCCGACGCTGTCGGCGGCGTCGGGCCGCGGGATCAGCGGCCGGGGACGAGTCACCGGGCGCCCCACGGGGCTGCGGTACGTTGCCGGTCTGTCCGCTGCTCGGCGGGCAGGTCGAGCCAGTGACGGTCGTCGTCACCGCACTGCCCGAGGAAGGTCACGTCGTGGTCCACGCCTACATCCTGATCCAGACCGAAGTCGGCAAGGCAGCCGCGGTCGCCGCGAGCATCGGCGAGATCGCCGGCGTGACCAAGGCCGAGGACGTCACCGGCCCCTACGACGTCATCGTGCGGGCCGAGGCCAACAGCGTCGACGAGCTCGGCCGGCTGGTCGTGGCCCGCGTGCAGTCGGTGGACGGGATCACCCGCACGCTGACCTGCCCCGTCGTCAACATCTGAGCCCCTGAGCACGCCCGCCGCCGACGTCCCGGCCGGCCAGACCCCCGGGCGGCCGCCGGCCGACCCGCTGCGCCGCGCCGCCGTGCTGTCCACGGCGGTGCTGGTGCCGCTGGTCGTCGTGCTGCTCGTGCTGGTCAACGTGCTGGGCCGGGACGAGGCCGACGACGCGGACGGCGGTCCCGCCGACATCTCGGGAGCGACCACAGGCCCGCGGGGCAACCTGCCGCCGGTGCCGGTCGACACCCCCGACGTCACCCCGGCCGCGGAGCTCGCCTGCCCGGTGCTCATGAGCCAGCTGCCGCTGGAGGTCGCCGGGGAGACCTCCCGGCAGGTCGACTCCGACACCTTGAACGCCTACGCCTGGGGCGAGCCGCCGGTGGTGCTGGTCTGCGGCGTCGCGCCGCCGGCCGGCTTCGTGGTGGGCGGGCCGCAGACCTTCGCCGTCTCCGGCGTCGAGTGGTTCGTCGACACCACCGACCCGGCCTTCTTCGTGTGGACGACGGTCGACCGCATTGTGCCGGTCGAGGTGCGGGTGCCCTCGACCAGCGACAGCGCCATCCCGACGGCCCTGAGCCCGGTCATCGCCGGCGCCCTGCCCTACGTCGAACCGGTCCCCGCACCCGCCGAGTAGTCCCGGCCCCCGTGCAGGGACCCGCCGCGAGCCTGCGAGTGGCGGGGGGCACGGGGGTCCTTCGTCAGGAAGGGGGCAGCCGGTCCAGCTGGCTGCGGGTGACCGCGAGCACCTCGGCCCGGGCGGCCTGGACATCGGCGGCGACCGAGGCCACGGACACGGTGAACGGCCCGGCGGGGCACCAGGTGAACGCGGCCGGCCCGGCCATGCCCAGCTCGGGCGCCGGGGTCGTGCGCAGCAGCAGCGTGCAGTCCTCGGGCAGGCCGGTGGGGTCGTCGTCCAGGGTGCCGCCGTAGTACTCCGCGTCGTTGCCGGCCAGGTCGACCGCGTAGGACGAGGCGCCCCCGGCGTCGGTGAACTGGTCGAGGAAGACGCTGGTGAGCTCGTCACCCGACCGCCAGAACCGCTCCCAGCCGCGCTGGTAGCCGTACTGGCCCAGCACGTCCTCCTGGTGCTGGGCGTCGTCGCCGTAGCGGGCGACGTCGTCGATGGTCTTCTCCCCCGCCGGCGGCTGCAGCTCGTCGTCGGGCACCCGCGGCCGCCCCGAGGGGACCTCGTCCAGCAGCAGCGGCTCGAGGCCGGCGCCGTCGGTCGGCAGTGCCGCAGACGACGTGCCGCTCGCCGCGGGCGGCTCCGCGCCGGAGGCCGAGCACCCGGCCAGGACCGGGCCGGCGAGCAGCAGCAGCGCCGCCGCGGCGGCGGGCCCCCACCGGGGGGTCACGGTGCCTGCCCGGTCATCGCCACCGACCCTAGTCGAGCGCGCCGCACCCGGCCCCCGGGACGCTCAGCCGCGCAGGTCCGGCAGCCCGGCCAGGGCCTGCTCGAGGTCGGCGACCAGGTCGGCGGTGTCCTCGATGCCACAGGAGAAGCGCACGAACCCGCCCGGGACGGCGTCCCCGCCCCACTGCGCGCGCCGGTCGATCGTGGTGTGCAGGCCGCCGAAGCTGGTGGCGGCGAAGAAGAACCGGCTGGCCTGGACGAACGCGGCGACGGCATCGGCGTCGGCGAGCTCGGCGGAGACGACCCCGTTGTGCCGCAGCATCTGCCGGCTGGCGAGGGCGTACGACGGGTCGCCGGGGCGGCCGGGCCAGCGCACCCCGCGCACCGCCGGCGAGGCGGCCAGCACCTCGACCAGCGCCGCGGCGTTGGCCGCCTGCCGGGCCAGCCGCAGGTCCAGGGTGCCCATCGAGCGGTGCGCCAGCCACGCCTCGAACGGCCCGGGCGGGTTGCCGGTGGTCTTCCGCCACGCCGCGACCCGGGCGTACAGCTCGCGGCCCTCCTCCGTCCGCGCGGTGCTGACGTGCCCGAGCAGGACGTCGCTGTGCCCGGTGAGCGCCTTGGTGTCCGCGGCGACGACGACGTCGGCGCCGAGCTCCAGCGGCCGCTGCCCGATCGGGGTGGCCGTGGTGTTGTCGACGACCAGCACGGCCCCGGCGGCCTGGGTGGCCCGGGCGACGGCGGCGATGTCGCAGACGTCGAGCTGGGGGTTGCTCGGGGTCTCCAGCATCACCAGCCGGGCGCCGTCGAGGTCACCGCGGGCGGCGACGGCCTCGATCTCCAGGGTGGGCACCAGCTCGACGGTCAGGCCCAGCCGCTCGAGCTCGTCGCGGCCGAGCACCCGGCTGGCGTAGTAGCCGTCCGAGGGCAGCACCACCCGGTCGCCGGCGGAGGCCAGCGCGAGCACCGCGGAGCTGATCGCGGCCATGCCGGTGGCGAAGGACAGGCAGTCGCCGCCGTCGAGCTCGCCGACCGCCCGCTCGAAGACCCGCAGCGTCGGGTTGTCGGCCCGGGCGTAGGAGTCGGCTCCGTTCGCCCCCGGCGGCTGGTCGCCCAGGTGGTACGGGGCGGCGAACACCGGCGAGGGCCGCAGCGGCGTGCCCGGCACGACCGGCTCGTCGCCGGCGTGGGCCAGGCGGGTCCCGTCGCCGAAGCGGCTCAGGTCGTCGGCAGTGCTCACGTGGTCCTCCTCGGTGCGGCGGCCCTACTCGGGCTTCGCCTCGCGGGACATCATCTCCCGCACCATCTGCCCGGCCGACTCGCCCTCGTGGCAGACCCGGACGACGGCCTCGGTGATCGGGACGTCGACCCCGTGCGCCCGGGCCAGGTCCAGCACCGACCGGCAGCTCTTCACGCCCTCGGCGGTCTGCCGGGTGATCTGCTCGACCTGGGCCACCGACATGCCCTGGCCCAGGTGCTCGCCGAACGTGCGGTTGCGCGAGAGCGGGGAGGAGCAGGTGGCCACCAGGTCACCGAGCCCGGCCAGCCCGGCGAAGGTGGTGGGGTCCGCGCCCAGCGCCATGCCCAGCCGGGCGGTCTCGGCCAGGCCGCGGGTGATCAGCGAGGCCCGGGTGTTGTCGCCGTAGCCCAGCCCCTCGGCGACCCCGCAGGCCAGCGCGATGACGTTCTTGACCGCCCCGCCCAGCTCGCAGCCCACCAGGTCGGCGTTGGTGTACGGGCGGAAGTAGCGGGTGTGGCAGGCGGCCTGGAGGGTCTCGGCGCGGGCGGTGTCGGTGCAGGCGATCACGGTGGCCGAGGGCTGCTCCTCGGCGATCTCCCGGGCCAGGTTCGGCCCGGACAGCGCGGCCACCCGGTCCGCACCGGCGCCGGTGACCTCGCAGATCACCTCGCTCATCCGCTTCGTCGTCCCGAGCTCGACGCCCTTCATCAGCGACAGCAGCGAGGCCTCGGCCGGCAGCAGCGGCGCCCAGCCGGTGAGGTTGGCCCGCAGCGTCTGGCTGGGCACGGCCAGGACGACGACGTCGGCGCCGTCGAGGGCGTCGGCGGCGTCGGCGGTCGCCCGGACGGCGTCGGGCAGCCGGACACCGGGCAGGTACTCGGTGTTCTCCCGGCCGGCCTGGATCGCGGTGACCAGCTCGGGACGGCGGGCGTGCAGGGTGACGCTGCACCCGGCGTCGGCCAGGACCTTGGCGAAGGTGGTGCCCCAGGAGCCGGCGCCCAGCACCGCGGCGCGGGTCACGCCGCTGCCCCGGGCAGGTCGCGGCCGGCCGGGCGCGGGTGGAAGGTCGTCGGCGGCTGCTCGCCGCGCAGTTCGCCGAGCTGGTCACGGACGCGGGTCATCAGCAGGTCGGTCACCTCACGCAGCAGCTCGCCCGACAGGGGCTCACCGGCGCGCACCGCGGCGCGCTGGGCGGACAGGTCGACGGGCTCGCCGACCAGGTACTCGGCCGGCGCCCGCAGCCGCAGGTGCAGCCGCTTGGCGTGGTAGTCGTGCACCCGCTGCGGCCCCCACTGGGCGACCGGCAGCACCGTGACGTCGGTGGTCAGCGCCAGCCGGGCGACCCCCGAGCGGGCCTGCATCGGCCACCAGTCGGGGTCGCGGGTGACCGAGCCCTCCGGGTAGATGACCACGACGTCACCGGCGTCGAGCGCGGCCTTCGCCGCGTGCACCGAGGAGCGGGCCGCGCTGGTGCCACGGGAGACCGGGATCTGCCCGGCCCCGCGCAGGATGGTGCCGGCCAGCCCGGTGAACAGGGCGTCCTTGGCCAGGAAGTGCGGGACCCGCCCGGCGTCCCAGACCAGCCGGGCGGAGGCCAGCGGGTCGAGCACCGAGACGTGGTTGGCCACCAGCAGCACCCCGCCGGTGGGCGGGATCCGCTCGGCGTGCCGGTAGCGCAGGGAGAACACGAGCGACGCGACCGGGTACACGACGGCCACGCACAGGGCGAGCGCGAAGGGCACCGGGCGGCGGGTCTGCCGGCGCGGTGGGCGGCGGGTGTCCCCGGCCCCGGCGGGCGACTCGTCCTGCGGCATCGGGCACCTCTCCCCTCGGTCGGGCCGCTCCCCGACCCGCGCCTGATCGTGCCCCCCGGGCCCGGGCGGCGCGCACGCGCCCCCGGGTGCGCTCAGGCCAGTGCGGCCGACCGGTGGGTGGTGCGGCCCCCGACCAGGGTGGCGAGCACCTCGGTCGACCGCAGGCCCGCGGCGCCGTCCCGGGCCAGCACCACCGCCGGCGGCTCGGCCACCACGACCAGGTCCGCGACGTCGCCGACCCGCACCGCGCGGCGGCCGCCACTGGCCGCGGCCAGCGCGACGTCGAGGTCCAGGTGCTGCTCGGGGTGCCAGGCGGACCGGGCGTCCAGCGACCGGTGCACGGCGGCGGCGATCCCGTCCCAGGGGTCCAGGGCGGCGACCGGGGCGTCGGAGCCCAGCACCAGCTCGGCACCGGCGTCGGCCAGTGCCCGGTAGGGGAAGGCGCGGGCGGTGGCGCCGGCCCAGTGCAGGTCGGCGGCGTCCCGGTCGTCGACGGCGTGCCGGGGCTGCACGCTGGCGACCACCCCGAGCGCGGCGAAGCGCGGCAGGTCGGCGTCGTGCACCTGCTGGGCGTGCTCGACCCGCCCGGTGACCCCGGCGGCGGCGAACCCGTCGAGGGCGGTGGCCACCGCCCGGTCGCCGATGGCGTGCACGGCCCGGTCGAGACCGGCGTCCGCGGCCCGGCGGAGCAGACCCGCCAGCTCGTCGGCCGGGGTGCGCAGCAGACCGTGCGCCCCCGGCCCGGTGGCGCCGGGGTAGGGAGAGGAGCAGAAGGCGGTGCGGGTGCCCAGCGACCCGTCGACGAAGACCTTGAGCGGGCCGA
This sequence comes from Modestobacter sp. VKM Ac-2986, assembly GCF_026967795.1. Taxonomy (GTDB): domain Bacteria; phylum Actinomycetota; class Actinomycetes; order Mycobacteriales; family Geodermatophilaceae; genus Modestobacter. The sequence goes on from NZ_JAPVBH010000004.1 coordinate 95,042, forward strand.
CCCGCAGCCGGTCAACGGCCACCGCGTCGGTCACGCCGGGCAGCGGGTCGCCGCTGCGCAGCCCGGCGGCGATCGTGGCCTCCAGCCGGTCGACCCAGACCGCGGTGCGCACCCGCAGCGGCGGGCCGCCGGGTGCCAGCGCGGCCCGGCGGGCCCACGCGGCCACCAGGTCGCCGTACTCGAAGTCGGTGACGGCGGTGACCCCGCGGGCGGCGGCCGCGGCGGCGGCGTCGAGGACCCAGCGGTCGACCACGGCCGGGTCGGCCCCGCCGGCGCGGGCGAAGACCTCCATCGCCTCGTGCTCCCGGACGACGCCGGTCGGGTCGCCCACCCCGAGCAGCCGCGCGGCGGTGGTGCTGCACCAGGCGGTGTGCAGGTCGCCGCTGACCAGCACGACGGGCACACCGGGCAGCGCGGCGTCCAGCACCGCGGCGTGGGCCGGCTCCGGCCAGAGCGCGTCCCGGAAGCCCTGGCCGACGACCACGGCGTCCCCGGGGCCGTGCGGCGCGGCGGCCACCAGCGCGGCGGCCTCGGCGGCCGAGCGCGCGGCCGAGACGTCGACCCGCTGCCGCGCCGCCGCCCACTGCTCCAGGTGCACGTGCGCGTCGACCAGCCCGGGCAGCAGGACGGCGCCGTCGAGGTCGATCACCTGGCCGGCGGCGGGCAGGTCCGCGCCGATCGCGGTGACCCGTCCGCCGTCCACCCGGACGTCGTGCACCGCGCCGTCCAGCCGGGCCCGGCGCAGCAGCAGGCCGCTCACCCGGCCACCTGGGCGGCGCGCCGGGCGCGGAAGACCTCCTCCGGCCACGCGGTGATGCCGCCGAGCCGGACCGACGCCGCCGTGCCGTCCGAGGCCCAGTCGTAGGTGACCGGCTCCCCGGCCGAGCCGAACCCGGCCACCGCCTCCTGGCGCAGCACACCCGGGGCCTCCAGGGTCAGCTCCAGGAAGTCCTCGGCCGGCTCGAGCGCGCCGGGGTGCAGCAGCACCAGCCGCCCGCCCAGCAGCGCGACGTCGGTGACGCCCCAGAGGTTGACGAACCGGCCGGTGTGCCGGGCCAGTTCCGCGGTGGGCGGCTGCGGGCCGCCGGGCGCGGCCAGCGCCAGGTCGAGCAGGGCGAACAGCCCGCGGGCGAGGGCGTCGGCGGGGCCGTCGACGGCGTTGGTGAGCACGCTGACGACCACCTGGGCGTCCGGGTCGATCCAGGTGCGGGTGATGTGGCCGGGGTAGCCGCCGCTGTGCCCGACCAGCGTGCGGTCGCCGGAGGTGCGCAGGTCCATCCCGAGCCCGTAGTGCCGCGCCGGCTTGCCGTGCGCCTCGACGACCGACTCCGGCCGGCGCATCAGCCGCTTGCTCGCCTCGGTGAGCAGCGAGGAGTCGCCGGTGGTGTGCGCGGCACCGAAGGCGGTGAGGTCGCGGGCGGTGGCGTAGAAGCCGGTCGCGGCGGCCATCGCCCGGGTGTCGACGTGCGGGATCGTGAGCCGGACGTCCTCGCCGTCCAGCAGTCCGGTGTGCCCGGCGGCGTACTCCCCCGCCCGGGCGGCGTCCCACTCCGGGCCGGTGTCGGCCAGGCCCAGCCGGTCGACCACCGCGGCCTGCACGTGCGCGGCGTACCCGGTGCCGGTGACGGCCTCGATGGCCAGGCCGAGCAGCGAGTAGCCGATGTTGGAGTACTTGAAGTGCTCGTTGCGGTCGAACACCGCGCCCTCGGCGGTGGCGATCTGCAGCAACAGCGCCTCGTCGGGGAAGGGCTGCAGCAGCTGCCAGTGGTCGTTGTCGCCGCCGTCCCGGATCACGCCGCCCTGGTGGCCGAGCAGCTCGCGGACGGTGACCGGCGCCAGCGGCGTCCCGGCCAGCGCGGGCACGTGCGCGGCGATCGGGTCGTCCAGCCGCATCCGGCCGGCCTCGACCAGCTGCAGGACGGCGGTGGCGGTGAAGGTCTTGGAGTGCGACGCGATCCGGAACAGGTGCCCGGGTGTCAGCGGCGCGCCGGTGTCCACGTCGGCGACGCCGAGGGCGGTGTCCAGCACCAGCCGGCCACCCACCCGGACGGCGGCCTGCACGCCCGGGACGCGGAGCTTGCGGCGCTGCAGCTCCAGCCACGACTCCAGGTAGGAGGCGGCGGCCGCGGCCACCTCGGCGGTCTGCTCGGGGCTGCTGCTCATCAGGTGGGCTCCTGGGCCGGGGACGGGTGCTGCGGGAGCAGACCACCACACCGGCCGGTCCGCGCTGCGCCGGGGTGTGCTCACATCGGGGGGTGCAGCCGTGGTCCCTCGTCGTCCCCGCCAAGCTGCTGAGCCGCGCCAAGACCCGGCTGGCGCCGCTGACCGGCCGCTTCGGCGACGACGCCCCCGCCCGGCACCGGGAGCTGGTGCTGGCGATGCTGGCCGACACCGTGGCCGCGGCCCTGGCCAGTCCGGCGGTGGCCGGGGTGCTCGTGGTGACCGACGACCCGGGGGTCGGGGACCTGGTGCGGTCGCTGGGGGCACGGACGGTCCCCGACACCCCCGACCGCGGGCTGAACGCCGCGCTCGCCCACGGCGCGGCCGCCGCCCGGGTCGCCGGGGCGGGGGCGGTCGCGGCGATGAGCTCGGACCTGCCGGCGCTGCGCCCGGCCGAGCTCACCGAGGCCCTGGCCGGGGTGAGCGGGCGCGGCTTCGTCGCCGACGCCGAGGGCACCGGGACGACGCTGCTGTGCGCCGCGGCGGGCGGGCTGGAGCCGCGCTTCGGGCCCGGGTCGGCCGCCGCGCACGCCGCGGGCGGGGCGGTGGCGCTGGGCGGTGAGTGGCCGGGGCTGCGCCGCGACGTCGACACCGCCGCCGACCTGGAGGCGGCCAGGGCCCTGGGCGTGGGCCCCCGGACCACCCGACTCCTGGCCGCCACTCCCTGGTCACCGGGGTGAGGCAGGATCCACCCGTGCCCGCCGCTCCCTCCCCGCTGCCCGCCGATCGTTTCCTCAACCGAGAGCTGTCCTGGCTGGACTTCAACTCCCGGGTGCTGGAACTGGCCGAGGACCCCGACGCCCCCCTGCTGGAGCGGGTCAAGTTCCTCTCGATCTTCGCCAGCAACCTCGACGAGTTCTTCATGGTCCGCATCGCCGGGCTCAAGCGCCGGCAGAGCACGGGCCTGGCCGTCCGCTCCCCCGACGGCCTCACCATCCGCGAGCAGCTGACCCGGGTGACCGACCGCACCCGTGACCTGGTGCACCGGCACGCCGCGGTGTTCAACACCGACGTCGTCCCGCAGCTGGCCGAGCACGGCATCCGGATCGTGGGCTGGTCCGACCTCGACGACGCCGACGCGATGCGGCTGCGGGAGTACTTCCGCGACCAGGTCTTCCCGGTGCTCACCCCGCTCGCGGTCGACCCGGCGCACCCCTTCCCCTACATCAGCGGACTGTCGCTGAACCTCGCCGTCTCCGTGCGCGACCCCGAGACCGGTGCGCCCAAGTTCGCCCGGCTCAAGGTGCCCAACAACGTGCCCCGGTTCATCCCGGTCGGCCCGGTCGGCGAGACCGCGGTGTTCCTGCTGCTGGAGGAGCTCATCGCCGCCCACCTGAGCGCGCTGTTCCCCGGCCTGGACGTGCTGGACCACCACCTGTTCCGGGTGACCCGCAACGCCGACCTGGAGGTCGAGGAGGACCGCGACGAGGACCTCCTGCAGGCCCTGGAGCGCGAGCTCGCCCGGCGGCGGTTCGGCCCGGCGGTGCGGCTGGAGGTCACCGACACCATGGACCCGCAGATCCTCGAGGTCCTGGTGTCGGAGCTGGAGATCAGCAGCGCCGACGTCGTCTCCGTCCCCGGCCCGCTGGACCTGGGCGCGCTGATGGCCCTCTACGACCTCGACCGGCCCGAGCTCAAGGACGACCCGTTCGTCCCGGCCACCCACCCGCGGCTGAGCGACGGCGAGACGCCCAAGAGCGTGTTCGCCACCCTGCGCGAGGGCGACGTCCTGCTGCACCACCCCTACGACTCCTTCGCCACCAGCGTGCAGCGGTTCATCGAGCAGGCCGCCGCCGACCCGCACGTGCTGGCGATCAAGCAGACGCTGTACCGCACCTCGGGTGACTCCCCGATCGTGCAGGCGCTGATCGAGGCGGCGCAGGCCGGCAAGCAGGTCGTGGTGCTGGTGGAGATCAAGGCCCGCTTCGACGAGGAGGCCAACATCAGCTGGGCCCGCTCGCTGGAGCGCGCCGGCTGCCACGTCGTCTACGGCCTGGTGGGCCTGAAGACCCACTGCAAGACCGCGCTGGTGGTGCGGATGGAGAACGGCGTGCTGCGCCGCTACTGCCACATCGGCACCGGCAACTACAACCCCAAGACCGCCCGGGTCTACGAGGACCTCGGCGTCCTCACTGCCGACGCCCGGGTCGGCGCCGACCTCACCGACCTGTTCAACACCCTCACGGGCTACTCCCGGCAGACCACCTACCGCTCGCTGATGGTGGCCCCGCACGGGATCCGCAACGGGCTGCTGGAGAAGATCCGTCGGGAGGCCCGGCACGCCGCCGAGGGCCGCCCGTCCGGCATCCGGATCAAGGTGAACTCCCTCGTCGACGAGCAGCTCATCGACGCCCTCTACGAGGCCTCGCGCGCCGGGGTGCCCGTCGAGCTGCTGATCCGCGGCATCTGCGCGCTGCGCCCGGGGGTGCCGGGGCTCAGCGAGAACATCCGGGCGCGCTCGATCGTCGGCCGGTTCCTGGAGCACTCGCGGGTGGTCGCCTTCGCCAACGACGGGACGCCGGAGTGGTGGCTGGGCAGCTCCGACCTCATGCACCGCAACCTGGACCGCCGGGTGGAGGTGCTGCTGCGGGTCAACGACGCCGCCGCCCAGCGCCAGCTGCAGCGGGTGTTCGACCTGGACATGGCCCCCGACGTCCGCAGCTGGGAGCTGTCCGCCGACGCGACCTGGACGCACACCGGCGGGCGGGACTCCCAGGCCGAGCTGCTCGCCGCCCGGGGTGAGAACGCTGGCTGAGGAGACTCGGCTGATCCCGGCTGCCGGGGGGGCGCTGTGGCGCCTGGACGAGGGCGGGGTGCTGGAGACCGCGCTGGTGCACCGGCACAAGTACGACGACTGGTCGCTGCCCAAGGGCAAGCTGGACGCCGGGGAGCACGCGCTGGCCGCCGCCGTCCGCGAGGTCGTCGAGGAGACCGGCCTGGACGTCGTGGTGGGGCGGCGCAGCGTGCAGACCCGTTACGTGCACCGGCACGGCCCCAAGCGGGTCGACTACTGGGTGATGCAGGTCGTCGGCGGGGAGTTCGTGCCCAACGACGAGGTCGACGAGCTGCGCTGGCTGCCGGTGCCCGAGGCCGTGGCGCAGGTCAGCCACGACCACGACCGGGCGGTGCTGGTCGACCTGGCGCGCACCGACGTGCCGCGGGCGCCGCGGGTGCTGCTGGTGCGGCACGCCTCGGCCGGCGACCGGTCGTCCTGGGACGGCCCGGACGCCGAGCGCCCGCTGGACCGCCGCGGCCGCGACCAGGCCGCCCGGCTGGCGGCACTGCTGCCCGTCTTCGCCCCTGCCCGGCTGCTCACCGCGCCCCCGGTGCGCTGCCGGGAGACCCTCGCGCCGCTGGCCGAGGCGCTCGGGCTGCCGGTGGGCGAGGCCCCCGAGCTCGGCGAGGAGCACTTCGCCCTCGACCCGCAGGCCGGCCTGGACCTGGTCGAGGAGCTGCTGGCCGTCGACGACGGCGCCGGCCCGGCCCTGGTCTGCAGCCAGGGCGGTGCGATCCCCTCGGTGCTGCTGGCCCTGGGCGTGCGCTGGCACGCCGGCGCCGCGGCGCTGCACCCGCCGGCGGCCAAGGGCAGCGTGTGGGCGCTGGGCGGGCGGCCCGACGAGGAGACCGACGGGCTCGTCGCCGACTACTACCGCGACTTCTCCGCCGACCCCTCCGCCCCGCGTTGAGCTCGGCCGGCCCGGACGCCGTCCCGCGCCGACGCCGGGCGTCCCACCTCACCGACGGCTGTCCTCCCGCACCGACGCTGCTGAGGTGGGCCAGACGGTGACCAGGTGACCTGATCACCGTCTGGCCCGAGGTCAGCGGGTGGGCAGGGCCGGCAGCGACGCCGGCTTCCAGGCCGGACGGCGGGACTCGAAGGCGGTGATGTCGTCGAGGTGCCGCTCGGTCAGCCCCACGTCGTCCAGGCCCTCCAGCAGCCGCCAGCGGGTGTACGGGTCGATCGTGAACGGCACGGTGGTGCTGCCGTAGGTGACCTGCTCGGTCTGCAGGTCCACGGTCACCGGCAGCGCCGGGTCCGCCTCGACCGCGGCCCACAGCGCCTCGACGTCGGCCTCGGGCAGGACGACGGTGAGCAGCCCGGCCTTGGTCGAGTTGTTGCGGAAGATGTCGGCGAACCGGGAGCTGATGACCACCCGGAACCCGCCGTCCAGCAGCGCCCAGTTGGCGTGCTCGCGGGAGGAGCCGGTGCCGAAGTCCGGGCCGGCGACCAGGATCGAGGCGTTCGCGTACTGCGGCTGGTTGAGCACGAAGTCCGGCTCGTTCTTCCGCCAGGCCACGAACAGCCCGTCCTCGAACCCGGTGCGGGTGATCCGCTTGAGGTACTCGGCCGGGATGATCTGGTCGGTGTCGACGTTGCTGCGCCGCAGCGGGGCGGCGGTGCCGGTGTGCGTGGTGAACGCGTCCATCGTCAGACTCCAGCGGTCTCGAGGTCGGCCGGGGCGGTGAGCTTCCCGGTCAGCGCGGTGGCGGCGGCCACGGCCGGGGACACCAGGTGGGTGCGCCCGCCCTTGCCCTGCCGGCCCTGGAAGTTGCGGTTGCTGGTCGAGGCCGAGCGCTCGCCGGGCTTGAGCTGGTCGGGGTTCATGCCCAGGCACATCGAGCAGCCCGCACCGCGCCACTCCGCGCCGGCCTCGGTGAAGACCTGGTCCAGGCCCTCGGCCTCGGCCTGCAACTTCACCGCCACCGACCCGGGGACGACGAGCATGCGGGTCTCGGCGTCGACCTTCTTGCCCTTGAGCAGGGCGGCGGCGACCCGCAGGTCCTCGATCCGGCCGTTGGTGCAGGAACCGAGGAAGACGGTGTCGACGGAGATGTCCCGCAGCGGGGTGCCGGCGGTCAGGCCCATGTACTCCAGCGCGGACTCGGCGGCCAGCCGGTCGCTCTCGTCGGCGATGCCGGCCGGGTCGGGCACGCTGGCGCCGATCGGCAGCCCCTGGCCGGGGTTGGTGCCCCAGGTGACGTAGGGGGTGAGCGAGGCGGCGTCGATGCGCACCTCCCGGTCGAAGACGGCGTCGTCGTCGGTGCGCAGCGTCGACCAGTGCGCGACCGCGGCGTCCCAGTCCGCACCCTGCGGGGCGTGCGGGCGCCCGGCGAGGTAGTCGAAGGTGGTCTGGTCGGGGGCGATGAGCCCGGCGCGGGCACCGGCCTCGATCGACATGTTGCAGATCGTCATCCGGGCCTCCATCGACAGCGCCTCGATCGCGCTGCCGCGGTACTCGATGACGTGACCCTGGCCACCGCCGGTGCCGATCTCGGCGATGACGGCGAGGATGACGTCCTTGGCGCTCACGCCCGGGGGCAGCTCGCCGTCGACGGTCACCGACATCTGCTTGGCCGGGTACTGCGGCAGCGTCTGGGTGGCCAGCACGTGCTCGACCTCGCTGGTGCCGATGCCGAAGGCCAGCGCGCCGAAGGCGCCGTGCGTGGAGGTGTGGCTGTCGCCGCACACGATGGTCATGCCCGGCTGGGTGAGCCCCAGCTGCGGGCCGATGACGTGCACGATGCCCTGGTCGCGGTCGCCCATGGGTGCCAGCCGGATGCCGAACTCGGCGGCGTTGCGGCGCAGCGCGTCGACCTGCGCGCGGCTGACCGGGTCCGCGATCGGGCTGAGGATGTCCAGCGTCGGGACGTTGTGGTCCTCGGTCGCCATGGTCAGGTCGGGACGGCGGACGGTGCGCCCCGCGGCCCGCAGCCCGTCGAAGGCCTGCGGGCTGGTCACCTCGTGCACGAGGTGGAGGTCGATGTACAGCAGGTCGGGCTCGCCCTCGGTCCGCCGGACGACGTGCTCCTCGTACACCTTCTGCGCCAGGGTCTGGCCCACCGGTCCTCCTCGTTGCGACGTGCTCGGGGTGTCACTCGCTTGTCATCTCACAGAGTGGGATGCGAGTATCAGTACGTGGTACAGCCTAACCCCGTTGCCGTCCTGGACAAAGCAGTGGCCATCCTCCGCGCGGTGGCCGACGAACCGGCCAGCCTCGCCGAGCTGGTCACGCGCACCGAGCTGCCCCGCGCGACGGCCCACCGGCTGGCCACGGCGCTGGAGGGCCACCGGCTGCTGCGCCGCACCTCCGCCGGCACCTGGGCACCGGGCCCGGCGCTGTCCGAGCTCGGCCGGGGCGGCGCCGACCTCGCCGAGGTCTCCGCCCGGCCGCTGGCCGCACTGCGCGACGTCACCGGGGAGAGCGCCCAGTTCTACGTGCGCGACGGCGGCAGCCGGGTCTGCATCGCCGCCGCCGAGCGCAGCAGCGGGCTGCGCGACACCGTCCCGGTGGGCGCCCGGCTGCCGCTCACCGCGGGCTCCGCGGCGCACGCGCTGCTCGCCTTCGCCCCCGCCGACGAGGTGACCCCGCTGCTGCCCGCGGCGAGCTTCACCGCCCGGACCCTGCTCGACGTCCGGCGCCGCGGCTGGGCGCACAGCGTCGCCGAGCGCGAGCCCGGGGTCGCCTCGCTGTCCGCGCCGGTGCGCGACGGGGCCGGTGGCGTGCTCGGCGCGGTGTCGATCTCCGGTCCGGTCGAGCGGGTCGGCCGCCGTCCCGGGCCCGAGGTGGTCGCCGCCGTCCTGGACGCCGCGGTCTCCATCTCCCGCGCGGCCCGCTGAACCCACCTCCCGCACACCGCGCCGGACCGCGCGACAGGCGGCTGCTCTCGCGGTCCTCCCCCCGCTGTTGCGTCCCTGCAGCGACGCAACAGCGGGGGGAAGACCGCAGGAGCAGGGCGCGACGCGGTGGGAGGGCCCCGGTCCGTTGGGCCACACTGCTGCCATGACCGAGACGGAGACGTACCGGGGCCGGGCGCGGGTCGCTGCGGAGGGCGAGGGGGTCGGGCTCGACGAGCTGGCGCTGGCCACCCGCAACCACGGCCTGCCGCTGGAGGCCCTGCGCTGGGACCTGACCCCGCCGGGGCTGCACTACGTGCTCACCCACTTCGACATCCCTGCGCTCGACCCGGCCACCTGGGCACTGGAGGTCACCGGCGCCGTCGAGCGGCCGCTGCGGCTCACCCTGGCCGACCTGCAGGCCCGCAGCGGCGCCTCGGCGCGGGTGCTGCTCGAGTGCGCCGGCAACGGCCGCGCCCGGTTCACCCCGCGGCCGGTCAGCCAGCCCTGGCTGCTCGAGGCGGTCGGCACCGCGGAGTGGGGCGGCACCCCGCTGGCCCCGCTGCTGACCGAGGCCGGGATCTCCCCCGACGCCGTCGACGTGGTGTTCACCGGCGCCGACCACGGCGTGGAGCGCGGGGTGGAGCAGGACTACGCCCGCGGGCTCCCGGTCGCCGAGGCGCTGCGCCCGGAGACGATGCTGGCCTGGTCGATGAACGGCGCCCCCCTGCCGCCGCAGCACGGCGCACCGGTGCGGCTGGTGGTGCCGGGCTGGTACGGCATGGCCCACGTGAAGTGGCTGACCCGCATCGAGGTGCTCACCGAGCCCTTCACCGGCTACCAGAACGCCGTCGCCTACCGGGTCGCCACCGAGGCCGGCGACCCCGGCGAGCCGGTGACCCGGATCCGCCCGCGCGCGCTGATGAGCCCGCCCGGCTGGCCGGACTTCATGACCCGGGAGCGGTTCGTCCCGGCCGGTCCGGTGACGCTGACCGGGCGGGCCTGGTCGGGCCGGGCGCCGGTCACCCGGGTCGAGGTGAGCACCGACGGTGGTACCTCCTGGACCGACGCGGTGCTGGCGCCGGCCGACGAGGCGCACCCCTTCGCGTGGCGGGCCTGGTCGCACGAGTGGTCCACCGAGCCCGGCACGGCCGAGCTGCTGGTGCGCGCCACCGACGCCACTGGGGAGACCCAGCCGGTGGCGCAGGAGTGGAACCGGCAGGGCATGGCCAACACCCTCGTGCAGCGCGTACCGGTGACGGTGCTCCCGCCCCGGTGAGACGACAGCGGCCCCGCACCCGGTCCGGGTGCGGGGCCGCTGTCGTACCGGCTCAGTGCTCCGGCAGGTCCGAGCCGTCGCTGGTGCCCTCGCCGGCCTGCTTCTCCAGCGCGGCCGGGTCGACGACGACCGGGCGGAGCTTCAGCCAGGCGACGAACACCAGGGCGACGACGATCATGACGATCCCCGCCCACAGGTTGGCGTTCACGTCACCGGTCTTGGCCCGGTCGGCCTCGCTGTCGTCGACGATGCCGACGACCGTCAGCACGATGCCGTAGAAGCCGATCAGGCCGGCGATCACGGTGCGGACGTCGTAGGCGCCCGCCGTGTGCTTCTGTCCGGACGCCGCGCTCTTGCCCGCGGCGTCGGAGGCGTGCGATGCGGTGCTCATGTGCTGCTCCTCTCGGGGACGCTGGCGACGGTCAGCGGAAGATCAGGTTCAGGACGACGACCAGCACCAGGGCGATGCCGGCCAGCTTGGTGGGCGAGGAGTACCAGGGCAGCAGGTGCGCCTCGGGGTCGGTGCGCGTCTCCTTGGGCGTCTCGGAGTACACCAGCCCGGCGAGCTCGGAGACCGGCTTGGGGCGGGTCACCATGCTGACGGCGACGCTGACCACGATGTCGACGACGAACGCGGTGGCAGCGGCCACGAAGCTGGCCCCCTGACCGCTCAGCGGCAGCACACCGGTCGACAGGCCCCCGAGGGAGTCCTCGCTCAGGACGGCGACGACGACGGCGCCCAGGGTGCCGGAGACCAGGCCCGTCCAGCCGGCGGTCGGCGTCATCCGCTTCCAGAACATGCCCAGGATGAACGTGGCGAACAGCGGGGCGTTGAAGAAGCCGAACAGCGTCTGCAGGTAGTCCATCAGGTTGCTGTAACCGGCGGCGATGAGCGCGGTGAAGATCGCGATCACGGTCGCCCCGACCGTCGCCAGCCGGCCGACCTTCAGGTAGTACTCGTCCGGCCGGTCCTTCTTCACGTACTGCTGCCACAGGTCGTAGCTGAAGACGGTGTTGAAGGCGGAGATGTTGGCCGCCATGCCGGCCATGAACGAGGCCAGCAGACCGGCGATCGCCACCCCGAGCAGGCCGTTGGGCAGCACGTCGCGGATCAGCAGCAGGATCGAGTTGTTGTAGTCGAAGTCCGGGTCGGCCGCCGCCTTGGCGCTGGTGACGTCGTTGACCAGGACCGCGGCGATCATGCCCGGCACGATGACGATGAACGGGATGAACATCTTCGGGAACGCACCGATGATCGGGGCGCTGCGCGCCGCGGACATCGACTTGGTCGCCATCGCCCGCTGGACCTCGACGAAGTTGGTCGTCCAGTAGCCGAAGGACAGCACGAAGCCCAGGCCGAACACCAGGCCGATGACGGACAGGACCGGGTTGTCGATGCCGGTGAGGTCCGTGCCGGGCCAGGAGCTGAGGTCGCCCTCGTTGCCGCTGCCGCGGACGGCGTCGACCAGACCGCCGACACCACCGACGCGGTGGAGGCCGATCAGGGTCAGCGGCAGCAGCGCCGCGACGATGACGAAGAACTGCAGCACCTCGTTGTAGATGGCCGCCGACAACCCGCCCAGGGTGATGTAGCTCAGGACGATGACCGCGGCCAGGATCAGCGAGACCCACAGCGGCCAGCCCAGCAGGGCGTTGACGATGTTGGCCAGCAGGTACAGGTTGATGCCGGCGATCAGCACCTGGGCGATCGCGAAGCTCAGCGCGTTGACCAGGTGGGCACCGGTGCCGAAGCGGCGGCGCATGAACTCCGGGACGCTGCGGACCTTCGAGCCGTAGTAGAAGGGCATCATCACGACGCCCAGGAAGAGCATCGCCGGGACGGCGCCGATCCAGAAGTAGTGGAACGTGGCCATGCCGAACTGGGCACCGTTGGCCGACATGCCGATGATCTCGACGGCGCCGAGGTTGGCCGAGATGAAGGCCAGACCGGTCACCCATGCGGGCAGCGACCGGCCGGACAGGAAGAAGTCGAGGCTGTCGGACACCCGCCGGCGGGCGGCGAATCCGATGAGCATGACGACCGCGAAGTAGGCGACGACGAGCGTGTAGTCGACGGCGTTCGCATCGAGACGCAGTGTCTCGTCTGCAGCGAGGACCACCAGGGTTCCCTCCAGGTCACGATGACGGACCGGGCCGTTGGCCGGCGCCGGTCCCTGCCTGCCGTTCAGGGCGGGGCACGGTGGTGCGGCGCGGTGATCAGCAACGGGGACGCTAACACCGCACGATCGTCCGACCACTTCGTTGGTCACCGAAAAGGTGACCGTGTGTGAGCAGCGCCACGAGGCCCACCCACTCGGCGGACGACGGTGACGCGGGTCACCCTCGCCGGTGCGGTGCTCATGATGGCACCGCCCCACGGCGACGGCCCACCGAACGGATCGGGGCCGGCGGGACGGGCCCGGAGACGACCAGAGCCCCCGACCCTGGTGGGTCGGGGGCTCTGCGCGTTGTAGCCCCGAAGGGATTCGAACCCTCGCTACCGCCGTGAGAGGGCGGCGTCCTGGGCCGCTAGACGACGGGGCCCCAGAAGGTGACGCTGTGGTGCTGATCTTACCGGATGGTGCTCGTGGTGCTGTCGTGCGGTGGTGCTGAGGAGGTGGTGCTTCCTCGCTGGGGTACCAGGACTCGAACCTAGACTAACGGAACCAGAAACCGTCGGGCTGCCAATTACCCCATACCCCAAAGGCCGTTCAGCACCTTTCGGCGCCGGGAGAGAACTGTACCCGATGCCCGCAGGGGGGTTCCACCCACCCCCCTGCGGCGCGTCACGGGGCCGGCGGCCGGGCCCAGTCCTGCGGCCGGTCGGGCCCCGGCTGGGTCCCGCCGGACGGCCCCCAGCCCGGTGCCGACGGCTGCCCCCAGCCGGGCCCGTACGGCTGTCCCCAGCCCGGTCCCGCCGGTGGCCCCCAGCCCGGTCCACCCGGGTGCGCCCAGCCCGCCTGGGGCGCGCCCCAGGGCGGCGGAGCCGGCCCCCAGGCCGGCTGCCCCCACGGAGCCGGGGCCGGCGGCCCCCACCAGGGGGCCGACTGGCCCCAGGCCGGGCCGGCGGGCACCGGCGGCAGCTCCAGCGCGTCGCTGAGCAGCTCGGTCCGGAGCCGTCCGCGGGCCAGCGCGACCGCGGCCACGAAGCCGGCCATGCCGGCGATCCCGAGCAGCGTGGTCAGCCAGCCGATCGCACCCCCGGGGTCGGCGGAGGCGACCTGCTCACCGAGCACACCGGCCAGCAGGAAGATCACCACGTTGTTCACCGCGTGCAGGACGATCGCCGCCTCGAGCCCGCCGGTCAGCCAGACGACGGCGGAGAAGGCCAGCCCGATCGCGAAGCGGTAGAGGAACGTCTCGAAGTCCGGGGGGAGGTGCGCGGCGGAGAACAGCGCCGCGGTCACCACGGCGGCCACGACCGCCCCGGCGCGCGGTCTGCCGACCCAGCCGGCGATGGCCTGGGCGAGGTACCCGCGGAACACGTACTCCTCGGCGGCGGCCTGCAGCGGGGTGGTGAGCAGCACGACCAGCAGCAGCCAGCCGAAGGAGTCGGTGACACCGGTCACCTCGACGTCGGTGGCCACCAGACCGATGACCAGGCCCAGCACCACGGCCACGCCGAGCGTGAGCAGGGCCCGCCAGGTCCAGGGCAGCAGCAGCCGCCAGCGCAGCCTCCCCAGCACCGACGACGACCAGCCGATCCGCATCCCGTGCGTCACGTACCAGCACAGCCAGACGATCGGGATGGCCACGATCAGCGAGATGTTCGTGACCAGCAGGACGGCGGGGTCGGTGACCTCCAGCAGCGCCAGGTCCGGCACCAGCCCGGTCACCGCCGACACCAGCAGCACCGCGAGGCTGGCCACCAGGTACACGACGGTGAACAACAGCAGGCCCAGCAGCGGGCGCCACCAGGCCCAGTCACGGGCGCGCATGAGCAGCTCGAAGGGCTGCCGGACGGCGTGCGGCGGCGCTCCCGGCGGGGTCACCGGCCGTGGCGGCCGCACCGGTGCAGGCACCGGCCCGTACCCGGGGAACGGGTACGGGGCCGGCTGCAGCCACGGCGGCGGGCCGACCGGCACCTGGGGCGGTGCCCCGTACCGGCCGGTCGGCGGCGGCCCCGTGTAGGAGGGCTCGGGCGGCGGCCCGCCCCAGCCGCCGGCGCTCATCCGGTGGCGGCCGTGCGGGCGGCCGCCAGCCGGGCGAGCGTGCGCTCCCGGCCGAGCAGCTCCATCGACTCGTACAGCGGCGGGGACACCGTGCGGCCGCTGACCGCGACCCGGACCGGACCGAAGGCCTGCCGCGGCTTGCGCCCCAGCCCCTCGACGAGGGCGTCCTTGAGCGCGGTCTCGATCGCCTCGGTGGTCCACTCCGGCAGCGCCTGCAGGGCCACGGTGGCGGCGTCGAGCACCTCGCCGGCGCCGGCACCCAGCTGCTTGTCCGCGGCGGCCGGCTCGATCTCGACCTCGTCGGTGAACAGGAAGCCCAGCAGCCCGACGGCGTCGGAGAGCACGATCATCCGCTCCTGCGCCAGCGGCGCGATCGCGGCGAGCACCCGGGACTGCTCGGCCGTGGGCGGGTCGGCGACCAGCCCGGCACCGGCCAGGAACGGGGTGACCCGGGTGAGGAAGTCCTCGACCGGCAGCGCCCGCAGGTGCGTGGCGTTGATCGCCTCGGCCTTCTTCAGGTCGAAGCGGGCGGAGTTGGCGTTGACGCTGTCGACGTCGAAGGCGGCGGCCATCTCCGCGGGCGAGAACACGTCCCGGTCGTCGGCGATCGACCAGCCCAGCAGCGCCAGGTAGTTGACCAGGCCCTCGGGGAGGAAGCCACGGTCCCGGTAGACGTCGAAGTTCGACTGCGGGTCGCGCTTGGACAGCTTCTTGTTCCCCTCCCCCATGACCAGGGGCAGGTGCCCGAAGCGCGGCGTCCCACTGGCGACACCGATGTCGGTGAGGGCCGCGTAGAGGGCGAGCTGGCGGGGCGTGGAGGACAGCAGGTCCTCACCGCGCAGCACGTCGGTGATGCCCATCAGCGCGTCGTCGACCGGGTTGACCAGCGTGTACAGCGGCGTCCCGTTGCCCCGGACGAGGGCGAAGTCGGGGACCGCGCCGGCGGCGAAGCGGACCTCCCCGCGCACGTGGTCCACCCAGGTCAGGTCGGTGTCGGGCATCCGCAGCCGGACGACCGCCTCCCGGCCCTCGGCCAGGAACGCGGCCCGCTGGGCGTCGGTCGTCGTCCGGTCGGCGTTGTCGTAGCCGAGCTTGGGGTCCTGCCCGGCGGCCCGACGACGGGCGTCGACCTCCTCGGTGGTGGAGAAGGACTCGTAGGCGTGCCCGGCCTCCAGCAGCCGGGCGACGACGTCGCGGTAGACCCCGCTGCGCTCGGACTGCCGGTACGGCCCGTGCGGGCCACCCACCTCGGGGCCCTCGTCCCAGTCCAGGCCCAGCCAGCGCAGGCAGTCCAGCAGGTGCCGCTCGGACTCCGGGGTGTTGCGGGCCGGGTCGGTGTCCTCGATCCGGACGACGAACTGGCCGCCGGTGTGCCGGGCGTAGGCCCAGTTGTAGAGCGCCGCCCGCATCACGCCGACGTGGACGGTGCCGGTCGGCGACGGGCAGAAGCGGGTGCGCACGGGGGCGGTCACCGGGTACCGGCCGTGGAGGTCGGGTCGGCGCCGGCGACGGTGCTGGTCAGCGTGCCCAGGCCCTCGATCGAGCACTCGACGCGCTGGCCGGGACGGATCGGGCCCACCCCGGCCGGGGTGCCGGTGAGCACCACGTCGCCGGGCAGCAGGGTCATCACCTGGGAGATGTGGCTGATGATCGTCGGGACCGAGAACAGCAGCTGGCTGGTGCGGCCGGACTGGCGCAGCTCGCCGTCCACGGTGCAGGTGACCGCCAGGTCGGCCGGGTCCTTGCCGACGCCGGCCAGGTCGGTCTCGATCCAGGGACCCAGCGGGCAGAAGGAGTCGAAGCCCTTCGCCCGGGTCCACTGCCCGTCGGAGCGCTGCATGTCCCGCTCGGTCACGTCGTTGCCGATCGTGTAGCCGAAGACGCTGGCCGTGGCCTGCTCCGGGGTGACCTGCCGGGCGCCGCGGGCGCCGATGACGACGGCGAGCTCGACCTCGTGGTGGACGTTGGTGCTGCCCGGCGGGATGCGGATGGCGTCACCGGGGCCGATCACCGAGGTGGAGGGCTTGAGGAAGACCAGTGGCTCCTTCGGCGCCTCGCCGGTGTTCATCTCCTGGACGTGGTCGGCGTAGTTCTTGCCGACGCACACGACCTTGCTCGGGAGGATCGGGGAGAGCAGCCGGACGTCGGCGGCAGCGAACCGCTGCCCGGTGAAGGAGATCTGGCCGAAGGGGTGGCCCTCGATCTGGGCGACCTGGCCGTCCCCGTCGAGGACCCCGAAGGACATGCCGGCTGGGTGGGCGAAGCGGACGATGCGCACGTCCAGAGGTTAGTCGCCGCTCCGGCGGGTCCCGCGCGACGGCGCTACGGTGCCCCATGGCCGCCCGGATCACCGCGATCACCGTCAACAGCCCGCACCCGGCCGAGCTGGCTGCCTGGTGGTGCGAGGTGCTGGGGTTCGAGGTGGTCGAGACCGCCGACGACGGCTACACCGAGATCGGCCCGCCCGGTCAGGGCGACAAGGGCCCGGTGCCGACCGTCGCCTTCGTCCTGGTCCCCGACCCGACGCCGGGCCGGCGCCGGCTGCACCTGGACCTCAACGCCACCGACCGCTCCCAGGCCGAGGAGCTGCAGCGGCTGCTGGCCCTGGGCGCCACCCCGGTCGACGTCGGTCAGGGCCCGCTGACCGAGCAGATGACCTGGCACGTGCTGGCCGACCCCGAGGGCAACGAGTTCTGCCTGCTGGCCAGCACGGTCACCCCGCTGGGCTGACCGGTGGCTCCCAGCGCAGCACTGCTGCACCCGCTGCCGCGGCCGGTCCGGCCGGCACCGCCCGGAGGGCGGCGTTGCGGAGCACCTGCGGCAGCCCGCCCGGCACGTGGGCACCGAAGCGGGCGGTGAGCGCCGACCGACGGGCCATCTGCCGGCACCGCGGACGGCGGGCCCGGTCGAAGGCGGTCAGCGCGGCGGCCAGCGGGGCCCCTGCGGCGACCGGCTCCCCGATGAGCCGGCCCACGCAGACCCCGTCCTCGAGCGAGGAGTTGGCGCCCTGGCCCATCGTCGGGAGCATCGCGTGCGCGGCGTCGCCGACGAGGACCGTGCGCCCGCGCGCGTAGCCGGGCAGCCCGCGCGGCAGGTGGTGCACGTCGTGGCGGAGCAGTCGGGCCGGGTCGGTGGCCGCCACGACCGCCCGGACGTCGGCCGACCAGCCGGAGAACAGCTCGACCGCCGCGGCCAGCTCGTCAGCGAGGGGCGTCCGCTCGGGATGACGGACGTAGCCGTACCAGTAGAGCTCGCTGCCGCTGATCCGCAGGGCGCCGAACTCGGCCGCCGGCCCCCACGACGGGGCGAACCCCTCCTCGAGGGTGCTGTCGTCGTCCACCACCGCACGCCAGCTCGTCCAGCCGCTGTAGCGGAGGGCGACCTCGGGGAAGAGCACCCCTCGGACGGCGCTGCGGATGCCGTCGGCGGCGACCACGAGGTCGGTGGTGACGGTGTGCTCCCCGTCGTCGTCGGTCCAGGTGACCACGGCCGGCGCACCGTCCGGCGCACCGGGCACCAGCCCGGTGACGCGGGCGCCGGTCACCAGGTCGGCCGCCGCTGCTGCACCGAGCAGCGCCCCGTGCAGCCGCTGCCGGTGCACTCCCCAGGCGACGGTCGGCGCCCCGGGGTCGGTGCTGCCCGGGAGCTGCAGCAGCCACCGGCCGTGCTGGTCGCGGGTGCCGGCCGCCCGGGTCAGGTGCCCGGCGGCGCGCACCTGCTCCCCCACCCCGAGGCCGTCGAGGGCGGCCATCCCGTTGCGGGTGACCGCCAGCCCGGCGCCCACCTCGTCGAACGCCGTGGACCGCTCCAGCACCTGCACCCGCCACCCGGCCCCCAGCAGGGAGACCGCGGCAGCGAGCCCGGCGATCCCCCCGCCGACCACCGTCGCCGAACGCCGCGCGGTCACGCCGGCGCCCTCAGTCCCGGGTGCCCGACGAGCGGTGGCGCACCGCGTATGTGAGCGCGTCGACCAGGGCCCGCCAGGAGGCCTCGACGATGTTGTCGTGCACCCCGACGGTGGTCCACTCCCCCGCGCCGTCGGTGGTGTCGACCAGCACCCGGGTGGTGGCGCTGGTGCCGCCCTTCCAGCCCAGGATGCGCACCTTGTAGTCGGCCAGGGAGACCCCGGCCAGGTGCGGGTGGCGGCCGACCAGCGCCTGGCGCAGCGCGTTGTCCAGGGCGTTGACCGGGCCGTTGCCCTCCGCGGTCATGATGACCCGCTCCGTCGTCCCGTCGGCGTTGGGCAGGTGCACCTTGACCGTGGCCTCGCTGACCACCGCACCGGTGGCCGCGTGCTCGACCGAGGCCCGCCAGCTCTCCAGCTGGAACAGCGGCGCGGGGGCGTCCGGCAGCTCGGCGCGCAACAGCAGCTCGAAGGAGGCGTCGGCGGCCTCGAAGGACCACCCCTCGGCCTCGAGCACCTTGACCTGGTCGACGACCCGGCCGATCGCGTCGCCCTGCCCGGTGACGTCCACGCCGAGCTCGCGGCCCTTGAGCTCGACCGAGGCCCGCCCGGCCATCTCGGTGACCAGGATGCGCATGTCGTTGCCGACCACGGCGGGGTCGAGGTGGTTGTACAGCTCGGGGTCGACCTTGATCGCGCTGGCGTGCAGCCCCGCCTTGTGCGCGAAGGCCGAGGCGCCGACGAAGGGCTGGTGGTCGTCGGGGGCGATGTTGGCCAGCTCGGCGATGGCGTGGCTGACCCGCTTGAGCTCGGGCAGGCACTCGGCGGGCACGACCGGCAGGCCCATCTTGGTGACCAGGTTGCCGATCAGGGCGAAGGTGTCGGCGTTGCCGGCCCGCTCGCCGTAGCCGTTGGCGGTGCCCTGCACGTGCGTGACGCCGGCCTCGACCGCGGCGAGGCTGTTGGCCACCGCGCACCCGGTGTCGTCCTGGCAGTGGATGCCGAGCTTCCCGGTGGTGCGGGCGCGCACGTCGGCGACCACCCGGCCCAGGCCCATCGGCAGCATCCCGCCGTTGGTGTCGCACATGACGCCCACCTCCGCACCCGCGGCGAACGCCGTCTGGAGCACCTGCACGCCGTAGTCGGGGTCGGCGGCGTGGCCGTCGAAGAAGTGCTCGCAGTCGACGAACACCCGCCGGCCGTGGGCCACCAGGTGGGCGACGGTGTCGGCGACCATGGCCAGGTTCTCCTCCGGCGTGGTGCGCAGCGCCTCCCGCACGTGCCGGACGTCGGACTTGGCGACCAGGCAGACCACCGGGGTCCCCGCGTCCAGCAGCGCCTGCACCTGCGGGTCCTCGGCGACCGCGACCCCGGCCTTGCGGGTGGCACCGAAGGCGACCAGCTGGGCGTGCCGCAGCTGCAGCTCGGTGCGCGCGCGGGCGAAGAACTCGGTGTCCTTGGGCAGGGCGCCGGGCCAGCCGCCCTCGATGAACCCCACCCCGATCTCGTCCAGCAGCCGGGCGACGGCGAGCTTGTCGGCCACGGAGTAGCTCACGCCCTCGCGCTGGGCGCCGTCGCGCAGCGTCGTGTCGAAGACGTGGAAGTCGGTGACGGCGGAGCGTGCGTCGGCGCCGTGGAAGCCGGTGGCGTCGACGGTCGGAGTGGTGGCGGGCTGGTCGGCCACGGTGTCTCCCGGTGGGTTCGGTTCGGGCCCGGACATGAAAAAACCCCCCGGGGCACGGGAGGTGGGCGCGCAGTCGGTGGTGCTGACTGCGCGCTAGACGATGATCGAGCCGGTGGTGTGCATCACGGCCAGTACAGCACGCCCGGGCCGGTGAGTGGAACGGGGCGTCCACTGTGCGGGACGCCCCGTTCCACGCCCCGCTGCCGGGCCCCGCCGCGAGCTCGCTCGTGGTGGGGGGCAGCGGGGGCCCTTCGTCTCCGTCAGCCGGCGAGCGCGGCCAGGCGGTCGCCGACCTCGGCGGTGCGGATCGTCGCCTTCGGGTCGCGGGTGGACAGGTCGAAGGCGACCGCGGCGTTGACCTTCTTGGCCAGCTCCGGCCGGCCGAGGTGCTCCAGCAGCAGGCCGACCGACAGCACGGTGGCCGTGGGGTCGGCGACGCCGGTGCCGGCGATGTCGGGGGCCGAGCCGTGCACCGGCTCGAACATGCTCGGGTTGGTGCCCGAGACGTCGAGGTTCCCGCTGGCGGCCAGGCCGATGCCACCGGTCACGGCGGCGGCCACGTCGGTGACGATGTCGCCGAAGAGGTTGTCGGTGACGATGACGTCGTAGCGGCCCGGGTCGGTGATGAAGAACATCGCCGCGGCGTCGACGTGGGAGTAGGCCACGGTGACCTCGGGGAACTCCGTGGACACCTCCTCGACCGTGCGCGACCACAGCGACCCGGCGTGGGTGAGCACGTTGGTCTTGTGGATCAGCGTCAGGTGGCGGCGGGGGCGGGCCAGCGCCCGTTCGAAGGCGTAGCGCACCACGCGCTCCACGCCGAAGGCGGTGTTGAGGCTGACCTCGGTGGCCACCTCGTGCGGGGTGTCCCGCCGCAGCACGCCGCCGTTGCCGACGTAGGGGCCCTCGGTGCCCTCGCGGATGCAGAGCATGTCGATCTCGCCGGGCGCGGCCAGCGGACTGCGCACGCCGTCGAAGAGCCGGGCCGGGCGCAGGTTCACGTGGTGGTCGAGCTCGAAGCGCAGCTTGAGCAGCAGCCCGCGCTCGAGGATGCCGCTGGGCACCGAGGGGTCGCCCACCGCGCCGAGCAGGATCGCGTCGTGGCCGCGCAGCTCCTCCAGCACGGAGTCCGGCAGCAGCTCACCGGTGCGCTGCCACCTCGCCGCCCCCAGGTCGTAGGGGGTCGCCTCGACGTCCGGGGCGACCGCGCCCAGGACCTTGAGGCCCTCGGCCACCACCTCGGGACCGATGCCGTCTCCAGGTACCACTGCCAGGCGCATGAGGCCAGAGGTTAGTGGGCGCCAGTACCGGACCGCGCACCCGCACACGCCGGACGCCCCCCGCGTCGTGCTGCGGAGGGCGTCCGGGTCGTGCGGTGGTGCCGGAGGTCAGCCGGCCGGCGGTGCGCTCACCGCCGTCGCCGCCGGTGCGACCGGCACCGACTGGGCCCGGCCGGTGGCCGAGTCGTTGTGCGGGAGGACGACCAGCGCCCCCTTGGTCCCGCCCACGGCCACGTCAGCGGCGTAGGACACCGGGTCCTGCGTCACGGTGATCGTGGTCCCGCCGGTGGCCGGCAGCAGGAGTGCCGGGTCACCGCCCGGTCCGGTGAACGAGAGCCCGGGCGCCAGCGGGTCGAAGCTCATCGGCGTGCTGAGCTCCGTCCCGGCCTCCCCCGACCCGGTGCCCAGGTCGTCGACCGTGCCGTAGGCGCTGATCGACTGGACGCCGAAGGAGATCCGGCCCTGCACCAGCGGCATGGCCGACAGCGGCACGCCCATCACCTGGACGTCGTTGTCCAGGGCGTTGGTGTCCACGAGCCCGTCGACCAGGTTCAACGCACCGATGTAAGGAGCGTCGTTGCTGGGCAGCAGGTCGTAGTTGCGGTCGGTGATCACGACCAGGGCCACGTCGTAGTCGGCGATGCGCGTGGTGGTGACCTGGTAGTCCCACTGCCCGTCGCCGGTGGCGTCGATGTAGACCCCGTAGTTCACCGCCGTCTCCGGCGAGGTGTAGGTCCCGTGCGCGGCGACGGCGACGTACAGCCCCGGGTCGTCGGCGAAGGCCCGGACGTCGGAGGCGACGCCCACGGAGGCCAGGTCGACCGACCGCTCCAGCTCGGACTTGTAGCAGTCCGGTGCCGGCGTGGTCGAGCACCGGGGCATCTCCGGGCTGGTGCCGAGCTGCTCGAAGGCGTCGACCAGGGAGGTGTAGGAGCTGGGCTCGTACGCCTCGCCGTTGGCCACGCCGCCACCGGTCAGGGTGATGGTCGAGCCGTCGCCGGACGCCGACGCCGACAGCGTCGACGCGGGCTTGGCGTTGCTGTGCACCGGGACGCGCAGGTCCACGCCCTTCTTGTTGATCGGCGACAGGACGACGCGACCGCTGGCCTCACCGACGAACTGGCGGCCGTCGTCGACCACCACGGTCGGGTCGGCGACCTTGCGCAGCTCGTCCTGCGAGGCGGTCATGGTGACGGTCACCGTGCGGGTCTGCCCCGGGGGCACGGTCACGCGCTGCGCCGACAGCGAGTAGCGCACGCCGGGCTGCTCGACGAGCGCCTGGTAGGCCACCCGGTAGACGGCCGCGCTGGTGCCCTTGTTGGCCACCGTGATGACCTTGGTGGCCTGGACCCGCTCGGCCGCCACCTCCACGACCCCGAAGGACGCCGACACGACACCGGTACCGGCCTCGGCGTAGGCGAGCACCTGGTTGTCCAGGGCGGCCTTGGCGTCGATGCGGCCGGCGCCCTGGCGGTTGGGTCCGTAGACCGTGCCGTCGGCGGTGTGGACGTCGTGGCCGGCGGTGTTCATCAGGTCGGCCTTGACCTCCTCCGTCGTCCACTCCGGGTGGGCCGCACGGACCAGTGCGGTGACCCCGGCGGTGGTCGGTGTGGCCATCGAGGTGCCGGACTCGCTGACACCCTGGTCACCGGTGCCGACGGCGGCGGAGAACAACGTCACGCCGGGTGCGGAGACGTCCGGCTTGAGGCCGTTGGCCTGCCGCGTGCCCCGCGAGGAGAACGAGGCGAGCAGGTCGACCTGCTCGGGCGCGGTGAAGACGGAGGCGTCCTTGAGGCTGTCACCGAAGGTGACGGTGACGGTCTGGCCGGCCGAGACCGCGCCGATGACCGCCTCGCCGTCGGTCCCGGTGACGAGGATGCCCGGGATCTGCGCGACACCGGTGATGCCGGTCTCCAGCAGGTCGTCGTCCCCGACGATCATGAACCCGGCCGCGCCGGCCCTGACCGCGTTCGTGCCCTTGCCGACCGAGCCGCAGTCGGCGAAGCCGTCGGCGAGGAAGAGCTGGACCGAGCCGGCGGGCACCGCGTACCCGGCGGGCAGGGTGCAGCCGTCCTCGTGACCGGCCGGCGGCAGCACCAGCGGGCCGGTGACGTCACCGGTGCCCTCGTAGGCGAGCGACCGCAGGCCCGGGCGCACGCCGTCGATGACGCCCGCGGGCGAGTCGACCCGCCAGCCGTCGAAGACGCCGTAGCCGTCGTTGGAGGCGGCGACGCCGATGCCGCGCGGGGCGTTGCCCGGCGAACCACCGATGTCGTAGGCGTCACCGGCGTTGCCGGCGGCCAGGACGACGAGCATGCCGTGCGCCATCGCCTCGTCGGCGACCATGGCGTCGGCGTCGTCGGCCAGCCCGTAGTCCGACCCCAGGGACAGGTTCACGACGTCGAGGTGGTCGTCGATCGACCCGTCGCCGTTGGGGTCCATGGCCCACTCGAGGGCCTTGATGGTGACGTCGGTCGAACCCTCGCAGCCGAAGACCTTCAGGGCGTAGAGGGAGGCGTCGGGCGCCATGCCCGGGCCGATCTTCAGGGCGCCGGCGTCGAAGCCCGCGCCGTAGGTGCCGGTGTAGGTGCTGCCGTCGGCGTTGACGCCGTAGCCGGCGGAGGAGCCGGCGACGTGCGTGCCGTGCCCGTTGCAGTCCAGGGGGTTCTCGTCGGGGTGCGCGACGGGCTGGTAGGCGTCGCTGGACGGGTCGGCGTTGTAGTCGTCACCGACGAAGTCGTGACCGCCGACGACCTTGGCGCTGGGGAAGACCCCCGGCGCGGGCGCCTTCTCCGCGGCCTGCAGGGCGTCGAACTGTGCGACGTCGCCGCTGCCGCCGAAGTCGGCGTGGGTGTAGTCGATGCCGGTGTCGATGATGCCGATCGACACGTCCTTGCCGGTGTTGCCCAGGGACTCCCAGGCGTCGACGGCCCGGACCACCGCGGCGGCACCGGTGTTGCTGATCTCCTTGGGCGTGATCGGCAGCACCGCCGTCACGCCGGGCAGGGTGCGCAGGGCCTCGTAGTCGGCGGCGTCCGCGGAGACCGCCACACCGGAGACCACGGTGGAGGCGGTGTAGAGCACCTCGGCGCCGGAGGCGACCGCGGGCAGCTCCGACACCACGTCGTCGGCGGCGGCCTCGACCGCGGGCTGCGCGGAGCGGGCCGCGTCGGCGGCCTCCGCCTGCCCGCCCGTGGCCAGCGCGTCGGCGTAGACCTGGGAGGTGGAGGGCGTGTCGATCCGGAGGAAGAAGGACGCCGGACCGCTGTCCGGGAGCCCCGCCAGCCTCGTGGAGTCAGCCCGGTCTGCCAGCTGGGACCTGACCTGGTCCAGCTGGGCCGGGGTCAGGTCGATGGCCGCCGGCTGTCCGGCGACCCGCTGGGCCACGCCGGCCGGGGCGGCCAGCGCGCTGCCGAGGCCGCCGGTGGTGACCAGAGCGGCCGTCACGACGACGATCCCCGAGCGGGACAGGGCGTGTCGACGCCCTGCCCGGTTGGACTGAGTACTTCTGGGACTCACGTGCACCCCTGTCGACGAGACACCTGGACGAGATGACCCTCACTGGTCCGTGAGGCACTCATGACAGACGGTTGCCGTTGCGATGGCCAACGGCCATAGGCCGGATGGCCCAGTCGACACCAGCTGTGATCGGCACCTGCCGAGTCCGTGACACGGCTGTGTCTCCTCCCGGTGTCCCCGGTCACACGAGCGGCGTGGTGCGGGCGAACGGAGCAACGCCGCGACGCAGACGACACGTTGCACCAGCTCTCAACCACCGCGGCGGTGGCCGGGAGGTGGCGGCCGGGTGTCGTGCCCCCGACGAGTACACAGCGAGGCCGCGCCGTCCAGGGGACGACGCGGCCTCGGTGTGCTGCGGGGTCGGCGGGGCCGACCGGTGGGTCAGGTCAGGCGGGGGTCACAGCGGGCTGAGGTCGGCGGTCTGGGCCTGCCGCGCGCCGATGCGGGCACCGATCTGGTCGAGCAGCTCGCCGCTGACCGGGCTGTCGACGGTGACGGCCATCAGCGCCTCCCCGCCCTGCGTCGTCCGGCTGACCTGGGCGCCGGCGATGTTCACGCCGGCCTCCCCCAGGGCCGCACCGACCGTGCCGACCACACCGGGGCGGTCGGCGTAGACGAAGAAGAGCAGGTAGCCGTCGGCGGTGAGGTCGATCTCGAAGCCGCCGACCTCGGTCAGCTTGGGCACCTGGTTCTTGCCGTAGAGCGTGCCCGACACGGTGACCTCGGCGCCGTTGGCCATGGCGCCGCGGACGCTGATCAGGTTGCGGTAGTGCGGGCTCTCGGTGTTGCTGGACAGGCTCACGTCCAGCCCGCGCTGCTCGGCCAGGAGGGGGGCGTTGACGTAGGTGACCGGCTCGGAGACGACGTCGGCGAACACGCCGCGCAGCACGGCCAGCTGGACGACCGAGACGTCGAACTCGGCGATCTTGCCCTGCACCTCGACGTGCACCGACTGGGCCAGCCCGCCGGCGACGGCGGTGAAGACCCGGCCGAGCTTCTCCGCCAGCGGCAGCCCCGGGCGCACGTCCTCGGCGACGACCCCGCCGGCCTGGACGTTGACCGCGTCGGGCACGAACTCCCCCTGCAGGGCCAGCCGGACGCTGCGGGCGACCGCGGTGCCGGCCTTGTCCTGGGCCTCGGTGGTGGAGGCGCCCAGGTGCGGGGTGACCACGACGTTGGGCAGCCCGAACAGCGGTGAGTCGGTGCAGGGCTCCTTGGCGTAGACGTCGATGCCCGCGGCCCCGACCTGGCCCGACTGCAGCGCCTCGGCCAGGGCGGCCTCGTCGACCAGCCCGCCCCGGGCGGCGTTGACGATGATCACGCCGCGCTTGGTGGCGGCGAGCTCCTCGGCGCCGATGAGCCCCAGGGTCTCCGGGGTCTTGGGCAGGTGGACGGTGATGAAGTCCGACTCCCGCAGCAGCTCGTCCAGGGAGACCAGCCGGACGCCGAGCTGGGCGGCGCGGCCGGCCTGGATGTAGGGGTCGTAGGCGATGAGCGTGACGCCGAAGGCGGCCAGCCGCTGGGCGACCAGGACACCGATCCGGCCCAGGCCGACGACGCCGACGGTCTTCTCGGTGACCTCCACGCCGGTGAACTTCGACCGCGCCCACGTCCCCTCGCGCAGCGAGGCGTCCGCGGCGGGGATGTGCCGGGCGGCGGCCAGCATCAGGGCGATGGCGTGCTCGGCGGCGCTGACGATGTTCGAGGTGGGGGCGTTGACCACCAGCACCCCGCGCTCGGTGGCGGCGGGGACGTCGACGTTGTCCAGGCCGATCCCGGCGCGGGCGACGACCTTGAGGTCCGGTGCGGCGGCCAGCGCCTCGGCGTCGATCTGGGTGGCCGACCGGATGAGCACCGCGGAGGCCTCGGCCAGCGCCGGGAGCAGCGCGGCCCGGTCGGCGCCGTCGACGTGGCGGATCTCGACGTCGTCGCCGAGCACCTCCAGCACGCTGGGTGCGAGCTCTTCGGCGATGAGGACGACGGGCACGGACCCCGGCTGAGTGGCTGTCACGGGTCCACAGCCTAGGGAGGCGGGACCTCCCGCGGGGCGCCGGTGCCCACCGGTCCCACTGGGTGGACGGCCGCCGTGGTGGCCCTCCCGGGGGAACCGCCGCCCGGCGTGCTTGCCCGCCTCCCGACGCACGGTCAAGCTGACGGCGCAGCGCCGGGACGACCGGCCCCGTGCGGAGGAGACCATGAGCAACGACCGGGACGACGCCCAGGGCCGGCAGCAGCCGGACCCCTCCGGCACGGAGGGCGCTCAGCACCCGGCGGAGGACACCGGTGCGGTGGACCGGGGCGGGGTGGACGACGCCCCCGCGGCCGGCGCCACGGCGGCCGCTGCCGGGGCGACGGCGGCGGGCCCCCACTCGTCCTGGGCGTCGCCCGAGCAGGACCAGGGGTCCTGGGGGACGCCGCAGCACGGCTCAGGGACCGGCGTGCAGACGCCCCCGTACGGGCAGCAGCCCCCGTACGACCAGCAGTCCTACGGGCAGCAGTACGGCTCCCCCTACGGCCAGGCACCGCAGTACGGCCAGTCCCCCTACGGCCAGGCACCCTGGGGTCAGGCCCCGTACGGACAGGGCCCGCAGTACGGGCAGTCCCCCTACGGCCAGCCCGTCGCCCACGGCGGCCCCGGGCAGCCGGCCGTGCCGGGCCGACCGGGCACGGTGATCACCTCGGCGGTGCTCGGCCTGCTCTACGGCGTCCTCGGTCTGCTCACCGCGCTGCTGTTCGTGATCGGTGGCGCCTACGCCGACGACTTCCTCGACGCCGTCGAGGACACCGACCCCTCGCTCGAGGGCACGTTGGGGTCCTCCGAGGTCGACGGCTTCCGGGCCGTCCTGGTGGTGTTCGGCGTCGTCGCCCTGGTGTGGGCCGTGGTGATGGTCTGGGGCAGCTTCCTGGCACTGCGTGGGCGCAGCCGCGTGCTGCTGCTGGTGGGGGCCTGGATCGCGGTCGCCGTCACCGCGGTGCTGCTGCTCCTCGCGGTCGTCGGCGCGGCCACCGCCCCCGAGGGCGGCGGGGCGGGCGGGATCGTCCTCTTCCTGCTGCTCTTCCTGGGCACCGTGGCGATGGCCGTGCTGCTCCTGCTGCGGCCCTCGGCCGCGTACTTCGCCATCCACCGCCAGCGCCGGGCCCTGGCCCCCCGCTGAACGACGACAGCCCCCGCAGCACACGGCTGCGGGGGCTGCTCGGCCCCGTCCCGGGTCCCGCCCTGAGCGTGCTCAGGGCGGGGAGGACGGGGTCCTCCGACTTCGTCAGCGGGCGGCGGTACCGGTGTAGTCGTCGCTGGCGCTGACCCAGCTCATCAGGCCGCGCAGCTCGCGGCCGGTGGCCTCGATCGGGTGCGCCTCGGCGGCGGCCCGCTTGGCCGTGAAGTCCGGCGCGCCGGCGTCCTGGTCGGCGATGAAGGCCGCGGCCCACGAGCCGTCCTGGATGGCGGTGAGGACGTCCTTCATCGACTCCTTGACGCGGGCGTCGATCACCTTCGGGCCGGAGGTGTAGTCGCCGTACTCGGCGGTGTCGGAGACCGACCAGCGCTGCTTGGCGATGCCGCCCTCGTACATGAGGTCGACGATCAGCTTGAGCTCGTGCAGGCACTCGAAGTAGGCGATCTCGGGCTGGTAGCCGGCCTCGGTGAGGGTCTCGAAGCCGGCGGTCACCAGGGCGGACATGCCGCCGCACAGCACGGCCTGCTCGCCGAAGAGGTCGGTCTCGGTCTCCTCGGCGAACGTCGTCTTGATGACGCCGGCGCGGGAGCCGCCGATGGCCTTGGCGTAGGACAGCGCGAGGGCCTGGGCGGAGCCGGAGGCGTCCTGCTCGACGGCGATGAGGCAGGGCACGCCCTTGCCGTCGCTGAACTCGCGGCGCACGAGGTGGCCGGGGCCCTTGGGGGCGACCATGGCGACGTCCACGCCGGCCGGGGGCTTGATGTAGCCGAAGCGGATGTTGAAGCCGTGGCCGAAGAACAGCGCGTCGCCGTCCTGCAGGTTGGGCTCGACGGACTCGGCGTACAGCGAGCGCTGCACGTGGTCCGGCGCCAGGATCATGATCAGGTCGGCCTCGGCGGACGCCTCGGCCGGGGTCACGACGCGCAGGCCCTCGGCCTCGGCCTTGGCCCGGCTCTTGGACCCCTCGGGCAGGCCGACGCGGACGTCGACGCCGGAGTCGCGCAGCGACAGCGCGTGGGCGTGGCCCTGGCTGCCGTAGCCCAGGACGGCGACCGTGCGCCCCTGGATGATCGAGAGGTCGGCGTCGGCGTCGTAGAAGATCTCGGCGGCCATGCGGTGATGCACTCCTTGGATCGGTGGGTGGGCCGGCGGTGGCCGGCCCGGTTCAGGGGGTGGTTCAGGCGGGTGGGGTCACGCGGAGCGCTGGTCGACGGGACGCAGGCTGCCAGAACCGCTCATCGACCGCGGACCCCGGCCGAGCGCGACCGTGCCGGACTGGGCCATCTCCTTGATGCCCAGCGGCGCGAGCACCGCCAGCAGTGCCCGCAGCTTCTCCGGCGTCCCGGTCGCCTCGATGGTGACGGTGTCGGTGTTGACGTCGACCACCCGGGCCCGGAACAGCTCGGCGGTCTGCAGGACGGTGGCGCGGTCGGTCAGCGGTGCACGCACCTTGACCAGCAGCAGCTCCCGCTCCACCGACGCCTCGCCGTCCAGCTCGACGATCTTGATCACCTCGATGAGCTTGTTCAGCTGCTTGGTGATCTGCTCCAGCGGCGCGGACTCCGCCTCGGCGACGATCGTCATCCGGGACAGGTCGGGGTTCTCGGTCGGGCCGACGGCGAGGGACTCGATGTTGAACCCGCGCCGGCTGAAGAGCGCCGACACCCGGGCCAGCACACCGGACTTGTTCTCGACCAGGACGGACAACGTGTGCCGTGGCATCAGACGGACCTCTTCCGATCAGGCAGTTCGGCCCCCGTGCAGGGGCCCGCCGCGAGCTTGCGAGTGGTGGGGGGCACGAGGGTCCTCACACCTGGTCGCCGCCGAAGTCGGGGCGCAGGCCCCGGGCGGCCATGATCGCGTCGTTGCTCGCCCCGGCGGCGACCATCGGCCACACCTGGGCGTCGGAGCCGACGATGAAGTCGATGACCACCGGCCGGTCGGTGATCGCCATGGCCTTCTCGATCACCGCGTCGACGTCGTCCTCGGTCTCGCACCGCAGCCCGACGCAGCCCAGCGCCTCGGCCAGGGTCACGAAGTCCGGGATGCGGACCTGCCGGGCGGCGGGGTCCTTGGCGCCGTGGGTGGCCAGGTGGGTGTTGGAGTAGCGGCCCTCGTAGAACAGGGTCTGCCACTGGCGCACCATGCCCAGGTTGCCGTTGTTGATGACGGCGACCTTGATGGGGATGCCCTCGATGGCGCAGGTGGCCAGCTCCTGGTTGGTCATCTGGAAGCAGCCGTCGCCGTCGATGGCCCACACCGTGGTGTCCGGACAGCCCACCTTGGCGCCCATGGCGGCCGGCACCGAGTAGCCCATGGTGCCCAGGCCCCCGCTGTTGAGCCAGGTGCCCGGCTTCTCGTACTTGATGAACTGGGCGGCCCACATCTGGTGCTGGCCGACGCCGGAGGTGTAGATCGTGTCCGGGCCGGCGATGGCCCCGAGGCGCTCGATCACGTACTGCGGCGAGAGCATGCCGTCCTCGGGCCGGTCGTAGCCCAGCGGGTAGCGGGTGCGCCAGTCCTCCAGCTGCTCCCACCACGCAGTCAGCTGCGGGGTGCGCCCGGCCTCGTGCTCGGCCCGCACGGCGGTGACCAGCTCGGCGATGGTGGCCTTGGCGTCGCCCACGATCGGGACGTCGGCGCGGCGGTTCTTGCCGATCTCGGCCGGGTCGATGTCGGCGTGGATGACCGCCGCGTCGGGGGCGAAGCTGGACAGCTGGCCGGTGACCCGGTCGTCGAAGCGGGCGCCAAGGGTGATCAGCAGGTCGGCCTTCTGCAGGGCGGTGACGGCCGCGACCGTGCCGTGCATGCCCGGCATGCCCAGGTTCTGCGGGTGGCTGTCGGGGAACGCGCCGCGGGCCATCAGCGTGGTGACCACCGGCGCACCGGTCAGCTCGGCCAGCTCGGCCAGCTCGTCGGTGGCGTGGGCCTTGAGGACGCCGCCGCCGACGTAGAGCACCGGCTGGCGCGCGGCGGCGATGAGCGCGGCGGCCTCGCGGACCTGCTTGCCGTGCGGGCGGGTGGTGGGCTTGTAGCCGGGCAGGTCGATCCGCGGCGGCCAGCTGAAGTCGGTGGTCGCCTGCAGGACGTCCTTGGGGACGTCGACCAGCACGGGGCCGGGCCGGCCGGTGCTGGCCAGGTGGAAGGCCTCGGCGATCCGCTGCGGGATCTCGTCGGCCGACGTCACCAGGAAGCTGTGCTTGGTGATCGGCATCGTGATGCCGCGGATGTCGGCCTCCTGGAACCCGTCGGTGCCGATCAGCGTGCTGGACACCTGACCGGTGATCGCCACGACGGGCACGGAGTCCATGTAGGCGTCGGCCAGCGGGGTCACCAGGTTGGTCGCACCGGGGCCGGAGGTCGCCATGCAGACGCCGACCCGGCCGGTGGCCTGCGCGTACCCGGTGGCGGCGTGCCCGGCGCCCTGCTCGTGGCGGACGAGGACGTGGCGCACCGCGGAGTCGAAGAGCGGGTCGTAGAGCGGGAGGATCGCCCCGCCCGGGATGCCGAAGACGACGTCGACACCGACCGCCTCGAGCGAGCGGACCAGGCTCTGCGCGCCGGTGATGCCCGTGGCCGGCTCGGACGCGGACTCGGCCATCGTCCGGGCGGTGGTCTCGACCCCGAGGGTGGCCTGCGCGGCGGCGTCCGTGGGCGTCGTCGGCACGGCCGGGGCCGGGCCGGCGCCCGGCGCGGGCGAGGTGGGGGCGGTGGAGGTGCGGCCGGTGCTGGCGGTGGTGCTCATCTGACGATCTCCCTGGGCGCGGGTGGGGTGCTGGCGCGGACGCCTGTCGCTGGCCGGCCAGGTGGTGCCCGGCCAACAAAAAACCCCTCGTGCCGTTGGCACGGAGGGGTGGCGCGTCGGTCGGGGTGGACCGGCGCGCTAGTGGATCGCTACGAGCAGACGAGTGCGAGGCACCAGGACACTGTGCGCCTGTCGGCGCGGTCGCGTCAACCAGGCCGTCCCAGTGGATGGGACGAGGTCACTCACCCACTGGGACGGCGAGCGCGGGGCCGAGCGCCGGGGCGTCGAGCACCCGCTCGTCGAAGGCGTCGATCACCGCACCCAGCTCGGCCGGGCACGTCGGCCTGCCCAGCAGGTGGCCCTGCAGGAAGCGGCAGCCCAGGTCACGCAGCGCGGCCAGCTGGCCGGGGGTCTCCACGCCCTCGGCGACCACGTCGATGGACAGCCGCCGGCCCAGCTCGATCACGCTGTGCACCAGCGCGGCGCTGCGGGCGTCGTCGGTGATCCCGGCCAGGAACTCGCGGTCCATCTTCAGCACGTCGACCGGCAACCGGGCCAGGTGGGCGAAGGTCGAGTAGCCGCGGCCGAAGTCGTCCAGGGAGATGACGCAGCCCATGTCGTGCAGGGTCTGCAGGTCCCCGCCGGCCCGCTCGATCTCGCCGATGAACATCGACTCGGTGACCTCCAGCATCAGCCGGCGGGCCGGCAGCCCGGCCCGGGCCAGCGCGGCGGTCACGTCGCGCACCAGGCTGCCCGACCGCAGGTGACGGACGCTGATGTTGACGCCCAGCTGCAGGTCCCGCCCCTCCGCCAGCAGCCGGGCGAGCTCGGCGGTGGCCTGGTCGAGCACCCAGCGCTGCAGCGGGACGACCAGGCCGTCGTCCTCGGCCAGCGGCACGAACTCCGACGGCGACACCTCCCCCAGGACCGGGTGGTCCCAGCGGACCAGCGCCTCCACGCCCAGGACGCGGCGCTCGACGGTGCCGACCACGGGCTGGTAGACCAGCCGCAGCTGCCCGTGGGCCAGCGCGTCGGGCAGGTCGCGGACCAGCCGGTTGCGCCGCACGGTCGCACCGTCGGCGGCCGCGCCGTACAGGCGGACGCAGCCCTTGCCGGCGGCCTTGGCCGCGCGGAGCGCCACGTCGGCGTCGCGCAGGCTCACCGACACCTCCTCGGCGGGCTGCAGCTCGGCGACGCCGATGCTGCACGAGACGTCGAAGACCAGGTCGGGGTCGGTGCCGACGGTGGGCACCGACCGGTGGACGTCGGCCAGCTCGGCGATGATCCGCTCCGCCAGCGCCGCGGCCTCGGCCACGCCCGAGCGCACCACGACGGCGAACTCGTCGCCACCGAGCCGGCTGACCAGGTCCTCGTCCCGCACGGTCACCCGCAGCCGGTCGGCGACCTCGACCAGCAGCAGGTCCCCTGCCTCGTGCCCGGCGATGTCGTTGACCGCCTTGAAGCCGTCGAGGTCCAGCAGCAGCACGGTGCACGGCTCCCCGTGGGCGGCCCGGCTGCGCGCACCGGCCAGGGCGGCCATCAGGCGGGCGCGGTTGGGCAGCCCGGTGAGGTGGTCGCTGTAGGCCATCCGCTCCAGCTCCTGCTGGCTCGTGCGGTCCTCGTGCAGGTGGGCACCGGGTCCCGGCAGCCCGGCGGGCGGCGCCGCCGGCACGAGGCCGGCCACCAGCGCCACCAGCACCAGCACCGCGGCCACGAGGGCCTCGGTGGCGGTGACCGGGCGCCCGGCGACCGGGCCGCCGAGCAGCAGCAGGCCACCGAGGGCCAGCGCGGCGCCGACGACGAACGCACGCGGGGGCACCGGGGGCGCGACGACGTCCGTCCGCCGCCGTCGCGGCACCGGGCGGCCGGGTCCGCTCACAGGAGGGCCACCGGACCGGGAGCGGTGCCGTCCGCCGGAGCGGGCCGCGGCGCGGGCACGCCGGGCCACAACCGGCCGCCGTCGGCCTCCAGCAGCCCGGTGAGCGCGATGAGCCCGACCGGCCGGGAGAGCAGGAAACCCTGGGCGAAGCCGCAGCCGAGGTTGTGCAGGACGGCCAGCTGGCCGACCGTCTCCACGCCCTCGGCGACGACGTCGACGCCCAGCGTCGCGCCGAGGGTGACCACCGCGGCGCAGACGGCCCGCACGTAGGGGTCCCGGTCGATCCGGGCCAGCAGCGTGCGGTCGAGCTTGAGGACGTCGACCGGCAGCCGGCCCAGGTCCGCCAGCGAGGACGCGCCGCGACCGACGTCGTCCAGGGCGACGTGCACGCCCATCAGCCGGAGCGCGGAGACGTCGTCGCGGACCCGCGGCCCGGACAGTGCGGACTCGGCGAGCTCGACCACCAGGCGTTCGGGCGGCAGACCGCTGTCGGCCAGCGCCCGCGTCACGTCGGCGACCAGGGTGCCGGCGGCCAGGTGGGCGGCCGAGACGTTGACGCCCAGGCGGAGCGCGGGCCCGGACTGCGGCAGCCCGACCACCGCGCGGGTGGCCTCCTGCAGCACCCAGCGCTGCAGGTCGACGGTCAGCCCGGCCCGGGCGGCCACCGGCAGGAACTCCTCCGGCGGGACGTCGCCGAGGTCGGGGTGCCGCCAGCGCATCAGCGCCTCGACGCCGGCGACCCGGCGCTCGGTCAGGTCGACGACCGGCAGCCAGGCGAGCTCGAGCTCCCCGCGGCCGCGGGCGCCGACGAGGTCGTGGCGCAGCTGGTCGCGGCGGTCGCGGACGGCGGTGAGCTCGGGGTGGTGGCGGTGCACCGAGCCGGTCCCGGCCGACCGGGCGGCGGCGAGGGCGAGCTCGGCGTGGTCCTGGACCTGCGCGGCGGTCAGCCCGGGCGACAGCGGGGCCAGCCCGACGACGGCGCACAGGTCGACCAGGCCGGCCGCGGTGACGATCGGGGCCTCCAGGACCGCCAGGCAGCGGGCGGCGAGCCGGCCGACCTCGGTGGGGGTACCCGACGCCAGCACGGCGAACAGCTCGGCGTCGACGCGGGACACCTCGTCGGTGCCGCGCACGGTGGCACGGAGCCGACGGGCGACCTCGACCAGCGCAGCGTCGACGACGCTGCGGCCGGCGTCCTCGTGCACCGCCCGCAGCCCGTGCACCTCGACCAGCAGGAGGCTCAGGCCGGCCGTGCCGGCGGCCAGGTCCTCGTGCACCGACCGCTCCTGGGCCGCCCGGTTGGGCAGGCCGGTGAGCGGGTCGGTGTAGGCCAGCGCGCACAGCTCGCGCTCGCGGTCGTCGCGGGCGGTGACGTCGCGGCCGCGCACGACCAGCGCCCGGACGTCGGGGTCGGCGCGCAGGTCGCTGACCGTGGTCTCGAGCACCCGCGGGAGGCCGGTGTCCGGCAGCAGCCGGAGGGTGTGCCGGGCGCCGGCGGGCTGCGGGCCGAGGAGCCGGGCGCGCACCTCGGCGGCGTCCTCGGCGGGCACGCACCCGGTCAGCGGCCGGCCGGGCAGACCGGGCACGGCGGGGGTGACCTGCCGGATGC
The DNA here is from genome assembly GCF_026967795.1 of Modestobacter sp. VKM Ac-2986. Taxonomy (GTDB): domain Bacteria; phylum Actinomycetota; class Actinomycetes; order Mycobacteriales; family Geodermatophilaceae; genus Modestobacter. The sequence goes on from NZ_JAPVBH010000004.1 coordinate 130,122, forward strand.
GCAGGTCGCCGTCCAGCGTGAGGACGACGTCGCCCTCGGCCGTGGCCAGCGCGCGGTGGACCGCCTCGCTGCGGCGGAGCCGGGCGGACTCGCGGGCCTGCACCCGGGCGGCGAGGGACCGCTGGAGGGCGGTCAGCGCCAGGCAGCCGCCGAGGGCCGCGCCGGCGACCGGCGGGAGGTCGACGTCGAGCAGGGCCGCGGCGAGGAGTGCGAGCGCGGCGGCGACCAGGGCCAGTTGCGGGACCAGCCGCCCGGACAGGCGCAGCCGCGCCTGGTCGGTGGCGGTGGCCGGGGCGGCACGCCGCTCCCCGGGCACTGACCGACGACGCGTGGGCTCCACCCCAGCACTGTCGACCGATGTCCCCCCGCACCACAGGGTGCGGGGGGACGGGTCACCCGTTGGGGCTGGTCACCGCTCAGCTGGTGATGGCGCCCTGGGCGGCCGAGCCGACGAGCCTGGCGTACTTGGCGAGCACGCCGCGGGTGTAGCGCGGCTCCGGCGGCGCCCAGCCCTCACGGCGGGTGGCGAGCTCGGCCTCGTCGACCAGCAGGTCCATGGTGCGGGCGGTGAGGTCGAGCCGGATGCGGTCGCCGTCCCGGACGAAGGCGATCGGTCCGCCGTCGGCGGCCTCGGGGGCGATGTGCCCGATGCACAGACCGGTCGTGCCGCCGGAGAACCGGCCGTCGGTGAGCAGCAGCACGTCCTTGCCCAGCCCCGCGCCCTTGATGGCGCCGGTGACGGCGAGCATCTCGCGCATGCCCGGGCCGCCACGGGGGCCCTCGTAGCGGATGACCACGACGTCGTTGGCCTTCAGGGTGCCCTCGGTGACGGCGTCCATGGCGCCCTGCTCGCCGTCGAAGACCCGGGCGGTGCCCTCGAAGACGTCGGCGTCGAAGCCGGCGGACTTCACGACCGCCCCCTCCGGTGCCAGCGACCCGCGCAGGATCGTGATCCCGCCCGTGCGATGGATCGGGTCGGCCATCGCGTGGATGATCGCGCCGTCGGGGTCCGGCGGGGACAGCTCGGCGAGGTTCTCCGCCAGCGTCTTCCCGGTCACGGTGAGCGCGTCGCCGTGCAGCAGCCCGGCGTCGAGCAGGGCGCGCATGACCACCGGGACGCCGCCGATGCGGTCGACGTCGGTCATGACGAACCGGCCGAAAGGCTTCACGTCGGCCAGGTGCGGCGTCCGGTCACCGATCCGGTTGAAGTCGTCGAGGGTCAGGTCGACGTCGGCCTCGTGCGCGATCGCCAGCAGGTGCAGGACGACGTTGGTGGAGCCACCGAGGGCCATGGCCACGGTGATGGCGTTCTCGAACGCCTCCTTGGTCATGATCTGCCGGGCGGTGATGCCCTTGCGGAGCAGCTCGACCACGGCCTCGCCCGACCGCACGGCGATGTCGTCGCGGCGGCGGTCCGGAGCCGGCGGGGCGGCGCTGCCGGGCAGCGCCATGCCGAGGGCCTCGGCGACGCTGGCCATCGTGTTGGCGGTGTACATGCCGCCGCAGGAGCCCATGCCGGGGCAGGCGGCCTTCTCGATCGCGGTCAGCTCGTCACGGGTGATCTTCCCGGCCGCGCAGGCGCCGACGCCCTCGAACACGTCGATGATCGTCATGTCCTCGCGGTCGCCGAGCTTGCCCGGCAGCGTCGAGCCGGAGTAGACGAACACGCTGGCCAGGTCCAGGCGGGCGGCGGCCATCAGCATGCCGGGCAGCGACTTGTCGCAGCCGGCCAGCAGGACGGTGCCGTCCAGCCGCTCGGCGAACACGACGGTCTCGACGGAGTCGGCGATCACCTCGCGGGAGACCAGCGAGGCGCGCATGCCCTCGTGGCCCATGGAGATGCCGTCGGAGACCGAGATCGTGCCGAACTCCAGCGGGAAGCCGCCGGCGGCGTGCACGCCCTCCTTGGCGGACTTGGCCAGCCGGTCCAGCGAGAGGTTGCACGGGGTGATCTCGTTCCACGACGAGGCCACGCCGACCTGCGGCTTGGCGAAGTCGTCGTCGCCCATCCCCACGGCGCGGAGCATCGCCCGGGCCGGGGCCTTGGCGTCCCCGTCGGTGACCTCGCGGCTGCGCGGCTTGATGTCGACGGAGTCGGTGGTGGTCGGGCTGTCCTCGACGGTCGTCACGACCGGCGATGGTAGGCCGGTGCGGAGCGGCCATGACGGGCCTGGTCGCCCCGTCCCACGGTCTGGGAAGATCCACGGTGTGGCTGTCGCTCGTCTGCGCATGAGCCGGACAGCGCTGCTGCCGGTCGTCATCGGGTTCGCCTGCGTCCTGCCGCTGGCGGGGGTGACGCTGTGGGCGCTTCTCCTGATGGCCGTGCCGGCCGCCGCGGCCGCCTGGGTGGTGCGGGTCGGGGTCGACGTCTCCGACGCCGGGGTGACCGCGCGCTCACTGACCAGTGCCCGCACGGTTGGGTGGTCGGAGCTGTCCGGCATCCGGGTCGGCCCGCGCCGGGACCTGTGGCTGGTCACCACCGCCGGCACCCAGGTCAAGCTGCCGGTGCTCCGCGCCCGCGACCTCCCCCAGCTGTCGTCCCTCTCCGGCGGCCGCATCCCCGACCCCGAGGCCCCCACCTCCTGAAGCCCGTCCCCGCCGGCCCCCGCGGCCCCCTCGCAGGGGCCCGCCACGAGCCTGCGAGTGGTGGGGGGCGAGGGGGTCCTTCGTCAGTAGTCGGTGACGACGTTCTGCAGCGGCTCCCCCGCCAGGATCCGCTCGAGCTGGTCGGTGACGGCGGCGGCGGCGCGGGCCTCGGTGTCGGGGACGGCACCGCCGACGTGCGGGGTCAGCAGCAGGCCCGGCGCCGTCCACAGCGGGTGGCCCTCGGGCAGCGGCTCGGGGTCGGTGACGTCTAGGGCCGCCCGCAGGCGCCCGGCGGTCAGCTCGGCCAGCAGCGCGTCGGTGTCCACGACCACCCCACGGGCGGCGTTGACCAGCAGGGCGCCGTCCTTCATGGCCGCGAGGAACGTCGCGTCGACCATGCCGGTGGTCTGCGGGGTCACCGGCACGATGAGCACGACGACGTCGGCGTCGGGCAGCAGTGCGGGCAGCTCCTCGAAGCCGTGCACGCCCTCGCGGGCGGTCCGGGCGACGTAGGTGAGCTCGACGTCGAAGCCGGCCATCATCGACCCGATGGTGCGGCCGATGTCCCCGGCGCCGACCACGAGCACCCGCGCCCCGACCAGGCTGGCGAACGTGCCCGGTGACCAGCGGCCGGCGTCGGTCTCGCGGACGTAGTGCGGGATGCCGCGCTGGGCGGCCAGCGTCGCGGTGACCGCCCACTCCGCGGTGGCCGGGGTGTGCGCGCCGCGGGCGTTGCACAACGTCACCCGCGCGGGCAGCTTCCCGGCGAACAGCTCGGCACCGGCGCTGCGCAGCTGGACCAGCTGCAACCGGGGCAGCGCGTCGAGGAGCTCGTCGGGCAGCTCCCCGCGCGGCACGAGGACCTGGGCCTGCGCGGCCTCCCCGGTGGGCAGGCCCTCGCGGAGGTCGTAGCGGTGCACCCGCACCCGCGGGGACAGCTGCTCGACCGCCTCGGCCAGCGCTCCGGAGGGGACGAGGACGTGCAGCGTCTCCTCGGGACCGAGGTCCAGGACGGGGGCGGGGCGCGCGGGGGCCTGGTCGGCGGGTGCGTCGGACACGGCTCCCGACCCTAGGCGGGGACGCCGCCCGCCACCTGCCGGGGCACCCGGTGGTGCGCGCCGCCCGTCGTACTGTGGGCCGGTGGGACGGCGGAGCACGGCACCCGGGGCCCGGCGGCTGGCCGCGGTCGCGGTGGGCTGCCTGCTGCTCGCCGGCTGCGGCGGGGACGGCTACGAACCCGCCGGGCCGTTCCGCGAGCTGCCGCAGGGGCAGCCGCCCCAGGTGGCGCCGCCGCCGGAGGGCAACAGCATCCCCGCACCGCCCGCGCCCGGCTCCCCCGGCGGCGAGAAGTCCGAGGGCGACCCGAACGTGGTCGCGACCGACCTGGCCGTGCCCACCGGGCTGGTCGTGCTCCCCGACGGGACGGCGGTCGTCGGGGAGCGGGACACCGGCCGGCTGCTGCAGGTGTTCCCCGACCGCTCCCCCGCCCGCGAGCTGATGACGGTGCCGGGCATCGACACCGCCGGCGACGGCGGCCTGCTCGGGCTGGCGATCTCGCCGACGTTCACCGAGGACGGCCTGTACTACGCCTACGTGTCCACGGCCACGGACAACCGGGTGGTCCGCTTCCCGGCGGGCGGCGTCCCGAACCCGGTGCTGACCGGCATCCCGCACGGCGAGCAGCACAACGGCGGCGGGCTGCTGTTCGGGGCCGACGGCACGCTGTACGTGGGCACCGGCGACGTCGGCGACCCGGCGCTGGCCGCGGACCCGGCGTCCCTGGCCGGCAAGGTGCTCGCCGTCGACGTGTTCGGCCAGCCGGTGGGCGCCGGGCCGGTCTTCACCAGCGGGCACCGCGACGTCACCGCGCTGTGCTCCGACGGCGTGAGCCCGGTGTTCGCCGTCGACCCCGACGGCGACGCCCCCGACGAGCTGGAGGTCCTGGCCGACGGCCGGGACCTCGCGACCGCCGGCCCGGTGATCGAGATCGCCGCGGCCGACGCGGGCCTGGCCGGCTGTGCCGTCACCGGTCCCTACGTCTTCCTCGGCGCCCTGGACGGGGAGCGGGTGCACGTCGTCGAGCTCGACGGCACCGGCGCCCCGGTCGGCGAGCCGACCCCGTTCCTGCAGGGCCAGTACGGGCGGCTGCGCACCGTCGTCCTCGGCGGCGACGGGGCGCTGTGGATCACCACGTCCAACGAGGACGGCATCGGCACCCCGGCCGAGGACGACGACCGGGTGCTGCGCATCCTGCCGCCGGCCGGCGGCGCCAGCTCCCCGCTCTGAAGGAGGGCCCGCCGGCCGCTACGGGAGGGCCGGGCGGGTGAAGCGGTGGACGACGTGATCGAGCGGGTCGACCGGGTTGTCCGGGGTCATGTCGCCGGCCGCGTACCAGGTGGCCCCGGCTCGCTGCAGCGCCCGCCAGGACGCGACGTTGCCCACCGCCACCGGCACGAGCACGTCGGAGGCCCCCGGGTGGTCGGCGAACCCCCGGGCCACGGCCGCGGCGATCAGCGCCGTCCCGATGCCCTGGCCCCGCGCGTCGGGTTCCCCGAGGAGGTAGTCGATGCTCAGCGCGCCGGGAGGCACCTCGCAGACCGGGGCCAGCTCCTCGACGTACTCGGGGTAGGCCTCGATCGGGTAGACCTGCACCAGCCCGACCGGCCGCCCGGCCACCTCACCGACGTACAGCGCGGTGACGTCCTCGCCGTCGAGGCTGGGACCGAAGTCCCGCTCGACCGCCTCCGGGCTGCTGTCGTGCGCCCACCACCGGGCCACCAGCGGCTCGGCCAGCCAGCGGCCGAGCAGCGGGAGGTCGGCCCGGGTGAGCGGACGCAGGACGACGGTGGGCAGGGCCACCGGGCCAGGCTAGGAGCCCAGCACCCGTTCCTCCAGCATCCGCTTCACGGTCGGGGCATCGGCCTTGCCGCGGGTGGTCTTCATGACCGCACCCACGAGCGCGCCGAGTGCGGCGACCTTGCCCGACTGCACCTTGGCGATGACGTCGGGGGCGCCGGCGATCGCGGCCTCGACCGCGGCCACCAGCTCGTCGGACTCCCCCATCACGGCCAGGCCCTGGGCCTCCACGACCTGCGCCGGGTCGCCCTGGCCGGCCAGCACGCCGTCGAGCACCTGCCGGGCGAGCTTGTCGTTGATCGTGCCCGCGCTGACCAGCCCGCACAGCTGCGCCACCTGCACGGGGGTGACGGCCAGCTCGGCCAGCTCCACGGCGGTGTCGTTGGCGCGGCGGGCCAGGTCGCCCAGCCACCACTTGCGGGCGTCGCCCGGGGCTGCACCGGCGGCGACGGTCTGCTCGACCAGGCCCAGGGCACCGGCGTTGGCCAGCCAGGTCATCTCGGTGCCGGAGATGCCCCACTCCTCCTGCAGCCGGGCCCGGCGGGCGGCCGGCAGCTCGGGCAGGCCGGCGCGCAGCGTCTCGATCCAGTCGGCGTCGGGGGCCAGCGGCACGAGGTCGGGCTCGGGGAAGTACCGGTAGTCGGTCGCCTCCTCCTTGCTGCGCCCGGAGGAGGTGGTGCCGGTGTCCTCGTGGAAGTGCCGCGTCTCCTGCACCACGCGGCCGCCCTCGTCGAGGACGGCGGCCTGGCGGCGCATCTCGAACCGCACGGCCCGCTCGACCGAGCGCAGCGAGTTGACGTTCTTGGTCTCGGTGCGGGTGCCGAGCTCCGTGGCGCCGGTGGGGTTGAGCGAGATGTTGACGTCGCAGCGCAGGCTGCCCTGCTCCATGCGGACGTCGGAGGCGCCGAGGGCCTGCACGATCTCGCGCAGCTCGGTGACGTAGGCGCGGGCCACCTCGGGGGCAAGCGCGCCGGCGCCGGGCACCGGGCGGGTGACGATCTCCACCAGCGGAATGCCGGCCCGGTTGAAGTCGACCAGCGAGTGGTCGGCGCCGTGGATGCGGCCGGTGGCGCCACCGACGTGCAGGTTCTTGCCGGTGTCCTCCTCCAGGTGCACCCGCTCGACCTCGACCCGGTAGGTCTTCCCGTCCACCTCGACGTCCAGGTGCCCGTCGACGCACAGCGGCTCGTCGAACTGGCTGGTCTGGTAGCCCTTGGGGATGTCGGGGTAGAAGTAGTTCTTCCGCGCGAACCGCGACCAGCTGGCGATGCTGCAGCCCAGCGCGAGGCCGATCTGGATGGTCGACTCCACCGCGGCGGCGTTGGCCACCGGCAGCGACCCGGGCATGCCCAGGCACACCGGGCAGGTCTGGGTGTTGGGCTCGGCGCCGAAGGTGGTCGAGCAGCCGCAGAACATCTTCGAGGCGGTGCCCAGCTCGACGTGGGTCTCCAGGCCGATGACGGGCTCGTAGCGGGTCAGCAGCTCGTCGTAGTCGACGAGGCGGTCAGCGGTGCTCACTTGCGCTCCTCAGCAGAGGACGGGCCGGACGGCGTGGAGCGGAAGGCGACGAGCGCCGCCCCGCCGGTCAGCACGCCGAGGACGATGAAGACGGCGAAGACGGCGCGGCCGCTGGTGGCCCAGCCGACGATGCCGACGACGACGACGAAGAGGACCAGGGCCCAGGCTGCCTTCAGCGGGCCGGTCATGCGGGCAGCTCGTCGAGGAGCCGGTGCCCACGGGCGGCGTCCTGGGCGGCCTCGAGTGCGGCGGCGACCCGGTAGCAGCGGTCGTCGGCGAGCGCGGGGGCCATGACCTGGAAGCCGACGGGCAGGCCCTCGGACAGCCCGCTGGGCACCGAGATGGCCGGCAGGCCGGCGAGGCTGGCCGGCAGGGTGCACAGGTCGGCGGCGTACATCGCGATCGGGTCCTCGACGCGGGAGCCGATCGGGAAGGCGACCGTCGGGGTGGTGGGGCTGACCAGCACGTCGACGCCGGTGAAGGCGGCGGTGAAGTCGCGGGTGATCAGCGTGCGCACCTTCTGCGCCTGCGCGTAGTAGGCGTCGTAGAGCCCGCTGGACAGCGCGTAGGTGCCCAGGATGATCCGCCGCTTGACCTCGGGCCCGAAGCCCTGCTCGCGGGTCAGGGCCATGACCTCGTCGAGGTCGTGGCTGCCGTCGTCGCCGACCCGCAGGCCGAACCGGACGCCCTCGTAGCGGGACAGGTTCGACGAGGCCTCGCTGGGGGCGATCAGGTAGTAGGCCGGCAGCGCCAGGTCGAAGGACGGGCAGGAGACCTCGACGACCTCGGCACCCAGGCCGGCCAGCAGCTCGACCGCCTCGCGGGTGCGGGCCAGGACGCCGTCCTCGTAGCCCTCGGTGTGCCCGTCGCCGCCGAGCTCGCGGACGACGCCGACCCGGACGCCGCGCAGGTCGCCCGCGGCACCGGCCCGGGCGGCGTCGGCCAGCCCGGTGAGGGGGCTGTCGATGCTGGTGGAGTCGCGCGGGTCGTGGCCGCCGATGACCTCGTGCATCAGCGCGGCGTCGAGCACCGTGCGCGCCATCGGGCCGGCCTGGTCGAGGCTGGAGGAGAAGGCGATGAGGCCGTAGCGGGACACCGAGCCGTAGGTGGGCTTGTGCCCGACCAGCCCGGTCACGGCGGCCGGCTGGCGGATGGAGCCGCCGGTGTCGGTGCCGATCGACCAGGGCGCGAGGTGCCCGGCGACCGCGGCGGACGACCCGCCGGACGAGCCGCCCGGGATCCGGTCGCGGTCCCAGGGGTTGCGGGTGACCTGGTAGGCGGAGTTCTCGGTGGAGGAGCCCATCGCGAACTCGTCCATGTTGGTCTTGCCCAGCAGGACCGTGCCGGCCTCGGCCAGCCGGGTGGCGAGGGTGGCGCTGTACGGCGGGCGCCAGCCCTCGAGGATCCTCGAGCCGCTGGTGGTCGGCACGCCCTCGGTGACGACGAGGTCCTTGAGCGCCACGGGCACACCGGCCAGCGGGCCCAGCTCGTCGCCGCGGGCCCGGGCCTCGTCGATCGCGGTGGCACCGGCGAGCGCAGCCTCGGCCTCGACGTGCAGGTAGGCGCCCAGGGCGCCGTCCTCGGCGGCGATGCGGTCCAGGTGCGCGCGGGTCACCTCGACCGCGCTCACCTCGCCGGCGGAGAGCAGCCGGGACAGACCCGCGACGTCGGTGGTCGTCAGGTCTGAGCCCACTGCTCGACTCCCCGCTCGTTCCGCTCCTCGGTCGCTGGCGCTCCCTGCGATGCTCGCTCGCGGGTCGTTCTCGGCGCTGCTCACTCGGCGTCCCCCAGGATGCGCGGCACGCGGAAGCGGTCGTCCTCGGCGGCGGGGGCACCGGCCAGCACGACGTCGCGGGACAGGCTCGGGGTCACCACGTCGGGGCGCAGCACGTTGGTCAGCGGGACGGCGTGCGACATCGGCGGCACGTCGGCCACCGCGGCCTCACCGACCCGCGCCACGGCGGCCAGCACCTGGTCCAGCTGCCCGGCGAACCGGTCCAGCTCCTCGTCGGTGACCGCCAGACGGGCCAGACGGGCGAGGTGCGCCACGTCGTCCCGGGAGATGCTGCTCAAAGCTGGGGGACCTCACTTCGTCGACGTCGTGCTGCTGCGACCTGCGCCGCAGACCTCGTGTCAACTGTACGTGGGGCAGGTCGCTGCCCCGGCCGCGCGCCGGTGTTCGCCACAGGCCCCCCGGATGCGGGAGGCTCCTCCCGTCCACGATCGACGCCGATCGGCCCGCTCAGCAGGCGCACCCGGAGGAGATCCGTGTCCTACCTCTTGCGGCTGGTCGTGCCCGACCGGCCCGGCACCCTCGGCGCCGTCGCCACCGCGCTCGGCGACGCCGGGATCGACATCGTGTCCGTCGACGTCCTGGAGCGCGGCAACGGCGTGGCCGTGGACGACATCGTCGTCGAGCTGCCCCTCGACCGGGTGGCCGACAGCCTGATCACCGCAGCGACCGCCGTGCCCGGCGTCCAGGTGGAGTCGCTGCGCCCGTTCGCCGGCCCGATGGACACCCACCGCGAGCTCGACCTGCTCGAGGCCCTCGCCCCGGCCGGGGTCGGGACGGCGAAGGTGCTGGCCGCCGAGCTGCCCCGGGTGTTCCGCAGCGGCTGGGCGGTGGTGCTCGCCGGGACGTCGGCGGACCTGACCGTGCTGGCCGCCTCCGACGCCGCGCCCGCACTGGACGGCGTGCCGCTGCCCTGGCTGCCGCTGACCACTCCCCTGCTGCTGCCCAGCGACGCCGACTGGGTGCCGCTGCGCTGGCAGGAGATGGCCGTGGAGATGATGGCCGCCCCGCTGGACCCCGACGGCACCGCGGTGCTGCTGGGCCGGTCCGGCGGTCCGGCGTTCCGCCGGTCGGAGCTGCTGCGGCTGGCCCACCTCACCGGCCTGGCCGCCACCGTCGCCCGGCTGCCACCGGCCTGAGGGAGGACCCCGCTGCCGCCCACCGCTCACACGCTCGCGGCGGGCCCTGCAGCGGGGCCGTCAGCCCTCCGGCGCCGGCTCGTCCGCGGCGGGCTCGTCGGCCTGACTCACCGGCTCGGCGGCGTCCGGCTCGGCGGCCTCTGCGGGCGGCTTCGTGCGCGACCGCGGCGCCCGCTTCGGCTTCGGGGTGGGCTCGGCAGCCACCTCCGGCTCCGCCGGTTCGGTGCCGTCGCCGATGGTCGCGACCTCCCGGGCGGCGTCCGGCCCCTGGTCCAGCAGGACCGTGAAGCCGTCGTCGTCCAGGATCGGCGCCTTGACCTGCACGGCCTTGTCGTACTTGCTGCCGGGGTCGGCACCGACGACGACGAAGCCGGTCTTCTTCGACACCCCGCTGGTCACCTTGCCGCCGCGCTCCTGGATGGCGGCGATGGCCTCGTCACGGCTGTGGTCGCGCAGCGAACCGGTGACCACGACCGTGACGCCGGTGAGCGGTCCGGGGGCGTCGTCGACGTCGGCGTCGGCCATCCGCACGCCGGCCTGGCGCCACTTCTCCACCACGTCGCGGTGCCAGTCGACGGCGAACCAGTCGCGGACCGCGGTGGCGATGGTCGGGCCCACGCCCTCGGCCGCGGCCAGCTCCTCCTGGCTCGCGGCCATCAGCCGGTCGATGGAGCGGAACTCCCGGGCCAGCGCCTGTGCCGCGGTGGGCCCGACGTGCCGGATGGACAACGCGACCAGGACCCGCCACAGCGGCACGTCCTTGCGCGTCTGCAGGTTGGCCAGCAGCCGCCCGCCGTTGGCGGAGAGCGTGCCGTCCTTCTTGGTGAAGAAGGCGGTGCGGCGCAGCGCCTCCTCGTCGAGGGAGAAGACGTCGCCCTCGTCGGTGAGCAGGTGCTCGGCGAGCAGGGCGATCGCCGCCTCGTAGCCGAGCACCTCGATGTCGAACGCGCCGCGGCCGGCGACGTGGAAGACGCGCTCGCGCAGCTGGGCGGGGCAGGACCGGGCGTTGGGGCACCGGATGTCGGCGTCGCCCTCCTTCTCCGGGCGCAGCTCCGTGCCGCACTCGGGGCAGTGCGTGGGGAAGACGAACTCGTGCTCGGACCCGTCGCGGGCGGCGACCACCGGGCCGAGCACCTCGGGGATCACGTCGCCGGCCTTGCGGATGACGACGGTGTCGCCGATCAGCACGCCCTTGCGCTTGACCTCGCTGGCGTTGTGCAGGGTGGCCAGGCCCACGGTGGAGCCGGCGACCTTGACCGGCTCCATGTACGCGAAGGGCGTCACCCGGCCGGTGCGGCCGACGTTGACCTTGATGTCGAGGAGCTTGGTGGTGGCCTCCTCCGGCGGGTACTTGAAGGCGATCGCCCAGCGCGGGGCGCGGCTGGTGGAGCCCAGCCGGCGCTGCAGGGAGACCTGGTCGACCTTGACCACGACGCCGTCGATCTCGTGCTCGACCGAGTGCCGCGCCTCGCGGTAGCGCTCGATGTAGGCCCAGACGGCGGGGAGGTCCGCGACCACCTCGTAGCGGGAGCTGGTGGGCAGGCCCCAGGCCGCCAGCTGCTCGTAGGCCGCGGACTGGGTGGCCGGCTCGAAGCCGCGGCGGGCGCCCAGGCCGTGGACGACCATGCTCAGCGGGCGCTTGGCGGTCTCGCGGGCGTCCTTCTGCCGCAGTGAGCCGGCGGCGGCGTTGCGCGGGTTGGCGAACGGGGCCTTGCCGGCCTCGACCAGCCCGGCGTTGACCTCGGCGAACGCGGCGACCGGGAAGTAGACCTCGCCCCGCACTTCGAGGAAGTCCGGGACGTCGTCGCCGGTGAGCTGCTGCGGGACGACGGCGAGGGTGCGCACGTTGGCGGTGACGTCCTCGCCGGTGACGCCGTCGCCGCGGGTGGCCGCGCCGGTGAGCCGGCCGTTCTCGTAGACCAGGTCGATGGCCAGGCCGTCGACCTTCAGCTCGCACAGCCAGCCGGCACCGGTGGCGCCGTCCCGCTCGGCGCGGGCGGCCCAGGCCGACAGCTCGTCGGAGCTGAAGACGTTGTCCAGGCTCTGCATGCGCTCGGGGTGGGTGACCGGGGCGAAGGTGGCACCGAACCCGCCGTTGACCTTCTGGCTCGGCGAGTCGGGGGTGACCAGCGCCGGGTGCGCGGCCTCCAGCTCCTTGAGCTCGGCCATCCGCTCGTCGTACTGGCCGTCGCTGACCAGCGGCGCGTCCTGCACGTAGTAGGCGAACGCGTACCGGTCCAGCTCCTCGGCGAGGTCGCGGTGCCGGGTGCGCGCGTCGTCGGGGACCTCGGTGAGGTCCTTCCGGTCGACGGCGGCCTCGACCGCGGGCTGGTCGGGTCCGCCGACGGCTTCCTGCTCCACCTGGTCCGCGCTGGTCACGGTGGGCACGGTATCCGGCAGGTACGACAGCCAACCGGACCCCGAGCCCGGTTCGCTCGCGCGGGGTCTGCCGCCTCCGCGAGCTACTCGCCGGTGCGACGATGCGCGCCGTGTCGAGGTCGGTGATGTGCGCGTTCTGCGGTGGGGGGGTCGAGGGCGGCCCGGTCGACCCCTGCGCGCTCATCGTCGTCGCGCGCTGGCGCACGCCCGGGCCCGAGCAGCGGAGCAACAGTTCTTCACGCACGCCGAGTGCCTACGCGCGCGACTGCACCCCGACGTGACTCCACTCGCCCGCGTCCTGGACGCCGACTGGGACGGCGACGAGCTGTAGCCCGCTACAGCGGTGGTCCGATCAGGATCTCGGTGCCGTCGGGTCTCCAAGTGCGCCACCGATGCCCCGGTGGCGCAGCGTCGTCGCGTTGCACGCGGAACCCGTGGTGGACCTTGGTGTGGTGGCGTTCGCAGAGCAACGCCGAGTTGTCGAGGCTGGTCTCCCCGCCGTTGACCCACTCGACGAGGTGGTGGACGTCGCACCAGTGCGTCGGCGATCCACAACCGGCGAACACGCAGTGCCGGTCCCGCTGCTCGACCGCCCGGCGCAGGTGTGGCGGGACCACCCGGTGGGTGCGGCCGACGTCCAGCGGGAGCCCGTCGGGGCCGAGCACGATCCGGGTGATGGTCGAGTCGCACGCCACCCAGCGGGCCCGGGCTGCCGACAGCGTGGCGCCGAAGCCCGTCCGCGCGGCGTCCGGGCCGGTGGTGGGGTCGACCAGGTCCTCCAGGTCGACGGTCACCACGACGTGCGGCTTGACCGTGCGCAGCGTCGGCAGGTCACCGGTGGCCAGCTGGTTGTCGCACAGCTGCACGAGCGCGTCGGCGTTCTGCTGGGCGCGGGTGCGCTCATCACCCTTCGGGCGGCCGGCCTGCACGATCGACTCGATCGCGGCCTGCACCTTCTCCCCGCCCACCGCGTCGAGGTCGAAGCGGCCGGTGACGCTGCCATCGGCGTGCCTGGCGATCGACAGCCGGCGTCCCTCGGTCGGGTCCGGCTCCGTGCCGTCCGGGTCCAGCGCAGCCTCGAACGCCTGCACCGCCGCCACCAGCGTCTGGTGCGACGCCTCCGCCGCCACGGTCGTCCAGGCCTCGTCGAACGGCGCCAGGTCGATGCCCTGCTCGGCCGCCCTGGCCAGCTCCACCGGCCCGACCTTCGCCGCCACCACGTCCACCTGCGCCGCCGTCACCGCACCGTCGGCGAACCCGGCCGCCAACACCGGGAAGTGCTCCAACGCGCGACCTGACCGCACGATGCGCGAGGCCTCCGCGGGCGCCAGCCGGGCGTGCCCGATCAGCCACGACCGCATCGTCCTGATGCCGTCGTGCTCGGCGGCCTGCGTCAGCTCTCCGTGCCGCACCGTGCGCGTCAGCTCGGCGCTGGCCCGGTTGACCACCTGCGCCAGGAGAGCTGCCCGGTTCAGCACCTGACCGTCGGACAGCGAGTGCAGGTCCTCCGTCGTCAGGGCGTCGAGAGCCGACCGCAACTCGCTCACGACACCCCCTGACGCTACTCGAACACCTGTACGAACCGTACCGGTCGACACACGTCCTGGCAACACGAAAGGCCAGGTCAGAGACCTGTCCACAGATGTGCAGCCACTCTTGACAGGTCCTCGTCAGGCCGGATCGACCTCCCGGGAGACGGACACTCGGCCGGACGGCCCCAGCGGTGACCACGGGCCGGCGAGCTCCGACCTGGAACGCGCCAGTGGTCAGCGAGGTCGGGCACCTCGAATGAGGGTCACTCCGGGAGCAGGAACCTGGCCGCCTCGCGGACGTGCGCCATCGCCTTGCGGGCGTAGGCGGGGCTGGCGCCGGCCAGGCCGCAGGCCGGGGTGAGCGTGACGGCGGAGTGGAGGTCCTCAGCGGGGAAGCCCAGCTCGCGCCACCAGGCGTGCAGCCGGCTGGCCGTGGCCTTGGGCGCCGGCAGGGTCGTGTCGGTGCCGGGGACGACGCCGAGGAGCAGGTGGGTGCCGGCCTCGACCGCGGTCCCGACGGCGTCGAGGTCCTGCACCATGCCCAGGTCGAAGGAGAGCCCGGCGGCGCCCGCGGCGCGGAAGAGGTCCAGCGGTGCCCGGTTGGCGCAGCAGTGCACGGCTACCGGCACCGGAACCCGGGCGACCAGTGCGGCGAGCTGCTCCTCGACCACGTTCGACTCGACGGCGGAGAGCTTGCCGAAGCCGCTGATCGTCGGGAGCCCGCCCTGCAGGACGGCGGGGACCGACGGCTCGTCGAGCTGGACGACGACCCGGGCACCCGGCACCCGCGCGGACACGGCGGTCACGTGCGCGGCGATGCCCTCGGCCAGCGACTGGGCCAGGTCGCGTCGGGCACCGGGGTCGACCACGGCCCGGTCGCCGCGGGTGCGCTCGAGCCCGGCGGCCAGCGTCCACGGCCCGGCGACCTGCAGCTTGAACGGACCCACGTAGCGCTCGGCGACGTCGAAGAGCGCGTCGAGGTCGCGGTCGAGCATCTCCTGCGCCCGGCGCAGGTCGTTGCCCGGACGCGGGACGAGCCGCCAGCCGGCGGGCGTGAGGTCGACCGCCATGTCGACCAGCAGCGCCGCCGTCCGGCCCAGCATGTCCGCACCGGCGCCGCGTCCGGGCAGCTCGGGCAGGTGCGGGAGCTCCGGCAGCTCGCCGACGACCAGACGCACCGCCTCGACCGGGTCGGTACCGGGCAGCGACCCGACGCCGGAGGCCGGCCCCCAGACTGCGGGGGCCGGCCCGTCGGCCTGGTTCAGAGGCTCACCCTGAGCTTGCGAAGGGTGAGTAGGACGAGGTCCTTCTTCAGTCGGCGAGGCCACGGCGACGACGGTAGCCCGCCGCCGTCAGGGCGACCCCGCCCGCCAGCAGGGCGCCACCGACGCCGAGCATCGACCCGACCGGGGCCCCGGTGTAGGCCAGCTGGTCGCCACCACCGGTCGTCGGACGCGGCTGCGTGACGGGGTGCACGACCGGCGGGGCCGGCTGGTGCACCGGCGGTGCGGGCTGGTGCACCGGCGGTGCCGGCTGGTGCACCGGCGGGCCCGGCTGCTCGACCGGGGGCGGGCCCGGCTGGTCGACCGGCGGCGGGACCTGGCCACCCGGGGGCGGCACCTCGCCGCCCGGCGGGGTGGGCACCGGGCACTCGAAGCCGGCACCGGCGACACCGAGCGCACCACTGGTCCCGGGCACGGAACCGACCGGGTCGACCGGGTCGACGGCCTGGTCCAGGCCCTCGGCCGGCGGCGGCGCGTCGAAGGTCGCCGCCTGCCCGTGGTCGGCAGCGGGCTCGGGGACCGGGGAGTTGGTCTCGAAGTAGGCGACCGCGCTGTCCACGTCGACCGGGCCGGAGACCGGCCCGATGCCGCGCTCGTCGCCGTTGGTGAAGGCGGTGAAGCCGTCACCGCCGCCGATGATGAAGGAGTTGGCCGCCACGCGGTACTCGGCGGTCAGGTCGAGGGGCTGGCCCAGGACGGTGATCGACGTGGGGTCGATCCGCTGCCCGTAGGGCTTGCTCAGGTCGTAGCGGTAGCTGAGGCCCTCGGAGGTGCCCAGGCGCAGGGTGCTGTTGCGCGGGCCGTTCCCCGTCGTCGCGCCGGGCGACACCTGCTGGAACTGCTGCTCCAGCACGCCCCGGACGTCGGCACCGGTCAGCGTGGTCGTGTTGACCGTGTTGCTGAACGGCTGGACGTTGAACAGGTCGGCGTAGGTGACGTCGCCGGCCTCGATGTCGGCCCGCAGCCCGCCGGGGTTCATGAACGCGATCACCGGGTCGCCGTAGGCGGGGTCGCCCTGCACCGACTCCAGCTGCGCCTGGGCGACCAGGTTGCCCAGGCCGGACTCGGCCGTGCGGTCGTCCCGGAACACCGGCGGGGTGCTCGGGTCGTTGTCGGTGTCGACGAGACCGCCGGGCCGCGCGATGGCCTCGGTGGCGGAGCCGACCACCCGGTCGCCCTCCTCGGCGGCCAGGTCGGTCCAGTGCTCGACGATGCCGGCGATCCCGGCGTCCTCGGCGTCGCGGACGTTGTAGGTGCTCTGCGCCCGGTAGTCCGCGCAGAGCCGGTCGACGTCGCCGGTCTCGCCGTCCAGCACCAGCCGGACGTCGGTGATCATGCGGCCGTAGTACTCGGCCTGCGTGACCAGCCGCGGCTGACCCGCCGGGTCGGTGAGCATGCAGTTGTAGCCCTGGTGGCTGTGCGCACTGACGATCAGGTCGACCGCGGCATCGGTGGCCGCGTTGATGTCGACGACGGAGCCGGTGAGCTCGTCGCAGCCGTTCGGGTCCGCACCGTCCTCCCCGGTGTTGTCCCCGCCCTCGTGGACCAGCGCGACGATCGCCTCGACGCCCTGCGCCTGCAGCTCGGGGACGTAGCGGTTGATCGACTCGGCCTCGTCGAGGAAGTCGACGTCGGCGATCCCGGTCGGGGAGACGATCGTCGGCGTGGAGTCGGTGACCACGCCGACGAAGGCGATGGACCTGCCGCCGCCGGCCTCGACCACCGCGTAGGGCGGGAGGATCGGCTCGCGGGTGCCCTTGTCGACCACGTTGGCCGCCAGGTACGGGAAGTCGGTGCCGGCGAAGGGCTCGCCCGTGCTGTCGGTGAAGCAGCCGGTGACGCCGACCTCGACGCCCTCGCAGGCCGTGACGTCGTCGGTGGAGACGCCGTCGGTGACGCCGGAGATGCGCCGCAGCTCGTCGGTGCCGCGGTCGAACTCGTGGTTGCCGACGACGGAGACGGCCACGCCCAAGGCGTTCATGACCTCCAGGGTCGACTCGTCGCGGACGGCGGCGGACTCGAACGGCGAGGCGCCGACCAGGTCACCGAGCCCGATGAGCAGCGACCCGTCGGCGCTGCCGCCGTCGGTGACGAACTGCTCGCGGGTGCGGGCGACGTGGGCGGCCAGGCTCGCCGCGCCACCGACCGCGATGCTCTCGTCGTCGGCCGTGCCGTAGGCGCCGTCGGCGCCGGGGAGCGTCGCCTTGCCGTCGTTGCCCCCGGGCTGGTTGATCCGGCCGTGGAAGTCGTTGAACGTCATCAGCTGGACGGGGACGTCCGGGACGACGGCCGCCGCCGCCGCCGCGACCTCGGCCGACGCGGCGGCGGGCAGCGCGAGGACGGCGGACGACGCCATCAGCAGGGCTGCGAGGGACAGGCGCGTTCTGCGCACGGAGATTCCTCCTGGACAGGCGACAGCAGGGTGGCCCCAGGGCGGCCCGCTGCGCAGAGCTGACGAGCTCCGCCGAAGGGCGGGGCGCGCGTGGACCGGTCGGGACCGATCCGTCACGGCACGCTAACCGCCCCCTGCGAGTGGCCCAAGGGGCTGCTGTGAATGGACCACTGTCGTTAACCTGCCGGCAACGACGACCACGCTCCGGGGACTAGGGGGTCGTCGTGGACCCGCCAGGAGCAGGGTGGAGCCGCCGACCTGCTCGAGGCGCCCCCGGTCCGCCTGCCGTCGCAGCCCGGTCCGCCGCGGTCCGGCACCCGGCGCGCCTGAGCCGGGTCAGGCGGTGCCGGCGACCGCCGCCTGGCCGAGCACCCGGTCACCGCGCAGCGCGTCGGGGGCGTAGAGCACTGCGGACTGCCCCGGGGCCACCCCGCGCTGCCGCTCCCCCAGCGTGATCCGCAGGCCGCCACCGTCGGCCGCGGTCACCTCGCAGGGCACCGCCGCCCCGTGGGCGCGAACCTGGACCTGCCCGCGGAAGGGCAGCTCGGGCACCGGGCCGGTCCAGCTGGGCGCGGCGGTGACGACCTCCGAGACCTCGGCCTGCTCGGCGGTGCCGATGGTGACCGTGCGGCTGACCGGCTCGATGCCGAGGACGAACCGCGGCCGCTGGTCGCCGGCGGTGACGCCCAGGCCACGGCGCTGGCCGACGGTGAAGCCGTGGACGCCGGCATGGGTGCCCACGGTCGCCCCGGTCGCGGCGTCGACCACCGGGCCGGGCTGCTCACCCAGCCGCCGGGCGAGGAAGCCGCGGGTGTCGCCGTCGGAGATGAAGCAGATGTCGTGCGAGTCGGGCTTGGTGGCCACCGCGAAGCCGCGCTCGGCGGCGATCTCGCGCACCCGGTCCTTGGTCATCTCCCCCAGCGGGAAGACCGCGTGGGCCAACTGCTGGCGCGTGAGCACGCCGAGCACGTAGGACTGGTCCTTGGCCGTGTCGACCGAGCGGCGCAGCTCGCCGTCGACCAGCCGGGCGTGGTGGCCGGTGACGACGGAGTCGAAGCCCAGCGCCCGCGCCCGGTCCAGCACGGCGGAGAACTTGATCTTCTCGTTGCAGCGCAGGCAGGGGTTGGGCGTGCGGCCGGCGGCGTACTCGGCGACGAAGTCCTCGACGACGTCCTCGCGGAACCGGTCGGCGAGGTCCCAGACGTAGAACGGGATGCCCAGCTCGTCGGCCACCCGGCGGGCGTCGTGGGAGTCCTCCACGCTGCAGCAGCCCCGTGAGCCGCTGCGCAGCTGCTGGCGGTCCGGGGACAGCGCCAGGTGCACCCCGGTCACGTCGTGCCCGGCCTCGACTGCCAGCGCGGCGGCGACCGCGGAGTCCACTCCCCCGCTCATCGCGGCGACGACCCTCACCGGGCACCCGCCCGGCGGGCGCGCTCGACGACGGGTGCGATCACCGCGAGCACCGCGTCGACGTCGGCGTCGGTCGAGGTGTGGCCCAGGCTCATCCGCAGCGAGCTGCGCGCCCGCGCGGGGTCGGCGCCGGTGGCCAGCAGCACGTGGCTGGGCCGGGCGACCCCGGCGCTGCACGCCGAGCCGGTGGAGCACTCGATGCCGCGGGCGTCGAGCAGCATCAGCAGCGCGTCGCCCTCGGCACCCGGGAAGGACAGGTGCGCGTTGCCCGGCAGCCGCCCCGACCCGCCGGCCACGACGTCGTCCAGTGCGGGGCCGTTGAGCTGCGCGTCGGGGACCTCGGCGAGCACGCCGGCCACCAGCCGGTCGCGCAGCTCCGCCACCCGCGCGCTGCGCTCGGCCCGGTCGTCGACCGCGGCCCGGGCGGCCGCGGCCAGCCCGACGATCGCGGCGACGTCCAGCGTGCCGGAGCGGACGTCGCGCTCCTGGCCGCCGCCGTGCAGCAGCGGGGTGCACTCGACGTCGCGGCGCAGCAGCAGCGCGCCGGCGCCCATCGGGCCGCCGAGCTTGTGCCCGGTGAGGGTGAGGGCGTCGACGCCGCTGCCGGCGAAGTCCACCGGCAGCTGGCCCACGGCCTGGACCGCGTCGGTGTGCAGCGGCACGCCGACGGCGTGGGCGACGGCGGCCAGGGCGGCCACGTCGCTGACCGCGCCGATCTCGTTGTTGGCCCACATGACGCTGGCCACGGCGACGTCCGAGCCGTCGCCGAGGGCGTCGGCGAGCGCCGCGGGGGTGACCCGGCCGGTCGGGTCGACCGGCAGCCAGGTGACCTCGGCGCCGGCGTGCGCCTCCAGCCACTCGACGCTGTCGAGCACGGCGTGGTGCTCGGCGGGGCTGGTGACGATCCGGCGGCGGCGGTCGTCGGCGGCCCGGCGCGCCCAGTACAGGCCCTTGACGGCGAGGTTGTCGCCCTCGGTGCCGCCGGCGGTGAACAGCACCTCCGAGGGGCGGGCGCCCAGTGCGGCGGCCAGCTGCTCGCGGGACTGCTCGGCGACCCGCCGGGCCTGGCGGCCACTGGCGTGCAGCGAGGAGGCGTTCCCCACCCGGGCCAGCTGCTCGGTCATCGCCGCCAGCGCGACGGGGAGCATCGGCGTGGTGGCCGCGTGGTCGAGGTAGGTCATGGCCCGACCAGCGTAGGCGCGCCTCCCGTCCTGGCCACCCCCCGATGGGCGAGGGTGCTCGGGCTCACCCCCGGGCGGCGGTGATCTGCGCGGTGAGCGCCGGGACGACGGTGGCCACGTCGCCCACCACCCCGAAGTCGGCCAGCGCGAACACCGGGGCGTCGGGGTCGGAGTTCACCGCGACGACGGTCTGCGCGGCCCGCACCCCCGACCAGTGCTGCGCCGCCCCGGAGATGCCGACGGCGACGTAGAGCCGCGGTGACACCCGGGCGCCGGACTGCCCGACCAGGCACGACGGCGGGCAGACCCCGGCGTCCACCGCGGCCCGGGTGGCACCGATGGCCGCACCGAGGGCGTCGGCCAGCTCCTCGACCGCGGCGAGCTCCGCGGCGGTGGTCACCCCGCGGCCGACCGCGACCACCACCGAGGCCTCGGTCAGCGCCGGCCGGCCGGCGACGGGCCCGGCCACCCGCCGCACCACGCGGGCCTCGCGCGCCGTCGCCGACAGCTCGACCGGCACCTGCTCGACCACGGTGGCCACCGGGGCGGGCACCGGGGTCAGCGAGGAGGGGCGCCAGGCGTGCACCGGGGTCCCGGTGGTGACCTGCGCCCGCACCACCGTCGTCCCGCCGAAGGCCAGCTGGGTGGCGGTGCCGTCGGCGGCGAGCCCGACGACGTCGGTGAGGAACCCGCTGCCGGTGCGCACCGCGAGCCGGGCGGCGACCTCCCGGCCCTCGGCGCTGGCCGGCACCACGACCGCGACCGGCGCGCGGTCGGCGACCAGCCGGGCCAGCACGTCGACCCGCGGCCCGACCAGGGCGGCGTCGAGCTCCGCGGACTCCCCGGCCAGCACCCGCCCGGCACCGAACCGGGCCAGCTCCGCGGCCGCACCGGCGGCGGCCCCCGGGGCGCCCAGGACGACCGCGACCGGTGCGCCGAGGACCCGTGCCGCGGTCAGCGCCTCCAGCGTCGCCCGGGTCGGCTCCCCACTGGCGGTGAGCTCGGCCAGGACGAGGACCTCCGCAGGGCCGGCCACCTCAGACGAGGGCACGGTCGGCCAGGAAGCGAACGAGCTCCGCGGGGTCGCCGGTGCGCCCCGGGGTGCGGGCGGGCCCGGCGTCCGCGGTGACGACCCGGCTGGTGGCGGCGGCCAGGCCGACGGTCGCCGGGTCGATGCCCAGGTCGGTCAGCGTCAGCGTGGTCACCGGCCGGTGCTGGGCGGCCCGGATCCCGGCGACGGTCCGCCGCCGCGGCGGGTCGGGCAGGGCGTGGGTGGACACGACCGCCGGCAGCTCGGCCGCCAGCTCCCACCAGCCGTCCTCGGTCTGCCGCTCCCCCGTCACCGTCGTCCCGCTCACGGCGAGCGCGCGCAGGCCGGACAGGTGCGGCACCCCCAGCCGCTCGCCCAGCAGCGCCGCCATCACCCCGAGCCGCCCGTCGGAGGACGCCGCCCCGCAGAGCACCAGGTCGAACCCGACCCGGCGCAGCGCCGCGGCGAGGACGGCGCTGGTCTGCGGGGCGCAGGCGCCGTGCAGCGCCGGGTCGACGACGTGCACCGCCCGGTCGGCGCCGGTGGCCAGCGCGTGGCGCAGCGCACCGGCGGCGCGCGGGGGGCCGACGGTCAGCGCGGTGACCGTGCCGCCGGCGCGCTCGCGCAGGGTCAGCGCCGCCTCGAGGGCGTGCAGGTCCAGCGGGCCGACGACGGCGTCGGCGGCGTCCCGGGCGACGGTGGCGTCGCGGCGGTCCAGCTCGCGCTCACCGGCCGGGTCGGGGACCTGCTTGACCAGCACCACGCTGTGCACGGCCGTCCTCCTCGGGCTGCTCGTCGGTCGTGTCCGGTCCCGAGGCTACGCACGGGGAGCGACCTGGCTCACACTCCGTCGGCGACCCACTCCCCGGTGCGGGCGAAGTGCTCGAGGACGGCGGTGTGCGGGACCAGGTCCAGCCCCTGGGCCGCCACCCAGCCGTCGTCGTAGTACGTGCGGGCGTAGCGCTCGCCGCCGTCGCAGAGCAGGGTCACCACGCTGCCGGTGCGCCCCGCCGCGACCATCTCGGCGACCAGCCGGAACGCGCCCCACAGGTTCGTGCCGGTCGAGGCGCCGGCCCGCCGCCCGGTCACCCGCTCCAGGTGCCGCATGGCGGCGAGCGAGGCTGCGTCGGGGACGCGGATCATCCGGTCGACGATCGTCGGGACGAACGAGGGCTCGACCCGGGGACGGCCGATGCCCTCGATCCGCGACCCGGCGCCCGTGGTGGCCGGGTCGGCGTCCCGCCAGCCGGGGAAGAAGGCCGAGGCCTCCGGGTCGACGACGGCCAGCCGGGTGGGCAGCCGGCGGTAGCGCACGTAGCGGCCGATGGTGGCACTCGTGCCGCCGGTGCCGGCGCCCACGACGACCCACTCGGGCACCGGGTGCCGCTCGCGGCCCATCTGCTCGAAGACCGACTCGGCGATGTTGTTGTTGCCGCGCCAGTCGGTGGCCCGCTCGGCGTTGGTGAACTGGTCGAGGTAGTGCCCGCCGGTGTCGGTGGCGATCCGGCGGGCCTCGTCGTAGACGGTGCCCGCGTCGCGCACCAGGTGGCAGCGGCCGCCGTGGAACTCGATCAGCGCGATCTTCTCCGGACTGGTCGTGGCCGGCATGACCGCGACGAAGGGCAGCCCGAGCATCCGGGCGAAGTAGGCCTCGCTGACCGCGGTCGAGCCGCTGGAGGCCTCGACCACGGTGCTGCCCTCGTGCAGCTGCCCCGAGCAGAGCGCGTAGAGGAACAGCGAGCGGGCCAGCCGGTGCTTGAGGCTGCCGGTCGGGTGGGTCGACTCGTCCTTGAGGTAGAGGTCGACCCCCCACTCGACGGGCAGCGGGTGCACCAGCAGGTGGGTGTCGGCCGACCGGTGCGCGTCGGCCTCGACCAGGGCCACCGCCCGCTCCACCCACGCCCGTCCGCCGGGGTCGGAGCGGTCGACGTCGGAGGCGGTCAGCCGGGCAGCGGTCACCGGGGCATGGTCCCCCAGCGGGGTCACGACAGCTCCAGCCCGGGCAGCCAGGCGACCTCCCAGCGGGTGCCCTCCGGGTCGGCGAGGTACCCGCTGCGGCCGCCCCACCCCCGGTCGACCGCGGCCGCGACCAGCCGCGCGCCCGCCGCGACCGCCACCTCGATCACCGCGTCGACGTCCTCCCGGGTCGCCACGTTCACCGCCAGCGTCACGCCGCTCCAGGCACCCGGCGCCGGCAGCGCCTCCTCGGGCGCGGCCTCGGCCGCCAGCTGCTCGACCGGGAACAGCGCCAGCCGGACGCCGCCCAGGTCGAACTGGGCGAAGCCGTTGCTGCCGCCGTCCCGCTCCTGCCAGCCCCACGCCGCGTAGAAGGCGCGCAGCCGGCCGACGTCCCGGGCGCCCAGCGTGACGAACGACAGCCGCTGCGGGACGCCCATCAGCGGCCGGTGAAGGTGGCCCGCCCCGGGCCCTCGGTCAGGAAGGAGGCCATGCCCGTGCGCTGGTCCTCGGTGCCGAACAGCCCGGCGAACAGCTGCTGCTCCAGCGCCAGCCCGGTGTCCAGGTCGCCGTCCAGCCCCTCGTCGATGGCCCGCTTCGCCGCGGCCAGTGCCAGCGGCGGCCCGGCGGCGAACTTCTGGGCCATCGCGACCGCGGTCGGGTACACCTCGGCGTCGGGGACGACGGCGTCGGCCAGGCCCATCTCCACCGCCTCGACCGCGCCGACCTGCCGGCCGGTGAACACCAGGTCCTTGGCCTTCGCCGGGCCGACCAGCCGGGCCAGCCGCTGGGTGCCCCCGGCGCCGGGCATGAGCCCCAGCAGCACCTCGGGCTGCCCCACCCGGGCCCCGGCGCCCAGCACCCGGAAGTCGGCACACAGCGCCAGCTCGTACCCGCCGCCCAGCGCGTAGCCGGTGACCGCGGCGATCGTGGGCTTGGGCAGCCGCGCCACGGTCGTGAAGGACGCGGTGAGCTCCGCGCCCCAGGTGGCCACCTGCCCGGCGTCCAGCTGCGCCATCGCCGCGATGTCGGCACCGGCGGCGAAGACCCGCTCACCGCCGTACAGGACGACGGCCCGCACGTCGGCGCGCTCGCCGGCCTCCAGCGCGGCGGAGCGCAGCTCCAGGTGCAGCTGCTCGTCGATCGCGTTGACCTTCGGCCGGTCCAGCCGGATGGTGCCGACGCCGTCGGCGACCGACAGGGTGACGAACTCCGCAGCTGCCATGCCCAGCACCCTAGGACCCGGCCGGACCGACCGAGCCGCTCAGGGGGCGGCCGGCACCGGGGCGCGGAACCGCTCGAGGCGCATGACCTCACCGGCGCCGCGGCGGGGCTCGAACAGCAGCTGCCCGCCGTCGCCCCGCAGCTCCTCGAGGGACTCCCCCACCTGCTCGCACGCCTCGTCCGAGGGCACCCGGTAGCCGCGGCTGGTGACCAGCCAGACCGAGCCGTCACCGGCGCGGGCGGACAGCTCCGCGGCCACCGCCGCGGGGTCGGCGGACTCGTTGCGCTCGGCGTAGTCGACCCAGTCGACCCGGTCGGCCGGCCGCAGGTCGGGGTAGACGACCAGGTCCAGCCCGGCGGGGGCCAGCCGGCTGACCGAGGGACCGAGCTGGTCGGGGCAGAAGACCACGGTGTCGCCCGGGGCGGCGTCCTGCAGCGCCCGGGCCACCTGGCCGGCCTGGGTGCGGTCGTTGCGGGCCGACGAGGCGGCCAGGCCCAGGCCGACGAGCACGCAGCCGGCGAGCACCACGGCGGCCGTGCGGCGGCTGGGCAGCCCGACGATGCCGACGGCGACCAGGGCGAGGAAGGCCGGCAGCGCGACGCTGGTGTACCGGCCGGAGACCGCGCTGGCGGTGAGCAGGCTGGCGACCCCGGCCACGACCAGGGTGCCCAGCGAGAGCGCCACGAGCACCCAGCGGCCACGGCCGCGGGCCAGCCCCAGCCGGACGCCGTCGGCGGCGGGCCGGGTGGCGACGGCGAGGACCGCCAGCACGACGAAGGTGAGCCCGAGCACCTGGGGCAGCACCGCGACCCCGCCGCGCCAGGCGTCCAGCGCGGTGGTGATCGAGCCGAGCCCCCCGACGGCGGCCCAGGGCGTGCCGGTGTGCGCGAGCTGGTAGCGCAGCGTGGGCACCCAGGGCAGGAAGAGCAGCCCGGCCAGCACGAACCCGGCCAGCACGCGCACGGCGGCGGCCCGGTCCACGCGCAGGGCGGCCAGCGTGACCAGCCCCGCGGCGACCAGCAGGTACACCGCCCAGTAGTGGGTCAGCAGCAGCGCGGCCGACGACAGCCCGACCGCCAGGACCGGCAGCGGACCCCGGCGGGACACCGCCCAGGTGACCGACGCGGCCGCCAGCAGGGCCAGCAGCACGAGCAGCGAGTACATGCGGGTCTCGCTGGAGTAGCGGATGGCGAAGGGCGAGCTGGCCAGCAGCAGGGTGAAGGCCAGCGCCACCCGGGGCCCACCGAGCCGGCGGCCCAGCACCCAGGCCAGCGGCAGCGCCAGCACGCCGAAGAGCCCCGACAGCGCGCGGACCGAGCCGGCGCTCTCGCCGAACAGCCCGATCCAGCCGTGCAGCAGCAGGTAGTACAGCGGCGGGGAGCCGTCCTGCTCCAGCCCGGTGAACAGGCCGTCGAGGTCCCCGCGGGCGATGGCCACGCTCTGCGCCTCGTCCAGCCACAGGGCCGGGGGCGCCACGAAGCGCAGCACCACACCGGCGAGCACCGCCAGGACGGCGGCGACGAGCACCCCGCGGCCGACCCGGGCCGCGCCGTCGGGGGTCCCGGCGTCCGGTGCCACGGCGGTCGCCCCGCGCTCCGCGGCGCTCAGCCCCGGGCCGCGGCCGGCCTCAGACACCGGCGGGGGGACCGGCCGGGCCGGCGCCGGTCACGGCGACGTCCCGACGGGCGCTCGACGACTCGGACAGGGTTCCTCCAGGGGACGTGCCGACCCCGGGGACGGGGCGGGCGGTGAGACGGCGGCCCGGACCAGGCGGTCCGGAGCGGGCAGCGGACCGCGGGCGCCGGCCACGAGCAGTGTGCCGCGCGGGCACTACTCGACCGCGGTGTCGCGCAACCGCCACACCGACGCGTACCCCGACGGTCCGGAGACGGCCACTTCCTCGTAACCGGCCCGGAGGTCGTCGAGCACGCGCGAGGTCCGGTCGTCCGATCGTACCCAGGCCGGGGCCCGGTCCAGCCCCACCACCACGACGTGGTCCAGGTCCCGGCCGGCGGCGGGGAGGTCGACGGTGGGCGGCACCCGTTCGATCCCCTCGCGCTCCGGGTCGATCGCGGCACGGATCCCGGGCTCGGCGGTGAAGCGCACCTGGAAGTAGGGGAAGGCCGCCTCGTAGTGCCCGACGTCGACCGCGCCGGCCTCGATCGCCAGCCGGCTGGAGACGTGCCGCAGCGGGTCGGGAGCGCGCGGCAGCGGGGCCAGTGCCGCCTCGTGCCCGTCGAACCGGAGCACCAGGAAGGTCGACCCGGCCGGGATGTCGGCGGCCACCGACAGCAGCTCGTCGGCGGCGCGCTCGTCGGCCAGCTGGGTGGGCAGCCGCACGAGCGCGGCGACCGTCGCGGCCAGCACCAGCAGCCCGGCCACCAGCCGGTGCGTCGTCGTCCGGCGGGGCAGCCGGGTGGCGCAGAACAGCAGCAGCACCAGCGGCGGGAACCAGGCCAGCCGGTCGGGCAGGAAGCCGTACTCCTGCCCCAGCCGGGAGGGCACCACCAGCACCGCCAGCGCGGCCAGCACCGTGGACAGCCCCAGCACGGCGCGGTCGGACCGGGCGAGCGCGGCGTCGGTGGTGCCGCCGTCCGCGGGTGCACCGCGCCGCCGCACGGCGACGACGAGCAGGGCCAGCAGCGTGCCGGCGACCAGCAGCGCCGACGGCAGCTCCCACCAGCTGCCCACGACCAGCGGCCGGTACATCGACAGCAGCCAGCCGACCCGCACCAGCGAGGGGCCGCCGACGACCTCGCCGTGGTCACCGCCCCCGGTGACCACGTACCAGCCGGTGAGCAGCACGGTCGGGGCGACCGCCAGCGCCGGCCCGGCCACGTGCCGGCGCAGCGCCGGTCCCCAGCCGGCCTCCCGGCGGGAGGCCAGCAGCCTGCCCACCGCCAGCGCGCCGACCACGCCGACCGCGGCGACCTCGGGCATCAGGTGCGCGGACCAGGTGAGCAGCAGCAGCAGGGCGAGGGCGACGGTGCGCGCCGCCGTCCACCCCTCGCGCGCCCGCAGCGCCACCCCCATCGCGATCAGCGACAGGGCCACGCCCCAGACGAAGTTGTAGAAGCCGTAGGCGACCAGGTGGCTGCCGGCGAAGGGCAGTGCGGCCACGGCGAGCCAGCCGGCCCGCCGGTCCACCCCGCGCAGCGCGTACCGGAGGCCGAGGACCAGCGCCAGCACGAAGCCGGCGACCACCGCCTTCTCCGCCCAGTCCGGGCCCAGCAACGGCAGCAGCGCGGCGAGCAGGCCGGTGGTGAGCAGGTTGGGCACCGGGCTCAGGTCGAGCAGGTAGTGCTCCCGCAGCGCGTCGCCGACCACGCCGGGGTCGCCGTGGTGCAGCAGCACCCAGGCGCTGTCGACGTGGGCCGGGCCGTCCTGGGTGAGCACGTGCCCGAGCAGCAGCAGCGGGGCCAGCTGGACGGCCAGGCCGACGACGAGCAGGACGGTGGCCCAGCCGGGCGTGCGCGAGCGGCGTCCCGGTGCCGCGGTGGACCCGACCGGGTCAGGCAGCGCGCCGGGCGCTGTAACGGCCGCGCTCACGCTGGACCTCCAGCCGGATGCCGAACGCGTCGGAGAGCAGCGGCGCGGTCAGCACCTCCTCGATCGAGCCGGCCGAGACCACCTCGCCGCCGCGCAGCAGCAGGCCGTGGGTGTAGCCGGGCGGGATCTCCTCCACGTGGTGGGTGACCAGCACCTGGGCCGGGGCGAGGGTGTCCCGCGCCAGGTCCGACAGCCGGGCCACGAGGTCCTCCCGGCCGCCAAGGTCCAGCCCGGCGCCGGGCTCGTCGAGCAGCAGCAGCTCCGGGTCGGTCATCAGCGCGCGGGCGATCTGGGCGCGCTTGCGCTCCCCCTCGGACAGCGTGCCGAAGGGCCGGTGCGCCATCCGGGCCACGCCCCACTGCTGCATCAGCAGCGCGGCGCGGGTCAGGTCGTGCACGTCGTAGCGCTCCCGCCAGCGGCCGACGACGGCGTACCCGGCGCTGACCACGACGTCGCCGACCCGCTCGGCGGGGTCGATCCGCTGGGCCAGCGCGGCGCTGGTCAGCCCGATCCGCGGCCGCAGCTCGAAGACGTCGACCGCCCCCAGGGTCTCCCCGAGGATCGACACCTCCCCCGCGCTGGGGTGCAGCTGCGCGGCGACGAGCTGCAGCAGCGTGGTCTTCCCCGCCCCGTTGGGGCCCAGGAGCACCCACCGTTCGTCGGGCCGGACGGTCCAGTCGACCCCGCGCAACAGGTGCGCTGTGCCTCGGACGACGTCCACGCCCCGGACCTCGACGACCGGTTGTGTCCACACACCGCCCATCCAACCAACCCGCCGGGTGTTCCGGGCGCCGGGTCCGGTGCGAGTCGGGCACCATGCTCCGGGTGACCGCATCGACGACCGGCCGGCAGGTGGAGGTGTGGCCCGGGGTCCCGGCGCCGCTGGGGGCCCACTGGGACGGCACGGGGACCAACTTCGCGCTCTGGTCGGCCGGCGGGAGCGCGGTCGACCTGTGCCTGTTCGACCCCGACGGGACCGAGCACCGCCAGCGCCTGCAGGAGACCACCCACCAGGTCTGGCACGGCCGGCTGCCCGGCGTGGGGCCCGGCCAGCGCTACGGCTACCGGGTGCACGGGCACTTCGACCCGGCCTCGGGCGCCCGCTACAACCCGGCGAAGCTGCTGCTGGACCCCTACACGCGCGCCGTGGACGGCGAGCTGCGCCTGGACGAGGCCCTGTTCGGGTTCGACCGGCGCGACCCGGCGTCGCCGAACACCACCGACTCCGCACCGTTCGTCCCGCGCGGGGTGGTCATCCACGACTCGTTCCCCTGGGACGGCGACACCCTGCTGCGCACCCCGTGGTCGGACACCGTGGTCTACGAGGTGCACGTCAAGGGCGC
Organism: Modestobacter sp. VKM Ac-2986; assembly: GCF_026967795.1. Classification (GTDB taxonomy): domain Bacteria; phylum Actinomycetota; class Actinomycetes; order Mycobacteriales; family Geodermatophilaceae; genus Modestobacter. Next base: position 159,293 of record NZ_JAPVBH010000004.1, read on the forward strand.
CACGATGACCCACCCCGACGTGCCGCCGGCGCTGCGCGGCACCTACGCCGGGATCGCCCACCCGGCGTTCGTCGAGCACCTGGTGTCCCTCGGCGTGACCGCGGTCGAGCTGCTGCCGGTGCACTCCTTCGTCAGCGAGCCGCACCTGCTGCGCCGCGGGCTGACCAACTACTGGGGCTACAACACCCTGAACTACTTCGCCCCGCACGCCGCCTACAGCTCGGTGGGCTCCGGCGGTGGCCAGGTGACCGAGTTCAAGGCGATGGTCAAGGCGCTGCACGCCGCGGGCATCGAGGTCATCCTCGACGTCGTCTACAACCACACCGCCGAGGGCGACCACACCGGGCCCACGCTGTCCTTCCGCGGCCTGGACAACGGCGGCTACTACCGGCTCAACGGTGAGGACCCGTCCCGGTACACCGACTACACCGGGTGCGGGAACACCCTCGACGTCCGCCGTCCCCCGGTGCTGGCGCTGCTGATGGACTCGCTGCGCTACTGGGTCACCGAGATGCACGTCGACGGCTTCCGCTTCGACCTCGCCTCGGCCCTGGCCCGCTCCTTCCACGACGTGGACCGGCTGTCGGCCTTCTTCGACGTCGTCCACCAGGACCCGGTGGTGAGCACCGTCAAGCTGATCGCCGAGCCCTGGGACATCGGCGAGGGCGGCTACCAGGTGGGCAACTTCCCCCCGCCGTGGACGGAGTGGAACGGCAAGTACCGCGACACCGTCCGCGACGTGTGGTCGGGCGCGAAGGTCGGCGTCCGTGACCTGGCCTACCGGCTCACCGGGTCCTCCGACCTCTACCGCTCCGACGGCCGGCGCCCGTTCGCCTCGGTCAACTTCGTCACCGCCCACGACGGCTTCCCGATGGCGGACCTGGTCACCTACCAGGACAAGCACAACGAGGCCAACGGCGAGGACAACCGGGACGGCGAGAGCCACAACCGGAACTGGAACTGCGGCGTCGAGGGGCCCAGCGACGACAGGGGCGTGCAGGAGCTGCGCGCGCGGCAGGTGCGCAACCACCTGGCCACGCTGCTGCTGTCCACCGGTGTCCCGATGCTCACCGCCGGCGACGAGCTGGGGCGCACCCAGGGCGGCAACAACAACGCCTACTGCCAGGACAACGAGGTCTCCTGGCTGGACTGGGCCGCGATCGACCCCGACCTGTGGAGCTTCGTCTCCCATGCGGTCGGGTTGCGGCGCAACTCCCCCGTGCTGCGCCAGGAGGCCTTCTTCGAGGGCAGCGAGATCCCCGGCTCCGGCGGCACCCGCGACCTGGCCTGGTTCGCCCCGAACGGGGAGCAGCTGACCAGCCACGACTGGTTCGACAACGAGCTGCAGACCGTCGGCATGTACCTCGACGGCCGCGGGCTGCGGCTGCGTGACCAGCGCGGCCGGCCGGTCGTCGACGACTCCTGGCTGATCTGGCTGCACGCCGGCGCCGAGCCGGTGGACGTCGTCCTGCCCGGCGCGCCCTGGGGCGACGGCTACGAGCTGGCGCTGGCCACCGAGTACGCCACCGGCCTGCCCCCGCGGCCCACCGCCCTGCCCCCGGGCGCGACGCAGCTGCCCGGCCGGTCGGTCTGGGCCCTGCGGGTGCTGAGGACGCCGGCGCCGGTCCCGCACGCCGAGTAGGCCGCCGGGCTCGTCGCACGCGTTCCGTCCGCAGTGCACGTGGTGCAACGCGTGCACTGCGGACGGAACACGTGCACTGCGGACGGAGACCGGGCCCGGACGCAGCAGGGCCCCGTTCCCGAGGTCGGGAACGGGGCCCTGCTGCGCAGCCTCGGGCCTACTCGGGGGTCTGCTCGAAGGTGATGACGGTCCAGCCGAGGAGCAGCCGGTCGCCGTCGGTGAGCGGGTGCGGGACGCCCGGCTCGAGCTGGGTCCACTCGGTGGCCTCGGGGCCGGCGACGTGGGTGCCGTTGAGCGAGCCCAGGTCGGTCAGGGAGACCTCGCGACCGGACCGCTGGATGGCGGCGTGGGCGGAGGAGAGCACGTTCTGGGTGTCGGCGATCGGGACCGGGCGGGCGTTGCCGCTGGTCACCAGGTCGTGGCCGTCGGGACGGCGACCGAGCACCAGGTCCTCGTCGACGGTGACGACCATGCCGTCGTCGAAGCGCAGCACCGGCGCGGCCGGCGGCTCGGGGCGCCAGAACGCGGTCTGCTCGCCACCGGGGGCCTGGCTGGGGATGCGGCTGGAGCTGCCGAACCCGGCGTCGGAGCCGGCGGTGTAGGACTCACCGCTGGGCAGCGGGCCGGCCGGCGGCGCGACGACCGCGGACGACGCCGCGGCGGCGAGCTGCAGCAGTGCGCCGGAGCCGGGCACGGTGCCCTCGACCAGGTCGAGGGCGACGCCCGGCGGCATGGCGGCGGCGGGCTGGCCGGGACCGACGTAGAGGGTCTGGCCGAGGGAGAAGCCGGCGGCGAGGGTGCAGCCGTCGACCGAGGAGCCGGAGACCGGGACCCCGTCCACGGCCGGCTGGCCCTTGCCCGACCACAGCGCGACACCGGCGCCGGTGCCACCGGAGGTGTCGGCGAGCACCAGGGCGAAGGACGCCGGGCCGTCGGCGAGCCGGGACACCTGCCCGGCGACGGCGGCCAGCACCCGGTCGGCGCCGGGACCGGCCACCCCCAGGCAGGCGTGCAGGGCGGCGACCAGCGCCGGCGACCCCGGGGCGTCGACCCACAGCAGGCCACCGCCACGGCGGGCGACGACAGAGTCTCCGGGGAGCACCTCACAGCGGTCGGGCATGACGGCCAGCCTAATGAGCACCGGCCCGATCCGGCGCCCGCGCGTCGGCGTGCCACGCCGCTGTCTGCGCCACTCGCGCCCGACCTGCACCGGCGGTCACACCCGTCACACCCGGAACGCCACGGAGCGCTCTCGAGTCACCACTGCTGGTCACCAGTCCGCACATCCGTCCACCTCGACCCCGCAGGGGCCGGCCGCGAGCCGGAGGACCCCGTCCTCCTCACCCTCGCGAGCCCGGGGCGACCCACTGGACGGGGCCGGGGGCGAGGGTCAGGCCCCCTCGCAGGGGCCCGCCACTAGCCGGCGAGTGGCGGGGGCGAGGGGGTCCTTCCTCAGGCGGTGACGACCACGCCCACTTCGGCCGGTACCGCGAGGTGCTCGTGGCGGGGCAGCACGCGCACCGTGTAGCCGAACGGGCCGGTCCGGGTCAGCGGGACGGTGCCGGTGAACCAGTGCCGGGAGCCCTCGCTGCCCTCGTGCCGCAGCGGCACGGTGGTCACCGCGTGCAGCCGGTCGGCGTCGTCCACCCGTCCGTGGACGGCCTCGACCAGCACGTCGGCCGGAGCGAGCCCGGGCAGGTCGACCTCGGCCCGCAGGTCGATCCCGCCACCGATCTCCGGGGTCTCCCCCACGCCGGTCGCCTCCACGTGCCCGACCCGCACCCCGGACCAGTGCTCCAGCAGCCGTGCGCGCCAGACCGACAGCTCGCGGGCCGCGGCGTGCCCGTCGGCCGCCATGGCCCGGGCGGCACCGGCAGCCGGGACGTACAGCGTCCGCACGTAGTCCCCGACCATCCGGGTGGCCAGCACCTTCGGGCCGGTCTCGCGCAGGGTGGCCCGGACCATCTCCAGCCAGCGGGAGGGGACGCCGTCCTCGCCGAGCTCGTAGAAGCGGGGCACCACCTGGCGCTCCAGCAGCTCGTAGACCGCCTGCGCCTCGACGTCGTCGCGGCGCTCGGGGTCGGCCACGCCGTCGGCGGTCGGGATCGCCCAGCCGTTCTGGCCGTCGAACCACTCGTCCCACCAGCCGTCGCGGATGGAGAGGTTCAGCCCGCCGTTGAGCGCGGACTTCATCCCCGAGGTGCCGCAGGCCTCCAGCGGCCGCAGCGGGTTGTTCAGCCAGACGTCGCAGCCCCAGTACAGGTGGCGGGCCATCCCGATGTCGTAGTCGGGCAGGAAGACGATCCGGTGCCGGACCGCCGGGTCGTCGGCGAAGCGCACCATCTGCTGGATCAGCTGCTTGCCACCGTCGTCGGCCGGGTGGCTCTTGCCGGCGATCACCAGCTGGAGCGGCCGCTCGTCGTCCAGGAGCAGGGCCCGCAGCCGCGCCGGGTCGCGCAGCATGAGGGTCAGCCGCTTGTAGGAGGGCACCCGGCGGGCGAAGCCCACGGTCAGCACGTCGGGGTCGAACACCGTCTCGGTCCAGCCCAGCTCGGCCTCGGTCGACCCCCGGGACAGCGCCGAGGCCCGCACCCGGCGGCGGACCTCCTCGACCAGCCGGGCGCGCAGCAGCCGGCGGGTGCCCCACAGCTCCTGCGCCGGGATGCGGTCGACGCCGGCGAAGTGCGCCGGCCCCGGCCCGGCGTCGTCCCGGTCGTCGGTCTGGGTGCCCAGCTCCACCAGCTCGCGGGCCGTCCAGGTCGGGGCGTGCACGCCGTTGGTGATCGAGCCGATCGGGACGTCGTCGGGGTCGAAGCCGGGCCACAGGTCGCCGAACATGTCCCGGCTGACGTGGCCGTGCAGGGCGCTGACCCCGTTGGCCCGCTGCCCCAGCCGCAGCCCCATGTGCGCCATGTTGAAGGTGCCGGGGTCGCGCTCGGCCCCCAGCGGCAGCAGCTGGTCGACCGGGACGCCGAAGCCGGCGAAGTACCGCTCGATGAGCGCGCGCGGGAAACGGTCGATGCCCGCGGGCACCGGCGTGTGGGTGGTGAACACGGTGCCGGCGCGCACCGCCTGCAGCGCCTCGGCGAAGGTCAGCCCGTGGGACTCGGTGAGCTCGCGGATCCGCTCCAGCCCCTGGAAGCCGGCATGGCCCTCGTTGGCGTGGAACACCTCCGGCTGCGGGGTGCCGGTCAGCGAGCAGTACGCCCGCAGCGCCCGCACGCCCCCGATGCCCAGCAGCATCTCCTGGCGGAGCCGGTGGTCCTCGCCGCCGCCGTAGAGCCGGTCGGTGACCCCGCGCTCGGCCGGGGCGTTCTCCTCGATGTCGCTGTCGAGCAGCAGCAGCTGCACCCGCCCGACCTGCGCCCGCCAGACGTGGGCGGCCAGGGTGCGGGCCTCGGGCAGCGGCACGGTGACGACCACCGCGGCGCCCTCGGCGTCGCGCAGCAGCTTCAGCGGCAGCCCGTGCGGGTCCAGCGCGGGGTAGTGCTCCAGCTGCCACCCGTCGGCGGACAGCCCCTGGGTGAAGTAGCCGGCCCGGTACAGCAGCCCGACGCCGATCAGCGGGACGCCGAGGTCCGAGGCCGCCTTGAGGTGGTCACCGGCCAGGATCCCCAGCCCGCCGGAGTACTGCGGCAGCACCTCGGTGATGCCGAACTCCGCGGAGAAGTAGGCCACCGTGGCCGGCGCCTCCTCCCCCAGCGACTGGTACCAGTGCGGCGCCTCCAGGTAGGTGCGCAGGTCGGTGGTGACCGACTCCAGCCGGGCGAGGAAGGCCGGGTCGTCGGCGAGGGCGGCCAGCCGCTCGGCGGAGACCTCGCCGAGCACCCGGACCGGGTCGCCCCCGCAGCTGTCCCACAGCTGCGGGTCCAGCGCCTCGAACAGGTCCCGGGTCTCCGGGTGCCAGGACCAGCGCAGGTTGGTGACAAGCTGCGAGAGCGGCAGCAGGGCCTCGGGCAGGGAGGCGCGGACGGTGAGACGGCGGAGGGCTCGCACGCGCCGGACCCTAGCCCCGGACCGGCCCGCACAGGGCGGTGGGAGAGACGGCGGTCACGTCCACCGGGCGTCCGTCTCCCCCGCACTGTGGAGCCGGTCGGCCGCCGACGTGTGGGGAGGGCCTGATCTGGATAGCGTTGCGCCGATGACTGGCCGCGCTGACCTCCGCCTCGGCATCTCTGATGTCGCCCCCGTCGTGTCGTGCGGGTCGTTCTCGACCCGCGCCGTGGTCGGGGAGCACCTGCCGATCACCGCCACCGTGTTCCGCGAGGGCCATGACGCCGTCGCGGCCACCGTGGTCCTCACCCCACCGGCCGAGCCGGGGGCGTCCGCCACCCCGGTCCTCACCCGGATGGCGAAGTTCGGCCCCGAGCCCGACCGGTGGACGGCGACCGTCGTCCCCGACCGCGAGGGTCTGTGGACCTACCAGGTCGAGGCCTGGGACGACCCGCTGGGCACCTGGCACCACGACGTCGAGGTGAAGGTCGCGGCGGGGCAGGGTCCCGAGGAGCTCGCCAACGACCTCGAGACCGGCGCCCGGCTGCTGGAGGAGGTCGCCGCAGGCGTCTCCGAGGACCACGCCGGCGTCCTCGAGCACCGCGCCGACCTCACCGCCGCGGCCGCCGCGCTGCGCGACGAGTCGCTCGAGCTCACCGCCCGGATCGCCCCCGCGCTGTCGCCGGCGCTGCAGGGGGTGCTGCACTCCCACCCGGTGCGGCGCCTGGTCACCGGCTCGCAGGTCCACGAGCTCTACGTCGACCGGCCGCGGGCGCTCTACGGCTCCTGGTACGAGTTCTTCCCCCGATCCGAGGGCCCCGTCGTCGGTGGCACCCCCACCCACGGCACCTTCGCCCAGGCCGCCGAGCGGCTGCCGGCCATCGCCGACATGGGCTTCGACGTCGTCTACCTGCCGCCGATCCACCCGATCGGCCACACCAACCGCAAGGGCAAGAACAACACCCTGGTGGCGCACCCCGACGACGTCGGGTCCCCATGGGCGATCGGCAGCGAGGACGGCGGGCACGACGCCGTCCACCCGCAGCTGGGCACGATGGAGGACTTCGTGGCCTTCGTCGAGCGCACCAAGGCCCTCGGCATGGAGGTGGCGCTGGACTTCGCGCTGCAGGCCACGCCCGACCACCCCTGGGTCACCAGCCACCCGGAGTGGTTCACCACCAAGCCCGACGGCACGATCGCCTACGCGGAGAACCCGCCGAAGAAGTACCAGGACATCTACCCGATCAACTTCGACAACGACCCCGAGGGCATCTACGCCGAGTGCCTGCGGGTGATCCGGGTATGGATCGAGGCCGGGGTCCGCATCTTCCGCGTGGACAACCCGCACACCAAGCCGCTGAACTTCTGGCACTGGCTGATCTGGGAGGTCAAGAAGACCGACCCGGACGTGCTGTTCCTCGCCGAGGCCTTCACCCGGCCGGCGATGATGCACCAGCTGGCCCGGGTCGGCTTCACCCAGAGCTACACCTACTTCACCTGGCGCACCGAGGCCTGGGAGCTGCGGGAGTACGGCGAGGAGCTGGCCGCCAACGCGCACTACATGCGGCCCAACTTCTTCGTCAACACCCCGGACATCCTGCACGAGACGCTGCAGGTCGGCGGTCCGCCGATGTTCAAGATCCGGGCTGCGCTGGCCGCGATGATGAGCCCCACCTGGGGCGTCTACTCCGGCTACGAGCTCTTCGAGCACGTCGGGCTGCGCCCGGGCAGCGAGGAGTACCTGGACACCGAGAAGTTCCAGCTGCGTCCCCGCGACTGGGCCGCGGCCGAGGCCTCCGGGCGGTCGCTGGCGCCCTACCTGCGCCGGCTCAACGAGATCCGCCGGGCCCACCCGGCGCTGCAGCAGCTGCGCACGCTGCGGTTCCACGCGGTCGACAACCCGAACCTGCTGGTGTTCTCCAAGACCGACCCGGGCTCGGACGACGCCGTCCTGGTCGTCGTGTCGCTCAACAGCAGCTACACCCAGATCGGCACCACGGCCCTGGACATGCCCGCGCTGGGCCTGGACTGGTCGGACCGGTTCTCCGTCACCGACGAGATCACCGGCGCCCACTACGACTGGGGCCAGACCAACTACGTGGAGCTGGACCCCTACCGGGAGCCGGCGCACGTGTTCACGGTGCACCGCAGCCTGCCCACCGTGGTCGCCCCGCAGTGACCCGCTGACACACTCACGTCCTCACGCGACGGCGCCGGCCCCAGTCGCCGGCCGGCGCCGTCGCCGCACCGATCCGCTTCCCCAGCAACGAACGAGGACCGAGTCCCATGAGCCTCCCCGTCCCTGCCCACTCGACCCCCGGCGCGGGCGAGCAGTCGACGCTGCCCGCACCGGGCAGCGATCCCGAGTGGTTCAAGCGCGCCGTCTTCTACGAGGTGCTGGTCCGCGGCTTCGCCGACAGCAACGCCGACGGCATCGGTGACCTGCGCGGCATGATCGGCAAGCTGGACTACCTGCAGTGGCTCGGCGTCGACTGCCTCTGGCTGCCCCCCTTCTTCGCCTCGCCGCTGCGCGACGGTGGCTACGACGTCAGCGACTACACCGCGGTCCTCCCGGAGTTCGGCGACATCGACGACTTCAAGGAGCTCATCGAGGCCACCCACGCCCGTGGCATGCGGATGATCATCGACTTCGTCATGAACCACACCTCGGACCAGCACCCCTGGTTCCAGGCCAGCCGCAGCGACCCCGAGGGCCCCTACGGCGACTTCTACGTGTGGGCCGACGACGACACCCGGTACGCCGACGCGCGGATCATCTTCGTCGACACCGAGAGCTCGAACTGGACGTTCGACCCGGTGCGCAAGCAGTACTTCTGGCACCGCTTCTTCAGCCACCAGCCCGACCTGAACTTCGAGAACCCGAAGGTGCAGGAGGCGATCATCGACGCCCTGCGCTTCTGGCTGGACCTGGGCATCGACGGCTTCCGGCTCGACGCCGTCCCCTACCTGTTCGAGGAGGAGGGCACCAACGGCGAGAACCTGCCGCAGACCCACGCCTTCCTCAAGCACGTCCGCAAGGTCGTCGACGAGAACTACTCCGACAAGGTCATGCTCTGCGAGGCCAACCAGTGGCCGGCCGACGTCGTCGAGTACTTCGGCGAGGACGGCGACGAGTGCCAGATGGCCTTCCACTTCCCGGTGATGCCGCGGCTGTTCATGGCCGTCCGGCGGGAGCAGCGCTTCCCGATCTCGGAGATCATGGCGCAGACGCCGGCCATCCCCGACAACTGCCAGTGGGGCATCTTCCTGCGCAACCACGACGAGCTGACCCTGGAGATGGTCACCGACGAGGAGCGCGACTACATGTGGGGCGAGTACGCCCAGGACCCCCGCATGAAGGCCAACATCGGCATCCGCCGCCGGCTCGCCCCGCTGCTGGACAACGACCTGGACACCCTCGAGCTGTTCACCGCGCTGCTGATGTCGCTGCCCGGCTCGCCGGTCATGTACTACGGCGACGAGATCGGCATGGGCGACAACATCTGGCTCGGTGACCGCGACGGCGTCCGCACCCCGATGCAGTGGACCCCCGACCGCAACGGCGGGTTCTCCACCGCCGACCCCCAGCGCATGCACCTGCCGCTGATCGCCGACCCGGTGTACGGCTACCAGGTCACCAACGTCGAGGGCCAGCTGCGCAACACCAACTCGCTGCTGCAGTGGACCCGCACGATGATCGCGGTGCGCAAGCAGCACCCGACCTTCGGCCTGGGCACCTACGCCGAGATCAGCTCCCGCAACCCCACGGTGCTGTCCTTCGTCCGCGAGTTCGGCGACGACGTGGTGCTGTGCGTCAACAACCTGTCCCGCTTCCCGCAGCCGGTCGAGCTGGACCTGCGGCGGTTCGAGGGCTACACCCCGGTCGAGCTGACCGGGCGCGTGCAGTTCCCCCAGATCGGGGTGCTGCCCTACATGCTCACCCTCAGCGGCCACGGCTTCTACTGGTTCGAGCTGTCCAAGCCCGCCGCCCCGGCCGCCGAGGACGACAGCTGGGAGACCACGGTCAGCAGCAGCGTGGCGCAGTCCCTGCTCGACAGCGGGGTGGTCGGCGCGACCGAGGCCCCGGCCGGCAGCGGAGGACTCGGCGTCGAGGCCCCGACCACCACCACGAAGCACGGAGAAGCCTGATGGGCGAGCTGGCGAGGCCATCCATGTGCACAGCAGCGCCGCGAGTGCGGACGACGAGCGCCAGCGAGGAGACCAAATGAGCGCGCTCACCGAGATCCTCGCCGACTGGATGCCCGGTCAGCGGTGGTTCGGCAGCAAGGGCCGTGAGTGGGCCGGGGTGACCGAGGAGGGCTTCTTCCTCGACCAGTCCGACCCGGCCCTGTCCGTCCACCGCGTCCGGGTCAGCTACACCGACGGGGCCACCGAGACCTACCTGGTCCCGCTGTCGTGGCGCAACGCCCCGGCCGAGGAGCTGTCGTCGGCCTTCGTCGGCGCCGTCCCGAGCGCCTCGGGGTCCAACTACGCCTACGACGCGATGCGCGACCGCGACGCCACCGTCCCGTGGCTGACCCACCTCGTGGCCGCCTCCACGGTCGGGCCGATGCACTTCCACCCGGCCGGGGTGGCCTACATCCCCGAGGGCGTGCCCGGCGACATCATCTCCGGCGAGCAGAGCAACACCTCGCTGGTCTACGGCGAGTCCGCGATCCTCAAGCTGTTCCGCCGGCTCGAGCCCGGGCTCAACCCCGACGTGGAGATCCACGACGCGCTGCGCCAGACCGACAACCAGCACATCGCCCCGCTGCTGGGCCACATCGAGATCGACGAGCCCGGCCAGGAGCCGTCCACCGTCGCGATGCTGCAGACCTTCGTGGCCAACGCCAGCGACGGCTGGCGGCTGGCCACCTCCAGCGTGCGTGACCTCTACGCCGAGGCCGACCTGCACGCCGACGAGGTGGGCGGGGACTTCGCCGGGGAGAGCGAGCGGCTGGGTGAGGCGACCGCCTCGGTCCACACCGACCTCGCCCGGGTGCTGCCCACCGAGACCGCCGGCCGGGACTGGTACACCGCCGTCGCCGAGCAGATGAGCACGCGGCTCGAGGCGGCCCTGGCGATCGTCCCCGGTCTCGCCGAGCACGCCGAGGCGCTGCGGGCGCTGTACGCCGCGGTGGCCACCACCGACGAGCCCGTCGTCCGCCAGCGGGTCCACGGCGACCTCCACCTCGGTCAGGTGCTGCGCACCACCTCCGGCTGGATCGTGCTGGACTTCGAGGGCGAGCCGGCCCGCCCGCTGGTCTCCCGCCGCGAGCTGGACACCCCGCTGCGCGACGTCGCCGGGATGCTCCGCTCCTTCGACTACGCCTCGCGGCACATGCTGGTCGAGCAGCCGGAGGACCAGCAGCGCGCCTACCGCGCCCAGGAGTGGGCCGAGCGCAACCGGGAGGCGTTCCGCGCCGGTTACTCGGCCGCCAGCGGCATCACCCTGTCCAGTGACTCGGCACTGTTGCGCGCCTTCGAGGCGGACAAGGCCGTGTACGAGTGTGTGTACGAGGCGCGGAACAGGCCGAACTGGCTGATGATCCCGCTGAGCTCGCTGTCCCGGTTGACCGCCGGTGACTGACGCAGGAGCCTGCTGCTCCGCAGCAGGACCGCACCCGACGATCAGCTGGACACCCAGAGGTACCTGGAAGGACCACCGATGAGCATCGACGACGCGGGTCAGCCGCCGACCGAGACGCCCGCCGCGCCCGCCGACAAGGCCGAGCTCACGCGCCGGGTCGAGGAGACCACCGAGGCGGTGCGCGCGGCCAGCGAGGCCGACTCCTCCCCCACCCCGGCGAAGAAGGCCACGAAGCGCGCGGCGAAGAAGGCCGCACCGGCGGCCGGCGCACCGGCGGCCGACGCAGCGGTGGCGAAGAAGGCCGCCCGCCGGCCGGCCAAGAAGGCCGCCACCACGGAGACCAACGAGGCGCCCGACGGCCGCGACGAGCTGATGCGCCGGGTCGAGGAGACCACCGAGGCCGTCCGCGCGGCCAGCGAGGCCGACACCCCGCCGGCCCCGGCCAAGCGCACCCGCAAGGCCGCTGCCAAGAAGGTCCCGGCCGCCCCGGGCACGGTGGCCGACGCCGCCGCCCCGGCCAAGCGCACCCGCAAGGCCGCGGCCAAGAAGGTCACCGCCACCCCCGTCGTCGCCCCTGCCCCGATCGCGCAGCCGGGCAACCCCGCAGCGCCGGCCGCACCGCAGCCCGAGCCGCCGAGCCCGGACCCGGCCGAGCCGAGCACCCCGCAGGCCCCGGCCGACGGCCAGCACGCCGGCACCGGCGGCAGCTCCCCTGCCGACACCGCCTCCGAGCCCGGCGCGGAGATCGCGCCGGACACCGTCCCCGAGCCCGCCGGCAGCGAGTCGGCGGCCCCGGACGTCTCCCCCGAGGGCGCTGACACCGCCCAGCCGGCCGGGTCCGAGGTGTCGGCCGAGCCCGTCGAGCCCGCCCCGGCGGTCTCCGGTGCCGACGTCACCACCGCCGACCTGGTCACCAGCGAGGTCACCGACCTGCCCGCGGCCCCCGACGAGGCCCCCGAACCCACCTCGACCGCGCTGGTCGAGGCGCTGCCCGACGGGCAGACGCCGGTGAGCACCTCGGTGCCGGCCGCCGCCACGCCGGCCGGCTCGGAGGTCAGCCAGGACGCGCTGGCCGCCGTCGTCGACGGCTGGTCCTACGACCCGCACGGCGTCCTGGGCGCGCACCGGCTGCCCGAGGGCTGGGCCGTGCGCACGCTGCGTCCCGACGCGGTCGCGGTCGCCGTGCTCGACCAGGACGGCACCCGCCACGAGGCCCGCCAGGTCTTCCGGGGCGGGGTCTTCGAGGCACGCCTCCCGCAGCAGCCCGGCGACTACCGGGTCGAGGTCGTCTACCCCGACGGCTCCGGCGGCACGAACACCTACACCGTCGACGACCCGTACCGCTGGCTGCCCACGCTCGGCCAGCTCGACCAGCACCTCATCCGTGAGGGCCGGCACGAGGAGCTGTGGAAGGTCCTGGGCGCGCACGTGCGCGGCTACGACACCCCCGGCGGCCGGGTCGAGGGCGTCTCCTTCGCCGTCTGGGCGCCCAACGCCCGCGGCGTGAAGGTCACCGGCGACTTCGACTACTGGGAGGCCCGCGCCTACCCGATGCGCTCGCTGGGCTCCTCGGGCGTGTGGGAGATCTTCGTGCCCGGCGCCCAGGTCGGCACCCGGTACCGCTTCCACATCCTGGGCGCGGACGGCCAGTGGCTGGTCAAGAGCGACCCGATGGCCTTCGCCACCGAGGTCCCGCCGGCCAACGCCTCCGTCGTCACCGCGTCGACCCACGAGTGGCAGGACGCCGACTGGCTGGCCGCCCGGGCCGAGGGCAACTGGCACGCCCGGCCGATGAGCGTCTACGAGGTGCACCTGGGCTCGTGGCGCCAGGGGCTGTCCTACCGCGAGCTCGCCGACGAGCTGGTCGCCTACGTCAAGGACGCCGGGTTCACCCACCTGGAGTTCCTGCCCGTGGCCGAGCACCCCTTCGGCGGGTCGTGGGGCTACCAGGTGACCTCCTACTACGCGCCCACCTCGCGCTTCGGCTCCCCCGACGACCTGCGGTACCTCATCGACACCGCGCACCAGGCCGGCATCGGCGTCATCGTCGACTGGGTCCCCGGGCACTTCCCCAAGGACGAGTGGGCGCTGGCCCGCTTCGACGGTGCCCCGCTGTACGAGCACGGCGACCCCCGCCGCGGCGAGCAGCTGGACTGGGGCACGAACGTGTTCGACTTCGGCCGCTCCGAGGTGCGCAACTTCCTGGTCGCCAACGCCCTCTTCTGGCTCAAGGAGTTCCACGTCGACGGCATCCGCGTCGACGCGGTCGCCTCGATGCTGTACCTGGACTACTCCCGGCCCGAGGGCCAGTGGGTGCCCAACGAGTACGGCGGCCGGGAGAACCTCGAGGCGGTGGCCTTCTTGCAGGAGTTCAACGCCACCGTCTACCGCGAGGTGCCCGGCGCGATCACCATCGCCGAGGAGTCGACGTCCTGGCCGGGCGTCACCCGCCCCACCCACCTGGGCGGGCTGGGCTTCGGCTTCAAGTGGAACATGGGCTGGATGCACGACTCGCTGGACTACATGTCCACCGCGCCGATCTACCGCAGCTACCACCACAACCAGCTCACCTTCTCGCTGGTCTACGCCTTCTCCGAGAACTTCGTGCTGCCGATCAGCCACGACGAGGTCGTCTACGGCAAGGGCTCGCTGATCCGGAAGATGCCCGGTGACCGCTGGCAGCAGCTGGCCAACGTGCGGGCCTACCTGGCCTTCATGTGGGCCCACCCGGGCAAGCAGCTGCTCTTCATGGGCTCGGAGTTCGGGCAGCTGTCGGAGTGGGCGGAGAGCCGCTCGCTGGACTGGTGGCACCTCGACGACCCGGCGCACCGCGGCGTGCTCGACCTGGTCCGCGACCTGAACACGGTCTACGGCGAGCACGAGGCGCTGTACACCCAGGACAACGACCCGGCCGGCTTCCAGTGGATCGACGCCAACGACAGCCAGGGCAACACCCTGACCTTCCTGCGCTTCGGCAAGGACGGTCAGGCGCTGGCCTGCGTGTCCAACTTCTCCGGGCAGCCGCACGCCGAGTACCGGATCGGCCTGCCGCGCGGCGGCCGCTGGCGCGAGGTCATCAACACCGACTTCGCCGGCTACGGCGGGTCCGGGTCGGGCAACCTCGGCGGCATCGAGGCGGTCCCGGAGTCCTGGCACGGGCAGCCGTTCTCGGCCACGCTGACCGCGCCGCCGCTGGGCACCGTGTGGTTCGTGCACGAGGGTCCCGAGCCGGAGCTGCCGGACGACGGCCAGGCCGCCGACCCCGCGCTCACCGCGGCCGCCGAGGCCTCCGGTGACCTCGAGGCCGCTGGTCTGGTGGAGCTCCCCGAGCACGACCGGGGCTGAGGCAGCACAGGCGCACGGGGCGGGGACCTGAGGGTCCCCGCCCCGTCGTCGTCCCGGCGGGTGTCCGGTGTCCGGCGCCCCACCTGCCGGGTCGGCGCCGGTCCGGCAGGATGAGGACACTGCCGCCGGCGACGGCGGCCCGGACCGATCGGGAGCCCATGACCTCGAAGCCCCGCCGGGCACTGCTGGGTGCCGTGCTGGGTGCGCTGGTCGCGTCGGTCGCGCTGACCGGCTGCGCGGCCACGCTCATCGAGGGCGTCGCGACCCCCGAGTCCGGCGCCCGCGCCGACGTCGCGCCGGCGGACTTCCCGATCATCGGGGCCGCCGACGACGACGTCGACGTCAGCGCCCGCAACGCGCTGGCCGACCTGAACACCTACTGGGCCGAGCAGTTCCCCGACACGTTCGGCGAGCCGTTCACCCCGCTGACCGGCGGCTACTTCTCCGTCGACCCCGACGACCTCGACCCCGCCCGCTACCCCGACGGCCGGATCGGGTGCGGGCAGGAGATCGAGGCGGTCACCGGCAACGCCTTCTACTGCACCTCCGAGCCCGGTGAGCCCGACGGCGACGCGATCCAGTACGACCGGGCGTTCCTCGGCGAGCTCGCGGACGGGTACGGCCGGTTCATCCCCGCGCTGGTGATGGCGCACGAGTTCGGGCACGCCGTGCAGGGCCGGGTCGGCTACCCGATCGAGCGCTCGATCAACGTCGAGACCCAGGCGGACTGCTTCGCCGGGGCCTGGACGGCGTGGGTGGCCGCCGGCGACGCCCCGCACAACTCCATCCGCCCCGGTGAGCTGGACGACGTCCTGCGCGGCTACCTGCTGCTGCGCGACCCGGTCGGCACCGGCGTCGGTGAGAGCCAGGCCCACGGCTCCTACTTCGACCGGGTCTCGGCCTTCCAGCAGGGGTTCGACGACGGCCCGGTCGCCTGCCGGGACGCCTTCGGGGAGGAGCGCGTCTTCACCCAGGGCCGCTTCCGGGACGAGGACCTGCTGACCGGCGGCGACGCGCCCTACGCCGAGGCACAGGAGCTGATCGAGGCCACCCTGCCGGTCTTCTGGACGGCGGCCTTCCAGGCCCGTGGCGAGACCTTCCAGCCGCCGCGGGTCCAGCCGTTCTCCGGCACCGCCCCGGAGTGCAGCGGCGGCGAGCCGACGACCGACCTGGTCTGGTGCGCCGAGGACGCCACGGTCGGCTACGACGAGACCGACCTGGCCCGGCCGATCTACGACGCCTTCGGCGACTACGCGGTGCTGACGGCGGTGTCGATCCCCTACGCCCTCGCCGCACGCGAGCAGCTGGGTCTGTCCGCCGACGACGAGGCGGCGATCCGGTCGGCGGTGTGCCTGACCGGTGCCTACACCGCGTCCGTGCTGCAGGGCGGCATCCCGGGGATCCAGATCTCCCCCGGCGACGTGGACGAGAGCGTGCAGTTCCTGCTGGAGTCCAGCAGCGACCCGGCCGTGCTCGACGAGAGCGGCCTGACCGGCTTCCAGCTGGTCGACGTCTTCCGCAGCGGGGTCTTCGACGGCCTCGCGGCCTGCGACATCGGCGCCTGAGGAAGGACCCCCTCGCCCCCACCGCTCGCAGGCTCGGGGCGGGGCCCGGCGAGGGGGCCGCGTGCGAGGTGGAGCCGTGGTCGGCCGAGGGCCCCGCTGCCCGTGGCAGCGGGGCCGGTCCGGCTAGAAGAGGGCGGACATCAGGGCGCGGCGGGCGGGGCCGACGCGGGGGTCCTCGTCGCCGACGATGCCGAACAGCTCGACCAGGTGCTTGCGGGCCAGGTCGCGGTCCTCACCGGCGGTGCGCCGGACGACGTCGAGCAGCCACTCGAAGGCCGCCTCGACGTCCCCGGTGCCGAGCAGGAAGTCCGCGGCGCGGGTCTGGGCAGCGACGTCGTCGGGCGCGGCACCGGCGGCGGCCAGCGCGTTCGGCCCGGCCTCCTCGGCCCGGCGGAACAGCTGCACCTGGCGCAGTGCGAGGCCGGCGACCGGGTGGTCGGGCTCGGTGTCGAGGATCGCGCGGTAGGCGGCCTCGGCACCGGCGAGGTCCCCGGCGTCCAGGGCGGCCTCGGCGGCGTCCAGGCGCGGGTCCTCGGGCAGGTCGTCCTCGCCGCCCTCGGCGCCGTCGGCCCCGGGCAGGGCACCGCCGGAGGTGGCTGCGACGAGCTCGGTGATGAACTGCCGGGCCTGCTCCTCGGGGATGGCGCCGGTGAACTCGGTGACCAGCTGGCCCTGCCACACGGCCTTGACCGCGGGGATGCCCTGCACGCGCAGGCCCTGGGCCAGGGCGGGGTTGGCGTCGACGTCGATCTTGGCGAGCACCCAGGTGCCACCGCCCTCGGCGGCCAGCCGCTCCAGCACCGGCGACAGCTGCTTGCACGGGCCGCACCACTCCGCCCACAGGTCCAGCACGACCGGCACCTGGAACGACCGGTCGAGGACCTCGCTCTGGAAGGTGGCCTCGTCGACGTCGACCACGGCGCTGCCGGGGGCACCGACGGGTGCGGTGGCGCTGGGCGGCGGCGCGGCCTGCGCGCGGGCGGCTGCCTCGTTGCGTGCCTGGACCGCGGCGAGGTCGACCGCGCCGGCCAGCGAGGCCGCCATCCGTGCCTGCTGCGCAGCGGCGCGGGGGTCGGTGCGCGGGGCGGGACGAGCGGGACGGTTCGGCTGCATGACCTCGATCATCCCACCGCCGGGCAACCGGACGGGCCGGGGTCAGTCCGGCGGCGCCGCCACGTCCCCGGCGCCCAGCCGGATCTTGCGCAGCAGCTGGAACAGGGTGTCCAGCTCGTCCTCGGTGAGCGCGGACATGCCGAAGTCCGCACCCGTCACCGCCGCGGTCGCCGGGGGCACGACCTCGCGGCCTCGCTCGGTGAGGGCGGCCAGCACGCCCCGGCCGTCGGTGGGGTTGGGCCGGCGCTCGACGTAGCCGGCCGCGACCAGCCGCTCGATGGCGTTGGTGACGCTGGTCGGGTGCACCATCAGCCGGCTGCCGATCACCTTCAGCGGCAGCGCCCCGGTGCGGGAGAAGGTCAGCAGCACCAGCACCTCGTAGCGGGCGAAGGTCAGCCGGTGCGGCCTGAGCGCCTCGTCGAACTGCGAGATGAGGATCTGCTGCACCCGGAACACCGACGTCGCCGCCCGCATGGACCCGGCCGGTCCGAAGCGCTCCTGCCAGGTCCGCGCCGCGCGTTCGATCGGGTCGAACGGCAGGCCCAGCGGTCGCACCATGGCTGGAGACTAGGTGCCGCCGCGGCCGGCGTTCAGGGCGCGGGCGTGAGCCGGGGCGCCTGCCGGATGCCGAACACCTCGCGCAGGGCGACCCGGGCGGCGTTGTCCCCGCAGTGCCCGTGCACGGCCGGCCCCGGCGGGGTGGCCGCCGACGCCAGGTAGGTGCCGCGGACCGGGGTCTTGTAGGTGTTCCAGCGCGGTACCGGCCGGGCCAGCATCTGCCGCAGCGAGGCCTCGCCGTTGGAGATGTCGCCGCCGACGTCGTTGGGGTTCCAGTGCTGCATCTGCCCGGCGTGCATCGTGTAGCGGCCGATGATCGTGTCCCGGAAGCCGGGGGCGAACCGCTCGACCTGGGCCTCGATCGCCTCGGTCATGTCGACCGTCGAGCCGTGCGGCACGTGCACGTAGGCCCAGAACACGTGGCCGCCGGCCGGCGCGCGGGAGGGGTCGACGACGGTCGGCTGGACGGCGAGCACGTAGGGGCGGTCGGTGATCCGCCCGGCCGCCGGGGCCGACTCCCCGGCGATGGTCTCCTCCATCGTCCCGGCGACGTGGATCGTGCCGGCCCGGCGGACGTCGGGGTTGGTCCACGGCACCGGCTCCGACAGCGCCCAGTCGACCTTGAAGACACCCGGGCCGTGCGCGTACCGCTGCACCCAGCGCCGGTACCCCTCGTGCACCTGGTCGCCCGCCATCGCCACGAAGGCACCGGGCGAGGTGTCCAGCAGGACGGCCGGGACGCCGGCGAACTCGCGCAGGTCGGTGACCTCGTGGCCGGTGACCACCTCGCCGCCCTGCTGCTCCAGCGCCGTCACCATCGCGTCGGCCAGCACCTGCGACCCGCCCTCGATGACCGGCCAGCCGTTGTGGTGGCTCATCATCCCCAGGAACATGCCCAGCGCCGCGGTCAGCGGGCGGGACAGGTCGAGCATCCCGTGCGCCGCGGCGCCGGCCAGCAGCGCCTTCGCGGCGTCGTCGTCGAAGTACCGCTCGGCCAGCCACTTGATGTTCGGCAGCCCCTGCAGGCCGAAGCTCGCCACCGCCAGCGGGCTCTTCAACGGCAGCCGGCGGAAGGCCGAGGTCAGGAAGAACTCGGTGATGTCGTCGGCGTGGGCCAGCAGCGGGGCGAACAGCTTGCGGTAGCCGTCGCCGTCCCGGCCCAGGCCCTGCGCGGTCTGCTCCAGCGAGTGGTGGGACACCGCGGCCCGGCCGCCGTCCAGCGGGTGGGCGAAGTTGACCTCCGGCTGCAGGACGTTCACCCCGCGGCTGGCGAGGTCGAACTCGCGGAAGAAGGGCGCGGTGGCGGCCATCGGGTGCACGGTGGAGCAGATGTCGTGCTTGTAGCCCGGCAGCGTCACCTCCTCGGTGCGCAGCCCGCCCCCGGCCCGGTCACCGCGCTCCACGACCTGCACGCGCAGCCCGGCCGCGGCCAGCCGCAGGGCTGCGGCCAGCCCGTTCGGGCCGGCTCCGACGACGACAGCGTCCGGGGTCCCGTTCACGCGGCCAGTGTCCCCGCGTGCGACCCGCGCCGCCCGGTCAGGTCCGGGCGGGGACGTGCACCAGCAGGGCGTCACCCTGACCGCCGCCACCGCACAGCGCGGCAGCACCCACTCCCCCACCGCGGCGGCCGAGTTCGAGCACCAGGTCCAGCACGATCCGCGCACCGCTCATTCCGACCGGGTGGCCCAGCGCGATGGCCCCGCCGTTGGGGTTGACCTTGGCCGGGTCGATGCCCAGCTCCCGGGTGGAGACGATGGCGACCGCGGCGAAGGCCTCGTTGAACTCGACCAGGTCGAGGTCGCGGGGGTCGATGCCCTCCCGCTCGCAGGCCCGCTGCACCGCCCGCGAGGGCTGGGTCTGCAGCGTGGCGTCCGGGCCGGCGACCACGCCGTGCGCGCCGATCTCGGCCAGCACGGTGCACCCGAGCTCCGCCGCGCGCGCCGCGGACATGACCACGACCGCGCAGGCGCCGTCGGAGATCTGGGACGCCGAGGCCGCGGTGATCGTGCCGTCGGCGGCGAAGGCCGGCCGCAGCCGGGCCAGGCTCTCCACCGTGGTGTCGGGACGGATGCCCTCGTCGGCGCGGACCTCGATCGGGTCGCCCTTGCGCTGCGGCACGAGCACCGGGGTGATCTCGGCGTCGAAGGTGCCGTCCTTGGCGGCGCGGGCCGCCTTCTGGTGGCTCTCCGCGGCGTAGGCGTCCTGCTCCTCGCGGGTCAGCCCGTACCGGCTGTTGGCCGCCTCGGTGAGCTCGCCCATCGCGACCTGGTCGAAGGTGTCGGTGAGGCCGTCGTGGGCCATGGCGTCGACCAGCGTGGCGTTGCCGAACCTCGTACCGGTGCGCTGGCCCTTGAGCAGGTGCGGCGCCTGGGTCATCGACTCCATGCCGCCGGCGACGACGACGTCGAACTCACCGGCCCGGATGAGCTGGTCGGCCAGTGCGATCGCGTCCAGCCCGGACAGGCAGACCTTGTTGAGGGTGAAGGAGGGCACCGACATGGGGATGCCGCCGGCCACGGCGGCCGGACGGGCGGGGTTCTGACCGGCGCCGGCCTGGAGGACCTGGCCCATGATCACGTAGTCGACCTGGTCGCCGGTCACCCCGGCCCGCTCGAGCGCGGCCTTGATGGCGACGCCGCCCAGGTCGGCGGCGGAGAGGTCCGCGAACGCGCCGAGCAGGCGGCCCATCGGGGTGCGGGCACCGCCGACGATCACGGACCGGGGACGGGTGGGCTGGCTCATCAGGGCTCCCGGTGCTCCGGTCGCCGCCGTTGGCGACCGTTCCTCCTCGGCGCCGCCGACCGTCCTGTGGTCACCGGCGCGGCCAGGATAGCCAGCGGCGGACCGGGGCGACCAGCCTCCGGTGCGGTGGACGGACAGCGCGGGCGCCTGCCGATCAGCTGGTGGCCGCACGACACGGACGGCGGCCACGCCGAACAGGTCGACGCCGCACTGCTGCACCTCCCCGCCCGCCGGCAGCGGACCTGGCTGCCCCCACCCACCGCAGGCTCGTGTCGGACCTGCAGCCGAGCCGGTCCCGCCGTCCCCCGGTCGACCTGGGGGACGGCAGGATGCCCGGGGTGACCGCCTCGACCGACGACCTGTTCACCACGATCGACCACGTCGGCATCGCCGTGCCGGACCTGGACGTCGCGATCGCCTTCTACGCGCAGACCCTCGGCGTCCACTCGGTGCACGAGGAGGTCAACGAGGAGCAGGGCGTGCGCGAGGCGATGCTCGCCGTCGGCGACGGGACGACGCGCATCCAGCTGCTCGCCCCGCTCACCCCCGAGTCGACGATCGCGCGGTTCATCGGGCGGTCGGGACCGGGGCTGCAGCAGCTGGCGTTCCGGGTCGCCGACGTCGAGGCGGCCGCCGAGGTGCTCCGCGGGCGCGGCCTGCGGCTGCTCTACGACACCCCCCGTCGCGGCACCGCCGGCAGCCGGGTCAACTTCGTCCACCCCAAGGACGCCGGTGGGGTGCTGATCGAGCTCGTGGAGCCCGCCGCACACTGACCGTGACGCCGCTGGGACGGGCAGCGACCGCCCGGGCGGACCGCCGCGCCGGCCCCTGTGAGTCGGCTGGGAGGGCACCGGACCTGCGTGTCCCGGGCCCGCGATCTCTGCGAGGATGACGGGCATGAGCGACCCCCGCGACGACCAGCTCTCCTTCCGCGAGAGCGGCCCCACCTTCGACGTGGTGCGCAAGGGGTACGACCGGGACCAGGTGGCCGAGACGCTCGCCGGGCTGGACGCCGACCTGCGGGTCGCGCTGGCCGACCGCGACGCGGCCGTGTCCCGGTCGGCCGACCTGGCGCGCCAGCTGCAGGCCCTGCACGGCGAGGTCGAGGCGCTGCGCCGCCGCGCGGCCAGCGCCAGCGCCCCCACGTTCGAGAACATGGGCGAGCGCATCTCCAACATGCTCCAGCTGGCCCAGGACGAGGCCGCGGAGATCAAGCGGTCCGCCCAGGAGCAGGCCGCCGCCCTGCAGGCCGCCGTGGCCGCCGAGGTCGACGCCGTCCGCGAGCGGGTCGCCGGTGAGGAGCGCGCCCTCGGCGAGCGCTCGGCCGCCAGCCAGGCCGAGGCCGAGCGGCTGGTCTTCGAGGCCCGCCAGCACGCCGAGCAGATCTCCGCCGTCGCCCAGGCCCGCGCCGACGACCTGGTGAACAAGGCCCGGGAGCGGGCCGCCCAGCTCGACGCGGACTCCCAGGCCCGGCGCACCAAGGTCGAGCAGGACTTCGACATCGCTCAGCGGGCCCGCCGCACCGAGGCCGCCCGGCTGGAGGAGGAGCGCGAGCAGGCCTCCCTCGCCGCCGCCCAGCAGCGGGTCGCCGACGCCGAGGCGCACGCGGCCCGCACCGTCGCCGACGCCGACGCCTCCGCGGTCGAGATCCGCCGGGTCCGCGACGACGTGACCCGCCGCCTGGCCGACGTCCGCACGCTGCTCGGCCAGCTGCCCGACCTCGCCGACCACCCGGCGCCGGCCCAGCCGGCCGATGCCGCACCCGACGCCGAGGCGACCGGCGGACCGGCAGCCGAGGCCGCGGGGTCCCCCGCG
This sequence comes from Modestobacter sp. VKM Ac-2986, assembly GCF_026967795.1. Classification (GTDB taxonomy): domain Bacteria; phylum Actinomycetota; class Actinomycetes; order Mycobacteriales; family Geodermatophilaceae; genus Modestobacter. The sequence goes on from NZ_JAPVBH010000004.1 coordinate 181,656, forward strand.
CAGGAGCCGGCCACCCAGGTCGCCCCGGCCGCCGCCGCCGAGCCCACGGCGGCCCCGGCACCGACCCAGGAGCAGCCGGCCGCGGCGCAGACCCAGGCCGTCCGGGTCCCGGCACCGTTCGGCACCTCGGCGCCGACCGAGACCGAGGCCCGCCCCGCCGGTCGCACGCCGACCCCGGCGCACCCGACCCAGCAGGCCGCCCAGGGCCCGGCGACCGCCGAGCGCACCGGCGCCCCCGCCGGCCGGGTGACCCCGCCGGTGCCCGCCCGGGCCGGACGGCCGGCACCCGCCGCTCCCCCGGTGCCCGCACCCACCGGCGGGGCGTCGGCGCCCGACCGGGGCTGACCGCCGCACCTCGCAGCACGTCGCACGACAGGACCCGCCGGGCATCCCGCCCGGCGGGTCCTGTCGTCCCCGGGGACGGCGCGCCCTGCGTTGGGCATCCGACGGCGGAACGGGCACCATCGGCACACGACGTCGGTGCCCGTGAGCGGGGTGCCCGTCGGCACCGCAGCCGTGCCGAGCGCCGGGAGGAGGACCACCGTGGCCGAACCGACCGAGGCCGGCCGCGCCGTCGCCGGTGCGGGCGGCAGCCACCGGGCCGCGCCCGCCCCGACCCCGGCCCCGGCCGCCGTACCGCACGCCGTGCCTCCCCTCCGGGCCCGCCGCCGGCAGGCCGCCGAGCCGGCCTCGTCCCCCGGGCCGCTGCCCCCGACCGGGCCGGGCGGGTCCGCCGAGCGCGTCGAGCCGGCCGGCTCGGTCGGACCGGCCGTGCCCGCCCCGCCGTCGGCCGCCGCCCCGGCGTCCTCCCCCGCTCAGCCGCCGGGCCAGCGGCGTGCCCGGCACCGGGCGGCCCGGCCGTCGTGGCCGGAGCGGGCGCGGGTCGGGCTGCTGTGGCCGGTGCTCGCCGTCCTGGTCGTGGGTCTGGTCGGCGCCCGGATGCTGCGCGGGCTGCCGCTGCCCGGTGACGGCGACCTGGCGGCCCCGGCCTTCGCGCTCGCCCGGGGCACCGCCGACGTCGCCCCGCTGTCGCCCGAGGGGCTGGCCGCCGTGCACGGCGCCGTCCACGCCACGGTGACCCGGGCCTTCGAGCGCCACGCCACCCTCGTCGCCGTCGAGCGCGAGCTGCTGCTGGTCGTCCTGGTGCTCAACGCCGTCCTGCTGTGGCGCACGGCCCGCCGGCTCGGGGTGCCCGACGCCGGGTGCGCGGTCGCGGTGCTCGCCTTCGGTGCGCTGCCGGTGCTGGTGCCGCTGCACGCCGTGGCGTCACCGGCGGCCCTCGCGGTGCCCTGGCTGCTGCTGGCCGCGTGGCTGCTCACCAGCTGGCTGCGACCGGCCGGGGACCACGAGGCGGAGGGCTCCCTCCGCGGCCGGGTGCCGGTGGCCGTCGGGGCCCTCGCCGCGGCCGCCGTCGTCCTCGCAGTGCTGCTGGCCCCCGACGTGCTGCTGTTCCTGGTCGCCGGACTGGCCGCCGCCGCTGCCGGCCGGGGCGATCCCGCGCGGCGGGCCGCGGCCGCCGCCGGTGGGGTGCTGCTGCTGACCGGCGGGCGGGCACTGGTCGAGCGCTGGGCGCCCGAGACCGCCGACCCGGCCCGCTGGGGCGCCGACCGCACCGGCGTGCTGGTGGCCACCGGCGTGCTGCTCGTCGTGGGCGTGCTGGCCGCCGTCCTGCTGCCACGGTGGCGCCCCGTGGGCGTCGCACTGGCCGCGGTGGCCCTGCTGTCGGTCGCACCGCCCTCGCAGCGGGTCGCCGCGCTGCTGCTGAGCCTGCCGCCGGCCGCCCTGCTGGTGGGCGCGCTCGGCACGCTCGCCGCCGCGCGCCTGGGCCGGCCGGTGCTGGCCCGGCCGCGGGCGCGTCTGGTGGCCGGGCTGGCCGGGGCAGCCGCCCTGGTGGTCGTGGCCGCGCTCGCGGCGAGCGCCCTGTCGCGGACGCCGCGCAGCGACTTCGGCGCGACGGCCGACGCGCAGCTCGTGGAGTGGCTGGGCGGGCAGCTGCCCGACGAGGCCGTCGTCACCGCCGACCCGGAGCTGACCGCGCAGCTGGTGCACGCCGGCGCCGACCCCGACCGGGTGCTGCCCGGCACCGAGCTCCCGGTGCCCGCCTCGACCGGCCCCACCGCCCCGGTCCTGCAGGTCACCTCCGGTGCGGCCCCGGCCGCGGGCACCCCGGTCGCCAGCTTCGGCCCCGGCGGCGAGCTGACCGTCACCGACCCGCAGGCGGTCGCGCCGACGCCCGAGCAGCTGGCGACCCGCCGGCAGCTGGGCACGGCCCTGCTCGCCAACCCGACCAACCGGTTCCCCGCCGCCGACGCGCGCCTGCTGACCGAGGGCCGGGTCGACCCGCGGCTGCTGACGCTGCTGGCCGGCATCGGCGCGCAGTACGGCGTCGGCGTGGAGTCGCTGCCCGCCGTCCCGGGCGAGCCGGCGGACGCCCCGGTGCGGCAGGCGGTCGTCGCCACCGTCGGCGGGACGTCGCTGGCGGCCGACCCGGCCGCCGCCGAGCGCTTCCGCGGCTGGCTCGGCGCACAGCAGGAGCCCTACGTCGCCGACCGGGTCAGCGAGGTGCCGGGCGGGCTGCTGATCGGGTACGACCTGGTCCAGGACCCGGACGGGCTGGTCACCGCCCCTCGCCGGTGATCACGCTGCGTCGGTGGACGCGGACTCGGCGTGCGGGGAGCCGGTCACTGCTGTACACCGTGAGCAGACCAGCACCGTGATCGAAGGAGCACCATGGCCCGGCTCACCCGAGTCCCCCTGCTCGCGCTGCTCTGCGCGGGGCTGTGCGCGCTCGGACTCCCGGCGGCCTCGGCAGCTCCGGCCGTCGGGGCCGACACCGGTCTGGTCCGGATGATGCACCTGTCCCCGGACACGCCCTCGGTCGACGCCTACATCGACTCGGTGTCCGCGCCCGGCACCGGCGTCGTGCTCTCCGGGGTCAGCTACGGCGACGTCTCCGCCTACCAGACGGTCCCGGCCGGCACCTACACGGTGAGCGCGCGGGGCGCCGGTGCTGACCCGTCCAGCCCGCCGGTGCTCGCCACCACCGTCACGGTCACCGGCGGCACCGCCACCACGATCGCCGGCGTCGGCTACTTCGCCGAGCTGGGCTTCGCCGTGCTGCCCGACGACCTCACGCTCCCCGCGGCCGGCCAGGCCCGCGCCCGGGTCATCAACGCCGCGGCCACCGCGTCGCCGGTCGACCTGTCACTGGGCACCGACACGACCCTGGCGCGCGGGCTGTCCTTCGCCGACAGCACCGACTACGTCGACGTCCCCGGCGGCGCCGAGACGCTGAAGGTGGTCCCCGGCAACGGGACCCCCAGCGACCTGCCGGTCGACCTGGCCGCCGGCTCGGTCTACACGGTGCTGGTCCTCGACCGCAGCGGCGGCCTCGCGGTCAGCACGGAGCTGGACGCCGCCAGCCCCGGCGTCGTCCCGGTGGGCGGCGTCGAGGCCGGTGCCGGTGGCGCGGCCGACGGGGGCGTCCCGGCCGGTCCGCTGGCGCTGGCGGGTGTCGCGGTCGGCCTGCTGCTGCTCACCGCGCGCACCCGGCTCCCCCGCCGCGGGCACGAGCCGCGGCACCTCGCGGCCTGACGACCGTGCCGGACGGGGAGGTGCCGGACGGGGAGGTGCCGGACGGGGCCCGGGTGACCGGCGTCCCGACCCGAACGGGCGGCGGGAGCCCCGTCGTCGGCCCGGGCCGGCACCGGCGCCCACCCCGCCGCAGCGTCACCCTGCTGCGCGCGGCGCTCACCGCGGTGGCGGTCACCGCCGGCACGGTGGCCGTCGTGTCGGGCACCGGCGGCGGGGACGCCCCGGTGCCGGCCGCAGCGGCGGCCCCGCCCGCGCCGGTGGTGCTCACCAGCCCGGTCGCCGACACCGTGGCCGAGCCGGTCCGGGTGACCGTCCCCGCGATCGGGCTGGACACCGACCTGGTCGGCATCGGCGTGGACGCCGCCGGGGCACTGCTGCCGCCGGCGGACTCCGGGCAGGCCGGCTGGTTCTCCGCCGGTCCCGCCCCCGGTGACGTGGGCCCCGCCGTCCTGGCCGGGCACGTCGACAGCACGGCGGGCCCGGCGGTGTTCTTCCGGCTCGAGGAGCTCTCCCCCGGCGACGAGGTGCTGGTGACCCGCAGCGATGGCCGGCGGGTCGCCTTCACCGTCACCGAGGTGGCCGCCTACCCGAAGACGGCGTTCCCGACGACCGAGGTCTACGGTCCGACCACCGGCGCCGAGCTCCGGCTGATCACCTGCGGGGGCAGCTTCGACCGCAGCCGCCGCAGCTACACCGACAACGTCGTCGTCTACGCGACCGCGGTCCCATGAGCTGGCCCTGCTGCAGGGGACCGCGCCGAGCTCGCGAGGCCTGGGGTGCAGGAGGGTCCTCCGTCTAGCGGCGGCGGTCCCGGTTGCGCCAGCAGGCGGTGTGCCAGTGCCGGCGCCAGTCCGCCGAGGACTCGGTGTCCCACGGCTCGAGGTCGGAGTCGCGGGCGTAGGCCGGCCAGGCGACCACGTGCGGGACGCCCGGACGGATCTCCTGGTCGCAGCCCGGGCAGCGGTAGGTCTTGTCGCTGCCGGACCCGGTGAGCGGACGCACCACCCAGTCGCCGTCCCCGGCCTGCTCGATCGGCTGCGCCGGACGGCGCGACGGCGAGGACGCGGCGGCCGGACGGCGGTCGTCCCGGCGGTCGCCCCTGTTCCCGCCCCGACGGCCCACCCCGCTACCGCAGCCGGTCGCGGAGCCCGCGACCGGCCGTGCCGTCGAGGGAGCCGGCGGTCGGGCCGTCCCCGGTCGGTGCTCCGTCCACGTGCCCTCCTCCCGGCTCGGTCGTCCGCGACAGTCTCCCACCCGGCTGATCCACGGCCCCTGCTGCCGCGGACCACCGCGTGCGGGCCCGTCGTCAGAAGAGGCGGGCCGAGGGGTCGTCGGTGCCCTTGAGGACGGCGTAGTCGACGGTGACGCAGTCGATGCCCCGGTCCGCGGCCAGCACCCGGGCCTGCGGCTTGATCTCCTGCGCGGCGAACACGCCCTTGACCGGGGCCAGCCGTGGGTCGCGGTTGAGCAGCTCCAGGTAGCGGGTCAGCTGCTCGACGCCGTCGATCTCCCCGCGCCGCTTGATCTCCACCGCCACGGTGGTGCCCGTGGCGTCGCGGCACAGCAGGTCGACCGGGCCGATCGCGGTCGGGTACTCCCGGCGCACCAGCGACCAGCCCGCGCCGAAGGTCTCCACGTGCAGGGCCAGCAGCCGCTGCAGGTCGGCCTCGACGCCGTCCTTGATCAGGCCCGGGTCGACGCCGAGCTCGTGCCGGTGGTCGTGCAGGACCTCGTCGATGGTGATGACCAGCTGCTCACCGGCCTTGTTGGTCACCGTCCAGGTGCCCGAGCCGTCGGCGAGCTCCTCCTTGAGCGAGCACGGCGGGCTCATCCAGTTCAGCGGCTTGTAGGCGCGGTCGTCGGCGTGGATGGACACCGAGCCGTCGGCCTTGACCAGCAGCAGCCGGGTGGCGAGCGGGAGATGGGCGGTGAGCCGCCCGATGTAGTCCACGGAGCAGCGGGCAATGACCAGGCGCACGGGGTGGGACGCTACCCGGCATGAGCCGCGCCCAGCCCGACGCGTCGTCCGCCCGGCCCGGCCGGGCACTCGGCCTGCTGCTCGCCGCGTCGCTGCTGCTGGCCGCCTGCGGTGGCACCCGTGCCGGCGCGGGCGGTGACGCCCCTCCGGCGACACCGGCCGGTGGACCTGACGGCTCCGACGCGGTGGTGCTGCAGGTCGCCCGCGTCGGCGGGTTCACCACGCCCGAGGAGCTGCTCGGCCGGCTGCCCGACGTGATCGTCCACGCCGACGGCCGGGTGATCGCGCCGGGCCCGATGGCCGCCATCCACCCGCCCTTCGCCTGGCCCGGCCTCACGGTGACCCGACTGGACCCCGCGCAGCTGCCCGACCTGGTCGACCGGGCGCTCGCCGCGGGCGTGGACGAGCGCGTCGACCTGGGCGACGCCGGTCTCGCCGACGTGCCCAGCACCCGGTTCACCGTGCGCACCGACGGCCGCACCGTCGTGCGGGAGGTGGTCGGCCTCCAGGAGGGTCTCGGGTCACCCGCCCTGAGCGGGGAGCAGCGGACCGGCCGCGAGCGGCTCGCCGCACTGGCCGAGGAGCTGACCGCGCTGGCCGGCACGGCGGAGAGCTGGGACCCCGACGCCGTCGCGGTGCTGGCGCGCCCGTACGTGGACCAGGACGCACCGGGCGGTCTGCCGGGAGGGGCCCCGGAGGTCGCCTGGCCCGGTCCCGACCTCCCCGGGGAGCCGCTGGGCGCCGGGGTGGGGTGCGTCGTCGTCCCGGCCGAGCAGGTGCGTCTCGTGGCCGACCGGGCCAGCACCGCGACCCCCTGGACGACGCCGGACGGCGCCCGCTGGTCGCTGACCTTCCGCCCGCTGCTGCCGCACGAGACCGGCTGCGCCGACCTCACCGGGTGAGCGGGGACCGGGAGGGGCAGGCTGGGCCGGTGGCCGACCCCGAAGAGCTGACCCCCACCGCACCGCGGCCGGCGGGGCGCACCGTCTTCACCCAGAGCTGGCGGGACCTGGCGTTCCTGCACTGGGCGGTCGACCCGGCGGTGGTCGCGCCGCTGCTGCCGGCCGGCACCACCCCCGACCTGCTCGACGGCGTCACCTACGTGGGGCTGATCCCCTTCCGGATGCACCGGATCGGCTTCCTCGGTGCCCCGGGCCTGCCGTACCTCGGGTCGTTCCCGGAGACCAACGTGCGGCTGTACTCGGTGGACGCGCTCGGCCGCCGCGGCGTCGTCTTCCGCTCGCTGGAGGCCAGCCGGCTGCTGCCGGTGCTCGCCGCCCGCTGGGTCGCCCGGCTGCCCTACACCTGGGCCGGCATGGACGTCACCCGGGACGGCGACCAGGTCAGCTACACGTCCGCGCGCCGTTGGCCCGGCCCGCGCGGCGCGCACAGCCGCGTGCGGGTCCAGGTCGGCGAGCGGCTGCCCGGCGGTGACCCGCTGGGGACCTTCCTCACCGCGCGCTGGGGGCTGCACCGCCCCGGCCGGCGCGGACCGGTCTACTGGCCCAACGAGCACGACGAGTGGCCGCTGCACCGGGCCGAGCTGCTCGAGCTGGACGAGTCGCTGCTGGCGGCGGCCGGGCTGCCCGGCGTGACCGGGGCGCCGGACAGCGTGCTGTTCTCCGCCGGGGTCGCGGTGCGGTTCGGCCCGCCGGTGACGTGGCCGGCCGCGCGTGGTCGACTCGGGGCATGAGCACCCCTCCCGCGGACGCCGTCCGCTTCGGCCTGGTCGGCTACGGCTTCGGCGGCCGGTACTTCCACGCCCCGCTGATCGCCGCGGCGGCCGAGTGCACGCTGGTCGGCGTGGTCACCCGCTCCGCCGACCGCCGCGAGCTGGTGGCCCGCGAGCACCCGGGTGCCGCGGCGTTCGACTCCCTGGAGCAGCTGGCCGACGCCGGCGCGGAGGCGGTGGCCATCTCCACGCCCGCCGACACCCACAGCGAGCTCACCGACCGGGCCCTGGACCTCGGCCTGGCCGTGGTCTGCGACAAGCCCTTCGCCCTCGACGCCGCGGCCGCGCGGGCCTCGGTGGAGAAGGCCGAACGGCTGGGCCTGCCGCTGGCGCCGTACCAGAACCGGCGCTGGGACTCCGACTTCCGCACCGTGCGCGCGCTGGTGGGCGACGGCGTCCTGGGCACCGTCACCCGGTTCGAGTCCCGCTTCGAGCGCTTCACGCCCGAGCCCGGCCCGGCCCCCTCCGGCGGCGGCACCCTGCTGGACTTCGGCAGCCACCTCGTCGACCAGGCCCTCGTGCTGCTCGGCCCGGTCGCGACCGTCTACGCCGAGTGGCGGGTGCGCGACAGCGGTCTGGACGACGACGTGCTGGTCGCCCTCACCCACACCTCCGGCGCGCACTCGCTGCTGGCCGGCAGCTGGAGCGAGGGGGCGCCGGGCTGGCGCTTCCGGGTGACCGGCTCGACCGGCAGCTACGTCGTCGACGGCCCGATGGACGGCCAGGAGGACGCGCTGGTCGCCGGGCAGAGCCCGAGCACCCTCGGCGACGCGTGGGGCGCCGAGCCCGAGGCGCGCTGGGGCCGGCTGCGCAGCGGGGACACCGCCGTCGTGGTGCCCACCCTGCCCGGCGCCTGGGACACCTTCTACCCGACCTTCGCCGCCGCCGTCCGGGGCCGCGGGCTGGTCCCGGTCGACGCCCGGGACGCCGTCGCCACCGCCACCGTGCTCGACGCCGCCCGGCGCAGCGCCACCGAGGGCGTCGTCGTCCGCCTCGGCTGAGGTGGAGTGGATCCGTCGCCGTGACCTGGACGGATCCACTCCGCCACAGCGGGCGCACGGGAGTGGCACACTCGGTCGGAGAGCGCGGCCGCCGGCTGCACAGGGCTGGGGGTCAGCGTGCCGATCGAGGCCGGGAGCCTGCACTTCGCCGTCGGCCCGGGAATCGCCCTGGTGGCCCTGGCGGTCATCGCCCTCTTCGCCCGCTGGGCCTTCGGCTCCGGCTCGACGGCCAAGCCGGTCAAGGCCGAGGAGCTGCTCACCCCGGTGGCGACGCTGACCCGGCGGGAGTCCGCGCTGGCGCTGCGGGCCGTGCTGTCCGACGCCGGCATCCGGTCCACGATCCGCGAGCCCGCCGCCCACCGCGCCGACGTCCTGGTCTTCCCCGAGGACCTCGCCCGGGCCCGCGCCCTGGCGCTCTCCTTCGGCGGGAAGTGAAGGGGAGCCCCGGCGGCCGCGAGGTCAGCTGGGGCGCTGGGTGCGCTCGATCTGGACGCCGACGCCGCGCAGCTGCTCGAGGAAGTCGGGGTAGCCGCGGTCGACGTGGTGCACGTCCTGGACCTCGGTGACCCCGTCGGTCAGCATGCCGGCCAGCACCAGCCCGGCGCCGGCGCGGATGTCGGTGGCCAGCACCGGGGCGCTGGAGAGCCGCTCCCGGCCGCGGACGACCGCGTGGTGGCCGTCGATGCGCACGTCGGCGCCCAGCCGGACCAGCTCGTTGACGAACATGAACCGGCCCTCGAACACGTTCTCGGTGATCAGCGCGGTGCCGGTGGAGACCGCCGCCAGCGCCACCGCCATCGGCTGCAGGTCGGTCGGGAAGCCCGGGTAGGGCAGCGTGACGACGTCGACGCCGCGCGGCCGGTCCTCCATCGCCACCCGGACGCCGTCGGCCTGCGGCTCCACGGTGGCGCCGGCGGTGACCAGCTTGTCCAGCGCCACGGTCAGGTGGTCGGCCACGGCCCGCTCGATGACCAGGTCGCCGCGGGTCATCACCGCACCGATCGCCCAGGTGCCGGCCACGATCCGGTCCGGCACGGTCGAGTACGCCACCGGGGACAGCCCCTCGACGCCCTCGACGGTGATCGTCGAGGTGCCCGCGCCGTCGATCCGGGCGCCCATCGCCACGAGCATCCGGCACAGGTCGACGATCTCGGGCTCGCGGGCGGCGTTGTCGACGACCGTGGTGCCCTCGGCCAGCACGGCGGCCATGACCAGGTTCTCGGTGGCGCCCACCGAGGGGAAGTCCAGCCAGATCGAGGTGCCGACCAGCCGGGGCGCGGTGGCGACCAGGAAGCCGTGCTCGCTGACGATGGTCGCGCCCAGCCGCTCGAGGCCGGCGATGTGCATGTCGAGCCCGCGGGAGCCGATGGCGTCACCGCCGGGCAGGGCGACCTTGGCGGTGCCCAGCCGGGCGACCAGCGGACCCAGCACGCTGATCGAGGCCCGCATCCGGCGGACCAGGTCGTAGTCGGTCTCGCTGGAGGGCTCCTCCGGGACGTCGATGAGCACCCGGCCGCCGCCGCTCGGGCTGCCACCGGCCTCCAGCGGGTAGCGCTCGAAGCTCACCCCGCACCCGAGCCGCCGCAGCACCTCGCTCATGATCGACACGTCGAGGATGTCGGGCACCTCGTCCAGCGTCGTCCGTCCCGGGGCCAGCAGCGCCGCCGCCATCAGCTTCAGCGCGCTGTTCTTGGCCCCGGTGACCCGGACCCGACCGCGCAGGGACGCCCCACCGGTCACCTCGAAGCACTCCACCCGCCCAGCCTAGAGGCGCCCGGCCGGGCGCCTGCCACCCGCTGGCGACGACCCCCGGCTCCCCCGCCTTAGGCTCGTCGCATGACCGTCCGGCTGACCCGCATCTACACGCGCACCGGTGACGCCGGGGAGACGCACCTGGGCGACATGAGCCGGGTGACCAAGACCGACCCGCGGCTGGTGGCCTACGCCGACGTCGACGAGACCAACAGCTCGGTCGGTGTGGCCATCGCGCTCGGCAGCCCCGCCCCCGAGGTCGCCGAGCTGCTGCTCAGCATCCAGAACGACCTGTTCGACCTCGGCGCGGACCTGTCCACGCCCATCCAGCCCTCGCCCGCGCACCCGCCGCTGCGGGTCACCGCCGCCTACACCGAGCGGCTGGAGGCGGCGTGCGACACCGCCAACGAGCAGCTGCCGACGCTGACGTCGTTCGTCCTGCCCGGTGGCACGCCGCTGGCCGCGCTGCTGCACGCCTCACGGACGGTCGCCCGCCGTGCCGAGCGCAGCGTCTGGGCGCTGCTGGCCGTCGACGCCGAGCGCACCAACGAGGAGAACGCGCGCTACCTCAACCGCCTGTCGGACCTGCTGTTCATCCTCGCCCGCTCCGCCAACCCCGACGGCGACGTCCTGTGGGAGCCGGGCGCACACAGCGGCGTCCACGCCCAGCGCGCCGCCCGCCGCTAGCGCTGCAACGGCCCCCTCGCAGGGCCCCGCCGCGAGCCTGCGAGCGGTGGGGGCGAGGGGGTCCTTCACCGGTCGACGGGCGGGGCCGACTCGACCCAGGACAGGAAGCCGGTCACCGTCGAGGGGTCCATCGCCAGCTCCTGCGGCCCGGCGCCGGTGCGGCAGGTGAGGATCACCGTCTCGTGCGGCAGGGACAGGTCGGCCGACGTGGGCCGGCGCCGCGCGTCGACCTGGAACTGCGAGCGGCACAACCGGCGGTTGGGCCGCACCGACAGGGACAGCGCGCGGTACCAGAGCAGGTCGTTGCCGGAGTACCAGGCGACCCCGACCGCCCAGCGCGGCGCCCCGGGGGGCCGCAGCCACATGGTGACCGCGCCCAGCCCGGAGAGCAGGAAGCGCCGCCGCAGCAGGAAGGCGGCGACGAGCGCCACCACCACGACACCGAGGACGATCAGGACGGCGGTGGTCACCGGGGCTGGCTGTCGGCCGTTGCGGGGGCGGTGGGGCGGGTGCGGCTCAGACGTCCTGGCCGGCGGCGCGCAACCGGGACTCGGCACGCCGGGCGGCGGCCAGCGCCTCCGGGTCGTCACCGGCGGCCTCGGCGCGGCGGAGCGCTTCACGGGCCCGCTCCACGTCGATGTCGGTGGCGAGCTCCGCGGTCTCGGCGAGGATCGACACCCCCCGCTCGGTCACCGACAGGAAGCCACCGTGGGCGGCGACGACGAGGTCCTCACCGGACTCGCGACGGATGCGGACCACGCCACCGGGGGCGAGCTCGCCGAGCAGCGGTGCGTGGCCGGGCAGGACGCCGAGCTCACCCTCGGTCGTACGGGTGATCACCATGCTGGCCTCACCGGACCAGATCATCTTCTCGACGGCCACGAGCTCGACCTGCAGGGTCGCCACGTCTCTCCTCCGGGTCCACCGGCCGGCCCGTCAGGGCGGCGGTGCGGGTCGCCGGTCCGGACGGAAGCGGCGACGGGTGTGGATCCAGTCTAGCGGCGTGTCGCGGCGCGCTGCGCCACACCCGGTCGGGCAGGGGCCGGACGCCGACGCCGGCGTCGTCCTCGGTCGCGTCGTGGACGGGTGGGACGAGCGGGCCGGTCAGCTCCCGCTGCGGCGGTAGAGCATCGTCCAGCGACCCACGCGCAGCTGCGGGTGCCACACCACCGACGGCGGCGCCCAGTCGTCGGTGTCGAAGACCGCCGACTCGGTGTGCACCGGCGCGTAGGGCGGCCAGCTCCACTGCATCGCGTCCTCGGGCAGGACGGTCGCCGCCGGCAGGACGGTCGTCGGCGGCCCGGTCACCTCGCTGTCCACCGCAGTCCTGCTGCTGCGTCGCAGCACCGCTGGGACCCCCGACCTGTGCACGTGCTGCTCCTGGCTCCGACGTCCGCCGGCCGGACGCGCTCTCCCCATCATCGACCGCTGCACCTCGGAGGTTGAGCCTCGGGTCTCCCCGCCACCCGATGGGAGGGCCTGCACCGCCGCCCGACCGCACGGCGACCGCGGCGCGTGAGCACTCGTGGTGCCCGGGAACGGCAACGGCCGGGCCCCCGTGGGGACCCGGCCGTTGCGCGACCCGTCCTGGTGCGGACGGGCCTGGATCAGCTCTTCTTCAGCTTGGCGTAGTTGGCCTCGAGGTCCTCGAGCCCACCACACATGAAGAACGCCTGCTCCGGGACGTGGTCGTACTCGCCGGCCGCGACGGCCTTGAAGGCCTGCAGCGTCTCGCTCAGCGGCACGTACGAACCCGGCTGACCGGTGAACGCCTCGGCGACGAACATGTTCTGGGAGAGGAAGCGCTCGATGCGCCGGGCACGGTTGACCGTGACCTTGTCCTCCTCGCCGAGCTCGTCGATGCCGAGGATGGCGATGATGTCCTGCAGCTCCTGGTAGCGCTGCAGGATCCGCTGCACCTCGCGGGCGGTGTCGTAGTGCTCCTGCCCGACGTACTGGGCGTCGAGGATCCGGCTGGTGGAGTCCAGCGGGTCGACGGCCGGGTAGATGCCCTTCTCCGAGATCGGCCGGGAGAGCACCGTCGTCGCGTCGAGGTGGGCGAACGTCGTGTGCGGCGCGGGGTCGGTGATGTCGTCCGCGGGCACGTAGATGGCCTGCAGCGAGGTGATGGACCGGCCTCGGGTCGAGGTGATCCGCTCCTGCAGCTCGCCCATCTCGTCGGCCAGGGTCGGCTGGTAGCCCACGGCGGAGGGCATGCGGCCCAGCAGCGTGGAGACCTCGGACCCGGCCTGCGTGAAGCGGAAGATGTTGTCGATGAACAGCAGGACGTCCTGCTGGATCTCGTCGCGGAAGTACTCCGCCATCGTCAGCGCCGACAGGGCCACGCGCAGACGCGTGCCCGGCGGCTCGTCCATCTGGCCGAAGACCAGGGCGGTGGAGTTGATGACGCCGGACTCGGTCATCTCGGTGATGAGGTCGTTGCCCTCACGGGTGCGCTCGCCGACACCGGCGAACACCGACACGCCACCGAACTCCTGGGCGACGCGACGGATCATCTCCTGGATGAGGACCGTCTTGCCCACGCCAGCCCCACCGAAGAGGCCGATCTTCCCGCCCTTGACGTAGGGGGTCAGCAGGTCGATGACCTTGATGCCGGTCTCGAGCAGCTCGGTGCGGCCCTCGAGCTGGTCGAACTTCGGCGCGTGCCGGTGGATCGTCCAGTGCGGGGCGTCCTCGCCGTAACCGGGGGTGTCCAGGCACTCGCCGAGTGCGTTGAACACGTGGCCGGTGACGGCCTCGCCGACGGGGACGGAGATGGCCGAGCCGGTGTCGCGGACCTGCGCACCGCGGACCAGGCCGTCGGTGGGGGCCATCGAGATGGTGCGGACCACGTTGTCACCCAGGTGCTGGGCGACCTCGAGGGTCAGCGTCTTGCCCAGGTCGGCCAGGGTGACGTCGACCTTCAGCGCGTTGAACAGGTCGGGCATCGCGTCGCGGGGGAACTCGACGTCGACGACCGGCCCGGTGACCCGGACGACCCGGCCGGCGCCGGTGGTCCCCTGGGTGCTCGGACGATCCTCGGTGACGGTCATCTGTGCTGCTCTCCTGCCCTCGGGCTGTGTGGTTCCCGCTGTCGATCTCTGTCTTCAGTGTCCCCGGTCGCGGCGGGTGGCGCCGCGACCGGGGCAGTGCTCGTGCGGGTGCTCAGTTGTCCGAGCCCGCGGTCACCAGCGCGTCGGCGCCGCCGACGATCTCGCTGATCTCCTGGGTGATCTCCGCCTGACGGGCCTGGTTCGCCTGCCGGGCGAGGTTCTTCGCGAGCTCCTCGGCGTTGTCCGAGGCCGACTTCATCGCCCGCCGACGCGACGCCGACTCCGAGGCGGCCGCCTCGAGCAGGGCCGCGTAGATGCGGGTGGTGATGTACTTCGGCAGCAGGGCGTCCAGCAGCTCCTCGGCCGACGGCTCGAAGTCGTAGGACGTCGGGACGTCGCTCGTGCCGCCCTGCCCGGCGGGGGCCTCGTCGCGGAACTCGTCGACCTCCTCGACCACCAGCGGCGCCATCCGGTTGGCCACGGGGACCTGGGCCAGCAGCGAGCGGAACTCGGTGTAGACGATGTGCAGCTCGTCGACGCCCTCGATGCCGTCGACACCGGCACCGGACTCGTCGTCGTCGGCGCCGGCGGTGAAGGCGTCGATGAGGACGCGCCCGACCTCCTGCGCGTCCGCGTAGCCCGGCTGCTCGGAGAAGCCGGTCCAGGAGTCCTGGACCGCGCGGTCACGGAACCGGTAGTACGTCTCGCCCTTGCGGCCGATGACGTACAGCAGCGGCTCCTTGCCCTCCTGCCGCAGCAGACCGAGCAGCTCCTCGGTCCGACGCAGCACGTTGACGTTGTAGGAGCCGGCGAAGCCACGGTCGGAGGTGATCACCAGGACCGCCACCCGCCGGGCGCTGGTGCGCTCGGTGAGCAGCGGGTGGTCCAGGCTGGCCGCCCCGGCCAGGGCCGACAGCACCCGGGTGATCTCCCGGGCGTAGGGCTTCGAGGCCTCCACGCGGTTCTGGGCACGCACGATGCGGGCGCCGGCGATCAGCTCCTGGGCCGAGAAGATCTTCTTCGTCGACTGGGTGGAGCGGATGCGGCGCCGCAGCGCGCGGAGTGAACCGGCCATGGTCAGGAGCCCCGCTTGACCTGGACGGTCTCCTGGCCACGCTCGCCGGCGGCCATGGCCTCGACCTCGGGCTCGGTGCCCTTGAGCCGCTCGCCGTCGGAGGTGGTGAACCGGCCGTAGAAGGTCTCGACGGCCCGCTCCAGGCTGCCGACGGTGTCGTCGGACAGCTTTTTGGAGTTGCGGATGTCGTCGAAGATCGTGTTGTCGCCCCGGGAGATGAACTCCTGGAACTCCGCCTCGAAGCGACGCACGTCCGGGATCGGGACCATGTCCAGCTTGCCGGTGGTGCCCAGCCACAGCGAGACGACCTCGCGCTCGACCGGGAACGGCGAGTACTGGCCCTGCTTGAGCAGCTCGACCAGCCGCTGACCGCGGTCCAGGGTGGCCCGACTGGAGGCGTCCAGGTCCGAGGAGAACGAGGCGAAGGCCTCGAGCTCGCGGAACTGGGCCAGGTCCAGCCGCAGGCGGCCGGCGACGGACTTCATCGCCTTGATCTGCGCCGAGCCACCGACCCGGGAGACCGAGACACCGACGTTGATCGCCGGGCGGACACCGGAGTTGAACAGACCGGTCTCGAGGAAGATCTGCCCGTCGGTGATCGAGATGACGTTGGTCGGGATGTACGCCGAGACGTCGTTGCCCTTGGTCTCGATGAGCGGCAGACCGGTCATCGAGCCCGCACCCAGCTCGTCGGAGAGCTTCGCGCAGCGCTCGAGCAGACGGGAGTGCAGGTAGAAGACGTCGCCGGGGTAGGCCTCGCGGCCCGGCGGGCGACGGAGCAGCAGCGACACGGCGCGGTAGGCCTCGGCCTGCTTGGACAGGTCGTCGAACACGATCAGGACGTGCTTGCCCTCGTACATCCAGTGCTGGCCGATGGCCGAGCCGGTGTAGGGGGCGATGTACTTGAAGCCGGCCGGCTCGGAGGCCGGGGCGGCGACGATGGTCGTGTACTCCATCGCGCCCGCGTCCTCCAGCGCCGCACGCGTGGCGGCGATGGTGGAGCCCTTCTGGCCCACGGCGACGTAGATGCAGCGCACCTGCTGCGCCGGGTCACCGGTCGCCCAGGCCTGCTTCTGGTTGATGATCGTGTCCAGCGCGATCGCCGACTTGCCGGTCTGGCGGTCGCCGATGATCAGCTGGCGCTGGCCGCGGCCGATCGGGGTCATGGCGTCGATGGCCTTGATCCCGGTCTGCATCGGCTCGTGCACCGACTGGCGCTGCACGACGGTGGGGGCCTGCAGCTCCAGGGCGCGACGCGAGGTGGTCGCGATCGGGCCGGCGCCGTCGATCGGGTTGCCGAGCGGGTCGACGACGCGGCCCAGGTAGCCGTCGCCGACGGCCACGGAGAGGACCTCGCCGGTCCGGCGGACCGTCTGGCCCTCCTCGATCCCGGCGAAGTCGCCCAGGATCACGACGCCGACCTCGCGCACGTCGAGGTTCAGCGCCAGACCGCGCACGCCGCCCTCGAACTCGAGGAGCTCGTTGGTCATGACCGAGGGCAGGCCCTCGACCCGGGCGATGCCGTCGCCGGCCTCGGTGACGACCCCGACCTCTTCCCGGGAGACGTCCGGGGTGTAGTCGGAGACGTAGTTCTGGATCGCACTGCGGATCTCGTCCGCGGAGATCGTCAGCTCGGCCATGGCTTCGCGTCCTCTTCTGCTGGTGTCTGTGGTGGTGCGGTGGAGCTGCGCGGTCGGCGGCGCCGGCCGGCTGGGGCGGTCGGTCAGCCGGCCAGGCGACGCCCGGCTTCGTCCAGGCGGTGCGCGATGCTGCCGTCGATGACCTCGTCGTCGACGCGGATCACCAGGCCGCCGAGCACGTCGGGGTCGACCTGGACCTGCAGGCCCATGGTCTTCCCGTGGATGCGCTCGAGGGTCGCGACGAGCCGCTGCTCCTGCGCAGCGGTCAGCGGCACGGCGCTGGTCACGTGGGCGACCGACTGGCCACGCCGGCGTGCCGCCGCCGTGGACAACCGCTCGATCTCGTTCTCCGCGTTGTGCACGTGCGAGCTCGTCAGGGAGTTCCGGATGAGTCGCTCGGTGACCGGGCTGACCTTGCCGGTCAGCAGCCGGTCGAGCAGGGCGCTCTTCCCCTCGCGGGGAGCCGACCGGTTGCCCAGGATGCGGGCCAGGTCGTCGTCGCCGGCCACGATGCGCGCGAACCGGAACAGCTCGTCCTCGACGCCGTCGAGCTCCCCGCGGGCGTCGGCGGCGTCGAGGGCCGCCTCGGTCGCGAGGGTCTCGGTGGCCTCGACCAGGTCCAGCGGCCGGGACCAGCGCTGGCGCGCCACGGTCTCGACCACGGCGAGGGTGTCGGCACCGACCTGCGCGGCCAGCAGCCGGCGGGCGAGCCCGGCCCGGTCCTCGGGCCGCGAGGAGGCGTCGGACAGGGCACGGCGCAGCGAGGGCTGCCCGTCGAGCACGTGCGCCACGGCGTACAGCTCGTCGGCCAGCGTCAGCAGCTGCTCACCGCGGGTGCGGCTGCGCGCCCCGCCGGTGTGCTGCTGCAGGCTGGCCCGCGACTCCTGCATCGCTGCCCTGCTGGAGGCGTGCATCAGCGCGCGTCCTGCGGGACGTACGCCGTGCTGCCGCCGCGACCGTCGGCCGGGCCGGTGGTCGTCGCGGTGCCGGTGGTCGCCGACATGGTGTCCAGGTCGTCGAGGAACCGGTCGACGGTGCCGCTGCGACGGGCGTCGTCGGCGAGGGACTCCCCGACCACGCGGCCGGCGAGCTCGACGGCGAGGGTGCCGATCTGGCCACGCAGCTCGGTCACGACCTGCTGACGGGAAGCAGTGAGCTGCTCCTCGCCACGGGCCACGATCCGGGCCGACTCGGCCTGGGCCTGGGCGCGCAGCTGCTCGATGATCTGCTGCCCCTCGGCGCGGGCGTCGTCGCGGATCTTCGCGGCCTCGGCCTGCGCCTCGGCCAGCTGGGCGCGGTACTGCGCCAGCGAGGCCTCGGCCTCGGCCTGCATCGCCTGGGCCCGCTCGATGCCGCCCTCGATCGCCTCACGGCGTGCCTGGAAGACCTGCTCGAATCGCGGCGCGACGAACTTGACCACCACGAGCACGAGGATCGCGAACGTGATCGCGCCCACGATGATCTCGCCCCACGGGGGCAACAGCGGATTCGCGCTCTCCGCGGCGAGGATGCTCATTGTCCTACCGTCCCTCTATAGCCGTGACAGACCGGAACTCGATGTCGGTTCGTCCGGCCGTCAGTAGATGAAGGGAACGACGAAGCCGATGAGCGCGAGCGCCTCGGCCAGGGCGGCACCGAGGAACGCGTAGGTGCGGGTCAGACCGGCGGACTCGGGCTGACGGGCGGTCGCCTGGATGTAGGCGGCCCACACGATGCCCACACCGATGCCGGGGCCGATGGCGCCGATGCCGTAGCCGACCGTGCCGATGTTGCCTTCGAGCTCTGCGAGAACCTCGATCATTGCGGGGTGTTCCTCCTGTGTCGTCGCCCGGTGGTCACCGGGCGGCTGGCGGGGTCGAGCGGGTGGTGCAGTCCAGTGGGCCGGCCACGTCGGCCGGTCAGCCCGGGAGGTCAGTGCGCGGGTTCGACCGCACCGTTGAGGTACGTGGCCGTGAGCACCGTGAAGACGTACGCCTGCAGGACGATCACCAGGACCTCGAAGAAGGTCATGACCAGCGCCATCAGGAAGGCGAACGGCGTGAAGATGACGGAGAAGTTGCCCACCGTCAACAGGTAGACCGTGCCGAGGGAGAAGACCACCAGCAGCATGTGGCCGGCGAACATGTTGGCGAAGAGTCGGACCGCCAGGGTGAACGGGCGGATCACGAACACCTGCAGAAGCTCGATGGGCGTCACGAGGACCAGGGCGCCGATCGGCACGCCCGGCGGCACGGCCGCGTCCTTGAAGTAGCGCTTGGCGCCCTGCTCGCGGATCCCGACCCAGTTGTAGAGCACCCAGACGGCGACGGCGAGGACCAGCGGCCAGGCGAACTTCGCGTTCGGTGAGATCTGCGCGAACGGGATGATGCTCATCGCGTTGTTGGCCAGGATGAAGAAGAACAGCGACGCCAGGAAGGGCGCGAACGGGAGGCCCTTCGGCCCGACGATGTCGCGGGCGATGCCGTCGCGCACCAGGGAGTAGCCGCTCTCACCCAGGAACTGCAGCTTGCCCGGCACGATGGACGGCTTGCGCACGGCCAGGACGAGCAGCGCCAGGATGGCCGCCGTCGCGATCCACGAGATGATCGTGATCCGGGTGATGGCGAACGCGATGCCGAAGAGCGAGAACTCGGCGAGCGGCTCGGGGTAGAACTCGGCGATCGTCGGCGGCGAGAAGCCACCGCCCGGATCGCTCTCAACAGCGAGCACGCTGTGGAGCGCAAGAGCGCTTGCGGTCACCGTCGTCCCTTCTCCGTGCCGGGCCGGATCGATCCCGCACCCGAGGCCCTGCCACTGTGCCGCTCCCCACCCGGTGCGGGGAGCGTCCCGTACTTGACCACCACGAGGTAGATGGCCACCGTCACGCCGAGGAGGACCCCGACCGGGAGGAACACTCGCGTGTCCAGCCACCGGTCCAGCAGCCACCCGACCCCGCCCCAGACGGCCATCCCCGACATCAACGTCCCGGTGATGCCCCAACCCACGTCGGCCCCGGAGGGCTGCGGTGCTGAGGGTGTGGGTCGTGGTCGCGCGCTCCAGTTCGCAGGAGTGTCCTCGGCCATCGCGAGGGACCATATCAGCCTGCTGGCTGCGGGTTCTCCCCCGGATCATGGGCGCTGCGGCCGACCGGCGCGGGCGGACGGACGTAGTACAGCTGGCGGGTCCACACCCACCGCACGTGGACCAGCGTCCACAGCACGGTGCCGACGACCACCGACCAGGCCACGGCCCGGCGGTCCAGCCACCCGTCCTCCGGGAGCGCCGACAGCAGCGGGAACAGCAGCAGGGCCTTGACGCCCAGGGACACCAGGGCCGCCGGCATCGTCAGGCTGTCGCTGATCCGCCCCGCCCAGGCCACGACCAGGCCGGACAGGACGAAGAACGAGGAGACGATGACGGCGGCGAGGAGGACGCCCAGCGCCGCCGGCCAGCCCAGGGTCAGGCCGACCACCGGCACCGCCACCGCCGTCACGGCTGCGGTGGCCACCCCGCCCACCCGCAGGAAGGTCAGGTCCCAGGGGACGTCGGAGGTGGTGGCTGGGCCGGTCATGGAGCTCCCTGGCTCGCTCGTGGGTGGGGTGCCGAGCCGTCCGGGTGGGCGAGGACGACCGCGTCGCGCAGCGCGCGGTTGGCCGGGTGGGCGGCCCGGCTGCGCTCCTTGAGCGCAGCCAGCTCGGCCTGGCGGGCCGCGATCGCCGCCCGCCGCGCCCGCGGGCTGAGCACGACGACCACCCCGACGACCAGGAGCGCCCCGATCACGACGAGCACCTCGACGGTGCCCCCGGTGATCGACAGCGCGACGGCACCGAAGCTCAGCAGCGCGGCCCAGAAGTAGATGATCAGCACGGCCCGCCGGTGGGAGTGCCCGATGGACAGCAACCGGTGGTGCAGGTGCATCTTGTCCGGCCGGAACGGCGACTGGCCCCGCCGGGTGCGCCGGACGACGGCCATGACCAGGTCGGCGAAGGGGATGAAGAGCACCGCGACCGGGATGAGGAGCGGGAGCATCAACGGCAGCAGGCCGGCCGCGGAGCTCAGCGTCTGGGAGTCGGTCTGCCCGGTGGCGGAGACGGCCGCGGCCGACAGCATCAGGCCGACCAGCATCGACCCGGAGTCGCCCATGAAGATCCGCGCCGGGTTGAAGTTGTGCGGCAGGAAGCCCAGGCAGGCCCCGGCGAGCACGGCGGTGATGAGGGCCGGGGCGCTGGCGACGTCGTCGTAGCCGACCAGCCCCAGGTGGTAGCTGTAGGCGAAGAACGCCAGGGCCGCGATCGCGGAGACCCCGGCGGCCAGCCCGTCGAGCCCGTCGATGAAGTTCAGCGCGTTCACCGTGAGCACGGTCAACGCGATGGTGGCCGGCACCCCGACGTCCGGGCCGAGCGAGAGGGTCCCGATGTCGGCGACCGGCAGGAACAGGTAGGCCAGCTGGACACCCAGCAGCACCATCACCCCGGCCGAGGCGATCTGCCCGGTCAGCTTGGTCAGCGCGTCGAGGCCGAACCGGTCGTCCAGGACGCCGAGCAGGCAGATCAGCCCACCGGCGACCAGGACGGCGATCGTCTGGGTGCTGAACTCGAAGCTGCGCTGCAGCGAGGGCAGCTGGGCGGCCACGAGGACACCGGCGGCGACCCCGAGGTACATCGCCACTCCCCCGCCCCGTGGGGTGGGGATGACGTGCACGTCGCGGTCACGCACCGCGGCCATCACCCGGAACCGGACCGCCGCCACCCGCACCACCGGGGTGGCCAGGAAGGTGACCAGGGCGGCGGCCAGCAGGACGACGGCGTACTCGCGCATGGGCTCAGACGGCCCGGGCGGGCTCGGGGTAGGCGTTCGGCGGGGTCGGGTGGGGATAAGCAGGGTGGGCGCTGACCAGCTTCTCGACGCCCGCGGCGACCTCGGCGGTGCGCGAGCCGTCGGCGTCCCGGATCGCCGTCCCGATGAGCTGGGCGATCTCGGCCATGTCGGCCTCGACCATGCCCTGGGTGGTGACCGAGGGGCTGCCCACCCGGATGCCGGAGGCGACCGACGCCGGCTGCGGGTCGAAGGGGATCGCGTTCTTGTTCAGCACGATGCCGGCGGCGTCGCAGCGGGCCTCGGCGACCTTGCCGGTGACGAGCTCACCGGCGGTGTCGGTGACCTCGCGCAGGTCCAGCAGCGCCAGGTGGGTGTCGGTGCCGCCGGCGACCGGGCGCAGGCCCTCGGCGGCCAGGCCCGCGGTGAGCGCCTGGGCGTTGGCGACGACCTGGCGGGTGTAGGCCTGGTACTCCGGCTGCAGGCACTCCTTGAGGTTCACCGCCTTGGCGGCGACCGCGTGCATGAGCGGGCCGCCCTGCATCATCGGGAACGCCGACTTGTCGATGGCCTTGGCGTGCTCGGCCTTGCAGACGATCGCCCCACCGCGCGGGCCGCGCAGCACCTTGTGGGTGGTGAAGGTGACGACGTCGGCGTAGGGCACCGGCGAGGGGATGGCCTTGCCGGCGACCAGGCCGATGAAGTGCGCCGCGTCGACCATGAAGATGGCGCCCACCTCGTCGGCGATCTCCCGGAACGCGGCGAAGTCGATCAGCCGCGGGATGGCCGAGCCACCGGCGATGATCAGCTTGGGCCGGTGCTCGCGGGCGAGGTCGCGGACCTGGTCGTAGTCGATGTGCTCGGTCACCGGGTCGACGCCGTACTGGACGGCGTTGAACCACTTGCCCGAGAACGAGACCTTGGTGCCGTGGGTCAGGTGCCCGCCGTGCGGCAGGGCCATGCCGAGGATGGTGTCGCCGGGCTGCAGGAAGGCGCCGTAGGCGGCCAGGTTGGCGCTGGCGCCGGAGTGCGGCTGCAGGTTGGCGTGCTCGGCGCCGAAGAGCTCCTTGGCCCGCTCGATGCCGAGGGACTC
This sequence comes from Modestobacter sp. VKM Ac-2986, assembly GCF_026967795.1. Lineage (GTDB taxonomy): Bacteria > Actinomycetota > Actinomycetes > Mycobacteriales > Geodermatophilaceae > Modestobacter. Next base: position 204,055 of record NZ_JAPVBH010000004.1, read on the forward strand.
GGCGCGGTCGACGACCTCGCAGCCGCCGTAGTACCGGCGGCCGGGGTAGCCCTCGGCGTACTTGTTCGACAGCGTGCTCCCCAGCGCGGCGAGCACCGCGGGGCTGGTGAAGTTCTCGCTGGCGATCAGCTGCAGCCCGCTGCGGAGCCGGTCGAGCTCGTCGACGACGACGCTGGAGATCTCCGGGTCGAAGGCGGCCAGGGCGTCGAAGTCGGGACCCCAGTAGGGGGTCGTGGCGGGGGTGCTCATCGCGGGTGCACTCCTGCTGCTCGGTGCCGGTGCCCGCGCGCACCCTCGAGCGGGCGCGCACGGCTGTCGCACCACGGTATCGCTGTGTCATGGCGATGCTCCGCATCGCATCGCGGCCCGGTGCCGTCCCCGATCTCCGTTGAGCCGCTTCGTGCGAGGACGGCGGGACCCTCCGGGCCCGCGCCGTCCTCCCACAGTCGTCCTCCGGACGACGCGGTGGTCACCTCGCGAGCTCGGGCCTGGTGGTGGTCACCTCGTCGCGTCCCGCTTGACCGTGCTCGCGTCCGACCACGCAGTCGACCGGGGAGCCGGCTAGTCGGTGATCTCCGGGACGACGGCGCGCAGGGCCTCCAGGCCGACGGCGCCCAGCCGCAGCACCCGCGGGACCGGGGTGGTGCAGTCGACGATGGTGCTGGCCGCGGAGTTCGTCCGCGGGCCGCCGTCGAGCACCACCGCGGCCATCTCGCCGAGCTGGTAGACCGCCTCCGCGGCGCTCGTCGCGGCCGGCCGGCCGGAGCGGTTCGCGCTGGACACCGCGAGCGGGCCGGTGCGCCGCAGCAGGTCCCGGGTGACGTCGTCGGCGGGCAGCCGGACGGCGACCGTGCCCTCCGCGTCCCCGAGGTCCCAGGCCAGCGTGGGGGCGTGCTCCACGACCAGCGTGAGCCCACCGGGCCAGAACTCCTCGGCCAGCCGGGTCGCCGCCGGCGGGACGGTGGTCACCAGCCCGACGAGCGTGGACGCCTCGCCGATCAGCACCGGCACCGGCATGTTCCGGCCGCGGTTCTTCGCCGCCAGCAGCTTGCCGACCGCCGCCGGGGTGAAGGCGTCGGCCGCCACCCCATAGACCGTGTCGGTCGGGGTCAGCACCAGGTCGCCGCGCGAGAGGGCGAGCGCGGCGGCGGTCAGGCCCGCCTCGCGCTGGTCGGGGTCGCTGCAGTCGTAGAGGTCCGCCACGGCTGGGGAGTCTCCCCCACCTACGCTGCGCCCGTGCAACAGGTGGGTGTACCCGCGGTGCGTGCGGTCCTGCCCCTCCTGGGGGCCGCGCTGCTGTTGGCCGGGTGCGGGGCACAGCCGGAGGAGGCCCCACCGCCGGCCGGGTCACGGGTCGCCGTCCTCGCCGGGCTGCCCGTCGGCGCCCGCGTCGACTACCAGCTCGGTGGCCCCCACCCGGCTGTCGCCGGCATCGCCGGCGTCGTCCGGGACCGCACCGCGACGCCGGCCGCCGGCCTGTGGTCGGCCTGCTACGTCAACGCCTTCCAGACCCAGCCGGGCAGCGCGGACTGGCCGGCGGACCTGCTGCTGCGCGGGGCCGACGGCCGGCCCGTGGAGGACCCGGACTGGCCGGGTGAGTTCCTGGTCGACATCGCCTCGGCCAGGCAGCGCGAGCGGGTGCTCGCCGTCGTCGGCCCGTGGTTCGACGACTGCGCGGCGGCCGGGTTCACCGCGGTCGAGCCGGACAACCTGGACAGCTGGACCCGCTCGGAGGGGCTGCTGGACGCCGACGACGCCGCTGCGACGGCCCGGGCGCTGGTGGACCGGGCGCACGCCGCCGGGCTGGCGATCGGGCAGAAGAACGCCCCCGAGCTGGCCGGCGCCGGGCTGGGCTTCGACTACGCCGTGGCCGAGGACTGCGGCGCCTTCGACGAGTGCGCGGTCTACACCGCCGTCTACGGGAGCGTGCTGGACGTCGAGTACACCGACGAGGGGTTCGACGCGGCCTGCGGCACCCCCGGGCTGAGCGTCCAGCGGCGCGACCTCGACGTCGCGCTACCCGGCGACCCGGCCTACGTGGCGGAGTGGTGCCCGGACAGCTGAGCGGTCGTGTGCCGCGGCCGGCCGGCGAGGTCCGGGTGGTCGGCGACGTCGGTCCAGCGGCCGTGCGCGCGCAGCAGCGCCGGCAGCGAGCTGCCCTGCAGGTCGGCGTGCTCGATGCCCAGCCAGCCTCCCGGGCGCAGCAGCCGGGCGGCAGTGTCCAGCAGCCCGCGGACGACGTCCAGCCCGTCCGGGCCGCCCCACAGCGCCAGCGGCGGGTCGTGGTCGAGCACCTCGCGCGGCAGCCGGGCGTCGTCGGGGACGTAGGGCGGGTTGGACACGACGACGTCGACGGTGCCGTCGAGAGCGGTGAGCAGGCGCGGGTCGGTCATGTCCCCGGCGAGCACCTCGACCGGGGTGTCACCGGCGGCGGCCCGGGCCGCGGCGTTGTGCCGGGTCCACTCGATCGCCCCGGGGTCGCGCTCGACGGCCAGCACCCGGACGCCGGGGTGCTCGTTGGCCACGGCGAGCGCGATCGCGCCGGACCCGGTGCCCAGGTCGACGACGGTCGGTGCGGGCAGCCCGGCGATCCGCTCCAGCACCCAGCCGGCGAGCAGCTCGGTCTCCGGCCGCGGGACGAAGACGCCGGGCCCGACGGAGAGCTCCAGGTGGCGGAAGGGCGCCGTCCCGGTCAGGTGCTGCAGCGGCACGCGGTCGGCCCGCTGCTCGACCAGCGCGGCGAACCGGGCGGCGGCCTCGTCACCGACCTCGCCGGCGGTGAGCAGGGCCGTGCGGGAGGTCCCGAGCGCGGCGGCCAGCAGCAGCTCGGCGTCCACGCGCGGGGACTCCACACCGGCCGCGGCCAGCCGTGCGGCCGCCTCGCGGACCAGGGCCTGCGCGGTCAGGACTCCCCCGCCAGGAGCTCGGCGGTGTGCGCGGCGGTCAGCGCGTCGAGCACCGGGTCCAGCTCGCCGTCGAGGACCGCGTCGAGGTTGTGCGCCTTGAACCCGACCCGGTGGTCGGCGATCCGGTTCTCCGGGTAGTTGTAGGTGCGCACCCGCTCGCTGCGGTCGACCGTGCGGACCTGGCTGCGCCGCTGGTCCGACGCGGTGGCCTCGGCCTCCTCGCGGGCGGCGGCCAGCAGCCGGGAGCGCAGCACCCGGAGGGCGGACTCGCGGTTCTGCAGCTGGCTCTTCTCATTCTGCGAGCTGACGACGATGCCGGTCGGCAGGTGGGTGATCCGGACGGCGGAGTCGGTGGTGTTCACGCTCTGCCCGCCCGGCCCCGAGGAGCGGAAGACGTCGATCCGCAGGTCGTTCGGGTCGACGGTCACGTCGACGTCCTCGGCCTCGGGCAGGACCAGGACGCCGACGGCGGAGGTGTGGATGCGGCCCTGCGCCTCCGTGACCGGCACGCGCTGCACCCGGTGCACGCCGGCCTCGAACTTCAGCCGGGAGAAGATGCCCTCGTCGGTGCGGGACTTGATGGCCACCGCGACGTCCTTGTAGCCACCCAGCTCGGCCGGCACCGCGTCGAGGACCTCGGTCGACCAGCCGCGCCGCTCGGCGTAGCGCAGGTACATCCGCAGCAGGTCCCCGACGAACAGCGCGGACTCCGCGCCGCCCTCCCCCGCCTTGACCTCGAGGATGACGTCCTTCTCGTCGTCGGGGTCCTTGGGCAGCAGCAGCTCGGTCAGCCGCGCGCTCAGCTCGCCGACGGTCGTCTCGAGCTGGGCGGCCTCGGCGACGAAGGAGGGGTCGTCGGCGGCGAACTCGCGGGCCGCGCCCAGGTCGTCGCGGGCGGCGTCGAGCGCGCGGGCGGTCTCGACCACCGGGGCGAGGGCGGCGTAGCGGCGGCCCAGCCGGCGGGCGCGGGCGGCGTCGGCGTGCACGGCGGGGTCGGCGAGCTCGGCCTCGAGCTCACGGTGCTCGGCGAGCAGGCCGGCGAGCCGGTCGCTGCCGGACTCGGGACTGCTCACGGGCACGCTCCTGGGTCGGGGTGGGGACTGCTGTCCGGACATGACGACGGCGCCTGTGCCGCTCTCGACAGGAGAGCGGCACAGGCGCCGTCGGGGGTGCTACTTCTCGGCGTCGGTGCTGGCGCCGGCGTTGCGCTTGCCGAACCGCTTCTCGAAGCGGGCGACGCGGCCACCGGTGTCCAGGATGCGCTGCTTGCCCGTGTAGAACGGGTGGCAGGCCGAGCAGGTCTCGACGGTCATGGTGCCGCCGGCCGCCGTGCTCTTGGTCTGGAACGTGTTGCCGCAACCGCAGGTCACCGTGGTGACGTGGTAGTCCGGGTGGATGTCGGCCTTCATGCCGGTACACCCTCTCTCTGGTCTCGTGGTCTGGTGTCTCACACGCCGCCGGGGTCTGGCCGACCCACGCGACGAAGGCTCGATGGGCCAGTGTACGGCCCCGGCGAGGTCCTGGGTCGGCCCCCTCACGGGAACCGACCCGGCCCCCTTGCAGGGACCCGCCGCGAGCTTGCTCGTGGCGGGGGGCAAGGGGGTCCTTACTCCTTCTCGCCCAGGCCCAGGGTCGTCTTCTGGACCTGCATGAGGAACTCGATGTTGTTGCGGGTCTTGCGCATGCGGTCGAGCAGCAGCTCGAGCGCCTGCTGGGGCTCCAGGGCCGAGAGCACCCGGCGCAGCTTGATCACGATCGCCAGCTCGTCCGGGGAGAGGAGGATCTCCTCCTTGCGGGTGCTGGAGGCGTTCACGTCGACGGCGGGGAAGACCCGCTTGTCGGCCAGCCGCCGGTCGAGCTTGAGCTCGGCGTTCCCGGTGCCCTTGAACTCCTCGAAGATGACCGTGTCCATCGTCGACCCGGTCTCGACCAGCGCCGAGGCGATGATCGTCAGCGAGCCGCCGTTCTCGATGTTGCGGGCGGCACCGAGGAAGCGCTTCGGCGGGTAGAGCGCCGTGGAGTCGACACCACCGGAGAGGATGCGCCCGCTGGCGGGGGCCGCCAGGTTGTAGGCGCGGCCCAGCCGGGTGATCGAGTCCAGCAGGACGACGACGTCGTGGCCCATCTCGACCAGTCGCTTGGCCCGCTCGATGGACAGCTCCGCGACCGTGGTGTGGTCGGCCGGCGGCCGGTCGAAGGTCGAGGCGATGACCTCGCCCTTCACCGAGCGCTGCATGTCGGTGACCTCCTCGGGCCGCTCGTCGACGAGCACGACCATGAGGTGGACCTCGGGGTTGTTCACCGCGATCGCGTTGGCGATCGACTGCAGCACCATCGTCTTGCCGGCCTTGGGCGGGCTGACGATCAGGGCGCGCTGGCCCTTCCCGATCGGCATGACCAGGTCCATGATCCGGGTCGTCATCAGGTGCGACTCGGTCTCCAGCCGCAGGCGGTCCTGCGGGTAGAGCGGGGTCAGCTTGGTGAACTCCGGCCGGTCCTTGGCCTGCTCGGGGTCCAGGCCGTTGACCGACTCGAGCCGGACGAGCGCGTTGTACTTGTCCTTCTTCTCGCCCTCACGGGGCTGGCGGACCGCACCGGTGATCGCGTCACCGCGGCGCAGGCCGTAGCGGCGCACCTGGGCCAGGGACACGTAGACGTCGTTCGGGCCGGTGAGGTAGCCCGACGTCCGGACGAAGGCGTAGCTGTCCAGCACGTCGAGGATGCCGGCGACCGGCAGCAGGACGTCGTCATCGCTGACGGTGGGCTCACCGGAGTCGAAGCGCTCGCGGCCACCGGGGGCGTTGCCGCCCCGGCGGTTGCGGTCGCGGTACCGGCGACCCCGGCGGCCGCGGCCGTCGAAGTCGTCGTCGTCCTCGTCGGGGCGGGCGTCACGGTCGGCGCGCGCGGTGTCCGGGCGCTCGGTACGGGTGTCGGTGCGGGCACCGTCGCGCCCGGCGTCACGGCCGTCGCGGGCACCGTCGCGCCCGTCGCGGGCACCGTCACGCCCGTCGCGGGCACCGTCGTTGGCGTTGCGGTTGCGGTTGCGGCCGCCCCGCTCCTCGCCGTCCCGGGCCGCACCGTCACGGGCAGAGCCGTCACGGTTGCGGTCGTCACGAGCACCGCGGTCGTCGCGGTCGGCACCGTCACGGACGGGACGCTCGCCACCGTCACGGGCAGAGCGGTCTGCACCGTCACGAGCGGGACGCTCGCCACCCTCACGGGCGGGACGGTCAGCACCGTCACGGACGGGACGCTCGCCACCCTCACGGGCCGGACGCTCGCCACCGTCGCGGGCGGGACGCTCGGCACCCTCACGGGCCGGACGCTCGCCACCGTCGCGGGCGGGACGCTCGGCACCGTCGCGGGCGGGACGCTCGGCACCGTCACGGGCCGGACGCTCGCCACCGTCGCGGGCGGCGCGCTCGCGGCGGTTGCGCGGCGGACGCTCGCCCTCGGTGCGGGCCTCGGCCTGCGGGTCCTGCGTCTCGCGGCCACCGGCCTGGACCGGGGCGTCGTCGGCGGCGGCGGGCTCGGCCGCGGTCTCGGCGGCGTCGGCGGTCGGGGCGCCGGCGGGACGGCTCGCGCCCCGGCGGCGACGGCCGGTGGGGGCGGTGTCGGCGACGGGCTCCGACGCGGCGTCGGGGGTGCTGTCGCTCGCCGGGGCGCCGACGACCGGCCCCCCGTTGGCACCACCGCTGACCGGCGCCTCGAGCGGGGCCGCCGAGGCGGGGGCGCTCACGGCGGACGGCGTGGAGGTGGGCGGCGTGGTGTCGCCCGGGGTGCTCTCGGCGCGGGGCGCCGGGGCATCGGCGGCGGGGGCGGCATCGGAGCCGTTGCTGCCGGACCCGCCCACCTGCCGCTCGGAGATGGCGGCGACGAGGTCGCTCTTGCGCATCTTGCCGGTGCCGGGGATGCCCAGCTCGCCGGCCAGGCGCTGCAGCTCGGGCAGCAGCATCCCGGCCAGGCCGGTGCCGCGGCGACGGGAGCGGGCGGCCGCTCCGTTGCCGGCGGCTGCCTCGTCGGACGGTGCGCCGTCGAGGAGGTCGGTGGTCTCGCTCACGTACAGGTCCTTCCCTGCGGTGACCTGCGCCTACCAGCGCAGGGGGTGACCCGCTCCCTGAGGCGAGAGCCCTGGTGTGGACGTCCGCGTCGGCGGGGAGTGCACGGGTCTGTGGAGGTGCGAGGAGGTCGGCGGCGACGGATCGCGGCCCACGCCCCGCTCGAGGCGCGCCCGGAGGCGGCTACGGCGTCAGCCTAGACACAGCCTGACGTCGCCCACAACACAGTCCGTCACCGGTGTGTTCCAGGCGACTCAGACGATACCGCACCGTGATCACGCCCCAGCGGGGTGACGACGGCACCGTCGTGGTCGACGCGCAGCGGCAGGCAGGCCCACCCGTCGGGGACGGCGGCGGCCAGCTCCCGCACCTCGGCGGCCGAGGCCGGGTCGCCGGGGTGCTCGTCGGGGCCCAGCACGGCCAGCGCGAGGACGCACGGCCCCGCGCCGGACACCACGGCGGCGTGACCGTCGGTGCGCAGCCGGGCCAGCAGGGCCGCGCTGTCGGGCATCGCGACGGCGCGCTGGGGCTGGTGCAACCGGTCCTCGGTGCCTTCCAGGAGCAGCGAGGGGTCCCGGGTGAGCGCGTGCACCAGCAGCGCCGAGCGCCCGGCGGCGTGCGCGGCGTCGGCGTGCGGCACGGTGGCCGGCAGCAGACCGCGGGCCAGGTGGGTCGACAGCGTCGTCCCCGGGACGAACAGCACCGGGGTGATGCGCGGGTCGACGGCCAGCCGCGCCGCCCGGGCGCCGGTCTGCGTCGTCCAGGACAGGGTGGCGCCACCCAGCAGGCACGGCGCGACGTTGTCCGGGTGGCCCTCCAGCTCCGACAGCAGCCGCAGCACGGCCACGTCGTCGACGGCGGTGACGTCGGGGCACAGCGACCAGGCGGCCAGGACACCGGCGGTGACGGCGGCAGCCGAGGACCCCATCCCCCGGCCCTGCGGGATGCCGTTGTGCGCGGTGAGCCGCAGCCCGGACGGAGTCCAGCCCAGCTCGGCGCACGCCGCGCGGAACGCCTGCACGACCAGGTGCGACTCGTCGGTAGGCAGCTCGCCGGCGCCCTCGCCGCTCACCTCGACGACCAGGCCGCCGTCGGTGACCGCGACGTCGAGGGTGTCCCAGCAGCTGAGCGCGAGCCCGGCACAGTCGTAGGCCGGCCCGAGGTTCGCGCTCGTCGCGGGCACCCGGATGCGCACTCCCCCGGCTGCGTCGACCACGGTGGTGCTCAGAGCCCGAGCTGGGCGGCGGCAGCCGCGGCGTCGACCGGGACCGTGACCGGCACCGGTGCCCCGGCGATCGCCCACTCCGGGTCCTTGAGGCCGTTGCCGGTGACCGTGCAGACCACCCGCTGGCCCGGCTCCAGGCCGCCGGCCTCGGCGACCTGCAGCAGCCCGGCGACCGAGGCGGCCGACGCGGGCTCGACGAAGACGGCCTCGCTGCGGGCCAGCAGCCGGTAGGCGGCCAGGATCGCCCGGTCGGTGACGGCGTCGATGCGGCCGCCGGAGTCGTCACGGGCGGCCAGCGCCTTGGTCCAGGACGCGGGGTTGCCGATCCGGATGGCGGTGGCGATCGTCTCGGGGCGCTCGACGACCTTGCCGGTGACGATCGGCGCGGCGCCGGCCGCCTGGAAGCCCCACATGCGCGGGGTGTGCGAGGCGGTGCCGTCGGCGGCGTACTCGCGGTAGCCCTGCCAGTAGGCGGTGATGTTGCCGGCGTTGCCGACGGGGAGGCAGTGGATGTCGGGGGCGTCGCCGAGCACGTCGACGATCTCGAACGAGGCGGTCTTCTGCCCCTCGATGCGGTACTGGTTGACGCTGTTGACCAGGCTGACGGGGTAGTCGATGGCGAGCTTGCTGGCCAGGGCCAGGCAGTCGTCGAAGTTGCCCTCGACCTGCAGCAGCTTGGCCCCGTGCACCAGCGCCTGGGCGAGCTTGCCGGTGGCGATCTTGCCCGTGGGCACCAGGACGGCGCAGGTCAGCCCGGCGCGGGCGGCGTAGGCCGCCGCACTCGCGCTGGTGTTGCCGGTGGAGGCACAGATGACGGCCTGGGCGCCCTCCTCGAGCGCCTTGGTGATCGCCATGGTCATGCCGCGGTCCTTGAACGACCCGGTCGGGTTGGCGCCCTCGACCTTGAGGAACACCTCGCAGCCGGTGCGGCGGGACAGCTCGGGTGCGGGTACCAGCGGGGTGGCGCCCTCCTGCAGCGTCACCACCGGCGTGGACGGGCTCACCGGCAGCCGGTCCCGGTAGGCCTCGATCAGCCCCGGCCAGTGCGGCGAGACCGCTCCGCGCATGGTGGTCATGACAGCCCCTCGACTCGTAGGACGCTGGTGACGCCCCGGACAGCGGGCATCTCCCGCAGCTTCTCCACCGTGGTGGCCAGCGCCGCGTCGGGCGCCCGGTGGGTGACGATGACCAGCGTGGCGGCCTCGCCGTGCCCGTCCTGGCGGACGGTGGCGATGCTGACGCCGTGCGCGGCGAACTCCTGCGCGACGGCGGCCAGCACGCCGGGCTGGTCGGCGACGTCCAGGCTCACGTGGTAGCGGGTGGGGGTGTCGGCCATCGGGCGCACGGTCAGCCCGGCGTAGCCGGTGGTCCCCGGGCCGGCCACGCCGTTGACCCGGTTGCGGGCCACCGCGACCAGGTCGCCCAGGACGGCGCTGGCGGTCGGCTCGCCACCGGCCCCGCGGCCGTAGAACATCAGCTCGCCGGCGGCCTCGGCCTCGACGAAGACGGCGTTGAACGCCCCGCCGACCGCGGCCAGCGGGTGCGTGGTCGGGATCATCGCCGGGTGCACGCGCACCGCCACCGCGTCGTCGGCGCCGTCGGCCCCGGCGACCCGCTCGCAGATGGCCAGCAGCTTGACGGTGCAGCCGATCTCGGCCGCGCGGGCGACGTCGGTGGCCGAGACCGCGGAGATGCCCTCGCGGTACACGTCGGCGGCGGTCACCGGGGAGTGGAAGGCCAGCGAGGCCAGGATCGCGGCCTTGGCGGCGGCGTCGAAGCCGTCGACGTCGGCGGTCGGGTCGGCCTCGGCGTAGCCCAGCTCGGTGGCCTCGGCCAGCGCCTCGCCGAACCCGGCACCGGTCTCGGCCATCCGGGACAGGATGTAGTTGGTCGTCCCGTTGACGATGCCCACGACCCGGCGCAGCTGGTCACCGGCCAGGGACTCCCGCAGCGGGCGCAGCAGCGGGATCGCGCCGGCGACCGCGGCCTCGTAGTACAGGTCGACCCCGCCGTCGGCGGCCGCGGCGTGCAGCGCCACCCCGTCCTCGGCCAGCAGGGTCTTGTTGGCGCTGACCACCGACTTGCCCGCGGCCATGGCGGCCATCAGCAGTGACCGGGCCGGCTCGATGCCGCCGATCACCTCGACCACCAGGTCGACGTCCGCACGCGTCACCAGCGCCAGGGCGTCGGTGGTGAGCAGCTCGGCCGGGACGTCGGGGTGCCGGTCGGGACGCCGGACGGCGACCCCGGCGACCTCGATCCGGCGGCCCACCCGGGCGGCGAGGTCCTCGGACTGCTCGGACAGCAGGCGCAGCACGGCGCCGCCGACGGTGCCGCAGCCGAGCAGCGCGACCTTCAGGGGCTCGCTCACGAGGTTGCTCCGACCGGGTGCTCGGGGGCCGGCTGGTCGATCGCCGGGCTGGGGGCGGGGACACCGGCGAGGACGGCGTCGAGGGCGAACACGTCGGCCAGCGTCTGCCGCCGGACGATCTCGGTGGCCGCACCGTCGCGGACGGCGACCACCGGGGGCTTGAGCAGGTAGTTGTAGTTGCTCGCCATCGACCAGCAGTAGGCCCCGGTGGCGGCGACCGCCAGCAGGTCACCCGGCTGGACGTCGGAGGGCAGCCACAGGTCGCGGACCAGGATGTCGCCGCTCTCGCAGTGCTTGCCCACCACCCGGCACAGCGCCGGGGGTGCGTCGGAGCTGCGGTTGGCCAGCACGCAGGTGTAGCTGGCGTCGTAGAGGGCGGTGCGGATGTTGTCGCTCATCCCGCCGTCGACGGACACGTAGTTGCGCACCAGCGGGGCGCCCGGCGAGCCGCCGGAGCCCAGCCGCACCGGCTTGATGGTGCCGATCTCGTAGAGGGTGACCGTGCCCGGCCCGGCGATGGCCCGGCCCGGCTCGACGGCCAGCCGCGGCACCGGCAACCCGAGCGCAGCGCACTCGGCGGCGACCACGGAGCGCAGCTTCACCGCGACGTCCGCAGGCGTGACCGGGTCGTCCTCGGACAGGTAGGCGATGCCGAAGCCACCACCGAGGTTGAGCTCGCCGAGCACCTCGCCGGTGGCCTGGTGCACCTGGCCCATCAGGCCGACGACGCGGTGCGCGGCGGCCTCGAAGCCGGCGGTGTCGAAGATCTGCGAGCCGATGTGGCTGTGCAGGCCCGACAGGTGCAGCGCCGGCTCCCGGATGACCCGGACCGCAGCGGTGAGCGCGTCACCGGTGGCGAGGGAGAAGCCGAACTTCTGGTCCTCGTGGGCGGTGGCGATGAACTCGTGGGTGTGCGCCTCGATGCCGACCGTGGAGCGGATCAGCACCGGCACCGGGCTGCCCCCGGCGGCCACCCGCGCCGCGGCGAGGGGCACCAGGCGCTCGATCTCGTCGAAGGAGTCCAGCACCACGTGGCCGATGCCGGCGTCGACGGCCAGCTGCAGCTCCACCATCGACTTGTTGTTGCCGTGCAGCGCGATCCGCTCCGCCGGGAACCCGGCGGCCAGCGCGACCGCCAGCTCGTTGCCGCTGCAGGCGTCCAGGTGCAGGCCGTCGTCGGCGATCCAGCGGGCCACCTGCCCGCAGAGGAACGCCTTGGAGGCGTAGTGGACGTCGGCGTCGGTGAAGGCGTCGGCGAAGTCCGCGGCCCGGCTGCGGAAGTCCGCCTCGTCCAGCACGAACAGCGGGGTGCCGTGCGCACGCGCCAGGTCGGTCACCGACCGGCCGGCCAGGTGCAGCTCGCCGTCGACGCGGCGGGCCGAGCGCGGCCAGACCGCGGGGTCCAGCGCGCCGAGGTCGTCGGGTGCGGGACCGGCCGCGGGCGGCGGGGAGATGCCGGCGTGCAGCGGCCCGGCGGGGTGCGCCCTCACGGTCGGTCCTCTCGGCTGACGAGGGGCGGAAGTGGCCACTTCCGCCCTGGGGAGGCGGTCACATGCGCTCCGGGGCGGAGACGCCGAGCACGGTCAGGCCGTTGGCCAGCACGGTCGCGGTCGCGGCGCACAGCCACAGCCGGGCGGTGGTCAGCGGCGTGGCCTCCTCGTCACCGCGCGGCAGCACCCGGCAGGCGTCGTAGAACCGGTGGTAGGTGCCGGCCAGCTCCTCCAGGTACCGGGCCACCCGGTGCGGGGCGCGCAGCTCCGCGGCCGAGGACACCACCTGCGGGAACTCCGCGATCGCCCGCAGCAGGTCGCTCTCCCGCTGGGTCTCCAGCAGCGCGGTGTCGACGTCGGCTGCCTCGCCCAGCGGCAGCCCGAGGTCGGCCGCGCCGCGCAGCAGCGAGGCGATCCGGGCGTGGGCGTACTGGACGTAGAAGACCGGGTTGTCGTTGGTCTTCCGCGTCCAGGCGTCCAGGTCCAGGTCGATCTGCTGGTCGACCGAGGCCCGGGCCAGGGCGTACCGGGCGGCGTCGGCGCCGATCGCGTCGACCAGGTCCTCGAGGTTGACCACCGTGCCGGCCCGCTTGCTCATCCGCACCGGCTCGCCGTTGCGGACCAGGTTGACCAGCTGGCCGATGAGGATCTCCAGGTTGGTGGCCGGGTCGTCGCCCATCGCCGCGACCAGCGCCTTGTACCGGCCGACGTAGCCGGTGTGGTCGGCACCGAGCATGATCACGACCTTGTCGAAGCCGCGCTCGCGCTTGTCCAGGTAGTAGGCGCAGTCGGCGGCGAAGTACGTCGGCTCGCCGTCGCTCTTGACCAGCACCCGGTCCTTGTCGTCGGCGAAGTCCGTCGTCCGCAGCCACACCGCGCCGTCGGTCTCGTAGACGTGGCCCTGCTCGCGGAGCCGGGCCACCGCCTTCTCCAGCGCGCCGCTGTCGTGCAGCGTCTTCTCGGAGAAGTAGGTGTCGAAGACGACGCCGAAGCCGGCCAGGCTCCGCTTGATCTCGGCGAACATCAGCTCGACGCCGCGCACCCGGAAGCGCTCCTGCTGCTCGGCGTCGGGCAGCTCCAGCAGGCCCGGCTCCGCGGCCACGACCTGGGCGGCGATCTCACCGATGTAGGCGCCGGCGTAGCCGTCCTCGGGCACCGGCCGGTCGTTCGCCGCGGCCATCAGGCTGGTCGCGAACCGGTCGATCTGGGAGCCGGCGTCGTTGAAGTAGTACTCCCGCGACACCTCCGCACCGCTGGCGGTGAGCAGCCGGCCCAGCGCGTCGCCGACGGCGGCCCACCGGGTGCCGCCGATGTGCACCGGACCGGTCGGGTTGGCCGACACGAACTCCAGGTTCAGCCGCTGCCCGGCCAGGACGTCGGTGCGCCCGTAGGCCTCCCCCGCCGTGACCGTCTGCACCGCGACCCGGCCGAGGGCGTCCTTGGCCAGGCGGATGTTCAGGAAGCCCGGGCCCGCGATCTCCACGCCGGCGACGCCCTCGGCCGCGCGCAGCTCGGCGGCCACCGCCTCGGCGACCTCGCGGGGCGGCCGGCCGGCCGGCTTGGCCAGCCGCATGGCGATGTTGGTGGCGTAGTCGCCGTGCTCGGGGTTCTTCGGGCGGTCGATCACGACCGCGTCGGGGACGGCGACCGCGAGCGTGCCGCGCTCCACGGCCGCCGCGACTGCGGACCGGACGACGTCGCTGAGCTGCTCGGGTGTCACCGCTCGATCGTACGGAGCGGCGCACCCCCGTTCTGACCAGCCCGCCGTGCGTCCCACAGGGTGAGCACACCGACACCCGCAGGCAGCTCCGGGAGCCCGTTCCCCACAGGGTGGCGACCTACACTCGCTGCCGCCGGACGGGACCCCTGTCCGGCGGACGGCGGAGGACCTGCGCCTCCCCGGGACGCAGTGCACCCCGACGCGGTGCACCCCCTCGCAGAGCAGTCAGGAGCGGCAGTGGCCAAGGACCCCAAGCCCCAGAACGGTGGCGCCACCCGAGCCGGCTCGTCCGGCGGGCGCACCCCCGGAGGCACGGGCCGCACCCGCCCGCCGGTGAACGTGGTCACCCCGCAGAAGCCGTGGGGCCTGATCGCCGCCGCCGTCGCAGTGGCGGTGTTCGCCGTCGCCGTCCTCGGCTACGCCGTCGTCAGCGTCAACCGGTCCAACGCCGACAAGGTGACCTCGGCCGACCAGATCGCGGGCCTGGGCACCTTCGAGTACGCCGGCGCCCAGCACGTGACCACGCCGGTCACCTACACCGAGTCCCCGCCGGTGGGCGGCCCGCACGACAACGAGTGGGCCGACTGCACCGGCACGGTCTACGACGTCGACGTCCGGCACGAGAACGCCGTGCACAGCCTCGAGCACGGCGCCGTGTGGGTCACCTACAACCCGGACACGATCGCCGAGGGCGACCTGGCCACGCTCGAGGACCTGGTCGACGGCCGCTCGGGCATGATGCTGTCCCCCTACGCCGGGCTCTCCTCCCCGATCAGCCTCCAGTCGTGGAACCACCAGGTGTTCGTCGACTCCGCCGCCGACGAGCGGGTCGAGCAGTTCGCCGACTTCATGGTGTTCAACGCCGACTTCTACCCCGAGCCCGGCGCCACCTGCGAGAACCCGACCTTCCTCACGAACCCGCTCGTCGTGGGCGACCAGACCCGGGTCGGCGCCCCCGCCGTCCCCAGCGACGCGCCGGTGAGCGAGACCCCCGCGCCCTGACCCCGGCGCACCCGGCCGCGGCACCGCGCCGCGGCCACCCGTGAGAGGCACCCGATGACCGAGCCCACCGCCCAGCCCACCGCTCCCCGCCGTCCGCGGGCGCTGACCGCCGTCCTCCTCGCGGTCATCGCCCTCGGCCTGCTGGCGGCCGGTGGTGGGCTGGCGGTGGCCGCCGGCATCGGGCGCAGCGACACCCCGGCCGCTGACTCGGTCGACGCCGGGTTCTCCCGGGACATGTCCCGCCACCACCTGCAGGCCGTCGAGATGGCCAACCTGGCGCTGACGAACAGCGCCGACGACGAGGTGCGCCGACTGGCCTTCGACATCTCCGCGACCCAGACCAACCAGGCGGGCCGGATGCAGGGCTGGCTGGCGCTGTGGGGCCTGCCGGCCACCAGCAGCGAGGTCATGGGCTGGATGGACGACGGCGCGATGGCCGGGCACGACATGGGCGGCATGTCCGGGCACGGCGTCGACCCGGCCGCCGCCGCCGACGGGGCGGTGATGCCCGGCATGGCCACCGAGACCGAGCTGACCGAGCTGCGCGGGCTGTCCGGGCAGGCCTTCGACGTGCTGTTCCTGCAGCTTATGACCCGCCACCACCAGGGCGGGCTGGAGATGGCCCAGTACGGCGAGGACCACGCGTCGGAGCCCGCGGTCGCCAGCCTGGCCCGCTCGATCGCGCAGAGCCAGACCGCGGAGACCACGACCATGGAGCAGATGCTGCGGGCCCGCGGCGGCGCGCCGCTGCCGGCGCCCTGACCCGTCGGCCGGACCGGCCCCCGGCGCACCCCGGAGCCCCTGCCGGAGACGACCGCGGCGACTGGTAACGTGTCCCCGGCGCCGAGCGACAGCGGAGCGCCACCTGCAGGACAGCACGGAACGAGCCCCCGTAGCTCAGGGGATAGAGCACTGCCCTCCGGAGGCAGGGGCGCAGGTTCGAATCCTGCCGGGGGCACCGCACAGGTGCCGGTCACGGGCTCGTCGGAACGACTCGCACAGGCGGGTCGCGCACAGGGCAGGACCGCTGACCACCCGCGGCGCCACCCCGGGGCCAGCAGCCCTCAGCGCAGGGCGATCTTCAGCAGCCCGTACTCGCCACCCAGCCCGCCGACCTGCACGAGGTACTCGGCGCCCGCGACGGTGTCCACCGTCGTGTACGCCTGCAGCGTGCGCACGGGCGGCCCGTCGTCGTCGA
Source organism: Modestobacter sp. VKM Ac-2986 (assembly GCF_026967795.1). Lineage (GTDB taxonomy): Bacteria > Actinomycetota > Actinomycetes > Mycobacteriales > Geodermatophilaceae > Modestobacter. The sequence continues at coordinate 220,025 of NZ_JAPVBH010000004.1, forward strand.
CGCAGGCGATCTCCGTCGCCGCACCCGGCGCCCCGGCGTGGACGGAGAGGGTGGTGTTGAACGTGCTGCCGGCGGTGTCGACCGTGACCGGGCCCCCGGTGCCCGTGAAGCGGTACCAGACGGAGTGGGCGGGGAGGAAGCCCGGGTCCTGCGGCTCGTTGTCGTAGCACCACAGGTCGGCCTCCGGCTGGGGCGCCGCGCTCCCCGTCTGCACCGACGCCCGCCCGCCGGGAGTCAGCAGGACGGCCCCGGCCGGCGCGTCGTTGCCCGGCGCCGGGCCCGTCGACCGGGGGCCGGACGGCGGGGTCACGACCTCGCGGACGAGGAAGCGCCGGCCCTCGCAGGTGACGGCCACCGACTCGCCGCCGGGCAGCAGCACCGTGCCGCTCATGACGACGTCCTCGCGGGTGGTGGTCTGCGTCCGGCGCTGCTGCCGCAGCTCCCAGCGCTCGCTGCCGGTCACCTCGGTCACCGCCAGGTCGACGACGGCGTCACCGACGTGCTCGCCGCCCCCCTCGCCCTCGAAGGACAGCAGCGCGACGGTGGCCGACACACGGCCGCCGCTGGTCACGGCCTGCTCGCTCTCCCCCGCGAGGAACCCGCTCCCGCTCACCACGGCGACGGACACGTACTGCCCGAGGCCCTCCGACGCCAGGACGAGGGAGCGCCCGTCGGCGAGCTCGGTGACGCAGCCGGGGCCGGGGTCGCCGATGTCGACGCCGTCCTGCCGCTGGACGAACGCCGCCGGCATGGTGCGCGACGTGACGTACGACCGGTCACCGGAGCACTGGACGTCCACGGCGTCCCCGGACGCGAGCAGGACCGTCCCGGAGCCGGTCAGGGCCTGGCGGACGGTCGTGACCGACGTCCAGGCGTTGCCGGTCCGCGTGCGGTCGGTGGTGCTGACCGGGTCACCGGCGGGGACGACCCCGACGACGGAGGACGCCTCGCCCACCGGGTCGTACGTCGTCGCGTCGAGCATCGGGAAGAGCCCGGTCAGGGACGACCCCTGGTCCAGCACGGCGCCGGCCCCCTCCTCGCTGACCTGGACCAGCTGCCCGTCCGGGGCGGAGACGAGCAGGAACCCCGAGGTGACCGCGCCGCCGGCGTCGGTCCACGAGTCCAGCGCCAGCTCCACGGACCCCGCAGCACCCGCTCCGGTGCACAGGAGCGTGAGGTCGCTGCCCTCCGCCGTGCGCGGCGGGGCGGCCGACGCCGTCCCGGGTGCCAGGACGACGGCCCCGGCGACGAGCGCCGTGGCGGTGAGACCGACAGACCAGCTCCGGATGCGCATGTGACCCTCCTGGGGAGGTCCCACAAGCTAGCGGTCCCGCCCGTCGGCCGGTAGCGGTCCGTGCGCCCCGCCCGACCGCTGCCGGGACGCCCGCCCTCAGCTCTCCTGGACCCGCCCGCCGGCGACGGCGAACCGGCGCGTGGTGTGCACCGCGTCGAGCATCCGCCGGTCGTGGGTCACCAGCAGCAGGGTGCCCGGGTAGTCGGCCAGCGCCTGCTCCAGCTGCTCGATCGCCGCCAGGTCCAGGTGGTTGGTGGGCTCGTCGAGCACCAGCACGTTCACCCCGCGGGCCTGCAGCAGCGCCAGGGCCGCCCGGGTCCGCTCCCCCGGTGACAGCGTGCCGGCCGGGCGCAGCACGTGGTCGGCGCGCAGCCCGAACTTCGCCAGCAGCGTGCGCACCTCCGCGTCGGGCAGGTCGGGCACCTCGGCGCCGAAGGCCGAGGCCAGCGGCTCCTCGCCCAGGAACAGCCCGCGCACCTGGTCGACCTCGCCCAGCCGGACGCCGGAGCCCAGCGACGCCGTCCCCTCCGCCAGCGGGACGCGACCGAGCAGCGCGCCCAGCAGCGTGCTCTTGCCGCTGCCGTTGGCCCCGGTGATCGCCACCCGGTCACCCCAGGCGACCTGCAGGTCCAGCGGGCCGAGGGTGAACGACCCGCGTCGGACGACGGCGCCGTTGAGCGTGGCCACGACGGTGCCCGAGCGCGGGGCGGGGGCGATCTCCATCCGCAGCTCCCACTCCTTGCGCGGCTCTTCGACCACCTCCAGCCGCTCGATCCGGCGCTCGGTCTGCTTGGCCTTGGCCGCCTGCTTCTCCGAGCTGGCCCGGTTGGCGGCCTTGATGTGCTTGTCGCCGTCCTTGGACTTCTTGATCGAGTCGCGCACGCCCTTGGCCATCCAGTTGCGCTGCATCTGCCCGCGCGCCTCCAGCGAGGCCTTGGTGTCGGCGAACTCCTCGAACTCCTCGCGGGCGTGCCGCCGGGCGACCTCGCGCTCGACCAGGTAGGCCTCGTAGCCGCCGTCGTGCACCCGCACGAGCTGCTGGGCCAGGTCGAGCTCGACGACCCGGGTGACCGTGCGGGCGAGGAACTCGCGGTCGTGGCTGACCAGCACGACGCCGGTGCGCAGCCGGGTGACGAAGCGCTCCAACTGCTCCAGCCCGGCCAGGTCCAGGTCGTTGGTGGGCTCGTCGAGCAGCAGGACGTCGTAGCGCGACAGCAGCAGCGAGGCCAGCCCGACCCGCGCGGCCTGCCCGCCGGACAGCCCGGTCATCGCCGCGTCCAGGCCCACGCCGGGCGCGACCTCGGCGACCACCTCCTCGGCCCGCTCGGCCAGGTCGGCGCCGCCCAGGGCCAGCCACCGCTCCAGGGCGTCGGCGTAGGCGTCGTCGGCGCCGTCCTCGCCCGCGGTCAGCGCCTCCAGGGCGTCGTCCATGACCCGTTGGGCGTCGGCGACCCCGGTGCGCCGGGCGAGGGCGTCGAGCACCGTCTCCCCCGGCAGGCGCTCGTGTTCCTGCGGCAGGTAGCCGACGGTCGCCGACGGCGGGCTCAGCACGATCTCCCCGGCCTCCGCGGGCAGCACCCCGGCCAGGGTCTTCAGCAGGGTCGACTTCCCGGCGCCGTTGACCCCGACCAGGCCGACGACGTCGCCGGGGGCGACCACCAGGTCGAGGTCGGCGAACAGGACCCGGGCGCCGTGACCGGCGGCGAGGGAACGGGCGAGCAGGGTGGCGGACACCCGTCCATCGTGCCGACCGGCCCGTCCGCGCCGCGAACGGGTTCCCGCAGATCAGCCCGCGTCGTCCCGGCCGTCGAGCACGTCGTCGGCGATCTCGTCGAGCAGGGACTCCAGCGCGGCCACGCCCGGGGCGTCGTCACCCGCGCTCCGGCGGCGGACCAGCCAGGGCTGCAGGTGGTCGTAACCGCGCACCGACACCCGGCGCAGCGGCCGCACCCGGTAGGCGGGCACCCCGCGCAGCCGGCGGGCCAGCTCCTCGTCGACCAGCACGGTGGCCGGCCGGGCGATCGAGGTCAGCCGGCTGGCCAGGTTCACCACCGGGGAGTAGACGTCGCCGAGCCGGGTGAGCACCGGGCCGAAGGCCGCGCCCACCCGCAGCGGCGGGCGGTCGGGGGCGGCCCACTCGTCGGGCAGCCGCAGCGCGATCTCCACCGCGTCCACCGGGTCGGTGCAGGTGTAGAGCACGGCGTCACCGACGGTCTTGACCACCCGGCCGCGGTGCCGGGCGATGAGGTCGGCGGCCAGGCCCTCGAAGTCCTCGACCATCGCGCCCAGCTCGCGTCCGCCCATGCCGCGCGAGCGGGAGGTGTAGCCCACCAGGTCGGCGAACCCGACGGCCAGCTCGCGCCGGTCGACCGCGCCGGGGCCGGTGGCGAACAGCCGGCCGGCGTTGGCGGTCAGGTGCCGGCGCCACACGTAGTCCTGCAGCTCGGCCATCAGCGGCAGCAGGTCCTCGGTCGCCGCGACGACGTCGGCGCCGACGTCCTCGCCCTCGGCGGCGGCCAGCTGCCCGGCGAGCATGTCGGTCTGCCAGTCGGCCAGCCGGGCCAGCGCCTGGCCCATCGCGCGGGCAACCGAGGCCTCCGCGCCGGCGCCGACGAAGCCGGAGTCGATCAGCGCCGACAGCCGCGCCAGGGCGGTCACGTCGGCGTCGGTGAACGCGGGGTCGTCCTCGGCGACGTCGGCGAAGCCCAGCGCCCGCCACAGCCGCTGGGTGCGCTCGGGCGGCATCCCGGCCAGCGCGGACACCTGGCCCCGGGTGTAGCGGCGCGGCCCGCCCAGGAGCAGCTGCTCCAGGGCCTCGCGGGGGTCGGTGCCGCCGGGGGGCGGCCCGGACCCGGCCTCGGTCAGCGGTCGTTCCGCGGGACGGCGCTCACGGCGGTCGAACCTAGCCGACCGCCGGGCACCCGGTGTCGGGCCGATCTCCGACGCGGTGGTCCGGGACGCCCCTGCACGGGCCCGGCTGCGCCAGGATGGCCGCGGCGCCGGACCGGCCGGCGCCGCCCGAGGAGGACGAGATCAGCAGCGCCAGACAAGCCGTGGTCGACCCGGTCCGGGTCGACGTGCAGGGCCTCACCAAGACCTTCGGACAGGTAAGGGCGGTCGACGACCTCAGCTTCACCGTCGAGCCCGGGCAGGTGACCGGCTTCCTCGGCCCGAACGGGGCCGGGAAGACCACGACGCTGCGGATGGCCCTCGGGCTCATCACCCCCGACCGGGGCAGCACGGCGTTCAACGGCGTCCCGTACCGGGCGCTGCCCGAGCCGATGCGCCAGGTCGGCGCGGTGCTGGAGACCGCCTTCCACCCCGCCCGCAGCGGACGCGACCACCTGCGCGTCTACGCCCGCGCCGCCGGCCTGCCCGCCGGCCGGGCCGACGAGGTGCTGGCCCAGGTGGGCCTGGGTCCGGCCGGACGGCGCCGCGCCGGCGGCTACTCCCTCGGCATGCGCCAGCGGCTGGGGCTGGCGACCGCGCTGCTGGGCGACCCCGCGGTGCTGGTCCTCGACGAGCCGGCCAACGGCCTGGACCCCGAGGGCATCCAGTGGCTGCGCGGGTTCCTCCGCCACCTCTCCCACGACCAGGGGCGCACCGTGCTGGTGTCCAGCCACCTGCTGTCGGAGGTCGAGCAGACCGTCGACCGGGTGGTGATCGTGGGCGCCGGCCGGCTCGTACGGCAGGGCTCGATGGCCGAGCTGCGGGCCGGCGCCGGGGCCGGTGACGTGCTGGTGCGCAGCCCGCAGGCCGCCGCGCTGGCCGAGCTGCTGCGCGCCGCGGGCGCGGGCGTCACGCCCACCGACGGCGTCCCGGACGGGCTCACCGTGAGCGGGCTGAGCACCGCCGAGATCGGCGGGCGGGCGTTCACCGGCGGGGTCGAGCTGCACGAGCTGCGCGCCCACACCAGCGGCCTGGAAGAGGTCTACTTCCGGCTCACCGCCGGCTCCGAGCAGTACGCCGCCGGCCCGGCCGGGAAGGACGCCGCGTGATGGGCCGCCTGGTGCAGGCCGAGTGGACCAAGCTGCTGACCACGCGGGTGTGGATCGGCCTGCTGCTGGGCTCCTGCCTGCTGGTCGGCGGCTTCGCCGCCCTCTTCACCGCCTTCGCCGGCAACGACGAGAGCGGCATCGCACCGGTGGGCACCCCGGCCTACGAGCAGCTGGCGCTGGCCGTCGCCGCCAACGCCAACATCCTGTTCATCGTGCTGGGCATCATCGGGACCACCCAGGAGTACCGGCACCGCACCGCGACGCCGACCTTCCTGGCCACCCCACACCGTGGCCGGGTCGTGATCGCGAAGCTGGTCGCCTACGCACTGGCCGCGGTCCCGATGGCGCTGGTCGTCATCGCCGCGAACGTGCTCGTGGTGTCGGTGTACGCCGGCGCCAAGGGCGAGGGCCCCTCGCTCAGCGGGGACAACCTGCGCGTGATCGGCGGCGTCTGGGCGGCCCTGGTCCTCTTCACCGTGATCGGGGTCGGCGTCGGTGCGCTGCTGCGCAACCAGGTCGGCGCGATCGTCGGCGCGCTGGTCTACCTGTTCGTCGTCGAGGGCGTCATCCGGAGCATCCCGGCGACCCAGGGCTTCTACAAGTGGCTGCCCGGCGGCGCGCTCGAGGCGATGACGGCCACGTTCGACATGACCGACCTGCTCAGCGCCTGGCAGGGCGGGCTGGTGCTGCTGGCCTACGCGCTGGTGTTCTCCGTGCTCGGCACCCTCATCGCCGTCCGCCGGGACGTCGTCTGAGGGCCGCCCCGGTGCGCCGTCCGCCCCCGCCGAGGGCGCGGCCGGACGGCGCGCCGGGCACGGTGAGCGGTGACACGTGCGCCACGTCACGCATGATCACCCCAGGGCCCGAGGCCGAGGCGTAAAGTCGGCACCCGGTCCAACGACGTCCATCGACGAAGAAGGCACTCGACCCTGTGTCAAGCGTGAGCTCACCCCAGCCCTCCCCTGCCCACTCCGCCAACCCGGTGGCGGGCTTCGGCACCAACGAGTGGCTGGTGGAGGAGATGTACCAGCAGTACCTCGCCGATCCACGGAGCGTGGACCAGGCGTGGCACGACTTCTTCGCCGACTTCCGCCCCGGCGGCGGCGACGGTGCCGAGACCCCTGCTGCCGGAGCCCCGGCCGCCGAGGCCGCCGCGGCCCCGGCCGGCCCACCCCCGGCACCGCCGGCCGCCGCTGCGCCCACCCCGGCACCGGCCCGGCCCGCCGCCCCCGCGCCCGCCGCCGCGGCGCCGCCGGCACCCACGGCTGCACCCGCCGCCCCGGCGCAGGCCTCGCGGGCGAGCACCGCCGACGCCCGGTCCGAGGGCACCGTGGTGGCCCGGGCCGCTGAGCGCGCCTCGCAGCAGCAGCCGGCCGCCCCGGCCAGGCCCGCCGCGAAGCCGGCCGCCAAGCCCGCCGCCGGCGGCGAGGACGGCGGCCCGAAGCGCACCCCGCTGCGCGGTGCGGCCGCTGCCGTCGTGAAGAACATGAACGCCTCGCTGACCGTGCCCACGGCCACCAGCGTGCGGGCGGTGCCGGCCAAGCTCCTGGTCGACAACCGCATCGTGATCAACAACCACCTGGCCCGCGCCCGCGGCGGCAAGGTGTCCTTCACGCACCTGATCGGCTACGCGCTGGTCCGTGCGCTCGACGACTTCCCCAACATGAACAGCGCGTTCGCCGAGGTCGACGGCAAGCCGACCCTGGTGCAGCCCGAGCACGTGAACTTCGGCCTGGCCATCGACCTGCCCAAGGCCGACGGCTCGCGCTCACTCGTCGTCGCCTCGATCAAGGGCGCCGAGGAGATGGACTTCGCGGAGTTCTGGGGGGCCTACGAGGAGGTCATCCGCCGGGCCCGGGCCAACAAGCTGACCATGGAGGACTTCTCCGGCACCACGATCAGCCTGACCAACCCCGGCACGATCGGCACCAACCACTCGGTGCCGCGGCTGACCACCGGCCAGGGCACGATCGTCGGCGTCGGTGCGATGGACTACCCGGCCGAGTTCCAGGGGATGAGCCCCGAGGCGCTGGCCGAGATGGCCGTCTCGAAGATCATCACGCTGACCTCCACCTACGACCACCGGGTCATCCAGGGCGCGGAGTCCGGTGACTTCCTGCGCCGCATGCACGGGCTGCTGCTGGGCCAGGACGGCTTCTACGACGAGGTCTTCCGCTCGCTGCGGGTGCCCTACGAGCCGGTCCGCTGGGTCGCCGACAAGCGGGTCGCGCACGAGGGCCAGATCGCCAAGGAAGCCCGGGTCATCGAGGTCATCGAGGCCTACCGGCGCAACGGCCACCTGATGGCCGACACCGACCCGCTGGAGTTCAAGGTCCGCACCCACCCCGACCTGGACATCGTCCAGCACGGGCTCACGCTGTGGGACCTCGACCGCCAGTTCCCCGTCGGCGGTTTCGCCGGCGAGCGCACGATGCTGCTGCGCGACATCCTCGGCGTGCTGCGCAACTCCTACTGCCGCACCGTCGGCATCGAGTACATGCACATCACCGACCCCGAGGAGCGTGGCTGGCTGCAGCAGCGCATCGAGGTCAAGCACGACCAGCCCGCCCGCGAGCAGCAGAAGCGGGTGCTGGGCCGGCTCAACGCCGCCGAGGCCTTCGAGACCTTCCTGCAGACCAAGTACGTCGGCCAGAAGCGGTTCAGCCTCGAGGGCGGCGAGTCGGTCATCCCGCTGCTGGACGAGGTGCTGCTGGCCTCCACCGAGTACGGCCTGGACGAGGTCGCGATCGGCATGGCCCACCGCGGCCGGCTGAACGTGCTCGCGAACGTGCTGGGCAAGAGCTACGCCAAGATCTTCGGTGAGTTCGAGGGCAACATCGACCCGGGCACCGTGCAGGGCTCCGGCGACGTGAAGTACCACCTGGGCGCCGAGGGCACCTTCTCCCACGACGGCCGCTCGATCGCCGTCTCGCTGGCCAGCAACCCCAGCCACCTGGAGACGGTCAACCCGGTGCTCGAGGGCATCGTGCGGGCCAAGCAGGACATGCTGGACAAGGGCCCCGACGGGTTCACCGTGCTCCCGGTGCTGCTGCACGGCGACGCGGCCTTCGCCGGCCAGGGCGTGGTGCAGGAGACGCTGAACCTGTCCCAACTGCGCGGCTACCGCACCGGCGGCACCGTGCACGTGGTCATCAACAACCAGGTCGGCTTCACCACCAGCCCGGCGCACTCGCGGTCGAGCCTGTACTCCACCGACGTCGCGCGGATGATCGGTGCGCCGGTCTTCCACGTGAACGGCGACGACCCCGAGGCCTGCGTCCGGGTGGCGAAGCTGGCGGTCGACTACCGGCAGGCGTTCAAGAAGGACGTCGTCATCGACCTGGTCTGCTACCGCCGCCGGGGCCACAACGAGGGCGACGACCCCTCGATGACCCAGCCGCTGATGTACGACATCATCGACCGCAAGCGCTCCGTCCGGAAGCTGTACACCGAGGCGCTGGTCGGCCGGGGCGACATCACCCTGGCCGAGGCCGAGGAGGCGCTGAAGGACTACCGCGAGCAGCTGGAGCGGGCCTTCGCCGAGACCCACGACGCCAGCGACACGTCCGGCCCCGGCCCGGTCATGGACCCCCGCTCCCCGCAGCAGGCCACGGTCGACACCGCGGTCACCCTCGAGGTGCTCAAGACCGTCGGCGACGCGCAGGTCGCGCTGCCGGTGGACTTCACCGTGCACCCGAAGCTGCAGAAGATGCTGGAGCGCCGCTCGGCGATGACCAGCGAGGGCGGCGTCGACTGGGCGATGGGCGAGCTGCTGGCCTTCGGCTCGCTGCTCATGCAGGGCGTGCCGGTGCGGCTGGCCGGCCAGGACTCCCGGCGCGGCACCTTCGTGCAGCGCCACTCGGTCCTCATCGACCGGGAGAACGCCGCCGAGCACACCCCGCTGGCGAACCTGACGCCGGACCAGGCGAAGTTCTTCGTCTACGACTCGCTGCTCAGCGAGTACGCCGCGCTCGGCTTCGAGTACGGCTACTCCGTCGCCAACCCCAAGGCGCTGGTGCTGTGGGAGGCGCAGTTCGGCGACTTCGTCGACGGTGCCCAGATGGTGATCGACGAGTTCATCAGCAGCGGCGAGGCCAAGTGGGGCCAGCGCTCCGGCGTGGTCATGCTGCTGCCGCACGGGCTGGAGGGCCAGGGGCCCGACCACTCCAGCGGCCGCATCGAGCGCTTCCTGCAGCTGTCGGCGGAGAACAACATGACCGTCGCCAACTGCTCGACGCCGGCGAACTACTTCCACCTGCTGCGCCGCCAGGCGCTGAGCGAGGTGCACCGCCCGCTGGTGGTGTTCACGCCCAAGTCGCTGCTGCGCGCCAAGGCCGCGGTCAGCTCGGTCGCCGACTTCACCGACCAGCGCTTCCGCCCGGTCCTGCCCGACCCGGGCCTGGCCGGCAAGGCGCTGGACCCCTCGGCGGTGCGCCGGGTGCTGCTGTGCAGCGGCAAGGTCAGCTACGAGCTGCTCGCCCAGCGGGAGGCCGCGCAGAACACCACCACCGCCGTCCTGCGGGTCGAGCAGCTCTACCCGCTGCCGGCCGAGGAGATCGCCGAGGCGCTGTCGGCCTACCCCGACGCCACCGACGTGGTCTGGGTGCAGGAGGAGCCGGCGAACATGGGCGCCTGGCAGTTCATGGCCTGCAACCTGCCCGAGCAGCTGCCGGCCGGGCGCACCCTCCGCAAGGTCAGCCGCAAGGCCTCGGCCAGCCCGGCGGTCGGCTCGGCGAAGGTGCACGAGGTCGAGCAGCGCGCGCTGGTCGCCCAGGCCTTCGCCGACTGAGGCGCCCGATGTACTCCACACAGTCGGGTGGCTGCCTTGTACTTCACTGATCGCGGCATCGAGGAGCTGGCCGGCCGGCGGGGCGAGGAGCAGGTCTCCCTCGCCTGGCTGGCCGACCAGCTGCAGGCCTTCGTCGACCAGCACCCGGACTTCGAGGTGCCGGTCGAGCGGTTCGCCACCTGGCTGGCCCGCGGTGGCACCGACGACGTCGACGACCTGGACTGACCACGAACGCTGACCGGTCGGCCGCGGTGGAGGACAGCGAGTTGCTCGCTGCCCTCCACCGGGCCGGGGTGGTCGACGTCGACGGCTCCGGGCTCGCCCGCGCGCTGTACTCCAGCGACGCCTCGCTCTACCGGGTGCTGCCCCGGGCCGTCGTCCGGCCCCGGCACGCGGACGAGATCGTCGCGACCCTGGCGGTGTGCCGCGAGCTCGGCGTCCCGGTGACCGCCCGGGGCGCGGGCACCTCAATCGCCGGCAACGCCGTCGGCCCCGGGGTCGTGTTCGACACCAGCCGGCACCTCACCCGCGTCCACTCCGTCGACCCCGGGACCCGGACGGCGGTGGTCGACCCCGGCGTCGTCCAGTCCTCGCTGCAGGCCGCGGCGGGGGCGTACGGGCTGCGGTTCGGTCCCGACCCGAGCACCCACAACCGCTGCACGATCGGCGGGATGATCGGCAACAACGCCTGCGGCTCGCGCGCGCTGGGCTACGGCCGGACCTCGGACAACGTCGTGGGGCTGGACGTCGTCACCGGGGCCGGGGAGCGGCTGGCGCTCACCGGCGGCCTGCCCGCGGGCGGGCTCGGCGACCGGCTCCGCGACCTCACCGACGCGCACCTGGAGCTGCTGCGCACCGAGCTGGGCCGCTTCGGCCGGCAGGTCTCCGGCTACGGGCTCGAGCACCTGCTGCCCGAGCACGGCCGCGACCTGGCTCGCGCGCTCGTCGGCAGCGAGGGCACGCTCGCCCTCACGCTGGGCGCCACCGTGCGGCTGGTGCCCGAGCCCACCGCCCGGGTGCTGGTCGTGCTCGGCTACCCGTCGATGCCCGAGGCGGCCGACGCCACGCCCGCGCTGCTGCCGCACTCCCCCACCGCGATCGAGGGGCTGGACTCCCGGATCGTGCAGCGGCTGCACGACGTGCCGGCCGCCGTCGTGCCCGACCTGCCGCGTGGCGAGGGCTGGCTGATCGTGGAGATCACCGGCGACGACCCGGCCGAGGTCGCCGCCCGGGGCGCGCGGATCGCCGCCGACGCCGGTGCCGTCGACACGATGGTGGTCACCGACGCCGCCCACGCCGCGGCCATCTGGCGGATCCGTGAGGACGGCGCCGGGCTCGCCGCCCGCACCCACGACGGCCGGCCCGCGCACGCCGGCTGGGAGGACGCCGCCGTCCCGGTGGAGCAGCTGGGCTCCTACCTGCGCCGGTTCGAGGCGCTGCTGGTCGACCACGGGCTGCAGGGCCTGCCCTACGGCCACTTCGGCGACGGCTGCGTGCACGTGCGCATCGACTTCCCGTTCGCCCCCGACTCCCCCGAGCCCGACCGGGGCCGCGGCCGGTACCGGGCCTTCATCGGCGACGCCGCGGCGCTGGTGGCCGAGTACGGCGGCTCGGTGTCCGGGGAGCACGGGGACGGCCGGGCCCGCAGCGAGCTGCTGCCGGTCATGTACTCCCCCGCCGCACTCGACCTCTTCGGCCGGGTCAAGGGCCTGCTCGACCCCGACGACGTGCTCAACCCCGGCGTGCTCGTGCGGCCGGTGCCCTTCGACGCCGACCTGCGGGTGGCCGCGGCACCCGCGCACCGCACCCGGCTGGCGCTGGCCTACCGGCACGACGGCGGCGACCTGTCCGCGGCCGTGCACCGCTGCACCGGGGTGGGCAAGTGCCGGGCCGACCTCACCGACGCCGGCGCGGTCATGTGCCCGTCGTTCCAGGCGACCCGCGAGGAGAAGGACAGCACCCGCGGCCGGGCCCGGGTGCTGCAGGAGATGCTCGCCCCGGGCGGGCCGGTGCACGACTGGCGCTCCCCCGAGGTGCACGAGGCCCTGGACCTCTGCCTGTCCTGCAAGGGCTGCGCCCGCGACTGCCCGACCGGTGTCGACATGTCGACCTACAAGGCCGAGGTGCTGCACCAGTCCTACCGCCGCCGGTTGCGCCCGCGCGCGCACTACGCCCTCGGGCAGCTGCCGCGCTGGGCCGACGTCGCCGCCCGGGCGCCGCGGCTGGTCAGCCGCTTCCTGGGCAGCCGGGCCGGGGGCGCGCTGGCCCGCTGGGGCGCCGGGGTCGACCAGCGCCGTGACCTGCCGGCGTTCGCGCCGCGCACCTTCCGCGCCGGGTGGACGCCGCTGCCGGTGGACGGGCGGCCCGTGGTCGCGCTGTGGGTCGACTCGTTCACCGACCACTTCGCCCCGCAGGTCGCCGACGCCGCCGTGCGGGTGCTCGACGCCGCGGGCTACCGGGTCGAGGTCCCCCCGGCCGACACCTGCTGCGGGCTGACCTGGATCACCACCGGCCAGCTCGACGCGGCCCGCCGCATCCTCACCCACACCGTGGCCCGGCTGGCGCCCTGGGCCGACGCCGGGGTGCCGATCGTGGGCCTGGAGCCCTCGTGCACCGCGGTGCTGCGCGGTGAGGTGGTCGAGCTGGTCGACGACCCGGCCGCGGGACGGGTGCAGGCCGCCACCCGCACGCTCGCCGAGCTGCTCACCACGACCCCCGGCTGGACGGCGCCGGACCTCACCGGCACCGAGGTGGTCGCCCAGCCGCACTGCCACCACCACGCGACCATGGGCTGGACCACCGACGAGCGGCTGCTGCGGGGCGCCGGTGCGGCGCTGACCCGGGTCGGCGGCTGCTGCGGCCTGGCCGGCAACTGGGGCGTCGAGCGCGGCCACCACGACGTCTCGGTGCAGATCGCCGAGCACGACCTGCTGCCGGCCGTGCGGGCCGCGGGTGCCGGCGCCGTCGTCCTGGCCGACGGCTTCTCCTGCCGGACCCAGCTCGACCACCTCGCCGACACCGGTGGCCGGCACCTCGCCGAGCTGCTGGCCGAGCGCCTGCCGGGCTGAGCGCCCGCCGGAGTGCCCCCGGAGCGCCTCCCGGTCCGAGGCGCACCGGCGGGTGACCCTGGGTCCGTGCTCGGTCACTCCCACGCCCTCTCCGGCTTCGCCGTCGGTGCCGCCTCCCTGCCCTGGGCACCGGTCGACGGCACGGTCGCCCAGGTCGCCTGGGTCTCCGCGGTCGGCGGCCTGGCGATGCTCCCCGACCTCGACCAGCAGGGCTCGACCATCTCCCGGATGTGGGGCCCGCTCACCGACGTCCCGTCCGGGCTGGTCAACACGATCGCCCGCGGGCACCGCTGGGGCACCCACGACGCCGTCCTGGCGCCGCTGGCCTTCGGCCTGCTCGCCCACGCCGCGTCCTGGAACCGCTGGTCCAGCCTGGTGGTGCTCGCCCTGGCCATCGGGCTGGCGCTGCGCGCGCTGCACGTGGTCATCCCGGGCCGGGCGGAGAACACCGTCATCGGCAACCTGGTGCTCTCCGTCGGCGGCGCGTGGCTGCTGCTGGCGCACAGCCCCGCGCCGGCCTGGCTGCCGTGGGCCGTGGCCGTCGGGGTGCTCACCCACATCGCCGGTGACTGGCTGACCCGCGAGGGCGTGCCGGTCCCGGTCCTCTGGCTGGTCCGCCGCAGCCGGCTGGCGCCGGTGCACCTGCGCACCGGGGCGACGGTGGAGAAGACCGTGCTGGTGCCGCTGTTCGTGGTCGCGACCCTGGCGTTCCTCTACCTCAACACCGGCGCCCAGCAGCTGGTCGACCCGCTCCTCGCCCGCCTGGGCTGACGGCGGACCCCACCCCCTCGGGGCGAGCCTCGGGACGCAGCTCTCAGGACGGCGGTGCCGCGGGGAGCCGGCCGGGGCGGGGCCGCAGCCGGGCGACCACGCGACCCACGACCACGGCGGTACCGAAGGCCCGGGAGTCGTCGGTGACCAGGGGGTTGTCGCCCAGCACCCAGTGCCCGCCCTCGACGGCGTGGTGCACGCGCTTGACCACGAGCAGGTCCGGGCGGGCGGGGAACCGGGCGAGCACCACCGTGCCGGGCGCGACCGGGGCCCCCGGCCGCAGCCGGCGCACCAGCAGACGGTCGCCGTGGCGCACCGTCGGGGACATCGACGGGCCGCTGACCCGGGCGAGCACCCACCGGGTCGCCAGGGCGGGCACGCTGGGACCGCGCGCGGGGTCGGGGGTGATCACCGCGAGTAGGGTCCCAGACGAACGTCCCCCCAGAAACCGGAGGCACCCCCATGCGTCTGTCCAGCATGTTCTCCGCAGTCGAGGCCACCGCGCACTGCGACCTCCCCTGCGGCGTCTACGACCCCGCGCAGGCCCGCATCGAGGCCGAGTCGGTCAAGGCCCTCCAGGAGAAGTACCAGGCCAACGAGGACCCGGTCTTCCGGACCCGCGCCATCCTGATCAAGGAGCAGCGGGCCGACCTGGTCAAGCACCACCTGTGGGTGCTGTGGACCGACTACTTCAAGCCCCCGCACTTCGAGAAGTACCCGGAGCTGCACGAGCTGTTCAACAAGGCCACCAAGCAGGCCGGCGCCGCCGGCGCCAAGGGCAGCATGGACCCCGCCGAGGGCCAGAAGCTCCTGGACTACATCGCCCGGATCGACACCATCTTCTGGGAGACCAAGGCAGCCGCCTGAGTCCCCCGGCCCCACCGCCGCGCGGTGGGGCCACCGCACGACCGGACTGCCGGGCCGACCCTGCGGGGTGGCCCGGCAGTCCCGTACCCGCCGCCTCCACCCGGTGCCGGCCACGCCCTGAGCCTGGAGACCGGCGCATGAGCCCGACGTTCGACCTGCGGTCCCTGCTCGAGCGGGTGGAGGCCGCCCCGCCGATCGACGCGGTGACCGCCGTGGCCGACCAGCTCGCCGAGCTCTCCGGCGCGACCGAGGTGTCCTTCCTCATCGCCGACTTCAGCGGCCACGCCCTGGTCCGGCTGGGCACCGCGGTGCGGGCGCCCGAGGGGTCGCGCGTCCAGGGCGTCGAGCACGCGCAGACGCTGCCCCTGGAGGGCACCGTGCACGAGCGCGTGCTGCGCACCCAGCACGCCGAGGTCGAGCCCCTCGACGGGGGCGCGGTGCGGATGACCGTGCCCGTCACCGACCGCGGCGACGCCATCGGCCTGCTGGAGCTGGTGCTGCCCGCGGCGCCCGACCCGCAGCTGCACGCCGACGTGCGGGCCGCCGGCCACGCGCTGGCCTACGTCATCATCGCCAACCGCCGGCACACCGACCTGTTCGAGTGGGGCCAGCGGACGACGCCGTTCTCGCTGGCCGCGGAGATCCAGCGCCGCCTGCTGCCGCCGGCCTTCACCTGCGAGGCCGGCCAGTTCACCCTCTCCGGCTGGATGGAGCCCGCGGCCACCGTGGGCGGGGACACCTTCGACTACGCCCTGGACCGGACCTGCCTGCAGGTCTCGATCAGCGACGCCGTCGGCCACGAGGTCGGCGCCGCGCTGCTGGCCACCCTGCTCGTCGGCAGCCTGCGCAACGAGCGCCGCCGGGGCGCCGACCTCGCCGAGCAGACCCGAAACGCCAACACCGCCCTGGCCCAGCACGCGGCCCCCGGCCAGTTCGTCACCGGCCAGGTGCTGCGGGTGGACCTGGAGACGAACCGGGCGCAGATCATCAACGCCGGGCACCCCCTGCCGCTGCGGCTGCGCGCCGGCCGGGTGGAGGAGGTGCCGCTGGAGATCGACCTGCCCTTCGGCGTCCAGGAGGGGCTGGAGTACCGGCTGCAGGAGTTCCCCCTGGAGCCCGGCGACCGGGTCGTGTTCGTCACCGACGGCATGCAGGAGCGCAACGCCGCCGAGCTGGACGTCGCCGCCGCGCTGGCCGCGAGCGCCGGGCTGCACCCGCGCGAGGTCGTGCACTCCCTGGGCACCGCGGTCATGCGCGCCACCGGCGGGCAGCTGGCCGACGACGCCACCGTGGTCTGCCTGGACTGGTACGGCGGCCCCCGTCGCCCGCGGGAGAGCGACGGCGGCGCCGCCCCGCAGCTGGCGTCGTCCTGAGGGTGCGCGGCCGTCGGCGGGGCGCCGACGACCCGCCCCGGTAGCCTCGGTCTGCCATGCGCATCGACCGGGCCGGTTGGCCCTTCCTCGCCGTCCCCCTCGGCCTCGCGGCGGCCTGCGCCGCCCTCGGCCGGGCCGCCGGCGTCCGCTGGGCGCGGCTGCTCGCCTGGCCGTGGCTGGCGCTGACGGCCTACATGGCGCTGTTCTTCCGCGACCCGCAGCGGCAGGCCGACTCGACCGCGCCGGCCGACGACGACGTGCTCGCCCCGGCCGACGGCATCGTCATGGTCGCCGGCGAGCCGCAGCCCGGCGTGGCCCCCGAGGGCGACTGGCAGCAGGTCAGCGTGTTCCTCTCCGTCGTCGACGTGCACGTGAACCGGGCGCCCTACCGCGGCCGGATCACCTCCTCGACCTACACGCCCGGCAGCTTCCTGGCCGCCTACCGGGCCGAGAGCGCACACCGCAACGAGCGCAGCGAGCTGTGGGTCAGCGACGGCGACCGCACCGTCGTGTTCCGCCAGCTCGTCGGCGTGCTCGCCCGCCGGATCGTCACCCGCGTCGTCCCGGGCCAGCAGGTGGCCACCGGCGAGCGGATCGGGCTGATGAAGTTCGGCTCCCGGATGGACGTGTTCGTGCCGCCGGAGTGCACGGTCCTGGTCAGCAAGGGGCAGCGCGTGCGGGGCGGCGAGACCGTCATCGCCCGCTGGTCCCGGCCCAGCTGAGGGCGGGGAGATGCCGGGCAGGCGCACGACCACGGTCGAGTTCGTCCGCGGGTCGGTGCGCGGCGGGCGGCGGCGGGCGCGCTCGTGGCTGCCCAGCCTCTTCACCCTCGCCAACATGATGTGCGGGTTCGGCGCGATCCTGGTCGCCTTCCGCGGGGAGTACCGGCTGGCGTGCGCGCTCATCGCGCTGTCGGTCGTCTTCGACATCGCCGACGGCGCGGTGGCCCGGCTGGTCGGCGCCGTCTCCCCCTTCGGGCTGCAGTTCGACTCCCTCGCCGACCTGGTCTCCTTCGGCCTGGCCCCGGCGCTGCTGGTGTTCGCGCTGTTCTCCGACGGCCGCGACGAGCTCGACGCCCTCGGCTGGATCGCCTGCTTCCTGTGGGTCGCCTGCGCCGCGATCCGGCTGGCCCGGTTCAACACCACCATCGACCCGACGGCCGACAAGCGGTACTTCACCGGGCTGCCCTCCCCCGGCGCCGCCGGAGTGGTGCTGGCCAGCGTCTACGCCTTCGCCGACCTCATGCAGGGCCGCGACCGGCTGTGGGTGCTGATCGTCGTCCTGCTGCCGGCGCTGCTGATGATCAGCAACGTCCGATACCGCTCGTTCCGGTCGCTGGTCAGCCCCAAGAGCGGCCGCCCCTACGGGCTGGTGCTCACCCTGTTGGTCGTCGTCGTCGGGCTGGTCGTGGTGCCCACCGTCGCCTGCTGCGTGGTGGCCTACAGCTACCTGCTCTCCCCGCTGGTCATCCCGCTGCTGAGCCCGCTGACCCGGCTGGTGCCCAGCCGGGTCAGGGAGCTGCTGTCGTGAGCGTCCGGCCGGTCCGCCCGGACGACGTCCCGGCGGTGTGCCGGCTCGTGCGCGAGCTTGCCGCCTACGAGCGGGCCGAGCACGAGGCGCTGATGACCGACGGGCAGCTGCACACCGCGCTGTTCGGCGACTCCCCCGCGCTGTTCGGCCACGTCGCCGAGACCCCCGACGGCGAGGTCGCCGGGTTCGCGCTGTGGTTCCTCACCTTCTCCACCTGGCGCGGCACCCACGGCATCCACCTCGAGGACCTGTTCGTCTCCCCCGCGCACCGCGGCACGGGCCTGGGCCGGGAACTGCTGCGCACCCTGGCCGCGGAGTGCGTCGACCGCGGGTTCGCCCGGCTGGAGTGGTCGGTGCTGGACTGGAACACGCCGTCGATCGAGTTCTACAGAGCAGCCGGCGCCCTGCCGATGGACGGGTGGTCGGTCTTCCGGCTGACCGACGACGCACTGACCCGGTTCGCCGCCGACCGACGGTGACCCACCCCTGACCCGGAGGAGAACGGCGTGAGCATCGAACGCGGCGAGTCCCAGTGCTGGCTGACCGACATGGACGGCGTGCTGGTGCACGAGGGCAACGCCCTGCCCGGCGCCGCGGACTTCCTCGCCCGGCTGGTCGAGCGCCAGCGCCGCTTCCTGGTGCTGACCAACAACTCGATCTTCACCCCGCGGGACCTCTCCGCCCGGCTGGCGCGCAGCGGCCTGACCGTGCCCGAGGAGTCCATCTGGACCTCCGCGCTGGCCACGGCGGACTTCCTGGCCTCCCAGCTGCCCGGCGGCTCGGCCTACGTCATCGGCGAGGCCGGGCTGACCACGGCGCTGCACGAGGCCGGCTACACCCTCACCGACACCGCGCCGGACTACGTCGTCCTCGGGGAGACCCGCACCTACTCCTTCGAGGCCATCACCCAGGCGATCCGGCTCGTCGGCGCCGGCGCCCGCTTCATCGCCACCAACCCCGACGTCACCGGCCCCTCGCCGGAGGGCCCGCTGCCGGCCACCGGCTCGGTCGCCGCGATGATCACCAAGGCCACCGGTGCCGAGCCCTACTTCGTCGGCAAGCCCAACCCGATGATGTTCCGCAGCGCCATGAACCGGATCGAGGCCCACTCGGAGTCGACCACCATGGTCGGCGACCGGATGGACACCGACGTCGTGGCCGGCATCGAGGCCGGGCTGGACACCGTGCTGGTGCTCACCGGCTCCACCAGGGCCGAGGACGTCAGCCGCTTCCCGTTCCGCCCCAGCCGGATCATGCCCTCGATCGCCGAGGTCATCGACCTGATCTGACGGCCCCGCTGCAGGGCCCCGCCGCGAGCTCGCGAGTGGTGGGGGGCAGCGGGGTCCTTCGTCAGACGTCCGAGTAGGCCAGCCGGGCCTCGGGGGTGGCGAGCAGGTACAGGACGACGCCCACCAGGGCCAGGACCGGGACGCCGATCAGCGGCCGGTCTGCCTGGAACGCCGACGTGTAACCGAAGATGCCCAGGAAGATCTGCAGGGCCACCACCGGGCCGCGGGCCCAGGCTGCCAGCCGCCACAGGCCCAGCGCGCCGGCGGTGAGCACGGCCGCGGCCAGGCCGACGAACACGACCTCGGCCAGCGCGCGACCCAGGCTGTCCGGGGTGCGGGTCACCGAGAACACGAGCAGCACCGCCGCCAGCCCGGTCAGCGCGGCGGCCTCGACGGCCACGACGAGCGCGGCCCGCCGGACCGAGGGGGGCACCTCGGCCGCCGGCCTCGCGGGGCGGGGGGCGGTGGGCTCGGCGGCTCCGCCGAGGAGGCCCTCGGCGCGCGGCCGGCGACGTCCGGGGAGGTCTCGCTCCTGACCTGGCACGACGCCGAGGTTACGCCGGGCGGCCGGAGCGGCACGCCCCTCCGGGAGGCGCCGAGGGGGTGGGTCCCGGCGCTGGATAGGTTGGACGCCATGCGTGCGCTGCTGGTGGCGAACCCGGCGGCCACGACCACCACCCGCAAGGTGCGCGACGTCCTGGTCCGCGCACTGTCCAGCGAACTGCAGGTCGAGGTCGTGGAGACCGAGCGTCGCGGCCACGCCCGCGAGCTCGCCGCCCAGGCGACCACCGACGGGATCGACGTCGTGGTGACCCTCGGCGGGGACGGCACCGTCAACGAGGCGGCCAACGGACTGCTCGCGGCCGGCCCGGGGCCACGGGTGCCGATGCTGGCCGTCGTCCCCGGCGGGTCGACCAACGTCTTCGCCCGGGCGCTGGGGCGCTCCCGCGACCCGGTCGAGGCGACCGGCGAGATACTCGACTCGCTGCGCGCCGGGCGCACCCGGCTGGTCTCGCTCGGCACCGCGTCCGCACGCACCTCCCCCGCAGCCCCCGCCGTGGGCACCGACGACGCGGGCTGGACCGACCCGCGCTGGTTCGTCTTCGCCGCCGGCCTCGGCTTCGACGCCGACGTCATCTCCCGGGTCGAGGCCCAGCGCGCGCGGGGACGGCGTTCATCCGGCGCGCTGTACGTCCGCTCGGGGGTCGACGCGTTCCTGCTGGGCCGCGACCGGCGCCGTCCGCCGGTGACGCTGGAGCTGCCCGGCCGGGCGCCGGTCGACGGGCTCTTCCTGGCACTGGTGTCCAACGTGAGCCCGTGGACCTACCTGGGCGCCCGGCCGATCGTGCCCAGCCCCGAGGCCTCCTTCGACACGGGCCTGGACGTCTTCGCCATGGGCCGGGTGGGCATCGTGCGGATGCTGCACCACCTGCGGCAGACCATGGCCGCGCAGCCGGACGCCCGGGGCCGCGGCGTGCACCGCTGGCACGACCTGCCGGAGCTCACGCTGTCGGCCACCCGGCCGCAGGGCTGGCAGCTCGACGGCGACCACCTGGGCACCACCACCGGACTGCGGCTGCGCTCGGTGCCGGAGGCGCTGCGCGTCGTCGTCTGACCGCTGTGACCTGGCGCCCACCGTGGTGGTGACGCAGCTGACGTGGACGTCCCCGCCGGACGAGTGGCGAGGTCTGCGGAGCCGTGGTGAGCTTCCTCACGAGCACTCGCGAACGCCGTCAACTGCTTGACAGTGCGTCGTCGCGTGAAAGCATCACACACAAGCAACCTGCCCGTAACGAGGCGGGCGGTCGCCGTTCAACGCACCGAGATCCCGGTGCGCTGACCTGCGGGGGCGGTCTGTGGACCGGCGACCGACACCCGACGATACCGAGGAGTACACCGCCATGGACTGGCGCCACCGCGCGCTCTGCCGGGACGAGGACCCGGAGCTCTTCTTCCCGATCGGGACGACGGGCCCTGCGGTCGTTCAGATCGAGCAGGCCAAGGCGGTGTGCCGTCGCTGCCCGGTCGTCGAGTCGTGCCTCGAGTGGGCGCTCACCTCCGGACAGGACTCCGGCGTCTGGGGCGGCCTCTCCGAGGACGAGCGCCGCGCCCTCAAGCGCCGCACCGCCCGCACCCGCGTCCGCACCGCCTGACGAAGGACCCCCTCCTCCCCGCCACACGCTCCGCGCGTGGCGGGGCCGGGAAGGGACCGACAGCAAGGGCCGCACCCCTCGGGGTGCGGCCCTTGCTGCGTCAGTGGCGGGGTCGTCCGGCGCCGGGGAGGGTGAGGACGGCCTCGGTGCCCGGTCCGCTGGCCGGTGGGCCCATCTCCAGCGAGCCGTGCAGCTCGCTGGTGACCAGCGTCCGCACGATCTGCAGGCCCAGGCCCGTGCTGGCGGCCGGGTCGAAGCCCGCGGGCAGCCCCCGGCCGTCGTCGTGCACCCGGACGACCAGGTCGTCGCCGTCCCGCTCGGCGCCCAGCAGGATCGTGCCCGGCTCCCCCTCGGGGAAGGCGTGCAGGGCGGCGTTCTGCAACAGCTCGGTCACCGCCATCACCAGCGGGGTCGCCACCGCCGCCGACAGCTCGCCGAACGCGCCGCTGCGGGTGAACCGGGCCGGGCGGCCGACCGCCGTCACGTCGCCGAGCATCGGCAGCACCTGGTCCAGCACGTCGTCGACGTCCACGACGTCCTCGCGGCTGCCGGCCAGCGTCTCGTGCACGACGGCGATCGAGGCCACCCGGCGCACCGACTCCTCCAGCGCGGCCCGGGCGGCGGGCTCGGTCATCCGGCGGGCCTGCAGCCGCAGCAGCGCCGCGACCGTCTGCAGGTTGTTCTTCACCCGGTGGTGGATCTCCCGGATGGTGGCGTCCTTGGTCATCAGCGCCCGGTCGCGCCGGCGCACGTCGGTCACGTCGCGCACCAGCACCAGCGCACCGGCCTCGCCACCGGGGGCCTGCAGCGGCAGCGCGCGGACCAGCATCGTGGCGGCGTCGTTCTCGACGTCCATCGGGTCGGGGAAGCGCCCGGCGACCGCGGCGGCGATGCTGGCCGCCACCGCCTCCCCCGCCACCTGCTCAGCCGACACCGCCCGGGTCACCTCACCGAGGCCGGAGCCCACGACGTCGCCGGTGACCCCCATCCGGCGGTAGGCCGACAGCGCGTTGGGGCTGGCGTAGACGACCGTCCCCGCGGCGTCGAGCCGGACCAGCCCGTCGCCCACCCGCGGGCTCATCTCCGCGTCCTCGAGCATGCGTGGCGGGAACGTGCCGGCGGCGACCATCAGCGACAGGTCGGCGGCGATGTCGAGGTAGGTGAGCTCGAGCGCCGACGGCGACCGGGTCGCGGCCAGGTTGGTGTCCTTGGCCAGGACCGCGACCACCGCACCGTCGTGCCGGACCGGGATGACCTCACGCCGCCGGGGGAAGGTGCCCGACCAGTCGGGGTCGCCCTCGGTGATCGGCCGGCCCTCGCGCTGGGCCAGCAGCAGCGACTCGGCCACGGGGCCGGTGACCTCGCTGCCGATGAGGTCCTCCGGCTGGCTGGTGGGCGCCGTCAGCGGCCGCACCTGGGCCACGCACCACCAGGCGCCGCTGGCCAGCGGCACCCAGAGCGTGAGGTCGGCGAAGGCCAGGTCGGCCAGCAGCTGCCAGTCGGCCACCAGCCGGCGCGCGTGGTCGACCTGCGACGGGCTCGCCGACCCGCGGGTGAGACGTTCCGACAGGCTGCTCATGGTGCCGGAGAGCCTACGGGAGGGACTTCCTCGCCCTCCTCCCCTCGCAGGATCGGGCGGGCCCCTGCGACGAGGCCGGGAACGGCTCCTACCCTGCGCTGGTGTTGACGATCGACCACGCCGTCCCGGCGGACTTCCCGCGCATCGCCGAGCTCACCGTGGGCGTCTACGAGGGCGAGGACCTGGTCTCCCCCGAGTACGTGCCCCAGCTCGCCGACGTGGCCGGCCGGGCCGACCGCGCGGAGCTGCTGGTCGCCCGGGACGCGACCGGGCGGATCGTGGGCAGCGTGGCGCTGGTGCTGGCCGGGGACTTCGGCGAGGTCACCCGGTCGCCGGACGAGGCGGCGTTCCGGATGCTGGCCGTGGACGCCGACGTGCGGGGCCGGGGTGTGGGTGAGGCGCTGGTGCGCACCTGCCTGGACCGTGCCCGCGCCGCGGGCCTGGCGTGGATGGTGCTGTCGACCGGGGAGCGGATGACCGCCGCGCACCGGCTGTACGAGCGGCTGGGCTTCCAGCGGCTCCCGGAGCGGGACTGGGCCCCGCGCCCCGGTGTCGACCTCCGCGTCTACGCCCTGGCGCTCTAGTCGGAAGTTCCCGTTGTCCTGCTGCAGTCAGGCCCCGTTCGGAGGCTCACCCCGAGCCTGCGAGGGGTGAGGGGAACGGGGTCCTTCCTCAGTGCTGGACGGTGGCGATGAGGTCGCCCTCCTGGAGGACCTCGCCCTCGGTGACGTGCAGCTCCGCGATGGTGCCGGCCCGCTCGGTGAGCACCGGGATCTCCATCTTCATCGACTCGAGGATCACCAGCGTGTCGCCTGCGGCGACCTCGGTGCCGGGAGCCACGAGCACCGTCACCACGCTGGAGACCATCTCGGCGTGGATCTCCTCGACCGCCACCGGTTGCCTCCTCCGCGCCTCGACCCGCCGGGGCCGGCGGAGTGCACATGAAAGCACGCACCCCGCACCGGACACGTCCGGCCCCGCGCGGGGCGGCCGTCAGCAGCCGTCGGGCACGAGCGCACCGGCGATCCGGTGCAGGACACCGCAGACCGCTGCCCCGTCGTGCGGGACGCCGGTCTCCGGCAGGCCGGTGAGCACGTCGGTGGCCGCGCTCGCCGCCCGGGCGGGACTCGGTCCCGCGGCGCTCACGGTGGCCAGCAGGGCGTCGTACCAGCCGTCGAGCCGGTCACCGGGCTCGTAGCCGCTGTCGGCGACGACCTCGGGGCCCAGCAGCGGACGGCGTCCGACGCGGGCGCGGATGTCGGGCAGCCGCCCGGTGACCCGCCCGGCCGTGCCGGGCGGGAGGGTGGACCGCAGCTGCACGGCGACGGCGGCCCGCGGGGTGCCCGGCAGGACCGTCGGCTCACCGGGCCGGCCGGAGGCGCTGCGCAGCGCCAGCTCCACGGCGTCGACGCCGTGGGCGCGCTCCAGCACCGCCATGTCCAGGGAGAAGCCGGCCGCGACCTCGGCCAGCTCGCCGTCGGGGTCGATGCCCACGGTGACCAGCCCGCGCCAGCCGATCTCGGGCAGCCGCCGGGCGGCCGCCGGCAGCGGCCCGAGCCCGTCGGTGGGGGTCCAGGAGACCCGCGGGGTGCCGCCGGCGCGGTCCCGCAGCACCGGGGTGACGTGGTGCAGCCCGGCGGCGGTCACCCAGGCGAGGAACCCGCGCTCGCTGGCCGGCTCCACGCCGTCCCCACCGAGCCGCTCCAGGACGTCGGCGGGCGGGCCGACCCAGGTGAGCCCGGCGTCGGCCACCGCGGCCGCCAGGCGGGCACTGCCGGCCAGCGCGGGCGGCACCGGCAGGACGGCGTCCACGCGGGTGCGCCGGGCGGCCTCGACCAGCCGGCGGACGTCGAGGTAGGACTCGGTGGCCGGCGCGGGCCCCAGCAGGACCGACTCGTCGGCCAGCCGCACGTGCCGGGCGTCCCGCTCGGGCTCGGAGTAGACGGCCACGGCCTTCACACCCAGCCGCCCACAGGCGCGGATCACCGCACAGGCCATCGGCCCCCGGCCGGCCACCAGCACGCTCTCGACTGCCTGGACCACGTCGTCCCCCTCTTCCCCACCGACGCCCGTCATCCTCCCCCAGCCGCCCGGACGGGGGCGCGGCGGCACGGGCAGCGGGGGCACCGGCCCCGGCGCACCACCGCCGGGCGACCGACCCACCCGTGAGACCCTTGGCAGGTCAACCGGGCCGTTGCCGGGGCGCGCGAGCGCCTCCAGCGGCCGTCGATCAGCTCCCGGGCCGGAGGGTCCGCGGGCGACTGAGGAGAGGAGGGCAGCGATGTCCAAGCGTGGACGCAAGCGGCGCGCCCGCAAGAAGAGCGGCGCCAACCACGGCAAGCGCCCCAACGCCTGAACGCACGAGCCCCCCTGCACCGACCCGCCATCGGCGGTGGAGCAGGGGGGCTCAGGTGTGCTCGGCTCAGGCGGTCGGGTGCTCCGCCGGGATCGTGAAGGTCTCGATGCTGGTCTGCTCGACCCGCACCTGGGTGCCGTCCTCGTCGACGGAGACGGTGGTCAGCTGGACCTTGATCCGGTCGCGCAGGCCCACCGGCGTCGGGTCGCCGCCGCAGCGACGCCGCACCAGCGCCTTGAACTCCTGCTCGATGCCGAACTGCCGCAGGCACGGCGAGCAGTCCTCGAGGTGCTCGGCGATGACCGCCCGGCGCTCGGGCTGGGTCTCGTTGTCCAGGAACTCGAAGACGTGGGACAGGACGTCGTCACACGAGGTGATCTCGCCGTCCGCGTGCAGGTCGTGAGCGTCGTTGCCCATCAGTGCGTCGCCTCTTCCGCAGCCCCGGCACGGACGAAGCCGCGCTCCCGGGCGTAGTCGGCCAGCAGCTTCTGCAGACCGCGACGACCGCGGTGCAGGCGGGACATCACCGTGCCGATGGGCGTGCCCATGATCTCGGCGATCTCCTTGTAGGCGAACCCCTCGACGTCGGCGAGGTAGACCGCCAGGCGGAAGTCCTCCGGCAGCTGCTGGAGGGCCTCCTTGATGTCGGAGTCGGGCAGGTGGTCCAGCGCCTCGATCTCCGCCGACCGCAGCCCGCTGGAGGTGTGCTCCTCCGCGGCGTACAGCTGCCAGTCCTGCACCTGCTCGGTGGGGT
This sequence comes from Modestobacter sp. VKM Ac-2986, assembly GCF_026967795.1. Classification (GTDB taxonomy): domain Bacteria; phylum Actinomycetota; class Actinomycetes; order Mycobacteriales; family Geodermatophilaceae; genus Modestobacter. The sequence goes on from NZ_JAPVBH010000004.1 coordinate 245,846, forward strand.
ACTGCTGCGGCTGGCGCTGCTTCTTGCGGTAGCTGTTGATGTAGGTGTTCGTCAGGATCCGGTACAGCCAGGCCTTGAGGTTCGTGCCCTCGGCGAACTGGTGGAACGCGGAGTAGGCCTTGACGAACGTCTCCTGCACCAGGTCCTCGGCGTCGGAGGGGTTGCGGGTCATCCGCAGCGCCGCCGGGTAGAGCTGGTCCAGGTAGGGCAGCGCGTCGCGCTCGAACCGGGCGTCGCGCTGGGCGCGGGTCTCGGCGAGCTCGCTGCGGCTGCCGTCCGCGCGCGCCTCGGGCGTCGGCTCGGGGGTCTGCTCGGTCAGCGCCGCCGTGGTGGCGGGGCTGTCGACTGCGGGCTCGTCAGGCACCGACCGTCCTCTCTGCGGCGCCCGGGAACGGACGACCACGTCGGTCGATCCTAGCCGGGTGCGGCCGGGTCGGCCGGGGGGACGGCGGACGGGTGCCGACCCGCGCGCTGTGCGCGCCGGTGCGCCCGGGACTGTGCTGCTCACGGTCGGTGCAACGGCACCTGCCCGGGGTCGATTCCCCGATCCGGCCGGTTCGTGTCCCACCCGCCCCGGCCGGGGTCCTAGGCTGCTGCGCCGTGGCGGCGACACCTGCGGTACGGGCGTTGGAGAAGGCCGGGGTGACCTGCTCCGTGCACGAGTACGACCCGGCCGACGGCGCCGACGGGCACGGCTACGGGGAGGTGGCCGCCGCAGCGCTGGGCGTCGACCCGGCGCGGGTGTTCAAGACCCTGGTGACCCGGGTCGACGGCGCGCTCACCGTCGCCGTCGTGCCGGTGAGCGGGTCGCTGGACCTCAAGGCGTTCGCCGCCGCGGCGGGCGGGCGGAAGGCGGCGATGGCCGAGCCCGCCGACGCCGAGCGGGCCACCGGCTACGTGCGCGGCGGGATCAGCCCGTTGGGACAGCGCAAGGCGCTGCCCACCGTGGTCGACGACAGCGCGCTGGCGCTGGAGACCGTGCTGGTCAGCGCCGGCCGCCGCGGCCTGCAGGTGGAGCTGGCCCCGGCCGACCTGGTCCGGCTCACCCGCGCCCGCACCGCCCCGATCGCCCGCTGAACCACCGCGGGACGCAGCTGCCCCGTCCTGGCGGTGTCAGGGAGTCGGGCAGGCGACGCAGGCCCCCGGTCAGCCCGCAGCGCTGGCGTAGGGGGTGAGCAGCTGGTCGACCGGGGCGAAGTCGTCGGTGAGGACGCCGGCGTCCCCGACGAACGCGGTCAGCTCCTCCCCCGCAGCGACCTGCCAGGCCAGCCCGCGGTCAGCCATCGCCGCGGCGATCGAGTCGGCGGGCAGCGGGCGCCGGGACGCCACGGCGACGACGTTGCCGCCGTCCTCCCCGGCCAGCACCGGTGCCCGCGCCAGCAGCAGCACCTCGGGGAACACCGACCGCAGGGTGGCGAGCTCGGCGCGCACGAAGTCCAGCGGCGGGTGGTCGATGAGGTTGACCGCGTAGACGCCGTCGTCGGCGAGCGTCCGGTCGACCAGCTCCAGCGCCTCGGAGGTGGTCAGCTGCCACGGCACCGAGAGGCCACCGAAGGCATCGCCCACCACCAGGTCGCGCGCCCCGGCCGGCTCGGACCCCAACGCCACCCGGGCGTCACCGACCGACACCTCCAGCTCGGGTGAGGTGCGCAGCCCCAGCTCCTGCTCGTCGACCTCGACGACCCCGGGGTCGACCTCCAGCACCCGGCTGACCGTGCCCGGCCGCACCTCGGCCAGGTACCGCGGCAGCGTCGCGCCGCCGCCACCGACGTGCAGCGCCGACAGCGGGGCGCCCGCTGGAGCCGTCGCGTCGGTGACCGAGGCGATGGCCTGGACGTACTCGAACTCCAGGTACGTCGGGTCGGCGAGGTCGACGTAGGAGTGACGGAGGGTGTCCAGCACCAGCACCCGGCCGCTGTCGCGCTCGGGGTCGGCCACCACCCGCGCGCAGTGGTAGGAGGTCTCCCGCTCGCACGGGGTCGGGGCGACCGCGGCCAGCAGCGGCATGGCCACCGCCAGCACGAGCAGGCCGACCGGCAGCCGCGCGGTGACCCCGGGCGCGCTGCGGCGCAGCAGCACCGCCAGGGCCAGCCCGACCAGCACCACCAGGATCCCGGTGCCGACCAGGATCACGCTGCTGGGCAGCACCGCGACCAGCAGGAAGCCGGTCGCGAACGTGGCCACGATGCCGCCGAGGGTGCCGATGCCCGACAGCCGGCCGACCACCGACCCGGTCTCGGCGAGGCTGCCCAGCTGCAGGGCCACCACCATCGGCGGCACGGCCGACAGCAGCGCCGCCGGGACGACGACCGCGACCGCGGCCAGCAGCAGGACGTTGCCCGCCGCGGCGCCGGTGAGCAGCTCGCCGGCGAACCGCACCAGCGGCAGGACCGCGACCACCAGCGCGCCACCGGCGACCAGCAGCGGGGCGATCAGCCGGCGCGGGTCGGTGCGGTCGGCCGCGGCACCGCCGGCCCAGGCGCCGATCGCGATGGCGGCCAGCGCGAACCCGATGATCGCGGTGTTGGTCTGCAGGGTGATGCCGACGTAGGGGGCGATCAGCCGCAGCCCCACCACCTCGAGCACCAGCACCGCGCCCGAGGACAGGAAGGTGACCACGGCGGCGATCCAGTCCGGCAGCGCCCGGGAGGCAGTGGGCGCGTCCGGCGGTGTCGTGCTCGCCACGGTCAGAAGAGAGCCGGCTGGTCGGCCGGCTCGCTGACCTGCTCCTGGCGGGCGGTGAGCTGCGGCCCGTTGTTCGCCACGTTGCCCACGGCGGCACCCACCGGCCGGATCTCCAGCCGTTCGACGTACTCCGGTGGCGTCGGTGCCGCCACCTCCGTGACGTCCTGCCGGGCGGGGTCGAGCCAGTCCGCCCACCGGTCGCGGGGCAGCACCAGCGGCATCCGCGGGTGCACCTCGGCCAGCGCGCCCACGGCGGGGGCGGTCACCACGGTGCAGGTGTACAACCGGTCCTCCCCGCGGCCCCAGACCTCCCAGAGGCCGGCGAAGGCCAGTCCGCTGCCGTCCTGCGGCGTCACGAAGTACGGCTGCTTGCCCGGGGCGTCCTGCCGGGGCGCCCACTCGTACCAGCCGTCGGCCGGGACCAGGCAGCGGCGGCTGGCCGCGGCGGTGCGGAAGGCGGGCTTCTCGGTCAGCGACTCGACCCGGGCGTTGAGCATCCGGTTGCCGATCGAGGCGTCCTTGGCCCAGGAGGGCACCAGGCCCCAGCGCACGACCCGCAGCTCGCGGTGCCCACCGCCGGTGAGCGCCCCCTCGGCGTCCCGCTCCCGCGCGTGCCGGACCACGTACACGCTCTTGGTGGGCGCCACGTTGTGGTCGGCCGGCAGCGGCGCCTGCCCCTCGGCGGCGACCGCCTCGAACTCGACCACCAGGTCCTCCGGACGGCGGCTGGCGGCGTACCGACCACACATGACGGCTCCTCCCCGGACCGCCCCGGTGCAGGTGGCCCGCTGCGAGCGTAGGTGCGGGCACCGACGGGAGCGGTCCGGGCGCTGCCGGGGACGCCGGGGAGGTGCCATCCTCTGCGGCCATGAGGTTCTCCACGACCGTCGAGCTGGGCGGGAAGACCGCCACCGGCATGGCCGTCCCCGCCGAGGTCGTCGAGGCGCTCGGCGCCGGGAGGAGGCCAGCGGTCACGGTGACCGTGGGCGGACACACCTACCGGAGCACGATCGCCTCGATGGGCGGGAGGTTCCTCCTGCCGCTGAGCGCCGAGAACCGGACGGCGGCGGGGCTGGCGGCCGGCGACCCCGTCGAGGTCGACGTCGAGCTCGACGAGGCCCCGCGGGCGGTCGAGGTGCCCGCCGACCTCGCCGCGGCCCTGGACGCCGAGCCGGCCGCCCGGGCCCGCTTCACCGCACTGTCCTACAGCGCCCAGCGCCGGCACGTGCTGGCGGTCGAGGGCGCGAAGGCCGAGGCCACCCGGCAGCGGCGGGTGGCCGCCGTGGTCGCCGCGCTCCTCGGCGAGCCGGGCAGGGCAGGATGACCGTCATGGTCGAGGTCTGGGCACCCCCGTCGCGCCGCACCCCGGTGGACGCGGTCGTCGCCCTGCCCGGCTCCAAGTCGCTCACCGCCCGCGCCCTGGTGCTGGCCGCGGTCGCCGCCGGGCCGAGCCGGCTGCTCCGCCCGCTGCGGGCCCGCGACACCGACCTGATGGCCGCCGGCCTCCGCGCGCTCGGTGTCGGGGTCGCCGAGGACGGCGAGGACTGGCTGGTCACCCCCGGTGAGCTGCGCGGCCCGGCCGAGGTCGACGCCGGGCTGGCCGGCACCGTGCTGCGCTTCCTGCCCCCGGTGGCCGCGCTGGCGACCGGCCCGGTCCGGCTGGACGGCGACCCACGGCTGCGGGACCGGCCGAACGCCGGGCTGATCACCGGCCTGCGCGACCTCGGCGTCCGCATCGACGACGACGGCCGCGGCCGGGCGCCGTTCACCGTGCACGGCACCGGGGCGGTGCGCGGCGGCCCGGTCACGGTCGACGCCAGCGACTCCAGCCAGGTGGTCTCCGGCCTGCTGCTGGCCGCCGCCCGCTACGACGAGGGCGTCGACCTCACCGTCGCCGGCAGCCTGCCCTCGCTCCCCCATGTGCAGATGACCGTGCGCACGCTGGCCGAGCACGGGGTGCAGGTCACCGCCACCGACGGCGGCTGGCGGGTCGCCCCCGGACCGATCGCACCGCTGGACCGGGTGGTCGAGCCCGACCTGTCCAACGCCGCCCCGTTCCTCGGCGCGGCGCTGGTCACCGGCGGCCGGGTCACCGTGCGCGACTGGCCCACCGACACCACCCAGCCCGGCGCCCAGCTGGACCGGCTGCTCACCGCGATGGGCGCCGACGTCGTCCGCACGGACCTCGGCCTGCAGGTGACCGGAGGGAGGCGGATCGCACCGCTGGACGCCGACCTCGGCGAGGTCGGTGAGCTGACCCCGGTCCTCGCCGCGCTGTGCGCGCTGGCCGACGGGCCCTCCCGGCTGACCGGCATCGCCCACCTGCGCGGCCACGAGACCGACCGGCTGCAGGCCCTGGACGAGGTGCTCACCGCCGTCGGCGCCCGGGTCGAGCAGCTGCCCGACGGGCTGGTCGTCACCCCGGGACCGCGGCGGGCGGCCCGGCTGGACTCCTACGCCGACCACCGGATGGTGCACGCGGCGGCGCTGCTCGGGCTGGCGATCGAGGGGGTCGAGGTCAGCGACCCCGGGGCGGTGGCCAAGACGCTGCCCGACTTCACCGACCGCTGGGCCGCCCTGCTGGGAGCAGCCGCGTGAGCGGGCGGCGGATGGACAGCCGGTCCGACGAGGACGACGTCCGCGTCCGGGCGTCCCGGCACGGCTCCCGCCCGCGCACCCGCACCCGGCCGGCGCACGAGGAGGCCGTGCCCGGGCTGGTGGTCGCCGTCGACCGCGGCCGGATGACCGTGCGCGTGCAGGGCCCCGAGGGCACCCCGGTCGAGGTGACCGCCATGCGCGCCCGGGAGCTGGGCAAGCACGGCGTGGTGGTCGGCGACCGGGTGCGCCTGGTCGGTGACACCTCCGGCCGCACCGACAGCCTGGCGCGCATCGTCACCATCGCCGACCGGGTCACCTCGCTGCGCCGCACCGCCGACGACACCGACCCGACCGAGCGCATCGTGGTCGCCAACGCCGACCAGCTGGTGGTGGTCACCTCGATCGCCGACCCGGAGCCCGCGCTGGGCTTCCTCGACCGGTGCCTGGTCGCCGCCTACGCCGGTGGGCTCACCCCGCTGCTGGTGCTCACCAAGAACGACCTGGCCAGCGCCCAGCCGCTGCTGGACCGCTACGCCGGCCTGGACGTCGACGCGGTGCCGATGTCCCCCGAGGCCCCGCTGGAGGACCTCGTCGCGCGCCTGCGGGACAAGACGAGCGTGCTGGTCGGGCAGTCCGGGGTGGGCAAGTCCACCCTGTTCAACCGGCTGGTGCCCGGCGCCTTCCGGGCCACCGGCGACGTCAGCAAGATCGGCAAGGGCCGGCACACGTCGTCCTCGGCGGTGCTGCTGGACCTGCCCGGCGGCGGCACGCTCATCGACACCCCCGGGATCCGCTCCTTCGGCCTGGCGCACGTCACCGCCGGGGACGTGCTGGCCGCCTTCGACGACCTGGCCGAGGCCTCGACCGACTGCCCGCCGATGTGCGGGCACACCCCCGAGGACCCCGGCTGCGCCCTCGACCCGTGGGCCGCCGCCGGCCCGCCGGCCCGCCGCGAGCGCCTGGCCAGCTTCCGCCGCCTGCTCGCCGCCGTCGGCCAGCTCACCCCCGGTCACTGAAGAAGGACCCCCCTGCCCCCCACCACTCGCAAGCTCGCGGCGGGCCCCTGCAGGGAGGCCGACGGGGCCCGCGCCGAGCTGGCGAGGCGTGGGGGGAGAGGGGGTCCTTCGTCTCGCCCCCCACCACTCGCTCCGCTCGCGGCGGGACCCTGCGAGGGGGCCGTCAGAGCTGTCTGGGGACCAGAGGGCGTTCGAGGAAGCCGCCCTCGCCGTCGGGGTCGACGCGCCAGGCGCGGGCGCCGCGGCGGGCGGTGACCGTCTCGGCCAGTGCGGTGCCCAGGTAGTACAGGCCGACGCCGTCCTCGGTGGCGTAGCCGCCGGGCAGCTCCCCCGCGGCCACCATCTGCCGGTAGGCCGCGCGCCGGGGCAGGTCGGTGAGGTCGTCGTGCACCGCGTTGCTGTGCGGGACCAGCCCGAGGCCCTCGGTGAAGGGGGCCAGCCGCTCCGACCACGCGTCGGTGGGGCCGCCCACGTGCCAGCACAGGCTGCCCGCGCTCGGGCCGGCCAGCACGACGCCGGCCTCCCAGCACTCGCGCAGCAGCGTGGTGAGCCCGTGCGCCCGCCACACCGCCATCAGGTTGACCACGCTGCCGCCCTCGACGAGGACGACGTCCTGGGTCAGCAGGTGGGTCCGCAGGTCGGGCAGGCTCGGCCGCGGGAACAGCGCCAGCACGCTGAGGACGACGTCCTCCCGGCCGCCCAGCACGCGCTCGTAGGCCGAGACCGCGGCCGGGTCGTCGCCGACCGCCGTGGGCAGGTAGCACAGCCGCACCGGCCCGGGCTCCGCGCGGCGGGCCGCGCCGAGGGCGAGCAGGTGCTCCAGCAGCGGGCGGTTGCCGCGCTCGCCCGGCCGGGGCTCCAGCACGCCGGAGAAGGCGAACACCTGCCGGCGCATCAGACCGCCACGTACCCACCGCTGCGCCAGTAGACGCCGGCGTCCCGGCTGAGCAGCCCCTCGTCCACCAGGTACCGGCGCAGCGCCGCGACGTCGGGGTGCCAGGCGGCGAGCAGCGCGTTGACCTCGCGCTCGGGGTAGCGGACGCCGGGCTCGAAGACGTGCACCAGGTGCTCGAGCACGACCAGCCGCTTGGCCCGCTGGGCGGGGACCGACACCAGCCGGCCCTCGCGGACGAAGGCCCGCAGCACGGCGTCCTGGCCGGGGTCCTCCGACAGCGGCTCGGGGGCCGGCGCGCTGGCCGCGGCCGCCCGGGCGGCCTCGCCGAAGCGCTCGGTGTGCAGCAGCAGCGTGTGCCCGTCGCGGTGCACCAGTCCCGCCCGGGCGAGCCGGCGGGCGGCGAGGGCGACGTCCTTCAGCGACAGGTCGGTGGCCGCGGCGACGTCGGAGATCGTGGTCGCGCCCAGCGCGAGGGCGGCCACCACCTTCAGCCGCACCGGATCGGCCAGCAGCCCGACGATCGTCCCGGCCTCCATGACACGACGGTATCCGGGCCGGGCACGGAGGGTCGGCAGGCCCGCTGCGGGGTAGGACGGCGGGCATGGTGAGCCCGATCGACATCCAGAAGGCCCTGTCCGGCATCGAGTACCCCGCCAAGCGGGACGACGTGGTCAAGCACGCCGAGTCCCAGGGCGGTGGCGACGACGTCCTCGAGGCCCTGAAGGGCATCGACGACCAGGAGTACGACACCCCCGCAGCCGTCAGCAAGGCCGTCTTCAAGGACTGAACGAGGAGCCCGTTCCAGCTCGTCGCCGTCGTCGGGCGGGGCCGCTGCGGCCCCGCCCGATAGGTTCGGTCCATGACGGCTGGCCAGCGGGGTTACAACGAGGACATGCGCCTGGCGCACGTGCTGGCCGACCAGGCCGACGCGATCAGCCTGGAGCGGTTCCGTGCGCAGGACCTCAAGGTCGACACCAAGCCCGACCTCACGCCGGTCACCGACGCCGACCACCGGGTCGAGGAGCAGCTGCGCATCACGCTGTCCCGCGCCCGCACCCGGGACGCCGTGCTGGGCGAGGAGTTCGGCAGCACCGGCCGCGGCGACCGTCGCTGGGTCATCGACCCGATCGACGGGACGAAGAACTTCGTCCGCGGCGTCCCGGTGTGGGCCACGCTCATCGCCCTGCTCGAGGGCGACGTCCCGGTGGTGGGGCTGGTCTCGGCCCCCGCGCTCAACCGGCGCTGGTGGGCCGCCGCGGGCACCGGCGCCTGGACCGGTCGCCGGCTGGAGAACGCCACCCGCTGCACCGTGTCGGAGGTGGGCGACCTCGCCGACGCGAGCCTGTCGTACTCGTCGCTGTCGGGCTGGGAGGAGCGCGACCTCCTGGAGCCCTTCCTCGACCTCACCCGGTCGGTCTGGCGCACCCGCGCCTACGGCGACTTCTGGAGCTACATGATGGTGGCCGAGGGCGCCGTCGACGTGGCCTGCGAGCCCGAGGTCTCGCTGTGGGACCTGGCCGCCCTCGACGTCATCGTGCGCGAGGCCGGCGGGGCGTTCACCGACCTCTCCGGCACGGCCGGACCCGCCGGTGGCAGCGCGGTGGCCAGCAACGGCGTGCTGCACCCCGACGTGCTGACGGCGCTCGCCCCCCGGGAGGGACGAGCGCCGTCGGTGTAGCGCTACCGGGTCAGCGGACCGGGCCGGACCCGGTGCCGCGGCCGCCCTGGAGACGCCGGCGGACGTCCTCGATCTTGGCCCGGTTCTTCGGGTCCTTGGCGAACTCCTGGGCCTTGCTCGTCGCCTGACGGACGACCTGCTGGCCCTTCGGGCTGTTCGCGAACTGGATGACCTTGTTCAACAGCGACGCCACGACGCGTCCACCCCCTCATGCTCCGGAGAGCCCCTCACGGGCCCCGCTCGTCGATGTCAACGGTGACAGCCGCCGAGTCGTTCCGCTCGGTGAGCTCAGGTCCGCGCGGCCCACCGCTCCCGGACGACGGCCGCCGCGGCCTGCTCCCGGGGCTCGACCACCGGGTCCCCGACCCGCTGCGGCACCAGGTCGAGGCCCACCCCGCGGGCGGCGAGCACCGCGGCGCCGGCGGCCGAGGCGCTGCGCACCTGCACGTGCTGCACCGGTCGGCCCAGCACGTCGGCCAGCAGCTGCTGGACGCCGGGATCCCGGGCACCGCCGCCGGTGAGCACGACCAGCTCGTCGTCCCCCGGCCCGAGCAGGTCCAGTCCGGCGGCCACCGCGCAGACCACGCCCTCCAGCGCCGCGCGGGCCAGGTCGGCGCGGGTGGTGCCGGCCGACAGCCCGGTCCAGCTGCCCCGCGCCCCCGGGCCGGCCACGCCGCCGCGCTCCCCGGTGAGGAACGGCGCGAAGGACACCCCGCCGGCTCCGAGCGGCGACGCCGCGAGGCTGCCGGCCAGCCCAGCCCAGTCCAGGCCCAGGACGCCGCCCACCCAGGACCACGCCGTGCCGGCGTTCTGCAGCGCCGCCATGGCGTACCAGCCGTCCTCGGCGTCGGCGAAGCAGTGGACGACGGGGTCTGCCGCCGGTGCCGGTGCCACCCGGGGCCGCAGCAGCTGCGCGCCGGACCCGAGGTTGACCTGCACCCCGCGCCCGGTGCCGGCGGCCAGCAGCGCCAGCGGGGTGTCGGCGCCGCCCACGACGACCGGGGTGTCCCCGCCGAGCAGCCCGGTGGTGCCGACGACCTCGTGCCCCGGCCGGACCGCCGGAAGCAGCCCCGCGTCGACCCCGGCGGCGGCGGTGGCGGCCGCCGACCAGCGCTCGCGCGGGACGTCCCACAGCAGGGTCGCCGAGGCGTCGCTGCGGTCGGTCACGGCCGGGTCGGCGCCGGGCACCAGGGCGGCGCGGACGGCGTCCTTGGGCAGCAGCACCGTGGCCGCGCGGGCCACCAGCCCGGGCTCGTGCGCGGCGAGCCAGGCCAGCAGCGGCCCGGTCATGCCGGCCGCCAGCGGGTTGGCCAGCGCGGCCCGGTCACCGGCGGGGAGCTCCCGCCACCGCTGCAGCTCTGCCGTGGCGCGCTGGTCGGGCCACAGCAGCGCCGGCGCCAGCGCGGCACCGGCCGCGTCGACCAGCACCGCGCCGTGCATCTGGCCGGACAGCCCGAGCGCGGCGACCGGACGGCCCCCGAGCCGGTGGACCAGCGCGGTCCGGGCGTCGTCCAGGGCGCGCAGCCAGACCTCGACCGCGGTCTGCGCCCAGCCCGGTCGCGGCCGGTCGACGTCGTAGGCCGCCTCGCTCTCGGCGACCACCAGCCCGGCGTCGTCCAGGGCCGCCAGCTTCAGCCCGCTGGTGCCGAGGTCGGCCCCCACCACGACCGCGTCGGTCGTGGTCACGGCAGCCCCGCGCCGCGGGCGGACCGGAGCAGTGTCATGCGGTGATCCTGGCCCCGCCCGCGCGCCGGCCGCGACGCCGGGTCGCGGTCAGGCGCCGGCCAGCACGCCGGTGGTGGTCAGCTCCTCGGCGACGTCGCGCAGCTTGACGTTGTTGCGCTGCGAGGCGTGGGTGAGCAGGGTGAACGCCTGCTCGGCGGTGATCTTGTACCGCTCCATCAGGATGCCCTTGGCCTGCTCGATGACCCCGCGGGAGGCCATCGCCCGGCGCATGTTCAGCACGTCGTCGCTGGCCCGCGCGGCTGCCTCGGCGTTGCCGACCGCGATCGCGACGAAGGCGGCGACCTCCTCCCCCAGGGCGATGTCGGCGTCCCCGAAGGCGTTCGGCCGGACGGCGTAGTTGTTCAGCGCGCCGATGGTCGCGCCCTGGAAGGGCAGCGGGACCGACAGCGAGCTCCCGACCCCCCGCGCGGCGGCGTGCACCGCGTAGTCCGGCCACCGCTGCTCGGTGGCCATGTCGTCGACCACGAACAGCTCGCCCGCGCGGCCGGCGTCCAGGCAGGGGCCGTACCCGCGCTCGTACTGCAGCTCGTCGGCGTCCATCGCGATCTGGCCGTCGAAGGCGGCGGTGAACGCGCGGTCGTCACGGATGAGGGTGATGGAGGTGGCGTCGGCGCCCGGCATGGTGGCCCGGGAGATCTGGACGATCTCGGTGAGCACCTCCGGCAGTTCGCGGCCGACGAGGACGACACCGGCGAGACGCTCGTGCAGCGCGCCGAGGGTGGCGGTCATGGCAGTGCGTTCCTCTTTCGACCTGGCGGGCACGCCGTTTCTTCGACGTCCCGCTGCCGGCTCACGGTGCAGGCGTCAGCAAGGATAAACGGCACAGGGTCGTGCACCACCGTGTCCGCCGGACACGATCGCCCGCAACCGGTCCCCGGCACGTGGCCGAGCGGCACGCCTCCCCCGCCCGCGGTCTGATGGGATGGGCACACGGGCAGCGGCAACCGGCCGGGCCCGGTGTCGAGGAGGCCCGCGTGCAGTACGCCGAGTCCGTCATCGAGCTCATCGGTGACACACCCCTGGTGCGGCTGCGGTCGGTCACCGCCCACCTGGGCCCGGATGCACCCCTGGTGCTGGCCAAGGTGGAGTACCTCAACCCCGGCGGCTCGGTGAAGGACCGGATCGCCGTGCGCATGGTCGAGGCCGCCGAGGCCTCCGGCGCGCTGCGTCCGGGCGGGACGATCATCGAGCCGACCAGCGGCAACACCGGCATCGGCCTGGCGCTCGTCGCCCAGACCCGCGGCTACAAGTGCGTCTTCGTGTGCCCGGACAAGGTGGGTGCGGAGAAGATCAACGTGCTGCGGGCCTACGGCGCCGAGGTGCACGTGTGCCCCACCGCCGTCGACCCGGCCGACCCGCGCTCCTACTACTCCGTCTCCGACCGGCTGGCCCGGGAGACCCCCGGCGGCTGGAAGGCCGACCAGTACGCCAACCCGGCCAACCCCCGGTCGCACTACGAGACCACCGGCCCGGAGATCTGGGCGCAGACCGACGGGCGGGTCACGCACTTCGTCACCGGTGCCGGCACCGGCGGCACCATCTCCGGCGTCGGCCGCTACCTCAAGGAGGCCAGCGGCGGCCGGGTGCACGTCACCGGCGCCGACCCCGAGGGCTCGGTCTACTCCGGCGGCACCGGGCGGCCCTACCTCGTCGAGGGCGTGGGCGAGGACTTCTGGCCCGAGGCCTACGACAAGTCGATCGCCGACGAGATCATCGCGGTCTCCGACGGCGACTCCTTCGCCATGACCCGGCGGCTGGCCCGCGAGGAGGGGCTGCTCGTCGGCGGCTCCTGCGGCATGGCCGTGGTCGCGGCCCTCCGCGTCGCCGAGCGGCTCACCAAGGACGACGTCCTGGTGGTGCTGCTGCCCGACGGCGGCCGCGGCTACCTGAACAAGATCTTCAATGACGAGTGGATGGCCGACTACGGCTTCCTCACCGCCTCGGGCGGGGAGACCGTCGGCGAGCTGCTGGACACCAAGTCCGGTGCCACCCCGACCCTGGTGCACACCCACCCGACCGAGACCGTCCGCGACGCGATCGACATCCTGCGTGAGTACGGCGTCAGCCAGCTGCCGGTGGTCAAGGCCGAGCCGCCGGTGACCGCCGGCGAGGTGGTCGGGTCGGTGGCGGAGAAGACGCTGCTGGACGCACTGTTCTCCGGGCGGGCCACGCTCTCGGACCCGGTGGAGCGGCACATGTCGGCCCCGCTGCCGATCATCGGCTCCGGTGAGCCGGTCACCGCCGCCGTCGCCGCGCTCGGTGACGCGGACGCGCTGCTGGTGCACGTCGACGGCAAGCCCGCCGGCGTCGTCACCCGGCAGGACGTCCTCGGTCACCTCGTCGGTCTGCCGCCTACGGTCGTGTCATGACCGGTTTCAACACGCGCGCCATCCACGCCGGCCAGGAGCCGGACCCGGCCACCGGCGCGGTGATCCCGCCGATGCACCTGACCACCACCTACAAGCAGGACGGCGTGGGCGGGCTGCGCGGCGGCTACGAGTACAGCCGCAGCGCGAACCCCACCCGCGACACCCTGCAGACGGCGCTGGCCTCGTTGGAGCAGGGCACCCGCGCGATGACCTTCGCCTCCGGCCTGGCCGCCGAGGACGTGCTGCTGCGCACGGTCTGCCGGCCCGGTGACCGGATCGTGCTGGGCGGGGACGCCTACGGCGGCACCTACCGGCTGATCTCCAAGGTGCAGGAGCCCTGGGGCGTCGGGCACGTCCCGGTCGACCTCAACGACCTGGACGCCGTCCGCGAGGCGGTCGCGCCGGAGACCACCCGCGTGCTGTGGTGCGAGACGCCCAGCAACCCGCTGCTCAACATCGCCGACATCGCGACGCTGGCGGAGATCGCGCACGCCGCGGGCACGCTGCTGGTCGTCGACAACACCTTCGCCAGCCCCTACCTGCAGCAGCCGCTGACGCTGGGCGCCGACGTGGTCGTGCACTCCACGACCAAGTACCTGGGCGGGCACTCCGACGTCGTGGGTGGCGCGCTGGTGGTCTCCGACGCCGAGCTCGGCGAGCGGCTGGCGTACCTGCAGAACGCCGCGGGCGCGGTCAACGGGCCCTTCGACGCGTGGCTGGTGCTGCGCAGCCTGAAGACCCTCGGCGTGCGCATGGACCGGCACAGCGCCAACGCCGGCCGGATCGCCGAGTGGCTGCTGGAGCACTCCGCGGTCTCCGCCGTGCTCTACCCGGGGTTGCCGGAGCACCGCAACCACGAGGTCGCGGCGCGGCAGATGTCGCAGTTCGGCGGGATGCTGTCGTTCCGGCTGGAGGCCGGCGAGGAGGCCGCGCTGCGGGTCTGCGAGCGGGCGCGGGTGTTCACCCTGGCCGAGTCCCTCGGCGGCGTGGAGTCGCTGATCGAGCACCCGCACCGGATGACCCACGCCAGCGCCGCCGGCTCCCCGCTGGAGGTGCCCGCGGACCTGGTGCGCCTGTCGGTCGGCATCGAGGACGTCGACGACCTGCTCGCCGACCTCGACCAGGCCCTGGGCTGAGCGGCCCGCCGAGAGTGCGCTGAGCGGGGTCCGGGGAGCCGGGCCACCCCGTTCAGCGCACTCTCGGCCCCGTCGCAGGTCCCGCCGCCTGCCGTTGTGCGCTAAGGGCTGCCTCCCGACCTCGGGGGCAGCCATGAGTGCACGACGGTGGACCCCTTAGGCGGGGAGCGTGAGGATGCGGGGGCCGTCGTCGGTGACGGCGACGGTGTGCTCGACGTGGGCGGCGCGGCTGCCGTCGGCGCTGCGCAGGGTCCAGCCGTCGGCGTCGACCGAGTAGTCGTCGGAGCCGCCGGCGAGGAACCACGGCTCGATGGCGATGACCAGCCCGGCCCGCAGCTTCAGGCCACGCCCGGCCCGCCCCTCGTTGGGCACGCTGGGCGCCTCGTGCATCGACCGGCCGATCCCGTGGCCGCCCTGGTCGGTGTTGATCCCGCAGCCACCCGCCCGGCCCACCTCGCCGATGGCCGCGGAGACGTCACCGAGCCGGCCGCCGACGACGGCCGCCGCGATGCCGGCCTCCAGCGCGCGGGTGGTGGTGTCGAGCAGCCGCAGGTCCTCGGCGCGCGGCGTGCCGACCGGGAAGGTGATGGCGGCGTCGCCCACCCAGCCGTCGAGCGTGGCCCCGGCGTCGACGCTGAGCAGGTCGCCGTCCTCGAGCTCCTGGGACGTCGGGATGCCGTGCAGCGCCACGTCGTTGACCGACAGGCAGACCACGCCCGGGAACGGCGGGGTCGTGCGCAGCGGCGCGTAGCCCAGGAACGGGGACGTGGCCCCGGCGTCGGCCAGCACCTGCCGGGCGGCCTGGTCGAGCTGGGTCAGCCGGACGCCGGGGGCCGCCAGGGCCCGCACCGCCGCGTGCATCTGGGCGACCACCGCGCCGGCGGCCCGCATGGCCTCGATCTCGCCCGGGGTGCGCAGTTCGATCACGTCGTCGTCCTCCTGGTTCCGGTATTGCTATCCCGGTATTACTATCACGGCCATGGTGCGACCGCCGTTGAGCCCCGAGGAGCGCGAGCGCGGCCGTCGGCTGGGCACCCTGCTGCGGCAGGCCCGGGGGTCACGCACCCCGATGGAGGTCGCGGCGGCGTCCGGGGTGAGCCTGGAGGCGTTGCGCAAGATCGAGTCAGGCCGGGTCCCGACCCCGGCGTTCTTCACCGTCGCCGCCCTCGCCCGCGCCGTCGGCCTGCCCCTCGACCAGCTGGCCGAGGCCCTCGACCCGACCGGCACCGCGCTGTCGGCCTGACGCTCAGGCCGTCAGCACCGTCTCGAAGTGCTCGACCACCGGGAACGGGTCGTAGAAGTGGTGCAGCAGCTGCCGCCACCGCTCGTACTCCACCGACCCGCGGAAGCCCTCCGTGTGGTCCTCCAGGCGGTCCCACTCGACCAGCAGCAGGTAGCCGGTCCTGCGCTCCAGGCACCGGGACAGCGACAGGCGGCGGAAACCGGGCATCCCGGCGATGATCGCCCGGGCCTCCGCGAAGGCCGCCTCGAACGCCGGCTGCTCACCGTCGCGGACGGTCAGGAGCGCCTGTTCGAGGACCACGCCGCGCACGCTACGCACCCCGGTGCACCCACCGCGCAGGCCGCCGGGTAGGCAGTCGTGGTGCACAGCGAGCCTGCGGTCAGCGTCGTCGTCGCCACCCGGGACCGGCGGGAGTCCCTGCTGCGCTCCCTGGCCCGGCTCGACGACGGCGCCCACCCGGTCGTCGTGGTCGACAACGCCTCCACCGACGGCAGCGCGGCCGCCGTCCGGGCGCAGCACCCCGACGTCGACGTCCTGGAGCTGCCGGCCAACGCCGGGGCGGTCGCGCGCACCGACGGCGCCCGGCACGCGAGGACCCAGTACGTGGCCTTCGCCGACGACGACTCGTGGTGGGAGCCGGGCTCGCTGGACGCCGCCGCCGCCCTGCTGGACGCCCACCCGCGGGTCGCCGTCGTCGTCGGCCGGGTGCGGATGGCCGGGGACGGCAGCGAGGACGCCGTCACCCGCAAGCACCGGCTCGCCGTGCTCGGCCGCTCCCCCGCCGGACCCGGGGTGCTGAGCTTCCCGGCGTTCGCCGCGGTGGTCCGCCGGGACGCCTACTTGGGTGTCGGCGGGTTCTCCCGGCTGCTGTTCTTCGGCGGCGAGGAGCACCTGCTGGCCCTGGACCTGGCCGCCGCCGGCTGGGACCTGGTGTTCAGCGAGGACGTCGTCGCCTGGCACGACCCCGCCGGACCGGACCGGCCGAGCGCGGCCCGCTGGTCGCTGCAGACCCGCAACGACGTCCTCGTCGACTGGCTGCGCCGCCCGCTCCCCGTCGCGCTCGCCGCGACCGGCCGGCTGGCCCGCCGCGCACGCACCGAGCCCGCGGCCCGGACGGCGCTCGCCGGGGTGGTCCGCCACCTGCCGGCCGCCCTGCGTCAGCGGCGACCGGTGCCGGCCGAGGTCGAGCGCCGCTTCGCCACCGCCCAGTTGCCAGCCGCGACTGCGCAGCGGGTGGTCAGCCCTGCAGCTGGCGGCTGAGCCACTCCCGGGCCTGGGCGTTGGACGCCGCGCCGCGCTGCTGGGCACCGGCGATCGCGTCGGTGAGCGTGCCGGACAGCGCGTGCTCCAGGGCGGCGTCCAGGGTGTGGGCGTCGACCTGGTCGCCCGGCACCACCAGCGGCCAGCCCAGCGCACCCGCCTGGGCGGTGACCTTGGCCCCGCCGACGATCGCGTCGCAGGCGATGACCGGCTTGCCGTGCGCGAGCCCGAGCACCAGCGCGTGCAGCCGCATGCTCACCACCGCGTCGGCCCGCCGGATGAGCGCCTCGACCTGCAGCGGGAAGCGCTCGTAGGGCTTCTCGTAGGAGTCCATGGTCAGCTCGAACCACGGGATCGCGCGGGCGGCGAGCCACCCCTCGATCGCGGCGCGCACCTCGACGGCCCGGCTGCGGTCGCCGTACTCCTCCTGCGGCGGGGCGAAGGCGACCGCCAGCACCGGGACGTCCGGCGTCCGGGTGGCCATGGCCAGGTCCGGGCGGGCGACGCCCGGGGCGTCGCGCTCCCACACCTCGTGGAACAGCGCCCGCCCCGCCTCCGACACCACGGAGACGTTGACGGCCCAGCGCTGCGCGCCGGCGAAGGCCTCGGTCAGCTCGCGCAGCAGCGGGGTGTCCGAGATCGGACCGCTGACGAAGACCAGGTGCGTGAAGTCGGCCGGGTCCAGCGCGCGCCAGTCCGGGCCGCGCATGAGGAAGGGCGCCCAGGCCACCGTGTGGTCGACGTCGAGGTCACGCAGCCATCCCGCCACCACCTCCGCGCCCAGATCGTCACCGATGGTGGCGATCACCTCGTCGAAGCTGAACCAACCGGTGACCAGGACGCGCATGCCCCCAGCCTCCCAGGTGCCCGGACGGCGAGGAGATCAGGCCTCCTGCGCCACCAGGTCGCGGTACTCGGGGTGCCGCTCGATCCAGCCCCGCACGAACGAGCACTGCGGGACGACGGTGCCGCCCTGGCTGCGGACGTCGTCGAGTGCGGCCCGGACCAGGGTGCTGCCCAGCCCGGAGCCCTCGCTCTCGACCTCGGTGTGGGTGAACACCACCTGCGACCCGTTGCGGAGGTAGGCGGCCACACCCAGGAGGCGGTCGCCGTCCCGGATCTCGTAGCGGCTGTCCTGCGGGGCGTTCGAGACGGTCGGCTCCATGACCGTGCCGAACGGCCCTCCCGGGCGGCGTGTTCCCGCCCGGGAGGGCTCCCCCGCCCCCCGCCGCGACCGGTGGGGCGAGGGTCAGGCCCCCTCGTAGGGACCCGCCGCGAGGTACGAGCGGTGGGGGGCGAGGGGGTCCTTCCTCAGCTCAGTCGCCGGGCCGACGGGCCGGAGGTGACGGTCAGGGTGACCGGCTCGGTCAGCCCGCGCTCGCGGCAGGCGGCCACGACGGCCTCGCCGACCGCGTCCGCGTCGGTCGAGCGGATCAGCGCGATCGCCGAGCCGCCGAACCCGCCGCCGACCATCCGGGCGCCGAGCGCCCCGGCCGAGCGCGCCGCCTCGACGACCACGTCGAGCTCGACCGCGGAGACCTCGTAGTCGTCGCGCAGCGAGGCGTGCGAGGCGTCCAGCATCGGGCCGATCTCGGCCACCCGGCCGGCGCGCACCAGCTCGACGACGGTGTCCACGCGCTCGTTCTCGCTGACCACGTGCCGGGCGCGGGCCTGCAGCCGCGGGTCGGTCAACGTCGCGACGTCGGCGGCGGTGGCGTCGGACAGCCACTCCAGGCCCAGCTGGCGGGCGGCCTCGTCGCAGTCGGCCCGGCGCTTGGCGTACTGGCCGTCGGCGAGGGTGTGCTTGACCCGGGTGTCGATGACCATCAGCTCCAGCCCGGCCTCGGCCAGGCCCAGCTGCACCGGCTCGGTGCGGAAGTCGCGGGTGTGGATGAGCAGGGCCGAGCCCTCCTCCGCCAGCAGCGCGACCGTCTGGTCCATGCCGCCGGTGCCGGCGCCCACGACCTCGTTCTCGGCCCGGATCGCGGCCTGGACGAGCACGTGCCGCAGCTCGGTGGAGTCGGCACGGCCGGCGAGCTCCGCGGCCGCGATGGCCACCGCCGCCTCCAGCGACGCCGAGCTGGACAGCCCCGCGCCCAGCGGGACGTCACTGCTCACCGACAGGTCCATGCCCGGGACGTCGATGCCGGCCTGCTGCAGCGCCCACAGGGTACCCGCGGCGTAGCCGGCCCAGCCGGTCGCCGAGCCCGGGCCCAGGTCGTCCAGCCGGCCCTCGAACGGCGCGGCGTCCGGGTCCGTGCTCGACAGCCGCACCAGGTCGTCGTCGCGGCGGCGCACCGCGGCCGCGGTGATGCGGGTCAGCGCCATCGGCAGGCAGCGCCCGCCGTTGTAGTCGACGTGCTCACCGATCAGGTTCACCCGGCCGGGGGCGGTCCAGACGCCGTCCGGCTCGGCCCCCCAGGTGGTGCGCAGCTCGGCGACGGCGAGGTCGGCCTGCTCGTGCGTCCCGACGTCCAGCGGGCTCATGACGCCACCTCCCGCAGCCGGTCGGCGATGCGCTCCGGCGTCGTGTCGTTGATCCAGGCGCCCATGCCCGACTCGGAGCCGGCCAGGTACTTGAGCTTGCCCGGCGCCCGCAGCAGCGAGAACAGCTGCAGGTGCAGCCGCCCCAGCGCGCGGTCCTCCCCGGTCGGCGCCTGGTGCCAGCCGGAGATGTAGGGCACCCGGTCGACGCCGGGGTGGAAGCGGGACAACCGGCGCAGCAGCTCCTGGTAGACCACCGCGAGCTCGGCCTTCTCCGCGTCGTGCAGCGCCGCCAGGTCGGGCACGTCGCGGTGCGGGGCCAGGTGCACCTCGACCGGCCAGCGCGCCGCCCGGGGCACGTAGGCGGTGAAGTGCTCCCCGGTCAGCACCACCCGGGTGCCCTCGGCCTGCTCGGCGGCGAGCACGTCGGCCAGCAGGTTGCCGCCGGTGGCCGCGTGGTGCCGGCGGGCCTGCTCGACCAGCTGCGCCGACCGCGGCGCCAGGGTCGGGTAGGCGTAGACCTGCCCGTGCGGGTGGGTCAGCGTCACCCCGATCTCCTGGCCGCTGTTCTCGAACACGAAGACCTCGGCCACCTGCGGGTCGGCCGAGTGGGCGGCGGTGCGCTGCGCCCACGCCTCGACGACCGTGCGCATGCGCGCGACCGGCAGGTCGACCACGGCGGCCTCGTGGTCGCTGGAGAACACCACGACGTCGCAGTGCCCGTACGCGGGCCGGTCGGCGGAGCCGAACGCCGGCGGAACGGCGTCCGCGGCCGGGCCGACGGTCAGCGGGGCGAAGCTGGGGAACCGGTTGGCGAAGGCCACCACGTCGTACCGGCTGTCCGGGACCTCCGTGGGCCGCGCGGGGTCGACGGTCGGGTCCAGGGGGCAGTCGGCGGCGCTGGGCAGGAAGGTGCGGTTCATCCGGTGCCCGGCGATCGTCACCCACTCCCCGGTGAGCACGTCGAAGCGGACCTCACCGGCGTGCGGCGGTTCCGGCAGCGGGCGGGTGTCCTCGGCCTCGTGCACGGGACCGGCGGTGGCCACGTCGTCGAAGTAGAACATCGGTCGACCGTCGGCCATCGTCCGCTCGGTGACCTGGCCCGGCCACTGATCCGCTCCGTCGGCGGTGTCCCCCACCGTGGGTCCGGCGTCCATCCGTGTCGTCCTCCTGTCGTGCTGCGTTCCCCCGAGCGGACTGAGTCTGCACGGGCGCGCACGGCAGACAGACGGAGGGCCCGGTCACCTGTTCGGTGACCGGGCCCTCCGGTTGGTAGCGGGGACAGGATTTGAACCTGTGACCTCTGGGTTATGAGCCCAGCGAGCTACCGAGCTGCTCCACCCCGCGTCGCAGGACAGACACTACCCCACCTCCGGACGGCGTGCTCCCGGCCCCCCTCCGTTCACCCGACCGGGGTGCCCGGGGCCTCGTCGCCGACCGCCGGCACCGCCCCGTCCGGCGTCCAGGCCGTCGGTTCGGCCGGCTCGGCCGGGAGCTCCCGGAGCGGCAGCTGCCACCAGCCGACGTCGTGCCAGCGGCCGGCCTTGAAGCCGGCGGCGCGGTAGACGCCCACCGGGGTGAAGCCGAGCCCGGTGTGCAGCCCCACGCTGGCGTCGTTGGGCAGCGCGATGCCGGCGAAGGCCGTGACGTACCCGAGCGGGGACAGCTCGGCGAGCAGGCGCCGGTACAGCGCCCGCCCGGTGCCCGCGCCGCGCTCGTCGGCGGACAGGTAGACCGAGCAGCTGACCGACCAGCGGTAGGCGGCCCGGGCGTTGTGCGGGGCGGCGTAGGCGTACCCGACCACCGCCCCGTCGCGCTCGGCGGCGAGCCAGGGCAGCCGGGGTGCGGTGGTCATCCGGCGGGCGATCTCGGCGGCGTCCGGTGGCTCGGTCTCGAAGGAGGCCACCGACCCGGTGACCCAGGGCCGGTAGACCTCGGCGATGCCCGCGGCGTCCGCGGTGTCGGCGGACCGGACCAGGGCGGGGCTGCGCACGGCGGGCAGCGTAGCCAGGGACGACGAAGGCCCGGTCACCGTGAGGGTGACCGGGCCTTCGTTTGTGGTAGCGGGGGCAGGATTTGAACCTGCGACCTCTGGGTTATGAGCCCAGCGAGCTACCGAGCTGCTCCACCCCGCGTCGCTGGTACGACCATACCCCATGCCGGGGCAGCCGCCGCACGGGGTCGGTCCCCGGGGTCAGGTGACCCCGGGGACCGACCGCCGGCTCAGCCGGTCGGGGTCGGCGCCGCGGACGGCGTGGCCGCGGACTGCCCGTTCGCGGCCTGGTAGGCCTGCACCGCCGCCTGCAGGTCGGCCTGCGCCTGACCGATCCGGGCGAAGTCCCCGGCCCGGGTGGCGTCGCCCAGCTCGGTGATCGCGTCGTTGAGCCGGGTGACCGCCTGGTCGCGGGCCGCCTCGTCGACCGGGCCCCCGACCGGTGCCGGAGCCGGGGCCGGCGACGCCCCGCCGGTTGACGGTGCCGGCGTCGGGGTGGTCGGGGTGCCGCCGTCGACGGCCACCTCACCCACGCCCTGACCGAACACCTGATCCAGCGCCTCGGCCAGGGTGTCGGCGTAGCCGATCCGGTCGGCGTAGTTCACCAGGACCTTCTGCAGCAGCGGGAAGGCGTTCTCCTGCGTGCCCTGCACGTACAGCGGCTGCACGTACAGCAGACCGGCGTCCCCGATCGGCAGGGTCAGCAGGTTGCCGAACACCGCCCGGGAGCTCTCGCTGTTGAACAGCGTGATGTCCGGCCGGATCAGGTTGTTGGTGTTGAACGAGTTCTGCACCTGGCGCGGCCCCCGGTAGGGGGTGTTGCCCGGCAGCCGCAGCACCTGGATCTCGCCGTAGGTGCCCGGGTCGGAGGAGGCGGAGACGAACGCCGAGAGGTTGTCCCGCTCGAACGCGTTCAGCGCACTGGTGAGCTGGAAGCTCGCCTGCTCGTCACCCGGCCGCTGGGCCAGGATGTAGTACGGCGGCTGGTCCTCCTCCACGGTGGCGGCGGTGGTGGCCTGCTGCTGCGTGGGGTCGGGCGAGACCTGCCAGCGGTCGTTCTGGTTGTAGAACGCGATCGGGTCCTCGACGTGGTACCTGGTCAGGATGTCCCGCTGCAGCTTGAACAGGTCCTCGGGGTAGCGGACGTGGCTCTCCAGCTCCGCGGTCGCCGCGTCGCGCGGCTGCACGAGGCCCGGAAAGGCCTTCATGTAGGTCTGCAGGACCGGGTCCTGCTCGTCCCACGCGTAGAGGGTGACGGAGCCGTCGTAGGCGTCGACCGTGGCCTTGACCGAGTTGCGGATGTAGTTGAACTGCTGGTCGGGCAGGGCGGTCGTGCCGGTGCCGGTCAGCGCGTCCGCGGCGCTGTCCCGCAGCGACATCTGCTCGGAGTAGGGGTAGGCGGCCGAGGTCGTGTAGCCGTCCAGGATCCAGAGGATCTTCCCGTCGACGACCGCCGGGTAGGGGTCGCCGTCCACGGTGAGGAAGGGTGCGGCCTTCTCCACGCGGTCCCGCGGGTCGCGCACGTAGAGCACCTTGGACTGGTCGTTGACCGCGCCGGAGAGCAGGAAGTTCCGCTCCCGGTAGTAGATCGCGTAGGTCAGCCGGCGGAAGAAGCTGCCGATCGAGACGCCACCGGTGCCCTCGTAGGTGGAGTTGATCTGCCCCTCGTCGGACCCGCCCTCGGGCTGGTCGAACTCACGGGGGGTGGTGCCGCCGACGACGGAGTAGACGTCGACCCCGTCGTCGTTGAGCAGCTCGCCGAAGTAGACCTGGGTCCGGTCGGGGACGAAGTCACCACGGGTGGGCAGGTCGCCGGTGGTGAAGTTGGGCTCGCCCGCCTGCTGCCCGGCGGCGACCTGGTTGGCGGGGGCGGCGACGAAGCCGTTGCCGTGCGTGTAGACGGTGTGCCGGTTGATCCAGCTGCCCTGGTTGCCGCTCAGCCCGGAGCTGTTGAGCTCGCGGACGGCGACCACGTAGTCCTGGGTGACGCCGTCGATGGTGTACCGGTCGATGTCCAGCTTCGCCGGGAAGCCGTAGACGTTGCGGATCTGCTGGCGGGCGGTGAACGTCGCGGCCAGGACGTTGGGGTCCAGCAGCCGGGCGTTGGGGATCGTCTGGGTGTCGTCACGCAGGGCGGCGACGGCTGCGTCCCGGTCGGCCGCGGTGGTCTGACCTTGTGCGTAGTTGACGTACTCGACGTCGGTCTCGTTCAGCTTGTAGGCGTCCAGCGTCGAGGCGATCGCCCGCGACGTGAACTCCGCCTCGCGCTGGTCGGCCGAGGGCCGGACCACGAACTGCTGCACGATCGCCGGGTAGGCGAACCCGATCAGCAGGCTGGCCACCAGCAGCAGCCCCAGCGCGGCGGCCGGGAGCACGGTGTTGCGCACCGCGATGTTGACGAAGAAGGCGATGGCGCAGATCGCGGCCACCACCACCAGGATGTTCTTGGCCGGCAGCAGCGCGTTGACGTCGGTGTAGGAGGCGCCGGTGTAGACCCCGCCGCGGTTGGAGTACACGAGGCTGTAGCGGTCGAGCCAGTACGCGACCGCCTTGAGCGCCACGAACAGGCCCAGCAGCACCGACAGCTGCACCCGCGCCGCACCGGTGAGCTTCTGCCCCGGGGTCTGCAGCCGCAGGCCACCGAAGACGTAGTGCGTCAGCACCGACCCGATCAGCGCCAGCAGCACGATCGTGAAGCCGAAGCCGAGCGCCAGCCGGTAGAAGGGCAGGTCGAAGACGAAGAAGCCGATGTTCTTGCCGAACTCCGGGTCGGTGCCCGGGAAGTCGGTGCCGTTGCGCCAGGCCAGCCAGGTCTGCCAGCTGCCCTGCGCGGCCGCACCGGCCAGCAGGCCCAGGACGACGCCCAGGGCGGTCAGGGCGACCTTGCGCCGCGGCTCCAGCGACTGGCGGTAGCGCTCGAGGTTCTGCTGCTCCAGCGACATCGGCCGGAACGTGGGCCGGAACCGGTAGGCCAGGTGGACCGCGAGGGCGACCAGGCCGCCGGTGGCGACCCCGGCGAGGGCGAACAGCAGCGCACGGGTCTGCAGCTCGGTCCAGAAGACCTCGGTGAAGTCAGTCTCGTCGAACCAGAGGTAGTCGACGTAGACGTTGGTGAGCGTGCCGATCACGCTGAAGAGCACCAGCAGGACGGCGACGATGCCGATGACCAGCTTGGCGCGCCGGGACAACGCCGGCACCGGCACGGGGGGCCGCATGGCCACGGTCGGACTCCTGTCTCAGGGGTGGGCGCGGGCACGGGGCCCGGCCGCGGGAACTCGGACACGGAGAGCCCGCACCCACCGTGGGCAGGAGGTGCGGGCCCTGGGGTCCGCTCCCTCAACTGCTGCCGGCGGCGTCGGGTTCCCGGCCGTGGCACAAGCACACCACGATCCGGCCCGCACCCGGTCAGCAGGGAGCGGGCGTCCGCCCGGCGCGGAGGTCACCCAGCGCGGTCAGGGCGTCGTCCAGCGTCGCCACCTTCGCCATCGGCAGACCCGGCTGGGCGTTGGCCACGGCCTCGGCACAGTTGGCCGCCGGCACCAGGAACAGCACCGCGCCGATGTCGCGGGCGGAGACGAGCTTGAGCGGGATGCCGCCGATCGGCCCGACCGCACCGGCGGCGTCGATGGTGCCGGTGCCGGCGATGACGGCGCCCTCGGTCAGGTCGGTGTCCCCGACCATGTCGATGATCCCCAGCGAGAGCATCAGCCCGGCCGAGGGACCGCCCACGTCGTCCACCTGGATGTCCACGTCGAAGGGGGCGTACGGGGTCTCCAGCACCTGGATGCCCAGCGCCGAGCCGATGCCCTCCTGGGCCGCGCCGGTGGTGACCGTGGCGGTGCCGGGGACGCCCAGGCGGGTGTAGTCGACCTGCACCGCGGTCTGCGGCGGGGTGGCCTGCAGGACGGCGAGCAGCGCGTCCTGGTCCGGCGTCGGCGTGCCGTCCACCGCCACGACCGCGTCGCCGTCCTCGAGCCGGCCGGCCGACGGCGAGCCCTCCGGCAGCCCCTGGACGACGACCTGCACCGGGTAGCCCAGCTCGGCCAGCGCGGCGCCCCGGGCGGACTGCTCGGAGGTGAGGAAGGCCTGCCGGTTCTCCGCCTGGGTCTCCTGCACCGACTTGCCCGAGGGGTAGACCTGCTCGCGCGGCACGACGGTCACCTCGTCGTCGAACCAGCCCTGCACCGCCCGCACCAGGTTCAGCGAGCCCTGCGGGATCCCGACCGTGGTCAGGTTGAGGTTGCCCGAGGTGTCGTTGGGCTCGCGGCCGGTGACGGTGATGATCGGGGTGCCGTTGATGTCGCCGAGGGTGTTGTAGGTGGGACCGGGCACCTGCGCGACGTAGGGCACGGGCAGCACGGCACCCAGCAGCCCGAAGAGCAGCAGCAGGACGGTGCCGGTCACCAGCACGGTGCTCCGACGACTCACGGTTCCTCCTCGCGGCCAGCGGCCGACGTCGGCTGGTCGCCCGGCACCGTCGGCCCGGGGACCGCGGCGGGCGCACCCGTCGAACGGCGAGCGTAGGTGACCGCGGGCGCCGTCCGGCCCGGGCGGGTTCGCCGAGGGCGGAACGGCCGGTGCCCCGTGAGCCGGTCGGGCCGGGTCGGGCCGGGGTGCGCGCGGTTACGGTGGGGGCATGAGCGACGTGCCCTTCGGCTTCGGACTCCCTGACCGCGACCCCGAGCGCCGAGGCGAGTCCGACGGTCCCGGCGGCACCGGCCCCGGCGGTGTCGGACCCGGCGGCACCGGCCCCAGCGCCAACGACCCGTTCGGCCTGGGCGCACTGTTCGGCGGCATGGGCGGCACCGGATTCGGCGGTCCCGGTGGGGGCGACCCCTCCCAGCTGCTGGGCGGGATGCCGCTGTTCGCCGAGCTGCAGAAGCTGATGAACTACTCCGGCGGCCCGGTGAACTGGGACCTCGCCCGCCAGGGCGCGATCAGCCAGCTCGCCCCCGGCCACCAGCCCACCTCGGCCGCCGAGCGCGCCGCGGTCGCGGAGTCCCTGCGGCTGGCCGACCTGTGGCTGGACCAGGTGACCGAGCTGCCCTCGGGCATCGACCGCGGGCTGGCCTGGTCGCGGGTGGAGTGGGTCGAGCAGACCCTGCCGGCGTGGAGCGCCCTCATCGACCCGCTGGCCGAGCGCGTCGTCGCCGCGATGACCAGCGCGCTGCCGGCCGAGGCCGCCCAGATCGCCGGCCCCCTCGCCGGGATCATGGGCCAGATGGGCGGCGTGATGTTCGGCGCCCAGGTCGGCCAGGCGCTGGCCAAGCTGGCCGACGAGGTCACCACCAGCACCGAGGTCGGCCTGCCGCTGGGGCCCAAGGGCGCCGGCGTGCTCGTGCCGCAGAACGTGACCGCCTTCGGCGCTGGGCTCGACCGCCCCGAGGACGAGGTCCGCCTCTTCCTCGCCCTGCGCGAGGCCGCCCACCAGCGCCTGTTCGCCCACGTCCCGTGGCTGCGCCAGCAGCTCACCGACGCGGTGCACGCCTACGCCCGTGGCATCCACGTCGACCCCGAGGCCATCCAGCGCGGTCTCGACGAGGCGATGAGCGGCATGGAGGGCGGGCTGGACCCGCAGGACCCCGAGAGCATCCAGCGACTGCTGGGCAGCGGTGTGCTCGAGCCGGAGGAGACCCCCGAGCAGGCCATGGCGCTGCGCCGGCTGGAGACCCTGCTGGCCCTGGTCGAGGGCTGGGTCGACACCATCGTGGCCGCCGCGGCCGCCGAGCGGCTGCCCGGCCACTCGGCGCTGGCCGAGACGATGCGCCGGCGGCGGGCCTCCGGCGGTCCGGCCGAGCAGACGTTCGCCACCCTGGTCGGGCTGCACCTGCGGCCGCGCCGGGCCCGCGACGCCAGCACGGTGTGGGGCGCGATGGCCCAGAAGTACGGCCCGGCCGAGCGGGACCGCCTGTGGTCGCACCCGGACCTGCTGCCCACGTCCGACGACCTGGACGAGCCGCTGGACTTCGTGACCCGCCAGGGCGCGGCCGACCCCTTCGCCGAGCTGACCGAGGGCCCGGACCCCCGCGACGACCGCGAGGACGGCGACAGCACCGAGGGCCCCACCCCCCAAGGCTGACCGGCCCGGCCCCCTCGCAGGGGCCCGGCCCGCGCGGAGCGTGGGTCGGGGGGCGAGGGGGCCGCCGTCAGGCGACGGCGCCGGGCTCCAGGTCGTCGTCGCCGGGCCGGCCGTTCCCGGCGGAGCCGTGCTCGACGCCCTCCAGGAAGCCCAGCGCCCGGTCGGCCTGCGGGTAGGCCCGCACCAGCGCCCAGAAGTGCTCGTCGTGGCTGGCCTCGAGGAGGTGGGCGAGCTCGTGCACGAGCACGTAGTCGACGACGAACTCGGGCATGCCGCGCAGCCGGCTGGACAGCCGGATGGACCGGTCGGCCGGGGTGCAGGAGCCCCAGCGGCGGTTCTGGTTGTCGACCCACCGGATGCTGGCGGGCACCGCACGGCCACCGAGGTGGGCGTCGGACAGCTCGAGGGCGCGCACCATCAGGTCCTCGTCGGAGGCCAGGTTGCGCCGCTTGCGCTCCTCGCGGGTCTGCAGCTTGGCGACCATCTGGTCGACCCAGCGCCGCTCCTCGGCGGCGCTGAAGGCCGCGGGGATGAGCACCACGGTGCGGCCGTTCTCGCGGAAGGCGGTGACGGTGCGCCGGCGCCGGGCGCTGCGACGGACCTCCACCTCGGTGTCCGGGCGGGGGGCCGTCCGCACGGCGGGGAGGGCGGCCGTCGACGCACCCGGCGGGCGGCGGTCAGGTCGTGGTTGCACGAACGCACCGTAACCGTCGGCGGCGACGGCCTCCTGCCGAGGACACCCGGACGTGGACAGGTGCACACGGACAGTGGACACCGGGTCCGACGGCGTCCCCCGAACGGCGTAACGCCGCCGTCGCGGTCCACAGGGGGCCGTCCACGTCCGTGCAGGTGAGGACGGCGTTCACGCCCGGTTGGGCTCTCCGTCACCCGCTGGTTCCCCCGTCGGTGCACAGCGACACCCCGACGGGTCCCCACCGTGTCCACAGCTGTGTCCACAGGGTGTGGGCAACGTGCGTCCACTGCGCCCCGCGGGAACCTACGGCCCGCCCGGCCCGATCCCGCGCCGACGCGCCGGGACACCCTGTGGACGACGGCCGCGGACCGGTCGCCGCGCTGGCACGCTGCCAGCGATGACCGAGAGCCCGCACCCCCTGCTGCCCGCCGCGACCCCGGTGCTCCGGCTGGACGACGACCTCGTGCAGGTCGGTGGCGTCGACGGCCGGGCGGGCCTGCGGTTGCACCCCGCCGGCACCGAGGTCGCCGCGCTGCTGCGGGGTCTGGACGGCCGGCGCAGCGAGCGGGCGGTGCGCAGCGAGTCGGTGGCGGCCGGGTTCCCGGTCGAGGTGGTCGAGGACCTGCTGGCCGGCCTGCGCGGCGCGGGGCTGCTGCACGACCTGGCCGCCGCCGACCTGCTGGCGACCGACCCGGGGCCGGCGGCCACCGCCCGGGCCGGGCTGGAGCTGCCGGCGGCCGTCCCCCGGGCGGGCGCGGCCGGGCGCTGGCGGTCCCGCCGGCAGAGCGCCGTCGTCGTCGACGGGGCGACCCGGGTGGGCACACCGCTGGCGGCGGTGCTCGCGGCCAGTGGCGTCGGCCGCGTGCACGTGCGCGACCGCGGGCCCACCCTGGCCGGGGACGCCGTCGTCGGCGGGGCCACCGCGTCCGACGAGGGACGGCCCCGGGCCCTGGCCGCGGCCGACGCCGTCCGGCGGGTCAGCCCGCTCACCGACCTGCGACCACTGCCGCCCGGGCACACGCCGGACCTGGTCGTGCTGTGCCGCCCCTGGGCCGCCGCCGACCCGCTGTCGGCGGCGCTGCAGCACGCGGGCACGCCCCACCTGGTGGCCACCGTGCGCGGGGAGACCGGCGTCGTCGGCCCGCTGGTGCTGCCCGGGACGACCAGCAGCTGCCTGCGCTGCGCCGACGCCCGGCGGCGGGACGACGACCCGGCGTGGCCGCGGCTGGCCGCGCAGCTCGCCGGGGCCGACCCCGGGCCCAGCGGCGCCACGGTCACCTGCCTGCTCACGGCGCTCACCGCCGCGGTGCAGGTCCTCGCCCTCCTCGACGGCGACGACGAACCGGCCACGGTCGGGGCGACGCTGGAGCTGCGCCCACCGGACCTGCTCCCCCGGGTGCGCCGGTGGCCACCGCACCCGGACTGCGACTGCGGGGCCGCCGGGCGGCCGGCCGCCTCCGGTGGCTGAGTGCGGCCGGCCGGGCCGTCGGGCTCGGCCGGGGCACGGTCGGCCCCGACAGGGGACACTGTGGGGGTGAGTGACACCGGGCGCGACATCCCACGGGGGTCCGTGTCCCGCACGGCCCGTCTTGCCGCACTGCCGCTGGGGGCTGCCGGCCGGGCCACGCTCGGCATCGGCAAGCGCCTGTCCGGCCGGCCGGCCGACGAGGTGAACGCCGAGCTCCAGGAGAAGGCCGCCGAGCAGCTGTTCGCCGTCCTCGGCCAGCTCAAGGGCGGGGCGATGAAGCTGGGCCAGCAGCTGTCGATCTTCGAGGCCGCGGTGCCCGAGGAGGTGGCCGGCCCGTACCGCGAGGCACTGGTCAAGCTGCAGGAGGCCGCGCCGCCGATGCCGGTGCGCACCGTCCACGCGGTGCTGGGCCAGCAGCTGGGTGCCCGCTGGCGCGAGCGGTTCCGCGACTTCGACGACACCCCCGCGGCCGCGGCCAGCATCGGCCAGGTGCACAAGGCCACCTGGCGGGACGGCCGCGACGTCGCGGTGAAGATCCAGTACCCGGGTGCGGGCCCGGCGCTGATGGCCGACCTCAACCAGCTGGCCCGCTTCGCCCGCCTGTTCGCGGCGATGTTCCCCGGCATGGAGGTCAAGCCGCTCATCGCCGAGCTGAAGGCCCGGGCCGAGGAGGAGCTCGACTACGGCCTGGAGGCCGACGCCCAGCGCGCGTTCGCCAGGGCCTACACCGACGACGAGCAGATCGTCGTCCCGCGGATCGTGGCCAGCGCCCCGAAGGTCATCGTCTCGGAGTGGCTCGAGGGCACCCCGCTGTCCCGGATCACCGCCGAGGGCACCCGTGAGCAGCGGGACCGGGCCGGTCGGCTGATGGCCGTGCTGCACTTCTCCGGCCCGCAGCGCGCCGGCCTGCTGCACGCCGACCCGCACCCGGGCAACTTCCGGCTGATGCCCGACGGCCGGCTCGGGGTCATCGACTTCGGCGCCACCGCCCGGCTGCCCGACGGGCTGCCCGAGCCGATCGGCCGCCTGGTGCAGTGGGCACTGGCCGGCCGGGCCGAGGACGTGCTCACCGACCTGCGCGCGGAGGGCTTCGTCCGCCAGGACGTCGACGTCGACGCCCAGGCGGTGCTGGACTTCATCTCCCCGTTCCTCGCCCCGCTGTCCACGCCGTCGTTCCGGTTCACCCGTGCCTGGATGCAGGAGCAGGCCACCCGGATCGGCGACCCGCGCAGCGACGCCAGCCGGCTCGGCCGGCAGCTGAACCTGCCGCCGGCGTACCTGCTCATCCACCGGGTGACGATCGGGTCGATCGGCGTGCTCTGCCAGCTCGACGCCGAGGCGCCCTACCGCGGGATCTGCGAGGAGTGGCTCCCCGGCTTCGCCTGACCTGCGCCGGGACGACCCCGGCGGCTCAGGACGTCCCGGTCGGGAGACTGCGGTCTCCCGACCGGGACGCACGCCGGCTCCCCCGTCACCAGACGGCGGAGCTGGCCCGGGCGGCGCGCTGGGACGCCTGCTCGGCGCGCCGGGCCCAGCGCCTCGCGCTGACCACGCGGCGGGCACGGGAGGCCCGGTCGGCCTCGGCCATCCGCTCGGCCTGGTGACTGCGGACCAGGGACTGGTCGATCAGGTACATGTCGGTTCCTCCGGACGGGTCGCGCCGTCGTGCGGCGCGGGGACGGACTGGCATCGGGTGACGGGACGTCCGGTGCGGGGGCGCCGGACGGCGGGACGACGGGCCGCGAGCGACTGCCGCCTCACGCGGCGACCTCCGCCCGGACCTTGCGGGGACGTCCCCGCGGCCGCTTGCGGGCGATGACGACCCCGCGGTCGAAGATCTCGCCGCCCCAGACGCCCCAGGGCTCGGCCCGGTCGAGGGCGCCGGCGAGGCAGGCAGCCTGCACCGGGCACTCCACGCACAGGCGCTTGGCCTGCTCGAGCTGGTCGGGGCTCTCGGCGAACCACAGGTCGGGGTCCTGGACGCGGCAGGGCAGCGCCCGGCGGACGACCTGCCCCGCCGGTGCCTGGGTGGACACGTGCGTGCGGTCGAGCCCGGGCCGACGGTGGGACGTCGCGGGGTCGATCGTGGTGTGCACGGTCGCTCCTCCTCTTCCTCAGTGCGTGCGTCCGGTCGGCGGAGACCCGCCGACCGGGTGGTCGGTGGGGGCCGCGGACAAGGCCTGAGAAAGGACAGAGGCCGCGGTTCCCGGTGTCCGGGATCCGCGGCCTCGTGGGGAGGTCCAGCTGAGCTGCTAGCTCAGTGGGCCTACCGGAGGCAGGTCACCCGGGGTGCTGTTGGTGCGCTCGGCGTAGCCGCCAGGGGTGGCGGGACGACGCTGTGCATCGATCTGGACGGTGGGCAGGACGCCGGTGCCGGACAGGACACCGGTGGCGTGGGTGCGGCCCTCGGCGGCCTTCCAGCCGCGGAGCCGGACAGCCATGCCCGCAAAAGGCAGACCGGTGGTGGTCGACGGGGCGCCCGGGGTGTCCGACCAGCCCAAGCCGAGGACGGCAGCGCACGTGCCGGCAGCCGGAGAGGTCACGGTGGTGCCGACGGTCGTCGTGTCGGTGCTGTTCACGGGGCCCCTCCTTCCGGGGACGGGACCTGGCCTCTCGGCCTGGCCCGGTGCTGACTCGTGCGGTGTCGTGCGGTGGAGCCGGTGGTGCGTCCTGGATCACTCCCAGGTGCTGCAGCGAAGGCTAGGGGACCCGCCGCGAGGGGGTCAACCGATTAACGAGTTCTTCTGCGACTGGTCATCTCTGCAGGTCAGGAGCCCTGCGCGTCCTCGATGGCCGACAGCACCCCGGCGCCGTAGAGGTCCAGCTTGCGCGAGCCCACGCCGGGCAGGCCCGACAGCTCGGCGAGCGTCCCGGGCCTGGCCTCGGCGATCGCCTGCAGTGTGGCGTCGGTGAAGACGACGTAGGCCGGCACCGAGGCCTCCTGGGCGGCGGCGCTGCGCCAGGTCCGCAGGCGCTCGAACAGCTCCCCGGCCTCGCCGTCCAGCACGACCTTGGCCCGCTTCACCGGACGCCGGACCGCGGCGGCGGCGTCCGGGGCGAGGCCGTCGAGGAAGCGGCTGCGGGGTCGCGAGCGCCGTCCGCCGGGGTTGCGCGCCAGCGACCAGGACAGCGTCAGCTGCTCCCGGGCGCGGGTCACCGCGACGTACAGCAGCCGCCGTTCCTCCTCCACCGCCTCCGGCCGGGACTGCGACTGGGCGATCGGGACGACGCCGTCGACCAGGCCGACGACGAAGACGGCGTCCCACTCCAGGCCCTTCGCGGCGTGCATCGAGGCCAGGGTGACGCCCTGCACGGTCGGGGCGTGCTGGGCGTTGGCCCGCTCGGCCAGGTGGGCGACGAACCCGGCGAGGTCGAGGGTGGGCTGCTCGGAGACCAGGTCGACGGCCAGGTCGACCAGGGCGGCCAGGGACTGCCAGCGGTCGCGGGCCGCGCCACCGGGCGGCGGCCGGTGCTCGGCCCAGCCGACCGAGGCCAGCACGTCGCGGACGGCGGGCACCAGGGCACCGGGGTCGTTGCCGCCGGCGGCCGCGCCGCGCAGCAGCACGACCGCCTCGCGCACCTCGGGCCGCTCGAAGAACCGCTCGCCGCCCTTGAGCACGTACGGCACCCCGAGGTCCGCCAGCGCCGACTCGTAGACCTGCGACTGGGCGTTGATCCGGAACAGGACGGCGATCTCACTCGCCGGCAGCCCGCTGTCGACCAGCTCGCGGCAGGCCCGCGCGACCGCCGCGGCCTCGGCCGGCTCGTCGTCGTGCTCGACGAACCGGGGCGCGGGGCCCTCGGCGCGCTGGCCCAGCAGCCGGAGCCCGGGCAGGCCCTTGCGGGGCGGGGCCTGGCCGATGAGCTTGTTGGCCAGGCCGACGACCTGGGGCGTGGACCGGTAGTCGCGCTCGAGCTTGACCACCTCGGCGTCGCCGTAGCGGTCGGCGAAGCCCAGCAGGTACTCCGGGTCGGCCCCGGTGAAGGAGTAGATCGTCTGGTTCGGGTCGCCGACCACGCACACCTCGGCCCGGCCGCCGAGCCAGGCGTCGAGCAGCCGCTGCTGCAGCGGGTTGACGTCCTGGTACTCGTCGACGACGAAGTGCCGGTACTGGGCGCGCACCTCGCGGGCGACGTCCCGGTGCTCCTCGATGGCGTAGGCGGTGACCAGCAGCAGGTCCTCGAAGTCCAGGGCCCCGTCGCGGGACTTGGCCTCCTCGTAGCTCTGGTAGACCGCGGCCACGGCGGCGGCGTCGAAGGGCAGGTCGCGGCCGGCCGCGGCGGCGCGGGCCGGGTAGTCCTCCGGCGTGGCCAGCGTCGTCTTGGCCCACTCGATCTCGCTGGCCAGGTCCCGCAGGCTGGTGCGGTCGGTGGTGAGCCGGTTGCGGGTGGCCGCGCCGGCGACGACCCGGAGCTTGTTCTCGATCAGCTCGGGCATCGGGCCGCCCAGCACCCGGGGCGCGAAGTAGCGGAGCTGGCGCATCGCCGCGGCGTGGAAGGTGCGGGCCTGCACCCCGCCGACGCCCAGCGCCGACAGCCGGCCGCGCAGCTCCCCGGCGGCGCGGGCGGTGAAGGTCACCGCGAGCACCTGCTCGGGCACGTACTCCCCCAGGTGGACGCCGTAGGCGATCCGGTGGGTGATGGTGCGGGTCTTGCCCGTCCCGGCGCCGGCGAGGATGCACACCGGGCCCCGCACGGCCTCCGCGGCGGCCCGCTGCTGTTCGTCCAGCCCGGCCAGGACGGCGTCCGCTCCCGCCGCTCCCCCCGTGCCCGTCCGCGCGCCTGCCACCTCTGTCGTCCCCACGTGAGGATCCTCCCAGCCGGGCGGGCGAGCGGGGGGAAGCATCCCCAGGACGGCGACGTTGCGCGTGCGGCACACCCCGACGCCGGCACACCCCCACCCGGGTGTCCCGCCCGGGGAACGACGAGGGAGGATCGACCAGATGAGCGCTCCGGCAGCCGCGGTGACGATGTACACGACCAACTGGTGCGGCTACTGCATGCGGTTGAAGAAGCTGATGCAGCGCGAGGGCATCGAGTTCGCCGAGGTGAACATCGAGGAGGTCGACGGCGCGGCCGACGTCGTGATGGCCGCCAACGGGGGCAACCAGACGGTGCCCACGCTGGTGTTCACCGACGGCACCGCGCTCACCAACCCGAGCATCGACCAGGTCAAGGCCCAGCTCGCGGCGTCACCCCGCGCGTGATCCCGGGACCGCGGCCCTCGGGGGGCGACGACCGCCCTCCGGGTGGCTGCGGTGACGCACCGTCCGGCGAGGAGCCGACGGTGCGCCGGCCGATCCCGGTCGCGTTCCCGCCCGGGGTGCTGCACGGCCCCTCCGGTGGCCCGGCCGCGGTCGTCGTCCGCACGACCCGGGGGTGGGCGGTGCTCAGCGGCGACCGGCACGCCACCCCGGAGCCGGAGCCGGCCGACGTCGTCCGCGACGGGCTGACCCTCGTGGAGGCCATGACCCTGGCCGATCTGCTGACCAGCGAGCTCGGCGCGGGACCGGAGCCGGACCGGGCCAGCCGGCGGGCGGCCCGGGCCACCGCCGGCGGTGCCGGCCTGGACCCGGCCGACGCCCCTGACCCGCGCGACGCCGAGCTCGCGGCCCTCCGCCGCACGGTGGGCCAGCTCGAGCACGCCCTCGCCGCGCGGGTCTCCATCGAGCGCGCCATCGGGGTGCTGGCCGAGCGGCACGGCACCACCCCACGCGCGGCGTTCGAGGACCTGCGCGGGCGGGCCCGCTCACAGGGCCGCCCGGCCACCGACCTGGCCGCCGAGGTGCTGGACGGGCTGCCGCTGCGCCCGGCGTCCCCGCGGCCGGGCGACCCGGACCCGACCGCTCCGGAGCGCTCCGCCGAGCCCGGGACGATGAGCTGACCTCCCCGCTCCCGCTCTCGCCGGACGCGCTCGCCGACCGGCTGGCCGCCCTGCTCGCCGCCGTGCCGCCCGAGCCGGGTGCGACCGCGCTGCGGGTCGCCGTGGACGGGCCCGACCTGCCCGGGAGGGCCGGGGTGACCGGGCCGCAGGTGCTGGCGGACGCGCTCGCCGAGCGGCTGCCGAGCCTGAGCCGGCCGTCGGTCGTCGTCCCGGCCGAGGGGTTCTACCGGCCGGCGTCGCTGCGGCTGGAGCACGGGCGCACCGACCCGGATGCGCGCTACAGCGACTGGCTGGACAGCGGGGCGCTGGCCCGCGAGGTGCTGGACCGGTGCGGACCGCACGGGTCGGGTGAGTACCTGCCGGCGCTGTGGGACCTGGCGCGGGACCGTGCCGCCCGGCTGCCGCACCACCCGGCACCCGAGGGCGGCGTGCTGCTCGTGCCGGGGTCACTGCTGCAGGGACTCGGACTGGCCTTCGACGTCGTCGTGCACCTGCGCGTCTCCCCTGCGGCCCGCCGGCGTCGGGTGCCGGCCGACCGCGCCTGGGAGCTGCCGGCCTTCGACCGCTACGACGACGAGGTCGACCCGGTGTCCCTGGCCGACGCCGTGGTGCTCGCCGACCACGCCGACCGCCCGGCCCTCGTCCTCCAGGGCCGGTTCGCCTAGGTGTGCTCCGGCCCCCGTGCAGCCGCACGAGGGCCCTCCCTCAGGAGAACTCGCCGGCCACCCAGCGGTCGATGATGTGCCGGGCGATCGAGACGTTCGGCGGCAGGGCCTGCGGGCCGGTGCCGGAACGCAGCTCGTCCCGGGTGAACCAGCGGGCCTCCTCGATCTCGTCGTCGTCGACGGCAAGTTCGAGGTCGGTGGCCCGGGCGACGTAACCGAGCATCAGCGACTGCGGGAACGGCCAGGGCTGGCTGGAGACATAGCGGATGTCGGTGACCCCGATGCCGACCTCCTCGGCGACCTCGCGGGCGACCGCCGCCTCGGCGGACTCCCCCGGCTCGACGAAGCCGGCCAGGATCGAGAACCGGCCCGCGGGCCACGCGGCCTGCCGGCCGAGCACGCACCGGTCGCCGCCGTCGTGCACCAGCATGATCACGGCGGGGTCGGTGCGGGGGAAGACCTCCCGGCCGCTCTCCGGGTCGCGCTGGGCCCAGCCGGACCGCTCGACCGTCGTGCGGGCGCCGGTGATCGGGGAGAACCGGTTCCGCTCGTGCCACTCGATGATCCCGATCGTCTGGGACAGCAGCCCGGCGTCGAGGTCGTCGAGCTGGGCGCCCACCTGGCGCAGCCCGGTCCAGCTGCCGACCGGCTGTCCGCCCACGGTGTCCGGGCGCGGCGCGCGCAGCGCCGCGTACGGGACGCCGTCGGCCTCGCCCAGGTAGATCGCGCCCTCGGGGTAGGTCGCGCGCTCGTCGAAGACCAGCGCGGGACCCTCCGGCCCCTCGTGCACCGGGACGTTGCGCTGGTCGTCGACCAGCAGCACCCGCACCGGCCGGCCCCGCGCCGGGTCGGGCAGCAGCCGCTCGAGGTGCCCACGGTCGTGCGCGGTGCGCGACAGCAGGGGGACGTCGGTGACCGCACCGGCCCGGCTGTCGTCGGGCCACTCGCCGCGGGACGGCGGCGGGTTGTCGGCCGTCGAACTACCGCCGGCGGGGACGGTCACGGCTGGGCTTCAGCGGCCGGCACGCCGACCTCGACCGGACCCAGGACGCGGAGCTGGTCGGTGACCTGGTCGGCGTCGCCGACGACGACCGCGGTGAGCGCGGAGGGTGCCAGCCACTGCCGCGAGGCCTCGGTGACCTCGTCGATGCCGACGGTGAGCAGCGCCCGCTGGTGCTCGGCCAGCCACTCGGCCGACAGGCCCGCCCCGAACAGCGCCGACAGGGTGCTGGCCAGCCCGCCATGGGTCGCCGTCCCGAGGGCCATGGTGCCCAGCAGGTAGCGGCGGGCGGAGTCCAGCTCGGCCTCGGTGACCGGGGTGAGCGCCATGCGGCTGAGCTCGTAGACGGTCTCCATCAGCGCCGGGCCGGTGACGCCGGTGGCGACGTCGGCCTCGACGGTGAACGTCGAGCCGGCGAGCAGGTGCTCCACACCGCTGCGCGGGCTGTAGGTGTAGCCGCGGCGCTCGCGGATGTTCTCCACCAGGCGGGAGGAGAAGTAGCCGCCGAAGACCATGCTCGCCAGCCGGAGGGCGGGGAGCTGGGGGTCGGTGCGGCCCGGTGCACGGCCACCCAGGCGCAGGTTGGACTGGACCGCACCGGGACGGTGGACCAGCTGCAGCGGCTGCGCCGGCGTGAGCGGCACGGGCGGAGCGGTGACGGCGGTGCCCTCGGTGGTCCAGCCGGCCAGCGCGGAGCCGACCAGGTCGGCCGCGGCCGCGGGGTCGACGTCGCCGACCAGCACCAGCGTGCTGCCGGCCGGGCGGACGCGCTCCCGGTGCAGCTTGCGCAGCGCGGCCGGGGTGACGCCGGCGACCAGGGCGGCCGAGGGCAGCTGCTGGCCGTAGGGGTGGGCGCCGTACCGCCGGGTGGCCAGTGCGGTGCCGGCGATGGTGCGGGGCTGGGAGCGGGCGATCTCGATCCGCTCGACCACCCGGTCGCGCTCGGCCTGGACCTGCCCGCCGGGGTAGGTCGCAGAGGTGAGCAGCTCGGCCAGCACGCCGAGCACCGGGCCCAGGCCGGTGGGCAGCATGGTGGTGGAGAACAGCAGCCGGTCGGCGTCGTCGGACACCGACA
This sequence comes from Modestobacter sp. VKM Ac-2986, assembly GCF_026967795.1. GTDB lineage: Bacteria > Actinomycetota > Actinomycetes > Mycobacteriales > Geodermatophilaceae > Modestobacter. The sequence continues at coordinate 283,814 of NZ_JAPVBH010000004.1, forward strand.
TCTCGCCGCCCTGGGCCTGCAGCAGCTGGGCGATCTCGAGCTGGTCGTGCGCCGCAGTGCCCATCAGCACCGCACCGGTCAGCACCGAGGCGCGGGCGGTGTGCGCCGCCGCCGTCCGTGCGGTGGCCGCGAAGGGGATGCGCAGCCGCAGCTCGACCAGCGGCACGCCCGGACGCGGGACGACGACCAGCCGCAGCCCGTTGGGCAGGGTGGTCTCGTGGACCTCCGGGACCAGGGCCGGGCGGGGCTCGCCCAGCGGCGGCACCAGCGACATGTCCAGGACGGGGGCACTCACTTGGATCCTCCGGTCGCGCGCAGTTCCAGGACGGCGGCGGTGTCGGGCGAGAGCCCGGCGGCCGCGGTGCGCACCTGCTCGGGGGTGACCCGGGCCAGCCGGCCGGCGAGCTCACCGGCCAGCTCGGCGCGGCCGTGGATCAACTCCGCGGAGGCGAAGCCGAGCGTGCGGCCGAGCACGGAGTCGGCCTGCTGCAGCAGCTGGGCCTCGATCCGGGCCTGCACGCGGGCGAGCTCGGCGGGCTCGACGCCGTCGGTGGCGACCCGGTCGACCTCCTCGTGCACCGCGGTCAGCACCCGCTCGACCGGGACGTCGGCGGAGTGGTGCACCTCGCTGACCAGCAGCGTGGCGTCGCGGACGTCGAAGGGGTCACCGAACAGGCCGAGGTAGCTGCTCTGGCCGACCGCGATCCGGTCGGTGTGCAGCAGCCGGCGCTCCAGCCGGGAGGCGTCGCCCTCGCTGAGCAGCTCGGTGAGCAGCACGGTGCCGAGGTAGGTGTCCAGGTCCCCGACCGGGTCGGGCACCCGCCAGCCGACGGCCACCGCGGGCAGCGGGGCCAGCGGGTCCTCGACGACGCCGCGGCGGGCGGTGGTCGGCGAGGGCTCCCCCACCACCGGCGCGGGCGGGGCCGGCCGGGCCGGCACGGCGTCGAACCAGCGGCGGACGAGCACCTCGGCCTCGGCGACGTCCAGGTCGCCGCCGATGCACAACACCGCGTTGGCCGGGGCGTAGTAGCGGGAGAAGAAGTCGGTCGCGTCGTCGACGGTGGAGGACTCCAGGTCGACGAAGGAGCCGTAGCCGTCGTGGGTGTTGGCGAAGCTCTCGAACGCGATCGGCGGCAGCTGCAGCCAGGGGAAGGCGCCGTAGGGCCGGTTGAGCACGTTGACCCGGATCTCCTCCTTCACCACGTCGATCTGGTTGCGGAGGTTCTCCTCGGTGATCGCCGGGGCCGCCATCCGGTCGGCCTCCAGGAAGACAGCGCGCTCCAGCGCCTCGGAGGGCAGCGCCTGGAAGTAGTTCGTGTAGTCCTGGTGGGTCGAGCCGTTGAAGGTGCCGCCGGCGGCCTGCACGAGCCGGGCGTGCTCCATCTTCGGCACGTTCGCCGACCCCTGGAACATCATGTGCTCGAAGAGGTGGGCGAAGCCGGTGCGACCCGGGGGCTCGGACCTCATGCCGACGTCGTAGTAGACGCTCACGGCGACGACGGGAACGCTCCGGTCCGGCGCGAGCACCACCCGCAGCCCGTTGTCGAGCGTGAACCGCTCGACCGGGTGCCGCAGGGTCAGGTCGGCCCCAGCTGCTGTCACGCTCCCGACCCTAACCGCGCCCTGCGACACGCCGGTCGTCGGGACGGCTGGACCACCCGTCCGGACGACGACTCAGAGCACGTCGACGTCGTCGAGGACCCGGTCGATCGTGCCGTACAGCTCGGCGTGGGTGTTGGGGATCGACAGGTACAGCAGGGCCGGCGAGGGCCTGCCGACGTCGATCACCAGCAGCGCCGCGCGCTCACCGCTGGCGTCGTAGTCCGGGTCGTCCCAGCGGAGGTCGAACTCGTAGAGCCAGGCGTCGGCGCCGTCCACGGTGCGGGCCTCGCTGCGCAGCACCTGCCGCTCGTTGGGCCGCGGGTAGTAGCTGGCGCGCACGCGGTCGGCGACGGCCTGGCCGGTGCCCTGCAGCGTGCCGGTGCCACCGCCCCAGCCGAAGCCGGCGGCGAGCGGGCCGGAGGTGCACTGGGCGATGAAGTCCTCGGACTCCCCGCCGGGCACCGCGGGCGGGACGTCGTCCTGGGTGACGAAGTACTGGCCCGCGGTGGCCGTCGTCTCCGCCACGTCGCCGCGGTCCCACTCGAACCAGCCGTTGCCCAGGTACGGGTAGGAGATGCCCGCCTCCCGGTCGAAGATCCGCACCGTGCCCGGCGGGAACGTGCTGGTGGGCGAGCTGGGCGCGGCCTGCGGTGCGCGGTCGTCGTCCTCGCTCCCGCTGGAGGTGCCGAGGAGCACCGCGACCAGCAGCAGCACCAGGGCGAGCCCGAGGCCGCCGAGGGTGACCAGCAGGCCGGTGGACGGCGTCCGTCGGGGCCTCGTCGGCTCCGGCGTCCCCCACGAGTCCCAGGTCTGCGCCGGTCCCGTCGCCGCCGGGACCGCGGGGTCGAAGGACCGCCCGACGGTCACCCCGGGCCCGGCCGGGGTGGTGACGTCGGACCAGTCCGAGCCGCTCCACCAGCGCACCAGCCCGGCCCCGCCGTCGGGGTCCGGGTACCAGCCCGGTGGCGGGCTGGGCTGCCCCGGTCCGGTCATGCGAGCACTGTAGGTGGCCGGTCAGCCGGAGAAGCGGACGCCGGCGAGCTCGCGCCACAGGTGCGCGGTGGCCTCGGCGCCGCGGTAGAGCATCGGCAGCAGCACCCGCTCGTTCGGCGAGTGGATGCGGTCGGTGGGGAGCCCCGCGCCGAGGAACAGCAGCGGTGCGCCGAGGATGCCGGCGAGGTCGGCTTCCGGGCCGCTGCCGCCCTCGCGGGTGAACAGCACCTGGTCGGCGTCGGTGTCGAAGGCCTGGCCGATGGAGCGCAGCAGGGCGTCCATCGCCGGGTGGTCCAGGTCGCTGGCGCAGGGCGCGACGCCGCCGGCGGGCACATGCACGTCGGCCTCGATGCCGTCCGGGACGTTGGCCTGCACCCAGGCGCGCACCTGGTCGGCGAGGTCGGCGGGCACCTGGTCGGCGACGAGCCGGAAGGTGATCTTGGCGTGCGCCTCGGCCGGGACGATCGTCTTGTGCCCGGGGCCGGTGTAGCCGCCCCACATGCCGTTGACCTCGGCGGTCGGGCGGGCGCCGACCCGCTCCAGGGTGGTGAAGCCGGCCTCGCCGGTGGCGACGCGGGAGGCGGCCGGGCCGGCGAGCCAGGCGGCCTCGTCGAAGGGCACCCGGCCCATCAGCTCGCGCTCGCGCTCGGACAGCGGGCGCACCTTGTCGTAGAAGCCGGGCAGCGTGACCCGCCCGGACTCGTCGTGCAGGCTCGCGACCAGCTCGGCCATCGCGTGCAGCGGGTTCGGGACGGCGCCGCCGAAGGAGCCCGAGTGCAGGTCGACGGCCGGGCCGCGCAGGGTGATCTCGGCGTCGGCCAGCCCGCGCATCGCGGTGACGGCGCTGGGGACGTCGGCGGCGGCCATGCCGGTGTCGCTGACCACGATGACGTCGCAGGCCAGCCGGTCGGCGTGCGCGCGCAGCAGGTCGGCGAAGTACGGCGAACCGGACTCCTCCTCCCCCTCCACGATCAGCTTGACGGTGACGGCAGGGGTGTCGCGGCCGGTGGCGGCCAGGTGGGCGCGCATGCCGAGCAGGTGGAAGGCGACGTTGCCCTTGTCGTCGATGGCACCGCGGGCGTGCAGCTCCGGGCCGGCGGGGGTCTCGACGACGGTGGGCTCGAACGGCGGGTGCTCCCACAGCTCCAGCGGGTCGACCGGCTGCACGTCGTGGTGGCCGTAGACGAGCGCGACCGGGGCGTCGGCGTCCGCGGACGGCCACTCGGCGTAGACCGCCGGGGCGCCCTCGGTCTGCCAGATCTCGACGGTCGGGAAGCCGGTGCGGCGCAGCGCCTCGGCCAGCCACTCCGCGCTCGCGGCCACGTCGCCGGCGTGCGCCGGGTCGGCGGAGATCGACGGGATCCGCAGCCAGGCGTCGAGGTCGGCGTGCAGGTCGTCGAGGTGGGCGGTGACGAAGTCGCGTTCCGCGGAGCTGCTCACGCCCCGCACGCTATCCCGCCGTCCGGGCCGCCCGTCGGGACGGGAGCTAGGTTGCGTGCATGGCCGTCGGGATGCTGCAGGTGGACGTCGGGGACCTCACGTTCGACGTACGGACCGACGGACCGGACGACGGCCCGCCGGTGCTGCTGCTGCACGGCTTCCCGGAGACGTCGCTGAGCTGGTCGGCCGTGACGCCGCTGCTGGCCGAGGCCGGGCTGCGCACCTTCGCCCCCGACCAGCTGGGCTACTCCCCCGGCGCCCGCCCCGACGAGGTCGACGCCTACTCCCTGCCCTCGCTGGTGCAGGTGACCGCGGACCTGATGACCGCCCTCGACGTCCCCGTGGCCCACGTCGTCGGCCACGACTGGGGTGCCTACGTCGCCTGGGCCCTGGCCGCCTGGCACACCGACCGGGTGCGCACGCTGACCGCCGTCTCGGTGCCGCACCCGACCGCGATGACCCTGGCCATGAAGGCCGACCCGGAGCAGCGGGAGCGCTCGGCCTACATGCGGCTCTTCCGCCAGGAGGGCGAGGCCGAGGCCGCACTGCTCGCCGACGACGCCCGCCGGCTGCGCCGCGTGCTCGAGGCGCCGGGCGTGCCGGCCGAGGCGGTCGACGTCTACGTCGCGCAGCTGTCCGCGCCGGGCGCGCTGACCGCGGCGCTGAACTGGTACCGGGCGATGGACGGCACCCGGGTCGACCCGGTCGACGTGCCGACGACGTACGTGTGGAGCGACGAGGACGTCGCGGTCGGCCGGACCGCCGCCGAGGCCTGCGCGGACCAGGTGACCGCCGACTACCGGTTCGTCGAGCTGCCCGGGATCACGCACTGGGTGCCGGAGCAGGCCCCCGAGGCGTTGGCCCGCGCGATCATCGACCGGGTCGCCTCCGCCTGACCCCAGGACACGAAGTGCGCTGGGGCGGGGTGGACGATGTCCTCACCCCGCCTGAGCCCACACCGAGCAGCAGGGCACCGGCGTGAGGGCTCACCTCCGACGGCCACGGCCCGGCCGTCACAGCGTCAGCTTCATGCCGACGTGGCTGGCGGTGAAGCCGAGGGACTCGTAGAAGCGGTGGGCGTCCGGGCGCGTCGCGTCGGTGGTGAGCTGCACCAGCACGCAGCCGCGCCCCCGCGCCTGCTCGACCGCCCAGGTCAGCAGCTCGCGGCCCAGCCCGCTCCCCCGCTGGGACGACGCCACCCGCACCGCCTCGACCTGCGCACGCTCACCACCGCGGCGGACCAGGTGCGGCAGGAACGACAGCTGCAGCGTCCCGACGACCACGCCGTCCACCTCTGCGACGACCAGCCGGGTGCGCGGGTCGTCGGTGACCGCCGCGAAGGCGCGCAGGTACTCCGGGACCAGCGGCTCGCCCGGCTGCTCGCGGGTCGAGCCCAGCTCGTCGTCGGCGTACAGCGCGACGATCGCCGGCAGGTCCTTCTCCTGCGCGTCCCGCACGATCACCGGGCCACCCACACCTGCATTCTCGGGGCGTCCGGGGCCGGGAGACCACCAGGACGCAGGACTCGGGCACCGGCCTCACGCGCCGTCGATCAGAGCGAGCAGGCCGGCCTCGTCGAGGAGGTCGACCGGGCGCAGCGTGCGGTTGGCGGCGACGTGGTGGAAGCCGGCGCTGACCCGCTCGACCGGCACGCCGGTGAGCCGGGACCAGCCCAGCCGGTAGGCGGCCAGCTGCACCCCGGCCGCGGCGAGCTCGGCGGCGCCGGGCACCGGGCCGGTCTTCCAGTCGATGACCTCGAAGCCGCCGTCGGGGGTGGCGTAGACCGCGTCGATCCGACCGCGCAGGGTCAGCGGGCCCAGCGGCGTCTCGAACGGGGCCTCCACGTCGACGGGCTGACGGTCGGCCCACTCGCTGGCCAGGAACGCCTGCTGCAGCGCGGTCAGCGCGGTGTCCGGTGCCGCGGCGGCGTCGCCGCTGCCGGGCAGCTCGTCGAGGTCGATGAGCCGTGAGGTCCCGAAGCGCTCCTCCAGCCAGGCGTGGAACGCCGTCCCGCGCCGGGCCAGCGGTGCCGGTGCCGCGGGCATCGGACGGCGCAGCCGGCGGGCCAGCTCGGCCGGGTCACGGCGCAGCGCGACCAGCGAGGACACCGACAGGTGCGAGGGCAACGGGACGTCGACGGTGCCGCGGCTGTGCTCGGCGCGCTCCCGCAGCAGCAGGTCGGCGTCCCGGATCCAGTCGGCGACCAGCGGGTCGTCGGTGGCGCCGAGGGTGTCGGCGGTGAGCGGGTGCGGCTCGGTGACCGCGACCAGCTCGGCGGCGGCGGTGAGCGCCCGGCGGCGTCCCGAGGACAGCGGGTCGACCGGCCAGACCCCGACTGGCCACTCGGCCAGCGCGGGGTTCTCGGCGTCGTCCTCGGGCGGGGATGCCCACGCGTCGACCACCCCGGCGCCGTCGTCGCAGGCGTCCTTGAGCGTGAGCAGCAGCGCGGACGGGCCGCACGCCGTCTTGCCGTCCCGCCACCAGCTGCCCGAGCACAGCAGCAGGTGCTTGGCGCGGGTGACCGCGACGTAGCCCAGCCGGATCTCCTCGGCCAGGCCGAAGTCCTTCCACTCCTCGACGTACTCCTCCAAGGCGTCGCGCACCGCGGCCTGGTCGCCGGACCCGGGCACCGGCAGCCGCAGCTGCGGCAGCTCGGCGCGGTCGGTGGCGCGCAGGTCGACCGGGACGGCGCCGGGGTCGCGGATCCAGGAGTCCGACGCGTCGCCCTTGGCCGGGAACTGACCCACCGTCATGCCGGGCACCGCGACGACGTCCCACTCCAGCCCCTTGGCCGAGTGACCGGTGAGCAGCTGGACGGCCTCCGGGTTGACCGCGACCTCACCGGGTTCCAGCCCGCGCTCGCGGACCTCGGCGTCGGCCAGGTACCCGAGGAACGCCGGCAGCGAGGGCAGCTCGGCCAGCTCGCTGAACTCGGCGGCCACCTCGTGCAGGGCGTCGAGGTGGGTGCGCGCCCCGCCCGGGGTGACGTCGGGGTGGCTGGCCAGCTCGGTCTCCAGCCCTAGGCTGCGGACCACCTCGTCGACCAGGTCGGGCAGCGACTCCCCCAGCCGGGAGCGCAGCGCGGTGAGCTCGTTGGCCAGCCGGCGCAGCCGCCGGTGCCCCTCGGTGGAGTAGGCCTCGGCCCGGCCGAGGTCGTCGAGGGCCTCGATGATGCTGCCGCGCTCGCGGGGCGGGGTGGGCGCCGCCGGGGCGCCGGCCTCGGGCGGGGTGGCGTCCTCCACGGGCTCGGGCGAGGTGGAGCGCTCGCGCACCAGGGCCCGGGACCGCGCCTCGAGGGCAGCCAGGTCGCGCGGGCCGATCCGCCAGCGGGCGCCGGTGAGCAGCCGGCCCAGCGCGTCGCCGGCGCTGGGGTCGACCAGCACCCGCAGCGTGGCGACGACGTCGGAGACCTCCGGGACGTCGAGCAGCCCGCCCAGGCCGACGACCTCGACGGGCAGGCCGCGCTCGCGCAGCGCCGCGGCGATCCCCGGCAGCTGGGCCCGGCGCCGGACGAGGACGGCGATGGTCGGGCGCTTCGACCCGTCGCCGGTGCCCTTCCAGGCCTGCTCGAGCCGGTCGGCGAGCGCCTGGGTCTCCTCGGCGACCGTGTCGTGGAGGCCGACGTGCACCTCACCGGGGCCGGCGGTCGGCGCGGCCTCCAGGTCCGGCAGCGGCACGACCGGCTCGGGCAGCATCCCGGCGACGGCGTTGGCCATGGTCAGCACGGCCCGGTCGTTGCGCCAGCTGGTGGACAGCGTCAGCCGCGCGGCCGGGCGCTCGGGCGTGCCGGGGAAGGTGCGGTCGAACCGCTCGATGGTGCCCGCCGACGCACCGCGCCAGCCGTAGATCGACTGCCGGGGGTCGCCGACCGCCAGCACCGGGTGCCCGCCCGGGCCGCCGAACAGCGCCTCGAGCATGCGCAGCTGGCCGACGCTGGTGTCCTGGTACTCGTCGAGCAGCACGACCCGCCACCGGGCGCGCTCGCGCCGGCCGACCTCGGCGGAGGTGACCGCGACCCGGGCGGCCAGCGACACCTGGTCGGCGTAGTCGATGGCCCCGGCGGCGCGCTTGCGGGCGGCGAACGCCTCGACCATCGGCAGCAGCGCGACCCGGGCCCGCTGCCGCTGGACCATCTTGAGGACGTCGGCGTACGGGCCCTTCTTGCGCCCGGCGTCGGGGTAGCCGCGCAGCTGGGACTCGAACCGCGCGGTCCAGGCGCGCAGCGCGGCCGGGGTGACGTCGTGCTCGCCCAGCTCGGCGGCCAGCTGCAGCACGTCCTCGGTGGTGGTGACCAGGCCGAGCGCGACGTCGCTCATGTCGCCGGTGTGGCTCGCCACCGCGGTGGCGGCCTGCCCCCAGCACATGGCCGGGCCGAGCACGCCGGAGCCGGGCTCCACGCCGATCCGCAGTCCGTGCTCGGCGACGATGGACGCCGCGTAGCCGTGGTAGGTCGCCACCGTGGGGGCGGCGACAGCCAGCCGCTCGCGCAACGCCGGGTCGGTGTCGGGGTGCTCGGCCAGGGCGCCCAGCCGGAGCCGCACCCGGGCGTTGAGCTCGCTGGCGGCCTTGCGGGTGAAGGTCAGGCCGAGCACGGCCTCGGGGGCGACCAGCTGGTTGGCGACCAGCCAGGCGACCCGGGCGGCCATCGTCTCGGTCTTGCCCGAGCCCGCGCCGGCCACGACCACCAGCGGCCGGTCGACCGGGGCCTCGACGACGCCGGCCTGCTCCGGCGACGGGGCGTAGCTCAGCCCGCAGCGCGCGGCGACCTCGGCCGGGGTGAGGAGTCGCGGCACCTCGGGCACCGCGACCGGCTGCACGCCGGGCACGTCGAAGGACAACTGCGTCATGCCGACTCCTCGCTGGTGCTCGTCGCCGTCCCGCCGCAGCAGGCCGGGGACCTGGGCGACCTCGCGGGCCCGGTCACCTGGTCACCTGCCGGCCGGACTCCTGCATCGGGCAGCTGCGGCGGAAGGAGCAGCGCTCGCAGTCGGTGTCGGTGCGGGCGGCGAACTCCGCGCCGCCCATCCCCTCGCCGACGGTGGCGATCAGCTCGCCCGCCCAGGTCTCGCGGGCATCGACGTCGGCGGGCAGCGGGGCCTGCGCGTGCTCCTTGGCCGCCTTCTGCGAGCCGCCGACCTGCAGCAGCGAGGCGCCACCGGTGGTGTTGCCGTGGTCGGCGAAGGCACCCTCGGCGACGGCGACCTGGTACGCGGCCAGCTGCCCGTGCTCCTCGACGTCCCGCGGCGCGGTCTTGCCGGTCTTGAGGTCGACCACCACCAGCCGTCCGTCGCCGTCGCGCTCCAGCCGGTCGACCTGGCCGCGCAGCCGGGCCCGGCCGACGGTGACGTCGAAGTCCTCCTCGGCGGCGACCAGCTCGCGGTCGCCCCGGGCGTGCCAGGCGAGGAACTTGGTCAGCATCTCCTGCGCGCGGTCGCGCTGGCGCTGGTCGAACCAGCCCGGCCCCAGGTCGAGCCCGTCGAGCTCGACGTCGAGGACGGCGGGGGCGTCGGCGGGCGCCAGGCCCTCGGCGACCTGCTGGGCCACGTCGTGCACCGCCGAGCCGACCGTGCGGGTGGCCTCGGGGGCGGCCTCCGCACCGACCGCGCCGAGCACCCACCGCAGCGGGCAGCGCTGGAACGTGTCGATCGCCGACGGGCGCACCGGCACGACCTCGGCCGGGTCGACCAGCGGCGCGTCGTCGGACAGCGGCGCCAGCCCCCACCAGCTCGACGGGGCGGCGCCGGGCACCCGCTCCTCCCCCAGCCGGCGCAGCACCGCGGCGGCACTGGACCGGCGGGCCGGGTCGGTGTGCGGGTCGGTGAGGTGGCGGCGCAGCTCGGCCACCAGCGCGGGCAGGGTCAGCTGCCGGGGCAGCGGGGTGTGCGGCCGGATGCCGTCGGCGTCGGCCGGCGGCGGGGCGATGAGGTCGAGGAAACGGGAGGCGGTCGCGCCCGCGTCGCCGCCCTCCAGCGAGCCGTCGACGGCGGTGACCAGCATCCGCCGTCGGGCGCGGGTGCAGGCGACGTAGAACAGCCGCCGCTCCTCGGCCAGCGCCAGCGTGCGGTGGTCGAGGGTGGCCGGGTCGGTGCCGTTGGCCGCGTCGACCAGGTCCTCGGCGCCCAGCAGGCTGGCCCGGCTGCGCAGGTCGGGCCAGACGCCCTCCTGCACCCCGGCGACGCAGACCAGGTCCCACTCCAGGCCCTTGGCCGCGTGCGCGGTCAGCAGCCGGACGGTCTGCTCGCCCTGGCCGCGGGCCGCGCCGCTGTCCCCGGGCAGCTCCTGGGCCGAGAGGTGCTCGACGAAGGCGGCCACCGTGGCGTGCGGGAGCCGGTCGACGAAGCCGGCCGCAGCGTCGAACAGCGAGACGACGGCGTCGAGGTCGCGGTCGGCGACGGCGCCGGTGGACCCGCCGGCCGCGCTGGCCCGCGCCCAGCGGTTGGCCAGGCCGCTGGCCTGCCACATCGCCCAGAGCACGTCCTCGGCGCTGCCGTCGGCCAGCAGCGACAGCCGGCCGGCGGTGAGCACCCGGGCCACCCGCAGCGCCGGGCGGGCCAGGTGCTCCGGCAGCGCGTCGAGCAGCGTGGCGTCGTCGAGCACCGCGGCCAGCGGGGCGCCGCGGACCGCGGAGTCCTCACCGCGCACGGCCATCGCCCGCCGCACCGCCCGGCGCAGCCGCCGCAGGTCCAGCACGGTGGCCCCGCCCAGCGGGGAGGCCAGCAGCGCCTCCGCCCCCGCCTCGTCCAGCCCGGCTTCGGCCGGGTGGTCGGCGGCGAAGCCGTCCTCGACCGGGACGGCGGCACCGGTTCGCGGCAGCAGCGCCGACAGCGCGGCCAGCAGCGGCTGGACGGCGGGCTGCCCGGCCAGGGCGACGTCGTCGGCGGAGACCGCGACCGGCACCCCGGCCTGGGTCAGCGCGCGCCGGACCGGGGCCAGCGAGGCCGACGCCGACCGGACCACGACCGCCATCTCCGACCACGGGACGCCGTCGAGCAGGTGGGCGCGGCGCATCGTGTCGGCGAGGAAGGCGGCCTCCATCGACGGGGAGTCGAAGACGTGCACCTCGGCCGAGCCGGGGTCGGTGCCCGCACCCGGTTCCAGCCGGCGGTGCTCCCACGGGCCGGGCAGCCCCTCGGCGACCCGGCGGCTGACCGCCAGCAGCTCGGCCCCCGAGCGGCGGCAGACCCCGAGGGAGAGCCGGCCGGCCGGACGGCCGTCGCGGTGCCGGAAGCGGGTGGGGAAGTCGATGATCCCGCGAGGCTCGGCACCCCGGAAGGCGTAGATCGCCTGGTCGGGGTCGCCGACGACGACCAGGTCGCCGCCCCCGCCGGCCAGCAGCTCGACCAGCTCGACCTGCGCCGGGTCGGTGTCCTGGTACTCGTCGACGAACAGCCAGCTGGCCCGCTCGCGCTCCACGCGCAGCAGCTCCGGGTCGGCGCGCAGCTCGTCGATCGCGGTGCGCACCAGCTCAGCCGGGTCGTAGCCCGAGGCACCGCCGCGGGCGATGGTCGTGAAGTACGAGACGTCCTGGTACTGGCGCAGGAAGTCCGCAGCGGCCTCCCAGTGCGGCAGCCCGCGCTCACGGCCCCAGGCGGCGAGGCGGTCGCTGTCGATGCCGCGCTCTGTGGCGCGCAGCAGCAGGTCGCGCAGCTCCTCGCGGAAGCCGGGCATCGCCAGCGCCTCGGCCAGCTCGGCCGGCCAGCGGACCACGCCCTCGGCGTCGGCGTCCCCGCGGAGCAGGTCGGCCACGACGGCGTCCTGCTCGGCCGAGGTGAGCAGCCGGGGCGCGGGCTCACCGCGCAGCACGGCGGCCCGGCGCAGCACGCCGAAGGCGTAGGAGTGGAAGGTGCGGGCGACCGGCTCGCGGATCGTGCGGCCGACCCGGGCGGTGATCCGGGTGCGCAGCTCGGCGGCGGCCTTGCGGCTGAAGGTGAGCACCAGCAGCTTCTCGGGGTCGATGCCGGCGTCGATCCGTGCCGCGACCGCCTCGACGATGGTCGTGGTCTTGCCGGTGCCGGGCCCGGCGAGCACCAGCAGCGGCCCGCCGCGGTGGTCGACGACGGCCTGCTGGGTCGGGTCGAGCCGCGGTCGCACGACCGGCGCGACCTCCGGCTGCACCAACCGGTACACCGGCGCCTGCTCCGCCGTCCCTGCTCCCCCACGCACGGGTCGATGAGACCACGCGGGGCCGACAGTTCCGCTCAGTCGGGCCAGCCGACCGCGGCCAGGTCGACCCGCTGTCCCCGCAGCGGCACGCCCTCACCGGCCAGCAGCTCCAGCTGCCGCACGCGCACCGGCTCGGCCGCCGTCCCGTCGGCCCGCACCACCCGGTGCCAGGGCACGGCGCCGCCGCCGACGGACAGCGCGCGGGCGACCCGGCGCGGCCCCACCCCGACCAGCCGGCCGATCGCGCCGTAGGTGCTCACCCGGCCCGGTGGGATCGCCTCGACCACGTCGTAGACGGCCTCGTCGACGTCGGCGGCGTCGCGTCCCGCCGTCGGGGGCCCGGGCGCGCCGTTCACCCCCGGCGGCCGAACCGGGCGAGCAGCCGGGTCTGCAGGTCCGCGCCCTGGGGCACGTCGACCGGGGGCGCGAAGACGCCGGGGACGCCGTCCTCACCGAGGTTGCGCTCGGCGTACCGGAAGGCGGCGGCCACCAGCTCCGGGTCGAGCTGGGTGTCGCGGCCGAGGGCCTGCGCGAGGTCCCACGCGTGCACGGTCAGGTCCGCGGTCATCTCCGCCAGGTACTCCGTGGCCTCGGCCGGGCCGGAGGACAGCTGCACGGTGCGGTCCAGCGCGCCGGGCTGGGCCCAGGCGGTGAGCGCGGCGTCCGCGGCCGCCTCCCAGGAGCCCAGCGGGTCGCCGGCCAGCAGCTCCTCGGTGTCGGTGGGGATGCGCGCGGCGGCATCCTCCAGCGGCTCACCGGCCAGCAGCGGCGGCACCCACAGCTGCTCGCCGGTCAGGTGGGCGACCAGGTCGGCGACGCTCCACTCCGGCAGCGCCAGGAGGTCCCACTCGGCCGCCTCGACCGCGTCCACCCGGTCGGTGAACTGTGCCTGCGCCCGCTGGTAGCTCATCAACAGGTCAGTCCGGGAGGGCTCGGGCATGCGCCCAGTAGACAGCAGAGGCCCCCGCTCCGGAACGGAGCGGGGGCCTCTGTGCGGCCCCCTCGCAGGGTCCCGGCCCGCGCGGAGCGGGGGTCGGGGGGCGAGGGGGTCCTTCCTCAGTAGGTGGGGAGCGCCTTGTCGATGCGCGTGGCCCACGCGGTGACGCCGCCCTGCACGTGCACGGCGTCCTTGAACCCGGCGGCCTTGACCGCGGCCAGCGCCTCGGCCGAGCGCACACCGGTCTTGCAGTGCAGCACGATCGGGCGGTCGTTGGGCAGCTGCGCCAGTGCCCGGCCGGAGAGGATCTCGTCCTTGGGGATGAGCTTCGCGCCCGGGATCGAGACGATCTCGTACTCGTTGGGCTCGCGGACGTCGATCAGCTCGAAGTCCTTGCCGGCGTCCATCATGTCCTTGAGCTCGTCGACGGTGATCGTGGAGCCCGCGGCGGCCTGCTGGGCCTCCTCGGACACGACACCGCAGAACGCCTCGTAGTCGATGAGACCGGTGATCGGCTCACCCTCGGGGTCCTTGCGGACCTTGATCTCGCGGAAGGTCATCTCGAGGGCGTCGTAGACCATCAGCCGGCCCAGCAGCGTCTCGCCGATGCCGGTGATCAGCTTGATCGCCTCGGTGGCCTGGATGGCGCCGACGGTCGCGCAGAGCACGCCCAGGACACCTCCTTCGGCGCAAGAGGGGACCATGCCGGGCGGCGGCGGGACCGGGTAGAGATCGCGGTAGTTCGGCCCGTGCTCGTTCCAGAAGACCGACACCTGGCCGTCGAACCGGTAGATCGAGCCCCACACGTACGGCTTGTTCAGCAGCACGGCGGCGTCGTTGACCAGGTAGCGGGTGGCGAAGTTGTCGGTGCCGTCCACGATCAGGTCGTACTCGCGGAAGATGTCCAGCACGTTCTCGCTGTCGAGCCGGGTCTCGTGCAGCCGGACGTCGACGTTGGGGTTGATCTCCTTGATCGAGTCCCGCGCGCTCTCGGCCTTGGACCGGCCCACGTCGGACTGGCCGTGGATGATCTGGCGCTGCAGGTTGGACTCGTCGACGGTGTCGAACTCGACGATGCCCAGGGTGCCCACACCGGCCGCGGCCAGGTACATGAGCACGGGCGAACCGAGTCCGCCGGCGCCGACGGCGAGCACCTTGGCGTTCTTCAGGCGCTTCTGCCCGTCCATCCCGACGTCGGGGATGATCAGGTGACGGCTGTAACGGCGGACCTCGTCGATCGACAGGTCCGCGGCGGGCTCCACCAGGGGTGGCAACTGCACGGCGCGCTCCTCACAGTGCTGCGGTGACAGGGCTGACCGGCTCCAAAGGCCGGGGTCCTGGACTGCGCAACAGCGTGACACGTGGCCGTGATTCCCCGAGCGTCGACGGTCAACGACGAACGGCCCACCGACGTCCTCGATCCGCTGGGCGCGGTCAGCCCTGCGGGTACGGCCAGGCGTTCTTCGCGCACCCCTGCAGCCCGAGGGTCTGCTGCTGCATCACCGGCGCGAGCTGGCCAGGACCGGGGCACCGCTCGTGGCCGTTGCCCAGCGCGTGCCCGACCTCGTGGTTGACCACGTACTGCCGGTAGGTGGCGATGTCGCCGTCGTAGTCCGGGACGGCGGTCTCCCACCGGGCCAGGTTGATGACCGCCCGCTCGCCGTACCGGCAGGACGTGTAACCGCCGGTGCCCACGCCCGGGCAGTAGACCTCCATGCTGCCGGGGCTGACCAGGCTGACCCGGAAGTCGTAGTCGCCGGACGCCGCCTCGGCGGCACCGACCCGCTGGACGGACAGCCGCCCACCCGCGCCCCACGACCGGGGGTCGCCCAGCGTGGCGGTGACCGCCTCGGCGAACTGACCGCCGTCGACGCCGATGCCGTCCTCGACCTCCACGACGAAGCGCTGCAGCGGGCCGGTGCCGTAGACCGTCGAGCTGCCGTCGACGACGCTGACCGTGCCGGCGCCCTGCTCGACGTAGGTGGCCGGCGCCGGGGGCGGCAGCGCGGACGGCGACCCCTCCCCCTCCGCGTCGGGCACCGGGGCCTCGGCGCTGGTCCCGGGTACGGCCGACGGCGCCACCTCCACGGCCGTGGGGGCGGCCGCCGGTGCTGCGGCGCCGGGGTCCCCACCGCGGGTGCCGACCACGTCGACCAGGGCGATGACCGTGGCCACGACCAGGAACGGGAGGGCGTAGGCGCGCCAGCCGTGACGGCGGACGAAGCGGCGCAGCCGGCTCCCGGCGGGCCCGCGGCGCACCGGGGCGGGCGCCGGACGGACGGGGTCGCGGCGGGCGACGAGCGGCCCGCGCAGCGCCGGGTCGTCCCGGCGGGGACGGCGGTCGGCAGGCGACGGGGCCCACGGGTGCTGGCCGGCACCGTCGGCCGGACGGCGACCGGGCCCGGGCTGCTGCCCGGTTCCCCGGTCGGCGCGCGGCCCGGAGCTGGTCACGGCCGCAAGGCTCTCACGGGTGACCGCCCGCGCGGCAGACCCGCGGTGGAGCCTGCCCTGCGCTCAGGCCTGCCCGGCGGCCGAGCGGACGGCACCCTCCGGTGCCCGGCGCGCGGCGACGTCCTCGGCGAGCGCCAGGACCGCCCGCGCGGTGGGCTCGGGGGCCTCCAGCATCGCCAGGTGCCCGACGCCGGCCTGCACCTGCAGCCGTGAGTCGGGCAGGACGCCGGCCAGCCGCGGGGCCAGCCGGGGGTCGACCAGCCGGTCGCGGTCGCCCCAGACGACCAGGGTGGGCGCCTGCACCGACGCCGCCGTCCGCCACGCGTTGGCCCGGCCCACGCGCAGGTAGGAGGTCATCAGCCCGCGCAGGCTGCGGGTCAGCGCCTGCCCGGACCAGGGCTGGGCGTCCCGGCGGCGGGTCTCCTCGACCGCCTCGGCGATGCGCTCGGGCGGCACCCGGCTGGGGTCGCCGAAGCACGTCTGCAGCAGCCCCCGGACACGCTGCTCGGGGCTGATCGTGGCCAGCCGGCGCGAAGCCAGCGCCGGGATGCCGGGCAGCAGGACCAGCGCCACCGCCCGGTCCAGCGCGGCCGGCACCCGGTAGACCGGCATCGCCGCGGAGATGAGGGTGAGGGTGGCGACCAGGTCGGGACGGCGGGCGGCCACGAGGACGGTCACCAGGCCGCCGAGGGAGTTGCCCGCCAGGTGGACCGGCTCGCCCTGGCCGGGTCCGGGGCGGGCGACGATCCACTCGAGGACGTCGACGACGGCCTGCACGTGCCCCTGCACCGAGTAGCGGCGCGGCGGTGCGGACTGGCCGAAGCCGGGCAGGTCCAGCGCCCAGCCGTCGAAGCGGACGGCGAGCAGGCCGGCGAAGTCGGTCCAGTTGGTGGCCGCGCCGCCCAGTCCGTGCACGTACAGCGCCCGCTCGCGGGGGGCGTCGGCCGGCGGGGCGTCGTCCGGCGTCCCCTCGGCCGGGACGGGGCCGCACCACGGCGTGTGCCGGACGAAGACCTCGCCGTCGGTGACCGGCACCATCGCGCCGGGCCAGGGCGGGAGGTGGCCGCCGGGCCGGGGCAGCGGGACGTCGGAGAGCCGGGCGTCGGTCACCCCGCCGACGGTAGAACACCTGACCGCCGCGCGGCCTCGGGACCGACGGCCCGCCGGTAGCATCTCGCTCGCCATGCAGCCGAGCCCCGACGTGACCGCACCACCGGCTCCGCGCCGCGCCACCCGCCTCCCGCGGGACGCCCGGCGGCTGCAGCTGCTGCGTGCGGCGCAGGACGTCTTCGTCGCCCAGGGCTTCCACGCCGCGGCGATGGACGACATCGCCGACCGCGCCGGGGTGAGCAAGCCGGTCCTCTACCAGCACTTCCCCGGCAAGCGCGAGCTGTACCTGGCGCTGCTGGAGCAGCAGGTCGACGAGCTCACCGAGCGGGTGCGCCAGGCGATGGCCGCGACCGAGGACAACCGGGCCCGGGTCGACGCCGCGGTGGGCGCCTACTTCGACTTCATCGACGCCGACGGCGAGGCGTTCCGGCTGGTCTTCGAGTCCGACCTGCGCAACGACGCGGAGGTGCGCCGGATCGCCGACCGTGGCTCCCGCGCCTGCACCGAGGCGATCGCGGAGGTCATCGCCGAGGACACCGGCACCGACCGGGAGCGGGCGCTGCTGCTGTCCGCGGGGCTGACCGGGCTGGCCGAGACCAGCGCCCGGTGGTGGCTGGCCGGCAAGGGCACGGTGTCCCGCGACGAGGCGGTGTCGCTGATGTCGGCGCTGGCCTGGCGGGGCATCTCCGGCTTCCCTCGCCGCGACGACGCCGACTGACCGGTCGGCCGTTCGCTGTCGGCGCATCCACCGGACCGGCTGCCCGTGACGGGCTGGACTAGCGTGGGGAACCAGCAGTCCGACCAGAGGAGGCATCCAGCAGTGGAAGTGAAGATCGGTGTCCAACACTCCCCGCGCGAGCTGGTCATCGACAGCCCCAAGACGCCGGACGAGATCGCGGCAGAGGTGTCCGCGGCGATGACCGCCAAGGACGGCCTGCTCACGCTGGTCGACGAGCGCGGCCGCCGGGTCGTCGTCCCGACCGACCGGATCGCCTACGTGGAGATCGCCGAGGCGGACTCCCGCCGGGTCGGCTTCATCGCCGGCTGACAGAGGCTCCGGTGCTCCCCACGGCGCGCTCCGCGCACCGCGGGCCCCTGCACCGGAGCCTCACGCAGCACGGGGCGTCACCGACCAGGTGACGCCCCGTGCTGCGTCCCGGCTCAGGACAGGAGGCCGAGCGCGTCCATCCGCACCATGTGCGCCCGGGTGATCCGCTGCAGCAGCGCGCCCACCCCCGTGAGGTCGCCGGTGCCGGAGATGATCAGGTCGGCGAGGTCGTCGTGCTCGGCCATCACCGCCTGGGACTGGGTGAGGGCCTCCCCCACCAGCCGGCGGGCCCACAGCGCCAGCCGCCCGCTCACCGTCGGGTCGGCGGCGATCGCGGCCCGCACCTCCCGGAGGGCGAAGTCGGCGTGCCCGCTGTCGGCGAGCACCTCCTCGACCAGCGCCCGGTCGGGTCCGGGGAGGAAGACCGCGACCTCGCGGTAGAAGTCGGTGGCCAGGCCGTCGCCGACGTAGGCCTTGACCAGCCCCTCCAGCCAGGTGCTGGCGCGGGTGCCGTCGTGGAAGGCGTCGAGCGCGGCCACGAACGGCGTCATCGCCGCGACGACGTCCACGCCCAGCTCGTCCAGCCGCGCCGCCAGCCGCTGGTGGTGGGTGATCTCGGCGGCGGCCATCCGGGCCAGCGCCGCGCGCCCGTGCAGGGTCGGGGCCAGCCGGGCGTCCTCGGCGAGCCGGTCGAAGGCGGTCAGCTCGGCGTAGGCGAGCACGCCCAGCAGCTCCACGACGGCCCGCTGCCCGGGGTGCACCTCGTCGTCGGCCATGCGCTCCCCCTCGTCGTGCGCCCGGGTCCCGCCCGGCCGTCCACACCGCGTTCCCGGAGGTCAGCAGCGGTCCCAGGCTACGATGGGTCGTGCAGGCCCCCGGGCCCGCACCCGTACGTGCAACCCCCTGTGCGCTGATGACCGCTGGATCCCATCTCGAGACCGGCCCGACGAGGGCCGTCTCCCGGGCAGTCCGCACCTGACGCCCGGTCTGCTGGCCGCGTCGGCGCTTGGATCGAACATCCCGGAACCGACCCCGGGACCGGCGAGCGCCGCCGGGCAACGCCTGCTCCCAGGCACCGCCGAGCGCTCCTGGTCCCCCACCAGACCGAGGCGAGAGAACTGACCTCCACCGAGAACGCACCCGTCGACAACACCCCGGCCACCGAGCTGCCGGCACCCGAGCTGGAGCACGCCGAGACCGGCGCCCCCGCCCCCGAGGAGCTCGTCGAGCAGGTCGGTGAGCTCGGCGGCGCCCCCGTGGCCCCCGACAGCCCGCTGTTCAGCGACTTCGACGTCCACCCCGACATCGTGGCTGCCCTGGCCGAGGTCGGGATTACCCGGACCTTCGCCATCCAGGAGCTCACCCTCCCGCTGGCGCTGGCCGGCAACGACCTCATCGGTCAGGCCCGCACCGGCACCGGTAAGACCCTGGGCTTCGGCATCCCGATGCTGCAGCGCGTGGTGCCCCCGGCCGAGGGCGGCGACGGCGTCCCGCAGGCGCTGGTCGTCGTCCCCACCCGCGAGCTGTGCGTCCAGGTCTCCCGCGACCTCGGCGCCGCCGGCGCCAAGCGCGGCATCCGGGTGCAGGCCATCTACGGTGGCCGCGCCTTCGAGCCGCAGATCGCCTCCCTGCAGGCCGGCGTCGAGGTCGTCGTCGGCACCCCCGGCCGGCTGCTGGACCTGGCCCAGCGCGGCGACCTGATCCTGGGCAAGGTCCGCGTCCTGGTCCTCGACGAGGCCGACGAGATGCTGGACCTGGGCTTCCTGCCCGACATCGAGCGCGTGCTGACGATGGTCCCGGACAAGCGGCAGACGATGCTGTTCTCCGCCACGATGCCCGGCCCGATCGTCACGCTGTCCCGGTCGTTCATGACCCAGCCCACCCACATCCGGGCGCACGGCAACGACGAGGGCTCGACGGTCCCGCAGACCACGCAGTTCATCTACCGGGCGCACAACCTGGACAAGCCCGAGCTGCTGTCGCGGGTGCTGCAGTCCCGCGACCGCGGTCTGGTGATGGTCTTCTGCCGCACCAAGCGCACCGCGCAGAAGGTCGCCGACGACCTGGTCGAGCGCGGTTTCGCCGCCGCGGCCGTGCACGGCGACCTCGGCCAGGGCGCCCGTGAGCAGGCGCTGCGCGCCTTCCGCGCCGGCAAGGTCGACGTCCTGGTCGCCACCGACGTCGCCGCCCGCGGCATCGACGTCACCGGCGTCAGCCACGTCGTGAACTACCAGTGCCCCGAGGACGAGAAGACCTACGTGCACCGGATCGGCCGCACCGGCCGCGCGGGGAGCACCGGCGTCGCCGTCACCCTCGTCGACTGGGACGACATCCCGCGCTGGCAGCTGATCAACAAGGCGCTGGACCTGCCCTTCGCCGACCCGCCGGAGACCTACTCGACCTCGCCGTGGGTCTACACCGACCTCGACGTGCCGACGACGGCGACCGGCCGGCTCCCCCGCGCCCAGCGCACCCGCGAGGGCCTGGGTGCCGAGACCCTCGAGGACCTCGGCGAGACCGGCAAGCGGCAGAAGACCGCCGGCCGCCCCTCCGGTGACCACTCCGGCCCGGGCCGCGACAGCGGCCCCGGCAGCCGGGACGGCGCCCTCGGCGAGGAGGAGACCGCTCCCGGCCCGCGCAAGAGCCGTCCGCGCCAGCGCACCCGCGGCAGCGGCGCCGCTGCCGCCGGTGCCGCCGCGGCGGCCGAGCCCGGCACCGCGACGGCCGGCGGCGACGCCCCCTCGGGCGCCGCTCCGGCGACCTCCGGCGAGGCCGCGACTGCTGAGGGCTCGGGTCGTCCCCGGCGCCGTCGTCGCGGCGGTCGTGGCGGCAAGGGCGGCAGCACCGGCGCCAGCACCGGCGGCGAGCAGCCCACCGCTTGATGGACGGCGCCCGGACGCGGCGGATCCCGCCGCTGCGGATCTGGGTCTGGACGGCGGTCACCCTCGTGGTGGCCGCCGTCGCCGTGCTGCTGTGGCGCACCTCGGACGTCGCGGCGACGTCGAGCACCACCGCCGCTGCCGCGCCCGACGTCCCGGCGTCGGCGCCGGCCGCCGCGCTGACGACGGCCTGGTCGACGGCGGTCACCCCGCCGGCCGACCGGGTGGTGCAGAGCGGCCGGGTGCTGGTCACCGACGAGCACGGGCTGGCCATGGTCGACCCGGCCACCGGCCAGGAGGCCTGGCACTACCGCCGCGCCGACGCCACCCTGTGCGATGCCACCGCCGTCGACGGCAACGTGGTCGCGGTGTTCCGCGGCACCGGGCGCTGCGACGAGGCGGTGGGCCTGGTCGCCGACACCGGCGTGCGCGACTGGTACCGCAACGTGCCGTTCGGCCCGGAGCTCGAGCTGACCAGCACCGGGCGGATCGTGCTGGCCAGCAGCTCCACCGGCCTGGACACCCTCGACCCGACCGGCACCACCCTGCGCTGGCACCACGACCCGGCCGCGGACTGCCAGGTCGTGGGCTCGACGGTCGGCACCGTCGGGGTCACGGTGCTGCAGCGCTGCGGCGGCTCGCTGCAGGTGCGGCTGCTCGACGGCTTCAGCGGCGAGGTGGTCTGGACCCGGGACGTCGACACCGGCGCCGACACCGCGCGGATCGCCGGCGCCGACCAGCTCGTCACCGTCGTCCTCGGCGACCGGGTGCTGGTGCTCTCCCCCGCCGACGGCACCACGCTGACCCAGCTGCAGCTGCCGGCCGGCAGCGACCCCCTCGGCGAGCCGCTGCTGCAGACCGGCACGAGCGACGTCGCCCTGCTGTGGGCCCGCGGCACCCTGTACGCCCTCGACCGCACCAGCGGCCAGCCCCGCTGGCAGGTGCCGGCCCTCGGGCTGCCCGCCGTCTCCACGGACGAGACCACGCTCACCGTCGCCGAGGACGGCGCGGTCGTGCAGCGCTCGGCCCGCGACGGCACCGAGCGCGCCCGCTCCCAGGTCGGGTCCGTGCCGGCCGGTGGCCGCACCTCGCTCGTGGGACCGGTCGTCGTCCAGGCGACGGCCGGCGAGGTCCACGCCCTGCGCTGAAGAAGGACCACCCTTCCCCCCACGCCTCGCAGGCTCGGCGCGGGACCCTGGAGGGTGGCCGGTCGGCGGCGCACGACCGGACGGCGGGGCACACTCGGGGCATGGTCTCCCCCGGCGGCTCAGCCCCAGCCCCCTCCGACGATCCGGACATCGCCGCCGCCGGTGCACCGGGCCAGCTGACCGGGCACGCGGCCACCCGGGTGACGCTCCCCGGCGCGGAGGGTGAGCTGGCCGGGCTGGACACCGGCGGCGCCGGCCCGACCGCCCTGCTGGTGCCCGGGTTCACCGGCAGCAAGGAGGACTTCGCCCCGCTGCTGGACCCGCTGGCCGGCGCCGGGCTGCGGGCGGTGGCGGTCGACCAGCGCGGGCAGCACGAGTCCGCCGGTCCCGAGGACGAGACGCGCTACTCCGTCGACGAGCTGGCCACCGACCTCGTCGCCGTCGGGCAGGCGCTGCGGGCCCAGGGCAGCGGCCCGCTGCACCTGCTCGGTCACAGCTTCGGTGGCCTCGTCGCCCGGGCGGCCGTGCTGGCCGAGCCGGGGTTGTTCGACACCCTGACCCTGCTCGACAGCGGCCCGGCCGAGATCACCGGCTCCTCGACCGAGCTCATCGCCCACCTGGCGCCGCTGCTCGACGTCGGCGGCACCGACCTGCTGGCCTCCACGCTGGGCGAGCTGTGGGCCACCGACCCGGTGCGCGCCGTCACCCCGGCGGAGACCACCGCCTTCCGGCTGGAGGTGGTGCGCCGCAGCAGCGCGGCCGGCCTGCGCGGCATGTCCCAGGCGCTGGTCACCGAGCCCGACCGGGTGGCCGAGCTCGCCGCGACCGGCGTCCCGGTGCTGGTGGCGCACGGCGTCGCCGACGACGCCTGGACCCCGGCCGCGCAGGCGGACATGGCCGCCCGGCTGGGCGCCCGGCACGCGGTGATCGCCCGGGCGCGGCACTCCCCCGCCGTCGAGAACCCCGACTCCACCGTCGACGTGCTGCTGTCCTTCTGGACGGGCACGCCGGCTCCGGCACAGCACGACGAGCAGACCGTGGGAGCACAGTCATGAGGCCGACCCCCTCCATCAAGGACTTCACGCCCGAGGAGGACCTGCTGGGGTTCTTCGGGCCCGACAGCATCAGCTGGCGGATCCACAGCGACCCGGCGTTCTCCGTCGGCGGCATCCGCGCCCTGCTGCTGCAGGCGCTGCACCCGGTGGCCATGGACGGCGTGCACCAGTTCTCCGTCGCCTTCGAGACCGAGCCGTGGGCGCGGCTGACCCGCACCGCCGAGTACGTGGCCACGCTGACCTTCGGCACCCGCCGGGACGCGCTGCGCCAGGTGCGCCGGGTCCGCGGGCTGCACCGCGGCAAGTCGGCGGTCGAGGAGACCACCGGCCGGCACTTCAACGTCGACGACGCCGACCTGCTGCTGTGGGTGCACAACTGCGAGGTCGACTCGCTGCTGTCCACCGCCCGCCGGGCCGGGGTGCCGCTCACCGACGCCGAGGCCGACCGCTACGTCGAGGAGCAGGTCGTGGCCGCGGTGCTGGTCGGCTGCGAGGAGGCCGACGTGCCGCGCACCGAGGCCGCGCTGGCCGCGTACTTCGACGGGATCCGCGCCCAGCTGGCGGTCACCCCGGCCGCCCGCACCGCCTCCCGCTTCATCGTGGTGCCGCCGATGCCCAACTGGGTGCAGCTGCTCACCCCGGCGCGCCCGGCGTGGGCGACCCTGGCCTCCCTCGGTGCGGCCACGCTGCCGCAGTGGGCGCGGAAGCTGTACGGCCTGCCCGGCTTCGGCCTGACCGACGCCGCGGCGACGGCGGCCCTGCGAGCCTTCCGGCAGACCACCCTGGCCATCCCCTCGCGGGTGCGGGAGTCCCCGATCGTGCGGGCCGCCCGCGAGCGCGTCGCGGACGCCGAGCCGCTCGTCGCCTGAGGAAGTCGAAGGACCCCCTCGCCCCCCACACCACGCTCCGCGCGGTCCGGGGCCCTGCGAGGGGGCCGCAGGGACGTCAGGGCTGGTCGAGGTGGTGGCGGGCGGCGGTGCGGACGGCCTCGGCCACCCGGTCCAGGGACGGCGAGCGCAGCCGCCACTGCTGCCAGTGCAGCACGACGTCCACGCCGCCGTCCCGGTCGAGCTCGGCCAGGCCGCCGGGTGGCTCCTGCTGGCGCGGCACCATCCCCCAGCCGAAGCCCAGGGTGACGGCGCTGACGTAGTCGACCGAGGCCGGCACGTGGTGCAGCGGCGGGACCGCCGGGTCGACGCCGCGCGCACGCAGGTAGCCGTGCTGGAGGTCGTCGGTGCGGTCGAACACCACCACCGGCGCCCGGGCCAGCGACTGGGCGGTGACGCCGTCGGGGAACCAGCGGCGGACGAAGTCGGGAGTGGCCATCGGCCGGTAGCGCATGCCGCCGAGCCGGGTGACCGTGCAGCCGGGCACCGGGTCGGCCGCCGCGGTCACCGCGGCCATCACCCGACCCTCGCGCAGCAGCGCCGCGGTGTGCTCCTGGTCCTGCAGGTGCAGGTCGAAGGCGATGTCGCCGGCCAGCGGGGCGAGCGCGGGCAGCACCCAGGTGGCCATCGAGTCGGCGTTCAGCGCGATGGGCAGGGTCACCGGGCGGTCGCCGTCCCCGGGCGCCAGCTCCCGGCTCGCGTCGGCGGCCAGCAGCGCCACCTGCCGGGCCAGCCGCAGCACCGGCTGTCCGGACTCGGTCACCTGCACCGGCTTGCTGCGCACCAGCAGCACCCGGCCGGTCGCGGCCTCCAGCGCCTTGAGCCGCTGGCTGATCGCACTCGGCGTGACGTGCAGCGCGCGGGCCGCCCCGTCGAGCGTGCCGGCGGTGACCGTGGCGTCGAGCGCGCGGAGCTGGGCGAGGTCGAGGTCCACCTTCTCATTAGACGCGCTTCAGCTACATCAGGAAAGACAGCTGGAGTCACGACTGACGCCGCCCTACCGTCATCGGCATGTCACCCGCCCTGCTCACCGCTGCCGCCGCCGGACTCGGGCTGGGCCTGTCGCTGATCGTCGCGATCGGGGCGCAGAACGCCTTCGTGCTCCGCCAGGGGCTGCGCGGGGAGCACGTCGCCGCGGTGGTGGCCGTCTGCCTGCTGTCCGACGTCGTCCTGATCGCTGCCGGGGTGGGCGGTGCCGGCGCGCTGGTCACCCGGGCACCGGACGTGGTGACCGTCGTCTGCTTCGCCGGCGCGGCGTTCCTGCTGGTCTACGGGCTGATGGCCGCCCGCCGGGCCCTGCGGCCCGGCGCGCTGCTGACCGACGCCGCCGGGGGCCGCACCCGGGGCACGGTCGCCGTCACCACCGCGCTGGCGCTCACCTGGCTCAACCCGCACGTCTACCTGGACACCGTGGTGCTCCTCGGGTCGCTGTCGAGCACCTACGGCGACCGGCGGTGGGCCTTCGGCGGCGGCGCGGCGGTGGCCAGCGCGCTGTGGTTCATCGGCCTGGGCTTCGGTGCCCGGCTGCTGCGGCCGGTGTTCGCCCGCCCGGCCGCCTGGCGGGTGCTCGACGCGCTGATCGCCGTGATCATGCTGGCGCTGGCGGCGTCCCTCGCCGTCCGCGGCGCGACCGGCGGCTGACCCCCTGGCGCCGGCGGGCCGTCCGGCGCTACGGTCCCCGGCCATGACTGCCGGGTCGGCTCCGCGCCGTGCACGGACAGGGCACCCGGCCGCCGGGTGACCCCGCGGCGGGCCCGTGGCCCGCCCGACGAGAGAGCACCAGACGCTCCGGCCGCGACCCCGCCGCCGGGCCCTCTCTCGTCCAGGAGCCCACCCTCATGCCCACCGCCCTCCACCACATGATCGTCCCGGTGTCCGACCGCGACGCCGCCGTCGCCTGGTTCGTCGACCTGCTGGAGCTGCGCGAGCCGTGGCCCAACGCCTTCTTCCTCAGCGTGCAGCTCGACGACCACCTCGTGCTCAACTTCGCGACTGCACCGGTGCCCGAGCCGCTCCACCTCGCCTTCCTCGTCGACGACGCGCACTTCGACCGGGTCCAGGCGCGCTTCGACGCCGACGGGACGCCGTACGCTGCCGACCCGCCCGGCCGCCGGCCGCAGGAGGTCGGCGCCGTCAACGCCGACGGCAGCGGCCGGCGACTGTACTTCCGCGGGCCTGACGGCCACCTGCTGGAGGTGGTGACCGCCCGCTACACCGACGTCCCGGTGGCCTCGGCGCCTTGACCGGCTCAGTCGGTCGGGACGGCCTCGGTCGGGAGGAAGCTCCACGTCTCCCGGGCCGGCGCGGCGGCCTGTCCGGTCGGGCAGCTGGACCGGAAGTCGCACCAGCTGCACTGCTGCCCGGGCACCGGCGGGAACGCGGCGTCGACGTCGGCCCCGCCGTCGAGGGCCTCGGTGGCGGCGGTGATGTCGAGGGCGATGTCCTCGGCCCGGCGCACGTGGTTGGCCAGCGACCGCTCGGTGTGCTCGAACGCCGCGACCGTGCCCGAGGGCAGGTGGTGCAGCTCGACCCGGCTGCAGGCGCGGCGCAGCGTGCGCCGGACGCCGAGCACGTACAGCGCCAGCGCCGGGGAGCTGCGGGCGTCGTCCTCCGTGCTGGGGGTGCGGCCGGTCTTGTAGTCGACGACCACCAGTTCGTCACCGCGGCGGTCGATCCGGTCGACGCGACCGGACAGCGCCAGCGCCTCGGTGGTGGCCCCGACGGTGCGCTCGGTGCCGGCCGGCTCGTCGGTGGGGTCCAGCTCGGCGACGTAGTCGGTCAGCCACCCGGCCGCCTTCGCCCGCCAGGTCTGCGCCTGCTCGTCGTCGCGGAAGCCGGCCCGCGACCAGCCGCTGTACAGCAGCTGCCGCGCCGAGGACGGCGTGCGCTTCTCCAGCGGGAGGTCCCACCACGACCGCAGGGCCGCGTGCACCGCCGCACCCACCGTGTTGTGCGCCCACGCCGGGCCGCGGGGCGGGCGGGGCTGGGTCAGGTAGGCGAACCGGTAGCGGCGCGGGCAGTCGGCGAAGGTGGCCAGCTTGCTCGGGGTGCAGGAGAACAGCCGCTTGGGCATGCCCGGCATCTCGAGCTGGTCGCTGCCTGTCCCCACGCCGCCACGGTAGCCCGCGGGTACGACGGTCTCAGTCGGCCAGCACGGTGGTGCCGGTGCCGGCGGCCAGCAGCGCGGCGTACTGGTCGGGCTCGGTGGTGCAGGCCGCGATCGGCGTCCGCTTGTTGGTGCCGTGGTAGTCGCTGGACCCGGTGCACAGCAGGCCGAGCCGGCCGGCCAGGGCGCGCAGGTGCTCCCGCTGCTCGGGGGTGTGGTCCGGGTGGTCGACCTCCAGGCCGAGCAGCCCGGCGTCGGCCATCGACTCGATCGCGGCGTCGTCGACGACCCGGCCGCGGGAGGTCGCCAGCCCGTGGGCGAACACCGGCACCCCGCCGGCGGCGCGCACCAGGGCGATGCCCTCGAGCACGTCGGTGTCGACCTTGGCCGCGTAGTAGGGGCTGCCGTGGTGCAGCAGGCTGGCGAAGGCCGCGTCGACCGAGGCGACGACGCCGGCGTCCACCAGCGCCCGGGCCACGTGCGGGCGGCCGACCACGCCGCCCTCGCTGCGGGCGAGCACGTCGGCCCAGACCACCGGGTACCCGTCGGCGGCCAGCGCGCGCACGATCAGCTCCGCGCGGGACAACCGCTCGGCGCGCAGCCGGGCCTGCTCGGTCGAGAAGGCGGGGTGGACGGGGTCGAAGAGGTAGGCGAGCAGGTGCAGGGAGACCGGCGCCCCCTCGCCCGCGGACCAGCTGCAGGACAGCTCCATGCCCGGGACGACGGTGAGCCCGGCCGGCCGGGCGGCGGCCGCGGCGGCCCAGCCGGCGGTGGTGTCGTGGTCGGTGAGGGCGACGACGTCGAGCCCCGCAGCGGCCGCGGTGGCGACGAGCTGGGCGGGGCTCTCGGTGCCGTCGGAGACCGAGGAGTGGGTGTGCAGGTCGATGCGCACACCCCCAGCCTGCCGCACACCCTCCACCGTCCGCCGCCGGGTCAGTCCTCCTCGAGCGGGTCGCGGACCGTGGTGGGCCGCAGCCGCGGGATGGGCGCGGTGTCGTGGCGGCGTCCGTTGGTCAGCGGGCGGGGCATCCGCTGCTCGGGGGCGTCGGGCTCACCCCGGTCGTCGGCGGCCAGCGAGCCCTCGGCGTCCTCGTCGGAGCTGACCGGGTTGGAGGAGGAGTCGGTGCCGAACATGAGCTCGGACAGCCGCTTGTAGAGGGCGTCGGCGTGCGGCATGTAGTCGATGACGTCCAGGCCCTGGGACTGCCCGGCGGACTCGAACCGGAAGGTGCCGTAGCCCAGGACCTGCCCCCAGAAGGTCTCCTTCCAGGTCAGGTCGGTGATCCGGCGCAGCGGCATGACGGCCACGGTGCGGATGAGCACCCCGGACGTCAGCAGCACGCGGCGCCGGGTGACCAGGAAGTGCCGCACCCACCACTCGGCGACGTACAGCGCCAGGTAGCCCAGCGCACCGAGCACGACCACCAGCCCGACGACGGTCGAGACCCGGTTGGTCGGGTCCAGCTGCAGCACCCAGATGCCGACTACCAGCGCCGGGACCCCGCGGACCACGGGACGGGCGAGGACCGCCGGGTGACGGCGGGTGGCGATGACCGGTGGCTCGTCGGCCAGCAGGTACTTCTCGGCGTCCTTGCCCCAGCGGGGCCTGCGCGTGCGCGGGCCGGACACGACCGGGCTAGACGAGCGAGCCCACGAAGGCCGACAGCGAGGCGGCCGCGTCACCGAGGGCGGAGCCCGCGCTGCGCACGATGCCGGCGGCGTCCTCCGGTCGCTGGATGACGTAGAAGACCACGAAGGCGACGGCCAGCCAGGTGAGCACCTTCTTCAGCACGTGCGCGCTTCCTTCCTCAGGCGGCCAGGCGGACGCGACGACGGCGCGGCACCACGACGGTCCACGGGACCGCGGCCCATGAGTAACAGCCGCCCCACCCGGAGCACCAGCCGCCACGCCGGGGACGGACGACGAATGGACGAGGCGCCGTCGGGCAGCTCAGCGGCCGGGGAGCAGCCGTCCGGTCGGCGGGCCCAGCGGCAGGTCGGGGTGCACGCGGTCGCGCAGGTCGAGCAGGTCGAGGTCCTCGGCCAGCAGCCAGGCCGCCGACGCCGGCCACGTGACCAGCCACAGCCACACCCCGTGGGCCTCCCCCACGTAGGCGGCCCGGTCGTCGACGGTGGGCACCATCCACAGCGGCGCCCGCTGGCCGGCGGCCTGCACCTCCGCGTGCGAGGGCCCGGAGACGAGGTCACCGGGGTCGACGCCGGGCAGGCCGGCGTAGCCGCAGCCCAGGCCGGTGCCCGGCTCCTCGGCGACCAGCACCAGTTCGGCCGGGCCGCCCAGCGGAGCGGGGCCGGCGCAGGCCACGACGATCGCCCGGGCACCGGGCTCCCCGCCCCAGGCCAGCCCGGTGACCGCCCAGCCGCCGGGCATCGGGTCGGGCACCCAGGCCGGGACGCGGGCGTCGGCGCAGATCGCGCGGATCTCGTCGTGGGCGATGACGGCGGTGTGGTGCAACGGGGTGACGGCGGCGTGCACGTGGCACCAGCCCTCCCCGGTCGATCCCGGGCGGACCTGGAGGACCTCCCCGCACCGCGGGCACACCGGGGACACGCTCATGGCCGCTCACCGTCCTGTTCTGCCGGAGCTCCGTCAAGCATCGGGCACCGGGCGCCCGTCCGCGTCACGGGGTGACGTGGCCGCCGGCCGTAGCCTGCGGGCGTGGACCAGACCCCGCCCGGAGAGCCGCTGCCCGAGGTGCCGTGCGTGGGCGCCGTCGTGCACGACGAGCAGGGCCGGCTGCTGCTGATCCGGCGCGGGCACGAGCCCAGCGCCGGCCTGTGGTCGGTGCCCGGCGGGCGGATGGAGGCCGGGGAGACCCAGGAGCAGGCCGTGGTCCGCGAGCTCGCCGAGGAGACCGGTCTGGTGGTGCACCCGCTGCGGCCGATCGGCTCGGTGCGGGTCGCGGGGCCTGGCGTGGTCTACCTGGTCACCGACTGGCTGTGCAGCGTCGGGGCCGGGCAGCACCCGGTCGCCGGGGACGACGCCGACGACGCGGTCTTCGTGGACGCGGCCGGGCTCGCCGCGCTGGACATGGCGCCCGGCGTGGTGGCCGCGCTGTCCGGCTGGGGCGTGCTGCCGCGCTGCTGACCCGCACCGGCGTGGCGGGTGGGCAGGTGCGACCGGTGGCGCGGCGGCTGGGCTGGCGCGGCGGGCGGGCTGGCGCGGCCGGCGGGCCGGTGCGGCCGGTGGGCCGGTGCGGCGGGCGGGCCGGTGCGGCCGGTGGGCCGGTGGGCCGGTGCGGCCGGTGGGCCGGTGCGGCGGGCGGACCGGTGCGGCCGGTGGACCGGCGCGTGGGCCGGTGCGGCGGGTGCGGCGGGTGGGGCCGGTGGGCCGGTGTGGCGGCGCCGGTCACCCCGCCGGGGCGGGCGGCGAACCTACGATGCCCGCGTGCAGCTGCAGCTCCCTCCCTCCCCCACCGCGGAGGCCGAGGTCGTCCGGCTGCCCCGGGCCGCCCGCGCCTGGCGGCTGGCCGTCGCCGGGGTCGTGCTGACCCTGACGCTGGCCGGCACCGCCTGGGGCACCGACGACGACTTCCCGTTCGGCCCGTTCCTCATGTACGCCGGCCGGGCCGGCAACGACGCCCCCGTCGGCTCCACCCGGGTGGTGGGGGTGACGGCCGACGGCACCGAGGTGGGGATGTCCGGCGGTGAGGTGGGACTGCGCCGGGCGGAGTTCGAGGGGCAGCTGGGCCGGGTGATCGAGCAGCCCGCGCTCCTCGGTGCGCTGGGCGAGGCGTACGTGCGGCGCAACCCGTCGGCGGAGCCGCTGGTGCGGGTCGACGTGGTCCAGCGCGACTTCGAGCTGCGCGACGGCGTGCAGACCGGCGCGTTCACCGACCGGGTCGTGGTCAGCTCCCCGGTCGAGGCGGCCGAGTGAGCACCGCCGTGGCGAGCCCGCCGGCCGCCCCTGTGCGCGACCGCTGGTGGTTCCGGCCGGTCCCGCTGGCCCGGATCGCGGTCTTCCGGGTGATCGCCTACCTGTTCATCCCGATCGACGTCTTCCTCACCACCACCTTCGTGCGCGCGCACGCCGACGTCCCGACCGCCTGGTACCAGCCGCTGGCGGTCGGCCGGCTGCTGCACCTGCCCACCCCGACCACCACGGTGGTGCTGGTCGTGCAGTGGGCGCTCGTGCTCACCGCCCTGGCCGCCACGACCGGCCGTGCGCCGCGGGCGCTGGGGCTGACCGTCTTCGTCCTCTACTTCGAGTGGATGGTCATCGCGATGAGCTACGGGAAGGTGGACCACGACCGGTTCGCCTTCCTGGTGGCCCTGGCCGTGCTGCCCACCATCGGGCGGGCGCACCTCCGGGACCGGCGCTCCTCGGAGGCCGCCGGCTGGGCGATGGCCCTGGTGCTGGTCGCAGTGGTGCTCACCTACTTCCTCGCCTTCTGGGCCAAGATGCGCTTCGGCGGCTGGAACTGGGCCACCGGTGCCACGCTGACCTGGGCGGTCATCCGCCGCGGGACGCCGTTGTCCAACTGGACGCTGGACGTGCCGTGGCTGCTGCCCGCGGCGCAGTGGCTGATGCTGGTGTTCGAGGCGCTCACCCCGCTGATGCTGCTGGTGCGCCGCGACCGCGCCCGGATCGCGCTCGTGGCGTTCCTGATCGGCTTCCACCTGATGGTCTTCGCCGGCGTGACGATCATCTTCCTGCCGCACTGCATCGCGATCGCCTCGATCCTGCCGTGGGAGCGGCTCGTCGGGGCACGGCGCCGTGCGGCCGACGCAGCACCTGCGACGAGCCCGCTCCCGGGCTGACCGGGCCCTGCCCGGCCCGGGCGGGTCAGAGCAGGGCGCCGATCCGCGCGGCCATCTCGGTCTCGTGCTGCTGGTAGGCCGCGGCCACGCTGTTCAGCAGCTGGCCCATGCCGGTGAGCGCGTCGCTCACGCCCTGACTGGACAGCCGCCACTTCTCGTAGAGCTCGCTGAACTGCACCGCGGCCTGGCTGTCGGTCCAGCCCTCCAGCACCGAGCTGTTGATGCCCGCGGACAGCGTGGCGTGCCGGGCGGTGGTGTCGGCGGCCTCCGCCTGGCACTGCCCGGCCATCGTGGTGAGCGTCGCGATGTCGACCTTCATGGTTCCTCCTCGGCCCGGGCCCGTCCCGGTGAGCTCAGAACGTAGGGCGGGCGGCGTTCCCGCGGCCGGCGCCGTCCACAGGGCGGACCGCCGTCCACAGGTCCGCGCCGCCGGGCCCCACGGACGCCTCCGCGTCGGCACCATCCCTGCGTGCGCTCCTCCTGCCTCCGGCGCCGGCCGTGACGCCGGGCGACCGGGACCCCGCCGTCCGCACCTGGACCCTGCACACCCTCGAGGGCGCCGTCGACGTCGACGTCCGCGCACCGGACGACGCCGTCCTCGGCGACGTGCTCGGGCCGCTCGGTGCGCAGCTGGGCACCCCGGGGACCGCGCTCTGGTCAGGTTCGGGCGCGCTGTCGGCCGACACCCTGCTCACGGCGGCCTCCCTACGTCACGGGGCGGTGCTGGGGCTGGGCCGGCCCGGGCCGCGCCCCGGCCCGACGGCCGGGTCCGGCGCGCTGGAGCTGCACGTGGTGGGCGGCCCGGACGCCGGCCGCGCGGTCCCGCTCGGACAGGGCGACCTGGTCCTGGGGCGGGGCGCCGGCTGCGCGCTGCCGCTGGCCGACCCCGACGTGTCCCGCCGACACGCGGTCATCTCGGTGGCGGAGGGCCGGGTGGGCGTGGCTGACCTCGGATCCTCCAACGGGTCGTGGCTGACCGCCGGCCCCGGTGCGCCGGTGCGGCTGGGCGCCGAGCCCCACGAGTGGCCGGTCGGGGCGACCGTGCGGATCGGCGCCAGCACGCTGCGGCTGACCGGCCCGCGGGGCGCGACGCTGCAGTGCGCGCCCGCGACCGGCGGCCGGGTCCTGGTCCGCCCGCTGCGGGCGACCCCCGTCGCGCCCGGCACCGGCTCGGTGCGGCGGCCGGCTCCGCCAGCGGAGGCGCCGCGTCGCCGGCTGGGGTGGGTGGCGGTGCTGCTGCCCGCGGTGGGCGGCGTCCTCATGGCCTGGCTGCTGTCGGCGCCGCACTTCCTCTTCTTCGCCCTGCTCAGCCCGGTGGTCGCGGTGGCCACCTGGTCCTCGGACCGGCTGTCCGGACGCCGGTCCCGCCGTCGGGACGTCGCCGGGCACGCGGCCGCGCTCGCCCGCGCCGACGCCGAGCTGGACGCGGCGGTCGCCGCCGACCTCGCCGCGCGGAACGAGGCCGCACCCGACCCGGCCCGGCTGGCCGCCGCGGCTCGTCGGCGCTCCAGTCCCCTGTGGTCCCGGGCGGGCGCGGAGACGCTGCCCGCCCGGTTGGGCACCGGTCCCGGGCCGACCGGCGTCACCCGGGTCGAGCCCGACGGGACCCGCACCCCCGCCCGCGCCGAGCACCTGCCGGTCACCGTGCCGCTGGGCACCACCGGCGGGCTGGGCGTCGTCGGGCCGCGTCCGGTCGTCCTCGCCGCCGCCCGCGCGCTGGTCTGCCAGCTCACCGTCCTGTACCCACCCGCCGACCTGCGGATCGTGCTGGCCTGCGGACCGCGACAGCTCCCGGACTGGCGCTGGGCCCGCTGGTTGCCACACCTGGCCTCGGTCGGGACGGACGGCGCCCCGCTGCCGGCCGAGCTGCTGACCCCGGGGGGCGACGGCGGGCCGCGCACCCTCGTGGTCCTCGACGGGCCGGTCGACCAGCGGACCGTGTCGGCGCTGGCCGCCGCCCCCGACGTGCTGCGCGTCGACCTGGCCGACGCCGAGGCCGGCCTCGCCCTGCCCGCCCTCGCCCGGCTGCAGGTGGCCGGGGAGACCGGCACCAGCGGGCGGCTGCGCGTCCCTGGCGCGGACGGGGAGCGGTCGCTGACGCTGGACGGCCTCGGTGAGGACACCGCCGACCGGCTCGCCCGCGACCTCGCCACGCTGACCGGGCCGGCCCGGACGGGCGGGCTGCCCGACACCGCCCGGCTGCTGGACCTGCCCTCGGGTGGGCTGACGGTCGACCCGGCGACCGACCTCGCGACCGGTGCCTGGTCCCGCGCACGCGACCGGCTCACCGCGGTGCTGGGCGCCACCGACCAGGGCCCCCTGGCCGTCGACCTGGTCTCCGACGGCCCGCACGCCCTGGTCGCCGGCACCACCGGGTCGGGGAAGTCCGAGCTGCTGCAGACGCTGGTGGCCGGTCTGGCCCTGCACCACCCGCCCGACCGCTGCAGCCTCCTGCTGGTCGACTACAAGGGCGGCGCGGCCTTCGGCGAGGCAGCGGCGCTGCCGCACACGGTCGGCGTGCTGACCGACCTGGACCCCCAGTCGACCGCGCGGGCACTGCGCTCCCTGGCGGCCGAGCTGACCCGGCGGGAGCGGCTGCTGGCCGAGCACGGCACCCGCGACCTCGCCCAGCTGCCGGCCGAGGTGCCCGCCGGCCGGCTGGTCATCGTCGTCGACGAGTTCGCCACGCTGGCCGAGGAGCTGCCCGGCTTCGTCACCGGGCTCGTCAGCATCGCCCAGCGGGGCCGCTCGCTCGGCGTCCACCTGGTGCTGGCCACCCAGCGCCCGGCCGGCGTGGTCAGCCCGGAGATCCGGGCCAACTGCTCGCTGCGGATCTGCCTGCGCACCACCGACGAGGCCGATGCCCGCGACGTGCTGGGCAGCACGCTGCCCGCCACGCTGTCCCCTGACCGACCCGGCCGGGCGTACCTGCGCACCGGCAGCGCCGCACCGGTCCTCCTCCAGGTGGCCCGGGTGTCGACCGGACCGGACGCCGACGCCCCCGCGGTCTCGGTCACCCGGCGCCCGTGGCCCGCCGCTCCCCTCCCGCACCGGTCACCCGACGCGGTGACCGGCCGGACCGACCTGCAGCGGCTGGTCCGCGCGGTCGGGGACCGGGCGCGGGCGGCGGGGATCGGCTCCCCCGACCGGCCGTGGCTGCCACCACTGCCCGACCACCTGCCGGCGGTCGCGCTGGACCCCGCGACCGCCGGGGCCTCGGCCACCGTGCTGCGCATCGGGCTGCAGGACTCCCCCGACGCACAGTCGCAGCCGCCGCTGGAGCTCGACCTGGGCGCCGGGGGCGGCTGGCTGCTCGTCGGCGGCCCGCGCAGCGGACGGAGCACCGCGCTGCGGACCGTCGTCGGCGAGGGCGTGCGCCAACTGCCCCCGGCTCGCCTGCAGGTGCACGCCCTCGACCACGGCGGTGGCGCCGTGGCGGCCCTGGTCGCCGGCCTGCCGCACGCGGGCACGACGGTCGGCCGGGACGACGCGCACCGCAGCCTCCGACTGGTGTCCCGGCTGGTCGCCGAGGTCGACCGCCGCCGGGCCGGCACCGGCGACGGCGACCCGCTCCTGCTGCTGGTCGTCGACGGCTGGGAGAGCCTGACCGCCCAGTTGGAGGAGGCCGACCCGGCGGCCGGCGCCGGCGGGCTGCTGCGCCTGGTGCGCGAGGGCGCCGCGGTCGGGCTGACCGTGGTCCTCACCGCCGAGCGGGCGGTCCCGGGCAGCCGGCTGGCCGCGGCGGTCCGCAGCCGGCTGGTGCTGCCACTGCCCGACCGCGCCGACTACGCCGTGGCCGGCGTCGCCGCGCGGGCCGTCCCCGGGCACCGTCCACCGGGCCGGGCGCTGCTGGGCGAGGACGCGGTCGAGTGCCAGCTGGCCCTGCCCCGGCTGCCGCTGCAGCCGCGCAGCGGACCGGCCGCGCCGGTCCCGGCCGTGCGGGTCGTGCAGCTGCCCGCCGACCCCGAGCTGCCGCTGCCGGCGGCCACCGCCGACGACCCGGCCGGGCTGACGCTGCTGCTGGGGCCCGGCGGTGACGACGGCACACCCGTGGAGCTCGACGTCTCCCGCACCGGCGGTCTGCTGGTCGTCGGGCCACCGGGCAGCGGCCGGTCCGCGACGCTGCGCGCCCTCGGCCGGCACTTACGCGCGCTCGGCGTCCCGGTGGCCGAACTGGTCCACCCGCCGGCGTCCTCGCAGGACGAGCTGTCCCGTACCGACGCAGCCGGGCTGCGGGCCTGGGTGGCCGCGCAGGACGGCCGGCGGGCGGTCGTGCTCGCCGACGACCTGACCGGGCTGCCCGACGAGGTCGCCGACGTCCTGGGCGCCGCAGGGAACCGGCTGCTGGTGCTGGCCACCGGCACGGCCGCGGAGCTCGCCGCCTCGTTCCGGGGCCCGGTGGCCGGCCTGCGTCGCAGCCGCACCGCCCTGCTGCTGCGCCCGGCCCCCGGCGATGCCGAGCTGCTCGGGCTGCGGGTGCCGCGCACCCCGCTGCCGTCCCGGCCCGGCTCCGGCTGGCTGGTGGACGCCCGCGGCGCCACCCGGGTGCAGGTGGCCCGGCACCGCACCGGGCCCGCCCGGTGAGACCTCAGAGGAGCTCGAGCGCCGGGCCGATCTCCTGGGTCGCGTACCAGGCCAGCTCATGACCCTCGGCCTGGTCGACGACGAACTGGGCGTCGGTGCTGCCCAGGTCGGCCTCCAGCACCAGGTCCACCGCGGCCCGCACGTCGGCCTCGGCCTCGGCGACGTCGATGTGCGCGCTGGCGACGTCGGCGGTGGTCACGTCGGCGGTGGTGCGCGCCGCCCCGGCGTCCGCGCCCTCGTCGACGATCGGGGTGATCGTCGACTCCGGGACGTCGGCGGCGAGCACGACGCGGCGGCGTACGGCGACCGGGTCGACGTCGAGCAGCCGCAGGCTGGCCCGCGCCGCGGCGATGAGGGCCGCGTACTCCAGCTCCTCCTCGTCCTCGCTGAGCTCGTAGGCCCCCCGCAGCTGCGGGGTGACCGTGAAGACGGTGAGCGGGCCGGTCAGGCGGCCCTCGTCGAGCAACCGCTGCAGCACGGTCGTCGTGGCCGGCAGGTACACGCGCACCCCGGTTCGCCTCCTCAGTCGTGGGACAGCGACTCCAACGTCACCGACCCGGCGATCTTCCCAGTCGCTGCGCCGGGCACCGCGGGCGACGCCGTCCACCGGGCCCCGCCCGGCAGTCCGTGGCAACGTGCGGGGGTGCCCGCCACCTCCCCCGACGCGACCGCCGACCTCACCGACGTCCTCGAGCGGGTCGCCGCCGAGGCCCACCCGCTCGCCGCGGACGACGAGGTCGCCCAGCCCGGCGCCGGGCCGGAGCGCTTCGGCCTCGCGCTGTGCGAGCTCGACGGGACCGAGCACGTCGCCGGCGACGCCGACGTCGGCTTCCCCGTCCAGAGCGTGGTCAAGGTGTTCACGCTGACCGCGGCGCTCCGCCTGGTCGGCGAGGACGTGTTCCAGCGGGTGGGCCGGGAGCCCTCCGGTGACCCCTTCGACTCCCTCGTCCAGCTCGAGCGGGAGCACGGCGTGCCCCGCAACCCGTTCATCAACGCCGGCGCGGTGGTCGTCACCGACGTGCTGGTGGAGGCCACCGGCTCACCGGCGGCGGCCCGGGCCGCGGTCACCGACCTGCTGTCGGACCTGGTCGGTGAGCGGCTCGAGCCCGACCCCGAGGTGGTCGCCGAGGAGCGCGCGGGTGCCGCGTTGAACACGGCGATGGGCCACCTGATGCGGTCCTTCGACAACTTCACCCACCCGGTGGACGAGGTGGTGGACGCCTACGGGCACCTGTGCGCGCTCACCGTCACGGCCCGGCAGCTGGCCCGCGCCGCTCGCTTCCTGGCCAACGACGGGGTCGACCCGCGCACCGGCGACCGCGTCCTGGACGAGCCCCTGGCCCGGCGGGTCAACGCGGTGATGATGACCTGTGGCACCTACGACGCCGCGGGTCAGTTCGCCTACGACGTGGGCTTCCCGTGCAAGAGCGGCGTGGCCGGCGCGGTCATGGGCGACGTGCCCGGCCGGTTCGGCGTCTGCGCCTGGTCACCCCCGCTGGACACCGCGGGCAACTCCCGGGCCGGCCGGGTGGCGCTGCACCTGCTCAGCGAACGACTGGACCTGTCCCTGCTGTGAGACCGCCGGGGGCTCAGCCCGCCGTCTCCACGAGGTAGGCGACCTCCTGCTCGATGAGGTCGGCGAGCACGTCGACGTCGCTGACGGTGTCCCGGTCGCCGTTGAGGCCGACGTAGACGGTCCCGTCGTAGCTGGTCAGCCCGATCGCCAGGCCCTGGCCGCGCACCAGCGGGACCACCGGGAAGACCTCGGCCATCCGGGCACCGCCGGCGTACAGCGGCACCTGCGGCCCGGGCACGTTGATCACCACGAGGTTGAACAGCCGGCGGGACAGCCCGCTGGCCGCCCGGGCGCCCAGGGCGTGCAGGGTCGGCGGCGCGAAGCCCGACAGCGCGCTGAGCGTGTCGGCCCCGACCGACTGCCCGCTGGGCGCGACGCCGCGCATGGCGTAGCTGATCCGGGTCAGCCGCACCCGCGGGTTGGGCTCGCCGACGGGGAGGTCGACCAGGAACGAGCGCACCTCCCCGGCCGCGGCGTCGTCCTCCCCGCGCACCGAGACCGGCACCAGCGCGCGCACCGAGGTGCTGCTGACCACCGGCTCGCCCCGGGACAGCAGCCACTCCCGCAGCGCCCCGGTCACCACGCTGAGCAGCACGTCGTTGACCGTCCCGCCGTGCGCGGCACGCACCACCCGGAGGTCGTCGAGGGTGGCCCGGGCGACCGCGACCCGGCGCTGGCGGCCGATCGGGGCGTTCAGCGAGCTGGCCGGCGCCGGGGAGACCGCGGTCCGGGCGAGAGCGGCGGCCAGTCCACCGGCCACCCCGGCCCAGCGGAAGGCCGTGGCACGGACGTCGCCCACGGCGGTGCGGGCGGTCTCCAGCACGTCCGAGGGGCGCCGCAGGTAGTCCTCGACCGCCTCCCACACCAATGCCGCCGGGCCGGGTGGACGGCGGGGCAGCCAGGGGTCGGCCGCCGGAAGCGGCGCGGTGCCCGCGATGGGGTCGGGGTCGAGGATGACCTGGCCGATGTCGATGGCGCCCAGGCCGTCGACCAGCGCCGGGTGGGTCTTGGTGACCACGGCCGTGCGGCCACCCTCCAGACCCTCGACGAGGTACATCTCCCACAGGGGGCGGCTGCGGTCCAGCGGCCGGGCGGTCAGCCGGGCGACCAGGTCCAGCAGCTGCTCCTCGGTGCCCGGACGGGGCAGCGCGGAACGGCGCACGTGGTAGCCGAGGTCGAAGTCCGGGTCGTCGACCCACGCCGGGTTGGCCAGGTGCCCGGGCACCTCGACCACCTTCTGCCGGTAGCGCGGCACCAGCGGCAGCCGGGCGCGTACGAGCTCCACGAGCGCCTCGTGGTCGAACGCCTCCGCGGGCCGGTCCAGCACCAGGACAGCGCCGACGTGCATCGGGGTGCCGGGCTCCTCCAGGTACAGGAAGGACGCATCCAGCGCGGTCAGCCGCTCGACCACCGTGACCCTCCTCACCGTCGGGACCCCCACGCTACGGGCGGTGACCACCGGTCCCCGCCCGGGGGTCAGGCCCGGCGCCGTCCCCGGCGACCGGGGGACGCCGGCACCCCGGCGAGCTCGGCGGCCAGGGCGCGCAGCCCGGCGCGCAGCGGCGAGCCGGGCGCGACCTCGGCCAGCGTGCGCCCGCCGGCCAGGGCGGCGTCGGTGGCCCGGCGGTCGGCCGGGAGGAAGGCCCGCACCTGACGGCCCGCGAAGCGCTCCAGCGCCGCGGCGACCTCCCGCTGCGGGTCACCGGGGACCGGCCCGCGGCGCACCTGGTTGACCACCACGGCCGGCTCGACGTCGGGGAGCACGTCGCGGAGCTCGCCCAGTGCCCGCACGGTGCGCTGCAGGGCGACCGGGTCGGCGCCGCTGACGCACAGGACCTCGTCGGCGGCGGCCAGGACGGCGAGGGTGGCGCCGTTGCGGCGGGGGGCCGCGGTGTCGAAGGACAGCTCCTCGTCCTCCTCGACGGCGAAGCCGCAGTCGACGACGGTGAGCGCGGCGAGGCGGCGGGCCTCCTCGAGCACGACCTGCACGCCCTGCGGCCGCAGCTCCGGCCACCGGTCGGCGCGGGCGAGCCCGGTGAGCACCCGCAGCTGCGGTCCCACCGCCCAGGCCAGCCGGGCCAGCGCGGCGAGGTCCAGGGTGCCGGCCGAGGCCTGGCGCGCCGCGGCGACGACACCCGGGGACTCGTCGAGCAGGCCGAGCAGCTGGGCGACCACGCCGCCGTAGACGTCGGCGTCGACCAGCAGCGTCGGGACCCCCAGCCGGGCGGCCTCGTCGGCGAGCCCGACCGCGACCGTCGTCCGGCCGGGCGCCCCGGTCGGGCCCCACACCGCGACCACCCGGCCGCGGCCCGCCGGACGGTCGGACTCCTCCGGCGGGAGCCCCAGCACCGGCAGCGCGGCGCGCGGGTCACCGATCTCGTGACCGGTGGGGAGCTCGCCGGTGACCGCCTCGCGCAGCGCCCGGGCGATCGTCTCGGGGTCCGCGTCGGCCGACAGCACCCGGCCGACGCCCCACTGCCGCAGTCGTTCGGTGGCGCGGGTGTCACCGGGCTCGACCAGCCCGACGACCGCGACCCCGGCGGCGGTGAGCCGGGCGACCGCGGCGCCGTCGAGCCGGCGCAGCTCGGCCGAGAGCAGCACCGCCTGACCGGTGCCCGTGGTCGCGGCGGCCAGCAGGTCGCCGACGTCGACGCAGCGCCGGACCACGGTGACCCCGTGGTCCTCGCGGTCGAGGGCGCCGACCAGCTCGGACTCCCAGGCCGCCCCGGTGACGGCGGTGAAGACCTGCAGCGCCATCAGCCGGTCGGACCCGTCGTCGCCGCACCCTCGGCGGCGGCCTCCGGTGCGGTGGTCGCGCTGTCGACGGAGCCGCGGACGACGACGACCAGCCCACGGCCACCGATGGCGGTGAGCACCTCCGGGACCTCCTCGGCCTCGACGGCCACCACCACCTGCAGCGTCGTGGACGACGTGGACAGCACGCCCTCCCCGCGGCCGGTCACCGCCTGCACGGGTGCCGCGGACAGGACCAGGTCGACGTCCCCGCCGGTGGCGGCGTCGGCGCCCACGGCGGGGTCGGCGACGGCGTAGACGTCGACCAGCTGACCGTGGGCCAGCGAGGGGGGCACGTACCCGGCCTGCACGGGCAGGGCCAGCTGGACCCCACCGGTCGCCTCCTCGAGCACCGACCGGGGCAGCAGCTCACCGGCGCGCACGGCGCGGGCGAGGACGCGCCCACCGGGCCGGGTGCTGGTGGCCAGGTAGGCGTCCGCGGCGTCGTCCAGCCGGACGGGGACCGCGACGAGGTCGTCCTCCGCCAGCACGGTGCCCGCCGCCAGGTCGCCGGCCGCGGACCAGACCGGCACGGTCGCGTCCGCGGCGCTGACCACCCGGGCGCCGATCAGCACCGAGCCCAGCACGAGCAGGACGCCGAGCACCAGCCGCAGGTCCAGCCACCGGGGCGGGCGGACCCGCCGCGGCGCCGGGCCGGCCGGGACGGCATCGGTGCGGACGGCGCCTGCCGCCGCGGTGGGCACGCTCATCGATCGGTCTTCCTCGCCTGTCGCACGGACCCGCGGTGGCTCGCGGACGGCGATCATGACCTGGTCCGGCGGCCCGGCGCAGCGGCTGTCCACACCTTCGGGTGCACGCCGGGGGGTGAACTCACCCGGCTGCCACACTGGCGGGGCACCTTCGACGGGAGAAGACGACCCCATGGCCACGCAGCGCTTCCTCACCCTCGACGACGTCGCGGAGATCCTCAACGTGTCGTGGTCGCAGGCCTACGCGATGGTGCGCCGCCGCGAGCTGCGGGCGATCCAGGTCGGTGGCCGCGGCCAGTGGCGGGTGGAGAAGGACGAGCTGGAGCGCTTCATCCAGCAGAAGTACGCCGAGGCCGGGGGCACCCTGGCCGCCGAGGAGCAGGTCGCCGACGGCGTGGACGCCGACTCCGCACGCTGACCCACCCCCGACCCGGCAGCTCCGGGTCAGCCGGTCCGGACGGCGACGACCGCCGCCAGCGCGACCGCCCGCACCCCGGTCACCGCACCCCGCCGGCGCGGTGAGTCCAGCGGGTGCTCGGCCAGCTCGACGAAGTCGGCCCCCACCCGGTCGATCGTGCCGGTGAGCACGCCGCCGTCACCCAGCAGGCACTGCACCGCCGCCCGGTCCCGGGCCAGCCCGCGCAGCGCCCGGCGCAGGTCCAGGTGCCGGTCGACCGCCGACTCCTCCCCCGCTGCCGCCGTCGCGGCGGTGAGCCCGGCGACGGCCGCCACGGCCCGGGTCGCCACCAGCAGCTCGCGGTCGCCGGTCTCGGCCAGCAGCACCCAGTCGACGCCCACGTCGACCAGCCGCCCGGCGAGCTCGCCCACCCCGGGGCAGCGCAGGGAGACCGGGCTGCCCACCGCACCCCGCAGCCGGTCGACCAGCCGGACCCTCCCCTGCTCGGCACGCGCCCGCGACGGCTCGCCGAGGCGCTCGTCCGCGGCCTCCTGGGCGGCGAACTGGGCCTCGAGGTCGGTGAACAGCTGCTCCCAGCGCATGACGGCAGGCTAGCTCGTCCACAGATACGTGCATTTGGTTGCGTTTGCTTGCTTTGATGGTGTTTGGTCATCGGCAGGACGAGGAGGTGCCGTGTCGACACGACGGTGGGCCGCGACGAGCGCGGTCATGGGCCTGGTGGCCTGGGCGCTGGCGGTGCTGGGGCCCGCCCCGGCCGAGCTGCGCAGCGCCCTCGGGGACCCGCAGGGCCTGGTGGACAGCACCGGGGCCGACGCACTCGTGGTGGTGGCAGTGGGCGCGCTCGCCTGGCTGTGCTGGGCCTGGGGCGCGCTGGGGCTGCTGCTCACCGCCGCCTCCACCGCACCGGGATGGGCCGGCCGGCTCTCCGCCGTCCTGCTCGTCGGGGTGCTGCCCGCCGGCGCCCGCCGGGCGGCCGCAATGGCCATCGGCGTGGGCCTGAGCACCGTGGGCCCGGCGGTGCTCCCGGCCGTGCTGGCGCCCTCGACCGCCGTCGCCGCCGCCGGCCCGACCAGCCCCGCCGTCGGCCTGGACTGGCCCGCAGCGCCTCCCGCCGCACCCGACCTCGACTGGCCGGCGCCCGCGCCCGGCGAGCACGTCGTCGTGCGCGGCGACTGCCTCTGGGACGTCGCCGAGGCGTGGCTGCTCCGCCAGCACCCCGGCGCCCCGGTCACCGACGCCGACGTCGCGCGGGCCGTGCACGCCTGGTGGCAGGTCAACGCCGCCGTCCTGGGCCCCGATCCCGACCTGCTGCTGCCCGGTCAGGTCCTCCGGCCGCCCGGCTGACCCCGACCGCCCCCGTCGACTGCCCGCACCGTCCCCGAGGAGAGCCGCCGTGACCGCTTCCCCGTACCTCGCCCCGTCGTCCCCGGACCCCGCCGCCGCGCCAGCACACCGCCGCCTGCGACTGGTCGTCGTCCCCTCCCCCGGGCCCGCGCTGGAGGACGAGGCGGCGCCGGTGCGCCTGCTGGTGCCCGGTCGGCGCACCGCTCGCCCGGCGCCCGTCCCGGGACCGCGACCCCGGATCGACCAGCCGGCGCCGCGCGTCGGGGACACCGCGGACTTCGGCCCGGTGTGGTCGCAGCGCGCGGAGCTGCCCGACGCCCAGGCGGCCGGACGGCGGCTGGTGACGCTCACCCTGGAGGCCTTCGCCGGCCGGCGTCCGATCGCTCAGCTGCAGAGCCTGGTCAGCCCGCCGCTGTTCGGCTCGCTGGCCACCGGCCGCCGCCCGCGCTGGTGCACCGAGGGGACGGCGCCGCTGCTGATCAGCTCGGTGCGGGTGTGCGAGCCGGTCGACGGCGTGGCCGAGGTCAGCGCGGTCGCCCGGCGGGGCGGTCGGGCCCACGCGGTCGCCGCCCGGCTCGAGGGCATCGACGGGCGCTGGCGCTGCACCGCCCTGCAGATCGGCTGACGAGGGACCCCGTCCCCCTCACCCCTCGCGAGCTCGGGGCGAGCCCCTGGACGGGGCCGGACAGCCGGACGCCCCGTCGACCAGGTGGTCGACGGGGCGTCCGGCGTGCGTCAGGGCCTCAGGCGCCCGCGGCGCCGTGGCACTGCTTGAACTTCTTCCCCGACCCGCACGGGCACGGGGCGTTGCGCGGGGTCTCCTTGGTGCCGGTCACGGTCACCGACTTGGCGGCCTTGGCCGGACCCGACTCCTTGGGCGAGGCCTCGAGGTTCGGCGCGCTGTAGCTCAGCTGCTCCCGCTTCGGCGGCTCCAGGCCCTTGACGTCCAGGTCCGGACCCGTGCCGGTGCCCGAGGTCCCCGGCTCGGCGGTCACCGAGGCCGTCGGGGCAGCCGCGACCGGCGCGGGGGCGGACTCGACCGGAGCGGAGTCGGCCGGCGCTGGGGCGACCGGGGCGGGATCGACCGGCGCCGGGGCGGCGGCCGCCTCGGCCGGCCTGCGGGTGCGCCGGGCCGAGCTCGTCGTCGTCCCGCCGTTGCCGGCCGCCGGAGCGGCAGGCACCTCGGTGACGGCCGGGGCCGACCCGTTGCCGTTGGACGAGGGGGCCACCGGCGCCGCCCCGTTGCCGGTCGGGGACGGCGCAGGGGCCTCGGTCGGCGCGGCGGTCATCGCGGCCCGCACGGCGGCGGCCTGGGCAGCAGCCGCCTGCGCCGCGGCCTGACGGGCGAGCACGGCCTGGGTGCCGGCCTGGGCGCGGGCGAGCGCCTCGGCCTCGGCGGCTGCCTGCTGCTGCGCGGCCTCGGCCTGCTGCTGCTCCTGGCTCTTGACCTCCAGGTTGAACAGGAAGCCGAGGGACTCCTCCTTGATGCCGTCGAGCATCGCGTTGAACATGTCGAAGCCCTCGCGCTGGTACTCCACGACCGGGTC
Organism: Modestobacter sp. VKM Ac-2986; assembly: GCF_026967795.1. Lineage (GTDB taxonomy): Bacteria > Actinomycetota > Actinomycetes > Mycobacteriales > Geodermatophilaceae > Modestobacter. Next base: position 328,384 of record NZ_JAPVBH010000004.1, read on the forward strand.
GCGGTTGGCCATCGCACGCAGGTGGATGCCGGCCCGCAGGTAGTCCATCTCGTAGAGGTGCTCGCGCCACTTGCGGTCCAGCACGCTCAGCAGCACCCGCCGCTCGAGCTCGCGCATGACCTCCGAGCCCAGGGCCTCCTCGCGCGCCTCGTACGCCCGGTGGACGTCGGCGAGCAACTCGGTCTTCAGGTCCTCGGCCGACAGCGCCGACTGGTCGCCCTCGGCGACGCGGTCGAGCATCTCCTGCTGGTCCAGGCCCACCGGGTACAGCGCCTTGAGGCCGGCCCACAGCTGGTCGAGGTCCCAGTCCTCGGCGTACCCGGTCTCGGTCGCGCCGTTGACGTAGGCGGCCACGACGTCGTCGACCATCGTCTGCACCTGCACGTGCAGGTCCTCGCCGTCCAGGACCTTGCGGCGCTCGTCGTAGATGACGGTGCGCTGGCGGTTGAGCACCTCGTCGTACTTCAGGACGTCCTTGCGGACCTCGAAGTTCTGCTGCTCGACCTGGGTCTGGGCCGACCGGATCGCCCGGCTGACCATCTTGGACTCGATCGGCTGGTCCTCCGGCACGCGGAGGGTGTTCATCATCGACTCGAGCATCGGGCCGTTGAAGCGCCGCATCAGGTCGTCGCCCAGCGACAGGTAGAACCGGGACTCACCCGGGTCGCCCTGACGGCCGGAGCGACCGCGCAGCTGGTTGTCGATGCGCCGGCTCTCGTGCCGCTCGGTGCCCAGCACGTACAGGCCACCGGCCTCGGCCACCTGGTCGTGCTCGGCCTTGACCTGCGCCTTGGCCGCGGCGACCGCGTCGTCCCAGGCTGCCTCGTACTCCTCCGGCGTGTCCGCCGGGGACAGTCCCTTGGCGCGCAGCTGCTCGTCGGCGATGAACTCGGCGTTGCCGCCGAGCTGGATGTCGGTGCCGCGGCCGGCCATGTTGGTGGCCACGGTGACCGCGCCCAGCCGGCCGGCCATGGCGATGATCGAGGCCTCACGGGCGTGGTTCTTGGCGTTGAGGACCTCGTGCGGGATCCCACGCCGGAGCAGGTACTTCGCCAGCTCCTCGGACTTCTCGACGCTCGCGGTGCCCACGAGGACCGGCTGACCGGCCTCGTGGCGCTCGGCGATGTCGTCGACGACGGCGGTGAACTTCGCCTTCTCCGTCTTGTAGATGACGTCGGCGCGGTCCTCGCGGACCATCGGCCGGTTCGTCGGGATCGGCACGACGCCCAGCTTGTAGGTCTGGTTGAGCTCGGCGGCCTCGGTCTGGGCCGTGCCGGTCATGCCGGAGAGCTTGTCGTAGAGCCGGAAGTAGTTCTGCAGCGTGATCGTGGCGAGGGTCTGGTTCTCGTCCTTGATCTGGACGCGCTCCTTGGCCTCGATCGCCTGGTGCATGCCCTCGTTGTAACGGCGCCCGGACAGCACGCGGCCGGTGAACTCGTCGACGATGAGGACCTCGCCGTTGGTGACGATGTACTGCTGGTCCTTCTTGAACAGCTCCTTGGCCTTCAGGGCGTTGTTCAGGTAGCCGATCAGCGGGGTGTTGACCGCCTCGTAGAGGTTGTCGATGCCCAGCTGGTCCTCGACGAACTCCACGCCCTCCTCGGTGACGGCGACCGTGCGCTTGGCCTCCTCCACCTCGTAGTGCCGGTCGCGGCGCATCAGCGGGGCGATGCGGGCGAACTCGCCGTACCACTTGGCGCTGGTCTCGGCCGGGCCGCTGATGATCAGCGGGGTGCGGGCCTCGTCGATGAGGATCGAGTCGACCTCGTCGACGATCGCGTAGGCGTGCCCGCGCTGCACCAGGTCGGCCTTGGCCCAGGCCATGTTGTCGCGCAGGTAGTCGAAGCCGAACTCGTTGTTCGTGCCGTAGGTGATGTCGCAGGCGTACTGCTCGCGGCGCTCGGCCGGCTGCTGCCCGGAGACGATCGTGCCCACGGTGAGGCCCAGGAAGCGGTGGATGCGGCCCATGGTCTCGGCGTCACGGGCGGCCAGGTAGTCGTTGGTGGTGACGATGTGCACGCCCTCGCCGGGCAGCGCGTTGAGGTAGGCGGCCAGCACACCGGTGAGCGTCTTGCCCTCACCGGTCTTCATCTCGGCGATGTTGCCCAGGTGCAGCGCGGCGCCGCCCATCATCTGCACGGGGTAGTGCCGCTGGCCCAGCGTGCGGCCGGCCGCCTCGCGGACGACGGAGAACGCCTCCGGCAGCAGCAGGTCCAGGCTCTCACCGTCGGCGTACCGGGCCTTGAACTCGTCGGTCTTCGCGCGCAGCTCGGCGTCGGTCAGGCCGGCGGTGTCGGCCTCGTGGGCGTCGACCGCGTCGGCGATCTTGGACAACCGTCGGAGGATCTTGCCCTCACCGGCACGCAGGAGCTTGTTGAACACCACGGCACCAGCGTAGGCGGCGAACCCCTGGCCTGGTCCACACCCGACCACTGCGTGTACCCGGGCGCGCCTCGTCCGTACCGTCGGCAGGCGTGTCCTCCGACCCAGACTCTCCCGCCACCCCGCTCCTCGGGCCCGGGCTGGTGGCCTTCTTCACCGAACGGCACCTGGCCACGCTCACCACGCTGCGCCCCGACGGCACCCCGCACGTCGTCCCGGTCGGGGTCACCTTGGACGCCGCGACCGGCACCGCCCGGGTGATCACCTCGGGCAGCTCGATGAAGGCCCGGCACGTGCGCGACGGGCAGGCCCGGGTGGCGGTCTGCCAGGTCGACGGCGCCTGCTGGACGACGCTGGAGGGGACGGCGGTGGTGCGGGACGACGCCGCTGCGGTCGCCGACGCCGTGGCCCGCTACGCGAGCCGGTACCGGCAGCCGCGGGAGAACCCGGCCCGGGTGGTCCTGGAGATCACCGTGGACCGGGTGCTCGGCAACGCCGAGCGCCACCGCGGCCCGCAGGCGACGGCGTGACCGGCGGCATGGACCTGAGCGGCATCGACCTGACCACCGAGACGGTCCGCACCGACCGGCTGGTGCTGCGCCCGTTCCGCCCGGACGACGTCGACGCGGTGTTCGCCGCCTGCCAGGACCCGGAGATCCCCCGCTGGATCGCCGCCGTCGGCGTGCCCTACACCCGCGAGGACGCCGCCGCGTTCGTGCTCGGCGAGGCGCCGGGCCAGCGGCGGGAGGGCACCGGGCTGACCGTGGCCATCGAGGCCGACGGCGAGCTGGTCGGCGCGAGCGGCGTCCAGCGGATCGGCCAGCACCCGATCGGCCCGGAGGTCGGCTACTGGATCACCCCGCAGGCCCGCGGGCGCGGGTACGCCGCCGAGGCCGCGCACGCGCTGGCCGACTGGGCGATCGGGCTCGGCGCGCCCCGGGTCTACCTGGTCGCCGACGTGGCCAACGCGGGCTCCCAGACCGTCGCCGTCCGGGCCGGCTTCCACCGCGAGGGCGTGCTGCGCTCCTACCTGCACTACCGCGACGGCCGCCGCGCCGACGCCGCGCTGTTCTCCCGCCTCCCCGGCGACTGACGCCCCCACCGCAGCCGGGCGCGAGATCTGCGGACTCGGGGCATCCCGGCCCGAGAGACCGCGACGACGCAGATCTCGCCGCAGCTCCGCCGTCTCGCCGGGACGCCGCCGTGCCCCAGTCGACCTCCGCCAGGGGCGCCGTGCGGGCGAGATCTGCGGACTCGTGGCAACCCCGGCCCGGGAGACCACGAGGACGCGGATCTCGCGCGCCCGGCGGCACGGGCCCCGGACGTGCGGCGAGCCGCCCTCCGCGGGTACGGAGGACGGCTCGCCGGGTGGGCCTGGTCGGTCAGGCGTGCGCGGGTTCGCGCTCGGCCGCGGCCGGGGCCGCGGCGCCGTCGGGCGACGCCACGGAGGCACCGAGCCGGATCAGCCCGTAGTCGAAGGCGTGCCGCCGGTAGACGACCGAGGGCTGGCCGGTGTCGGCGCACAGGAACAGGAAGAAGTCGTGCCCGACGAGCTCCATCTCGTAGAGCGCCTGGTCCACGTGCATCGGCTTTGCCTGGTGGACCTTCTCGCGGACGATCTGCCCGGGCAGGTGCTCGTCGAGGTCGGTGACCAGCGGCCCGTCGACCAGGGCGGCCTCGATGTCCGCGGACGGCTCGGGGGCGGCAGCGGCGCCGGCGAGGTCGCCGAGCGGGGCGGCGGTGTCCTCGGCACCCACCGCGACGACGTCGACGGGGGCTCCGCCGACCCGCACGCTGGGTGGGGTGTGCCGGCCGTGGTGGACCCTGCGGCGGTCGTTGGCCCGCCGCATCCGGTTCTCCAGCTTGCCGGCCGCCAGCTCCAGTGCGGCGTAGAAGTCCGGCGCGCACGCCTCGGCGCGGGCCACCGGGCCCTTGCCCCGGAGGGTGATCTCCACGCGCTGGCAGTTGGCCGCCTGACGTGGGTTCTTCTCGTGCAGCAACTCGACGTCGATGCGGATGACCTTGCTGTCGAATCGTTCGAGCTGGCCGACCTTGTCCTCCACCTTCTGGCGGAAGTGCTCGGGCACCTCGACGTTGCGACCTCGGACCACGATCTCCATGAGACCTCCCGATCGGGCGGGTGTGATCGAACCAACGCTAGCCCCCCTCCCCCGGTCCCGACACCGGAGGCAGTGACCGAAGTCGTCCGGTTCACCTCCGCAGGGTGAGAGTGGCTGCGCCGCGCGGCGGGTCCGGTCGCCGGACCCGCCGCGGTGTCGCCGCCACGACCGCGGCCAGCACCGGCGCCCCGCCCTCGGGCCCCCCGGCGGTCAGGGCGCGGGCCGCCTCGGTGAGGGTGGCGCCGCTGGTGGCCACGTCGTCGACCAGCACGAGCCGGTGACCCGGCGGCAGCGGGACCGGCAGCCGGCGGAACCGGCCGGTGAGGTTCGCCCGCCGGGCAGCGGCGTCCAGGCCCGCGGAGTCCCGGGTGCGCCCGGCGCGGCCCAGCAGCGGCACCGTGGTCACGGTGAGGCCCGCGGCGGTGAGCTCGGCGACGGCACGGTCGGCCAGTTCCTGCACGTGGTCGCGGCCGCGCCGCCGCACGGCGGCGGGGGCGCTGGGCATCGGCACCAGCACGACAGGTGCGGCCACGGACGACCCGGCGGACGGCGGCAGCCCGGTGAGCACGGTGGCCACCGCCAGGGCCAGCGCGGCGCCGAGGGGTGCCGCGAGCTCGGCCCGGCCGTGCTCCTTGAAGGCCACCACCGCCGGGCGCACCGGCCCTGCGTACGCCCCCGCCGCGACCGTCGGCGGAAAGCCCGGCGGGTGGCGGCGCGGCTCGGCCAGCCGGGGCCGGGCCAGCCGGGCGCGGCACGGTGGGCACAGCACCGCCCCGGGCAGCGCGCACCCGGCGCAGACGCGGGGCAGCACGAGGTCCGCCAGCGCCCGCCCGCCGGCCTGCAGCACCCCGGCCCACGGCGGGGCGCCGTCCTGCGTCGTCCCGGCCGGTCGCACGGCCGCCACCCTGCCCGGGGACGGGCGCCCCGCTGCGTCCCCCGGCCGGTCCGGGGACGGGACCGGCCGCTGGGGACGGCGACCGGCCCGGCGGGCTCACATCGGGTAGAAGGGCGCCTGTCCGGCCAGCGGCGGGGCGCCGCGGACAAGGGTCACCCAGGTGCCGCCGGCGAGCTGCCAGACCGCGCCCTCGGAGACCGCCAGCGGCTGCCGGCCGGGGGCCGCGGCCAGCGCGGTGGCCTGCTCGGGCAGTCCGTTGGTGACCACCCGCGTGAGGCCGAAGCCGTCGACCCCGACCGTGAACGGCACCGTGCGCTGCGCGCCCGGGTCACCGGCCAGCACCATCAGCAGGCCCGCGTTGCGCCACGCCACGTCGACGACCTGCCGCACCGACGGGGCGATCGAGCGCAGGTCGCGGACGCTGACGGCGTCGGCTGCGCGGACCACCGTGCCGACGTAGAGCCGCCCGCCGTCGGGGCCCTCGATCACCACCGCGGCCCGGACGCCGTCCGGGGACAGCTGGAAGGTCGTCGCCCGGCCCAGCCCGGCCAGCGTCGGGGCGCTCACCGCCTGCGGCTGACCGCCGGCGGGCAGCCGCACGACCTCGGTGCCGTTGCGCACCGTCCAGACCTCCGACCGGGTGCCCGGCGTCGTCGGGGCGGTGAAGCTGGCCCCGTCGAGCACCCACGCCAGGTCACCGCCGTAGGGGCCGGCGAACAGCGCCGCCGGCGCCCCGGTGGGCGAGTTGATGGTCGACACCCCGGCGGTCAGCCCGAGCTGGCCGGTGCGCGGGTCGACCGAGACGGCCGCCGACGACAGCCCGTACCCGGGGGTGCCCGCGGGCCCCGGCGAGGGCGTGCCGTCGGAGGCCCGGCGCAGCCCGCCGTCGGCGAGGTAGTGCCCGACCGCGTTCGGCGGGGCGGCGTCGGGGTCCAGCGCCGGCCAGTCGGCCCGGGTCTGCCGGTCGGGGACGCCGGACAGGCCCAGCGACTGGCCGTCGCGCAGCACCTCCACGGTCTGCAGGCCCAGCTGGTCCTGCTGCAGCGACCACACCAGCTGCCCGACGGCGGCGGACACCGTCTCGTCCCCGGTGCCGGCCGGGAAGGTCAGGTCCACGGTCGCGGTCTGCCCGGCGACGGACACCGTGCTGCGCAGGCCGGCGCCGTTGAGCGGGTTCGCCACCCCCGCCCCGACCGCCGGCGACGGGCCGGACAGCAGCCGCTCGACCACCGCGTTGGGCTGCGCCTCGCCGTCCACCAGGTAGCGCGGGTCGGGGACGACGCGGGAGCCGGTCGGGTCGAGGAAGTAGACGTCGATCTGCTCGTAGGTGCGGGTGAAGTCCGGCTCGAGCAGCAGCAGCCCGTCCGGCGGGTCGGTGATCCGCCACTCCCCCGACTCGTCGGTGAGGCTGAAGGTGCGGGCGTAGACCTGCTCGGAGCCGACGGCGAGGATGCCGCGCTCGTCGATGGTGCCGACCTCCTGGGCCGTCACCTGCACCGTGCCCGCCTGCGCCTGGACCGGGGCGTAGTCACCGCTGATCACGGTCACCCCGTCGCTGTCGGACCAGCTGGCCGCCGCCGACTCGCTGAGGTACTGGCGGGCCACCGGGTGGTTGCGCGCGGTGCTTGCGTTGGCGTCGATGAAGCCGCGCACGACCTCCTCCGGCGTCGCGCCGGGCTCGGGTGCCTGCGGCTCGATGCCGACGGCGTCGGCGGGCGGCTCGGCCACCTGGGTGATCTGGGTGACCGGCGAGCTGCTGGGCACGGTGCTGCAGCCGGCCAGGAGGACCGCGGCCAGCCCGGCCAGCGCCGCGCGGACGCCGTGGCCGCTCACGCCTGCCCCCGGCTCAGCATCGGCGGGCGCAGCGGCAGCGGCGAGCTGGTGAGCTCGGCGCCGACGGCCAGCGGCAGGGTGAGCCGGAACTGCGCGCCCTCACCGGGCAGGCCCCACACCTGCAGCCAGCCACCGTGCAGCCGGGCGTCCTCCAGGCTGATCGACAGGCCCAGGCCGCTGCCGCCGACGGTGCGCACCCGCGAGGGGTCGGCGCGCCAGAACCGGTCGAACACGTGCTGGGCGTCCTCGGCGGTCAACCCGACGCCGTGGTCGCGCACGGTGATCGCCGCCGCCGAGCGCGAGGCGGCCAGGGTGATCTCCACCGGCTTCCCGCGGCCGTGCTCGATGGCGTTGCCGACCAGGTTGCGCAGCACGCGCTCGACCCGGCGGCCGTCGACCTCGGCGATGACCGAGCGCGGCGGGAGGCTCACCAGCAGGGCGCAGTCGTGCCGCTCGGCCAGCGACGCCATCCCGGTCACCACCCGCTGCACCAGTGGGCCCAGCTCCTGCGCCTCGGGCTCCAGCGTGGCGGCGCCGGCGTCGTAGCGGCTGATCTCCAGCAGGTCGGTGAGCAGCGCCTCGAAGCGGTTGAGCTCGGCCTGCAGCAGCTCGGCGGAGCGGGCGACCGCCGGGTCGAACTCCCCGCGGGCGTCGTGCAGCACCGCCGCGGCCATCTGCACGGTGGTCAGCGGGGTGCGCAGCTCGTGGGAGACGTCGGAGGTGAACCGCTGCTGCAGCTGCGACAGCGCCTCCAGCTGGGTGATCTGCTGCTGCAGCCCCTCGGCCATGGCGTTGAAGCTGGTGGCCAGCCGGGCCAGGTCGTCCTCGCCGCGCACCGCCAGCCGCTCCTCCAGGTGCCCGTCGGCCAGCCGCTGCGCGCTGCCGGCGACGCGCCGGACCGGGTCGACGACCAGCCGGGTCACCAGCACGCCGATGCCGGCGACGAAGAGCACGAGGACGGCGCTGGTGATGGCCACCGTGCTGCGGATGCCGGACAGGTTGGCCTGCTCCTGGTCCAGCGGGAAGGCGAAGTAGACCTCCACGCTGTCGCCGCCGCCGGGGTCGGTGGGCACGGGTGCCCCGACGATCAGCGTGGGCACCGGGTCACCGCCCAGGTCGGGCACCCGGGCGTAGCGGTAGGCCTGCGAACCCGCAGCCACCTGGGCGCGCAGGTCGGCCGGGAGCGCGGGCTCGACGCCCCGGCGGCTGACCGCCGGGCGCTCGTCCTCCCCGGACCGGTAGACCATCACCACGTCGAAGTCCCCGGCCGCCCCGCCCAGGCGCTGCAGTCCCTCGACGGTGCGCGACAGGGTCGACCGCACGCTCGCCGAGTCACCGGTGGCGATGCCGCTGACCTCGGTCTGGGCGTAGACGACCCCGGCCAGCGACTGGTCGACGGCGGCCTGCTGCTTCACGTCGAGGAGCTGGCCACGGATCTGGGTGAACAGCACCATGCTGACGATCACCACGACGACGGCGGCGACCAGCATGGTGATAGCACCGACCCGCAGTTGCAGCGAGGAACGCCAGGCGTGCACGACCCGCCGGACGCCGCGGCCGGTGCGGACGTAGGCCCGACGGCGGGCCCGACGCAGGCGGCGGCGCACCCCGCGGCCCAGCTGCGCGGGGCGACGGCGTGGCGGTCTGGAGCTGCGCCCGTCGTCCGGCTGAGGGCTCCGGTCGACGAGCGGCGGCCCGGTCGTGGTGCTCACCGGACCGCGGGAGCCCCGGGACGGGCGCGGCTCACGGCGGGCCGGCCTTGTAGCCGACGCCGCGGACGGTCAGGACGACCTCGGGCTTCTCCGGGTCGCGCTCGACCTTGGCGCGCAGCCGCTGCACGTGCACGTTGACGAGCCGGGTGTCGGCGGCGTGCCGGTAGCCCCACACCTGCTCGAGCAGCAGCTCGCGGGTGAACACCTGCCGGGGCTTGCGGGCCAGGGCGACGAGCAGGTCGAACTCCAGCGGGGTCAGCGCGATGGGGGCGCCGTCGCGGGTCACCTGGTGCGCGGGGACGTCGATCGAGACGTCGCCGATCGACAGGCTCTCGGCCTGGCCGTTGTCGCCGCGGCGCAGCTGGGCGCGCACCCGGGCCACGAGCTCGACGGGCTTGAAGGGCTTGGTGACGTAGTCGTCGGCGCCGGCCTCGAGCCCCTGCACGATGTCGATCGTGTCGGTCTTCGCGGTGAGCATCACGATCGGCACCGTCGACTGGGTGCGGATGTCGGCGCAGATCTGCAGGCCGTTGCGGCCGGGCAGCATCAGGTCCAGCAGCACCAGGTCGGGGCGCAGCTGCTGGAAGGTCGCGACGGCCCGGGCACCGTCGGAGACGAACGCGGGGTCGTAGCCCTCCCGGCGCAGCACGATGCCGAGCATCTCGGCGAGGGCGGCGTCGTCGTCGACGACGAGGACACGGCCGCGGCTGGTGCCGGACGACGGCGCAGAGGGGGGCACGCGCCCATTCTGCGCGACGCACGCCGGGAAACGCCCCGCCCCGCCCGGCGACTTCACCGGACGGGGCGGGAACTGCTGGTCAGCGGCCGATCGGCCGGCCGGCGACAGAGCGGGTCGAGCCGCTCGGACCGACCTGGCGCCGCGCCGTGGCACGGCTCCAGGTCAGCTCACGAGCGTCGACCACACCCTCGTCCGGCCGACCCGTCGGCCCCCTTGCAGGGTCCCGCCGCGAGCTCGCTCGTGGTGGGGGGCAAGGGGGCCCTTCATCAGTAGCGGTAGTGCTCGCTCTTGTAGGGGCCCTCGACCGGGACGCCGATGTAGTCGGCCTGCACCTTGGTGAGCTCGGTCAGCTTCACGCCGAGCGCGTCGAGGTGGAGCCGGGCCACGTGCTCGTCGAGCTTCTTGGGCAGCACGGTGACGCCGGGGGTCTTGCCCTCGTAGGCGGCGCGGTTGGTCCACAGCTCGATCTGGGCCAGCGTCTGGTTGGAGAACGACGCGCTCATCACGAAGCTGGGGTGCCCGGTGGCGTTGCCCAGGTTCAGCAGCCGGCCCTCGGACAGCACGATGATCGTGTGGCCGTCGGCGAAGCGCCACTCGTCGACCTGCGGCTTGATGTTGGTCTTCGTGATGCCCGGGGTGCGGGCGAGACCGGCCATGTCGATCTCGTTGTCGAAGTGGCCGATGTTGCCGATGATCGCCTGGTGCTTGGTCTGACCGAGCTGCTCGGCGGTGATGATGTCCTTGTTGCCGGTCGTGGTGATGATGATGTCGGCCTTGCCGATCACCTCGTCCAGCGTGGTGACCTCGTAGCCGTGCATCGCGGCCTGGAGGGCGTTGATCGGGTCGATCTCGGTGACGATGACCCGGGCACCCTGACCGCGGAGGGAGTCCGCGGACCCCTTGCCGACGTCGCCGTAGCCGCAGACGACGGCGACCTTGCCGCCGATCATGACGTCGGTGCCACGGTTGATCCCGTCGATGAGGGAGTGCCGGACGCCGTAGAGGTTGTCGAACTTGCTCTTGGTGACCGAGTCGTTGACGTTGATCGCCGGGAAGAGCAGCCGGTTGTCGCGGGCGAGCTCGTAGAGCCGCATGACACCGGTGGTGGTCTCCTCGGTGACGCCCTTGATGCCCTGGCCGATGCGGGTCCAGTACGAGTCGTCCTCGGCGATGGTGCTGCGCAGCGTGTCGAGGATGACGCCGTACTCCTCGGAGTCGGCCTCGGTGGTGTCGGGGACGACGCCGTCGGCCTCGAAGCGGGTGCCCAGGTGCACGAGCAGGGTGGCGTCGCCGCCGTCGTCCAGGATCATGTTCGGGCCGACGACGTCACCGGCGGAGTCGCGGAACTCGAACATCCGCTGGGTGCACCACCAGTACTCCGGCAGCGTCTCGCCCTTCCAGGCGAAGACCGGGACGCCGGTGGGCTCCTCGGCGGTGCCGTCGCCGACGACGATCGCCGCGGCGGCGTGGTCCTGGGTGGAGAAGATGTTGCAGCTCACCCAGCGGACGTCGGCGCCGAGGGCGGTCAGCGTCTCGATGAGCACGGCGGTCTGGATGGTCATGTGCAGCGAGCCGGCGATGCGGGCGCCGGCGAGGGGCTGGGCGTCGCCGTACTCGGCGCGCAGTGCCATCAGGCCGGGCATCTCGTGCTCGGCGAGGGAGATCTCCTTGCGGCCGAAGCCGGCGAGGGAGAGGTCGGCGACCTTGAAGTCGTCGGAGGTCAGTACGCGGGTGCCAGTGCTGGCGGTCATGTCGCTCCAGTGTCCGGCCCGGCCCCGGGTGGGCGGGCGCAGTCGGGTGCTGAGCGAGCATGCCGAGGCTTCGGCGGGGCTCGTGCCGTCCCCCAGGCTACCGCTGCCCGGCGGGGACCGACCTCTCCCAGCCAGGCGAGGCACCCGGCCGGCCCCGTCCGACCGGGTGGGGCGACCGGCGGTCCCGCCCGTCCCGGCCCTCCTGCAGCGCCCCGCCGCGAGCTCGCCCGTGGTGGGGCGCTGCAGGAGGGCCGTCGGTCAGGTCAGCTGGTCCCGCTGGGCCGGCGTCCAGGTGGTGGCGGTGGTCGCCCGGTAGAGGATCGCCGGACCGCAGGCGGTCACCAGCTGCCCGGCCGGCACGAAGGCCGACTCGCCCTTCTGCAGGACGACCTCGCCGTCGGGCCCCTCGAGGACGGCGGCGCCCTCGGTGCACAGCAGGACCTGCGGCCCCGAGGTGGTCAGCACGCCCGGCTCGAAGGCGATCTGCACGCGGGTGAGGTCGAAGTCGCGGACCGGCGTCGGGTAGCGCAGCCCGCCGGGGCCGAGCACCGGGTGGATGACCGGGACCCGGCCGTCGGTGAAGTCCAGCACCTCGATCAGCGCCGCGAGGTCGACGTGCTTGTTGGTGAGCCCACCGCGCAGCACGTTGTCCGAGCTGGCCATGACCTCGACCCCGGCACCGCTGAGGTACGCGTGCAGGTTGCCGGCGGGCAGGAACACCGCCTCGCCCGGGGCGAGGCGGAGGTGGTTGCACATCAGCGAGATGACGACGCCGGGGTCACCGGGGTAGGTCTCGGCCAGCGAGGCCGCCCACCGGTAGGTGTTGATGAACTCCGGGTCGTGCGCGGCGACGAAGCTGGCCGCCTTGGCCGCCACGGCGGTCACCAGGGACTCGCGCCGCCGCTCCGACAGCGCCAGCAGCTGCGGGATCGCGGCCCGCAGCCCGCCGTTGGCCAGCGCGGCGATGGTGGGCATCAGCTCGGCCAGCTGGAGCTTCGCCAGGCAGTGCAGGGACTCCGCGATCGGCCGGAAGCCGCACAGCGCCTCGACCGGCGTGATCGCCAGCAGGATCTCCGGCTTGTGGTACGGGTCCTTGAAGGTGCGCGTCGGGTCGTCCAGCGGGATGCCGGCGGCCTGCTCGGCGGCGAAGCCGACCTGCGCCTGGGCGGTGGTCGGGTGCGCCTGCAGCGACAACGGCAGGTCGGCGGCGAGCACCTTCATGAGGAAGGGCAGCCGGTCGCCGAAGCGGTGCCGCACGGAGTCGCCGAGCATCCCCTGGGGGTCGGCGGCGATCGCGGCGTCCAGCGGACGGCCGTCGGAGAGCACGCTGGGCTGGCCGGGGTGGGCCCCCATCCACAGCTCCGCGTACGGCTGCTCAGCGGGCGAGGGCTCGCCGAGCAGCTCGGGGATCACCGTGCGGGAGCCCCACGGGTAGTGCCGGACGGCGTTCGTCATCTGCCACATCAGCCGGGACGATACCGGCGCACACCCCCCTCGTGACCCCCGTGATCGACCGGGGTACGCCCGACCGGGTGACGCTCACCGCACGGCGGGGGTCTCCGACCACCGGATGTCCGGCTCGAGGTAGATGACCCGGGCGATCGGCACCGCGGCCCGCACCCGGCGCTCGGCCGCGTCGATGGCGTGGGCCACCGCCTCGGCGGTGTCGTCGTGCCGGACGGCGATCTTGGCGGCCACCAGCAGCTCCTCGGGGCCGAGGTGCTGGGTGCGCATGTGGATCACCGACTGCACCGAGTCCCCGTCGACCAGCGCGGCCGCGATCTGCCGCTGGGCGTCCGGGGTCGCCGACTCACCGAGCAGCAGGCTCTTGGTCTCGATGGCCAGGACGGCGGCCACGGCCACGAGCAGCAGGCCGATGGCGATGGTGCCCAGCCCGTCGTACAGGCTCTCGCCGGTGAGCGCGGACAGGCTGACGCCGACCAGCGCGAACGCCAGGCCGGTGAGCGCCGCGCTGTCCTCGAGCAGGACGACGGGCAGCTCGGGGGCGCGGGCGTGCCGGATGAAGGCCCAGTAGCTCTCCCCCGGCTTGCGGACGGCGTTGGTCTCCTTCAGCGCGGTGCGCAGCGAGAAGCTCTCCAGCGCGATCGCCACGAGCAGCACGACGATGGCGACGGTCTGCGACTCGACCTCGGCCTCCTCGCGCACCTTGTGCACGCCCTCGTAGATCGCGAAGAGGCCACCCACGCTGAACAGCACGATCGCGACGATGAAGCTGTAGATGTAGCGGTCGCGCCCGAAGCCGAAGGGGTGCTCGGGGGTCGCGGCGCGCTTGGAGCGCTTGCCACCGACCAGCAGGAGCACCTGGTTGCCGGAGTCGGCCACGGAGTGGATCGCCTCCGCCAGCATCGACGAGGCACCGGTGATCAGGAAGGCGACGAACTTCGCGACCGCGATGCCCAGGTTGGCGCCCAGGGCCGCGATGATCGCCGTCGTCCCGCCGCCGTGCCCGCCGCCACCGTGCCCGCCGCCGCCGTGCTCCCCGCCGCCGTCATCGGCGCCGGTGGCGTGCCCGTCCTTCCCTGCGCCGGGTCCGGTGGGTGCGGGGTGGGCGCCGGAGGCGGGGGCCGTGGTGCGGTCGGTCATGGCTGGAGGGCCCTCTCGTGGTCGAGCGCGAGTGCGAGGTAGACCGCGCCGAAGTCGGCGACGGCGAGCTGACGGGCGAGCCGGGCCAGCCGCGGGTGCTGGCCGGACTCGGAGTGGGCCAGGGCGGACACCGGGACGTTGTGCGCCTCGGCGATCCGCAGGGCCTCGGCGGTGGCCGCGCCGGCCGAGTGCGGCTCGCGCTCGTCGCCGTCGTGCTCGGCGGCGTGCGCGTCGCGGACGGTGATCAGCCGCAGCCGACGGCCGGCGTCGTCGGTGCGGTCGCGGAAGAAGTCGTCCTGACCGGCGGACGTCGCCAGCGGGCCGGCGAGCACGGTGCGCAGCGCGACCCGCTGGTCGGGCAGCCGGAAGCCGGCGACCGGCAGCCCGGCCAGGGTGGCCAGCTGGTCGGCGACCCGGCCGGCCGCGGCGCCGGCGAGCGGACCCTCGGCGGCGATCACCGGCAGGGCGTCGAGCAGCTCGAGGGCCAGGGTCTTGGCCGGGTTCACGAAGGACTCCCGGGCCGGACCGCACTCGGTGGCGACCTCGTCCAGGGCTGCGGCGACCTGCTCGGTGTCGGCGACCTCGGCGCCGACCAGGCCCAGCTCGGCGGCGAGCAGCAGCATCGGGGTCAGCAGCGACCACAGCGTGGCGTGCCGGACCCGCGTGGACGGGAGCGCGACGTAGGGCGCACGGGAGCTGGCGCAGGCGGCGTGCAGCGGCGCGTCCCCGGCGCCGATGCCGACCACGGCCACCCCGCGGCGGGCCGCCTCGTACGCCGGGGTGACGGCGTACCGGCCGGCCCCGGTGCGGGTGGCGATCACCGCGATGTCCGACGGGCCCATCCACACCGGGAGGTCGGGGCCGGGCACGACGTCGACGGTGACCGGGCTGGCCGGGCCGAGCAGCGCGCGCAGCAGCTGCCCGGCCACCGCGCCCTCGCGTCGGCCGATGACGACCAGCCCGCGAGGCCGGCCGGCGGAGGTGACCCGGGACAGGTCGGCCTCCTGGGTCAGCCGGGCGGTCTCCCGCACCTGCGCCCCGGCGCCGGCGACGGCCGGGAGCAACCCCCGGGGGTCGCGGGCGCGCAGCAGCGTCAGGTCGTCGAGGACCTCCTCGGCCAGCTCGGGCGAGGTCATGCTGCTGCCCTGGGGGCGTGCGTCAGCTCCATGCCCAGGGTGGTGCACCCCTGGGCGACCCCGCAAACCCGGTCAGGCGGGCAGTTGCCGCGCCTCGTCCAGGAGCAGCACCGGGATCCCGTCCCGCACCGGGAACGCGCGCCGGCACGTGGGGCAGACCAGCTCGGAGGCCTCGACGTCCACCGTGAGCGGGCTGTGGTGGGTGTCGGGGCAGGCCAGGATCTCCAGCAGCGCCGGGTCGATGCCCAGCGTGTCCTCGCCGGCGGCGGTCATGCCCGCACCAGCCCGAGCACCTCGTCGCGCAGCCCGGCCATCGCCGCGGCGTCGGGCGCCTCGACGTTGAGCCGCAGCAGCGGCTCGGTGTTGCTGGCCCGCAGGTTGAACCAGGAGCCGTCGGGCAGCGACACGGTCAGGCCGTCGAGCTCGTCGAAGGTGACGCCGTCCCGCGCGCCGAAGGTCTCCCGCACCGCAGCCACCCGGCCGGCGGCGTCGGCGACGGTGGAGTTGATCTCGCCGGAGGCGGCGTAGCGCTCGTACTGGGCGCTGATCTCCGACAGCGTGCGCGGCTGCTCGCCCAGGGCGGCGAGCACGTGCATCGCGGCGAGCATGCCGGTGTCGGCGCGCCAGAAGTCGCGGAAGTAGTAGTGCGCCGAGTGCTCGCCACCGAAGACGGCGTCGGTGCGGGCCATCTCGGCCTTGATGAACGAGTGGCCGACCCGGGTGCGCACCGGCTCGCCACCGTGCTCGCGGACGATCTCCGGCACGGCCCGGGAGGTGATCAGGTTGTGGATGATCGTCGTCCCGGTGCCCTTGGCCAGCTCGCGGACGGCGACCAGGGCGGTGATCGCCGAGGGGCTCACCGGCTCGCCGCGCTCGTCGATGATGAAGCAGCGGTCGGCGTCGCCGTCGAAGGCCAGCCCGATGTCGGCGCCGTGCTCGACCACGCCGGCCTGCAGGTCGACGAGGTTGGCCGGGTCCAGCGGGTTGGCCTCGTGGTTGGGGAAGGAGCCGTCGAGCTCGAAGTACATCGGGACGACGTCCAGCGGCAGCCCGTCGAGCACCACCGGCACCGTGAACCCGCCCATGCCGTTGCCGGCGTCGACGACGACCTTGAGCGGGCGGATGCCGGAGAGGTCGACCAACCCGCGCAGGTAGGTGGCGTACTCGGCGACGAGGTCGCGGCTGGTCACCGTGCCCGGCTGGGTCACCTCGCGCTCGAAGACGGCCGCGCCGTCCACGAGCTGCTCGGTGACCTCGCGGATCTGCACCAGCCCGGAGTCCTGGCCGATCGGCGCCGCACCGGCCCGGCAGAGCTTGATGCCGTTGTACTGCGCCGGGTTGTGGCTGGCGGTGAACATCGCACCGGGCATGTCCAGCGACCCGGCGGCGAAGTACAGCATGTCGGTGGAGCCCAGCCCGGCCTCGACGACGTCGACGCCGCGGGACAGCACGCCCTCGGCGAAGGCCCGCGACAGCGGCACCGACGACTCACGCATGTCGTGGGCGGTGACGACGGTGGTCGCGCCGGTCTCGGCGTGCACGAACTCGGCGAACGCGGACCCGATGGCCCGGGCCACGTCCTCGTCCCACTGCTGCGGGACCAGGCCCCGGACGTCGTAGGCCTTGATGATCGACGACAGGTCGGACAACAGCTCACCCTCGCACTCGTGGAGCCACGGTCCGGCGACCGGCGGCGCCCGACCCTATCGGCGCGAGCGGCTCACAGGCGCGTCGAGCGGGCCGATGCCCCCCCGTCAGGGGAGGTCGGGCAGGATGCGCAGGTGCCCGCGGCGCATGCCGCTGCCGTCGTCGGCGGGGTCGCGCGGCGGCTCGGGACGGGCCGCCTCGCGGACGGCGTCGGCCAGGGCGAGCAGGTCGTCACCGGTGGGGCCGGCGTCCTCGGCGTCGATCTCGTGCCGGACGACCTCCCACCCGCGCGGCACGGTGAGCCGCTCGGCGTGGAACTCGCACAGGTCGTAGCTGTGCGGCTCCGAGTACGTCGCGAGCGGGCCGACCACGGCCGTGGACTCCGCGTACACGTACGTCAGGGTCGCCGCTGCCGGTTGCGCGCAGCCGCTGCGCGAGCACCGCCGAGACTGCCTCACCACCGGTTCCTCACGTCCAGCACAGTAATCCCGGACCCCCGGTGCGGGCAGCACCGACACCGGGGTCGGCACCAGGTTCACCTCTGGTCCCGCCAGGCACCCCCCGTCCCGCGGGCCCCGGTCCCGGCACGGCCGTACCGCTGCCGGCGCCGGTCGGCCGGACGGCGACGTAGGCTGCCCCCCGCGATGGACCGTCCCCCTGCACGCGCCCGGCGCGACCGCCACGGCCGCGGCCTGCGCGGCCGCCTCGTCCCCCCGACCGTGCCGCTGTCCCGCAGCCGCGCGGAGCAGTTCGACGACCTCGTCCTGGACGCGGTGGAGGACCTGGAGCGCCGCTGGGAGCGGGAGCTGGCCGGCGTGGAGTTCGCCGTCGAGGACGTGCCCTGGGTCGACCACAGCAGCCCGGACGACGTGGTGCTGGACTCCGACGTGCTCGACGACAGCAGCGTCCCGCTCGCCCGGGTGCTGCCCGCGCACCGCGAGGGCGGGCAGGAGCACCCGCCGCGGATCGTGGTCTACCGGCGCCCGCTGGAGATCCGCGCCGCCGACCGCGACGACCTGGCCGACCTGGTGCGCGACGTCGTCGTCGACCAGGTCGCGGTGCTGCTGGGCCGCGACCCGGAGGAGATCGACCCCACCGGCTGACGGAGGACCCCCCGTCCCGAGGCTCGTCCCGAGCGTGCGAGGGACGACGAGGACGGGATCCTCCGACTCGC
The DNA here is from genome assembly GCF_026967795.1 of Modestobacter sp. VKM Ac-2986. GTDB lineage: Bacteria > Actinomycetota > Actinomycetes > Mycobacteriales > Geodermatophilaceae > Modestobacter. The sequence continues at coordinate 346,377 of NZ_JAPVBH010000004.1, forward strand.
GGCGGGCCCTCGCGGAGGGCCCCTGTCGAGGAGCCGGTCGGGTGGGAGCGGTGGAGCAGGACCGGCCCCGCTGACATGCTGGGCGGTGACATGGGCACTGCAGCAGAGGCGCAACCGGGCACCTGGATCGCCGTCGGCGTCCTGGTCGGACTGGCGCTGGCGCTGCTCGTCGGCGTCCTCGTCGGTGGGGTGCTGCGCGGCTGCCGCGCGGCCCGGGCCCAGCGGGCCCCCGCCCCGGCGGTGGAGCCACCGCCCGCGCCGGCGACCGGCTTCGCCGTCGACGACCTCCCCGGCTTCCTGGACCGCCCCCCGGGCTCGGACGGCGACCGGGGCACGCCGCCCGTGACCGGACGGGCACCGGTGGCCGACGCGCCGCGGACCGGCTCGACCGCGGCGGCCTCCCCCGCGCCCCGCCGGGACGACGCCCCGCCCGGCCGCGGCGGGACGGTGGGGCTCACCGCCTCGGCCGTGCTGCTGGTGGCCGCGGTCCTGGTCGCCTTCGCCGGCGGCTCCTCGGTCACCTCCCCCGTCGCCGACGCCAGCGTCCCGACCCCGGCCGGCGGGACCCCGACCCCCGCACCCACCCCCGCGGCGCCGGCGGCGGACGCCGACACCCCCGCCGGGGCGCTCGCGCTGACCTCGGTGCCGCTGGCCGACTCCGGCGTCGCGGCGACGGCGACCTTCCAGGGCCTGGTGCTCGAGCAGCGCGCGGTGGGGCTGACCGTCACCTACCCCGGCGTCAGCGTCACCACCGACGGCCGACGGTCGCTGGCCCACGTGCGGCTGCCGACCTGGAACTGCCTCACCCCCGAGCCGCCGGCCGACCCGACGCAGGCCAACTGCGTGCCCACCCCGACCGAGTACGCCGACCTGGCCGACCCGGGTCTGCAGGTCTCCCGGGACGGCGACCGGGTGGAGCTGACCGGCCGGTTCGCCACCTACACGCGCCCCAACGGCACCGCGCCGGTCTACACGGGCCGGACGTACCAGCTCGCCGCGGCGTTCACCCCCGACGGCCCGGTGCGCGACGGCGCGGCACCGGCGACGGGCGTCGTCCGGATCGGTCTGGACCTCGCCCCGGCCGTCGCCGAGCCCGGGGTCAACCGGCTGCAGCACCCCTGACGGCGGTCCCCGCGCCGCCGGTCGACCGCAGCGGGGAGCGCCGGCCCAGCCGCACCAGCCCGGCGGAGGCGGTCAGCGTCACCGAGGGCTGACCCAGCTCCCGGCGGAGCCCGCCGACCTCGCTGCTCCCCCACCACGGCCAGCGGTCGGTCCCGGCGGGACCGCGGTCGAGCAGGGTCAGCAGGACGGCGGTCGGCTGACCGGCCGACCGGCCGGGGACGACGGCCAGCTCGAGCTGGCCGATCGCGGCGTGCAGCCGGGCCGCGGCGCGGACGAACACCTGCTGCGGCGCCGGCACCCGGGCCAGCACCGCCGGCAGCTCGCGCTCCAGCTCGGCCGGGTCGACCGTGCGGCGGACGTCGGCGACGGTGTCGAGCTCGTCGACGAGCCGGCGGCTGCGGCTGTTGGACAGCTGGGAGTCCGGCATCACCGCCGCCAGGGAGGCCAGCGTCGGGTCACCGAGCGGGAGGCCGGCCAGCCGCAGCGTCCACGGTCCGCGCAGTCGCTCGAGCAGGTCGACCAGGCCCTCGGCCAGCTGCGCGGCGACCTCGGGGTCGCGGGCGAGCAGCCGGGCGGGCGGGCGCCCCTCGGGCAGCGGGCCGGGCTCGGCGCCGAGCAGGGTGACCGCGGTGGTGGCGCCGCGGCGCCTGAGGGCGAGCAGGGCGGCGCCGTCGGGGCCGCCGCCCGGGGTGCGCTCGACGACGACCGCGCGGGGGCGGACCCGGGCGAGCGGCCGGGTCGGCTGGACGTTGAGGGCGGCGGTCAGCCAGGGCCCGCGGGCGGGCACGGGGGCGGCGAGGTCGGCCATGAGCGGCGCGGCGGCGCGGACCTCACGCAGCACCGGCGCGCGCCCGTCGGCCACGCGGATCAGCACACCGCTCAGTCGACCACACCCGAGGGGGACCGGGTGGACCAACGGTCAGCAGCGCGGTGTCGGTCGGCCCCGTCGCAGGGCCCCGCCCCGAGCCTGCGAGGGGCGGGGGGCGACGGGGTCCTTCTTCAGGCGCGGCGGCGGAGGCGGCGGCGCTCACGCTCGGAGAGGCCGCCCCAGATGCCGAACCGCTCGTCGTTGCCCAGCGCGTACTCCAGGCACTCGGCCCGGACCTCGCAGCCGGTGCAGATCTTCTTCGCCTCGCGGGTGGAGCCGCCCTTCTCCGGGAAGAAGGCCTCCGGGTCGGTCTCGGCGCACAGCGCGCGCTCCTGCCACCCCTGCTCGTCGCCGTCCAGCAGGCCGAAGCCGGCGTCGAAGACGCTGGTCGCACCCCGCACGTCGGCAGCCGGCGTGGGCGCCGTCGTGGACTGGTGCTCGCTCAACCAAGAGACCTCGGCCATCACGTTGCGTCCCCTCTCGCTCCGTCACGGCGTGCGTCCCCGGGCGGTTCCCGGGCGGCCAGCGCCTGATGACGACATCGGAATTACACGCGTGTCGTTGAGTCGGGGTCAAGTCGGACCGGTGTAATGCCCAGACTCACAGGTCACACCCGTCCCGCGTCGTCCGGTGGTGGTCACCAGCCACCCCGACACGCCGCCCGCCTGGACACCATCTGCCATGGGGACAGGCCCGTTTCGTGCAGTTCGCCGGGGCCGGTGCCGGGTGCCCGGTGCACTTCTGCCGATCAGGCACCATGGCGGGGTGCACATCGTCGTTCTGGCCGGTGGCGTCGGTGGCGCCCGCTTCCTCCGTGGCCTGCTGGACGCCGCACCCGACGCCGAGGTCACCGCGGTGGTCAACACCGGCGACGACGTGACGATGCACGGGCTGCGGATCTGCCCCGACCTGGACACCGTGATGTACACGCTCGGTGACGGGATCGACGAGGAGCGCGGCTGGGGCCAGCGCGGCGAGACCTGGACGGTCAAGGAGCAGCTGGCCGCCTACGGCGCCGAGCCGACCTGGTTCGGCCTCGGTGACCGCGACCTCGCCACGCACCTGGTGCGCACCCGGATGCTCGGCGCAGGCCACCCGCTGTCGGAGGTCACCGCGACCCTGGCGCAGCGCTGGCAGCCCGGCGTCCGGCTGCTGCCGATGAGCGACCAGCGGGTGGAGACCCACGTGGTCGTCGACGACCCGGCGACCGGTGGCGAGCGCACGATCCACTTCCAGGAGTGGTGGGTGCGCCACCGCGCCGCGCTCGACGCGCACCGGTTCGTCCAGGTCGGCGTGGAGGACGCCCGGCCCGGTCCGGGGGTGGTGGAGGCGCTGACCACCGCCGACGCGGTGCTCCTCGCCCCGTCCAACCCCGTGGTGTCCATCGGCACCGTGCTGGGGGTGCCGGGCGTCCGCGACGCGCTCCGGGCCGCGTCCGGGCGGGTCGTCGGTGTGTCCCCCATCGTGTCCGGCGCGGCGCTGCGCGGCATGGCCGACCGCTGCCTGCCGGTGCTGGGCGTAGAGGTCAGCGCCGAGGGCGTGGGCCGGCACTACGGCGCCCGCTCCGCCGGCGGGGTGCTCGACGCCTGGCTGGTGCACACCGGCGACGCCGCCGCCGTCCCCGGTGTCGAGGTCCGCTCGGTGCCGCTGCTGATGAGCGACCCGGCCGCCACCCGCGCGCTGGCCCGGGCCGCGCTGGACGCCGCCGGTGTCTGACGGAGGACCCCCCTGCCCCCCGCCACTCGCGAGCTCGCGGCGGGCCCCTGCAGGGGGGCCTGAGCCGGGGATCTCGGTGCACCCGGTGCCGGGGCTGCCGGAGTTCGTCCCCGGGGACGACCTCGCCGCGGCCCTCGCGTCCGCCGCCCCCTGGCTGGCCGACGACGACGTCCTGGTGGTGACCAGCAAGGTCGTGGCCAAGGTCGAGGGCAACCTGGTGCGCGTCGAGCCCGGCGCCGACCGGGAGGCCGCGCGGCAGCAGGCGATCACCGACGAGACGGTGCGGGTGGTGGCCCGCCGCGGCCCGCTACGGATCGTGGAGACCCGGCACGGCTGGGTCGTCGCCGCTGCCGGCATCGACGCCTCCAACGTCGCCGCCGACACCCTGGTGCTGTTGCCGGCCGACGCCGACGCCTCCGCCCGCCGACTGCGCGAGCGGCTGGCCGAGCTGCTGGGCGTGACCGTGGCGGTCGTGGTCAGCGACACCTTCGGCCGCCCGTGGCGGGACGGCGTGGCCGACGTGGCCATCGGCGCGGCCGGGCTGCCCGCGCTGGTCGACCACCGCGGCAGCCTCGACTCGCACGGCAACCGGCTGGAGACCACCCAGGTCGCGGTGGTCGACGAGCTCGCCGCCGCCGCCGACCTGGTGAAGGGCAAGCTCAGCGGCGTCCCGGTCGCCGTCGTCCGCGGGTTGCACCTCACCGCGCCGGCGCCGGACACCGGCACGCGCCCGCTGGTGCGGCTGGGCCCGGGCGACCTGTTCGCCACCGGCACCCGCGACCTGGTCGGCAGCCGCGGCCCGGCGCCGTTGCTCACCCGCCGCCCCGGCGCCGGGCAGGCGGTCACCGAGGCGTTCCGGGTCGCGGTCACCGCGCTGCCGGAGTTCCCCGTCGTCTTCCGCTACGGCCTGGAGGACGACGGTGCCGACGGCGACGTGGTCGCCGTCCACCTGGCCGAGCCGGTCACGCCGGGGGCCGCGCTGTCCGTCGGCGCGCTCGTCGGCGCCGCGCTGGTCCAGCTGCAGGCGGAGGGGTGGGCCACCCGCTGGGTGCCGGTGGCCACCCTCGGCGGCAGCTCGCTGGTCGGCCGGCTGCGGCTGGGCGCCCCTCCTCACTGAGGGGTGGGTGCGGCTGTGCCCCTCCGGGTGCAGTCGATAGCGTCGGGCCGTGGAGATCCGCGAGCTCGCCGTGCCCGACAGCTACGTCCTGGACCTGGTGCCGCACGGTGACGCCCGGGGCCGGTTCACCGAGTGGTACCGCGCCGACGTCCTCGCCGAGGCCGTGGGGCGCCCGCTGCCCCTGGCCCAGGCCAACCACAGCGTGTCCGCCCGTGGCGTGCTGCGCGGCGTGCACTTCGCCCTCGTCCCGCCGGGGCAGGCCAAGTACGTCTACTGCCCGGCCGGCCGGGTGCTCGACGTGGTCGTCGACGTCCGGGTCGGCTCACCCACCTTCGGCGTGCACGACGCGGTGGTGCTCGACAGCGAGCAGCCGCGCGCGGTGTACCTGGCCGAGGGGCTGGGTCACGCGTTCGTCTCCCTGGCCGACGCCAGCTCGGTGACCTACCTGGTCTCCAGCGGCTACTCCCCGGGCCGGGAGTTCGGCGTCCACCCGTTGGACCCGGCGCTGGACCTGCCGTGGCCGGCCGACCTGGAGTTCGAGCTGTCGGCCAAGGACCTCGCCGCCCCGACCCTCGAGCAGGCCCGCGAGCAGGGCCTGCTGCCCACCCTGGAGCAGTGCACCGCCCGCTACGCCGAGCAGCGAGCCTGACCCTCGAGGGCCATGTCCGCGAACATGGCCCCTTCCGGTCCGCGACGAGCCGTGAGGGGCGGAAGTGGCCACTTTCGCCCTCACGGGCTGTCAGGGGCGAAGCGCGCCGAGGGCGGTGAGGCAGTCGCGGAGCGAGGGTTCCCAGGCCGGGAGCGGGGTGAGGCCGGCGGCGGTCCAGCCGGTGCCGGCCAGCACCGAGTAGGCGGGCCGGTGGGCCGGGGTCGGGTAGGCGCTGGTCGGGATGGGCAGCACCCGCGCGGGGTCGGCGCCGGCGCCGGTGAAGACCGCCTGCGCCAGCCCGTGCCAGGTGGTGGCGCCGGTGTTGGTGGCGTGCAGGACGCCGCGGGTCGAGGTCTGCGCGACCTCGACCAGGGCGCGGGCGAGGTCGGCGGCCCAGGTGGGGCTGCCGGTCTGGTCGGCCACCACCGAGACGGTGTCCCGCTCGGACTCCAGCCGGAGCATGGTGCGCACGAAGTTCTTCCCGTGCGCGGCGTACACCCAGGCGGTGCGCACCACCACGGCGTCGTCGTCCACGGCGGCGACGGCGCGTTCGCCGGCGAGCTTGGTGCGCCCGTACGCCGTCCTCGGGGCCGGCTCGTCGTCGGTGCGGTAGGGCCGGTCGGCGTCGCCGGCGAAGACGTAGTCGGTGGAGACGTGCACCAGGCGGCCACGGCCGGCCAGCTCCTCGGCCAGCCAGCCCGGCGCCGACCCGTTGACCAGCCCGGCGACCGTCTCGTCGCCCTCGGCGGCGTCGACGGCGGTGTAGGCGGCGGCGTTGAGCACCACCGGGCGGGCGCCGCGGGCCAGGGCGTCGTCCCGCCAGGCGCCGACCACCCCGCGCACCTGCGCCTCGTCGGTGAGGTCGAGCGCGGCACGGCCCAGGGCGGTGACGTCGGCGCCGGCGAGCAGCGCCTGCAGGTCGGTGCCCAGCTGCCCGGTCGCGCCGGTGACCAGCCAGGCGGTCGGGGCGGTCACGCCCGGGCGGTGGCGGCGGCGGCCTTGAGCGGCTCCCACCAGGCGCGGTTGTCCCGGTACCACTGCACGGTCAGCGCCAGCCCCTCCTCGAAGCCCATCCGCGGGGCGTAGCCGAGGGCGGCGGTCTTCGAGTGGTCGACGGAGTAGCGCAGGTCGTGGCCACCGCCGCGGGGGTCGACGATGTGGTCGACGTAGCTCCAGTCGCGGCCGGTGGCCGCCAGCAGCTTCTCCGTCAGCTCCCGGTTGGACAGCTCCCGGCCGCCGCCGATGTTGTAGAACTCCCCCGCCGCGCCCTGCTCCAGCACCAGCTGGATGCCGCGGCAGTGGTCGTCGACGAACAGCCAATCGCGCACGTTGGCGCCCTCGCCGTAGAGCGGGACCGTGTGCCCGTCGAGCAGGTTGGTCACGAACAGCGGGATGACCTTCTCCGGGAAGTGGTACGGCCCGTAGTTGTTGCTGCACCGGGTGACGGAGATGTCCAGCCCGTAGGTCTTCGCGTAGGCGCGGGCGATCAGGTCGCTGCCGGCCTTGGCCGCCGAGTAGGGCGAGTTGGGCTCCAGGAGGTGGTCCTCGGTCCAGGAGCCGGTGTCGATGGAGCCGTAGACCTCGTCGGTGGAGACGTGCACGACCCGGCGGACCCGGTGGCGCAGGCAGGCCTCGAACACCTGCTGGGCACCGAGCACGTTGGTCAGCACGAAGTCGGCGGCGGCCCCGCCGATCGAGCGGTCCACGTGGGACTCGGCGGCGAAGTTGACCACCACGTCGTGCCCGGGGACGGCGGCGTCGAGGTCGGCGGGTGAGCAGATGTCGCCCTGCACGAACCGGTAGCGCGGGTTCGCAGCGATCGGGGCCAGGTTGGCCAGGTTGCCGGCGTAGGTGAGCTTGTCGAACACCGTCACCTCGGCGTCCTCGAAGCCCGGGTAGCCGCCGGACAGCATGGTCCGGACGTAGTGGGATCCGATGAAGCCGGCACCGCCGGTGACCAGGACGCGCATGCCGGTGACCGTAGTCAACGCGGGCCGACGGCCGGGGGACGAAGCGGTGTCGGTCATCCGCCGGGGTGAGCGTGACTGCCCGTGTCCGGACGCGGGCTCTAAGTTCAGCCCATGCGCGGGATCATCCTGGCCGGTGGGACCGGCAGTCGTCTGTGGCCGATCACCCTCGGCGTCAGCAAGCAGCTCATGCCGGTCTACGACAAGCCGATGATCTACTACCCGCTGTCCACGCTGATGATGGCGGGGATCCGCGAGGTCCTGGTCATCACCACCCCGGAGGACCGGGACGCCTTCGCCCGTCTGCTCGGCGACGGCAGCCGGCTCGGCATGCGGATCGAGTACGCCGTGCAGCCCCGCCCCGAGGGCCTGGCGCAGGCGTTCCTGATCGGTGCGGACTTCCTCGACGGGCAGGCCGCCGCCCTGGTGCTGGGCGACAACATCTTCTACGGCGCGGGCCTGGGCACCGCGCTCTCCCGGCTCCCGGAGCCCGACGGCGGGCACGTCTTCGCCTACCACGTGGCCAACCCGCAGGACTACGGCGTCGTGGAGTTCGACGCGTCCGGCCGGGTGCTGTCCATCGAGGAGAAGCCGGCCACGCCGAAGAGCTCCTACGCCGTCCCCGGCCTGTACTTCTTCGGCCGCGACGTCGTCGAGGTGGCCCGCGGCATCACCCCCAGCGCGCGGGGCGAGCTGGAGATCACCGCGGTCAACGACCACTACCTGCGCGCCGACCGGCTCACCGTCACCGTGCTGGACCGCGGCACCGCCTGGCTGGACACCGGCACCTTCGCCTCGCTGCGCCAGGCCACCGAGTTCGTCTCCGTGGTCGAGGAACGGCAGGGCCTGAAGATCGGCTGCATCGAGGAGGTCGCCTGGCGCAACGGCTGGCTGGACGACGAGGGCCTGCGCGCCATCGCCGAGCCGCTGGGCAAGAGCGGCTACGGCGCCTACCTGCTCGGCCTGCTCGCCGGCTGAGCCGGGGGGACGCCGTCCCCCCGGTCAGGTCAGGCCGGGACGACGTCGGTGGTGAGCGCGAGCTCGCTGACGATGCCCGGCGACCCGGGCCGGACGCTGTTCGCCTGCTGCGCCCCGGCGGGCACGTCCTCCCGCGAGGCGCTGGACCCGCTGGCCAGCTGGTCGCTCACCAGCCGTCCCCGCGTCTGGTGAAGGACCTCCTCGCCCCCCACCACTCGCGGGCTCGTGGCGGGCCCCTGCGAGGAGGCCGCGAGCCGGCGGAGGCCTAGAAGGCCCGGTAGTCCGTCGGCGCCATCCGGGGGCCGCGCTTGGGCGGCATGCTGCCGCCGATCCCGAGCAGCCGGACGACGCGCTGTCGGTGCCCGCGCCAGGGCTCGAGCAGCTCCAGCATCCCCGCGTCGTCGGTCTTGCGGCGGGCCAGCGACCAGCCGACCAGGTTCTTCAGGTGGTAGTCCCCGACGCTGACCTCGTCCGGGCAGCCCAACGCGCGCTGCACGACCTCGGCGGCGGTCCACACCCCGATGCCGGGCACCGACTGCAGCCGGCGGCGCAGCAGCGCGCAGTCCTCCTCGTGGTCACGCATATCGGTGACCTCCAGCCGGGAGGCCACCGAGGCGACCGCCCGCAGCGCGCGGCGGCGGGCGCCGTCCAGGCCGCAGGCGTGCCACTGCCAGTCGGTGACCGCCAGCACCCGCTCCGGCGAGGGCAGCACCCGCATCCCCTCCGGTGCCGGGCCGGGCGCCGGCTCCCCCGCCAGCCGCAGCAGCTCCCGCCAGGTGCGGTGCGCCTCGATGCCGGTGACCTTCTGCTCCAGGACGGCGGGCAGCAGGGCGTCCCACACCCGCCCGGTGCTGCCCAGCCGCAGCCACGGGCTGGCGCGGTGCAGCCGCTCCACCAGCGGGTGGGCGGCGGCGTCGAAGCCGTCGACGCAGTCCTCGGCGCCCAGCCAGCGCGCCGCGGTCGCCCCGGCCCAGTCGGCACCGGGCCCCCACGCCTGCACCCGCACCGCGGTGGCGCCGCCGGACAGCCGCACGGTGGCGGGGCCGTCGGGGGTGCTCGTCGTCCGCCAGACGCCGTCCTCGGCCATCCGCAGCGTCGGGTCGCCGGTGCCGCGCCGGTCCCGGGACAGGATGCGGCGCACGTCGATCGGCCAGTCGGGGGTGAAGACCGCGTCGTGCCCCAGCTCGGTCGCGGAGCTCACTTGGGCGCCATGCGGAGGGCGCCGTCCATCCGGATGACCTCGCCGTTGAGGTAGTCGTGCCGGATGACGTCCAGCGCCAGCTCGGCGTAGTCCTCGGGGCGGGCCAGCCGCTTGGGGAACGGGATGCCGGCGGCCAGGCTCTGCTGTGCGGCCTCGGGCAGCCCGGCGACCATCGGGGTGTCGACCAGGCCGGGGGCGATGGTGCAGACCCGGACGCCGACCGCGGACAGGTCGCGGGCGGCGGGCAGGGTGAGGCCCACGACGCCGCCCTTGCTCGCGGCGTAGGCGACCTGGCCGATCTGCCCCTCGTAGGCGGCCACCGAGGCGGTGTTCAGGACGATGCCGCGGGAGCCGTCGGCGGCGGGCTCGGTGCGGGCCATCGCCGCCGCCGCCAGCCGCAGCACGTTGAAGGTGCCGACCAGGTTGACCATCACGGTGCGGGTGAAGTCGGGCAGCCCGTGCGCCGAGCCGTCGCGCTCCAGCGTGCGCCCGACCCAGGCGATGCCGGCGCAGTTCACCGCGATCCGCAGCGGCCGGCCCTTGCCGGTGGCCTCCTCGACCGCCGCCTGCACCGACGCCTCGTCGGTGACGTCGGTGCGCACGAACGTGGTGTCCCCGCCGAGCTCGGCGGCCAGCGCGGTGCCCAGCTCCTCCTGCAGGTCCAGGACCGTCACCGCCACGCCGGCCGCGGTGAGCGCGCGGGTGGTGGCGGCGCCGAGCCCGGAGGCCCCGCCGGTGACGACAGCGGCGACAGCGAGGTCCTTCATGCCGGCCAAGGTAACCCGACCCGGCGGCCCGGCTCCAGGGTCGAGACCGGAGCCGGGAGCCCCTGTCAGGCGAACCGCGGCCCGAACTGCGCCTCGACCTGGGCGAGCAGCGCCTTGACCCGCTCGGCGTCACCGACCGGGCAGACCATGGTCACGTCGGCGGTGTGCACGACGACGCTGTCCCGCACGCCCACCAGGGCGATGACGTGCTCGGGGTCGTCGGAGAGCACCACGTTGCCCGAGCTGTCCAGGAGCACGGTCAGCCCACGCGTGGCGTTGCCGGCCTCGTCGAGGGTGAGCGTGTGCGCCAGCGCCGGCCACGAGCCGACGTCCAGCCAGTCGACGTCGAGGTCGACGACGACGACCCGGCCGGCCTCGGCGGCGGCCGGCTCGAGCACGGCGTAGTCGACGCTGATCTTCGGCAGCGTCGGGAAGACCTCGGCCAGGACGGCGTCCCGCTCCGGGCCCGCGGGTGCGGCGACGACCCGGTCCAGCCCGGCGGCGGAGGCCGGCAGGTGCTCGGCGAGTGCGTCGAGCACCGTCTGCGCCCGCCAGACGAACATGCCGGAGTTCCACACGTACTCACCACTGGCCAGGTAGCCCTCGGCGGTGGCCCGGTCGGGCTTCTCGCGGAACGAGGCCGCCTCGGCCGCGCCGGGCACCTCGGTCGGGGCGCCCTTCTGCACGTAGCCGAAGCCGGTGGCCGGCGACGTCGGGGTGACCCCGAGGGTCACCAGCGCCCGGGGGCGGACGGCGAGGACGTCGTAGGCGGTGCCCAGCGCGGCGGCGAACTCCGCCACCGGGCGGATGACGTGGTCGGCGCTGACCACCGCGAGCTCGGCGTCGGGGTCGACGTCGGCCACCAGGGCGGCGGCGAGCCCGACCGCGTTCGCGGTGTCCCGGGCCACCGGCTCGAGCACCAGCCGGTCCGCGCGCAGCCGGGGCAGCGCGGCCCGGACGTCGTCGGCGTAGCGCGCCGCGGTGCAGACCCAGATCTGCTCGGCCGGGAGCACCGCCTCCAGCCGGGTGAACGCCTCGGCCAGCAGGCTGTGCGCACCCGTCTCGTCGGAGACGACGTCCAGGAGCTGCTTGGGTCGTGCCTGCCGGGACAGCGGCCAGAGCCTGGTCCCCGAACCGCCCGCCATGATCACCGCGTGTCGCACAGCCGTGCCTCCTTCAGTCCAGCTCGTCGGCGCCGCGCTGGAACGGGGCACCGGCGGCCACGCGGCCGCTGACGTACGAGATCAGCATGCGCAGTCCCAGACCGACACGGAGCACCCCCCGAAGGGGTGCGTTCGCGATCCCCGGGTGCTGCGCGGACAGGTAGCGCAGCGCGCTGGTGTGGTGCGCCTTCTGCATCCGGTGCGGGGAGCGCCGGGTGGCGTGCCCGCCCTCGTGGACCACGACCGCCGAGGGCACGTAGACGTTGAGGTGGCCGCGGCGGCCCAGCCGGGCGGCGAGGTCGACGTCCTCGAAGTACATGAAGTAGCCGGGGTCGAAGCCGCCGACGGCGTGGAAGGCGGCCAGGTCGACCAGGAAGCAGGAGCCCGACAGCCACCCGGCCGGGCGCTCGCGCGGGGCCTCGCGCTCGCGGCGGTAGCGCGCCGTCCACGGGTTGCCCGCCCACGCCCAGCCGACCAGGGCGTGCCCGATGCCGGTGGACAGCCGGGGCAGGTCGCGCGCGGAGGGGTAGAGCTCGCCCTCGGGGGTCAGGATCGCCGGGCCCAGGGTCGCCGCCCGCGGCCAGCGGGCGGCGGCGGCCAGCAGCTCGTCGACCGCGCCGGGGGTGAAGCGGACGTCGGGGTTGGAGACCAGCGCCCATCCCTCGGTGACGTCGGCGAGCCCGGCGTTCACCGCGGCGCCGTAGCCGATGTTGCCCCCCGTCGGCAGCAGCCGGACGTTGTCGTGGGCCGCGCTCACCCGCTCCGGGGCGCCGTCGGTCGAGCCGTTGTCGGCCAGCACCACCTCGGTGGGCCCGGTGGTGGCCTCGGCCAGGGACTCGACGAAGCCGTCCAGGGCGGTGCCGGGTGAGTAGGTGACGGCGACGACGCGCAGCGGGGAGGGGGCGACCACGCACCGACCCTAGGCACTGCCCCCCGGCGCCGCCTCGGACGGCGCCGGAGGAGGGTCCGGACGGGCCCGCGCCGGGGTGCGTGGGGCCGATGTGACGGAACGGGTCTCCACACACGCCGACTCGCCGCCCGAGGGGGCTGGGGGCCCGTCTACCGGTACCGTCGGCGCTCGTGACTGACGCACGCCCTGACCTCGTCATCGTCGGCTCCGGCTTCTTCGGCCTGACCGTCGCCGAGCGCGTTGCCAGCCAGCTGGACAAGCGGGTCCTGGTGATCGACCGGCGCGACCACATCGGCGGCAACGCCTACTCCGAGCCCGAGCCCGAGACCGGCATCGAGATCCACCGGTACGGCGCCCACCTCTTCCACACCTCGAACAAGCGGGTCTGGGACTACGTCAACCAGTTCACCGAGTTCACCAAGTACCAGCACAAGGTGTACTCGATCTACGACGGCCAGACCTACTCCCTGCCGATCAACCTGGCCACCATCTGCCAGTACTTCGGCAAGAGCTTCTCCCCCGACGAGGCCCGCGCCCTGGTCGCCGAGCAGGCCGGTGAGATCGACACCGCGTCGGCGGCCAACCTCGAGGAGAAGGCGATCTCGCTGATCGGCCGCCCCCTCTACGAGGCGTTCATCCGCGCCTACACGAAGAAGCAGTGGCAGACCGACCCCACGGACCTCCCCGCGGCGGTCATCGCCCGGCTCCCGGTCCGCTACACCTTCGACAACCGGTACTTCAACGACACCTACGAGGGCCTGCCGGTCAACGGCTACACCGCGTGGCTGACGACGATGGCCTCCCACCCGAACATCGAGGTGCGGCTGTCGACCGACTACTTCGACGTGCGCGACGAGCTGCCCACCGACGTGCCCACCATCTTCACCGGCCCGATCGACAAGTACTTCGACTACTCCGCCGGCGAGCTGGGCTGGCGCACGCTGGACTTCGAGACCGAGGTCCTGCCGATCGGTGACTTCCAGGGCACCTCGGTCATGAACTACGCCGACGAGGACGTGCCCTACACCCGGGTGCACGAGTTCCGGCACTTCCACCCCGAGCGCGACTACCCGACCGACAAGACCGTCGTGGTCCGCGAGTACTCCCGCTTCGCCGAGCCCGGCGACGAGCCGTACTACCCGATCAACACCGCCGAGGACCGCGCCAAGCTCGAGACCTACCGCGAGCTCGCCGCCAAGGAGGCGGCCGAGAAGCGCGTGCTCTTCGGCGGCCGACTGGGCACCTACAAGTACCTGGACATGCACATGGCGATCGGCTCCGCCCTGACGATGTTCGACAACCGGATCCGACCCTTCTTCGACGAGGGCGGCTCGCTCGACGGCCGCCTGGAGGACTGACCCCCATGACGACCACCGAAGCCGCACAGCCGGCCGCCGACCTCAGCGAGGCGGCCCCCGTCTCCCCCGAGACGGTCAGCGAGCCCGCAGCCGCCGACCTCACCTCGCACAAGGCGGTCCACCTCCTGCAGCGGGTGCTCATGCCCCGCCCGGCCGACCAGCTGAAGGTCCGCAGCCTCTACCTCGACGAGCAGAACGCCGACGAGCGGGTCAAGCAGGACGGCCGCTACGCCGCCACCATCGCCGCCGGTGCCGAGGTCTCCTTCGCCACCTACTTCAACGCCTTCCCCGCCAGCTACTGGCGCCGGTGGAGCGTGCTGCGCACCGTCGTCCTGCAGGTCACCGTCGACGGCACCTGCCGCATCGACGTGCACCGGTCCAAGGCCGACGGCGAGTCGATGCACGTCACCGGTGTCACCCACACCGGTGGCCGGCAGACCCTGGAGTTCGAGCTCGACCTCGCCCCGTTCATCGACGGCGGCTGGTACTGGTTCGACGTCACCGCCGAGACCGACACCGTGGTCAGCGAGTCCGGCTGGTACGCCCCGCAGGCGCCGGTCGAGGAGCCGAAGCTGGCGATCGGCATCTGCACCTACAACCGCCCGATCGACGCCCTGGCCGCGGCCAAGGCGCTGGTCGAGGACGACGCGGTGCTCGAGCGGCTGGCGCTGGTCACCATCGCCGACCAGGGCAACAACCACGTCAAGGACGCCGCCGGCTACGCCGAGGTGAAGACGGCGCTGGGCGACCGGCTGCACGTGATCGAGCAGCCCAACCTGGGCGGCAGCGGCGGGTTCGCCCGCACCATCCACGAGGCGTTCACCACCAGCGACGCCACGCACGTGATCCTGCTCGACGACGACATCATGATCGAGCCGGACAGCATCCTGCGGGCGCGCGCGTTCGCCGCCTACACCAAGAGCCCGACGCTGGTCGGCGGGCAGATGCTGGCCCTGCAGAACCGCTCGGTGCTGCACAGCATGGGCGAGATCGTCGACCGGTCGGACTTCTTCTGGACCAACGCCCCGAACACCTACTACCACCACGACTTCGGCAGCCGGACCCTGCGGGACTCCCGCGACCTGCACCGCCGCATCGACGTCGACTACAACGGCTGGTGGATGTGCCTGATCCCCCGCGCCGTGGTGGAGAAGGTGGGCATGCCGCTGCCGGTCTTCATCAAGTGGGACGACGCCGAGTACGGCCTGCGCGCCTTCGCCGGCGGCTTCCCGACCGTGTCGCTGCCGGGCACCGCCATCTGGCACCTGTCCTGGGGCGACAAGGACGACGCCAGCGACTGGCAGGCCTACTTCCACATCCGCAACCGGCTCATCGCCGCGGCGCTGCACTCCCCCTACCGCCACGGCGGGAAGATGTTCCGGGAGATGATCAAGGCCGACATGCGGTTCCTGATCAACCTGCAGTACTCCACGGTCGAGCTGCACCACAAGGCCTACCGGGACTTCCTGGCCGGCCCGGAGAAGCTCTTCGCCGACATGCCCACCTCGGTGGTGCAGGCCCGCAAGGTGCGCACCACGCACGCCGACGGCCAGGTGCTGGAGTCCTCCGCGGACCTGCCGCTGCCCTCGATGACCACCGCCAAGGCGCTGCGGTTCCGCCGGATCCCGGTGGGCGCCCGGTCGATCGGCTCCACGCTGGTCAAGGCGCTGGCGCACAACACCCGCCCGGTGGCCCCGGAGAACGTCGAGACCCCGCAGCTGAACCTGGCGTTCCAGGACGCCCAGTGGTTCCTGCTGTCCCGGCTCGACAGCGCCACCGTCGGCACCGCCGACGGCCGTGGGGTGACCTTCCGGCGCCGTGACCCGGCGACCTTCCGCCGGCTGGCCGCCACCTCGCTGCAGCTGCTGCGGCAGATGTCGACCGACTTCCCGACCCTGACCGAGCGGTACCGGGCCGCGGCCGGCGAGCTCACCTCCATCGACCGCTGGACCACGGCGTTCGACGAGTGGGGCTACGAGCGCGTCTGACCCCCGCAGCAACGACTGAGGCCCCCGACCACACGGTCGGGGGCCTCAGTCGTTCCGGCCTCTCTGCAGGGCCCCGCCGCGAGCTCGCGAGTGGTGGGGGGCAGAGAGGTCCTTCGTCTGCTGCAGGGGCCCACCACGAGCCTGCGAGTGGTGGGGGGCAGCAGGGTCCTTCCTCAGGCCCCGGGGCGGCTGAAGCGCTCGCGGCGGCCGGACCGGGTCAGCCGCAGCCACTCCCGGAAGCCGGCGCGGTCGCGGCGGGTGACGAGGAAGAACCAGCCGAACCGGACGAACTCCAGCGGCAGCAGCCACCGCATGCCGGGCTGGGCCATCAGGTAGCCGCGGTTGCGGTAGGTGAAGAAGCGCTTGACGTCGTTGCCCGGGTACTGCGCCGACAGCCGGCCGCCGAGGATCGGCTCGAACTCCGTCGTCCCCTCGGGGTGCAGGTAGGCCGCCGCGGTGCAGGTGCCGAAGGGCAGCCCGGCGCGCAGCAGCCGGCGGTGGACCTCGGTCTCGTCGCCACGGAAGAACAGCCGGTAGTCGGGGACGCCGACGACGTCGAGGGCCTCGGCCCGGAACAGCGCGCCGTTGAACAGCGAGGCGTAGCTGGGCAGCAGCTCGACGCCGGCGAAGTCGCTGCGGCGGCGGCGCCAGCGCAGCCCGCGGCGGAGCGGGAAGGCCAGCTTGTCCGGGTCGGCCTGGTCGGTGACCAGCGGGGAGACCTCGGCCAGGCCGTGGCGCTCCGCGCAGTCCATCAGCGTCCGGAGCACCTGGTCGTCGGCGGGGCGGCCGTCGTCGTCGGCGCACCACACCCAGTCCGCCCCCAGGGCCAGGGCGTGCAGCATGCCCAGGGCGAAGCCACCGGCCCCGCCGAGGTTGCGCTCGCTGGGCAGGTAGGTGACCGGCAGCCCGCTGGCGGCGACGACGTCCTCGGCGGACTGGTCGGGGCCGTTGTCGACGACGACCACGTGGTCGGGCCGGCGGGTCTGGCCGGCGATCGCCGCGAGGCTGGCCGTGAGCAGCTCCCGGCGGTGCCGGGTGACGATCACGGCGACCACCCGGCCGCCGTCCGCCGGGCTCACGCCTCGGCGCTCCCGCGCTCGCGGCTGGTCTTCTCCGGCGTCCGGTAGTCATCGCCCTTGTATGCCTTGAGGACGTCCTCGAGGTCGCCGTGGGCCTTGATCTGGCCGTGCTCCATCCAGATCGCGGTGTCGCAGAGGTCGCGGAGGAAGGCGTCGGAGTGCGAGGCGAACACCAGCAGACCGGAGCGCTCGACCAGTTCCTTGAGCCGCTTCTTGGACTTGTCCAGGAAGTTGGAGTCGACCGCGCCGATCCCCTCGTCCAGCAGCAGGATCTCCGGGTCGATGCTGGTGACCACACCCAGGGCCAGCCGCACGCGCATGCCGGTGGAGTAGGTGCGCAGCGGCATGCGGAGGAAGTCGCCGAGCTCGGTGAACTCGGCGATGTCGTCGACCCGCGCCTCCATCTCCTTGCGCGTCATGCCGAGGAACAGCCCGCGCACGATGATGTTCTCCAGGCCCGAGACCTCCGGGTCCATGCCGACGCCGAGGTCGAACACCGGCGCGACCCGCCCGTTGATCGAGGCGGTGCCGCGGGTGGGCTCGTAGATGCCCGACAGCAGGCGCAGCAGCGTGGACTTGCCCGCTCCGTTGTGCCCGACCAGGCCCACCCGGGCCCCGTGCTCGAGGTGCACGTCGATGTCGCGCAGCGCCTCGATGATCGGGACCTTGCTGCCGCTGGCGATGTTGCCACCGACCAGGCCCATCACCGTCTTCTTCAGCGACCGGCTGCGGGCGTCGAAGATCGGGAAGTCGACGCAGGCCCCCCTGGTGTCGATGCTGACCTGCTGCATTGTCGAGGACATGCTCACACCCAATACGAGACGCGGGCGCGGTACCGGCGCAGCACGACCATCGTGAGCGCCCAGCCCACGACGGTGATGGCCAGGACCACGATCCAGTGGTGCAGTAGCTGGTCCTGCCCGAGCAAGGGACGCCGGACGATCTCCAGGAAGTGCAGGAAGGGGTTGAACTCGGCGAGCTTCGCGCGCTCGGCGATCGTCGGGTTGGGGCTGCGGGCCAGCTCGTCGTAGATCCAGACGATCGGCGTCAGGAAGAAGGCGAGCTGGACGATCGACTGCGCGATCGGGACGAAGTCGCGGAACCGGGTGGCGACGATGCCCAGCAGCAGGGCCGCCCAGGCGCCGTTGAGCGCGAGCAGCCCGAACGCCGGGATCACGGCCAGGGCGGTCCACTTCAGGTCCTGGTGGAAGATGAAGAGCATGACCACGTAGACCACGAGGTTGTGCAGGAAGAACAGCGTCTGCCGCCACACCAGCCGGTAGATGTGCACGCTCAGCGGTGCCGGCAGGTGGGTGATCAGGCCGACGTTGGAGGTGAACACCTCCGCACCCTCGTTGATGCAGCCGGAGATGAAGCCCCAGACGATGAAGCCCACCAGGACGTGGGGCAGCTGGATGGCCAGGTCGTTGTCGAACAGGCCGGCGTAGAGCGTCCCCAGCGCGATGGCCGTGACGGCCATCGTCAGCGAGATCCAGATCGGCCCCAGGAACGAGCGGCGGTACCGCTGGCGGATGTCCTGCCAGCCGAGGTGTCCCCACAGAGCGCGCTGTGCCCACCCCCGGCGGAGATCGGACACGGCCGCGCCGAAGGTCGACCCGGTCAGCTGAGCAGTTGCCACGGATCCCACGCTACCTGGGCCCACCTGCCGCTCCACGTCGGCAGGCAGGACTGCGGGCACCGTCACGAACCAGCGTTCACAGAGACCACACCGGCACCGGACACGCTGATCGTGCCCCGCTGGAAGTCCTGCACGGTGCCCCCGCCGGCCGCCGTCCGGACGTCGCCCGTCGGGTAGCCCAGCGACCCGTTCTCCCAGCCGGTGCGGGCCCAGGCGTCGCGGACCGCGCCGCGGACGGCGTGCGCCCCGGTGACGGGCGTCCAGTAGACCGACCCGCCCTGGAACTGCACGAACCGCCCGCCGCCGGACAGCGCCACCGTGTCGGTGGTCGGCCAGCCCAGCGGACCGTTCTCCCACCCCTGCGCCTCCCAGGCGGGGAAGAGCTCCTTCACGACCACGCGGGCGCCGGTCGTGGGACCGGCGTAGACCGAGCCGCCCTGGAACGTCTGGAACGACCCACCCGCGGCCAGTGACCGCTCGGCACCCGTGGGGTAGCCGAGCCCGCCGTTCTCCCAGCCGGCCCGGCCCCACGCATCGCGGACCGCGCCGCGGACGACGTGCGCGCCGGTGCCGGGCGTCCAGTAGACCGACCCGCCCTGGAACTGCACGAACCGCCCACCACCGGACAGCGCCACCGTGTCGGTGGTCGGCCAGCCCAGCGGACCGTTCTCCCACCCCTGCGCCTCCCAGGCGGGGAAGAGCTCCTTCACGACCACGCGGGCGCCGGTCGTGGGACCGGCGTAGACCGAGCCGCCCTGGAACGTCTGGAACGACCCACCCGCGGCCAGTGACCGCTCGGCACCCGTGGGGTAGCCGAGCCCGCCGTTCTCCCAGCCGGCCCGGCCCCACGCATCGCGGACCGCGCCGCGGACGACGTGCGCGCCGGTGCCGGGCGTCCAGTAGACCGACCCGCCCTGGAACTGCACGAACCGTCCCCCGCCGGAGAGCGCGACGGTGCCGGCGGTCGGGTACCCCAGCGGGCCGTTCTCCCAGCCCTGCGCACCCCACGCGGGGAACAGCTCCCGCGCGACCGCACGCGCCCCGGTCGTCGGGCCGGCGTAGACCGAGCCGTTCTCGAACTGCTGGAACGACCCGCCGCCGGCCAGCGGCCGGACCTCCGAGGTCGGGAAGCCCAGCGGCGCCACGCCCTGCACGGCGGCCGCAGCCGCCTCGAACGCGGTGGTCACCGCCTGGGCGCCCGCGGCCGTCACGTAGACCGTGCCGCCGGCGAAGGACTGGGTGAGCACACCCGGGGTCGCCGTGACCGCCGGGCCCGCGGGGTGGCCCAGCGGGCCGTGCTCCCAGCCCGACCGCGCCCACACCGCACGCACCTGGGCCGGCACCGTCGTCACCCCGGAGGCGGTCCGGTACAGCGACCCGCCCTCGAAGTGCTGGAACGTCGCCGTCCCGTCGGGGGTACGGCCGGCGTCGGACGTGGGCAGGCCCAGCGCACCGCCGGGGCCGCCCGCCGCATCGAGGTCGGCCAGCATCGCACCGGAGACGGCGTGGCTGCCGGTCGTCGCGGACGCGTAGACCCGTCCGCCCTGGAACTCGCCCACCTGACCGCGTCCACCCGGGACGTCGGCCGCGTCGGCCACCGGCCAGCCCAGCGGGCCGGTCTCGGCACCTGCGGCCACCCAGCCGGTGCGGACGGCGTCGGGCACCGTGCGCGCACCGGTCGTCGCCGTCCAGTACAGCCAGGCGGTCTGGAAGCGCTGCGCGCACCCGCCCGCGGCGAGGCCGCAGGTGGTGTCGCCGGCCGGGTAGCCCAGCGGGCCGGTCTCCCCGCCCGAGGCCGCCCACTTGTCGCGCACCGCACCGGGCAGCACCACGTGGGCGCCGCTGTCCGGGGACCAGTAGACGGAGCCGCGCTCGAAGTCGGCGACCTCACCGCGCCCGTCGGGCAGCCGGGCCTGGTCGCGGACCGGGTAGCCCAGCCGGCCGCCCTCCCAGCCGGTGGTCCCCCACTCCGTGCGCACGGGCCCGGAGACCGTGTGCGCCCCCGTGGCCGGCGACCAGTAGACCGACGCCCCCTGGAACGCCTGGAAGCAGCCGCCACCGGCCAGCCCGCAGGTGGAGTCGCCGGTGGGCATGCCCAGCGGCCCGCGCTCCCAGCCGCCGGCGGCCCACCTGTCCCGGACGGCGCCCGGGAGCACGATGCGCGCACCGGTGGCCGCGGAGGCGTAGACCGAGCCGCGCTGGAACTCCACGAAGGTGCCCGCACCGCCGAGGACGGTGGTCTGGTCACCGACCGGGTAGCCGAGCCGGCCGCCCTCCCAGCCCGTCGTGCCCCAGCGGTCGCGGACCTGGCCGCCCACCGTGTGCGCGCCGGTCGCCGGCGACCAGTAGACCGAGGCCCGCTCGAAGGCCTGGAAGCAGCCGCCGCCGGCCAGCCCGCAGGTGGTGTCACCGACCGGGTAGCCCAGCGGGCCGCCCTCCCAGCCCGAGGCCGCCCACTTGTCGCGCACCGCACCGGGCAGCACCACGTGGGCGCCGCTGGCCGGGGACCAGTAGACCGACCCGCGCTGGAACTCCGCGATCTCGCCGCGCCCGTCGGGCAGCCGGCCCTGGTCGCGGACCGGGTAGCCCAGTCGGCCGCCCTCCCAGCCGGTGGTCCCCCACTCGGCGCGCACCTGACCGGAGACGGTGTGCGCACCGGTGGCCGAGGACCAGTAGACCGAGCCGCGCTCGAAGTCCTGGAGGCAGCCGCCGCCGGCCAGCCCGCACACCGGGTCGCCGGTGGGCCAGCCCAGCCAGCCGCCCTCCCAGCCGGTCGTGCCCCACTTGTCGCGGACCGGGCCGTACAGGACGTGGTGCACGCCGCTCACCGGCGACCAGTAGACCGCGCCCTTGGCGTAGGCCTGGTAGCAGCCGCCGGCCGGGAGCCCGCAGACCACGCTGGCCTGGGCGCTGCCGAGGATCCCGGTGTTGCCCCCCAGCTCGGCCCACCGGCGGGTGACGTTCGCCGCGCCGGGGACCTGCGTGGAGCCGAACCAGTCGGTGTAGTAGATCCAGAAGTTGCGGTTGCCGTAGGCGGAGCACGCGTCGCCGGTGCCCCGGCCGGCGTTCAGCGCCGCCGCGTTGGGCTGGTAGGGCGTGTAGTTGTACAACCCCGCGGTCGCCTGGTTCTCGACGAAGACCGGGGAGCTGCCGCAGGACACCTCGGTGTCGAAGCGGATGTTGTTGACCACCCCGACCTTCGTGTTGTAGTTCCCGGGGTCCGCTGCGTAGTTCTTGTACTGCCGTGCGGCGCTGTAGACCTGGTTGAAGAAGCCGTTGTACTCCGGCCGGCACGGCGCGGTGTCCGGGCAGGCGAAGCCCATCGCCTCGCGGTAGCGCCTGGGGTACAGGTTGGAGCCGCTGGCGGTGACCAGCCCCTGCTCCTTCTGCAGGATCACCAGCAGCACCCGCTGGCTGATCCCGCAGGCGGCACCGACCTTGGCGATGATGGTCGAGGCGGACTCGTCGCGCGCACCGGCGTAGGCGCCCGGGCACCGCGAGTCGGCCGGCTTGTCCCCGGTGTCCTGCCGGGCGTTCTTCAGGCAGGGCGTGCCGTCCGCGGGCGTCACGCAGGTGGGGTTCTTCTGCTGCAGGAAGGTCTGCACCTCGTCGGCGGACATGGCGCCGCCGTCGAAGAACAACTGGTCGCTGATGATGTTGCCGGCCCGGAACTGCGAGTTGTCGGCCGCCTCGACCAGCGCGGGCGACGTCGTCCCGGTGGTCCCCGGGACCGCGAGGCCCGCGACGGCGGCCGCGCCGCACAGGACGACGAGCAGCGTGAGGACCAGCCGGTGCACGTGCCGGCCGGCGGCGCTCACGGGGTCACCTCGACGCCGGCCTGCGGCGACTCGCCGGTCGTCGTGCCGGAGGAGTACCGCAGGACGGCGGACCACTCCCCTGCCGTCAGCTGGTCGCCGGGGACCCGCAGCTCGGGGCAGGTGGTCGTGCTGGCGTCGGCCTGGGCGGCCGCACGCGCCGTCACCGAGCGTCCGTCCCGGGTCAGCACCAGGGTGCACGTGCCGCCGTCCTCGATCACCGGGCTGACGTAGCCACTGGCCAGGACCGACGCGGTGGCCGGGTCCCAGTAGGAGTAGCTCAGCACCACGTCCGTCGTCTGCGGACGCGGCGGGTCGGTGGCGGCCAGCTCCTCGTCCGGCTCGTCGGCGCCCGGGTCCTGCACGGCGGGCGTCGACGGTGCCGTCCCCGACGACGACGGCGCCACCGCCGGCACCGACGAGGACGGCGCCGCGGCGGACGGCGTGGGTGCAGCGGAACCCGTCACGGGGACCGCACCCCCGGTCGCACCGGCCGCCGAGGGCGCCTGCAGGCCGGCGGCGCTGCCCGCGCAGCCGGTCAGGCAGAGCGCCCCGCCGACGGCCAGGACGCCGAGCCGTCGACGGGTCGCGGACGGGAGTGCGTGCATGAGGACCCCTTCGAGCACGGAGACGGCCCGAGGGCGCGCCAGACCAGCAGTCACCGTACGGTCACGATCGAGGCGCTCCCCGTGATCGACACGCGCAGCGTGCCGCCCTGGAAGTCCTGCTCAGCGCCGCCGTCCGACAGTGGCCGGACCTCGGAGACGGGGTAGCCCAGCCGGCCGCCCTCCCAGCCGTACCGGGCCCACGCGTCGCGGACCGCGCCGCGGACGACGTGCGCGCCGGTGGCGGCGGTCCAGTAGACCGACCCGCCGCCCTGGAAGTGCACGAAGCGCCCACCACCGGGCAGCACCACCGTGTCCGTCGTCGGGTACCCCAGTGGGCCGTACTCCCAGCCCGCGGCACCCCAGGCCGGGAACAGCTCCTGGGCGACCGCGCGGGCACCCGTCGCCGGGCTCGCGTAGACCGAGCCGCGCTCGAACTGCTGCAGGCTGCCACCGGCGGCCAGCGACAGCTCCTCGCCCGTCGGGTGGCCCAGCAGGCCGCCCTCCCAGCCCGACCGGGCCCAGGCGTCGCGGACCGCGCCGCGGACGACGTGCGCGCCGGTGGCGGCGGTCCAGTAGACCGACCCGCCCTGGAAGTGCACGAACCGGCCACCGCCGGGCAGCACCACCGTGTCCGTCGTCGGGTACCCGAGCGGGCCGTACTCCCAGCCCGCGGCACCCCACGCCGGGAACAGCTCCTCGGCCACCGCGTGGGCACCCGTCGCCGGGCTCGCGTACACCGAGCCGCGCTCGAAGGTCTGCAGGCTGCCACCGGCGGCCAGCGACAGCACCTCACCGGTGGGCCAGCCCAGCGGGGCGACGTCCCGCACGGCGGTCATCACGGCCTCGAAGGCCCGCGACACCGGGAAGGCACCGGCCTGCCCGACGTAGACGGTGCCGCCCTGGAACACCTGCGTGGTGCCCCCGGCCGGGGCGGTGCTGACCGGCGAGGAGCCGGCGGTGACCGTCGCCGCGCCCGCCGGGTAGCCCAGCGGACCGTGCTCCCAGCCCGACCGCGCCCAGACGTCGCGCACCGCGGCCGGCACCGTCACCACACCCGCCGAGGTGCGGTAGAGCGACCCGCCCTCGAAGTGCTGGAACGTGGCCCGGCCGTCACCGGTCCGGCCGGCGTCCGCCGTCGGCAGGCCCAGCCCGCCACCGGGACCGCCCGCCGCCTCGTAGTCGGTGAGCAGGACGCCGGAGACCGCGTGGCCGCCCGTGGCCGCCGACGCGAGCACCTGACCGCCCTGGAACTGCACCAGCTGACCGCGGCCGCCGGCGGCGGTGACCGCGTCGGCCACCGGGTAGCCCAGCGGACCGCGCTCCCACCCGGCGGCGCCCCAGGCCTCGCGGACGACCGTCGACAGCACCCGCGCACCCAGCGTGGCGTGCGCGTAGACCGAGCCGCCCTCGAAGTGCGCGAACTGTGCCGCGCCGTCCGGCGTCCGGCCCACGTCCGACAGCGGCAGCCCGAGCGGGCCGTTCTCCCACCCGGCGGCCGCCCAGCGGTCGCGCACGACGCCCTCGACGGCGTGCGCGCCGGTCGGGGCCGACCAGTACACCGAGCCGCGCTGGAACGCCACGAACTGGGCGGCGCCGCCCCGGAGCGGGGTCTGGTCACCGACGGGGTAGCCCAGCCGGCCACCCTCCCAGCCGGTCGTGCCCCACTTCTCCTTCAGCGCACCGGCCATGACCACGCGGGCGCCCGTGCCGGGTGACCAGTAGACCGAGCCGCGCTCGAAGTCCTGGAAGGAGCCACCGCCGGCCAGCCCGGTGACGGCGTCGCGCACGGGGTAGCCCAGCGCACCGCGCTCCCAGCCCAGCGTCCCCCACTTCTCCCGCAGGACGGTCCTGGTGACCACCTGCGCGCCCGTGCCGGGCGACCAGTAGAGGGAGCCGCGCTCGAAGTCCTGGAAGGAGCCACCGCCGGCCAGCCCGGTGACGGCGTCGCCGACCGGGTAGCCCAGCGCGCCGCGCTCCCAGCCCAGTGCCGCCCAGCGGTCCCGCACCGCGCCGTTCGGCACGACCCGGGCCCCCGTGCCCGGCGACCAGTAGACGGCGCCGCGCTGGAACTCCTGGAACGAGCCACCGGCACCCAGTCCGGTCACGGTGTCGCCGACCGGCCAGCCCAGCGAGCTGTTCTCCCAGCCCAGCGCCGCCCACCGGTCCTTCACCGGACCCCGGACGACGCGCGCACCGGTGCCCATCGAGGCGTAGATCGACCCGTTGGCGTAGTGCGCGAACGCACCACCGGGGATCGCCGTGACCGGGCTGGTGCGCGCACCCAGCAGGGCACGGACGGCGGCGTCGGAGTCGTAACGCTGCTGCACCAGCCGCGCCGCGGACTGCACCTGCGCGGCGACCTCGTCCCGGATCTCCCCGAGCCGGGCGTAGCCGTACCGGCCCGGGCAGGCGGTCTGTCCCACGTCGCGGTGCGCGTGGACCGTCGGGCGCGACACCGAGTTGTTCGCACCCAGCCGCGCCGTCCCACGGGGGTCGACGCCGAAGAGGGAGAACTTCCAGGCGATGATCGCCGAGACGGCGTCGACGGTGGCCTGCGGCACCGGCACGAGGTCGTAGTTGCCCAGCATCGACACCCCGAAGGTGCCGGTGTTGTAGCCCACGGCGTGGGCGCCGACGACCGTGCTGGCCAGCCCGCCGTAGCGGCCCTCCCACATCCGGCCGAACTTGTCGACGATGACGTTGTAGCCGATGTCGCCCCAGCCCCGGCTCACCGTGTGGTACCGGTAGATCGACCGCATGATCGCCGGCACGTCGGCCTCGGCGTAGTCGTTGCTGTCCGCGGTGTGGTGCACGGTCGCGGCCTCGATGGTCGGCGCGTACTCCGGGTCCCAGGTGCGGATCCGCTCGTCGGCGCCCCACTGGGCGCGGGAGAACACCGGGGGCATGCCCGGGTCGGCGGCGTGCGCGGTCGCGACCGCCGCCGGCTCGCCGAGGGAGGCGTCGGCCTCGCTGGTGCCCGGGTCGACGAGGTCCAGCCGGACGTCGGCGGGGCGGGCCCCCGAGCGGGTGACCAGCTCGACCTCGACGCCGGTGCTGGCGCCGGTCCACAGCGGTGCCGTCCCGCCGCGCAGCTCGGCCGCACCGGTCCCGGTCCCGGCGTCCTGGTCCGTGGCCTCGGGCGCGATCTCGGTCCAGCCGCCCCAGTCCGCCTCGGCCGCCGGCCGGGTCCGCACCCGCACGACGGTGTCGGTGACGGCCTCGTCCGCCGACCACGTGACGCCGACCAGGGAGAACGGCCCGGTGTCGGGCCGGCTCACGGTCAGCACCGGGGCCTCGGCCGTCGCGCCGGGGACGTCGGTGGCCGGCGCGGTCGCGACCGCGGCACCGGGTGCGGGCTCCTCGACCGAGCCCATCGGCACTGCCTCGGTCGAGGTGACCACCGGCACCGGCTGCGGCTGCGGGCGGGTGACCACGGGCAGCACGACCAGCACGCCGCTGACCCCGAGCGCCGCCACGGCGCCGGCGACCACCCGCCGCCCGCGCCGGGTCAGCCGCACCCGGGCAGGACGGTGCCGGCCCCCGCCGGACGGGGAGCCTCCGGCCGCCTCCACCGTGGCTGTTCCGACGGGTCGCTCGGCACTCGGGGTGGTTCGACGAAGACGTGGCACTCCGTCATGGCAACACGACGCTGAGCGACGAAGGGGCCGACACGAGCGCCTCGGGGACGGGTGGTGCGGGACGTGACTCGTGTGGTGGGACACGGCCGAGGAGCCCGGGACGGGCCCGTCGGCGCACCTATGGTCGCGGTCGATCACGCCGCTGGACGTCTGACCACCCCTGGTCAGCAGACCGACGTCGGCACCCGACGTGAGGGACCAGGACATGCGCAGAGACGAACTCGACCAGCCGGCCCGCCCGAGCCTGCCGCCCCGACTCGACCCCCGGGCCGGGTCGCCGGCCCGACGCGACGCCGACGGCGGTGGCCGCCGCCTGGTGTGGACCGGCCGGGTCACCGCCGGCCTGCTGTCGCTGGCGCTGCTGGTGACCAGCGGCTGGGGCTGGTACCTCGGTCAGGTCGCCGGGGCCAGCGTCTCCCGCACCGACGCGATCCCGACGTCGGGCAACGAGGAGACCGTCACCACGGGTGCGGCGATGAACCTGCTGCTCGTCGGCAACGACAGCCGCGCCGCGCTGACCGACGAGCAGCTGGCCGAGTTCAAGGCCGGCGCCGACGCCGGCACCAACACCGACACGATGATCCTGGTGCACGTCCCCGCGGACGGCTCCAAGGCCTCGTTCGTCTCCTTCCCGCGCGACTCCTACGTGCAGATCCCCGGCCACGGCCAGGCCAAGCTCAACGCCGCCTACGCCTACGGCCGCGCCGATGCCCCGGAGTCCGCGACCGAGGAGGAGAAGTCGGCGCAGGGCGCCCAGCTGCTGGTGCAGACCCTCAGCCAGCTCACCGGGCTGCGCATCGACCACTACGCCGAGGTCGACCTGCTCGGCTTCTTCGAGCTCAGCACCGTCGTCGGCGGCGTCGAGGTCAACCTGTGCGAGGCCGTCGACGACCGCAGGTGGTCCGGCGCCTTCTTCCCCGCCGGCCCGCAGACCATCACCGGCGCCGACGCGCTCAAGTTCGTCCGCCAGCGGCACAACATCGGCAAGACCAGCAGCGACTTCGACCGGATCCGCCGCCAGCAGGTGTTCCTCGCCGGCGTGCTGCGCAAGATGCTCTCCGAGGACGTCCTGCGTGACCTGGGCACCCAGCACGAGCTGGTCGAGGCGGTCTCCGAGGCCCTCACGGTCGACGCCGACCTGGACCTGATGGAGCTGGCGCAGCAGATGCAGTCGGTGACCGCCGGCAGCATCGAGTTCCAGACCGTGCCCAACGAGGGCGTGGACAGCGACGAGGACGCCGGGTCGATCATCCGGCTGGCCGACGCGGCCACCCTGCGCGCCTTCTTCTCCGACCTGTCCGCCGAGCCGCAGCCGGCCGCACCGGAGGCCGCCCCGGCCACGCCCGAGGCACCAGCCCCCACCGCGGCGCCGGCCGACGTCTCCGTCGAGGTCCTCAACGGCTCGGGCACCTCCGGCCTGGCGGGCAAGGCCGCCGCCGGGCTCACCGCCGCCGGCTTCCCGGTGACCGGCACCGGCAACGCCGACTCCGCGGGCTACGACGTGACCGAGGTCCGCTTCGCCGCCGGGGACGACGCGCTCGCCGC
This sequence comes from Modestobacter sp. VKM Ac-2986, assembly GCF_026967795.1. Classification (GTDB taxonomy): domain Bacteria; phylum Actinomycetota; class Actinomycetes; order Mycobacteriales; family Geodermatophilaceae; genus Modestobacter. Next base: position 374,505 of record NZ_JAPVBH010000004.1, read on the forward strand.
CACCCTCGCCGGCCAGGTCCCCGGCGCCGTCACCCGGCAGGTCGAGGACGCCACCAGCGGCACCGTCACCCTGGTGCTCGGCGCGGACTACAACGGCGTGGGCGAGGCCGTGACCCCGGCCGCGCCGGTGGCCGGTCCCGAGACCCCGGCCGAGCCCCCGCGCACGGCCGCGGACACCAGCTGCATCTACTGAGCCGCGCCCGCTGGACCGCACACCGCCCGACCCACCGCCCGGCGTCCCCCTCGCAGGACGCCGGGCGGTGTGCTCACCCGCCGAAGACCGCCAGCGCCACGGTGACCAGCCAGACCACGGCCAGCGACAGCAGCACCCGGTCGTGCAGCACGACGGCCTCGGGCTCGCCGGCCTCGCCCTTGTCCAGGTCGACCGCGTGCCGCAGCAGGCCCAGCACGAACGGCGCGATCGAGATCGCCGCCCACGGGACGCCGTCCCCGCTCGCGCCCACCTCGAAGGCCCACAGGCTGTAGACGGTGACCGTCACCCCGGCCGACATGCTCCAGACGAACCGCAGGTAGCTCTCGGAGTACTCCTTGAGGCTCCGGCGGGTCGCCGCACCCTCGCCGACGGCGACCAGCTCGGAGTAGCGCTTGCCGGCCACCATGAACAGCGAGCCGAACGCCGCGACCAGCAGGAACCACTGCGACAGGGCGATGCCGGCCGCCACGCCACCGGCCACGGTGCGCAGCAGGAAGCCCGAGGCCACGATCGCCAGGTCGATGACCGGCTGGTGCTTGAGCGCGAAGCAGTACGCCAGCTGCAGGACGGCGTAGACCCCGAGCACCCACGCCAGCTCCGGGCGGGCCAGCAGCGCGGCCAGCGCGAGCGGGACGAGGAACAGCACCACGGCCAGCCCCAGGGCCAGCGACCGCGGGACGAGACCGGCCGCGATGGGCCGGTGCCGCTTGACCGGGTGCCGCCGGTCCTCCTCGACGTCGACCGCGTCGTTGACCAGGTACACGGCCGAGGAGGTCGCGCAGAAGAGCAGGAAGGCCAGCAGGCTGGCGCGCAGGACGTCGGCCTCGACGATCAGGCCCGACGCCAGCGGCGCGGCCAGCACCAGGACGTTCTTGACCCACTGCCGGGGCCGCAGCGCACGGACCAGGCCCCAGGGCAGCGAGCCGCGGAACCCGGCAGGCCGGTCACCGCCGGCGGCCAGCGGCGACCCGGCGTCCCCCGCCGGGGTCACCGTGCCCTCCGGGGCCGGTGGCGTGGCGCCCTCCCGGGCCGGTGGCGTGGCGCCCTCCGGGGCCGGTGGCGTCGTGCGGACGGGCCGGGCGCTCATGCCAGGGCCCCGGTGCCGGCGACCCGACGGACGCCGGCACCCACCGCGGTGCCCAGCAGCGCACCGGCGAGGACGTCGCTGGGCCAGTGGACGCCCAGCAGCACCCGGGAGACCGCCATCGCGCCCAGCGCACCGACCATCACCGGCCGGCCCACCATCGGGGCGTAGCCGACGACGGCCGCCGCGGTGGAGGTGGCGTGCGCGCTGGGGAAGGACAGCCCGCTGTGCACCCCGCCCAGGTGCGGCACGTGCTCCAGCGCCGGACGGGCGCGGCGCACCACCCGCTTGGCGGCCACGGCCGAGGCGTGCGCGAGGGCGACGCCCGCCGCCCCGGCGGCCCACTCCCGGCGGCGTCTCCCGCCGGCCCAGCCGAGGGCGCCCAGCACCAGCCAGCCGCGCGCGTGCTCGCCGAACCAGGAGACGGCCGAGGCAGCGGGGACGGCCGTCCCGCTCCCGAGCCCGTGTCGCAGCTCCACCAGGACGGCCACCTCGGCCCGCTGCAGCCGCTCGCTCCAGGTCGTGGTCATCAGATCGACCTTACGGGCACCGGGGGGCGGGTACCTCACGAGCCGGGCGGGGCCGTCCGGCGGACGGGCCGGGCCGCGCCGGGCGGCGGGAGGCGCGACCCGTGGGTCGGGTGGTGCCACCGGGTCGCGACGGCGCCGTGGGGCAGCCACGCAGGTGGACGGCGGGCCGGCGGGCCGTCTGCCGCGCTTACCCTCAGGAGGCACCGACAGCCCGGTGGACCCGCCGTCCCCTCCGGGACGGGGCTCCGCCGGACGGGGAACGGGGAGAGCGTGAGGGGTCGCAGCAGCGTGGTGGTCGAGGGGTCAGGAGCGACCGCGCAGGCGCCGGTCGACGACCGCACCGAGCGGATCCCGACCGTCGGGCTCCCCTCGTCCCCGCCACGGGTCGCGCCGCCGGCACCCCCAGGGCCGGCGGCCTCGGCCGTCCGGGTCGAGATCCAGGCGCTCCGCGCCCTCGCCGTCTCGCTGGTCGTGCTCTACCACGTGGTCCCGCTCCGGATGCCCGGCGGTTACGTCGGCGTCGACGTCTTCTTCGTCGTGTCCGGCTTCCTGATCACCGGGCACCTGGTGCGCGAGGTCGAGCGCAACGGCCGGGTCCGGCTGGGGCACTTCTGGGCCCGCCGTGCCCGGCGGCTGCTGCCCGCGGCCCTGCTGGTCCTGCTCAGCACCGCGGTCGCGGTCTTCCTCTGGGTGCCCCAGACCTACTGGCAGCAGTTCCTCCGCGAGATCGGCGCCTCCGCGCTGTACGTGGAGAACTGGGTGCTCGCCGGTGACGCCGTCGACTACCTGGCCCACACCAACGCCGCCTCGCCCGCACAGCACTACTGGTCGCTGTCCACCGAGGAGCAGTTCTACCTGCTCTGGCCGCTGCTCATCGTCGCGGCGACCTGGCTCGCGGTCCGGCTGGGCGCGCGCCGCCGCACGGTGCTCGTCGCGCTGCTGGGGACCCTCACCGTCGCCTCGTTCGCCTACTCGCTGTGGACGACGCGGACCAGCCCGCCGGCGGCCTACTTCACCACCCCCGCCCGGGCCTGGCAGTTCGGCCTGGGCGGGCTGCTGGCCCTCGTGGCGGCGACCCCGCTGCAGGACCGCCACCGGCTCCGCGCCGTCGTGTCCTGGGCCGGCTTCGGCGCGATCGCGCTCAGTGCGCTCACCTTCACCGCGCAGACGCCGTTCCCCGGCACCGCCGCGCTCCTGCCCGTCCTGGGCACCGTGGCGGTCATCTGGGCCGGGGCACCGGCGGGCGACTGGAGCCCCACGGCGGTGGCCCACTTCGGCCCGGTCCGCTTCCTCGGCGACGTGTCGTACTCGGCCTACCTGTGGCACTGGCCGCTGGTGGTCGTCCTCCCGTTCGCCCTCGGCCACGACCTCGGCACCCGGTCCAAGATCGCCGTGCTGCTCGCCACCGTCGTCCTCGGCTGGGCCACCAAGGTGGCGGTGGAGGACCCGGTCCGCACCGGCACGCCGCTGGCCAGGCGGGGCCTCGGGACGACGTTCGCCGCCACCGCGGTGGCCACCGCGGTGGTCCTCGGCGTCGCCGGCGGCGGGTGGTTCTACGTCCAGTCGCGGGTGGAGGGGGCACGCGCGGCCGCGGCGGCCTTCGCCACCGGCGGCGACCCCTGCTTCGGCGCGGGCGCGACCGACGCACAGCGCCAGTGCGGCGACCCGTACGCCTACACCGACACGGTGGACACGACGTTCGCCAAGTCCGACCTCTCCGCCGGCATGCCCTGCCTGCAGGGCGGGACGGCCACCGAGCTGAAGACCTGCCGGTACGGCAGCGCCGACGCGACCGAGACCGTCGCCCTCATCGGCGACTCGCACACCGCGAGCATGTACGAGGCCCTCCAGCAGGTCGCCGACGACCGGGGCTGGGCCGTGGTGACCTACGTCAAGGCCGGCTGCCCGGTGCTGGGCACCGACCGGCTCCTGGGCGCCAACATGCCCCTCGAGGAGCCCCCGGCCTGCAAGGTGTGGGCGGACGAGCTGCTCGCGCAGCTGGCCGCGGACCCCGGCATCACCCGGGTCTTCACCAGCTACCGCTCGGACATCTACAAGTGGGTCGACGGCTCCGGGGGCCTGCAGGACGCCATCCCGGTCGAGACGCTCCAGGCCCCGCTGCGGACCCTCGCCGATGCCGGCAAGCAGGTCCACGTCCTGCGGGCCGTCCCGACGACCAACGGCGTCCACCTCGGCCCCGAGTCGCGCAACCTCGAGGTCAGCGCCCCGGACTGCATCGCCGCCGCCGGGCGGGTCGACGACCCCTGCGCCGGGCCCCGGGACCTCCGCCTGACCCCGGACCAGCTGGCCGACGCGGCCGTCGCGATGGACGACGACCGCATCTCGGTGATCGACCTGACCGACCGCTTCTGCGACGAGCAGCTGTGCCACGAGGTCGTGGGCGGGACGGTCGTCTACTTCGACGGCAGCCACCTGACTGCCACGTTCTCCCGCTCGCTGGGGCAGTTCATCGCCGCCCAGCTCTGAACGCGGACAGGACGGCGCCCCTCCCGCTGACCGGGAGGGGCGCCGTCCTGTGTCGGGGGCCTCGCGAGAGGGCTCAGACGGGGGCGCCGGTCGCCTCGAAGGCGGCGAGCTCCTCCGGGGTCCCGAAGCAGTAGAAGTCCCCGCGCACCAGGCCGACCCGGCGGCCGGAGTCGATGAGCTCGTTGAAGACCAGCGAGACGTAGTACTCGGGCATGGCGGCGTCGATCTGGCGGGCCATCAGCCGGTCGGCAGCCTCGAGGAACACCCGCGCGGAGGTGAACGAGTAGACGCCCATCAGCGCGTCGGAGGAGATGGCCTGCTTCTCCGCGGTGCGCACCACCAGCCCGTCGGCGTCCACCTCGGCGAAGCTGTAGCGCGGCTCGGTGGACCGGAAGGACAGCAGCAGGCCGTCGACGTCCTGGCGCTCGGCCGCCTGCTGCATCGCCGGGAAGTAGGCGGGGCTGACGAAGGCGATGTCGCAGTCCATGATGACCAGCGGCTGGTCGGGGTCGAGCTGGTCGCGGGCGACCAGGCAGGTCTCGACCGCGCCGCGGGTGTCGTGGTCGAGCAGCACGATCTGCGCCGCGGGCTCGGCGGCCACGACCCGGCGGGCCAGGTCGAACTCCCGGTCGTTGTCCTCCCGGACGACGACGGTGACGGTCTTGTCCCCCGCCCACGGGTCCAGCGAGGCCAGCGCGCGCTGGAACATCGGCACGCCGCCGACCTCGATCAGCGGCTTGGGCGTGGTGACGCCGACCTTGCGGAACCGCGTCCCGAGCCCGCCCATCGGCATGAGCACCTGCAGCGTGGCCATCAGTGCACCTCGTCCCACTCGTAGTCCCGGCCGGTGGCCGGTGCGGTCGTCTGGCGGCCCAGCCGCCACAGCGCCAGGTTGCGGAGCGCCGTCCGGAAGATGTTCCAGTTGCGCGCGTTGGAGACCTGGTCCTCCTCGCGCCACGTGATCGGCACGAAGGCGAAGCGCACCCGGCGGGCGACCAGGTCCAGGATCAGCTCGTAGTTGAACGTGAGCTGGTTGGCGAAGCGCAGGTAGGTCGCGGGGTCCAGGTCGCGCAGCGCGAACAGGTTCAGCCCCGAGCCCAGGTCCTCCAGCCGGCGCAGCGCCACGGCGCTGTAGACGGCGTTGAGCACCCGGTTGCCCCAGACCCGCTTGGCGTCGTAGCCGTGCAGCCGGGACGCCCGGCTGAAGCGCGAGCCCAGCACGGTCTGCGTCTCCGGGTGCGCCTGCGCGTGGTCCAGCAGCAGCGCGACCTCGTCGCTCTTGGCCTGGTTGTCCCCGTGCAGGATCACCACGTGGGTGTGCCCGGCGGCCCGGGCGTGCTCGAAGGCCACCTTGTGGGTGCCGCCGAGGCTGTTGTTCTGCCGGTTCCGGAACACCCGCAGGTTGCCCAGCCGGCCGTTCCGCCGGTACTCGGCCGCCCGCTCCAGGGTGTCGTCGGTGCTCTGGTTGTCGATCACCCAGATCTCGGAGACCCGGGCGGCCACCTCGTCGGTGATCTCGTCGAGCACCCGGCCGATCTGGGCGGCGCAGTTGTACGCCGGGATCGCGATCACCACGTTCACTTGCTGAGCACCTGGTCCGATCTGGTGTCGATGCCGAAGAGGTCGTCGCCCCGGTCGTCCCGGCGCGGGAGGTCGTACTGGTCCAGGAAGCGGTTGAGCGCCTGCAGGCAGACCCCGTAGTACTTGAGCACGGTCCCGGAGTTGATGACCACCCGGTGGGTGAGCATCCGCCCGTAGAACAGCCCGACGTGGAACAGCACCGAGCGCTGCTCGGCGACGCTGAGGTGGCGCGGGATGACCTCGGTGCTGACGAAGTCGGCCAGCTCGGCGTACCGGGCCGACCGGTCGTCGCGGTAGGTGATCTCCGGCATGCCGTCGCGGGCGCCGAGCAGGACCGGCGACTCGTCCTCGTTGAGGAACTCGTAGCCGTAGAGCAGCGACTGCATGTGCCGGGCGAAGTCGATGATCGGGCCGCGCACCTGGTTGTCGTCGGAGGGGTCGATGACCAGGACGTCGCGCGTGGGCAGGTCGACCAGGATGTTGTCCACCGTGAGGTCGCCGTGGATGTGCGCGGAGGTCCGGTAGGTGGCCAGGTCCCGCCAGGCGGTCTCGTTGGCGGTGATCCGGTCCAGGATCGTGGCGAAGTTGTCCAGCTCCTGGCCGTTGACCAGGATCCGGTCGCTCTTCATCGCCTCGGCCAGCGCCGGGTGGCTCTCGGCGGCGGCCTGGACGCGGCGGACGAACCGCTCGCTGACGTAGTCGTCGCGGACGTCCGGGTGCTCCTCGAGCTCCCCGAGGTCGTAGACGCGGCCGTACATGTAGTCCCAGACCTGGGCCAGCTTGGCCGCGGACTCCGCCAGCGGCTGCTCGTGCACGTACTCGAACAGCGGCACGCTGCTGGGCCGGTACTCGAGGTCGATGGCGTAGTGGTCGTCGGCGTGCTCCTCGCGCAGCACGGTGACCAGGAGCGGGTGGTCGGCGCGCTCGGCCAGCCAGTCGTACTGGTTCTTCAGCCGGTGCGCGTGCTCGGTCGGCACCATCTTCTTGACGAACAGCTCACCGCCGGAGGTGGCCAGCAGGGTCACGGCGTTGGAACCGCCCTTGAAGAACTGCACCAGGCTGACGTTGCCGTTGACCTCCAGCCGGTGCATGACCTGGCTGAGGTGCTGGCCGCGGAAGTAGGAGTCCAGGAAGTGCGTCATCCGGCCCGAGACGTCCTGCTCGCGGGCGAGCTTGTTGACGTAGCGGTCCTGCGCCGCCAGCGGTGCGCCGGCGAGCGGGTCGCTGGTGCGCCGGGCCCAGTTGACGAACAGCGCCACGACGGCGATGACCAGCACCGGCACGTTGGCGACCACCCACGAGGCGCCGGCGAAGACGAGGAGCTCGCGGCCACCCAGGCCGCCGCTGCGCTCGACGAACTCGACCACGCCGTCGACGAAGCCGCCGGGGGCACCGTTGCCGATGGCCGGGCCGACCACCGCCGAGGGGGCGGTGGCGGCGATGAAGGCCTGCCGACCGGAGAGGGCGGGCAGCACGGTGACCGCCACGGCGACGGCCGCGGCGAGGTAGCAGACCCAGGAGACGAGGGCGAGCACCCCGTAGCGGACCAGCTGCCGGCGCTGCCGGAAGAACCGCTGGAAGCCGAAGATCACCGACCAGAGCTTGAACCGCAGCCGGTTCTCCAGGTCGTTGTTGAGCCAGCTGGAGGCCCGCCAGGCCACCCGCAGCATGAACGAGTTCTCCCGCACGAAGGCGACGAACGCCACGATCAGCGCGACGGCCACGACCAGCGCGACGACGGCGGTGATCGGCACGACCCCGCCCTCGGGCACCCCGACGACGGCGACGAACACCAGCAGGATCACCGAGACGAAGACGACGTCGATGAGCCGCTCGAGGATGACCGCCAGCAGCGTGTACAGGAAGCTGATCCGCACCGTCTTGGCGATCAGCCAGGCCCGGACCACCTCGCCGATGCGCAGCGGCCAGACGACGTTGAACAGGTAGCCGATGGTCAGGTGCCGGAACTGGCCGGCCAGGCTGCCCCGGCGGACGTTGTCCAGCGGCACCTTGGTGCGGGCGGCGCGCAGCACGTGCCCGAGCAGCTGGACCACCGCGGCGGCGCCGATGACGGCCCAGTCGCCGCCGTCCAGGGAGTCCGCCAGCGCGGTCCACAGGTCCGACAGCGCGTCGAGGTTGAACAGCAGGAAGCCGGCCAGCGAGAGCAGCGCGACGACGATGAGCGCGACACGGCCGCGCGAGTAGGGGTGCGACATCAGAACAGCGGCACCTCGAGCACGGCGAGGCCCGCCGCGACCGCTGCCCGACGGCCGGTCGCGGAGTCCTCGAAGGCCAGCGAGCGGTCGGCGTCGACGCCGAGCAGCTCCAGGGCGCGCAGGTACCCCTCGGGGTCGGGCTTGCTGCGGGTGACCTCGTCGCCCCAGACCACGACGTCGAACAGCGGCGTCAGCCCGTGGACCTCAAGGATCTGCCGGCCGTTGCCGGACTTGGCGGTGCTGACCAGCGCGGTGCGGTGCGTGGGCGCCATCTGGCGGAGGAAGGCCACCAGCGCCTCGTTGACGGTGGTGCGGTGCAGCTCGGCGGCGTAGAGCCGGCTCTTGGCCGCCCGGATGCCGTCGACCTCGGCCTGGTCCACGCCCGGCAGCAGGTCGGGGATGAAGTCGCGGGAGTCCCGGCCCCAGGTGCCGGCGAACTGCTCGGGGGTCAGCTCGTGGCCGAACTCGGCGAAGGCGTCCCGGTAGGCCAGGTGGTTGGCCTCGCGGGTGTCGACCAGCGTGCCGTCGAGGTCGAAGAGGAGGGCCTGCACGCTGCGTGCCCGGCCGTCGGTGTCCACCGGTCCTCCTCCTGCCTCGGTCGTCGTCATGGTCGATGTCATCGTCTGGCTCCCTGCTGGGCGCGCTGGTGGCGCCCGGGTCTGTGGCCCGCCGGTGCCGGCATCAGGCCGCTGCGTCCCGGAGGTCGGACGGCACCTCGGCGTCGGGGGTGCCGGCCGGGCGCGGGTCCCGGCCGAACAGCCACTTGCTCGCGGCGAAGTTGGCGGCGAAGGAGGGCGGGAGGGACACCAACTTGCAGAGGAAGGGGGCCCACCCCGTCGCCTCCTGGAACAGGTCGATCAGCACCGAGAAGGCCAGCACCGAGAAGACGTACCAGCCCACGAAGAGCACGAACCGCGAGGCCGACCGTCCGCCCTCGAAGGCGTACTTGGTGACGAAGAAGTAGACCACCAGCACCGCGGCCGCCGCGCTGATCAGGTTGGCCGCCCAGGGCTCCAGCCCCAGGTGCACGCCGAGGGCGAACAGGCCCAGGTCGACGGCCAGCCCGAGGCCCGAGCCGAGGGAGAACTGCAGCAGCTGGCGCAGGTGGACGGGCATCCGGCCGGTCACGCGGGCACCTCGTCCCGGGCGCGGCCCCGGCGGGAGGCCGCACCGCGCGCCCCGCGCCGGCCGGTGAGGACCGAGACGACCAGGGAGGCGACCAGGAGCAGCCCGGCGACCACGAAGGCCGGCACCAGGATGCGCTCACCGATCGGCACGTAGGAGATCTCCAGACTGGCACCGTCCAGGCCCGCGGGCAGGTCCAGCCGCAGCACGGCCCCGTCGACGGTGCCCACCGTGATCGGCTGTCCGTCGAGGGTGGCCTGCATGCCCGGCCACCACGTCGTGCGGAAGGCCAGCTCACCGGCCTCCGCGCCGGTGCTCACCGTGTAGGACTCCATCGGCCCGTCCCCACGGCCCAGGCCGATGCCACCGGGGCCCTCGGTCACGTCCACCCCGCGGGCGACGGTGACCCGGCCGGGCAGCCCGTCCTCACGCTGGTAGGCGGTGTAGCCCCCGACGTCGGCGCCGCGGGTCCAGGTGGCGTCCAGGTGCTGCCGGATCGGCTCGGGCGCACCGTCGGCCAGCAGCACGTCGTCCTCGGACAGCAGGTCCAGCCAGGTCACCCCGGTGCCGGGGGCCGTGTCGAGCAACCACTGCGGGTCCCCGCACGTGGACCCCTGGTAGGTCCGGCACCAGTGCTCGTTCACGGCCCCGTGCCAGACGGCGAAGGAGCCGCTGCCGCTGCGGAAGTCCGCCATCAGGTTGCCGTTGCCGCGCAGGACGCCGGTCGACCACCCCGAGTCCGCGCCGAAGTCGTAGGAGATGACCGTGGCCGAGCCGTCGACCAGCACCGACCGGTCGCGGTACGCGGCCACCGCGGTGCCCAGCTGCTCACCGGGGTAGAGCGCGCGGTAGGGCATGTCGCCCTGGTCGGGCACCTCGTTGATGACGTCCATCCGGTCGGCCAGCGAGACCATCATCCGCTCGCCGATGAAGACCGTCCCCCACGACACGAGCAGGAGGACGGCGGTCGCGGCGCCGAGCACCGGCAGCCGCCCGGGACGCGACGCACGGGCGCGCATCCCGCCCACGAGCACGACGAGGGCCGCGAGCGCGACGAGCGTCACCACCATCGACAGCAGGTGCCACCGGTAGAAGACCGGGGCGCGGAACCCGGCCAGCACCGCCTGGGCACCGACCAGGCCGACGGCCAGGAGCAGCCGGCGCCGGGTCAGCAGCGGCGCGGCGGTGACCGCCAGCAGCGCCAGCACGGCCAGGCCGACCTGCACGACCACCAGGTAGCGGATCGGGTAGCGGAACACCGAGACCGTCGTGGGCAGCTGGGTGAACACGACGGCGGTGCAGAACAGGACCAGTGCGGTCAGGACGCCCGGCGAGCGGACCGCCCGCTTCCAGTCCACGAGGGCCACCGCGGCCACCGCGGCGGTCAGCGTGTACATGCCCGGGACCAGCCCGAGGTTCCCCGACCAGGCGTTCGTCTGGCCCATCAGCGTCGGCGACCCGAGCAGCACGTCGACGAGGTTGGTCACCCCGAAGCCGACGTTGCCGACGAGCAGGTCGGCCTCCTGCCGGGTGATGTAGGGCGACATCTCGACCGTGGAGAGCAGGGTCGGCAACGCCGCGGCCAGGCCGGCCAGCATGGCCAGGAGCCGGGCGACCACCGGCACGGTCACCAGCACCCGGAGGGTGTGGTCCCGCACGAGCTCGACCAGCTGCGCCAGCACCAGGGCCAGGGCGAAGAACAGGATGTAGGGGTTGCCCGACGCGAGCAGCGCCCAGGTGGCCAGCCCGAGGACGACGATGCCCGGCGTCCGGCGGGAGACCAGGCCCCACCAGAACCACGGCAGCCAGGCCACGCTCCACAGCAGCGGCCACCACGCACTGCCGTACCAGAGGTAGAAGCCACTGGAGGCCGCACCGAGGGCACCGGCCACCGCCAGGACGGGGTGGACACCGTGCTGGCGGAGCAGGGTGAGGACACCGGTGCCCAGGAGCAGGACGCAGATGGTCGCGAACCCCCAGGCCATGACCAGGGCGTCGTCGGTGCGGGCGGCCAGCGCCTGCAGGCCCCAGTGCAGCGGGTCCAGCGCGCCGTACTGCATGTCGGCCACGAGGTTGCCGGCCTGCCCCTGCTCGGGGTCCATCAGCGGCGGTCGCCCGCCCTCCAGGTGCCGGCCCATCCACCAGGTCATCGGCCCGAACTGCGCCTGCGAGTCGTCGTACCAGAAGAAGCGGGGGGCCAGCCGGCTGAGGACGAAGAGCTGGAGGAGCTGCAGGACGACGTACCCGGCGTAGGCGCCGACGTCGGCGAGCAGCCGGTCGCGCCACGGCGCCGCCGACCCGGCGGCCACGGACGGTGACACCACCGCGGTGGCGCCGCCGCGCGCAGCGATCTGCGTGATCATCCCTCGGCCTCCCCGTTGGCATCGTCCTGTCCGACTGGTGCGGAGCAGGCCGGCACCCGGCAGGGCGACGACGACGCAGCACCCATGGCGTTCGCGAGGCGACTGTAACCGCGCCCGGGAGGGCGCAGGCGGCAGCGGTCGGTTCCGGTGCCACCCTGTTCTCGTGACACACACCCGTCCCACCGACCCCAGCCAGCTGTGGGCCGCGGCCGCGCGGCGCGATCCCGCGGCCCCGATGCTGACCCAGTACGACGACGTCTCCGGCGAGCGCACCGAGCTGTCGGGCACCACCCTGGCCAACTGGGTGGCGAAGACGGCCAACCTGCTGCAGGGCGAGTTCGACGTCGGCCCGGGCAGCACGGTCGGCGTCGCGCTGCCGGTGCACTGGCAGACCGCCGCCGTCCTGCTGGGCGCGTGGAGCTGCGGCGCCGCGGTGCTGGAGACGGCCGCGGAGGACGACGACCGGCTCACCACGGCCGACGTCGTCCTGGCCGCCGCCGACCGGCTGCCGCCGCTGGAGGAGCTCGGCCTCGACGAGCTGCTCGGGCTGTCGCTGCACCCGATGGGCATGGGGATGACCGGCTACACCGGCCCCGCCCGTGACTTCGCGCTGGAGGTGCGCGCGCAGGGCGACGTCTTCTCCCCCTGGCAGCCGGTCGACCCCGCGGGCGTCGGGCTGGTCCTCGGCGGGGGCTCGCTGACCCTGGCCGGGCTGGTCGACACCGCCACCGAGCTCGCCGGCCGGCTGGGCATCGTCGCCGGCGACCGGGTGATGGTCGACGAGCGGGCGGCCACCGAGGCCGGCCCGGTGGCCTGGCTGCTCGCCCCGCTGGCCGCCGGCGCCTCGCTGGTGCTGTGCCGGTCGGCGGCGCCGTCCGCGCTGCCGCACCGGGCCGCCACCGAGCGGGTGACCGCGACCCTGGGCCTCTCGCTGGAGGGCGTCCGCGAGCTGGGCCGCCCGGCCTGAGGCCGTGGCGGACGGCGCGCTGCGCGGACCGGGGCGGGCCGGTCCCGGCAGGATGGGTCCCCGGGCGGCGGCGGACCACCCCGGCGGGGAGGTCGCGATGAGGCAGGCGACGGCCCGCGGTGCGGGTGCGGTGACGGGATGACCTTCTCGGTGATCGGGCGGGACGCCGGCACCGGCGACCTGGGCATCGCCGTCTCCTCCTGCATCCTCGCCGTCGGGCGCGTCGTGCCCAGCGTGCGTCCCGGGGTCGGCGTCGTCGCGGTGCAGGCGCGCAGCCGGCGGGGGCTGGGCGGCTCGCTGCTGACCGGGCTGGCCGAGGGCGCCCCGCCCGCGGACCTGGTGCGCCGGGCCGCGCACGCCGCCGAGGACGTCGACCGGCAGATCGCCGTGCTGGACGCCACCGGCCGGGTGGCCGCCGACACCGGCCGCGGCTCGCTGCCGGTGAGCGGGCACCTGGTCGGCGAGGGCTTCAGCGTGCAGGGCAACATGCTCGCCTCCGCCGACGTCCTGCCGGCCATGTCGCAGGCGTTCACCGCCACCGGCGGGCCGCTGGCCGACCGGCTGCTCGCCGCGCTCACCGCCGGGCAGGACGCCGGCGGTGACCTGCGGGGGCGGCAGTCCGCGGCGCTGCAGGTGGTCGGCGGCTCCCCCGCCACCGACGACGACGACGGGGTCCGGCTGGACCTGCGGGTCGACGACTCCGGCGACCCGGTCGCCCAGCTGCGGATGCTGCGGAACCTGCAGCGGGCCTACGACGAGCGGGACTACGAGACGCTGGCGGTCTTCGCCCCCGAGGGCGCCCGCGACCTCTACGCCGCGCTCGCCGCCTCCCGCCGCGGCGACCGGGCCGCGGCGCGCAGCGCCCTGGAGGCGATGCGCGCCCGGCCGGGGTGGTCGGCGTGGCTGGCGTCGATGGCCGGTGACGCCCGGCTCGCGGGGGTCTCCCGACTGCTGGGCTGAGCCGGCCTCCCCCCGCCGGCCCCACTCCCCCGGCTCACTCCTCCGGGGTCTCGTAGGGCCAGGCGGCCTCCGCCGGCCCCTGCCAGCCCCAGCGGGTGACCGAGGACCGACGCACGTCGTAGCCGCGCGCCGGGTAGGCGGGCACGACCCGGAAGACCTGCACCGTGTCGATCTCGGGGAAGTCGGGGAACGTCCCGCCGAGGAAGGTCACCGAGGAGTCGTAGCGGGTGGGGGCGAACAGGCCGCCGCGCGGCAGCTGCCAGGTGGCGTCCTCGGTCCCGTTGATCCCCTCGTCCCCCCACAGGACGGCGTGCTCGACCGGCTCGGTGATGCCGTCGGAGAGGTCCGGCTGCCGCTGGCACGGGAAGAGGAAGGCCAGCTGCCAGGCCAGGGCCACCGGCGCGTCGCCGGTCAGCTGCTCGGTCAGCGGCACCACCGGCACCACGGACGGGCCGGTGAACGCCAGCCAGCCGGAGATGCCGGTGGTGGCGTCGGCGCCGACCAGCCGGACCGCGTCGGCCCCGGCCGAGGGCCCGGCCGGGGCCGGGAGAACCTGGGTCCGCCAGGTCTGGGACGTGACGTCGTCGGCCAGGACCGCCGAGCCCAGCGGCTGGACCCCCGTCGCGCCGGTGCGGCCGTACTCGACGGTGAGCTGGTTGCCGCCCTCGGTCAGGTCCCCGCTCACCAGCACGGCGAGCTGCTCGCCCTCGGCCGGGTCGGCCGGGAGCTGGGCCCACGAGGTGGTGAGCTGCCCGACCGCGCTGCCGTCGGCCTCGCCGCGCAGGCTGCCCCACACCTCGGTCGCCGGCGCTGTGGGCGGCGGGCTGGCCGGGAGGAAGCCGCTCCCGGCGGCGAAGGCGTCCTCCGGGACGGCGACGGCCGGCGCGGCGCCGGGCACCCGGGTCAGCGGCCGCGCGGCGTCCACGTCGGCGGCGACGATCGCCTTCGCCGGACCGCACGTGCTGCCCGCCGGGTCGGCGATCGCATCGGCCCACGGCGAGTACGTGTCCGCCGTGGCGACGGCGGCGACCGCGAAGCCGCCGACCAGGTAGGTCGCCGACAACGCCAGGGCCACGGTGACCGCGGCCGGGACCGCGGTCGCCCACGGGCGGCGCCGGGGCAGCCGGAGGCGGCGGTGCAGCAACCGCACGGCCAGGACCAGCACACCGACGAGCAGCGCCCACAGCAGCGCGTTGTCGAGCGTGACGCCACCGAGCGCCGGCCGCCGCAACGGACGCGGGAGGCCCTGCAGCCAGGAGTAGGCCCAGTCGTTGGGCCCGTGGAAGGACAGCGCGACGACCAGCACCGCGGAGCCGGCGGCCAGCGCCCCGACCAGCGGCCCGTTGCGCAGGCCACCGGGCACCGTGCGCACCAGGACCGGCACGGAGACCAGGAACAGCGCCAGGAACGCCGGGCCGATGCCGTCCAGGGCGCCGAAGTGGTGCGTCCACTTGCTCGGGGTGATCCACAGCAGCAGGAACGCCAGCGCCAGGCTCTGCCCGGCCAGCAGCAGCTGGGGGCTGAGCACGTCCCGGCGCCGGGACGTCGCGGCGACCACCGCGAACCACAGCAGCGCGGCGATGCCGAGCACGACCGCGAGCCGCTTGGCGTAGGCGCCCATGGCGATCGGGGCGAAGAGGAAGTTGTAGCGCTGGTACTCGTCGAACCAGTTGTTCTGCGCCTGGATGGACAGGAAGATCTCCTGGCCGCGGGAGAAGTCGTTGAGCGAGCCGTCGCCGAACGCGGCGATCCCGGCGACCGACCCGGGGGCGACCACGGCCAACCCCCGCAGCCACGCGCGCCGCGCGGGGACGCCCTCGCGGAGCACGCCGACGATCCGCGGCAGCCCGGCCAGCAGCGGGGCCAGGGCCACGAAGCCGGTCGGGTGGCAGACCGCGCTCAGCGCCGCGGCGACCACGGCCAGGCCGAGCAGCGGCAGGCTGCGCCGGCGCAGCCCCGAGGCGACCCCCAGCAGCGTCACCGCGGCGAGGAACCCGCCGATGGCCTCGGGCCGCACGCCCATGCCGTAGGGCAGCCACCAGGCCAGGAAGGCGACCGCGAGGACCAGCACCATGGCCCCCCGGCCCCGGCGGGAGGACTGCAGCACCGCCGGCAGCGCACCCGGCTGGGTGGTGAAGCGGCGCAGCACGAACCAGGTCAGCAGGCCGGTGACCAGCGCCGGCACGCGCAGCACGGCCGGGCTGTCGCCGACCTGCTGCCACACGCCGAGCATGCGGTAGGACCAGGTGAACGGGGTGAAGTTCTGGTTGAGCAGCTGGTAGAAGTTCCCGACCGCGCCCTGGTCGGCGCCGTTGCGGGCCATCGCGGCGTAGTAGCCGTCGTCGTCGGACATCGGCGCCAGGAACAGCCAGGCGACCATCACCAGCGGGACGACGACGTCCAGCACCCCGAACCGGCGACGTCCGGGCACCGACGCGGGCCGGTCGCCGCGCTGCTCGAGGACGAGGAAGACCACGGACCCGGCGGCGCCGAGGAGCACCAGCGCGATCAGCGCCCACTTCAGCGGCGAGGGCGTGGTGGCGAACTGGTCGTCGACGGCGATCTCGGCCGACAGCACCTCACCCTCGGCCGGGGACAGCGTGGTCAGCGAGGTGGCCAGGACGTCGACCCGCGGCAGCTGGCCGGCCGGGCCGCGGGCGAGCCGGTCGCCGTCCCGGCTCAGGACCAGGCCGGCGGCGTCGCCGGTGACGGCGTAGCTGCAGTCACCGGTCACCGCGACGTCGCGGACCAGGGTGCGGCCGAGGGCCTCGACGGTGAGCCCGCCGGGCAGGGACCGCACGAGCAGGCCCTGGACCGCCGCGGTGGGCTGCCCGGGGCGCACGGTGGACAGCACGACGCCGTCGTCGGTGCCGGCCGCGGCCCGCACCGCCGCACAGCTGAACCGGACGTCGAGCGACAGCGGTGTCTGGGCGGTGAGCTGCAGCATCGTCGAGGCCGGGGCCGTCGCCGACTGCGGCCACGAGACGACCGGTGCGGCCATCGAGACCGGGGCCACCGGGAGCAGCAGGGTGCTCAGCACCGCGACCAGCCCCGCGAGCAGGGCCAGCGGGGACAGCCAGCGCCGGCGGCTGCGCCCGGCCACCCGGGTGGCCCCGCGGTCGGGTCCGGTCGACCCCTCGACGGGACCGTCCACCACAACGCCTCGCGACACACCCACTCCTCGCCTCGCCCGCACCTGCCCCGGCAGTGAACCCTGCCCGACCGCCGATCGGCCGCGGGGACCCGCCGTCCGGTCGCTGCCCGGCCACCGGGCCGGGCCGTGCCACTACCGTTCCCGAGGTGCGCGGGGAGACGACGGCCGGAGCCGGCAGTGCGCCCCCCGCCCCACGACGCGTCGGCGCCGGCTCGGTGGGCTGGGTGGCGGTCTGCATCATCCTCTCCGGCGTCGCCACCTACGCCTACCTCGCCCTGGTGGCCCGGGCGCTCCCCGTCGCCGACTACGGCTGGTTCGGCTCCTACTGGTCGCTGGCCCTGGTGGTCGGCTTCGGCGCGTTCCTCCCCGTCGAGCTGGAGCTCGCCCGGCTGGTGCAGCTGCGCCCGCCCGGCGCGCGGGTGCCGGCCGGTGCCCCGGTCGCGCTCGCCGGGCTGGCGCTGGCCGGTGCGGTCGTGCTGCTCCTGGCCGCATCGGCGCTGGTGCCCGCCCTGGGCGGCCAGGTCGGCTTCCTGGTCGCCCTGCTGTGCGTGTGCGCCGTCTCGGCCGGGCAGTTCCTGCTGCGCGGACTGCTGCTGGGCACCGGCCGGCTGGGCCTGCACGGCACCGTGCTGCTGCTGGACTCCGGCCTCCGGGTCCTGCTGGCCGCCGGGCTGACCTGGGTGGCGCCCGACGCCGGCGCGACCGCCTACGCCTGGACGCTGGTCGCGGCGATGGCGCTGGCGCACCTGCCGCTGCTGGGGTGGCTGCTGCTGCGCCGCCGGCGCGCGGTCCCGGTTCCGGTCGCGAGCGAGCCGGGGTCCCGGCCGTTCCTCGGCGCGGTCGGCCACCTGCTCATCGGCACGCTGTGCGCGCAGGTGCTGCTCAACGCCGCGCCGGTGCTGGTCACCGGGGCGGCCGGCGCCGGCGAGGCGGTGCTGGCGGCCCAGTTCGTGGCCTCCTACACGCTGGTGCGGCTGCCGCTGTTCGTCGCCGTGCCGCTGCAGAGCGCGCTGATCCCGGTGCTCACCCACGTGCAGGCCGAGGGCGACGGCGCCCGGCTGCGCGCCGCCGTGGTGCGCGGGCTGGCCGCGCTCGCCGCCGCGGGGGTGCTGGCCCTCGGGGTGGGGCTGTGGCTCGGCCCGCCGGTGGTCGGGCTGGTGTTCGGCGACGGGTACGCGCTGCCGGGGGGTGAGATCGCGCTGCTGGCCGTGGGCAGCGTCGCGCACCTGGGCCTGCTGGTGGCCGGCCAGGCGCTCGTCGCCGGCGCGCGCCACCGCGCGGTCGCCGTGGTCTGGCTGTCCGGGCTGGCCGCCGCCGCGGTGGTGTTCGTGCTGGTACCCGACCTGGTGCTGCGCTCGGGGCTGGCGTTCACGGTCGGCTCCACGGTGGCGCTGCTGGCCGCCGCGGCCGTGCTGCTCGCCGCACGGCCACCGGCCGGCGCGAGCACCACCTCCGCCGCCAGCGCGGCTGCTCGGGGAGGATCGCCGGCATGAGCGCCGACCACGACCTGCTGATCGGGTTGAACTACTACGCCCCCTACGTCAGCGGCCTGACCAACGTCGCCCGCGACGTGGCGGTGGGCCTGGTCGAGCGCGGCCACCGGGTCAAGGTCGTCACCACCCGGCACGACCCGGCCCTGCCCGAGCGCGAGACCCTGGACGGCGTGGAGGTCGAGCGCACCCCGGTGGTCGCCCGGTTCGGCAAGGGGGTGATCAGCCCGACCCTGGTGCCCCGCATCGTCGCGGCCAGTCGCCGGGCCCGGCTGACCAACCTGCACCTGCCGATGCTGGAGGCCGGGCTGATCGCCGGCCGCTGCGCCTCACCGGTGGCGCTGACCTACCACTGCGACGTCAGCCTGCCGCCGGGCGCGCTCAACGCCGTCCAGCGCACCGCCGTGGACGCCTCCAGCCGGCGGGCGATGCGCGCGGCGCAGACCGTGGTCGTCACCAGCGACGACTACGCGCAGCACAGCCGGCTGTGGCCGGCGATGCGCGGCCGCACGCTGGTCATCCCGCCGCCCTGCCACGAGCGCCCGGCCGGCCGGCCGCGGTTCCGCGACGGCGACGGGCTGCACGTCGGGTTCCTCGGCCGGATCGTGGAGGAGAAGGGGCTGCAGTACCTGGTGCGCGCCTTCCAGGCCCTCGGCGACCCGGACGCCCGGCTGCTCATCGGCGGCGACTTCACCACGGTGGTGGGCGGCTCGGTCGTCGACGAGGTCCGCGCCCTGGTCGATGGCGACCCGCGCATCCGGCTGCTGGGCTTCCTGCCCGAGGCCGACATCGCCGACCTGTACGCCTCCCTCGACGTGTTCGCGCTGCCCTCGGTCAACGCGTTCGAGGCCTTCGGCATCGTCCAGGTCGAGGCGATGATGGCCGGCGTCCCCGCGCTGGCCAGCGACCTGCCGGGGGTGCGCACCCCGGTGCAGGAGACCGGCTTCGGCGCGATCGCCACCCCCCGCGACGTCCCCGGCCTCACCGCCGGGCTGCGCGAGCTGGCGGCGGCCGGGCTGGACCGGGCGGCCGGCGCCGAGCGGACCCGGGCCCGGTTCGCCGTGGGCACCGTCCTCGACGCCTACGAGCGGCTGGTCGAGGCGGCGCCGCAGCGCTGAGCAGTCAGCCGAGGCGGTCCTGGAGCGCGGCGTCGCGGGCCAGCACCGAGTCGGTCAGCTCGGCCTGGAACCGGACGACGGCGGCGCGCAGCCGCTCGTCGCCGGCGGCGAGCACCCGCACGGCCAGCAGGCCGGCGTTGCGGCCGCCGCCGATGGAGACCGTGGCCACCGGCACGCCGGCGGGCATCTGGACGATCGACAGCAGGCTGTCCAGGCCGTCGAGCCGGTCCAGCGGCCGCGGGACGCCGATGACCGGCAGCGGGGTGACCGCCGCGATCATCCCGGGCAGGTGGGCCGCTCCCCCGGCGCCGGCGACGATCACCCGCAGGCCGCGGTCGGCGGCGGTCTCGCCGTACTCGAGCATCCGCCGGGGCGTGCGGTGGGCGGAGACGACGTGCGCCTCCCACGGGACGGCGAACTCGGTCAGCGCCGCCGCGGCCGGCTCGAGCATCGGCCAGTCGGAGTCGCTGCCCATGACGATGCCGACGACCGGGTCCCCACCGGGTGCGGTGCTCATGGTCAGTGCTCCTCGTCGAAGGCGAAGGCCGGGTCGACGACACCGTCGGCCAGGTAGCGGGCGGCGGCCACGGCGCGGGCACGGACCTCGGTGACGTCCTCGCCCAGCGCGGTGACGTGACCGAGCTTGCGGCCACGCCGCTGGGTCTTGCCGTACCAGTGCAGCTTGACGTCGGGCCAGTGCGCCATGAGGTGGTGCACCCGCTCGTCCAGCCCCGGGCCGGACCAGTCCTCGTCGGCGGTCGCCCCGCCCAGCACGTTGGCCATCACCACGACCGGCGCGGTCATCGCCGTGGAGCCCAGCGGGTAGTCCAGGACGGCGCGCAAGTGCTGCTCGAACTGGCTGGTGCGGGCGCCCTCGATGGTCCAGTGCCCGGAGTTGTGCGGCCGCATGGCCAGCTCGTTGACCAGGATGCCGTCGGCGGTCTCGAACAGCTCCACGGCCAGCATCCCGACCACGCCGAGGGAGTCCGCGATCCGCACGGCGAGCTCCTGGGCGGCGGTGGCCAGCTCGTCGGACAGCCCGGGCGCGGGGGCCAGCACCTCGTTGCAGACGCCGTCCCGCTGCACGGTCTCGACCACCGGCCAGACCGCGACCTGCCCGAAGGGCGAGCGGGCCACCTGCGCGGCGAGCTCGCGCACCATCGGCACCCGCTCCTCCACCAGCAGGGTGCCGTGCCGCTCGAGCAGCGCGGCGACCTCGTCGGGGCCGTGCACGACGAACACGCCCTTGCCGTCGTAGCCACCGCGCGGGGTCTTGGCGACCACCGGCCAGCCGACCTCGGCGCCGAACTCCGCGACGTCGTGCACGGTGCGCGCCTCGGCCCAGGCCGGCTGGGGTTCGCCCGCGGCGGCCAGCGCCCGGCGCAGCACCAGCTTGTCCTGGGCGTGCACCAGGGCCGCCGGCCCCGGGGCGACGCGGTGGCCGGCGTCGACGAGCGCCTGCAGGTGCTCGGTCGGCACGTGCTCGTGGTCGAAGGTCAGCACCGTGGCGCCCTGCGCCAGCCGCTGCAGGTCGGCCAGCTCACGGTGGTCGCCGAGCTGCACGTCGGCGGTCACCAGCGCGGCGGACTCGGCGGGGTCGGTGGCCAGCACGCGCAGCGACTGGCCGAGCGCGACCGCCGCCTGGTGGGTCATCCGGGACAGCTGCCCCCCGCCCACCATGGCGACGACGGGCAGGCCGGTGCGGGGGTCCAGGGCTCCGGGCATCGACGAGAGGTTAGCGGTCGCCCGGCGGCACCCGGTCGGCCGACGTCACACCGGCGACCCCGCGAGCCGACGGCGGGGCCCGCGTGCACGCCGTACAGTCGGGACGTGGCTGGAGTGGGTGCGTTGACCAACCGTCTCCGCAGCACCTCCCGGCTGCTGCTCAAGGAGCTCGGCGCCTTCGGCGTCGTGGGCGCGGTGTGCTTCGTCCTCCAGATCGCCTGCTTCCAACTGCTCTACGCCCACCTGGGCGTGGGCGCGGTGAGCTCGAACCTGATCGCCACCGTGGTGTCGATGACGGCGGCCTACGTCGGCCACCGCTACTGGTCCTTCTCCCACCGGACGCGCTCCAGCGTGCGCCGCGAGTACGTGCTGTTCGCCGCCATCAACGGCGTCACGCTGCTGCTGGGCCTGGCCGTCGTCGCCTTCGTGCGCTACCCGCTGGGCCAGGACAGCGCCCTGGTGCTGCAGATCGCCAACATCGGCTCGATCGTGCTGGGCACCGTGATCCGCTACCTCGGCTACCGCCGCTGGGTCTTCACCGAGCCCGTCGCCCCGGTGGCACCGGCCGCGCCGGTGGTCGAGCGGCACGTGGCCCCGCGGTCCCCCGACCCCGACCTGGTCTGACCCACCGGTCCCACCCGGCCCACGGGTCGCCTGCTCCCCCACGGCGGGGACGTCGGCGGCAGGTCCGTGGGTAGCCTCCTCGACGTGTTCCAGGTGGCCGAGAGGCGGCGGGCCCAGCTCCGCGAACTGGCGGCCAGCTACGGCCGCAGCCCCGACATCCGTTCCGTGGCCGTCGTCGGCAACAAGCCGATGGACCCCTCGCCCGAGCGGGCCCGCGCCGTCGACGACTGCGACCTGGTGGTCCGGGTCAACGGGTTCCGCGTCGATGACGAAGGCGACGCGCCCACCTACGGCCGCCGCGCCGACGTCATCTTCTTCAACCGGGCGCTGCGCGCCACGCCGTGGTTCTTCACCGGCTACCGCGAACGGCTGCACCTGCTCGTGGAGCCCGGCCGGCTGCACTGGGAGCCGGACTCGATCCCGTCCTGGTGGCCGCAGGACCTCGGCCAGGTCCACATGGACAACGACGACCTGACCATCCCCTTGTCGGTGGACATGGGGCTGGACTCCGTCGCCCAGGGGCTCTGGGCCACGACCGGGACGATGGCCGCCTGGTGGGCCCGCACCACTTTTCCCGACGCCACCCTGCAGGTGGTCGGCTACTCCTTCCTGGACGCACCCGAACAGACGCGGTGGGACCACTCCTCCGGCGACGACTGCCTCGTCGGCCCGGAGCACCGGCTCGCGCTGGAGTCCGCCCTCTTCCACGGCTGGGTCTCCGACGGTCGGACGACCATCTGGCCGTAAGGCCTCATGGCCGCACGACCAGCATCAGCACCAGCACCAGCTCAGGAGGACGAACATGACACTGCGGGACACGCTCAGGGCCCGGATCGACCGCATGATCGCCTGGCGGGTCGACCGCCGGTTCGACGAGGTGCATCACCAACTCGGTGACCTGCGCGGACGCGTCGAGCGGATCGAGCACCGGCTGGACGAGCTCGGTGGCCACGACCGCCACGTCGACGGCCGGATCGACCACGTCGAGCGCCGCCTCGACCCGGTCCAGCAGGAGTCCTCCTGGTCGGCCAACGAGCTGGCCCGACTGGCACCGCAGGTCGCCGCCTTCGAGACGCGGCTGGAGCAGCAATCCCGACCCCAGGTCTACACCGGTGAGCTGGCCGACCTGCCCGAGGCCCGGATGCTGGTCGATGTCGTCCGCGAGGAGCACGCCCGCATCCGCGCCCGGCTCGCCCTGGTGTCGGCCTACGAGGAGCGGCTGCGCAGGCTGGAGCAGCACGCCCTCGCCCAGAGCGACCGGTGACCGGCTCGCCCGCTGCAGTGGCCAGCCAAGGCCGGGCCGGCGGTCCCGTCCACCGCCGCGACGCGTGACCCGCATCCTGGGCGCACCCGGTGTGGTCGCGATCGTGCCCGCCCGCGCCGGCTCGCGAGGACTGCCGGGGAAGAACCTGGCGACCGTGGGCGGTACGTCCCTGGTGGGGCGGGCCGTCCGGGCCGCGCGCGCGGCCGGGGTACAGACCGTGGCGGTGAGCACCGACGGCGCGGAGATCGCGGCCGAGGCCACCCGGCTGGACGCCACCGTCGTTCACCGGCCTCCCGCCCTGGCCGCCGACGACAGCCGCACGGTGGACGCGTTGCTGCACGTCGCCGACACACTGGCCCTGGACCCCGACACGCTGTTGGTGTTGTTGCAGCCCACCTCTCCGCTCCGGGGTCCCGAGGACGTCGCCGCCGTGCTGGAGCGGCACGCGGTGGGGGACGTGCGCACCACGCTCACAGCGTGCCGGGCCGAGCACCACCCGTACAAGGAGCTCGTGCTCAACTCCTCCGGCCGGGCGGTACCGGTGCACGACTGGTCGGCCCTGGAGGCCCCCCGCCAGCAGCTGCCCCCGGCTTACCGGATCAACGGAGCCGTCTACGCCGTCGCCGTCGGCGACCTCCGGCGGGCAGGCGCCGTCGTCGTCCCGGACGTGGCGGTGGTGGAGATGCCCGAACACCGCAGCATCGACATCGACGGGGCCGCCGACCTCGCCCGCGCCCGGGAGCTCGCGGACGGTTGACCCACGGTCAGCCCCGGTCGACGAAGCGCTTCTGCAGCGGCAGTGCCCAAGAAGAAGCCTCCCGCAGCACCTCGACGATGCGTCGTGCGGCACCCGCCGTGCCGAAGTGCTCCTCAGGGAGTGTTCGACCCTCCCGGCTGGCGTCCTCCACGGCGGCGACGATCGCGCGGCAGTCGGCGTCGACGTGCCGGACGGACGACGCCGGCGACCGGCCGTCCTGCCGAGTACCGACGTTCACCGAAGGCGTGCCCAGCACCGGCGCCTCGCGCACTCCGCTGCTGGAGTTCCCGACCAGGACCTGCGCGTGGCGCAGCAGCGTCAGGTAGGCGGCGAACCGCATCGAGGGCAGCCGCGTCACGCCGGGGACGCCGTCCAGCCGGGACAGCGCCGCCTTGACGTCGAATGTGCCTTCGTCGTTGTTCGGGTCGATCACGACCCAGGCGCCGCCGAGGTCGAGCACCGCGTCGACGACCGCCTCGGCGTGCGCCCGATTCCGGTCCAGCTCCGTGGTCACCGGGTGGAAGGCCAGTACCCCGTACGGCCGGGTCGGGGTGCCGTACCGCTCCTGGACGGGCTCCAGAGGGGCGTCCAGGGCGGCCACCAGCGCGTCGATCTCGGGGCTGCCCACCACATGGACGCGTTCCGCGTCCTCTCCTAGCTGAAGTACGCGCCGCTGGGCCTCGTCATTGGCGACGAAGTGCAGATGGGCGTGCTTGGTGATCGAGTGGCGGATGGAGTCGTCGATCGTGCCGGACACCTCGCCGCCCTCGACATGGGCGACCCGGGTGTTGGTGAGGCTGCCGGCCAGGGCACCGGCGAGCGCCTCCACCCGGTCGCCGTGCACCAGCACCAAGTCGGCGGACTCCGAGAGCAGGAGCCGCGCGATGGAGTTGATGCTATTGGCCAGCACCAAGGCCATCGGCTCGTCGGCCACCTGGTTGGGCACGTGGTGCAGCCGGCGCAGCCCGACCTGCTCGATCTCGTGCACCGTGTAGCCGTAGCCGTGGAGCAGGTGCATGCCTGTGACGACCAGGGAGAACTCGACGTCGGGCGCGTCCTGCAGCCCCAGGAAGACGTCCCGCATCTTGCCGAAGTCCGCGCGCGTCCCGGTGATGCCGACGATGCGTCTGGCGGTCACCGCGCTGCCGTCGTCCATCCGTCGATGTCGGCCGCGGACAGCTGCACATCGGCCGGGAGCGCCCGGGTCGCTCGCCGACCCAACACGCGGTCGTAGTCGGCGGCGAGCAGCGCACCGGTGCCGGGCCGCTTGACCCAGAGGTTGTCCACGGTGAAGTCCTCCCCCTCTGCCACGGGGCGGATCGACACGATGCTTGCGTAGGCGAAGTCGATGGTCGGCTGCTCATCGGGCAGCACGGTCTTGTGCCCACCACGTGACAGCGCCAGCACGTCAGCACCGCGGATCAGCTCGGCGAACTCGGTGGGCGTGCTCGAGATCGGGATGTCCGGACCCGGCCAGGACATGTCAGAGGTGAAGTGCCGCTCGAGGACGTCGGCGCCGACGGCCACCGCTCCGAGACACGCAAAGATCGACGTGGTGTGGTCCGAGAGGCCGAGCACCGCGTCGGGGAACGCCTCACCGAGATCGGCGATGCCACCCAGCCGGACTTGGTGGGCGGGGGTCGGGTACACGCTCGTGCACTGCATCAACGCAAAGGGGACGCCGGAGGCCCGGAGCAGCTCCACCGAGGGGCGGATCGTGCTGATGTCGTTCATCCCGGTGCTCAGGACGACCGGCTTGCCGAAGGACGCGACGTGCTTCACCAGCGGGTAGTTGTTGCACTCGCCGGAACCGATCTTGAACGCGGGCACGTCGATCTCGGCAAGCCGGTCCGCTGCCGCGCGGCTGAAGGGCGTGGAGATGGCGAGGAGGCCGCGCTCGTGGGCGTGCTCGAAGCAGTCCCGCTCCTCCTCTGCGGAGAGCGCGCAGCGCTGCATCATCGTGTAGATCGATTCGTCAGCGTTCCCGGGAACGACGTCGTTGGGGATCATCTCGTCCTCAACGACGTGCGACTGGAACTTGACGCACTCAACGCCCGCAGCGGCTGCGTCGTCGATCATCCGGTGCATCCGGTCGAGGTCACCGTCGTGATTGATGCCCAACTCGGCGATCACCAGCGGGCGTTCCCCCCCACCGACAGTCCGGTTGCCGATCTGGAAGCGAGGAGCCTGCGTCATCCCTCCACAGTAGGTGACGTCCGACGACTTCTCGGCTCGCCTGCGACCCCTGTGGCGAGTGAGGCAGGTTGCTCCCCGAGCCGGTCGCCGCACTCGCCCGACGGCGGCTCGAAGCCCGGTGACCGCCATCGCCACAGGTCCGGCCGGGCCTCCGCGCGGGCACACCCGGGCCCGGCAGCGTCCTCTGGAGTCGGCTCGCCAACCAGCGGCCCTCCCGGCCGCTGACGACCCCCGCCGGCAGTGATCCAGGGTGCGCAGCTCCAGGCCGTGCCGACCGCCTCGAGCGGCACGGCGCGGACGCGCGAGGCTGTCGCGGGGCCCGCACACCGGAGGCACGTTGGGCTACCGGTCGGGCTGGTCCGACTGGTCGGCCGCGGCGTCCAGCAGCGCCGCGCGCAGGAGCACCCCGGCCTGGTCGGCGGCGGTGACGGTCGGGTGCACGCCGTCCACGGTGGCGCTAGGGCGGAAGGTCCCGTCGACTGTGACGTCGGTCCAGGGGTCGACGAAGCGCCACCCCTCCTGCGCGGCGAGTGCGGCGAGCCGGCGGTTGTAGTCGGCCGTGGCGTCCGGGCGGGGGTCGCTCGGCGGGATCGCGGACACGACGACGTCCGGGACCCCCGCGGCGGCCACGATCCCGCGGAGGTTGTCCTCGCTCTCGGTCCAGGTGACCCCGGCCGTCACGTCGTTGGTCCCGGCGAGCAGGAGGAGGACGTCGCCCTGGTACGGCGTGACGTGGGCGAGCATGTCGGCGGTCCGGGCGCCGGAGACGGCCCAGCCGCCACCGAACCGGGCCGGCGCGACCGAGGCCGCCTGCACCCAGGAGCCCGCGCCGGCGATGCCGATGTCCTGCGCCGAGGGCGCCCAGGCGGTGAGCGAGTCCCCGACCGTCACGAAGGTGACCTCGCCGGGAGCCGGCGCCGGGGCGGAGCCCGCCGAGGAACCGGCGGAGGACCCCGTCACCGCGGCCGGCGCACCGGCGCCACCACTCGTCGCTTCCTCGGCGGCGCAGCCGCCCAGGACGAGGACGGCGGCCACCGAGGTCGGGACGGCCCACCAGCGGGCGACTGCTCCGGGTCCGGGGTGCACCCCGCCATTGTCACGGCCCTCGACGTCCTGCGGGGGCAGCGTCACCGGGGCGTCCCACGCCGACCAGGCAGGTCGGGTCAGCTCGCCAGCCGGGAGCCCTCGCGGCCGCTGACGACCTCCAGCCGGCTGGTGATCCGGGTCCGCAGCTCCTCGACGTGGCTGATCACCCCGACGGTGCGCCCGCCGCGGCGGAGCTCGTCGAGCACGGTCATCACCGCGTCCAGCGACTGCGGGTCCAGGGTGCCGAAGCCCTCGTCGACGAACAGGGTGTCGATCTGCACGCCGCCGCTCTCGGCGGTGACCACGTCGGCGAGGCCGAGGGCCAGGGCGAGGGAGGCCATGAAGCTCTCGCCACCGGAGAGCGTCTTGGTGGGCCGGCGCACGCCGGTGTACTCGTCGAGCACGTCCAGGCCGAGCCCGCCGCGGGCACCGTGCCGGCCCTGGGCGTCGCTGTGCAGGAAGGTGTAGCGCCCGCCGGACATGTCCCGCAGCCGCCGGCTGGCCACCTCGGCCACCTGTTCCAGCCGCGCGGCGAGCACGAAGGACTGCAGCCGCATCCGCAGGGTGTTCGCCCCCCGCCCGTTGACCAGGTCGGCGAGCGCGGTCACCTGCTCGGCGACGGCCCGCCGCTCGTCGAGCTCGACCTCCACGGCGGTCAGGTCGGCGGCCAGCCCGTCGAGCGCCGTGGTGCGCGCCCGGGCCTGGGCCAGCGCGGCGACGGCGTCCTCGCGGGCGCTGGTGGCGGTACGGCAGGTGGCGGTGAGCGCCTCGACGTCGGGCCGCGGGGCGAGGTCGGCCAGCTCGGGCTCGGCCAGGGTGGCGGTGACGACCTGCCACTGCTGGTCGTGCCCGGCCACGCGGGCGCCGATCGTGGCGGCGCGCCCGCGGTCGAGCAGGGCGTCGCTGGCGGCCAGCAGGTCGGGGAAGCCCGCCTCGACCACCCGTTCCCCGGCCAGCCGCTGCGCGGCGTCGGCCGCGGCGCGGGACCGCAGCTCGGCGCCCTCGGCGTCCAGGAGCGCCTCGCAGCACTCGGCCTCGCCGGTGAGGCGCCGGACCCGCTCGGCGATGCCGGCGTCCTCGCCCCGGGCCGCGGTGAGCCGCTGCTCGACGTCGGCGAGCTGGTCGCGGGTGGCGGTCAGCTCGGCGCGGGCCAGGGCGAGCTCCTCGCGGGTGGCAGCCCGGGCGGTGACCGCGGCGTCCCGCTCGGCGACGAGCGCGGCGAGCTCCCGGCGGGCGCCGTCGAGTGCGCCGGCCCGGTCGCGGACCGCCCGCTCCTCCTCGACCGCGGCCGCCAGCGCGGCCTCCTGCTCGGCGAGCGGCGTGCTGCCGGCCCGGGCGCGCAGTGCGGCGAGCTCGCGCTCGGTCTGCTCGGCCTGCTGCTGGACGGCCCGGTGCGCGGCCTCGAGCCGGTCGGTGGTGGCGCGGGCGGCGTCCTCGTCGGCCTGGGTGACGACGGGGCCGGTGTGCACGGCCAGCCGGGGGTGCTCAAGTGCGCCGCACACCGGGCAGTCGGCGCCGTCGACGAGGCCGGCGGCCAGCTCGGCCGCCATGCCCTCCAGCCGCTGGGCCCGCAGGTCGGTCCAGCGCTCGCGGGCGTCCAGCCAGGTCTCCCGGGCCGCGGTGGCCCGGTCGTGCTGCTCCTGCGACTCGGCGGTCAGGGTGAGCACCGCGGCGGCGGCCTGCACCGCGGCCCGGCCGCGCTCCAGGGCCTCGGTCAGCCCCGGCAGCCGGGCGGCGGCCTCGGCGGCTGCCTCGACCACCAGCTCCTGGGCGGTCACGCGGGCCGGCCACGCCTCGGCCGCGGCGTCGTCGGCGGCGCTGCGGCGTTCCAGGTCCTCGACCCGGCGGACACCGCGGCCCACCTCGGTGGTGAGCGCGGCGGCCCGTTCGACCTCCGGCAGCAGGGCCCGCAGGGAGGCGGCCTCGTCCCGCAGCGCGCGGGCCAGCACCGTGTCGGCAGGACGACCGGCCGCGACGGCGGCCCAGGAGCGCTGGGCCCCGGCCAGCTGCCCGGCGGCGTGCTCGGCGTCCAGCGCGGCGCGCCCGGCGGCCTCCAGCACGTCGCGGACCGGCTCGGCCCGGGTGCCGGCGTCCAGCAGGTCGCGCAGCGGCTCCAGCTCGTCGGCCTCGGCGGCCAGCCGGTCCCGTTCGGCCCGTGCGCGGTCGCGGCGGACGTGCCGGTCGACCTCGGCCCGGGCCTCGGCCAGCACGGCGTCGACCCGGACCACCTCGGCCGCCGCCTCGGCGGCCGACCGCTCCTGCTCGCGCAGGTGCTCGGCGGCCCCGGCCCGCACCTGGTTCACCCAGGCGCCGGCCCGGGCCGACGAGGGGGCGCCGACGAGGTCGGGCGCGAGCTCCTCGGGCACCTCGACGTCGGCGACCTGGGCGACGCGGGCCAGGACCGTGCCGGCCTGCCCCACGACCGCCCGCAGCTCGCCCTCGGCCGCGCGGCGCTGCTCGTCCAGCCACCCCTCGACCTGACCGAACCGGCTGACGTCGAAGAGGGTCTGGAGCAGCTTGCCGCGCTCCTCGGGCTCGGCCCGCAGGAACCGGGCGAAGTCGCCCTGGGGCAGCAGCACGACCTGGCAGAACTGCTCGGCCGACAGCCCCAGCCGGGTGCGCAGGTGCTCGGAGCCCTCGTCGATGCGGGTGCTCACCGGCTCCCAGTCGGCCCCGGTCCACCGCTGGACGGTGAGCTTCGCCTGCTCCTTGGTGACGCCGGTGCCCTTGAGCTTGGGCCGCTGCTGCTCGGGCCGGCGGACCACCAGCAGCCGCTCGCCGCCCAGGGTGACCTCGCACTGCACCTCGGTGCGCACCCCGGGGCCGGCGTGGTCGCTGCGCAGCCTGCGCTCCTGCCCGCGCGCCCCGGGGACGGTGCCGTAGAGGGCGTAGACGACCGCGTCGAGCAAGGTGGTCTTGCCCGCGCCGGTGGGGCCCCAGAGCAGGAACAGCCCGTCGCGGCCCACCTCGTCCAAGTCGACGGCGACCGTGTCGGCGAACGGGCCGAACGCGGTCAGCTCCAGCCGGTGCACCCTCACAGCGCCGCCTCGGCGCGCGCCGCGGCGGCGAGCGCGCGGCCCAGCAGCTCCCGCTCGGCGGCGCTGGCCTCGACACCGCCGCGGACGTGGGTGACGAACTCGCCGGCGACCTCGAGGTCGCTGCGGCCGGAGAGCCGCTCGGTGTAGGAGCGGGTGTCGGTGCCCGGACCTGAGCCCGTCCACTCCAGGTGCACGCAGTGCGGGAACCGGCCCTGCAGCTGGCGCATCGGGTCGACCGGGCGGACCGGGTCGGTGAGCTGGACGGACACGAAGTGCTCCTCGACCGGCACGAGGTCCGGGTCGGCGAGCAGCTCGGGCAGCTCACCGCGCAGGACGGTGAGCCGGCGCGGGGTGGGCAGCGGCACGGCCCGCACCCCGGCCAGGCCACCGGCGTCGAGGTCGAGGAGCCATGCCTGCTTCTGCTGCCCGGCCTCGCCGAAGGAGTAGGCCAGCGGCGAGCCGCTGTAGCGCACCCGGTCGCTGAGCGACTGCGGCCGGTGCAGGTGGCCCAGCGCGACGTAATCGACGCCGTCGAAGACCCCGGCGGGCACCAGGTCGACCCCGCCGACGGCGATGTCGCGCTCGCTCTCGCTGGGCTGGCCGCCCCCGACGAAGGCGTGCGCCAGCACGACCGACCGCGTCCCGGGCCGTCCCGCCAGGTCGGCGCGCACCCGCCGCATCGCCTCGGCCAGCACCGCCTCGTGCGAGCGCGCGTCGGGCAGGCCCAGCTCGTGGCGGGCGATCTCCGGCTCCAGGTAGGGCAGCCCGTACACGGCCACCTCGCCGTGCTCGTCGGTGAACAGCACCGGCTCACCGAGCCGCGGGGTGTCGGCGCGGACGTGCAGCCCACCGGCGGCGAGCACCTCCGACAGGGTGCCGAGTCGGCGGGCGGAGTCGTGGTTGCCCGGGGTCAGCACGACCTGGGCGCCGGCCCGCAGGAGGCGGTGGACGACCCGGCTGAACACGCCGGTCGCGTCGGCCGAGGGCACCGCGCGGTCGTAGACGTCACCGGCGACCAGGACCACGTCGACGCCCTCGGCGGCCACCACGTCGGCGAGGGCACCGAGCACCGCCTCCTGCTCGGCGAGCAGGTCGGTGCCGTGCAGGGAACGGCCGACGTGCCAGTCGGAGGTGTGCAGCAGCCGCATGCCCCGCACGGTAGGTCGCCCCTCCGACAGGACCGGACGCGGCCCGCCGTCCGACGCCGGGTCCGGGGTCAGAACCGCTCGGTGGGGTGCTGCGCGTCGGAGGGGTCGTACTGGTCGTACGGGCCGGCCGGGTGGCCGCCGCGGGCGGCACGCCGGTCGGCGTCCTCCTCGACCAGCTGGTTGAGCAGCTGCTGCACACCCTCGCTGTCGGGGATCGCGGAGAACACCGTGGGCCCGCCCTCCCCCGCGGTCTCGATCGAGACGGTGCCGGAGTCCACCACCCGGTCCCACAGGCTCTGCCGGAACGAGACGTCGGTGATCCGGGACAGCCCGATGTCCCGGCCGTGCCGGGCCAGCACCCCGGTGCGGAACAGCAGCCGGTGGGTGGTGAAGACGTAGTGCGTGGTCCGCCAGCGCAGCAGCGGGACGGCGACGAACACCAGGCCGAGGAGCAGCGCCGCGGCGACCAGGACCAGCCGCCAGGTCCCCTGGTCCGCCCCGGCGGGCACCAGCGCGGCGCCGAAGGACGTCGCCCCGACCAGCACGAGGAAGAGCACGACGGGCCGCAGGACGGTCAGCCAGTGCGGGTGCAGGTGGCGGACGACCTCTTCGTCCTCGCCGAGGACCTTGTCGGGATAGGGCACCCGACGAGGATGACCGACCCGGCGGGCGGCGTCATCCCTCCCGGCGGACCGGCCGGACGTGTCGCACGTCG
Source organism: Modestobacter sp. VKM Ac-2986 (assembly GCF_026967795.1). Classification (GTDB taxonomy): domain Bacteria; phylum Actinomycetota; class Actinomycetes; order Mycobacteriales; family Geodermatophilaceae; genus Modestobacter. The sequence goes on from NZ_JAPVBH010000004.1 coordinate 406,347, forward strand.
CCCGAGGCCAGCTCGATGGTGCCGCCCTCGGTGCGCACCACGAGCCGGCCGTCCCAGTCGACGGCCTCGGCGACGCCGTCGAGGGTCGAGCCGTCGGGCAGGGTCACGGTGACCGTGGTGCCCACGGTGGAGCACCAGGCGAGGTACTCCCGCGCCAGGCCCGAGCCCACCGGGTCGCCGAGTACCTCGACCCAGCGGGTGTAGCGGGTCTCGAAGGCCCGCAGCCAGGCCAGCAGCAGCGCGGCCCGGTCCACCGGGGCACCGGCGGCCAGCTCCAGCGACGTGCCGGTGTCGGGCAGCTCGTCGGCGCGGGTGGAGACGTTGACCCCGGTGCCGATGACGACCGCCTGCCCCGAGCTCTCGGCCAGGATGCCGGCCAGCTTGGCTCCGTCGGCGGCGAGCAGGTCGTTGGGCCACTTCAGCGACGTGCGGACGGCGGTCACCTCGGCCACCGCCTCGGCCAGCGCGACCCCGGTGAGCAGCGACAGCCAGGCCCGCCGGGCCGCCGGGACGTCGGGGCGCACCAGCACCGAGACGGTGAGCCCGGCCCGGGGCGGGGAGGTCCAGGTGCGGTCGAGGCGGCCCCGGCCGGTGACCTGGTGCTCGGCGACCAGCACCAGCCCGCCCGGCTCACCGGAGGCGGCGCGGGCGACCAGCTCGGCGTTGGTGGAGCCGATCTCCTCGACGACCTCGACGGCCCGCCACAGGTCGCTGGACCCGGTGAGCGCAGCGGTCAGCGCGGCAGCGTCCAGGGGCGGGCGGGCGGGGGCGGGAGCAGCGGGGGGAGGGCCGTCGGACACGTCACCTACGCTACGGCGCTGTGAGTGCCGCCGAACCGGAGAACGCGGGAGCACCCGGTCCCGACCCGCACACGACCGCCGGCAAGCTGGCCGAGCTGCAGCGGCGGGTGGAGGCGGCCACGCACGCCGGCTCCGAGCGCGCGGTGGCCAAGCAGCACGCCGCGGGGAAGATGACCGCGCGTGAGCGGATCGACGCCCTGCTGGACCCGGGCTCGTTCACCGAGCTCGACGAGTTCGCCCGGCACCGCTCCACCAACTTCGGCATGGATGAGCGCCGTCCGCACGGGGACGGCGTGGTCACCGGGTACGGCACGATCGACGGCCGCCAGGTGTGCGTGTTCTCCCAGGACGTCACCGTCTTCGGCGGCAGCCTCGGCGAGGTCTACGGCGAGAAGATCGTCAAGGTGCTCGACCTCGCGGTGCGCACCGGCTGCCCGGTCATCGGCATCAACGAGGGCGGCGGCGCGCGCATCCAGGAGGGCGTGGTCTCCCTCGGCCTCTACGCGGAGATCTTCCGGCGCAACGTGCACGCCTCCGGCGTCGTCCCGCAGATCTCCCTGGTGCTGGGCGCGGCGGCCGGCGGGCACGTCTACTCCCCCGCGCTCACCGACTTCATCGTCATGGTCGACGGGACGAGCCAGATGTTCATCACCGGCCCGGACGTGGTGAAGACGGTGACCGGTGAGGACGTGACGCTGGAGGAGCTGGGCGGGGCGCGCACGCACAACACCCGCTCCGGGGTCGCCCACCACCTGGCCACCGACGAGGCCGACGCGCTGGACTACGTCAAGGCGCTGCTGTCCCACCTGCCCAGCAACAACCTCGACCCGCTGCCGGTGGTGGAGGTCGCCCCGGTCGACGTGGCCCTGCCCGAGGGGCTCACCGAGGCCGACCTGGAGCTGGACACGTTCGTCCCGGACTCCGCCAACACCCCCTACGACATGCACACGGTGCTCACCCACGTGCTCGACGACGAGGACTTCCTCGAGGTCCAGCCGCTGTTCGCGCCGAACATCATCGTCGGGTTCGGCCGGGTCGAGGGCCGCCCGGTGGGCGTCGTGGCCAACCAGCCGACCCAGCTGGCCGGCACGCTGGACATCGACGCCAGCGAGAAGGCCGCCCGCTTCGTGCGCACCTGCGACGCCTTCAACATCCCGGTGCTCACCTTCGTCGACGTCCCCGGCTTCCTGCCCGGGACGTCGCAGGAGTGGAACGGGATCATCCGGCGCGGGGCCAAGCTGCTCTACGCCTACGCCGAGGCGACCGTCCCGCTGATCACCGTCATCACCCGCAAGGCCTACGGCGGCGCCTACGACGTGATGGGCTCCAAGCACCTGGGCGCCGACGTGAACCTGGCCTGGCCGACGGCGCAGATCGCGGTCATGGGCGCCCAGGGCGCGGTCGGGCTGCTGCACCGCCGCACGCTGGCCGCCGCCGACGACCCCGAGGCGCTGCGCGCCGAGCTGGTCACCGAGTACGAGGACACGCTGGCCAACCCCTGGATCGCCGCCGACCGCGGGTACGTCGACGCGGTGATCCCGCCCTCGCACACCCGCATCCACGTCGTCCGGGCGCTGCGGCTGCTGGCCAACAAGCGCCAGACGCTGCCGCCCAAGAAGCACGGGAACATCCCGCTGTGAGCGAGGCCCCGGTGCTCAGCGTCCTCAAGGGCGCCCCCTCGGCCGAGGAGCTGGCCGCGCTCACCGTCGTCGTGGCCGCGCTGTCCCAGCGCCGTCCCGCGCGCCACCGTCCGCTGCCGGTCGGGGGCTGGTCGGCGCGCGCCGGCCTGCTGCGCCGCCCGCTGCAGGCCGGTCCCGGTGGCTGGCGCGCGGCCGGGGGCCCGGCATGAGCCGGCGCCTGGTGCTGGCCTCCCAGTCCCCGGCCCGGCTGGCCCTGCTGCGCCAGGCCGGGCTCGCGCCCGAGGTCGTCGTCAGCGGCGTGGACGAGTCGGCGGTCACCGCGCCGCGGGTGCCCGAGCTGGTGGCGCTGCTGGCCACCGCCAAGGCCCGCACCGTCGCCGAGCAGACCGACGACGCACTGGTCATCGGGGCGGACTCGCTGCTGGAGTTCCGCGGCGAGCCGCTGGGCAAGCCGGCCGACGCTGCCGAGGCGCGGCTGCGCTGGCTGCGGATGGGCGGCCGCTCCGGCACGCTGCACACCGGCCAGGCGGTGCTGGACGTCCGCGACGGGGTCATCGCCGCCCGCGACGTCGCGGTCTCCTCCACCGTCGTGCACTTCGCCACCCCCACGCCCGAGGAGCTGGAGGCCTACCTGGGCTCCGGGGAGCCGCTGCACGTCGCCGGGGCCTTCACCCTCGACGGGCTTGGCGCGCCGTTCGTCCGCCGGGTCGAGGGCGACCCGTCCGGGGTCGTCGGCCTGTCCCTGCCGCTGCTGCGCACCCAGCTGGGCCGTCTCGGCGTGCCGATCACCGACCTCTGGCAGCGCTGAGCCGACAGCTCAGGGGCGCACGAGGTCGTGCACGATCGCCCCGGCGAGGAACGGACGGTGCTCCCAGCGCCGCTCCAGGCGCGCGGCCCAGCCGGGGACCCGGGCCACGCCGCTGGGGTAGGTGAACAGCCGCCGCCGGCGGACGAGCTCCCAGCCCCGGGAGCGGGCGCGCCGCAGGAAGTCGCGGGCCGGGAAGGTGCGCTCCCCCTCGGTCAGCACGTGGTAGGCCAGCACGTAGGGGTGCAGCCGGTCGGGCTCCATGGCCACCCAGCGGCCGCAGCGCCGGGTGGCGGTGAAGACCTCGTCGACGACCCGGTCGAGGTCCTGGACGTGGTGCAGCGCGTCGACGCTGATGACCAGCCCGGCCGAGCCCGGCGGGACGACCGTGCCCAGCACCTCCCCCGTCGCCGCCTCGAACCGGACGTTGGACAGCCCCAGGGCCGCCGCCTCCCGCCGGGCGAACTCGACGTAGTTGGCCAGCGGCTCGACGCCGAGGAAGTCCCGGTCGGGATGGGCGGCCGCCAGCTGGCGCAGCAGCGTGCCGGTGCCACAGCCCAGCTCGACCACCGGTCCGGGCGTGCGGTGGACCGCCGTGCTGAAGAAGGCCACCCGCCGCCGCGCCATGTGCCCGGCCGCCCGCAGGTCGTCGTAGGACTCGGGGTCGTCGTCGAAGCTGCCGTTCAGGGCACGCCCCTGCCCCTGGGCCACCTGCGCCGCCACCTGGTCCCCGTCGACGGCCATGGGCAGAACCTAGGCCAGATCCGGCCGATCGACCGACTGGCGGCGCGCGGCACCCCGACCGGCGTGGCGCTGCCGGGCCAGGACGCTGCCGCCCACCACGTCGACCCACCGCCCCCGCTGACTACAGTCCGAGCGTCGTCGTCGAGGGAGAGCAGACGTGCAGAAGGTCCTGATCGCCAACCGCGGCGAGATCGCGGTGCGGGTGGCACGTGCGTGCCGGGACGCCGGGCTGACCAGCGTCGCGGTGTACGCCGAGCCCGACCGCGACGCCCTGCACGTGCGCACCGCCGATGAGGCCTTCGCCCTCGGCGGCACCACGCCGGGCGACTCCTACCTGGTCATCGACAAGGTCATCGACGCCGCCCGGCGGTCCGGCGCCGACGCCGTGCACCCCGGGTACGGGTTCCTGTCCGAGAACGCGGACTTCGCCCAGGCCGTGCTGGACGCCGGGCTGACCTGGATCGGGCCGTCCCCGCAGGCGATCATCGACCTCGGCGACAAGGTCGCCGCGCGGCACATCGCCATGCGCGCCGGTGCCCCGCTGGTGCCCGGCACCAAGGACCCGGTGGCGGACGCCGACGAGGTCGTCGCCTTCGCCCGGGAGCACGGTCTGCCGGTGGCGATCAAGGCCGCGTTCGGCGGCGGTGGTCGCGGGCTCAAGGTCGCCCGCACGATCGAGGAGATCCCCGAGCTGTTCGACTCCGCCGTGCGCGAGGCCGTGTCGGCGTTCGGTCGCGGCGAGTGCTTCGTGGAGCGGTTCCTGGACAAGCCGCGCCACGTCGAGGCCCAGGTGCTCGCCGACACCCACGGCACCGTGATCGTGGTGGGCACCCGCGACTGCTCGCTGCAGCGCCGCAACCAGAAGCTGGTCGAGGAGGCCCCCGCGCCGTTCCTCACCGACGAGCAGCGCGAGCGCATCCACTCCTCGGCCAAGGCGATCTGCCTGGCCGCGGGCTACGTGGGCGCGGGCACCGTCGAGTACCTGGTGGGCACCGACGGGTCGATCTCCTTCCTGGAGGTCAACACCCGGCTGCAGGTCGAGCACCCGGTCAGCGAGGAGACCGCCGGCATCGACCTGGTGCGCCAGCAGTTCCGGATCGCCGAGGGCCTGCCGCTGGAGCTCACCGAGGACCCGACGCCGCGCGGGCACAGCATCGAGTTCCGGATCAACGCCGAGGACGCCGGCCGCAACTTCATGCCCGCCCCCGGCCCGGTCACCCGGCTCGTCGTCCCGCAGGGCCCCGGCGTGCGCTGGGACTCCGGCGTGGAGGCAGGCGGCGAGGTGGCCGGCGCGTTCGACTCGATGCTGGCCAAGCTGATCGTCACCGGCGCCACCCGAGCCGAGGCCCTGCAGCGGGCGGCCCGCGCCCTGGACGAGCTGGTCGTGGAGGGCATGCCGACCGTCGTCCCGTTCCACCGGGCGGTGGTGCGCGACGCCGCCTTCACCAGCGAGCCGTTCAGCGTGCACACCCGCTGGATCGAGACCGAGTGGGACAACCAGGTGCCGCCGTACGCCGCGGCGCCCGTCGCCACCGACGAGGCCGAGGCCCGGCAGACCGTCGTGGTCGAGGTCGGTGGCCGCCGGCTGGAGGTGTCGCTGCCGGCCGGGCTGGCCGCCGGCGCCCCCGCTGCCGCCGCCGGGCCCAAGCCGCGCCGGCGCTCCGGCGGCTCGGGGGGCGCGGCCGCGTCGGGGGACTCCCTGACCGCGCCGATGCAGGGCACGATCGTGAAGGTGGCGGTGGCCGATGGTGCGACCGTGGCCGCCGGTGACCTGGTCGTGGTGCTCGAGGCGATGAAGATGGAGCAGCCCATCACCGCGCACAAGGCCGGTGTCGTCTCCGGCCTGTCCGCCGAGGTCGGTGCCGCCGTCACCAGCGGCGCCGTCCTCTGCAGCATCACCGACGCCGGCTGACCCCCGGGCGGGACGACGTCGTCGTCCCGCCCGGGTCGGCTCAGAGGACGCGGACGACCCGGGTGCTCGCCGAGCGGTGCAGCGTGCCGCCCTGGAAGCGCTGCGTGGTGTCGCCGTTGGACGCCGCCACCACCCCGGCCGACGGGTAGCCGAGCTGGCCGTTCTCCCAGCCCAGCTGACCCCACCTGGTGCGGATGTCGCCCTCCACGGGGTGCGCCCCGGTGGCCGGTGACCAGTAGACCGACCCGCCCTGGAACTGCTGGAAGCAGCCGCCGTCGCGCAGCCCGCACACCTGGTCGGCGGTCGGGTAGCCCAGCGAGCCGTTCTCCCAGCCCGAGGCGACCCACCGGTCGCGCAGCACGCCGGTGACCACGGTCGCCGGGGTCGCGGCGCTGACGTAGACCGAGCCGCCCTGGAAGTGCTGGAAGCACCCGCCGTCGCGCAGCCCGCAGGTGGCGTCGGCCGTCGGGTAGCCCAGGGCGCCGTTCTCCCAGCCGGCCCGGGCCCACCGGTCCGCGACCGGCCCGGCCAGCACGAGGCGGGCACCGGTGGCGGTGGACCGGTAGACCGCGCCCTTCTGGAACTGCTGGAAGCAGCCGCCGTCCCGCAGGCCGCACACCTGGTCGGCCGTCGGGTAGCCCAGCGGCCCGCGCTCCCAGCCCGAGACGCCCCAGCGGTCGCGCAGCGCACCGGTGACCACCGTGGCCGGGGACCCCGAGCTCACGTACACCGAGCCGCCCTGGAAGTGCTGGAAGCAACCGCTCGCCGGCAGCCCGCAGGTCGTGTCCGACACCGGCCAGCCCAGGACACCGTTCTCCCAGCCCGCCCGGGCCCACCGGTCGGCCACGGCCCCGGCGAGCACCACCCGGGCACCCGTGGCCGGCGAGGAGTACAGCGCACCCTGTTGGAAACGCTGGAGGCAGCCGTTGTCGCGCAGCCCGCACACCTGGTCGGCCGTGGGGTAGCCCAGCGGGCCGTTCTCCCAGCCCGACGCGGCCCACCGGTCGCGCAGCGCGCCGGTGACCACCGTGGCCGGGGTCCCGGCGCTGACGTAGACCGAGCCGCCCTGGAAGTGCTGGAAGCACCCGCCGTCGCGCAGCCCGCAGGTGGCGTCGGCCACCGGCCAGCCCAGCGCGCCGTTCTCCCAACCGGCCCGGGCCCACCGGTCCGCGACCGGCCCGGCCAGCACCACCCGGGCGCCCGTGGCCGGCGACCAGTAGATGCTGCCGCGCTCGTACGTCCGGAGGCAGCCGCCGTCGCGCAGACCGCACCGCTCGACCGCGGTCGCTGCGCCCAGCGGCCCCGCTGCCCCACCGCTGGCCCGGTGCACCTGCTCGATCGGCGACACCTCGGCGGCCACCCGGACGACGGCGGCCGTCGCGGTCTGCCGCAGGACGGTCACCCGCAGTCCCTCCCCGCCCACCGGCACGGACACGCCGACGGGGAGGACCGTGGTGCGGTCCTCAGTCCAGCCCGACCGGGGCGAGGGGGTGGCGTCCAGCAGCAGCGACGTGTCGTCCCCGCTGTTCTCGACCCGGGCGGTCACCCCGGCCTGCAGCCGCAGCCAGTTCGCGGTGGCGTCGTCGAGCCAGGCGTCCTGGCCGCTCGCTGCCCGGTACTCCAGCCAGTAGACCTCCCCGCTCACCGGGTCGGCGTAGCGGGCCGCGCGGACACCCGAGCCCGCCGAGACGGGGGTCAGGGTCACCTCCGTGGGCGCGCTCACCTCGGCGACGCCGGCGCCGTCCAGCAGGCCCAGCAGCGCCGCCTGGACCCGGTTCAGGCTGCCGACCGGGCCCCAGGAGACGCCCATGACGTCGTAGTGGTCACCGTAGGCGGCGACCAGGCACTCACCGGACTCGACGGCGCCGTCGCACTGGACCGCCGAGGAGTGCCCCAGCCCCAGGTTGTGGCCGAACTCGTGGGCGATCACCGAGGTGGCGGTCGACCGCACGTAGGCCAGTCCGCCGTCGTCCAGCGAGATGCCCACGGTGCCCATGCCGTAGGCGCAGCCCGGCGCGCCGGCCGGGACGTACACCAGCAGGTGCCGGCCGGGCCCGGGGGTCCACCCGGACACCTGGGCGGCTGCGTCCCACAGCGCGAAGGGCGCGCTGCAGGTGGCGTCGGTCGTCGTCCAGTCGTGGGCGGCGGTGACGGCGAACCGCACCGCGCCACCGCTCTGCCGGGCCCAGAAGTCGCCGACCGGGCCGTTCACCGCAGCCACCACGTCGGCGAGCGTGGTGGGGTCCGCGGCCCGCTGGCTGCTGCTCCCGGCGGGCTGCAGCATCACCACCGTCACCTGCTGGCCGACCGCGGACGCCGTCACGCCGGGCTCCGCCGGGGCGACCACGGCGGCGGACAGCACGTCCCGCGCCGGTGCGAGACCGGCCTCGGTGACGCCCTCGTCGCGCACCTGCCCGCCCAGGGTGACCCGCACGGTGTCGCCGGCATCGAGCGCGGCCACGTCGTCGGTGGGCACCCGCACGGCTGCGGTGGCACCGGTCTGCACCCAGCTCAGCAGCCCGCCGTGCGCGTCGTCCCCGCCCGCCTCGTGGTGCTCCTCCGGACCGGGGTCGGCGTAGCCCTGCACCAGCTCCCCCACGACGGTGCTGCCTGCCGCGACCGGGCCGTCCACTGCCGACGCCGGTGGTGCGACGGCGAGCGGCAGGGCTGCGGCGAGCAGGACGGCGGCACCGGTGAGGGTGCCCCGTCGGGACCACGGACGGTGAAGGACGCGCACGACGACTCCTGGGGGAAGGGGACCGTGTCCTGCATCGGCACCACGACCCCGGAGTCGGACGTGGCGGCCCTCACCGGTCCCGGGGCACCCCTGCCCCCGGGACCCGCGTCCGGGTCTCAGAGGACCCGGACCACCCCGGTGCCGGCCGTGCGGTGGAGCGTCCCGCCCTGGAAGCGCTGCGAGGTGTCGCCGTTGGACAGCACCACGACCCCGGCGACCGGGTAGCCGAGCTGGCCGTTCTCCCAGCCCAGCTGCCCCCAGCGGGTGCGGAGGTCGCCCTGGACCGGGTGCGCCCCGGTGGCCGGGGACCAGTAGACCGACCCGCCCTGGAACTGCTGGAAGCAGCCGCCGGCGCGCAGCCCGCACACCTGGGCCGCCGTCGGGTAGCCCAGCGGCCCGCGCTCCCAGCCCGAGGCGCCCCACCGGTCGCGCAGGACGCCGGTGACCACCGTGGCCGGGGACCCGGAGCTGACGTAGACCGAGCCGCCCTGGAAGTGCTGGAAGCAGCCGCCCGCCGGCAGCCCGCAGACCTGCTCGGCCGTCGGGTAGCCCAGGACGCCGTTCTCCCAGCCCGTCGCGCCCCACCGGTCGCGGACCGCGCCGTCGAGGACCACCCGGGCCGCCGTGGCGTTGGACCGGTAGACCGATCCGTGCTGGAACCGCTGGAAGCATCCGCCGTCCCGCAGCCCGCACACCTGGTCGGCGGTCGGGTAGCCCAGCGGCCCACGCTCCCAGCCCGCAGCACCCCACCGGTCACGCAGCGCACCGGTCACCACCGTGGCCGGCGACCCGGAGCTCGCGTACACCGACCCGCCCTGGAACTGCTGGAAGCAGCCGCCCGCCGGCAGGCCGCACACCTGGTCGGCCGTCGGGTAGCCCAGGACGCCGTTCTCCCAGCCCGCCCGGGCCCACCGGTCCGCGACCGGCCCGGCCAGCACGAGCCGGGCACCGGTGGCGTTGGACCCGTAGAGCGCGCCGTGCTGGAACCGCTGGAAGCAGCCACCGTCCCGCAGCCCGCACACCTGGTCGGCGGTCGGGTAGCCCAGCGGCCCGCGCTCCCAGCCCGCAGCACTCCACCGGTCACGCAGCGCACCGGTCACCACCGTGGCCGGCGACCCGGAGCTCACGTACACCGACCCGCCCTGGAACTGCTGGAAGCAGCCGCTCGCCGGCAGCCCGCAGGTCGTGTCCGACACCGGCCAGCCCAGCGCGCCGTTCTCCCAGCCCGCCCGGGCCCACCGGTCGGCCACCGCGCCGGCGAGCACCACCCGGGCACCCGTCCCGACCGACCAGTAGATGCTGCCGCGCTGGAAGGCACGGAAGCAGCCGGCGTCACGCAGCCCGCAGACCTCGGTGCCCGCGACGTCGCCGAGCAGCCCGGAGGGGCCACCGTGGAACGCCCACGCCTGGTCGATCGGGCTGGCGGCCCGGGGCACGAACGTGCCCGAGGCGGCTGCGGGGCCGGTGCCCACCGCGTTGGTGGCGGTCACCTCGACCGTGTAGGTCGTGCCGTTGGTCAGCCCGGTCAGCGTCGCCGTCGTCGCCCCGTCCGTCCGGACGGTGGCACCGCCCGGTGTGGCCGTGACCGTGTAGCCGGTGACCGGACTGCCGTTCGGGTCGGCGGCCGACCACGACACCTCCACCCGGCGGTCGCCCGGCACGGTCGAGATCCCGGCCGGTGCCGTCGGCGCCCCGGCGGCCGGCGGCGCCTCCTGCCCCGTCAGCAGCTCGTACCCGTCGATCAGCCCGTACCCGGTGTTGTCGTCGAAGCCGGGCACCTCGAGGTCGATGGCCGTGGCGACGACCGCCGCCCGGACGTCCGCCGGCGTGGCGGTCGGGTGGGCCTGCCGGTACCGGGCCAGGACGGCGGCGACGTGCGGCGCGGCCATGGAGGTGCCGCTGCGGTAGGTGTAGTCGTACCAGGGGTCGGTGGAGAGGACGCTCCACCCAGGGGCTGCGATGAGGTTGGTCGGTCCCGAGTAGGAGAAGTAGGCGGACTCGCGCATCTGGTCGGTCGCCGCCACTGCGATGGCGCCCGGGGAGGCGGCCGGGTAGTTGACCAGGTTGCCCTCGTCGCGGTTGTTCCCCGCGGCGGCCACCACCACCACGCCGCGGTCCACGGCGTACCTCACCGCGGTGTCGTACTTGGAGTTGTACGGCCCGGCGAGGCTCATGTTGATCACGTCGGCGCCGTGGTCGACGGCGTGGAAGATGCCGCTCGCCACGCTGGCGGACGTGCCCTGACCGGACGCGTTGAGCACCCGGACGGGCATGACCTCGGCCGCGCTCGCCCCGGCGATCCCGAGACCGTTCCCGGACACCGCCGAGATCTGGCCGGCCACGTGGGTGCCGTGCCCGTCGGGGTCGACGCAGCCCGTCCCGGCCGGGTCCACGGTCGCGGCGTCCGAGGCGAAGTCGGCACCGAGGTCGCACCGGACCCGCCCCTGCAGGTCCTCGTGGGCGGCGAGGACACCGGTGTCCAGCACCGCGACGAGCTGGTCGGACCCGTCGGGCGCGTTCACCGGCAGGCTGTCCAGGCCCAGGTCGGCGAGCGCCCACTGCTCGTACCGGTAGAGGTCGTCGGTCCCGGCGATCTCGACCGGGGTGTCCACCGAGACGTCGACGACGCCCGGCTGGGCGTTCAGCTCGGCCGTGACCGCCGCGACGTCCTCGGCCGGCACCTCCCGGGTGACGACCTCGGCGGAGTCGGCGGTGACCACGATGGCGCTCACCGCCGTCAGCTCGCCGTCCGACGGGGACGCCGGAGCGGCCGAGGACGGCGCGGGGCCCTCCTCGGCGCTCGCGGGCGCGACCGCGAGCAGCGGGAACGTCAGCGCACCGGCCAGGGCGAGCGACAGCAGGGACCTGGTGCGGGGCACGGGCAGCGGCACGGGCGTACTCCTCGGTAGGCCGCCGACCGTGCCCGAGGGGCCGGGCAGGTCAGGCGGTCACCGTCTCCATCGACCGGAGTGGGTCCGGAGTGGAGTCCGCTCACCCACCTGGGTGGCCGGACCCCGGCTCAGCTGTGCTCGTCCTCGATCCCCATCAGCCGGCGGCCGGCCTCGGTGATGGAGCCCGACAGCGACGGGTAGATGGCGAAGGTCTGCGCCAGGTCGCCGGCGGTGAGCCCCTTGGTGACCGCCAGCGCGATGGGCAGGATGAGCTCCGAGGCCCCCGGGGACACCACGACGCCGCCGATGACGACGTCGGTGGAGCGGCGGGCGTAGAGCTTGATGAACCCGTCGTGCAGGTCGCCCATCTTGGCCCGCGCGTTGGTGGCCAGCGGCAGCCGGATCACCTCGACGTCGGCGCCCTCGGTGAGCGACTCCTCCTGCACGCCCACGGTGGCGATCTCCGGGTGCGTGAACACGTTGGCCGCGACCGTCTTCAGCCGGATCGGCGCGACGGCCTCGCCCAGGGCGTGCCACATGGCGATCCGGCCCTGCATGGCCGCGACCGAGGCCAGCTGGAACACACCCGTCACGTCGCCGGCGGCGTAGATGCCCGGCACCGACGTGCGGGAGACCCGGTCGACGACGATGTGCCCGGACCGGGTGACGGCGACCCCGGCGGCCTCCAGGTTCAGGCCCTCGGTGTTCGGCACGGTGCCCACGGTCATCAGCGCGTGCGAGCCCTCGACGACGCGGCCGTCGGTGAGCTCGACCCGCACGCCCTTCTCGGTGCGCTCGACCTTCTCGGCCCGGCCGCGCTCGGCGATCCGCCCACCACGGGACTGGAACACCTTCTCCACCACGGCGGCGGCGTCGGCGTCCTCGCCGGGCAGGACCTGGTCGCGGGAGGAGACCAGGGTCACCGGGACGCCGGCCTCCAGGTAGCCGGAGGCGAACTCGGCACCGGTGACGCCGGAGCCGACGACCACCAGGTGGTCGGGCATCTCGTCGAGGTCGTAGACGTCGCGCCAGGACAGGATCCGCTCGCCGTCGGGCTCGGCGCCGGGCAGCACGCGGGGGTCGGCGCCGGTGGCCAGCAGCACGACGTCGCCGGCGACCTCCTCGGCCACGCCGCCGTCGGCGTCGAGGACCTGCACCCGGTGGGCGGCCAGCCCCGGCTCCTGGTCGGCGAGCCGGGCCTGCCCGAGGACGACGCGGACGCCCTCGGACTCAAGCCGGGCGTGGATGTCGGCGGACTGCGCCACCGCCAGGCCCTTGATCCGCTGGTTGACCGCGGCCAGGTCGATGCTGACGGTGTCCAGGTCGGTGCCGCGCAGCCCCAGGACGGCGGAGTCGCGGACCGAGGTCATCGCGCCGGCGGAGGCGATGAAGGTCTTCGATGGGACGCAGTCGGTGAGCACGCTGGCCCCGCCGATGCCGTCGCGTTCGACCACGGTGACGTCCGCACCCAGGGAGGCGGCGACGAGCGCGGCCTCGTAGCCGGCCGGGCCACCGCCGATGATCACGATGCGGGTCATGGTTCCTTCTCCGAACGGGGACGAGGGGTTGCCCGGCCATTGTCCCCCGGTTCCGCGCACCTGTCGGCCACCGACGCGGACCGGCCGTGGAGGCGCTGGCTAGGCTCCCGAGGATGGGCCTCTACGCCGCGTACGGGTCGAACATGGACCCCGCTCAGATGCTGCAGCGCTGCCCGTCCTCACCGTTCTCCGGCACCGGCTGGATCCCCGGCTGGCGGCTGACCTTCGGGGCCGAGGACGTCGGCTGGGAGGGTGCGCTCGCGACCCTGGTGCCCGACGAGGGGGCGCCAGGGGTGTTCGTCGCGCTCTACGACCTCACCGCCGCCGACGAGACGGCGTTGGACGCCTGGGAGGGCGCCGACCACGGGTTGTACCGCAAGGTGCGGCTGCGGGTGCACACCCTGGCCGGTGACGTGGTGGCCTACGCCTACGCCCTGGACGCCTTCGAGGGCGGGCTGCCCTCGGCGCGGTACCTGGGTGCGATCGCCGACGCCGCCGAGGCCGCCGGCGCCCCGGACGACTACCTGACCGAGCTGCGCCACCGCGACTGCCGGTCCGTCACCGGCTGAGCCGGCGCGGGCCCGCGACGTTCAGACCCGGGTGCGCCGCCGGCGGATCTGCCAGACCGCGGTGACCGCCTCGACGGCGATCGCCGGGGCCATCTTGGACTCCCCGAACTGCCGGTCGCGGAAGACGATCGGCACCTCGGTCACGACCGCACCCAGCGCGAGCGCGCGGGACGTCGTCTCGATCTGGAAGGCGTAGCCCTCCGAGGTGGCGACGTCGAGGTCGAGCCGGGCGAGCAGGGCGGTCCGCCACGCCTTGAACCCGCCGGTGAGGTCCTGGACCTGCAGTCCGAGCACGGTGCGGGCGTAGAGGTTGCCGAACGAGGACAGCGCTCGTCGGTGCCACGGCCAGTCGGCCACCGCGCCGCCGGGCACGTAGCGCGAGCCCAGCACCAGGTCGGCGTCGGCGGTGCGGGCCAGCAGGTCGTCGACCGAGGCCGGGTCGTGGGAGCCGTCGACGTCCATCTGCACCACGACGTCGAACCGGTCCTGCGCCAGCGCCCAGCCGAACCCGGCGACGTAGGCCGAGCCCAGCCCGAGCTTCCCGGACCGCTCGATGAGGTGGACCCGGCCGGGGTGGGCGGCGGCCAGCTCGCGGACGGCGGCCCCGGTGCCGTCGGGTGACCCGTCGTCGACGACCAGCACGTCCGGCGCCGAGGGCCGGGCGAGGACGGCGGTGACGTGCGTCCCGATGTTGTCGATCTCGTCGTACGTCGGGGACACGACCAGGACACGCACGCTGTTGATCTCCACTCCGGTGAGGAGCTCGGCGCTCCTGGTCGCAGCGACCTTACGGAGCCCGGTCACGCTCCCCGGACAGGCCCGCGGTGAAGGCGGCCACCAGCCGCGCAGCGGCCCGGGCCGGGGGCAGCCCCCCGTCGAGCACGCCGGCCTCGAGCTCGGGCACCAGCGCCGCCACGGCCGGGTGGGTGCGCAGCCGGTGGTCCAGCTCGTCGCGCACGAGCTGCCACATCCACCGCACCTGCTGCTCCTCGCGCCGCCGGTCCAGCGCCCCGGACCCGCGCAGCCGGTCGGCGTGGTCCACCAGCGCGGCCCACACCTCGGGCACGCCCGCGCCGGTGAGCCCGGCACAGGTGAGCACCGGCACAGAGTCGGTGGCCCCGCGCAGCATCCGCACCGCACCGGCCAGCTCCCGGGCGGCCCGGCGGGCGTCGGCCTCCCCCGGCCCGTCGGCCTTGTTGACCGCGATGACGTCGGCGATCTCGAGGATGCCGCGCTTGATGCCCTGCAGCTGGTCGCCCGTGCGGGCCAGGGTGAGGAACAGGAAGGTGTCGACCATCTCCGCGACGGTCACCTCCGACTGCCCGACGCCCACGGTCTCGACCAGGACGACGTCGTGGCCGGCGGCCTCCACGACCACCATCGACTCCCGGGTGGCCTGCGCGACCCCGCCGAGCGTGCCGGCGGTGGGCGCGGGCCGGATGAAGGCGCGCGGGTCGACCGCCAGCCGCGACATCCGGGTCTTGTCGCCGAGGATCGAGCCGCCGGAGCGGGTGGACGACGGGTCGACGGCCAGCACCGCCACCCGGGAGCCGGCCGCGGTCAGCGTCGTCCCGAGGGTGTCGATGAAGGTGGACTTGCCCACCCCGGGAACGCCGCTGATGCCCACCCGCCGCGCTCGCCCGGCGTGCGGCAGCAGCGCGCCGAGCAGCTCCTGGGCGGCGTCCCGGTGGTCGCCGCGGGTGGACTCCACCAGCGTGATCGCCCGCGCCGTCGCCCGCCGGTCCCCGGCGAGCACCCCGTCGACCAGCGCCGGCACGTCGACCGGCGCCCCCCCGGGGGCGGAAGTGGCCACTCTCGCCCCTCAGTGGCCCAGGCGCGCGGACAGGGTGGTCAGCAGCTCCTGCGCGGCGTCGGCGATGACGGTGCCGGGCGGGAAGACCGCGGCCGCGCCCATCTCCCTCAGCGTCGGGACGTCGTCGGGCGGGATGACGCCGCCGACCACGACCAGGACGTCGTCGGCGCCGAGCTCGGCCAGCGCGGTGCGCAGCGCGGGCACCAGCGTCAGGTGCCCGGCGGCCAGCGAGGAGACGCCGACGACGTGCACGTCGGCCTCGACGGCCTGGCGGGCGACCTCCTCCGGCGTGGAGAACAGCGGGCCCACGTCGACGTCGAAGCCGAGGTCGGCGAAGGCGGTGGCGATGACCTTCTGCCCGCGGTCGTGGCCGTCCTGGCCCATCTTGGCCACCAGGATCCGCGGCCGCCGGCCCTCGGCCTCGGCGAACGCGGCCGCCCGGGCCCGGGTCTCGGCCACCGCGCCGTCGCTGCCTGCCTCGTCGCGGTACACACCGGAGATGGTGCGCACCTGGCCGGCGTGCCGCCCGTAGACGGCCTCCAGCGCGTCGGAGATCTCCCCCACCGTGGCCTTCGCCCGGGCCGCGTCGACGGCGAGCGCCAGCAGGTTCTGCGCCAGGCCCGGCCCGCGGCGGCCCTCGGCGGCGGCGCGGGCGGCGTCGGTGAGCCGGCGCAGGGTGTCCTCCACGGCCCGGGGGTCGCGGGTGGCCCGCAGCTCGGCCAGCCGCGCCCGCTGCTGGGCCAGCACGTCGGCGTTGTCGACCCGCAGCACCTCGACCGGCTCGTCGGTCTCCACCCGGTAGCGGTTGACCCCGATCACCGGCTGCCGGCCGGAGTCGATCCGCGCCTGGGTGCGCGCGGCGGCCTCCTCGATGCGCAGCTTCGGGATGCCGTCGTCGATGGCCCGGGCCATGCCGCCGTGCGCGGCGACCTCCTCGATGTGCCCCCAGGCGCGCCGGGCCAGGTCGCGGGTGAGCCGCTCGACGTGCGCCGAGCCGCCCCACGGGTCGATGACCCGCGTCGTCCCGGACTCCTGCTGCAGCAGCAGCTGGGTGTTGCGGGCGATCCGGGCCGAGGCGTCGGTGGGCAGCGCGAGCGCCTCGTCCAGGGCGTTGGTGTGCAGCGACTGCGTGCCGCCCTGGGTGGCGGCCATCGCCTCCAGGCAGGTGCGGACGACGTTGTTGTAGACGTCCTGCGCGGTCAGCGACCAGCCCGAGGTCTGGCAGTGGGTGCGCAGCGACATCGACTTCGCGGTGGTGCCGCCGGCCTCGCGCACCAGCCGGGCCCACAGCAGCCGCCCGGCCCGCAGCTTGGCGACCTCCATGAAGAAGTCCATGCCGATGCCGAAGAAGAAGCTCAGCCGCGGGGCGAACGCGTCGACGTCCAGCCCCGCGCCCCGGCCGGCGGACAGGTACTCGACGCCGTCGGCGAGGGTGTAGGCCAGCTCCAGGTCGGCCGTCGCCCCGGCCTCCTGGATGTGGTAGCCGGAGATGGAGATCGAGTTGTACCGGGGCATCCGGGCCGAGGTGAACGCGAAGATGTCGCTGATCACCTGCATCGAGGGGCCCGGCGGGTAGATGTAGGTGTTGCGGACCATGAACTCCTTGAGGATGTCGTTCTGGATCGTCCCCGTGAGCTGCTCCGGTGCCACCCCCTGCTCCTCCGCGGCGACCACGTAGAGCGCGAGCACCGGCAGGACGGCGCCGTTCATCGTCATCGAC
Organism: Modestobacter sp. VKM Ac-2986; assembly: GCF_026967795.1. Classification (GTDB taxonomy): domain Bacteria; phylum Actinomycetota; class Actinomycetes; order Mycobacteriales; family Geodermatophilaceae; genus Modestobacter. Next base: position 423,516 of record NZ_JAPVBH010000004.1, read on the forward strand.
ACGCTCATCCGGTCCAGCGGGATGCCGTCGAAGAGCTGCCGCATGTCCAGGATCGAGTCGATCGCCACCCCGGCCATGCCGACGTCGCCGACCACGCGCGGGTGGTCGGAGTCGTAGCCGCGGTGGGTGGGCAGGTCGAAGGCGACCGAGAGCCCCTTCTGCCCGGCGGCGAGGTTGCGCCGGTAGAAGGCGTTGGAGGCCGCGGCGGTGGAGAACCCGGCGTACTGCCGCACCGTCCAGGGCTGGGTCGTGTACATCGTCGGGTAGGGCCCGCGCAGGAACGGCGGGACGCCCGGGAGCGTGTCGAGGAAGTCGGCGCCGGCCAGGTCGGCCGCGGTCGCCAGCGGCGGGACGTCGATCCCCTCCGGCGTCCGCCAGGTCGCCTCGGCCGCGGGGTGGCCGGTCACCCGCTCGTACTCGGCGGCCCAGTCCGCGACGCCGGGCGCCGGGGTGCCCAGCTCCAGCCCGCCGAAGTCGGGGATCGCGCTCATCGCTCCTCCTCGCGTCCCCGAGGGGCGGAAGTGGCCACTTCCGCCCCTCGGAGGTGGTCGACCACAGTGGTCAGGACCGTCAGGGCGTCGCAGCCGGTGTGCAGGTGGCCGTCGACGCCGTCGACCTCGGCGGTGCCGGCCAGCCAGACCTGGGTGGCGCCGGCGGCGCGCAGCTCGGCGGCCAGGTCCGCGGCCGAGGTCGCGTAGTCGCGGTCGGTGCCGCAGATGCAGGCCACCGTCGTGCCGGTGAGACCGCTCGCGCCGTCGCCGGTCGGGGTCGCCAGGCCGCCGGCGGCGAACAGGTTGGCGGCGAAGCCCGCGCGGGCGGTGTGCCGGGCGGCCGGACCGATCGTCGCCAGGTACACCGCCGGGCGGGGCTCGAGCGCCTCGACCCGGTCGCGCAGGTCCTCGAACGCGGCCGCGGCGCGCACCCGGGGCAGCCCCCCGGACGGCGGCACCGCGGCGGGACGGCGCACGGGCAGCACCCCGGCGGGGTCGGGGAACTCGCTCACCCCGGTGATCGCGTCGGTGCGGTGTGCGACCCGGTCGGCCCGCTGCGCCCAGGCGGCGGCGAGCCGCTCGGCGACCAGGCCACTGGACAGCGCGGCGGCCAGCCCGCCGGCGCGCTCGATCTCGGTGAACCACGCCCAGGCCGCCTCGGCCAGCGCGGCGGTGAGCGACTCGACGTACCAGGAGCCGCCGGCCGGGTCGAGCACGCGGGCCAGCGACCCCTCCTCGACCAGCAGGCTGGAGGTGTTGCGGGCGATCCGCCGGGCGAAGGCGTCGGGCAGGCCGAGGGCTGCGTCGAAGGGCTGCACGGTGACGACGTCGGCGCCGCCCACGCCGGCGGCGAAGCAGGCCACCGTCGTGCGCAGCATGTTCACCCACGGGTCGTGCCGGGTGACCATCACGTCGGAGGTCACCGCGTGCTGGCGCTGTGCCCGGGCCGCCGGGGACGCCCCGCTGGCCTCGCCCACCCGGTCCCACAGCCGGCGCGCGGCGCGCAGCGCGGCGATGGTCGTGAACTGGTCGGCGCCGGCCGACAGCCGGAACTCCAGCTGCCCGAACGCCTCGTCGACGGTGAACCCGCCCTCGGTCAGTGTCCGCAGGTAGGCCACCCCGGCGGCGGTCGCACAGCCCAGCTCCTCCACCACGGAACCGCCGGCGGCCGCGAACACCGTCCCGTCGGCGACGACCGCCCGCAGGCCCGGGTGCGCCTGCGCGCGCCGGGCCAGCGCGGCCAGCGCGCCGAGGTCCTGCGGCTGCCCGGTCGCGGCCTGCACGCCCAGCGGGTCCAGGCCCAGGCAGCCGCCCGCGGCCAGGTCGGTGCGCCCCTCGACCAGGTCGAGGAACGCCTCGGCCGCGGCGACGCCGCCCTGCACGGTCACCGGCGCCAGGTCCAGCAGGACGTCGGCGAGGACCTGCCCGAGCGCGTCGACCGGCACCGCGCCCTCGCCCAGCACCAGCCACAGCGAGGAGACGCCGTTCTCCAGGTCGGCGAGCACCGCCTCCGTGGTGCGGGCGACGTCGGGGTCGGCGTGCCGCTGGCGGACATCCCAGCCGGCGGGGGTGTCGGCGCCGGTGCGACCGGCCCGCGCGCCGCGGACGAACGGCGGCTGCCCGGGCACCCCGGCCAGCGCGGGCAGGTCGCCGGCGTCCTCGGCGGTGTAGAGCGGGCCCACGGTCACCCCCGTGGCGACCGGGTGCCGCAGCGCGTCCTCGACCGCGGCCGGGTCGACGTCGCGGCCGGACTTGTGCAGCACCCCGGCCACCAGGTCGCGCCACTGCGCGCGGGTGGCGGCCGGGAAGTCACCGGCCAGCACGAGCTCCTCGGGCGGCGCCGGCGGGGCCGGCACGTGGGTCGGCTCATCCGCGCTCAGGCTCGCGGGGGCGGCCACCTCACCGTGGTCGGGGGCCGGCCGGTCGGGGGTGCTCATCGGTGGGTGCTGCCTCTCCGGTCGCGAGGGAGCAGACGCTACCGGTGGTCGGCGGCGACCACGGCGGCGTCGGCGGACAGCGCGTGCAGCGCCGTGCGGGCCATCAGCCGCACCCCGACCCCGATCGCCCGCTCGTCGACGTCGAAGGTGCCGCGGTGCAGGTCGAGCGGCTGGCCACCGCCGTGGGTGCCCAGCCGGGCCAGCGCGATCGGCATCGCCTCGGCGAACCAGCCGAAGTCCTCCCCGCCCATGCTCTGCGGCGACAGCGCCACGCCCTCGCTGCCCACCGTCTCCAGGGCCGCGGTGCGCAGCAGCGCGACGCTGCGCGGGTCGTTGACCACCGGCGGCACCCCGCGCACGTACTCGATCTGCACGCCCGCGCCGGAGGCCTCGGCGACCTCGGTGACCAGCCGGCGCACGAGCTCTTCGGCCTGGCTCCACACCGAGCGGTCCAGCACCCGCAGCGTGCCGCGCAGCTGGCCGGTCTCGGGGATGGTGTTGGCCGCGACGCCGGCGCTCAGCGCGCCCCAGACCAGGGACAGCGCGGAGCGGGGGTCGACCAGCCGGGACAGCAGCCCCGGCACCTCGGTGACCACCCGGCCCATGGCGTGCACCAGGTCGACGGTCAGCTGCGGGCGCGCGGTGTGCCCGCCAGGACCGGTCAGGGTGACCTCGACCCGGTCGCAGGCGGCGGTGATCGCGCCGGTGCGCAGGCCCACCTTCCCGACGTCCAGCGAGGGGTCGCAGTGCAGCGCGAACGCCCGGGTCGCCCCGGCCAGCACGCCCTCCTGGAGGACCTGCAGCCCACCGCCGGGCACCTGCTCCTCGGCCGGCTGGAACACGCAGCGCACCGTGCCGGGCAGCTCGTCGAGCGAGGCCAGCGCCAGGGCGACGCCGAGCAGCACCGTGGTGTGCACGTCGTGGCCGCAGGCGTGGGCGAGCCCGTGCCGGGTGGAGGCGTACGGGACGTCCTTGAGGTCGGTCAGCGGCAGCGCGTCGATGTCGGCGCGCAGCACCACCACGGGGCCTGCGCCCGGGTCCCCGCCGACGTCGCACACCAGCCCGGTGCCGCCCTTGAGCCGGCGCGGCTGCAGCCCGGCCCGGGTCAGCCGGGACTCCAGGAAGCCGGTGGTCTCGTGCTCGGCGAACCCCAGCTCGGGATGGGCGTGCAGGTGCCGCCGGACGGCGACCAGCTCGGCCTGGTGCGCCCGCGACCAGCCGTCGACCGCCGTGCTCCGCGCGTCCTCGCCCGGGCGGCCGGTGCCGTCCGCTCCCGCCGTCCGCACGTCGTCCCCGCTCACTCCGCCGTCGCCTGCGGCGTGCCCTCGACCGGCGCCAGGCCGTCACGCAGCTCGGTCAGCAGGCTGTCCACCACCGGCTCCAGGGCGCCGCCGTGCGCCGCGGCGACGGCGCGCTGCCGCGCGGCGGACCCACCGGTGGCCACGATGCGCCGCACGTCGGCCAGCTCGGCCGCGCAGCCCAGCTCGCCGGCGATGGGCAGCAGCTCCTCGACCAGCTCGTCCAGGGCCTCGCGCACCGGCCGCACGGTGCCTGCGTCGTCGACGACGATCGAGGCGTCCAGACCGAACCGGGAGGCACGCCACTTGTTCTCCCGCGCCACCCACCCGGCCGGCACGGGCAGGGTCTCGCCGCGGTCGAGCTGGCGGTCGAAGCGCTCGACCAGGCACTGGGCCAGCGCGGCGACCGCACCGATCTCGTCGAGGTTGGTCAGGCCGTCGCAGATGCGCAGCTCGACGGTGCCGAAGTCCGGGTGCGGGCGGATGTCCCACCACACCTCACGGACGCTCTCCACCGAACCACTGGCGATGAGCGTGGCCATGTACTGCTCGAACTCCGCCCAACCGGCCAGCTGGTGGGGCAGGCCCGCGGTCGGCATGCCCTCGAACACCAGCGCACGGGAGGACGCCAGCCCGGTGTCGATGCCGCCCCAGTAGGGCGAGGACGCCGACAGCGCGAGGAAGTGCGGCACGTAGGTGGTGAGGGCGTTGACGATCGGGATCGCCTTCTCCTGCCCGCGGACGCCGACGTGCACGTGCACCCCGAAGATCTGCATCCGCCGGACGACCCACTGCATCCGCTCGACCAGCTGCGCGTAGCGCTCCTTGGGCGAGATCTCCTGGCTGTTCCAGTGCGTGAACGGGTGGCTGCCGGCGCACATCACGCCCAGGCCACGGCGGTCGGCGGCCTCGACCACCTCGGCCAGCGTGCCGGCCAGGTCGGCCTTGGCCTCGGCGACCGTGGTGCAGATGCCGGTGATGATCTCCACCGTCGACTGCAGCAGCTCGTGCTTGGCCTTGGGGTGCTCCTCGAGGCCCTCGGGCGTGAGCTCGGCGAGGATCTCGGTCGCGCCCGAGGTCAGCGCGCGCGTCTCCCGGTCGATCAGCTGGAGCTCCCACTCGACCCCCAGGCTGGTGCGCTCGGACGCGTTGAAGGGGATCTGCACGCTGGGAGTCTAGGCAGCGCAAGCGCAGGTCACCGCCCGAGTGACCACCTGCCGGGACGGCACGGCTGGGACGGCGCCGCCCCCTGCGTTAGCGTCGGTCCGTGAGCTCGCCGAACCCCTCCCCCGCCGACCCCACCGTCCTGGCCGCCCGCGCCGCCGAGGACCTCACCGCCGCACTCGGCGGCCGGCACGACGTCGCCGTGGTGATGGGCTCGGGCTGGGCGCCCGCGGCCGACGCCTTCGGGGGGACGCTGGCCAGCGTGCCGATCGGGGAGCTGCCCGGCTTCTCCGCCCCCACCGTCAGCGGGCACGGCGGCGAGGTGCGCTCGGTGTCCGTCGGGGACCGGAAGGTACTGCTGTTCCTGGGCCGCACCCACCTCTACGAGGGCCGCGGCGTGCAGCCGGTCGTGCACGGCATCCGCACCGCGGCCGCCGCCGGGGTGCGCACCGTGCTGCTCACCAACGCCGCCGGCGGGCTCTCACCCGACCACCGCGTGGGCCAGGCGGTGCTGATCAGCGACCACCTGAACCTGACCGCGACCTCGCCGCTGGTCGGCGCCACGTTCATCGACCTCACCGACCTGTACTCGGCCCGGCTGCGCGCGCTGGCGCAGGAGATCGACCCGAGCCTGGTCGAGGGCGTCTACGCCGCCCTCCCCGGCCCGCACTTCGAGACCCCGGCCGAGATCCGGATGCTGCGCACGATGGGCGCGGACCTGGTCGGCATGTCCACCGCGCTCGAGGCGATCGCGGCCCGCGCCGCCGGCGTCGAGGTCTTCGGCCTGTCGATGGTCACCAACGCCGCGGCCGGCATCACCGGCGAGGCGCTGGACCACGGCGAGGTCCTCGCCGCGGGCAAGGAGGCCGCCGGCCGGCTCGGTCAGTTCCTGGTCCAGCTGATCAGCCGGCTGCCGTGACCGGGCCGGACGACGTCCTGGGCCAGGCACGCGCCTGGGCCGCGGACGACGCGCACGCCGGTGACCGGGCCGAGGTCGAGGCGCTGGTCGCCGCCGGGGACCTTCCCGAGCTGGCCCGCCGGTTCACCGGGCCGCTGACCTTCGGCACCGCGGGGCTGCGCGGACCGCTGCGCGCCGGGCCCGCGGGCATGAACGCCGCCGTGGTCACCCGCGCCGCCGCCGGACTGGGCGCCTGGCTGACCGCGCAGGGGCACGCCGGCGGCGGGGTCGTCCTGGGGTACGACGCCCGGCACCGCTCCGACGAGTTCGCGCACGCCTCCGCCGCGGTGCTCGCCGGCGCCGGCTTCGCCGTGCAGGTGCTGCCCCGGCCGCTGCCGACGCCGGTGCTGTCCTTCGCCGTCCGGCACCTGGGCTGCGTCGCCGGGGTGATGGTGACCGCCAGCCACAACCCGCCCCAGGACAACGGCTACAAGGTCTACCTCGGCGACGGCGCCCAGCTGGTGCCGCCGGCCGACCGGGAGATCGAGGCCGCGATCGCCGCGGTCGGCCCGGCCCGCGAGGTGCCGCTCTCCGACGACTGGCACACCCTGGGCGACGACGTCGAGGCCGACTACGTCGCGGCCGTGGTCGACGCCCTGCAGCCCGGCCGGGTGCCGCTGGCCGACCGGCAGCGGCTGCGCGTGGCCTACACGGCGATGCACGGCGTCGGCTCGGCGACCACCCGCCGGGTGTTCGACGCCGCCGGCTTCGCCCCGCTGCACGCCGTCCCCCAGCAGGACCGGCCCGACCCGACCTTCCCGACCGTGGCCTTCCCGAACCCGGAGGAGCCCGGCGCGGTCGACCTGCTGGTCGACCTGGCCGTCCAGGTGGACGCCCACGTGGCCATCGCCGAGGACCCCGACGCCGACCGCTGCTCGGTGGTCTGCGACGACCGGCAGCTGACCGGCGACGAGGTCGGCGTGCTGCTGGCCGACTGGCTGCTGCGCCGCGGGGTGCGCGGCACCTACGCCCGGTCGCTGGTCAGCGGCTCGCTGCTGGGCGAGCTGGCCCGGGCGCACGGCGTGCCGGCCGAGGAGACCCCGACCGGCTTCAAGTGGATCATCCGGGCCGGTTCGGCGCAGGCGCCGCTGGTGTTCGGCTACGAGGAGGCGCTGGGCTACGCGGTCACCCCCTCGGTCGCCCACGACAAGGACGGCGTCTCCGCGGCCCTCGCCGTCGCCCTGCTGGCCGCCGAGCTCGCCGCCGACGGCCGCACGCTCACCGACCGGCTCGACGAGCTGGCCGTCGAGCACGGGCTGCACGCCACCGGCCAGCTGTCGGTGCGGGTCGAGGACCTCACCCGCATCTCCGACGCGATGGCCCGGCTGCGGGCCGCTCCCCCGGCGCAGCTGCTCGGCCGGGACGTCGAGGTCACCGACCTCGCGGACGCCCAGCCCCCGGTGGACGCGGTCCGGCTGCGGGGCGAGGGCGTGCGGGTGATCGTGCGGCCCAGCGGGACCGAGCCCAAGCTCAAGGCCTACCTGGAGACCGTCGTCCCGGTGGTGGACCGGGCCGGCGTGGCCGCGGCACGCGGGCGCGGCGCCGACGAGCTGGACCGGCTGCGCACGGAGATGTCCACCGCTCTGGGACTCTGAGGGCGCGGGCCGGCCTCTGGCCCGCCCTCTCAGACCAGCACGGCACGGCACCACCGAAGGGTCCCTCTTGTCCTTGCTCGACCAGAAGTCCCCGCCGGCGCCGGTCCTCACGCGCCGCCACCGCACGGAGATCGAGGGGCTGCGCGCGCTCGCCGTGGCCCTCGTCGTCGGGTACCACGTGTTCAGCGGGCGGGTGTCCGGTGGCGTCGACGTCTTCCTCGTCCTCAGCGGCTTCTTCCTCGTCCTCACCCTGCAGGGCCAGCTCCGCCGCACCGGACGGGTGGGCGTGCTGGCCACGGTCTCCCGGACGCTGACCCGGCTGCTGCCGGTGTCGCTGCTGGTGCTGGCCACCACGCTCGTGGTGAGCGCACTGGTGGTGCCGCAGTCGCGCTGGCGGGAGATCGCCCTGCACCTGCTCGCCTCGACGACCTTCCGGGAGAACCACCGCCTCGTGCAGGAGGCGGTCGACTACAGCGCCAGCAACGCCGCGGCCAGCCCCTTCCAGCACTTCTGGTCGCTGTCGATCCAGCTCCAGGTCATGGTCGTCAGCCCTGTGGTGGTCGCGGCCGCGGCCGCCCTGCTCCGCGGCAGGACCGGGCGGGTCACAGGCCGGCAGGCCGCCGTCGCCGGGGTGGCCGCGGTGACCGGCGCCTCGTTCGCCTGGTCGCTGGTGAGCACGGCGGCCGACCAGCAGGTCGCCTACTTCTCCACCCTCCCCCGGCTGTGGGAGCTCGGCGCGGGGGCGCTGGTCGCGTTGCTGCTGGCCGACGCGCGGCCCGGCCCACGGCTGGCGGCGGCGCTGGGCTGGGGTGGTGTGGTCGCCCTCGTCGCATGCGGGACGCTGGTCGACGGCGCGCGGCTCTTCCCCGGGTGGCAGGCGGCCTGGCCGGTGGCCTGCGCGGTGGCGGTCCTGCTCGCCGGCGACGGCGGTGGCCGATGGGGCGTGCACCGGCTGCTGTCCCTGCCCTTGCTGGGCGACCTCGGCCGGATCTCCTTCTCCCTGTACCTGTGGCACTGGCCGGTGCTGGTCCTCTACCTGGTGCACACCGGCCGCGAGTCCCCCTCGGCCCACGGCGCCGTCGCCGTCATCGCGCTGTCGTGCGTGCTGGCGGCCCTCACCACCCGGCTGGTCGAGCAGCCCTCGACCCGGGGCCTGCGCCGCCTGCGTCCGGTCGCCGCGCTCGGTGTGGTGCTGGCGTGCACCCTGCCCCTGCTGGGCTCGGGCCTGGGCACGGTCGCCTGGCTGGACCGCGAGACCGCCCGGGTCGCCGCTGCGGCCGCCGACCCGGCCTACCCCGGCGCCGCCGCGTTGCTCAGCGCCGCCGCCGGCGTGCCCGTGCGGGACCCCCTGCCGCCACCGTCGGTGGTCCGGGACGACTGGCCGCGCCTGGCCAGCCAGGACTGCACCGTCCAGGAGGACCCGACCGCCCCCGGGGAGACCGAGCTGTGCGTGCTCGGCGGCGACGACAGCGAGCGGCGCATCGTGGTGGTCGGCGACTCCCACGCCGCGCAGTGGATCCCGCCGCTCGCCGCCCTGGCCGAGGACCGCTCGTGGCAGGTGGTCTCGATCGTGCGGGGCGGGTGCAACCTGTCCACCGAGTCCGAGTTCATCGAGGAGGGGTGGCCCGGCTACGAGGAGTGCGTGACCTGGCGGGCCGGGCTCGTCCCCACGATCGTCTCCCTAGCCCCCGACCTCGTCGTCGCCCTGGGCACCCGCACCGGCTACGCCCCCGGCGAGGAGACCGTGCCGCCGGGGTTCGTCGCCGCATGGCAGCAGCTGTCGGACGCCGGGCTGCGGGTGGTCGGCATGCGGGACAGCCCGCGCCACCCCGACGACGTGCCGGACTGCACGGCCGCGGCGGGCACGGACTCGACCGCCTGTGACATCGCGCCGTCCGCGGTCTACACCGAGGGCCTGCTGGAGACCGTCGCGCCGGGCCTGCCCGCGGGCGTGGACCTGCTGGACACCCGGTCGTTCTTCTGCGCCGACGACACCTGCCCGGTCGTGGTCGGCAACGTCCGGGTGTTCCTCGACCGCCAGCACGTGACGGCGACCTACATGCGCTCCACGGCCCCGCTGTTGGCACCGAGGCTGCAGGAGCTCACCGGCTGGTGACCGCCGGCCCCGGGCGAGGGCGGGTCAGGTCCAGGTCGGCGGCACGTACAGGTGCTCGCTGGCACCGGCCGGCGGCCTCCCCGGCGGCGGACCGTACCGGTTGGGGCCGGCCTCGCCCCGGACGAAGCCGGTGAGGCCCAGCAGCGCGAGCTGGCCGAACAGCGGGACGAACACGATCAGCATCAGCCAGGCCGGCAGCCCGCGGTCGTGCAGCCGGGTGACCGCACCGGAGATCGAGGCCGGCAGCGTCAGCAGCCCGACGACCTGCACGAAGGGCCCGTAGTCCGGCACCCCGGTCTCCACCATCCGCTGCAGGTCGGTGTTGCCCAGCGCCAGGTCGGCGAACAGGGCCAGCACGCTGAGCGCCGCCACCGGCAGGGCGTACTGCAGCCACCAGGTGCGCCGGTCGATCCGCCCCCGGCGCACGTACCACTCCCAGATGCTCACGCGCCCAGTGTCCCCGCGGCCGGGGTCCGGGGCGGGCAGGCGTCCTGGCCGGTCACGCCGCCACGGTCTCCCGGCAGCCGCTGGCCAGCGACCGCTGCGCGGCCTCCAGCACCCGGACGACGTCCCGGCCGAAGGCCGCGTCGCAGGGGTGCGCACCCCCGGTTAGCGCCGCGGCCTGCAGCTCGTCGACGGCCACCCGGTGGGCGTCGACGGCGGTGTCGGACTCCGGCAGCAGCACCAGCCGGCCGGCGTCGCCGTGCACCCACGACTCGATGCCGGCCGCCAGCGGGGCCGCGGTCGAGCTGAGGGTGACCGTGCTCGTGCGGCCCTCGGTGTGGGTGAGCACCAGGTGCACCAGGTCGCCCAGCCCGGCGCCGGCGGAGACCGCGGTGACCGGGCCCAGCGCGGGCACCAGCAGCGACAGCGCGTGCGGGCCGACGTCCCACAGTGCGCCGTGCTCGTGCCGCCACGGCGAGGCGTCGAACGGGGTGCCGGCCAGCGAGCCCAGCCAGGTGACCGAGCCGCCGGTCAGCGTCGTCCGGGCGGCCTGCTCCAGCCAGGTGGAGGTCGCCGTCCGGTAGCGGTTGGTGAAGAAGACGACCGAGGCCACGCCGGCCTCCTCGGCGGCGGCGACCACCCGGTCGGCGGCAGCGACCGACAGGGCCACCGGCTTCTCCAGCAGCAGGTGCTTGCCGGCGGCGGCGGCGCGCTCGGCGAGCGGGGCCTGCACGTCCGGCGGCAGCGAGATGCTGACCGCGTCGACGTCGGCCAGCAGCGCGTCGAGGTCGTCGGTGCCAGGGACGTCGAACTCCGCGCCGGCCTCCTGGGCCTTGGTCAGGTCGCGGCCCCAGATGCCGGCGAGCTCGGCGCCGGGGTGCCCGGCCAGCGACGCCGCGTGCACGGTGCGGGCCCAGAAGCCGGTGCCCAGGACGCCGAAGCGCACCTCAGACTCCCTTCTCGGGTCCACCCACGGTCATGCTCGTGCTCGCTGCGAGGCTCACTGCGTCGTGTTCAGACCGCGCCGAACTGGCGGTCGCCGGCGTCGCCGAGGCCCGGGACGATGTAGGCGTTCTCGTTGAGCCGCTCGTCGACGCTGGCGGTGAACACCCGCAGCGGCAACCCGGACTCCTCCAGCCGCTGCAGCCCCTCGGGGGCGGCGAGGGCGCAGAGCACGGTGATGTCGGTGGCGCCGCGGTCGGTGAGCAGGGTGCAGCAGTTCACCAGTGAGCCGCCGGTGGCCAGCATCGGGTCCAGGACGAAGACGTGCCGGTCGACCAGCGTGGCCGGCAGCGAGGCCATGTAGGGCTCGGGCTCGAAGGTGACCTCGTTGCGGGCCAGGCCGACGAAGCCCATCTGCGACTCCGGCAGCATGCTGTGCGCGGTCTCGGCCATGCCCAGGCCCGCGCGCAGCACCGGGACGATCAGCGGCGGGCTGGCCAGCCGGTAGCCGGTGGTGGTGGTGACCGGGGTGGTGATCTGGTCCTCGGCCACGCCGAGGTCGCGGGTGGCCTCGTAGACCAGGAACGTCGTCAGGTCCCGCAGCGCGGCGCGGAAGGTGGCGTTGTCGCTGCGCTCGTCCCGCATCTTCGACAGGCGGGCACGGGCGAGCGGGTGGTCGACGACGGTCAGCTGCACGCCGCACACCGTAACGGCCCTGGCGACGCGCCGTCCCGGCCCCGCTGCAGGGGCCCCACCGCCGAGCCCGGCCCCCGACGGGGACCCTGCCTCATGCCGGCGGGGTCCCGGCGGCGCGCTCGGCGTGGTGGCAGCGGTCCTGGTAGGCGAGCAGGTCGGCCAGCCGCACCCGGCGGTGGCGCCGGGGCTGGTCGTAGGGGATGACGCCGGAGTCCAGCAGCCGGACCAGCGTGGGCCGGCTGACGCCCAGCAGCACCGCGGCCTGCTGGGTCGACAGCACCGGCTCGTGGCAGGACAGGGTGACCGGCCGCCCCTCGGCCAAGGCGGCCGCGGCGAGCTGCAGCACCTCGACCAGCTCGGCCGGCAGCGGCCGCCGGTCGCCGCCACCGGGACCGGCCGACCAGGAGACGCCTGCGGGCAGGGCCGCGAGCAGCTCGGTCAGCTGCGCGGTGACGGCGGGGTCGGCCGGCGGGTCGACCGTGTGTTCGGCAGCGGCTGCGGAGTGCACGCGGAGAGCATAGGCCGCTCAGATCGCTCAAGTCGAACAAATCGAAAGCCCCTGTTAGGCTGGCCTCACCGCCGCCCGTCCTACCCGGGAGACGCATGACCGCACTGCTCGCCCTGCACCTGGTGGCCGCCCTGGCCGCCCCGCTCCTCGTCCGCTGGTGGGGCCGGCCGGCCTACCTGGCGCTGGCCCTGGTCCCCGGCGCGGCCTTCGTCTGGGTGCTGGCGCAGTTGTCCGCGGTCACCGACGGCCGCGCGGTCACCGAGACCACCTCGTGGATCCCCACCCTGGACCTGGCGATCACGCTGCGCCTGGACCAGCTCTCGCTCACCATCGCCGCCCTGGTCACCGGGGTCGGCGCGCTCGTGCTCGTCTACTGCTCGCGCTACTTCGAGGCCGACGACGAGGGCCTGGGCCGGTTCGCCGGCACGCTCACCGCCTTCGCCGGCTCCATGCTCGGCCTCGTCCTGGCCGACGACATGCTCCTGCTCTACGTGTTCTGGGAGCTCACGACCGTCTTCTCGTTCCTGCTGATCGGCGGCTCGGGCGGCCGGCTGGCCGGGCGGCGCGCCGCCAGCCAGGCGCTGGTGCTCACCACCGCCGGCGGGCTGGCGATGCTCGTCGGGCTGATCCTGCTGGGCTCGGCCAGCGGCAGCTTCCTGCTCTCGGAGGTCGTCGCCGACCCGGGCAGCGGCCCGCTCCTGGTCGCCGGCACGGTGCTGGTGCTCGTCGGGGCGATCACGAAGTCGGCGATGGTGCCCTTCCACTTCTGGCTGCCCGCGGCCATGGAGGCACCCACACCGGTCAGCGCCTACCTGCACGCCGCGGCCATGGTGAAGGGCGGCATCTACCTGGTCGCCCGGTTGGCCCCCGGCCTGGCCGAGGTCCCCGGCTGGCGGCCGATCGTGCTGGGTCTGGGCCTGGCCACGATGCTCGTGGGCGGCTACCGCGCCCTGCGCCAGCACGACCTCAAGCTCCTGCTCGCCTTCGGCACCGTCAGCCAACTGGGCTTCCTGATGGTCCTGGTCGGCGCCGGCAGCGCCGAGCTGGCCGCCGCGGGACTGGTGATGACCGTCGCGCACGCGCTGTTCAAGTCCACCCTCTTCCTCACCGTCGGGGTGATCGACCACGCCACCGGCGTCCGCGACCTGCGCCGGCTGTCCGGCCTGGGCCGGCGGCTGCCGGTGGTGGCCGTCATCGGCACGCTGGCCGCGGCCTCCATGGCCGGCCTCCCGCCGATGCTGGGCTTCGTCGGCAAGGAGGCGGCCTTCACCGCCCTGCTCGACGGCGGGCTCCCCGACCGGACGACGGCGCTCGTGGTGCTGACCGGCCTCGTGCTCGGCTCGGTGCTGACCGTGGCGTACTCGGCCCGCTTCGTCTGGGGGGCGTTCGCCCGCAAGCCCGGGCTGGCCGCGACCGAGCCCGCCGAGCTGGTCCACCCGCCGGCCGCGCTGTTCCTCACCGCCCCCGCCGTCCTCGCGCTGTGCGGGCTCGCGCTCGGACCGGCCAGCCCGCTGCTCGACCGGCTGGTCACCGGGCACGCCGCCGCCCTGCCGCTGATCGCCCCCGAGGCCGAGCACCTGGCGCTCTGGCACGGCCTGCAGCCGGCGCTGGCGCTGTCCGCGGTGACCGTCATCGGTGGTGCCGCCCTGTTCGCCGTGCGCGCCCGGGTCACCCGGCTGCAGCAGCGGCTGGCCGTCGGGGCGTCGGCCGACGAGGGCTACTGGAACACGATGCAGGGCCTGGACCGCCTCGCGGTGCTGGTCACCGGCACCACCCAGCGCGGCTCCCTGCCGGCCTACCTCGGCACGATCCTGGTCGTCGTCCTGGCGCTGCCCGGCAGCGTGCTGGTGTTCCGCGCGCCGTGGCCCGACGAGTGGCGGGCGTGGGACTCCCCCGTCCAGGCCCTGGTCGGCGCCACCGCGCTGGTCGCCGCGGTGCTGGCCGTGCGGATCCGGCAGCGGCTGTCGGCGGTGCTGGTCGTCGGCGTGACCGGCTACGCCCTGGCCGTGCTGTTCGTGCTGCAGGGGGCACCCGACCTGGCCCTGACCCAGTTCCTGGTCGAGACGCTGTCCCTGGTCACCTTCGTGCTGGTGCTGCGCAAGCTGCCCAAGGACATCACCGAGCGGCACCGGCCCCGTGAGCGCGCCTTCCGCGGCGTGATCGCCGTCTGCGTCGGCGCCTTCATGGCCGCCGTGGGTGCGGTGGCGCTGGCCGCCCGCACCGCCGCGCCGGTGTCGGTCGACTACCCGGCGGAGGCCTACTCCTTCGGTGGCGGGGAGAACATCGTCAACGTCACCCTGGTCGACATCCGCGCCTGGGACACCCTCGGTGAGATCTCCCTGCTGGTCGTGGCCGCCACCGGCGTGGCCAGCCTGGTGTTCCTGCGTCGGCGCACCGGGACCGTCGAGCGCGCACCCGGCCAGGCCCCGGCCGCGCCCCCGGCCCGCTGGGCCCCCCGCAACCGCTGGCTCGCCGCCAGCGCGACGCTGCCCCCGCAGCGCCGGTCGGTGGTGCTCGAGGTGGTCACCCGGGTGCTGTTCCACACGATCGTCGTGTTCTCCCTGTACCTGCTGTTCACCGGGCACAACGAGCCCGGCGGCGGCTTCGCCGGCGGACTGGTGGCCGGGCTGGCGCTCGTGCTGCGGTACCTGGCCGGCGGCCGCTACGAGCTCGGTGAGGCCGCTCCGGTCGACCCGGGCCTGCTGATGGGCGCCGGGCTGCTGTTCGCCGGCGGCACCGGAGTGGTCGGGCTCGCCCTGGGCGCCGAGGTGCTCCAGACGGCGATCCTGCAGACCACACTGCCGGTGCTGGGCGACGTCAAGCTCGTGACCAGCCTCTTCTTCGACATCGGCGTCTACCTGATCGTGCTGGGCCTCGTGCTCGACGTCCTCCGCAGCCTGGGTGCAGAGCTGGACCGCCAGGTCGACGAGGACGACCCCGTCGACTCCACCCCCGAGGAGGTGATCGTCCGATGACCCCCACCGTCGTCCTGCCCGTGGTGATCGGCGGCCTGTACGCCGCCGGTGTCTACCTGCTGATGGACCGCAGCCTCACCCGGGTGCTGCTGGGCTTCCTGCTGCTGGGCAACGCGACCAACCTGCTGCTGCTGTCCAGCGGAGGCCCGGCCGGCCTGGCGCCGATCCTGGGTGTCTCCGAACCCGAGGAGATGAGCGACCCGCTCCCCCAGGCCTTCGCGCTCACCGCGGTCGTCATCACCTTCGGCATCACCGCCTTCCTGCTGGCGGTGATCTACCGCTCCTGGCGGCTGGTCCGCCAGGAGGTGGTCGGCGTCGACGAGGAGGACCGCCGGGTCGCCGCCCGCGAGGCGATGGACGCCGACGACCTCGACCCCGACGACCTGGACCCCGACGACCGGCCGGCGGCGCACGCCGACAGCCTGCCCGTCGCGGCCTCGGACGACGTGGACCTGCCCGCGACGACGCGGAGCCGCTCGTGATCAGCGTCCTGACCCCTCTGCCGGTGCTGCTGCCGCTGCTCGGGGCGGCCGGCGCGCTGCTGGTCGGCCGGCACCCGCGGACCCAGCGGACGCTCAGCACCCTGGTGCTCAGCGCCGTGCTGGCCGTGTCGGTGGCCCTGCTGGTGCTGGCCGACGAGAGCGGCGCGCACGCGGTGTCGGTCGGCGGCTGGCCGGTGCCGCTGGGCGTCGTGCTGGTGGTCGACCGGCTCTCGGCGCTGATGCTGGTCGTGGCCAGCACGGTGGCCCTCGCCGTCCTGGTCTTCGCCGTGGGCCAGGGCTCGGCCGACGGCGACGAGGAGACGCCGCTGTCGATCTTCCACCCGACGTTCCTGGTGTTGATCGCCGGCGTGAGCAACGCCTTCCTGGCCGGCGACCTGTTCAACCTCTACGTCGGCTTCGAGATCCTGCTGACCGCCAGCTACGTGCTGCTGACCCTGGGCGGCTCCGCGCCGCGGATCCGGGCCGGCATCACCTACATCGTGGTCAGCCTGCTCAGCTCGCTGCTGTTCCTGGCCGCCATCGCGCTCGTCTACGCCGCGACCGGCACGGTCAACATGGCCCAGCTCGCCGTCCGGCTGGCCGAGCTGCCCGAGGGCACGCAGCTGCTGCTGCAGTCGATGCTGCTCGTGGCCTTCTGCATCAAGGCGGCGGTCTTCCCGCTGTCGGCGTGGCTGCCCGACAGCTACCCCACCGCGCCGGCCCCGGTCACCGCCGTCTTCGCCGGGCTGCTCACCAAGGTCGGCGTCTACGCCGTCATCCGCACCCAGACCCTGCTGTTCCCCGGCGGGGCGCTGGACGACGTGCTGATGTGGGCGGCGCTGGCCACCATGGTGATCGGCATCCTGGGCGCGGTCGCGCAGACCGACATCCGCCGGATCCTGTCCTTCACCCTGGTCAGCCACATCGGCTACATGGTCTTCGGCATCGCCCTCGGGACGAGTGCCGGCCTGGCCGGGGCGGTCTTCTACGTCGCCCACCACATCGCCATCCAGACCACGCTGTTCCTGGTCGCCGGGCTGGTCGAGCGCCAAGGCGGGTCGACGTCGGTCGACCGGCTCGGTGGCCTGGCCCGCTCCTCCCCGCTGCTGGCGCTGCTGTTCTTCGTGCCGGCGATGAACCTGGCCGGCATCCCGCCGCTGTCGGGCTTCATCGGCAAGCTCGGGCTGCTGGAGGCCGGGGTCGCCGACGGCAGCTGGCCGGCGATGGTGCTGGTCGGCGGCGCCGTCGTCACCAGCCTGCTCACCCTGGTCGCCATCGCCCGGGTCTGGACCCGGGCCTTCTGGCGGCCCGCGGTGCAGGCACCCGGCGCCGACACCGCCGCGGCGGCAGCCGCCGACGCCGGCCCGGAGACCACCCCCGAGCCGGTCGCGGTCACCGCCGGCACCCCGGCCCCGGCTCCCGGCGGCAGCACCGCCACGAGGCGGCGTCCCCGGACGGTGGCCCGGGCCCGGGCCTGGGCCCGGCACACCGCCGTCGCCACCGACACCGGGCCGTCGCAGGACGGCTTCGGCGACCGGCACCTGGACCCCCGGCCCGGACCGGACCGGCCGCTGCCGGGCGTGATGCTCGGCGCCGCCTCGGCGATGGTGGCGCTGACCGTGGCGCTCACGGTGGTCGCCGGCCCGCTCTACGGCTACACCGACCGCGCCGCCGGGGACCTGCTCGACCGCACGCCCTACCTGGAGTCGGTGTTCGGCGGGGAGACGGTCCGATGACCGCCCCCGACGTCGCGCTGCGGCGGCTGCGGGACCAGGTGCCGCTGCTGGTGGCCCTGGTGCTGGTCTGGAACCTGCTGTGGGGCACCTGGTCCTGGGCGAACCTGATCTCCGGGACCGTCATCGCGATCGCCGTCACCTGGCTGCTCCCGCTGCCCCCGGTTACCGGCGGTGCGGCGTTCCACCCGGCCGCGGTGCTGCGCTACCTCGCCCACTTCGTGCTCGACCTGGTCACCTCCAGCGCCCAGGTCGCCTGGGGCGCGCTCCGCCCGGGCCGGCAGGAGGACGGCGCGATCATCATCGTGGCGCTGCGCACCGACTCCGACCTGCTGCTGACCCTGGTCACCGAGTCGCTGTCGCTGGTGCCCGGCTCGCTCGTCATCGACCTCGACCGCGAGCAGCGCACCGTCGCGCTGCACCTGCTGGCGGTGCGCGACCTGGCCGCGGTCGAACGGCAGCGCGCCTCGGTGCTCGCCGTCGAGGAGCGCGTCGTGCGCGCGTTCGGGCGGGCCGAGGACATCGCCGCCCTCGACTCCCCCGCGCCGGCCACGACAGCACCCGCCCCCGCCCTCGACGAGAGGACCACGTCATGACCGTCGTCTCCGTGCTCGTCTTCGCGATGCTGGGCACCGGCGTGCTGTTCGCGCTCGTGCGCCTGGCCCTCGGCCCCTCCTTGCTGGACCGGGTGGTCGCCACCGACGCGCTGCTGGTGATCATCTCCGCCGGGCTGGCCGTCTACGCCGCGCTCACCCGCGACCGGACCGTCGTCCCGGTGCTGGTCGTGGTGGCCCTGCTGGGCTTCGTCGGCACGATCTCGGTGGCCCGCTACGTCGGCGGCATGCTGCCCGAGCCGGCCGACGACCCCGGCACGCCGGGGGCCACGACGGCCGGCGACGCCCCCGCCGAGGAGGTGCGGCCGTGAACGACGTGGACTCCGTGGCCGACGTCGTCGCGATGGCCTGCCTGCTGCTGGGCGCGTTCCTCTGCCTCACCGCCGGGGTCGGCCTGCTGCGCTTCCGGGACGTGCTGTCCCGGATGCACGCCGGCACCAAGCCGCAGGCGGTCGGGGTGCTGCTGATCATGACCGGCGCCGCGATCCGGCTGGAGGGGTCGTCGGTGACCTGGATGCTGCTGCTGGTCGCGCTCTTCCAGCTCCTCACCGCCCCGGTCAGCGCGCACCTGGTCAGCCGGATCGCCTACCGGCGCCGCCACGTGCGCCGCGACCGCCTGCTGGTCGACGAGCTGGCCGTCACCCGGCCGGCCGCGACACCCGGGGACGGGACGCCGACCGGACCGTGACCCGGGTGGGCGCCGGACCCGGGTCCGGAACGGTGGAGAATGCCCGCATGACCTACGTGCTGGACCCCGACGCCCTGGCCGGTGGTGAGGCCCCGGTCGGCGGCCCGGCCGGCACACCGCCGGACCCCTTCGCCGACGTCACCCGCTCCGACGCCGCCTTCCGCGCCTTCCTGCACGGGCTGCCCGGCGTCGACGCCGTCGGCGCGCAGCAGCGCACGGCGGTGCTGGGCACCCGGTCGATCAAGACCACGGCCAAGGCGTGGGCGATTGACACCGCCATCTCGATGGTCGACCTGACCACGCTGGAGGGCTCGGACACCCCGGGCAAGGTGCGCAGCCTGGCCGCCAAGGCCCGCCGCCCCGACCCCGAGGACCCGGCCTGCCCGGCGGTCGCTGCGGTCTGCGTCTACGGCGACCTCGCCGGCGTCGCCAAGGAGGCCCTGGCCGGCACCGGCATCAAGGTCGCCGCCGTGGCCACCGCCTTCCCCAGCGGGCGGGCCAGCCGCGCGGTCAAGCTCGCCGACGTCCGGGACGCGGTCGCGAACGGCGCCGACGAGATCGACATGGTCATCGACCGCGGTGCGTTCCTGGCCGGCCGCTACCTCGACGTCTACGAGGAGATCGTGGCCGTCAAGGAGGCCTGCGGGCCGGCGCACCTGAAGGTCATCCTGGAGACCGGCGAGCTGGTCACCCTGGACAACGCCCGCCGCGCCTCCTGGCTGGCGATGCTGGCCGGTGGCGACTTCATCAAGACCTCCACCGGCAAGATCTCCCCCGCAGCGACCCTGCCGGTCTGCCTGGTGATGCTGGAGGCCGTGCGCGACTTCCGCGCCGCCACCGGCCGCCAGGTCGGCGTCAAGCCCGCCGGCGGGATCAAGACCACCAAGGACGCCGTCAAGCACCTGGTGCTGATCAACGAGACCGTCGGCGAGGACTGGCTGTCCCCCGACTGGTTCCGGCTCGGCGCCTCCAGCCTGCTCAACGACCTGCTCCTGCAGCGCCAGAAGCTCCGCACCGGCCACTACAGCGGCCCTGACCACGTGAGCGTGGACTGACATGACCAGCCTGTTCGAGTACGCCCCGGCCCTGGAGTCCCGCTCCATCGTCGACCTGCGCCCCAGCTACGGGCTCTTCGTCGACGGCGAGTTCACCGAGGGCACCGGCACCCCCTTCACGACCCTGAACCCGGCCACCGAGGAGGTGCTCAGCGAGGTCGCCACGGCCTCCGACGCCGACGTCGACCGCGCGGTGCGCGCCGCCCGCCGGGCCTTCGTCAAGACCTGGGGGCCGATGCGCCCGGCCGACCGCGGCAAGTACCTGTTCCGCATCGCCCGGCTGCTGCAGGAGCGGGCGCGGGAGTTCGCCGTCCTGGAGACCCTGGACAACGGCAAGCCGATCCGGGAGAGCCGGGACGTCGACGTCCCGCTGGCCGCGGCGCACTTCTTCTACCACGCAGGATGGGCCGACAAGCTCGAGCACGCGGGGCTCGGCCCGGCCCCGCGGCCGCTCGGCGTGGCCGGTCAGGTCATCCCGTGGAACTTCCCGCTGATGATGCTGGCCTGGAAGATCGCCCCGGCGCTGGCGACCGGCAACACCGTCGTCCTCAAGCCCGCGGAGACCACGCCGCTGACGGCGCTGCTGTTCGCCGAGGTCTGCCAGCAGGCCGACCTGCCCCCGGGCGTGGTCAACATCGTCACCGGCGCCGGGGAGACCGGGCGGGCGGTGATCAGCCACCCGGACGTGGACAAGGTCGCCTTCACCGGCTCGACCGAGGTCGGCCGCTCGATCGCCCGCACGGTCGCCGGCACCCACAAGCGGCTGACCCTGGAGCTGGGCGGCAAGGCCGCCAACATCGTCTTCGACGACGCCCCGGTCGACCAGGCCGTCGAGGGCATCGTGCGCGGCATCTTCTTCAACCAGGGCCACGTCTGCTGCGCCGGCTCCCGGCTGCTGGTGCAGGAGTCGGTGCACGACGAGGTGGTCGCCGCGCTGCAGCGCCGGATCGGCACCCTGCGCGTGGGCGACCCGCTGGACAAGAACACCGACCTGGGCGCGATCAACTCCGCCGAGCAGCTGGCGCGGATCCGTGAGCTGACCGCGTTCGGCGAGACGGAGGGGGCCACCTGCTGGCAGCCCGAGGGCGACCTGCCGGCCCGCGGGTACTGGTTCAAGCCGACCGTCTTCACCGGCGTCTCCTCCGCCCACCGGATCGCCCGCGACGAGGTGTTCGGCCCGGTGCTCAGCGTGCTCACCTTCCGCACCCCCGACGAGGCGGTGGCCAAGGCGAACAACTCCACCTACGGGCTGTCGGCCGGCGTCTGGTCGGAGAAGGGCTCCCGGATCCTGTCCATCACCTCGAAGCTGCGGGCCGGCGTCGTGTGGGCCAACACCTTCAACGAGTTCGACCCGACCTCGCCGTTCGGCGGCTACAAGCAGTCCGGCTACGGCCGCGAGGGCGGCCGGCAGGGCCTGGCCGCGTACCTGAGGGGCGACGCCTGATGTCCGACCGGCTCACCGTGCGCAAGACCTACAAGCTGTACGTGAACGGGGCCTTCCCCCGCTCGGAGTCCGGCCGCACCTACGAGGTGACCGACGCCCGCGGCCACTTCCTGGCCAACGCCGCCTGGGCCTCCCGCAAGGACGCCCGGGACGCCGTCGTCGCCGCCCGCGGAGCGTTCGCGAAGTGGTCCGCGGCCACCGCCTACAACCGCGGCCAGGTGCTCTACCGGGTCGCCGAGGTGATGGAGGGCCGCGCCGCCCAGTTCGCCGAGGAGGTCGCCGCCGGCGAGGGGCTGTCGTCGTCCAAGGCCCGCGCCGAGGTGGACGCCGCCATCGACCGCTGGGTCTGGTACGCCGGCTGGACCGACAAGCTCGCCGCCGTGCTCGGCAGCACCAACCCGGTCGCCGGCCCGTACTTCGGGTTCTCGATGCCCGAGCCCACCGGCGTCGTCGCGGTCCTGGCGCCCCAGCGGTCCAGCCTGCTGGGCCTGGTCAGCGTGCTCGCCCCGGTGCTCGCCGGCGGCAACACCGCCGTCGTCGTCAGCTCCAAGGGCCGGCCGCTGCCGGCGATCACCCTCGGCGAGGTGCTGGCCACCTCCGACGTCCCCGGTGGGGTCGTCAACCTGCTCACCGGGGACGCCGCGGAGATCGGCCCGTGGCTGGCCGAGCACGCCGACGTCGACGCGGTCGACCTGGCCGGCACCGCCGGTCCGCTGGCCATGGAGCTGGAGCGCTCGGCCGCCGGCACGGTCAAGCGGGTGCTGCGCGCCCCGGCCGAGGAGCCGGACTGGTCGGGCGACCCGGGCCTGTCCCGGCTGCGGCCGTTCCTGGAGACCAAGAGCGTCTGGCACCCGATCGGACTGTGAAGGAGGACCCCGGTGCCCACTGGCACCGGGGCCCGGGGTCCGTGTGGGCACGGCACAGGGTCACCCGGCAGGATGGGCGGGTGGCCAGGCCCAGCATCGTCCCCATCGCCCTGACGCTCGACGACCGCACGGGCTACACCCTGTGGGCTCCCCCGTGGGAGGAGGACGGCGAGGAGTGGCAGGCCTTCCTCGGCAGCACCGTCGACCCCGGCCCGGACGACGACCCCGAGGCCGGGCCGACCGCAGTGGTGCACCTGTTCCCCTCACCGGCCGCGCTGGCCGCGTTCTGCCGCACCAGCACCGACCACGACCTGGCCGACCACCCGGTGTGGCCGGTCGTCTCCACGCTGGGCGCCGCTGACCTCACCCCCGACGAGGAGCACCGCTACGACCTCGACGGCGTCTACGACATCGTCGCGGAGAACCCCGACCGCTGGGCCGTCGACGAGCTGGCCGCGGTGCTGGACGTGGTCGGCCGGCTGGCCGAGTGCTGTGACGCCGCCACCGGGGACGACGACGAGGACGACGAGGACGAGACCGGCTTCGAGGCCGTCGCCGACCTCGTCTCCCGCCCCGAGGCCGCGGCCCTGGGGCTGGGCATCGACGCGTACGTCGGCCGCGACGGCGAGCAGAGCTGGAGCCGGCTGGGCACCGCGATCGACGAGCTCTGGGAGGACGTCCTGGAGGACCTCGACGACCACCTCGACTGGTCCGGGGCCGGCACCGTCTCCGTCGACGACTACCCGACCGCGGCCGAGGAGGCCGAGTCCCGCACCGCCCAGCCCGCCGACCTGGACGACGAGGACGAGGACGACGACGACCGGGACGACGTCGCCCCCGCGGCCCGCCCGGCTGCCGGCTCGACCGCGGCCGCCCCGGCGGAGGCGGCCACCGCGGGGATCCGCACGATCCGCAGCGGCAGCGGCCTGACCGCCAGCCCGGCGGCCGTCGCCGCCGCCCAGGAGTTCTGGGAGGCCGTGGGCATCCTCCCGGTCGAGCTGGTCACCCCGGCCGTCAGTGGCGTGACCCTGCGCTGCTACGTCGAGGACCGGGCGCGCTTCCTCGGCCGCGACGGGCAGGTGTTCGTCTTCCCCTCCCCCGTCGACCTCGCCCGCTTCTGCGCCGGCGACGAGCGGCACGACCTCAGCGACATCGCCTCCTGGCCCGAGGTGGCCGACACCGACGTCATGCCGCTGCCGGCCGACGAGGACCGCTACGACCTCACCGAGCTGACCGAGGTGCTCGCCGAGGTCGCCTCCGGCGCCGGCGGTCTGGTCACGCACGCGGTGCTGGTGCAGCCGGCCGAGGGCGCCCTGGACCTCGCCGAGTACGCGGGCCTCCCCCGGGTCCAACAGCTGCTGTCCGCCGGCTCCCCGCTGGGCCGGGCGGTGGCCCGCGGCGACGCGGAGCCGACCGCGCCGCTGTCGGCGGAGGAGACCCCGGCCCTGGCCGCCGCCTGGGACGACGTGGTCGCCGACGTGGCCACCACCCTGGTCTCGCGGAGCGACGTCCGGCGCTGACGGCGGACCCCGCTGCCCCGGCAGTGGGTCCCCCCGGACGGACGACGACGGCCGGCCCCCGCAGTGCGGGAGCCGGCCGTCGCCGTTCGTGCTCGTCCCCGTCCCGCGTGAGCGGGACGGTCAGCCCCGCGCCCTCACCCGCACGTGTGCGGGTGAGGCGCAGGGCCCTCCGTCAGTAGGAGCGCGCCGGGCGGGCGGGCCGACCGGAGGAGCGCTGCCCCTCGGCCGAGCCGCGGTACCCACCGGGACGGCGGTCGCCGCCTGCCGGGCGATCCCGGTCGCCGTAGGAGCGCTCGCCCGAGGGGCGGCCTCCGTACGAACGATCGCGGTCACCGGAGGGGCGGTCCCCCGAGGGGGCGCCGGCCGAGCGATCCCGGTCGCCGTAGGAGCGCTCGCCCGAGGGGCGGTCTCCGTACGAGCGATCGCGGTCGCCGGCGGGACGACGGGGGGCACCACCGGAGCGGTACCCACCCGGACGGTCACCGGAGGGACGACGCCCACCGGAGGAACCGGCCGGACGGCTCGAGGAGCGCGCCGGACGGACGATCGGCTCGACGAACGTGCCGCCGGCCACGAGCTCCGCGATCGGGGCGTCGCCCGGACGGATCCGCGACACGGGCGGGTCGAGCTTGGCCTGGCGGAACCGGCGCTTGGCCTGGCCCACCTGGTCGGGCAGCAGCAGGGAGACCACGACACCCGCGGCACCGGCGCGCGCGGTGCGGCCGGAGCGGTGCAGGTAGGTCTTGTGGTCTGCCGGCGGGTCGTAGTGCAGGACCAGCGACACGTCGTCGACGTGGATGCCGCGGGCGGCGACGTCGGTGGCGACCAGCACCGGGCTGCGGGCGTCGGTGAAGGCCTCCAGCGCCCGGCGACGGGCTGCCTGCGGCAGACCACCGTGGATGGGCTCGGCGTTGATGCCGACGTGCTGCAGGTTCTCGGCCAGCCGGTCGGCACCGTGCTGGGTGCGCACGAAGATGATGATGCGGCCCGGGCGGGCGGCCATCGCCTCGGTGACCTTCAGCTTGTCCGGGAAGGACACGCTGTAGGCCAGGTGCTCGGCCTTGGGGCCGTTGTCCTCGGCCTTGACGACCTCGTGGCGGGCCGGGTCCTTGAGGTAGCGGCGGACCAGGGTGTCGACCTCGCCGTCCAGCGTCGCGGAGAACAGCAGCCGCTGGCCGTCGGTGCGGGTCTGGTCGAGCAGCTCCTTGACCACGGGCAGGAAGCCGAGGTCGGACATGAAGTCGGCCTCGTCGATGACCGAGACGACGACCTCGGACAGCGTGGTCTCGCCCTGGTTGATCAGGTCCTGCAGGCGACCGGGGGTGGCGATGAGGACGTCCACGCCGCGGCGCAGCTGCTGGATCTGGCGGTACATCGAGGCGCCGCCGTAGACCGCGGCCAGCTGCACGCCGATCGACTGGCCGAGGGGGGCCAGGTTGTCGTGCACCTGCTGGGCCAACTCGCGGGTCGGGACCAGGATCAGCCCGCGCGGTGCGCGGCGACCCTGACCCGGCTCCGCACCCAGGCGGGACAGCAGCGGCAGGCCGAAGGCCAGCGTCTTGCCCGAACCGGTGGCGGCCTTGCCGAGCACGTCGCGCCCGGCGAGGGCGTCGGGCAGCGCGGAGGTCTGGATGGCGAACGGGTGGCGGATGCCCTTGCGCTCGAGCGCGGTGACCAGCGGCTGGGGCAGGCCCAGCTGGGCGAAGGTCGGGCCGGTGGGCTCGGGGGCGACCTCGGCCTCGGGGGCCGAGATCTCGGAGGCAGGGGCCTCCACGACGGCCTCAGCGGCGATCGTGTCGTTCTGGGGGGCGTTCTGGGCGTCGACAGAGTCGAACGAGGACAAGCGGGGACTCCGATACAGATCGGTGCGCGTCCCGTGGTGATGCTGACCGCCGGGTGACCCGGCGTCCACACTGGTGATCGCGGCCGTCTTCGATGACGCGTGATCTGCACGGATGCGCTGTGCCCGGGCAGGACCGCCCGGGAGGATGACCGGCACGCGCCGGCACGATCAGGTTAGCAGCGCCGGGCCCCAGAAGATTCCCGAGCGAGGGTGACGCTGCTCGCCCGGGTCACCCACGCAGTGCGTCGAAGCCCGGCCGGAGCACCTCGGTGGCGATCCGGGCCCGCGTGGCGTCGTCGGCGAACCCGGCGCGCAGCGCCCGCTCGGCCACGGTCTGCACCTCGTCCCAGCCCCAGCCGAACGTGGCCACCACGTCGGTGAGCTCGCTGGTCACCGAGACCCCGCTCATCAGCCGGTTGTCGGTGTTCAGCGTGACGGCGAAGCCGGCCCGGTGCAGCCGGTCGACCGGGTGGTCGGCCAGCGAGGGGTAGGCACCGGTCTGCACGTTCGACGACGGGGCGACCTCGAGGGTGACCTGCTCGTCGCGCACCCGCTCCGCCACCGGGCCCAGCGGGCCGTCGACGGGCACCTGGTCGGCGATCCGGACGCCGTGGCCCAGCCGCTCGGCCCGGGCGCCGTCCAGCGCGGCGACGATCGAGTCGATGCCGGCGGCCTCCCCGGCGTGGATCGTGCGGTGCGCGTCGGCGCGGTCGAGGACGGCGATGGCCTCCGGGATGCGGTCCGGCGGGAAGCCGTCCTCGGGCCCGGCCAGGTCGAACCCGACCACGCCCTCGCCGCGGCGCCGCACGACCTGCTCGGCGACCTCGACCCAGCGGTCGGCCTGCCGCATGGCGCACAGCAGCGTGCCGACGACGATCGGGTGCCCGGCCTCGGCGGCCTCCCGGCTGCCCTGCGCGTACCCGTCGAGCATGGCCTCGACGACCTCGTCCAGGCTCATCCCGCCGGCGGTGAGCAGCTCCGGCGCCATCCGGACCTCGGCGTAGACCACGCCGTCGGCGGCGAGGTCCAGCGCGCACTCGCGGGCCACCCGCTGCACCGCCTCGGGCCGCTGCATCACCGCGACGGTGTGCGCGAACGTCTCCAGGTAGCGGGGCAGCGAGCCGGAGTCGGCGGACTCTCGGAACCAGCGGCCCAGCGCCTCGGGCGAGTCGGCGGGCAGCTCCCGGTAGCCGGCCTCGTCGGCCAGCTCGAGCACCGTCTGCGGCCGCAGCCCGCCGTCCAGGTGGTCGTGCAGCAGCACCTTGGGCGCGCGGGCGAGGGTCTCGGCGGTGAGCGGGAGTGCCATGCCGGAACCGTACTGACCACCTGTGCGGGCGCGCCCACGGGCGGTCAGTCCTCGCCGCGCTCCTGCCAGCGGAAGGTGCGCACGCACAGCACCAGGCCCACGACGCACCACAGGCCCAGCACGAGCGCGACCCGACCCAGCTCGAAGGAGCCGGCCGGCTCGCGCAGCGCGAGTTCGTCGGGCAGGAAGACCGAGCGCAGCCCCTGGGCCATCCACTTGAGCGGGAACAGCGAGGCGATCGTCTGCAGCCAGGTCGGCACCTGGTCGAAGGGCAGGAAGACCCCGGAGATGAACTCCAGCACCAGCGCGATCGGGGTTACCGTCGCCGACGCCGAGCGGCTGTTGCGGGCCAGGGTGGAGACGGTGATGCCCAGCAGCGTGCAGGCCGCGGCACCCAGCGCGGCGACCCAGGCGAAGGTCAGCCAGTCGCGCCCGGACGGCAGGGTGATGCCGTACACGAAGACGCCGATGAGCAGCAGGATCACGATCGTCGCGACGGCGACCGCGAGCACCTGCACGACCTTGCCGATGAAGTACGCGCTCTTGGGCATCGGGGTGCCGGACAGGCTCTTCAGCGTGCCGTCGGAGCGCTCACCGGCGATGTGGATCGCCATGTTCTGCAGGCTCGCGCCGAAGATGCCCACGGCGATGATCCCGGCCATGAAGTACTGCGGGAAGTCGACCCCGGAGCCCAGGTCGTAGTCGAGGATCGCGCCCAGGGCCAGCAGCAGGATGACCGGGAAGAACAGCGTGAAGACGACGGACTCGCGCTGCCGGAAGAACTCCTTGAGCTCGACCCCGGCCCGGGTGCGGACGACGCTGAACAGCGAGGGCAGCGGCCGTTCCACGGTGGTCATTCGGGTTCGCCGATCATGCGCAGGTACACGTCCTCGAGCGTCGGGCGGGCCACGGCCAGGTCGGGCACCTCGCCGGGGAACCGGGCGGCGAGCTCCGCGACGAACGCGGTCGGGGTGGCGGTCTCGGCCGACCGCCGGGCGCCGTCCTCGGTCCAGTGCACGACCGCCGGGGCCGTGCCGCGCCCACCGAGCTCGGCCGGGACGGCGACCTCGACCAGCCGGCCGCGGGTGATGACCCCGACCCGGTCGGCCAGCTCCTCGGCCTCGTCCAGGTAGTGGGTGGTGAGCAGCATCGTCGTCCCGAGCTCGCGCAGGGAGCGGATCAGCGACCAGAACTGCCGGCGCGCCTCGGGGTCGAAGCCGGTGGTCGGCTCGTCCAGGAAGAGCAGCCGAGGGCGGCCGACGATGCCGAGGGCGACGTCGAGCCGACGGCGCTGGCCACCGGAGAGCGTGCGGCCCCGGGCCCCGGCCTTCTCGGTCAGCCCGACCAGGTCCAGCACCTCGGCGGGGTCGCGCGGGTCGGGGAAGTAGGCGGCCTGCGCGCGCAGCAGCTCCAGGCAGCTCAGCTGGCTGTCCCCGGCGCCGGACTGCAGCACGATCCCGATGTCGGACTTCCAGCGCCGGTCACCGGTGGCCGGGTCGACGCCGAGCACCCGCACCTCACCGCCGTCGCGTCGGCGGTGGCCCTCCAGGATCTCCACGGTGGTGGTCTTGCCGGCACCGTTGGGGCCCAGCAGCGCGAAGATCTCCCCGCGCCGGATGTCGAGGTCCACGCCGTCGACGGCGTTGCGGTCGCCGTAGCGGCGGACCAGGCCGCGCACCGAGATCGCGGCGTCCGGGTCCAGCGGCGTGCTCGGGTGCACCGCGCCGGGGACGGTCGCAGCGGGCGTTCGGGTCACGGGGCGTCAGTGTCCTCCAGGTTTCTGTGGCCCCCTCGCAGGGTCCCACCGCGAGCCTGCGAGTGGCGGGGGGCGAGGGGGCCCTTCCACCATCAGGCGGTGATGCGGTCCAGGACCAGGGGCAGGGGGACGTCATCGGTGTCGACGCCGATCGCGCCCTCCAGCGCCTCCAGGGCACGGGCGATGCGGGCCGGGTCGTCGGTCTGCAGCTCCAGCAGGGGCTGCCCGGCGGTGACCTGCTCCCCCACGCCGGCGGTCCACACGACACCGGCCGCGGCCGACACCGGGTCCTCCTTGCGCGCCCGGCCCGCGCCCAGCCGCCAGGCGGCCACGCCCAGGGCGTAGGCGTCGAGCTTCGTGAGCGTGCCGGTCGTCGGTGCGGTGACCACGTGCCGCTCGGCCGGCTGCGGCAGCGGCGCGTCGGGGTCCCCGCCCTGGGCGCTGATCATCGCGCGCCAGACGTCCATCGCGCGGCCGTCGGCCAGGGCGTCGGCGGGGTCGACGTCGGTGCGCCCGACCCCGGCCAGCATCTCCCGGGCCAGCGCCAGGGTCAGCTCGACGACGTCGGCGGGGCCGCCACCGGCCAGCACCTCCAGCGACTCGGCCACCTCGACGGCGTTGCCGGCGCTGCGGCCCAGCGGGCGGTCCATCGCGGTCACGAGGGCCACGGTGCGCACCCCGGCCGCCTCGCCCAGCCCGACCATCGTGCGGGCCAGGGTGCGGGCGTCGTCGGCGTCGCGCATGAAGGCCCCGGAGCCGGTCTTGACGTCCAGGACCAGCGCGTCGGCGCCCTCGGCGATCTTCTTGCTCATGATCGAGCTGGCGATCAGCGGGATCGACTCGACGGTGCCGGTGACGTCGCGCAGCGCGTAGAGCAGCTTGTCGGCCGGGGCGAGGTCGTTGCCGGCGGCGCAGATCACCGCGCCCACCTCGCGCAGCTGCGCCAGGTAGGCCTCCTCGTGCACGTCGGCCCGCCAGCCGCTGATCGCCTCGAGCTTGTCCAGCGTGCCGCCGGTGTGGCCCAGCCCGCGGCCGGACAGCTGCGGCACGGCCACCCCGCAGGCGGCGACCAGCGGCGCCAGGGGCAGGGTGATCTTGTCGCCCACGCCGCCGGTGGAGTGCTTGTCGGCGGTGGGGCGGCCCAGCGAGGTGAGGTCCTTGCGGACGCCGGAGTCGATCATCGACTGCGTCCACACGGCCAGCTCGTCGGGCGACATGCCGCGGAAGAAGACCGCCATGAGCAGCGCGCTCATCTGCTCGTCGGGCACCTGCCCCGCGGTGTAGGCGCCGATGACCCAGCGGATCTGCTCGGCGCTCAGGCCCACGCCGTCCCGCTTGGCCCGGATGACGTCGATGGCGTCGAACGGGGCGGTCACGCCTGACGCTCCGCGGCGGCGACCAGGTCGTCGGGGCCGAAGGCGTCGGGCAGCACCTGGCTCATCGGCACGATGCCCAGCGAGACGGTCTCGATCAGCATGTCGCGGCCGCCGTGCTCCCACAGCAGCTGCCGGCAGCGGCCGCAGGGCATCAGCGGCCGGCCGTCGCCGCCCACGCAGGCCACGGCGACCAGCCGGCCGCCGCCGGTGCGGGCCAGGTCGGAGACCATGCCGCACTCGGCGCACAGCCCCAGGCCGTAGGAGGCGTTCTCGACGTTGCAGCCGGTGACCACCCGGCCGTCGTCGACCAGCCCGGCCACGCCCACGGGGAACTGCGAGTAGGGCGCGTAGGCGTGCCCCATCGCCTCGCGGGCGGCACCGCGCAGGGCGTCCCAGTCGATGTCGGCCACTAGTGCTCTCCTCGTCGGTAGACCAGGCCGTCGGCCTTCGGTGGGCGCAGCCGCTGGGAGGCCAGCGACAGCACCAGCAGCGTGATCAGGTGCGGGGTGAAGGAGACCAGGCCCTCGGGCAGCTCGTCGATGGTCAGGTAGCCGACCAGCGCCGCCACCGCGAACACCGCGGCCACCACGGCCTGGGTGGTCTTGCGCCGGATCCCCTGCCAGATCGCCACGCCCAGCAGCAGGACGGCGATGAGCAGGAACAGCGCGACGACGGCGGTGCGGCTGCGCAGCTGCAGGGCGTCGGAGAAGCCGAACAGGCCCGCGCCCGCGGCCAGCCCGCCCGGCCGCCAGTTGCCGAAGATCAGCGCGGCGAGGCCGATGAAGCCACGGCCACCGGTCTGGCCCTCGCGGTAGATCGTGGCGATGAAGACCAGGAAGACACCGCCCAGGCCGGCCAGCGCGCCGGAGATGATGACGGCGATGTACTTGAGCCGGTAGACGGGCACGCCCAGGGAGTCGGCCGCGGCCGGGTTCTCACCGCACGAGCGCAGCCGCAGGCCGAAGGCCGTGCGCCACAGCAGCAGGTACACCGCCGGCACGAGCGCCACGGCGAGCACGGTGAGCACGCCGACGCCGCTGGTGAACCCGCGCAGCAGGCCCGCCAGGTCCGACAGCAGGAACCAGTGCCGGTTCTCCAGGTCGCCCAGCAGGTCCGGTCCCGACGACAGCACCGGCAACGAGAAGCTCGGTGGTGAGGACGACAGCGACGGCGACTGGGTGACGCCACCGCCGGCGGGGTTGTCGGTGTAGACCAGCTCGGAGAGGAAGCGGACGACGCCGTCGGCCAGGATGTTGATCGCGACGCCGGAGACCACGTGGTCGACGCCGAAGGTCACCGTGGCGATCGCGTGCAGCAGCCCACCGGCGGCCCCGAAGACGGCTCCGCCGATCAGCGCGCCGCCCCAGCCCCACTGGTAACCGGCGTAGCCCGCGCCCCAGGTGCCCAGCACCATCATGCCCTCGAGGCCGATGTTGACCACGCCCGCGCGCTCGGAGAACAGCCCGCCCAGCGCCACCAGCACCAGCGGGACGGCGAGCAGCAGCGCGGCGGAGAACGTCGAGGACGACGTCAGCGCCTGCTCGCCGGAGATCACGCGCACGGCGGAGACCAGCACGACCAGGCCGACCAGCAGGTAGGCCAGCTTGCGCGAGCGGGAGCCGCCGAACACCCGGTCGGTCAACGTCCCGCGACCACTGGTCGCCGGCGTCTTCATCGCGGTGCTCATGCCCCTGCTCCCTCTCGCTGGTCGCTGCGGCCGCCCTGACCGGTGGCGGTGCGCAGCCCCGGTCCGGTGCCCGAGCCCGGGCCGTCGTCCGGCGGGGGTCCGCCGTCGGGACCCTGGCCGCCGCCGGTGCTGCCGTCGCCGGCGGTCGGCGGGGCGACGGCGTTGCCGCGCTCGGCCGAGCGGCGGGTGAGCCGGCGGGAGACCTCGTTGGCCACGACGACCGACAGCACGATCGTGCCCTGGATGATCGTGACCACCGAGGCCGGGATGTCGGCGAACTGCAGCGGGATGGCCGCGCGGTCCAGGAAGCCGAACAGCAGCGCGCCGAGGGCGATCCCGAGCGGGGAGTTGCGGCCCAGCAGGGCGACCGCGATGCCCAGGAAGCCCAGGCCGGCGGTGAACTCGGTGCCGTAGCTGCGCTGGTCGCCCAGCAGGTCCGGCAGGCCGATCAGCCCGGCGATGGCGCCGGAGATCAGCATCGTCTTGACCACCATGCCGCGGGCGTCGACGCCGCTGGCGGTGGCCGCCGAGGGCGACAGTCCGCTGGCCCGCAGGTCGAAGCCGAAGCGGGTGCGCTTGATCAGCACCGAGACCACGATGCCGGCCACCACCGCGACCAGCAGGAAGCCGTACAGCTCGGTGCGCGGCTGGGCCAGGCCGAGGGCGCCGAGCAGCCCGTTGAGGCCGGGGAACCAGCCCGACTCCGGGATGGGCGTGGTGGTGATGATCTGCGCGCCCTCGGGGCTGCCGCGCAGCGGGCCGGTGAGCAGGAACGAGGCGATGCCGAGGGCGATGAAGTTCAGCATGATCGAGCTGATCACCTCGCTCACGCCGCGGGTCACCTTCAGCACCGCGACGATGCCGGCCCAGATCGCGCCCACCGCCATGGCGACCACGATGATCAGGAGCAGATGCAGCGGGCCGGGCAGCGCGACGGCCGCACCCACCGCGGCGGCCATGATCGTGGCGAGCCGGTACTGGCCCTCGACGCCGATGTTGAACAGGCCCATCCGGAAGGCCACCGACACCGCGAGGCCGGCGAGGAACAGCGGCACGGCCCGGTTGAGGACCACCACGATCGCCTGCGTCTGCTGGCTCGGGGTGTCGCCGAAGTCGAACATGACCCGGACGGCGGCGAACGGGTCCTCCCCGATCAGGGAGATGACGACGCCGGAGATGACCAGGGCGACGAGGATGGCCAGCACCGGCGCGAACAGCGCCAGGCCGATCCTGCGCAGGGCGTTCACGCCGCACCCGCCGTCGAGCCGGCGCCGGTCATGTGCGAACCGAGCTCCTCCGGCGTCAGCGAGGCCGGGTCCAGGGTGGCGACCAGCGCCCCGCGGAGCATGACGTGCAGCGTGTCCGACAGGCCGATCAGCTCGTCGAGGTCCGCCGAGACCAGCACGATCCCCATCCCCTCAGCGCGGGCGTCCTTGAGCAGTTCCCAGATGACCGACTGGGCGCCGACGTCGACGCCGCGGGTCGGGTGGGCGGCGATGAGCAGCCGCGGCGAGGCGCTCATCTCCCGCCCGACGATCAGCTTCTGCTGGTTGCCACCGGACAGCGCCACGGCCGCGGTGTCGGGGCTGGGGGCCCGGACGTCGTACTCGCGCATGATCCGGGCGGTGTCGGCCCGGGCGCCCTTGCGGTCGATGAAGGCGCCCTTGACCGCCGGCGGGCGGGTCTGGTGGCCCAGGATGCGGTTCTCCCACAGCGGTGCGTCCAGCAGCATCCCCTGGCGGTGCCGGTCCTCGGGGATGAAGCCCAGGCCCTGCTCGCGGCGACGACGGGTCGACCAGGCGGCGATGTCGTCGGCGCCCAGCACGATGCTGCCGGCGGCCAGCGGGCGCAGGCCCATGACCGCGTCGACCAGCTCGGCCTGGCCGTTGCCCTCGACGCCGGCGATGCCGACGACCTCGCCCTCCCGCACGGTGAGCGAGACGTCGTCCACCAGCGCCCGGCCGCCGGGGGCGGAGACGGTCACGCCCCGCAGCTGCAGCACGGGGACGTCGCGGACGGTCGAGGTGCGGGTCTGCGGCGTGGGCAGCTCCGCACCCACCATCAGCTCGGCGAGCTGCTTGGCCGACGTCGTCGCCGGGTCCGCGGTGCCCACGGTGGTGCCGCGGCGGATGACGGTGATGGAGTCGGCGACCTTGCGCACCTCGTCCAGCTTGTGCGAGATGAAGATGACGGTGAGGCCCTCGCGCTTGAGCTCGGCGAGGTTGCCGAACAGCTCGTCGACCTCCTGCGGGACCAGGACGGCGGTCGGCTCGTCGAGGATCAGCGTGGTCGCGCCGCGGTAGAGGACCTTGGCGATCTCCACGCGCTGGCGGTCGCCGACGCCGAGGTCCTCGACCAGGGTGTCGGGGTCGAGCCCGAGGGAGTACCGGTCGGAGATCTCGCGGATGCGGCGGCGGCCCTCGGCCCGGTCCAGCCGCCCGCCCTTCGTCGGCTCGCTGCCGAGCACGACGTTCTCCAGCACGGTGAAGTTGTCGGCGAGCATGAAGTGCTGGTGCACCATGCCGATGCCGGCGGCGATGGCGTCGGCCGGGCTGCGGAAGGTGACCGGGCGGCCGTCGATGAGGATCTCGCCCTCGTCGGGGCGGTGCATGCCGTAGAGGGTCTTCATCAGCGTCGACTTGCCGGCGCCGTTCTCCCCGACGATCGCGTGCACCTCGCCGCGGGCCACCCGCAGCTCGATGTCCTTGTTCGCCACCACGCCGGGGAAGCGCTTGGTGATGCCGCGCAGCTCGACCGCCAGCGGTGCCGAGGTGTTCAACAGGTTCTCCAGGGTGCCGGGGTGTCCGCGGGACCAGGGGCGGTCGCGGAGGACGGGCGCGGGACGTCCTCCGGCCGTGAGCGGACCGGACGTCGTCCGACGCGCAGACGGTACACACGGAAAACGGCGGGCCGGCTGGCGTGTACCGCCACCCGACCCGCCGCCTCCGCAGCGATCAGCGTGCGTCGATCAGGGAGCCGTGGGGACCGTGATCGTGCCGGCGGTGATCTGCGCGGCGTACTCGTCGATCTGGGGCTTGATGTCGTCGATGAACCCGCCGGTGGTCGACAGGCCGACGCCCTCGGTGGAGAGGTCGTTGACGATGTCGCTGCCGCCGGTGATCGAGCCCTCGCTGAAGTCGGTGATGAACCCCTGCACGGCGTTGTCGACCCGCTTGAGCATCGAGGTCATGATCACGGCCTTCTGGGCCGGGTCGTCGACGGTCTCGTACTGGTCGGAGTCGACACCGATCGCACGCTTGCCGGAGGCGGCGGCGGCGGTGAAGACACCACCACCGGAGGCGCCGGCGGCGTGGTAGATGATGTCGGCGCCGGCGTCGAAGATGCCCTGGGCCACGATCTGGCCGCGTGCGGGGTCGGCGAAACCGGAGAAGTCACCGGCCGGGGAGATGTACTGGACGTCGACCTGGATGCCCGGCTTGGCGGCCTCGGCACCGGCCGCGAAGCCGGCCTGGAAGGTCTGGATCAGCGGGGTCTCCACGCCACCGACGAAGCCCACGTGGTTCGCGGTGGACTTCAGCGCCGCGGCGGCTCCGGCGAGGAACGAGCCCTGCTCGGAGGCGAACTGCAGGCCGGTCACGTTGCCGGCGCCCAGCGGCTGGCCGTCGGGGCCGACGCCGCTGGAGTCGACGATCGCGAAGGTCGTGTCCGGGAACTCGCTGGCGATGTCGCCGATGATGTCGCCGTAGGCGAACCCGACCGCGATGACCGGGTTGAAGCCCTGCTCGGCCAGCTGCGAGAGCAGCTCGGGCCGGTTGGAGGCGTCCTCGTTGGGGGTGAGGTCGCGCAGCTCGCCGCCGAGCTCGTTGACCGCGTTCTCCATGCCCGCGAAGGCGGAGTCGTTGAACGAGTTGTCGCCGCGGCCGCCGGTGTCGTAGGCCAGGCCGACCTTCAGGGCGGCGCCACTGGCGCTGCCGCCGGCGCTGCCGCTGCTGGCGGTGCCGCCGCTGGTCTCGTCACTGGCACAGGCCGACAGGGCCATGCCACCGGCCAGCAGCAGTGCTGCGGCCTTCATCCCACGCGCTCGGCGCAAGACGCTCTCCTCTCTCAGAGGGCGCGCCCGACGGTCGTCGGCCGCGCCCCGGTGCGGTGTGTGGTGCAGCTCCCCGCCGTCGGCGTACCGCTGGTCGAGCGGTGCGCCGTGGCGACGGCGACCCAGGCACGCTAACTGCGGCCCCGGTCGACATGACCCCCCGGAGAACGGATAGAGACCCGATCGTTGCCAACGGGCGACACCACGGACACACCGGACGCCGATGCGTGAGACGGGGCGCACACCTGGTGGGCGGACCGGTCCGTCCGGGCCCTCCCGCGCGCGGCGGGTTAGCGTCCGGTCATGCGCCTGTCCCCGCCGCTGCGCCGACGAGCCGCCGTGCTGCTCGTGGCCGGGGCCGTGACGCTCGGCCCGGCCGGCCCCGCCGCCGCCCAGGGCGCCGGGCTGGCGGTCGACCCGTCGGCCCCCACGCCGACCGCCCCCTTCGCCGGTCCCCCGCCGCAGGGGGCCGCCCCCGACGGCAGCACCGTGGGCGGGGCCGCGCTGGCCACCCGCGACCTGGTGACCGTGCCCGGCGCCCCGCCGCTGCCCGAGGGCATCGACGCCCGCGGCTGGCTGGTCGCCGACGCCGGTACCGGCCAGGTGCTCGGCGCGCGCGACCCGCACGGGCGCTACTACCCGGCGAGCACGCTGAAGACCCTCACCCTGCTCACCCTGGCGCCGGTGCTCGACCGGGGGCAGGTCGTCGAGGGCACCACCGAGGACGAGGCGATGGAGGGCAGCCGGGTCGGGCTGGTGCGCGGCGGCCGGTACCCGGTCGACCTGCTGTTCCGGGCGCTGGTGATGCAGTCGGGCAACGACGCGGCCAACGCCCTGGCCCGCACCGCCGGCGGGGTGCCGGCCACGCTCGCCGCGATGAACCGCACGGCCGCCGAGCTGGGCGCCTTCGACACCGTCGCGGGCACGCCGTCCGGGCTCGACGTCGCCGGGCAGTCCTCCTCGCCCTACGACCTGGCGCTGATCATGCGCCGGCTGGTCGAGGACCCCTACGCCCGCGACGTGCTGCAGACCCGGGTCGCCGACATCCCCGGCGTGCCCGGGAGGGCCCTGGGCTACCAGATCCAGAACCAGGACACCCTGCTCGCCGACTACCCCGGCACGCTGGGCGGCAAGACCGGGTTCACCGACGCCGCCCGGCACACCTTCGTCGCCGCGGTCGAGCGGGACGGCCGGCGACTGGTGGTCAGCCTGATGCAGGCCGAGCGCCGTCCGGTGCACGAGCTGGAGCAGGCGGAGCGGCTGCTGGACTGGGGCTTCGCCACCCCGGCGGCGGCGGGCGGGGTGGGCCGGCTGGTCGACCCCGCGGAGGCCGCACGGCTCACCGCCCCGCCGCCGAGCCCGACCCCGACCCGCGCCGCCCCGAGCGCGGTGGCCGCGGCGCCGACCCCTCCCCCGGTGACGGCTCCCCAGGTCGCGACCCGGTCCGTGGAGAGCCCGCTGGTGCCGGTCGGTCTCGCCGTCGGGGCACTCGCGGTCGTGACCGCCACGTTGGTGGGGCGGCACCGGGCGCGGCGGCGGCCGGTGCCGGCACCCGGTGGTGCGGTCAGGCGTCCTCCGACGGGTGCCGGCGACCCGCGCTGACCGCCCGCCGGCCGGCCAGCCGGGGGGCCAGCCGGCTGCCCACCGCCCCCGCCACCACGCCGGCGCCCAGCAGGCCCAGCGCCAGCCGCACCGGTGACGGGCCGGGGCCGCGCTCGTCGACCCGCGCCACCTCCGGCAGCGGGGTCGGCCCGGCCGGCCCGGACGGGACGAGGGTGGAGGCGTGCTCGATCGAGCGGATGGTCGCCGTCCACGAGGCGGTGAAGAAGGCGAACCGCGCGACGACGTTGATCCACACGACCAGCCCGACGAAGCTGCCGAGGGTCTGCGCGGTCACGTTCTGCCCGATCCGGCCCAGATACCAGTTGCCGACCAGCTTGAGCACCTCGAACCCGACCGCCCCGAAGACCGCCCCGGGCAGCAGCTGCCGGACGCCGAAGGGGTTGTCGGGCACGCCCTTGAGCACCCAGAGGAAGACCAGGGTGTCCCCCACCAGCGCCAGCCCGATCGCCAGGCCACCGGTGAGCAGGGAGGAGCCGGGCTGCTCGGCCAGGCCCAGCAGGTCCAGCACCCGGGACGACGCGGCGGTGGCGCCGGCGGTCAGCGCGATGCTCAGCGCCCCGGCCGCACCGAGACCGAGCAGGGCGCCGAGGTCCTTGAGCCGGTCGCCCAGGAAGTCGGGCGGGTCGGGTCGGCCGCGCCAGACGACGTCCATGCCGACCCGCAGCTTGTCCATCGCGCCCAGCCCGACGAGCAGGAAGCCGGCCAGGCCGACCAGCCCGAAGGTGCCGGCGCTGTCGACCGCGCCGTTGACCTGGTCGGCCAGCTGACGGCCGGTGTCACCGGGCACCGCGTCGCGGATGCCGGACACCAGCTGGTCCTCCAGCAGCGGGTCCCCGCGCAGCACGAAGCCGGCCACCGCGGCCACCAGCAGCAGGACCGGGAAGAGCGCCAGGAACACGTAGTAGGTGACCCCGGCGGCCAGGACGTCGCCCTGGGCCCGGTTGTAGTGCCCGCCGGCGTGCACCAGGTGGTCCAGCCACGGACGGCGGTCGCGCTGGCGCCGCAGCAGCCCCTTGGCGGCGCCGACGACGCGGCCGATCGGGTTGCTCACCGGGCCGAGTCTGGCCGGTGGACCCGGCCGGCGCCCGGCCGGGACCGCGCCGGAGGGGTCAGCGGGGGGTGCCGGTGAGGCGGTACTCGGCGGCCACGGCCCAGGCCCCGTCGGGCAGCTGCTCGAACTCGGTGAACGCCTCGACCCGGAACTCCGTGTGCAGGTCGGCCAGCCCCTCGGCGGCCATGTCCAGCATCTCCGTCGGGACGTCGTGGGCCACGGTGACGTGCGGGTGGTACGGGAAGCTCAGCGACCGGGTCAGCGGGCCGGAGCGCACCGCGGCGGCCAGCAGCTCGCAGTCGACCCCGCCCCGGGCGACCGTGAGGAAGACGACCTCGGAGACCGGCCGGAAGGTGCCGGTGCCGGTCAGGTGGATGTCGAAGGGCGGGTGGGTCGCCGCGACCTGCTCCAGGTGCATCCGGATGGCCGGGCGCTCACCGATCGGCACCTCGGTGGGCGGCAGCAGCGTGACGTGCGGGGGCACCAGGCTGGCCTGCGGGTCGCCGCACTTGCCGCGCCACTCGATCATCAGCTGGGCCAGCGGCTCGGGCAGCGACACGACCACCCCCAGCACGGAGGTGCCGGCCGAGATCGCGGTGCCCGGCCGGTGCACGAAGGTGTCGTCCGCGCGCAACGGTCGTCCGGTCACCGTGGTACCCCGCCCAGTGGCGGCAGGAAGCCGACCCGCTCGTACACGGTGGCCAGCGTCGGGGCGGCGACCTCCCGGGCCCGGGCGGCACCGGCGGCCAGCACCCGCTCCAGCTCGGCGGTGTCGGCCAGCAGCTCGGCGGTGCGCGCCTGCACCGGGGCGAGCGCCTCGGTGACGACCGCGGCGACCTCCTTCTTGAGGTCGCCGTAGCCGGAGCCGGCGAAGTGCTCCTCGAGCTCGGCGACGCTCTGCCCGGAGAAGGCGGAGTGGATGGTCAGCAGGTTGGTGACGCCGGGCTTGCCCACCGGGTCGGCGACGACCTTGCGGCCGGTGTCGGTCACCGCGGACCGGATCTTCTTGGCGGTGGCCTTGGCGTCGTCGAGCAGGTTGATGCAGCCGGCGTCGGGCAGGCTCTTGCTCATCTTCTTGCCCGGCGACTGCAGGTCCAGCACCTTCGCCGTCCCCTGCGGGATGTAGGGCTCGGGCAGGGTGAAGGTCGGCCCGTACCGGCTGTTGAAGCGGGTCGCCAGGTCGCGGGTCAGCTCCAGGTGCTGGCGCTGGTCCTCGCCCACCGGCACCCGGGCCGCCTGGTACAGGAGGATGTCGGCGGCCTGCAGGACCGGGTAGGTGAACAGCCCGACCGACGTCGGCCCGGCGCCCTCGCGGGTGCTCTTGTCCTTGAACTGGGTCATCCGGCTGGCCTCGCCGAACCCGGTGAGGCACTGCATGACCCAGCCCAGCTGCGCGTGCTCGGGCACGTGGCTCTGCACGAACAGCGCGCTGCGGTCGGGGTCGACGCCCAGGGCCAGCAGCTGCGCGGCCGAGACCAGCGTGCGGCGGCGGAGCACCGCCGGGTCCTGCTCGACGGTGATCGCGTGCAGGTCCACGACGCAGTAGAAGGCCTCGTGGTCGTCCTGGAGCGCCACCCACTGCCGCAGCGCACCGAGCAGGTTGCCGAGGTGGAAGGAGTCAGCCGTCGGCTGGATGCCGGACAGCACGCGGGGAGCAGGCACGCCCACCATCGAACCACGCGCCCCAGCGGTCACCGGTCAGGCTCCGGCGACACCGGCCGAGGCGCTGGTCAGGACCTCGTCCAGCGCGGCGAGGAAGACGTCGTCCTCGCCCTTGCTGCCCACGGTGACCCGCAGCCCCTCGCCGGGGAACGGGCGGGTGATCACCGCGCGCGCCTCCAGGGCCGCGGCGACCTCGACGGTGCGCTCGCCCAGCGGCAGCCAGACGAAGTTGGCCTGGCTGTCGGCGACGGCGACCCCGCGCGCACGCAGCTCCGCGGTGAGCCGGGTGCGCTCGGTGGTGACCGTGGCGACGCGCTCGCGGACCTCGTCCTCGCTGGCCAGCGCGGCGACCGCGGCGGCCTGGGCGAGGGTGGAGACGCTGAAGGGCACCAGCGTGCGGCGGACGGCGTCGGCCACGGCCGGGTCCTCGGCGATGAGGTAGCCGACCCGGAGCCCGGCCAGCCCCCACGCCTTGGAGAACGTGCGCAGCACGGCGACGTTGGGGCGCCCGCGCATCAGCTCGACGCCGTCGGGCACTCCTGCGTCGGTGACGAACTCGCGGTAGGCCTCGTCCAGCACGACCAGGGTGTCGGCGGGCACGGCGTCCAGGAACGTCTCCAGCTCCGCGCGGCGCACCGCCGTCCCGGTGGGGTTGTTCGGGTTGCAGACGAACACCAGCCGGGTGGTCTCGTCGACCGCGGCGGCCAGGGCGGTGAGGTCGAAGGTGTCCGCCGTCCCGCCCGGGGTGCCCGGGACCAGCGGCACCTGCTGGGTGCGCCCGCCGGCGACCTGGGCCAGCAGCGGGTACATCTCGAAGGAGCGCCAGCCGAAGGCGATGGCGGTGCCCGGGTCGACGAAGGCCTGGGTGAGCTGCTGGCAGACCGTCACCGCACCGCAGCCCAGGGCCAGCTGCCCCGGGTCGACGTCGTAGCGGTCGGCCAGCGCGCGGGTGAGCACCGCGGCGCCGTTGTCGGGGTACCGGGTGGTCTCGGCGGCGGTGGCGGCGATCGCGGCCAGGACGGCGGGCAGCGGCGGGAACGGCAGCTCGTTGCTGGCCAGCTTCACCGCCGTGGGCACACCGATCTCGCGGGCCAGGTCGGCGGCGTTGCGGCCGGGCCGGTAGGCCGGCATCGCGGCCACTGCGGGACGTGCGCTGACCACGAGGGGCTCCTCCTGCGCGCGGTGAGCCGCATCCCGGGCGGGGTGCTGTCTAGGCTCGCACCATGCGCGTTCTCGTCACCGGCGGAGCCGGGTACATCGGCAGCGTAGTCACCGCTGCCCTGCTGGAGTCCGGCCACGAGGTCACCGTCCTCGACGACCTGTCCACCGGGCACGAGGACGCCGTCCCCGCCGGTGCCCGCCTCGTGCAGGCCTCCCTGCACGACTCGGCGCCGGTGCTGGCCGAGGTGCGGCCCGAGGCGGTGCTGCACTTCGCCGCCAAGAGCCTCGTCGGGGAGAGCCAGGTCGCCCCGGAGCTGTACTGGCAGAACAACGTCGGGGGCTCCCTGGCGCTGCTGGAGGCCATGCGCGCCGCCGACTGCCGCCGCATCGTCTTCTCCTCCACCGCGGCCACCTACGGCGAGCCCGAGGAGGTGCCGATCCTGGAGACCGCGCCGACCCGGCCGACCAACACCTACGGCGCCAGCAAGCTCGCCGTCGACGCGATGCTGACCTCCTACGCCACCGCCTACGACTTCGCCGCGGTGAGCCTGCGGTACTTCAACGTCGGCGGCGCGGCCTACGGCGTCGGCGAGCGGCACGCCACCGAGACCCACCTCATCCCGATCGCCCTGCAGGTCGCCGCGGGCACCCGCGAGTCGCTCACCGTCTACGGGTCGGACTACCCGACGCCCGACGGCACCTGCATCCGCGACTACGTGCACGTCACCGACCTCGCCGCCGCGCACCTGCTGGCACTGCCCGCACCGGCGGCCGGTGAGCACCGCATCTACAACCTGGGCAGCGGCACCGGGTTCTCGGTGCAGGAGATGGTCGACGCCGTCCGCACCGTCACCGGGCACGAGCTGCCGGTGGTCATGGGCGAGCGCCGGGCCGGTGACCCCGCGCGCCTGGTGGCCAGCTCGGCGAAGATCCGGTCCGACCTCGGCTGGGTCCCGCAGCACACCGACCTGACCGAGATCGTCTCCGACGCCTGGTCGTTCGTGCAGTCCCGCTGAACCAGCCCGCCGCCCGGGCCGTGCCCGGGCGGCGGGGCTAGCCGGCCGCGACCTCGGTGGCGGCGTCCTCGTCGACCGGCTGCGGGGCGGCACCGACGGAGATGCGGGCGATCCGCCGGCCGTCGAGCTCCAGGACGGTGAGCGTGCGGCCCTCGACGGTGACGACGTCCCCGACCACGGGCAGCCGGCCCAACCGGGCGAGCACGAACCCGGCCACCGTCTCGTAGGGCCCCTCGGGCAGCTGCACGCCGGTGGCCCCGGCGAAGTCGTCGAGGTTGAGCAGCCCGTCGACCTCGTGCGGCCCCTCGGCCGGCTCGTCGGTGTCGGTGGTGACGTCGTCGTCGTACTCGTCGTAGATGTCGCCGATGACCTCCTCGATGAGGTCCTCGAGGGTGACGATGCCGTCGGTGCCGCCGTACTCGTCGACCACGATCGCGAAGTGCTGGTTCTCCCGGCGCATCCCCGACAGCGCGGTGAGCACCCCGACGGTGCCGGGCAGCCGCTTCACCTCGCGCGCCAGGTCGCCCACGGTCGCCGCGCGCCCGGCGGCGTGGGTGGGCAGGAACAGGTCGCGCACGTGCACGAAGCCCACCACGTCGTCCTCGCTGCGCCCGGCGACCGGGTACCGCGACCAGCTGGAGTCCGCGACCTGCCTGGCCGCGCGGCTGGCGGTCATCGAGGCGTCCAGGAAGTGGACCTCCGTGCGCGGGGTCATCACCTCGCGGACCTCGCGGTCACCGGCGCGGAAGACCTCGTCGATCAGCCGGCGCTCGTCGCTGGACAGCGACTCGTGCGCGGCGACCAGGTCGCGCAGCTCCTCCTGGCTGATCGACTCACCGCTGGCCTTCGGGTCCCCGCCCAGCAGCCGGACGAGCAGGTCGGTGGAGCGGGACAGGAACCAGATGATCGGGCGGAACAGCTTGGCGATCGCGTTCAGCGGGGCGGCGACGACCAGCGAGAAGCCCTCGGCGCGCTGCAGCGCCAGCCGCTTGGGGGTCAGCTCACCGACCACCAGCGACAGGTAGCTGATGACGATCGTGACCAGCACGAAGGCCAGCGGGTCGGCCACGCCCGGGCCGACGCCCCGGGCGACCAGGAACTCGGCCAGCGGGCCCGACAGCGTGCTCGCACCGAACGCGGCGGAGAAGAACCCGGCCAGGGTGACGCCGACCTGGACGGCGGCGAGGAACTGGTTCGGGTCACCCAGCAGCTTGTTGAGGGCCTGTCCGCGGCGGCCGGTCTCGGCCAGCGCGCGGACCTGCGACTCGCGGAGGGACACCAGGGCGATCTCGGCGCCGGAGAAGGCGCCACCGATCAGCACGAAGGCGAAGACCATGACGATGTTGAGCCAGACGTCGCTCACGAGCGGCGTGCTCCTCCAAGGGTGGGGTGCGCCGGGGACGTCCCCGACCGGTCCACGGTAGTGGCTGCGCCGGTGCGCGGCCCTCGGTCCTCAACGGCGGGCACCCGCCCGGGTGTTCCCGGCCCCGCCCACCGTGGCCCGCCGGCCGCCTACCCTTGCCCCGTACCGACCGGCCCGAGGCGAGGACCACAGCGTGCGCACCCTGCTGACCGCGCTCCCCCGGCGGGTGTGGCTGCCCCTGCTCGTCGCCCTCGCCGTGGCCACCGTCGCGCTGGGGGTCCTGCTGACCGGCTGGGACGACGCGGCGCCCCGGCCTGCCGCCGCACCGGCCCCCACGTCGTCGGCCGCGGCCACCCCCACCCCCGTGCCGTCGTCGTCGGCCGTCCCGCCGTCCTCGGCTCCGGCGACGTCGGCCGTCCCGGCGACGTCCGCTGCTCCGCCGTCCACCTCGGCCGCGCCGGTGACCACCGCCCGGGCCTCGACCACCCCGGCGCCGCGGAGCACCAGCCGCCCGCCGGCACCGGCCACCTCGACCCCGCCCGCACCTCCCCCGCCACCGGCCCCGGCCCCGCCACCCCCGCCACCCCCGCCGCCGCCACCCCCGCCGCCGCCCGCACGGGCCGCGCCCGCACCAGCCGCGCCCGGACCCGAGGGGCAGGTGCTCGCGCTGGTCAACGCCGCGCGCGCGGACGCCGGGTGCGGTCCGGTGACCGCGGACGGCGGGCTGGCCGGGGTGGCCCGCGCGCACAGCGCCGACATGCGGGACCGCGGCTACTTCTCCCACACCGACCCCGAGGGCCGCTCGCCGTTCGACCGCGCCGCGCAGGCGGGGGTCGGCAACGCGCGGGCGGAGAACATCGCCCGCGGCCAGCCCGACGCCGGCGCCGTCGTCCGCGCGTGGCTGGACAGCCCCGGCCACCGGCAGAACGTCCTGGAGTGCTCGTACTCGACGATGGGCCTGGGCGTGGCCACCGGCGCCGGCGGCCCCTGGTGGACCCAGCTCTTCGGCGTCTGACGCCCCGTCCCACGGGGACCACCTCGGGACGGTGACGGTCAGCGGGAGCCCGAGGTGGTCACCGGACCCGGACGCAGAGCGGCCCCCTCGACCGGGTGGTCGAGGGGGCCGCTGTGCGTGAGGAGGCCTACGCCATGGCCTTCTGCAGGTTGGCGTCGATGGCCGCCAGGAAGTCCTGGGTGGTCAGCCACGGGGCGTCCTTGCTGATCAGCAGGGCGAGGTCCTTGGTCATCTGACCGCT
Source organism: Modestobacter sp. VKM Ac-2986 (assembly GCF_026967795.1). GTDB lineage: Bacteria > Actinomycetota > Actinomycetes > Mycobacteriales > Geodermatophilaceae > Modestobacter. The sequence goes on from NZ_JAPVBH010000004.1 coordinate 468,193, forward strand.
CTCGACGGTCTCGATGCAGACCCGCTCGAGGGTCTCGGCGAACCGGGTGACCTCGGGGGTGCCGTCGAGCACGCCACGGTGGGCCAGGCCCCGGGTCCAGGCGAAGATCGACGCGATCGGGTTCGTCGAGGTCTCCTTGCCGGCCTGGTGCTGGCGGTAGTGCCGGGTGACCGTGCCGTGCGCGGCCTCGGCCTCGACGGTCTTGCCGTCCGGGGTGGCCAGCACCGAGGTCATCAGGCCGAGGGAGCCGAAGCCCTGGGCCACGGTGTCGGACTGCACGTCACCGTCGTAGTTCTTGCACGCCCAGACGTAGCCGCCGTCCCACTTGAGGGAGGCCGCGACCATGTCGTCGATGAGCCGGTGCTCGTAGGTGATCCCGGCGGCGTCGAACTGCTCCTTGAACTCCGCCTGGAAGACCTCCTCGAAGATGTCCTTGAACCGGCCGTCGTAGGCCTTGAGGATCGTGTTCTTCGTGGACAGGTAGACCGGCAGGCCACGGTTGAGCCCGTAGTTCAGCGAGGCCCGCGCGAAGTCGTAGATCGACGCGTCGAGGTTGTACATCGACAGCGAGACACCGGCGCCCGGGGCCTGGAAGACCTCGCGCTCGATCGGCTCGCCGCCGTCCTCGGGGGTGAAGACGACCTTCAGCGTGCCCGCGGTGGGGAACGTGAAGTCGGTGGCGCGGTACTGGTCGCCGTAGGCGTGGCGGCCGATGATGATCGGCTTGGTCCAGCCCGGCACCAGGCGCGGCACGTTGGACATGATGATCGGCTCGCGGAAGATGACGCCGCCGAGGATGTTGCGGATCGTCCCGTTCGGGGAGCGCCACATCTTCTTCAGGCCGAACTCCTCGACCCGCGCCTCGTCCGGGGTGATCGTGGCGCACTTGACGCCCACGCCGTGCTGCTTGATGGCGTTGGCGGCGTCGATCGTGACCTGGTCGTCGGTCGCGTCGCGGTTCTCCATGCCCAGGTCGTAGTACTCGAGGTCGACGTCGAGGTACGGGAGGATCAGCTGGTCCTTGATGAACTGCCAGATGATGCGGGTCATCTCGTCGCCGTCGAGCTCGACGACCTTGCCCTCGACCTTGATCTTGCTCACGTGGTTCTCCCTTTTCGCTCATGGCCCCGCTGCAGGGTCCCGCCGCGAGCCTGCGAGCGGTGGGGGCAGCGGGGTCCTTCTTCAGAGGTCGGCTACGTCGGCCTGCTTGGAGCGCACGGCGTCCGCCGCCTCGCGCAGGCCTGCCAGCTCACTGTCGGACAGGTCGCCCTCGACGACCCTCCGGACACCCTCGCGGCCGATCTCGGCCTCGACCCCCAGGTAGACCCCGGAGATCCCGTACTCGCCGTCGACCCACGCGCACACCGGCATGACCGCACCGGAGTCCTCGATGACCGCGCGCGCCATGCGGGCAGCAGCGGCAGAGGGGGCGAAGTAGGCCGATCCGGTCTTCAGCAGCGCGACCACCTCGGCGCCGCCGTTGCGGGTGCGCTCCACCAGGTGCGCGATCCGGTCGGGGCTGAGCACGTCGGCCAGCGGGCGGCCGTCGACGGTGCAGCGCGAGGGGACGGGGACCATCGTGTCGCCGTGCGAGCCCAGCGTCAGGGTGCGCACCGAGCTCACCGGCACCCCCAGCTCCTCGGCCACGTTGTGGGTGAACCGGGCGGTGTCGAGCATCCCGGCCTGGCCCATCACGCGGCCGCGCGGGAAGCCGGTGGCCAGCTGGGCCAGCGCGGTCATCTCGTCCAGCGGGTTGGAGACCACGATGACCACCGCGTCGGGCGAGGTGCGCGCGACGTTCTCGGCGACCGTGCGCACGATGCCGGCGTTGGTCTCCAGGAGGTCCATCCGGCTCATCCCCGGCTTGCGCGGCAGCCCGGCGGTGATGACGACGACGTCGGAGTCCTCCGTGCCGTCGTAGGACCCACCGCCGACGCCCACGACCCGGGTGCCGAAGCCCTCGATGGCGCGCGACTGGTTGATGTCGAGCGCGAGCCCCTCGGGGCGGCCCTCCACGATGTCGGTGAGCACGACGCTGTCGAACACGTCGTACTCAGCCAGCCGCAGCGCGGTCGTCGAGCCGTAGAAGCCGGCACCGACGACGGTCACCTTGCCGTTCCGGGCCCGATCCGCCATGCCCGCCAACCTAGCCCGGGGCACGGTCGGGTGGCCATGCGGCCCGGTCAGGTGGGCGGGATGGTCAGCACGCTGAGGACCAGGACGGCGCCGGCCCCCAGCATCAGCGCGATGTCGACGGGCCGGCTGCGGATGGCCAGGAAGCCGATCCGGCGCACCGGCAGCAGCAGCCGGAGCACGCCGGCCAGGACCAGCGCCAGGCCCATCAGGACCAACCCGGCGCGCCACCGCTCGGCCGCGACCAGCAGCAGCCCGACGGCGACGACCAGGATGCAGGCCAGCAGCGGCCACTGCCGCAGGAACCCGGCCAGCAGCGGACGCCGCAGGTACAGCGGCGGCCGGGCGCCGGGGCGGGTCGCGGGCCGGGGGCGGGTCATGCCGGCAGGACCGTCACGACGCGAGCACCTGGGCCGCGACCGCCTGCTCCGCAGCCAGGACGACGTTGGCCAGCAGCATCGCCCGGGTCATCGGGCCGACGCCGCCGGGGTTGGGGGCCACGTGGCCGGCGACGTCGCGCACGTCGGCGGCGACGTCCCCGGCGATCTTCCCGTCCACCCGGCTGACGCCGACGTCGAGGACGGCGGCGCCGGGCTTGACCATGTCGGCGGTGATCAGGCCGGGCACCCCGGCCGCGGCCACGACGACGTCGGCGGTGCGGGTGTGCGCGGCCAGGTCGCGGGTGCCGGTGTGGCAGAGGGTCACGGTGGCGTTCTCGGTGCGCCGGGTGAGCAGCAGGCCCAGCGGGCGGCCCACGGTGATGCCGCGGCCGACGACGACGACCTCGGAACCGGCCAGCGGGACGTCGTACCGGCGCAGCAGCTCGACGATGCCCAGCGGGGTGCAGGGCAGGGCGCCGGGGACGCCCAGCACCAGCCGGCCCAGGTTCACCGGGTGCAGCCCGTCGGCGTCCTTGGCCGGGTCGATCCGCTCCAGGACGGCGCTCTCGTCGACGCCCTTCGGCAGCGGCAGCTGCACGATGTAGCCGGTGCAGGCCGGGTCGGCGTTGAGCTCGTCGACGACGGCCAGCACCTCCTCCAGGCTCGCCGTGGCGGGCAGCTCGCGCTGGATGCTGGCGATGCCGACCTGCGCGCAGTCGGAGTGCTTGGCGTTGACGTACCAGCGGCTGCCCGGGTCGTCACCGACCAGCAGGGTGCCCAGCCCGGGGCGCCGTCCCTGGGCGGCCAGGGCGGCCACGCGCTCGGTGAGCTCACCCCGGATCGCCGCTGCGGTCGCCTTGCCGTCGAGAGTCGTCGCTGCCACGGGTGCAGTCTGCCCGACGACCGACGTCCGCCCGGTGCGCTCCCCCGCCGCCGTGGTCGGGGCTCCGGCCGCCCCGCCGACCGCCGAGCCGCTGCCCGACCCGGCGGCTGCACCCCGCGGACGTCGGTCAGTCGACGCGGGCGCCGTGGGCGGTGGTGAACTGCACCGCCTGGCTCAGGTCGACCCGCACCCCGGTGAGGTCCAGGGCCTGCCAGTTGACCCCCTCGGTGACGGCGCCGCGCAGGTCCGCCCCGCGCAGCTGCGTGGTCTGCACGCGGGCGTGCCGCAGGTCGGCCTGGCGCAGGTCGGACTCGCGCAGGTCGGCGTCGGTGAGGTCGGCCTCGGTCAGCCGCTGCCCGGAGAAGTCGGTGCCCGAGAGGTCCGCGCCCCGCAGCGAGGCGTAGGACCAGTCGGACTCGACCGTCGTCATCGGCCGCATCGTGACGTTGGGGAACGAGGAACCGGTGAGCTTGCAGCCGGTCCAGGAGACGTCGAAGAGCTTCGCCCGGTCGAACCGGCAGGAGAGGAACGCCGTCCCCTCGTGCCGGGAGCCCGACAGGTTGACCCCGGTGAGCACGCAGCGCTCGAACACGCAGCGCCGGGTCACCAGCTCGGCCAGCTGGGCGTCGTCGAACCGGCAGTCGAGGAACGTGACCTGCTCCAGGACGGCGGAGTCCCAGTCGACCCGGGCGAGGTCCTCGTCCTCCCAGACCGCCCCCGCCTCCGGCGGCTCGACACTGCGTCTCATCGTGAGCTCCTCGGCCCTGCTGCAGGGGCCCGCGCCGCGCGGAGCGTGGCGTGGGGGGCAGCAGGGTCCTGTCAGTGGGCGAAGTGGCGGGTGCCGGTCAGGTACAGCGTCACGCCCGCGGCCTCGGCCGCCGCGACCACCTCGGCGTCGCGCACCGACCCGCCCGGCTGGACGACGGCCTTCACGCCCGCGTCGAGCAGCACCTGCAGGCCGTCGGCGAAGGGGAAGAACGCGTCGGAGGCCGCGACCGAGCCGGTGGCCCGCTCGCCGGCCCGGGTGACCGCGAGCCGGGCGGAGTCGACCCGGTTGACCTGGCCCATGCCGACGCCGACGGTGGCCTTGTCGGCGGCGAGCAGGATGGCGTTGCTCTTGACCGCGCGCACCGCCCGCCAGGCGAAGACCAGGTCGTCGAGCCCGGCGGCGTCCAGCGGGGTGCCGGTGGCCAGGGTCCAGCTGGTCGGGTCGTCGCCGGGGGCGTCGATCCGGTCGGCGGTCTGCAGCAGCAGCCCACCGCTGACCGGGCGCAGCTCGATCGACAGCCGCGGCGCCTCGGGCATCTGCAGCAGCCGGATGTTCTTCTTCTGGGTCAGCACGCCGAGGGCGTCCTCGGTGTACGAGGGGGCCACGACCACCTCGGTGAACACCTCGGAGATCTGCTCGGCCAGGGTCAGGTCGACCTCGCGGTTGGCGGCGATCACCCCGCCGAAGGCCGACACCGGGTCGCAGGCGTGCGCCTTGCGGTGCGCGGCGGCGATGTCGGCGCCGACGGCGATCCCGCACGGGTTGGCGTGCTTGATGATCGCCACGCAGGGGTCGGTGTGGTCGTGGGCGGCCCGCCAGGCGGCGTCGGTGTCGACGTAGTTGTTGTAGGACATCTGCTTGCCGTGCAGCTGCTCGGCGTCGGCGAGCCCGGGCTGGCCGCTGCGGTACAGCGCGGCGCCCTGGTGCGGGTTCTCCCCGTACCGCAGGACGTCGGCGCGCTCCCAGCTGCCACCGACCCAGGCCGGGAAGCCGCTCTCGTCGTCGGGGGCGAGCACGTTGCCCATCCAGGAGGCGACGGCGACGTCGTAGGCCGCGGTGTGCCGGAACGCCTCGGCGGCCAGACCCTGCCGCTGGGCGAGGGTGAAGCCGCCGGCGGTGACGGCCTCGACGACCTCGTCGTAGCGGCCCGGGTCGACCACCACCGCGACCGAGGGGTGGTTCTTCGCGGCCGCGCGCACCATCGCCGGGCCGCCGATGTCGATCTGCTCGATGCACTCGTCCGGGGTCGCGCCGGAGGCCACCGTGTCGCTGAACGGGTAGAGGTTCACCACGACCAGGTCGAAGGCGGCGATGCCCAGCGCCTCGAGCTGCGCGACGTGCTCGGGCTTGCGGCGGTCGGCCAGGATGCCGGCGTGCACGGCCGGGTGCAGGGTCTTGACCCGCCCGTCGAGGGTCTCGGGGAAGCCGGTGACCTGCTCGACGGGGGTGACCGGCAGGCCGGCGTCGGCGATGCGGGCGGCGGTCGCGCCGGTGCTGACCAGCTCGACGCCGGCCGCGACGAGCCCGCGGGCGAGCTCCTCGACGCCGTTCTTGTCGTAGACCCCGAGCAGTGCGCGGCGGACGGGGATGCGGTCGCTCATCGGGTGCTCTCCTGAGGTCGGTCGTGGGTCGTGTCGGCCGGCACCTGGGTCACCAGGTCGGCCAGGGTGTGCACCAGGAGCTCGCGCTCCACGGTCTTGATCCGTTCGTGCAGCCGCGCCTCGTCGTCCCCGGGCAGCACCGGCACGGCGCGCTGGGCGAGCACCGGTCCGGTGTCGAGGCCGGCGTCGACGAGGTGGACGGTGGCACCGGTCGTGGCCACCCCGGCGGCCAGGGCGTCCCGGACGGCGTGCGCGCCGGGGAACGCCGGCAGCAGCGCCGGGTGGGTGTTGAGGACCCGGCCGCCGAAGGCGTCCAGGACGGCGGGGCCGAGCAGCTTCATGAACCCCGCGCAGACCACCCAGTCCGGACGCCGGGCGGCGAGCTCCGCGGTCAGTGCCCGGTCCCAGGCCGCCCGGTCGGGGTGGTCGCGCAGCGGGGTGACGAAGGTGTCGAGCCCGCGGTCACGGGCAGCGGCCAGCCCGGCGGCGTCCGGGCGGTCGGAGCCGACGGCGACCACCTCGGCCGGGTAGCCGGCGTCGTCGGTGGCGGCCAGCAGCGCGGCGCACAGGGTGCCGGCCCCCGAGAGGAGGACGACGACCCGGGACCGCGGTGCAGCGGGCGCAGCGGCGGGCACGGACAGACCCTAGCCGGGTGGCAGGAGGACCTCCCTGCCCCCCGCAGGGAGGCCGGTGTGAGGGGTCCTCCGTCAGCCCCGGGAGCGCCAGCGGCTCACCGGCGCCGACAGCGTGGCGGCGATGCCTGCCTGGGCCGCGATCGCCAGGCCGGTGGCCAGCGCTGGGGCACCCACCTGGGCCAGGGCGCCGTCGCCCAGCTGAGCGCCGGCCACGAGCACGACCAGCCCGGAGGTGACGCCGACGCCCACGCCGGCCACCACGCCCCACAGCGCGGCGGTGACGCTGCCGCCGTCGTCGTCGCCCAGCCGCCGGCCGAGCACCACCCCGGCAGCCAGCCCGGCGACGGCGGGCAGCGCCTGGGAGAGGAACGCCAGCAGCGGCACGGCCTGGGTGTCGGGCAGCGCGGCCATCAGCGGCAGCGCCGGCACCGCGGCCAGGCTGACCCCGCCGGCGGAGACGAGGGTGCCCGCGCCGACGAGGAAGCCCGGGCCCGCGGCCAGCCCCATCACCGCGGCGGTCGCGTTGGGCAGCAGCAACACGCTGAGCCCGACCTGACCGGCGGCGCCGGCGCTGGCCCCGCCGAGGCCGGTGGCCAGCCGGCCCACCCCGGCGACGTCGTCGACCAGCGCGACGGCGACGACGGCGGTGCAGCAGGCGGCGAGGACGAGCGTGCCGGCGGCGACAGCCTGCCAGAGCGCCCGGCCGGGGCCGGGGAAGCGGTCGGCGACCACGGCGCTGAGGCCGGAGTCGCGCAGCACGCCGAGGCCACCGGCGACGAGGGCGAGCACCAGGCTGCCCAGCACCGGCCGGAGCGGGTCGACCGACGCCGACGGGCCGTCGGCCAGCAGCGCCAGGCCGGCGGTCGCGGCGACGTGGACGACCACCACCACGGCGAGCACCCGGGCCGCCCCGCCCGCCGTCTGCACGGCGCGCACCGAGGCCACCGACCCGGCCGCGCGGCTCAGGCCCCAGGCGATGAGCAGGGTGAGCAGCAGCGGCGCCACCCGCAGCGGACCGGAGGCCAGCTCGAGCTGCGCGCCCTGGGCGAGCAGCCACAGCTGGGTGGCCAGCCGGGCCGAGGAGCCCACGGGCATGCCGCCGTCGGGGTCGAGGGTCTGCACGACGACGAGCGCCAGGCCCACCCCGAGCAGGCCCAGCACCTGGACGGCGAGGGCAGCGCCGGCGGCCAGCCACGTGGTGGTGGAGCGGCGCGGCTCCCCGTCGCCGGGCCCCAGCGAGGGCAGGCGGGCGAGCAGGGAGGTCACTCCCCCACTGTCCCAAGGCCCGCCGCCGAGGACGCGGTGCACGCGCCGGGGCGGTTCACGTCACGTCCGGGGTGCGCTCGGCCTCGACCCACGCCCGCGCCTGCGGGACCAGCGCCCGGACGGCGACGGCGGCCACGGCGGCCGCGGTCAGCACGGCCAGCAGCCCGGGCACGCTGACGCCGATGTCGAGGGTGGTGAGCCACTCCACCAGCGTCAGCAGGAACGCCAGGGCGGTGAGCCCGGCGGTGACCAGCCCGCGCGGGAACGGCGGGCGGACGTCGGCGAGCGCCGGGAGCAGCGTCCAGGCGCTGGCCAGCACGAGCAGCACCAGCGCGGTGACGAGCAGGCCGGAGTCCAGGCCGTCGGCGGTGGCGGCCTCGACCCGGTGGCCGAAGCCGAGGTCGTGGGCCTCGGTGCGGAACCACGGGGCGAGCAGGAGGAGCGCGAACAGCACGGTGCCGGCGGTGACCAGGACGTCGGCCAGGTGCAGCCGGCCCGGCCGCACCCGCCGGGGACGTCCGGGGACGCCGGGACCCGACTGCCCGGTCCCCTGCTGTCCCTGACCGGGCTGCCCGGGACCGGACTGCCCGGACCGGCGCGGCCCGGGGTCGACCCCGGCCGGGTCGGGTGCCGTGGACGTCATCGGGCGCTCCCCTCCGCTGGCGGTTCCCGGGCACAGTCTCCCGCGCCCGCCCGTCCCCCGGGACGCCGCTGCCCGGCACCTCCGTGGAGTGTGCCGGGCAGCGGTGGTGCCGGGTCAGGCCCCCTCGCAGGATCCCGCCGCTAGGAACGAGCGGTGGGGGGCGAGGGTCAGGCCCCCTCGCAGGGCCCCGCCGCCAGGAACGAGCGGTGGGGGGCGAGGGTCAGGCCCCCTCGCAGGGTCCCGCCGCGAGCTCGCGAGTGGTGGGGGGCGAGGGGGTCCTTCGTCAGGCGCCGACGATCTCCCGCATGAGGCGCGCGGCCTCCGAGGGGGTCTTGCCCACGCGCACGCCGGCGGCCTCGAGGGCCTCCTGCTTGGCGGCGGCGGTGCCGGCGGAGCCGGAGACGATGGCGCCGGCGTGGCCCATCGTCTTGCCCTCGGGGGCGGTGAAGCCGGCGACGTAGCCGACGACGGGCTTGGTGACGTTGGCCTTGATGAAGTCCGCGGCCCGCTCCTCGGCGTCCCCGCCGATCTCACCGATCATCACGATGGCCTCGGTCTCCGGGTCGTCCTGGAAGGCCTTGAGGCAGTCGATGTGCGTCGTCCCGATGACCGGGTCGCCGCCGATGCCGACGGCGGTGGAGAAGCCGATGTCGCGCAGCTCGTACATCATCTGGTAGGTCAGCGTGCCGGACTTGCTGACCAGCCCGATCTTGCCGGCCTGGGTGATGTTGGCCGGGATGATGCCGGCGTTGGAGCGCCCGGGGCTGATCAGGCCGGGGCAGTTCGGGCCGATGATCCGGGTGGCGCCGCCCTGGGCGTGGGCCCAGAAGTAGGTCGAGTCGTGCACCGGGATGCCCTCGGTGATGACCACGGCGAGCCCGATGTGGGCGTCGACGGCCTCGATGACGGCGTCCTTGGCGAACTTCGGCGGCACGAAGACGACGGTGACGTCGGCCCCGGTCTCCTTCATCGCCTCGGCGACCGAGCCGTAGACCGGGACGGACGTGCCGTCGAAGTCCACGGTCTGGCCGGCCTTGCTCGGGTTGACGCCACCGACCACGGCGGTGCCGGAGGCGAGCATGCGCGCGGTGTGCTTGCGCCCCTCGGAACCGGTGATGCCCTGGACGATGACCTTGCTGTTCTCGGTGAGGAAGATCGACATCTCAGTAGTCCTGTCTCGGCTCGGGCGTTCAGGCGGCGGTGGAGGCGAGCTCGGCGGCGCGGCGGGCGGCGCCGTCCATGGTGTCGACCACGGTCACCAGGGGGTGGGCGGCCTCGGCGAGGATTCGCCGGCCCTCCTCCACGTTGTTGCCGTCAAGCCGGACGACCAGCGGCTTGGTGGCCTCGTCGCCGAGCTGGCCGAGTGCGGCCACGATGCCCTTGGCGACCTCGTCGCAGGCGGTGATGCCACCGAAGACGTTGACGAAGACGCTCTTCACGTCGGGGTCGGACAGGATGATGCCCAGGCCGTTGGCCATGACCTCGGCCGAGGCGCCGCCACCGATGTCGAGGAAGTTGGCCGGGCGGACGCCGCCGAACTCCTCACCGGCGTAGGCGACGACGTCCAGGGTGCTCATGACCAGGCCCGCACCGTTGCCGATGATCCCGACCTGGCCCTGCAGCTTGACGTAGTTGAGGTCCTTGGCCTTGGCCGCGGCCTCGAGCGGGTCGGCGGCGTCGGCGTCCTCGAGGGCGGCGTGCTCGGCGTGCCGGAAGCCGGCGTTCTCGTCGAGGGTGACCTTGGCGTCCAGGGCGAGGACCTTGCCGGAGGGGTCCTTGGCCAGCGGGTTGATCTCGACCAGCGTGGCGTCCTCCTTGGTGAAGACGTCCCACAGCTGCACGGCGATGGCGATGACCTGGTCGCGGACCTCGGCGGGGAAACCGGCCGCGTCGACGATCTCGGCGGCCTTGGCCGCGTCCACACCGACGGAGGCGTCGACGGGGATGCGGGCGAGGGCCTCGGGGCGCTCGACGGCGAGCTGCTCGATCTCCATGCCGCCCTCCTTGCTGGCCATGGCCAGGAAGGTGCGGTTGGACCGGTCGAGCAGGTAGGAGAAGTAGTACTCCTCGGCGATGTCGCTGGCCTGGGCGACCATGACCTTGCGGGTCACGTGCCCCTTGATGTCCAGGCCGAGGATGTCCTCGGCGCGGGCGCGGGCGGTCTCGGGGTCCTCGGCGAGCTTGACGCCGCCGGCCTTGCCCCGGCCACCCACCTTCACCTGGGCCTTCACCACGACCTGCGCGGCGATCTCGCGCGCGATCGCCTCCGCCTGTTCGGGTGTCTCGGCTACGCCGCCGGGCAGCACGGGCACACCGTGCGCGGCCAACAGGTCACGGGCCTGGTACTCGAAGAGATCCACGAACAGGGACCGTAGCCCGCCCGGCGCCGGTCCGCGTCACGCGGCTCCGGGACCGGCCCGTGTCAGCGCTCCCACGGCACCGGGTGGCCGCGGCGGGTCAGTCCTCGGAGGTGCTGCCGAACCGCTCGGCGTCGGTCACCGCGGCGGCCGTGTGCGCGCGCCAGGCCAGCACGGTCAGCGCGACCAGCCCCAGCCCGAGCACCAGCAGCCCCGCCCCGGTCACCGTCCAGTCCAGGTCCGGGCCGTGCAGGGCGTCCCGCAGGCCGCCGAGCCCGGCCGCCAGCACGAAGACGGCGACCCCCAGCAGCCCGCCGACGGCGCCCAGCCGCGGCCGCAGCGACGGCGCGGTGACCGCGCACAGCAGCAGCGCGCCGGCCAGCAGCAGCCCACCGAGCAGGGCGAGGCCGGGACGCTCCAGCAGCGCCGGCGGCCCCTGGGCGGTGACGACCGTCTCCAGGCCCGTGGCCGGGTCGACCACCACCCGGTCCGGGACGTCGGCGGCCGGCAGCGCCAGGCACAGCACCGCGCCGACCCCCAGCAGCACCGAGGCGCCGGCGAGCACCGGCCGCAGCGGGTCCAGCGAGCCGCCGTCCTCCATGACCGTGCGTCCCCAGGCGACCAGCGCGACCAGCCCGGACAGGACGGTCAGCGCCAGGGCGACCACCCCGAGCACCCAGCCGGCGCCGAGGTCGACGGAGCTGGTGACCACCCGCTCGCCGGCCAGCACCTCGACGGCCGGGCGGGTCGTGGACCCGCGGCCCTGGTAGACCTCGATGAGCAGCCGGCCCACCGCCAGGGCGCCGCTGACCGAGGCGTAGGCCAGGCCCAGCCGCGGCACCCGGCCGAGCGCCAGCCCGGCGCCCACGACGACGGCGGCGAGCGGCGCCACGAGCGCGACGAGCGCGGACACCGGCCCGGTGACCGGGCCGACGGCCTGCCCGCCGACGACGAGGTAGGTGGGGAAGACGGCGACGGCGCCGACCAGGCCGGCGAGCAGCAGGAGCGCCCCGGCGACCCGGGCGAGCAGCGGGACGGTGCCGACGACCAGCGAGTCGGACGCCGGCGCGCCGGTGCCGCCCGGGCCCGAGGTGGTCCGGCGAGCGGCACCGGAGCGGCCGGACGCCGACGCACCCCCCTTGCCGGGGCGGGCGGGAACGCGGTCACGGGCGGGCACTGGTCGGCTCCTCGGGGTCGGCGGTCAGGACGCGGGCGCGTGTCGGACGACGGTGTGTGACGCCTGGCACAAGGGGGCACTACGGTCCCCCGAGGCCGACGCAGCACGTGCGCGGCACCGCCCGGCGCGGTGCCGGAGCGGACAGGGAGGGGGACCGGCGTGCACTCGACCGACCACCCCTCCTCCCCAGCGTGGCACGCCCCGGGCGCCGGAGCCGGGAGCGACCCGGCAGCCCCGGGAGGTCCGACCCGTGGCGGGCTGCGCGCGGTGGTCTCCCCGGTGGCCCTCGCCGGCACGCTCACCGAGCTCGCCTGGATGGGTGCGCACGCACTGCTCTACCCGCTCGGCGCCCGGGCCGAACGGCTGCGGCCCGATCCCGGCCACCGCCCGGCCGACCAGCCGCCGGCCGTCCGCGCGCTGTTCGCCGACGACCCGCTGGCCGCCCGCGTCCCCGTCGTCCTGGTGCACGGGCTGGTCGACAACCGGTCGGTGTTCTCGGTGACCCGGCGCGCGCTGCGCCGCCGCGGGTTCACCCAGGTCTGCTCCTGGAACTACAGCCCGCTGCTGCGCGACGTGGAGACCGCCGCGGTGGCGCTGGGCCGCCACCTGGAGCGGGTCTGCCAGGACACCGGGCACGAGCGGGTCCACGTGGTCGGGCACAGCCTGGGTGGGCTGGTGGCCCGCTACCTGGTGCAGCGGCTGGGCGGCGACGCCCGGGTCGATTCCCTGGTCACCCTGGGGACGCCGCACGGCGGCAGCCGCTGGGCGCACGTGCTGCCCACCCCGCTGGTCCGGCAGCTGCGGCCGGGCTCGCCGCTCCTGCAGGAGCTGGCGGCCCCGGCGCCGGGCTGCCGCACCCGGGTGACCGCGGTCTACAGCGACCTGGACCAGATGGTCGTGCCCTCGGCGTCCGGGCGGTGCGAGCACCCGGACCTGGAGGTGCGCAACGTGCTGGTGCGCGGGGTGGGGCACATGTCGCTGCCGATCCACCGCTCCGTGCTGGACGAGATCGCCGCCACCCTCGCCACACCCCGGGCGGCGGCGGAGCGGCTGCCCGCCGCCTGAGCAGCCTGCGTCCGCTGTGGTCGGTGTGACTGCCGAGGGGGCTGGTGGGACGGATGTGGTCACTGTGCGCTGAGAGCAGCGACACGCCCCGTGAGGTGGTGGTCGCCCTCCGTCGCTCTCCGTAGCGTCCGTGGACGTCAGCAGCGGGATCTGCCACCAGGTGGTCCCACTGCTCCGCGCACCTGCCGATCACTTGACCGTCTGGTGCACGTCAGGCCCACGGCTCCCCCCGTGGCGTCCCCGGGAAGGTGCCTGTTGTCCCGTCTCCGTGAGCTCGTCGGCCGCACGCGGCCCGAGGACGGCCTCGATGCCGTCCTGCCCGTCGACCCGGCCGGCACCGGCTGGGCCGAGGCCCTGGTCGCCGACGTCGACTGGGACGGCGAGTGGGCCGCGACCCAGGGCGCCACCGGGACCCCCGACGACACGCAGGCCCCCGCCACCCACGCCCCTGACGTCCAGGCCCCGGCCACCGCAGGTCCGGCCACTGCGGCCGCTCCCACCGCCGCACCGGCGACCACCGAGTCGCCCGCTCCGCTCCCCCCGGCCCCCGCGGCGGTCCCGGCCCCGGCTCCCGCACCGGTCGCCGGCCCGGCCACCGCCCCCGCCGCGATGGCAGCCGTCGCCGCCGGCGCCACCGCTCGCCGGGCAGGGCGCCCGCCGGCCCGCCGGGCCCCGTTCCTGCTGGCCGCCGCCGTCGTGGGCGCCATAGCCGCGGCGCTGCTGGGCAGTGGTCCTGCGGCGCCGGTGTCGGTGGCCTCCGGCCAGGACTACGGGCTGGGCCTGGCCGACTCCAGCTTCGCCGGTGGCGTGGACGTCGAGGGCGCCCGCGGGGAGATCAGCCAGGCCGAGGCCCAGGCCCGGCTCAGCGAGATCGCCGCCTCCCGTGCGGCCCGGGAGCCCGACTTCGTCGTCCCCACCGACGGCCGGCTCACCACCTGCTTCTGCCAGCGCTGGGGCACCATGCACTGGGGTCTGGACCTCGCCGCCCCGCTGGGCACGCCGATCTTCTCCGCCGCCGACGGCGTGGTGCTGCGGGCCGGTGCGGCCTCGGGCTACGGCAACGCCGTCTACGTCCAGGACGCCGACGGCAACGTGCACATCTACGGCCACATGCGCTACTACAGCGTCGAGGCCGGGGACGTCGTCTCCGCCGGGCAGCAGATCGCCAAGGTCGGCAACCAGGGCCAGTCGACCGGCCCGCACCTGCACTACGAGATCCACAGCGGCGGGATGAACGGCAAGCCGATCGACCCGCAGGAGTGGCTGGGCGAGCGGGGCCTCACCGTCAGCTGAGGCGGCGCCCGCGCCCCTACGCTGCGGGTGCATGAGCGCCCCGACGCCGTACCTGCACCTGCCCGGCACCGCGCGCGCAGCGCTGGCCTCCTACGCGGAGGTCTTCGGCTGCGGGTCCACGGTGCACACCTTCGCCGACCTCGGGCGCACGGACGGCCCGGCCGACGCGGTGGGCCACGGGTACCTGGTCGACGGGCCGGTCGCGCTGTTCGCCGCCGACGTGGCCGGTGACGAACCGGTGTTCACCTCCGCGGGCCTGATGTGGGCGCTGCTGGGCACCGCGGACCCGGCCACCCTGCGCGGCTGGTTCACCGGCCTCGCGGCCGGCGGGCGGGTCGTGGCGGACCTGGAGCGCCGCCCGTGGGGCGCCTCCGACGGCCAGGTGGTCGACCGCTTCGGCGTCCACTGGCTCATCGGCTTCGAGGGCGAGGAGTGAAGAAGGACACCGCTGCCCCCCACGCCACGCTCCGCGCGGCCCGGGGCCCTGCAGCGGGGCCGGTTACAGCTTGACGAGCGGGGCGTAGCGCAGCACGAGCCGCTTGGTGCCCCCGGAGCCGAAGTCGACCGTGGCCTGTGCCTTGTCGCCGACGCCGTTGATCTCGACCACGGTGCCCAGCCCGAACGCGTCGTGGCTGACCCGGTCGCCGATCTCGACGTTGATCACCGGGCGGTTGCCCGCGCCGCCGCGCAGACCGCCGGTGGACAGCCCGGTCGCCGCCACCCGGGACTGCGCCGAGCTCATCGGCGAGGAGCTCACCGGCTGCGAGCCCGACCAGTGGACGGCGTCGGTGGGCAGCTCGTCGAGGAACCGGGACGGCGGGTTGTAGGCCGGCTGCCCCCAGTTGGTGCGCACCGTGGCCCGGGACAGGAACAGCCGCTGGCGGGCGCGGGTGATGCCCACGTAGGCCAGCCGGCGCTCCTCCTCCAGCTCCCGCGGGTCACCGAGCGCGCGCAGGTGCGGGAAGACGCCGTCCTCGAGGCCGGTGAGGAAGACGACCGGGAACTCCAGGCCCTTGGCGGTGTGCAGCGTCATCAGCGTGACGACCCCGGCCTCGTCGCCGGTGACCGGGATCTGGTCGGCGTCGGCCACCAGGGAGACCTGCTCGAGGAAGTCGGTGACGGTGCCGTCGGGGTTGGCCGCCTCGAACTCCGCGGCCACCGAGACCAGCTCGTTGAGGTTGTCGACCCGCCCCTCGTCCTGCGGGTCGGTGCTGGCCGAGAGCTCGGTCAGGTAGCCGGTGCGGTCGAGGATGCTCTCCAGCAGCGCGGCCGGCCCGGAGCCTGTCTCGACGAGCTGCTCGAACTCCTCCAGCAGCGCCACGAACTCACTGATCGCCTTGGACGAGCGGGTCGCCAGCTCGCCGATCTCCGACACCCGGCGCAACGCGGAGGCGAAGGGGATGCGCTCGCGGTCGGCGAACCGCTCGACGGCGGACTCGGCCCGCTCACCGATGCCGCGCTTGGGGGTGTTGAGCACCCGGCGCAGGCTCACGACGTCGGCCGGGTTGGCGACCACCTTGAGGTAGGCGACGGCGTCCCGGACCTCGCGGCGCTCGTAGAAGCGCACCCCGCCGACGACCTTGTAGGGCATGCCGACCCGGATGAACACCTCCTCGAAGACGCGGGAGGCGTTGTTGGTGCGGTAGAAGACCGCGATGTCCTTGGGTTGCGCGAGGCCCTCGTCGGTGAGGGCGTCGATCTGCTCGGCGACCCAGGCGGCCTCGTCGTGCTCGTTGTCGGAGACGTAGCCCTCGATCAGCTCGCCGTCACCGGCCTCCGACCACAGGTTCTTCGGCCGCCGGGCGGTGTTGCGGGCGATGACCTGGTTGGCCGCGCGCAGGATCCGCTGCGTGGAGCGGTAGTTCTGCTCCAGCACGATCGTGGTGGCCTCGGGGTAGTCGCGCTCGAACTCGTCGATGTTGCGGATCGTCGCGCCGCGGAAGGCGTAGATCGACTGGTCGGCGTCACCGACGACGCACAGCTCGGCCGGCGGCACCGGGCCGCCGGCGGTGCCGACCAGCTCGCGGACCAGCACGTACTGGGCGTGGTTGGTGTCCTGGTACTCGTCGACCAGCACGTGCCGGAACCGGCGCCGGTAGTGCTCGGCGACGTCGGGGAAGGCCTGCAGCAGGTGGACCGTGGTCATGATCAGGTCGTCGAAGTCCATCGCGTGGGCCTCGCGGAGACGGCGCTGGTAGAGGGTGTACGCCTCCTTGAGCACCTTCTCCGGCGCGGTCTCCGGGGCGTAGGACTCCTCGTCGACCAGCTCGTTCTTCAGGTTCGACACCTGGTTGGCCAGGCTGCGACCGGGATAGCGCTTGCTGTCCAGGTCCAGGTCGCGGGCCACCATCGTCATCAGCCGGACCGAGTCGCCCTGGTCGTAGATGGTGAACGAGGTCTTCATGCCGAGCTTGGCGGCCTCGGCGCGCAGGATCCGCACGCACATCGAGTGGAACGTCGACACCCACATCGCCCGGGCGCGCGGGCCGACGAGGGAGGCGACGCGCTCCTTCATCTCACCAGCGGCCTTGTTGGTGAAGGTGATCGCCATGATCTCCCCGGGCTGCACCCCGCGGGCGCCCAGCAGGTAGGCGATCCGGTGGGTCAGCACCCGGGTCTTGCCCGAGCCGGCGCCGGCGACGATGAGCAGCGGGCTGCCCTCGTGCACGGTCGCCTGCCGCTGCGGGCCGTTGAGTCCGGCGAGCATCCGGTCCAGCTCGCGGCCGACCTGGCCGGTCGCCTGGCGGGAGATCGCTTCGGTGCCGGGGAGGGAGATCTGCGAGCTGCTCATCTCGGGGCCCCCGCGAGGACGTGGAGCGCCAGCGGAGCGTCTTCGTGGGGTGAGTTCATGACACCGCCACTGTAAGCCGCGGGGCCGACGTTCCCCGCCCCCGCGGAACGGGTGCGACAGGCGTGACCGGTGGCGCGCCGGACGCCGTCCGTGCCAGACTCCCGACGTGCTCGATCAGCGGAGCTTTTCCTACGGCCACCGGTCCCCGGTGTCCGTACCCGCTGGCTGAGAAGCCACCGCACACGACGCCCCGGGCCGACGGCCCCGGGGCGTTCCTCGTCTCCTGGGGTCGACGGCCACCCACCGCCCCGGAGGACCTGATGACCACCAGCACCGACCCGGCCGCCCAGATCGACGCGCTGCGCGGCGAGATCGACACCTGCGACGCCCAGATCATCGAGCTCGTGCAGCGCCGGCTGGCCGTCTCCCAGCAGATCGGCGCCCTGCGCTCGGCCAGCGGCGGCACCCGGCTGTCGCTCTCGCGCGAGCAGCGGGTGCTGGACCGCTTCCGCACCGCGCTGGGCCCGGACGGCGTCTCGCTGGGGATGATGCTGCTGCGCCTGGGCCGCGGCCGCCTCTGACGAGGGACCACACCTCGCAGGCTCGGCACGGGTCCCGGAGCGGTGGCCATAAGCTGCCCGGCGTGATGCCGCTGCCGACCGCCCCTGCCGAACACGTCGAGCGGGCGCTGTGCGTGCTCGCCCACCCCGACGACGTCGACTTCGGCAGCGCCGGCACCGTCGCGCAGTGGACGGCGGCCGGCACCCAGGTCAGCTACTGCATCGTCACCGACGGGGACGCCGGCGGGTTCGACGAGACCCCGCGCGACCAGATGCCGGTGCTGCGCCGGGCCGAGCAGACCGCCGCGGCCGCCGCCGTGGGCGTGACCGACCTGCACTGGCTCGGCTACCCCGACGGCCGGCTGGAGCCCACGCTCGAGCTGCGCCGCGACATCAGCCGGGTCATCCGGCAGGTGCGCCCGCAGCGGGTGCTCACCAGCTCCCCGGAGCGGTTCTACGAGCGGATCGGCGCCAGCCACCCCGACCACATGACCGCCGGTGAGTCGACGCTGCGCGCGGTCTACCCCGACGCCCGCAACCCCTTCGCCCACCCCGAGCTGCTGGCCGACGAGGGCCTGGAGGCGTGGACGGTGAGCGAGGTGTGGCTCGGTGGCGGCCCGCGTCCGGACCACGTCGTCGACGTCACCGACGTCGTCGAGCGCAAGTGGGCCGCGCTGATGTCGCACGTCACCCAGGTCAGCCACCTGCCCGAGGGCCAGCTGCAGGAGTTCGTCGGCGGCTGGATGCGGCAGACCGCGAAGGAGCACGGCCTGCCCGAGGGCCGCCTGGCCGAGGCCTTCCAGGTCGTCTACACCGGCTGACACACAGCGCGACGTCCGTGTGACGGAACGTATCGTCACCGACGCACAGCGGCAACAGAGCATCCGTAGACATCGTCCCGACCGCCAGGACCAGGCACCGGGAGAGACGTTGACCGACCGCTCGCACCACCTGTCCACCGACCAGCCCGACCCGGCCACCGCAGCCGGCGTGCTCGAGCAGGGGCTGGGCCGGCGCGCCTTCGTCCGGGCCGCCCTGGCCACCGGCGCCGTCGTGGCGGCCGGTGTCGCCACCGCGTCACCGGCCGCGGCCACCCCCAGGCCCCGGACCCGGCTGCCGGGGCAGGTCCTCCAGCCGGGCACCGGCCCGATCGACGGCGACGTCTACCTGCCCTCCCGGCCCGAGGAGGTGCTGTGGGGGTACCTGCCGCGCACCACGGACAGACCGGTCGCCCGGATGCGCTCCGGGCAGACCATCACCATCGACACGGTGAGCCACGAGGGGCTGCTGGAGGACCAGGGCCGGGACCCCGCCGCGTGGTTCGCCGGCAAGGGCGTGCCGCGCGACCAGGTGCTCGACGACGCCGTCGCCATCGCCGCCGGGTACGCCCGGCACCAGCGCGACTTCGACGCCGACGGGCCGCACGTCATCACCGGACCGGTGCACGTCGAGGGCGCCCGCCCCGGTGACGTGCTGAAGATCGAGCCGCTGTCGGCGATGCCCCGGGTCCCCTACGGGGTCATCTCCAGCCGGCACGGCAAGGGGGCGCTGGCCGTCCAGTTCTCCCCCGACGCCGGCATCAGCAAGGCCGAGGCGATGCCGCGGACGCCGGACGGCCGGGGCACCAAGGACCCGCTGCGGTACGGCAACGTCTCCGTCTTCACCCCCGTCCGGCGTGCCCGGGGCGGGGTGCCCACCGCGCACCTGCCCGTGGGCACCAGCGGTGAGGTCGCCTGGCCGCTGGACCCCTTCGCCGGTCTGATGGCGGTCGCCACCGTGGGCGACGCGACGAAGCTGAACGACCCGCTGGTCAACTCGATCCCGCCGACGCTCGGCGGCGGCAACATCGACGTGAAGCACCTCAACGTCGGCTCGGCCTTCTACGTGCCGGTGGTCGCCGAGGGGGCGCTGTTCTCCACCGGTGACCCGCACATGTCGATGGGCAACGGCGAGGTGGCCCTGACCGCGATGGAGGGGTCGCTGCGGATCACCTACCGGCTCACCGTCTGCCGTCCGGGGTCGGGCGACGCACCGTCGGTGGCCTTCCGGTACCCGTTCGGGGAGACGCCGGACGCGTGGGTGCCGATCGGGCTCTCGGACCCCGACGGGTCGCGCAACGGGCAGGGCAGCGACCTGGACACCGCCAGCCGGCGGGCCGTGGTCAACGCGCTGGACTTCCTGGAGACCGACCTCGGCATGGACCGGCAGGTGGCCTATGCCTACCTCTCGGCGGCGGCGGACTTCGAGGTCTCCCAGGTCGTCGACCGCACGGTCGGCGTCCACGGGGTCATCCCCAAGAGCCACTTCAGCTGAGGTGAGCCCTCCTCCCCGGCACGCACGTGCCGGGGAGGAGGGCTCACAGCAGGCGGTTGGTCGCCGCCCAGCGGGTGAGCTCGTTGCGGTTGGACAGCTGCAGCTTGCGCAGCACGTTCGAGGCGTGGGACTCCACGGTCTTGACCGAGATGAACAGCCGGCCGCCGATCTCGCGGTAGGTGTAGCCGCGGGCCAGCAACTGCATCACCTCCCGCTCACGGGCCGACAGCAGGTCCAGGCCTGGGTCCACGGCGGGGTCCTCCGCCGGTGCGGCGGGGGCAGCAGTCGCGGCGAACGCGTCGAGCACGAAGCCGGCCAGCCGCGGGCTGAACACGACGTCGCCCTCGGCCACCCGCCGGACGGCGTCCCGCAGGTCGGCCCCGGAGATGGTCTTGGTGACGTAGCCGCGCGCCCCGGCCCGGATGACGGCGATGACGTCCTCCGCGGCGTCGGAGACCGAGAGCGCCAGCCAGCGGGTCGCGGGCAGCTCGGCGCGCAGCGTCTCCAGGACGGCGCGGCCGCCGCCGTCGGGCAGGTGCACGTCGAGCAGCACGACGTCCGGCGTGGTGGCCCGGATGCCGGCCACCGCCCCTGCGACGTCCGCGGCCTCGCCCACCACCTGGACGTCGTCCCCGAGCTCGGCGCGGACGCCGGCCCGCACCATCGCGTGGTCGTCCACCAGGTACACCCGGGGCCCGCTCACGCCGGCACCTCCGCGTCCCGTGGGAGGCACAGCTCCACCTCGGTCCCCTCTCCTGGTGCCGAACGCACCGTCGCCGTGCCGCCGATCCGGGTGAGCCGGCCGACGACGGAGTCACGCAGGCCGCGGCGGTCACCGGGGACCGAGGCCGGGTCGAAGCCGGTGCCCCGGTCGCGCACGTACACGGTGACCGTCGCCGGGCCGATCTCGCTGTAGAGGGAGACGCTGGGCGCGCCGGAGTGCTTGGCGGCGTTGACCACCGCCTCCTTGGCCGCCTGCCCGAGGGTGGCCACGGCCTCGTCCACCGGCAGGTCGCCGACGACGACCGGGTCGACGGTGACGGCGTGGTCGGCCTCGACCTCGGCGACCAGCCGGGCGACCAGACCGGCCCAGGTGCCACCGGTGACGATGGTCGGCTCGTAGAGCCAGGCGCGCAGCTCCCGTTCCTGGCTGCGCGCCAGCCGCCCGACGACGGTGGGGTCGGCGGCGTGCCGCTGGATCAGCGCCAGGGTCTGCAGCACCGAGTCGTGCAGGTGGGCGGCGACCGCGGCGCGCTCCTCCGACCGGATCCGGGCGGCGCGCTCGGCGGCCCGGGAGTCCAGCAGCCGGCGCCACAGCGGCGCGGTGGCCAGCGTCAGGCCGACCAGGATGACGACGGTGCCGGTGAAGCCGTTGCGGGCGTTGGCCAGCTGGCCGGTGGTCGCCAGCAGCAGCACCAGCCCGGCCGCGCCGAGCACGGCGCCGCCGACCAGCCCCCAGCGGGCGGTGCCGCGGTCGAGGTCGCCACCGGCGTCCAGCTGGCGCCAGATCACCGCGAGCCCGGCCCCGGCCAGCACCAGCGGCAGGATCACGGAGAACCCGCCGGAGCTCGCCAGCTCCGACACCGCGGCAGCCGACACCACCGCCAGCAGGCCGAGGCCGAGCAGCTGCCGCCGGCTGGGCCGGGCGGGCACCTGGGCCGGGTCGTGGGGCTCGCCGTCGGCGGCGGCCACCGGCATGGTCAGCCACAGCAGGGCGTAGGCCACCACGCCGACGCCGGTGACCGACAGCGCCAGAAAGACGACCCGCACCACGACCGGGTCGACCCGCAGGTGCGCCGCCGTCCCGCTGGCGACCCCGGCGAGGAGGCGGCCGCCGCGCGGTCGAGCCAGCGGCGGCCGGGCCGGGCGCCGCGGGGCGGGCGCCGCCGGGGGTCCCGGGGCCGGCGCGGTGCTGGTGGTCACCGGACGATGGTGTCACCGCGCGGGGCACCGGCACATCGGTGATCACCCCGAGTGCGGACGCCGTCGGGGTCCAGGGTCGGTTCCGGTGGTCCCCCGATGCCCGGACGCCGGTCGGCGGGGCAGCGTGGTGGCATGACCTCGACCGAGTACGCGACCACCTCCTCCACCGGCCCCACCTGGGGCGTCCCGGCCCGTCCGCGGCTGGTCCGCAGCCGCACCGAGAGGATGGTCTCCGGCGTCTCCGGCGGGCTCGGCGCGCACACCGGCATCGACCCGGTCTTGTGGCGGCTGCTGTTCCTCACCCTGACCGTGCTCGGCGCCGGCACCGGGGCCCTGCTCTACGGCCTGCTCTGGGTGCTGATGCCCGCCGAGGACGCACCGGCCCGCTGACCCTCGACCACCCCCGGGGACGGACGCCACGACGGCGTCCGTCCCCGTTCGGCGTCCGCATGGTGTCCCGACGCCCGGCAGTGACGCGCTGGGACTCCCCGAGGATCAGGGTCGGGTCAGGTGGTTCCCCGATACCGCCGACGGCCGGCGCTCGGCAGGCTCGGGGCATGACCACAGCGTTCCCACCGTCCGCCCCTCCCCCGGCCGCCGAGCCCCCGGGCGCCCAGTCCCCGCCGAGCTCGTGGCCGCCCCCGCCGCCGACCGCCCCGGCCCCACGCGGGCAGCTGCGGCGCAGCCGCGACGACCGGGTGATCGGCGGCGTGGCCGGCGGGCTCGCCGAGTACACCGGGGTCGACGCCCTGCTGTGGCGGGTCGGCGCGATCGCGCTGACCGTGGTCGCCGGCAGCGGCGTCGTCGTCTACGCGCTGCTGTGGCTGCTGATGCCCAGCGCCCCGGCCGGCCCGCCCGGCGCCGTGGTCGAGAAGGAGCCCCGCGGACCGCGCTCACCGGTGCCCGGGGTGACCCTCGCCGTCCTGCTGATCGTGCTCGGCGTCGTGGTGCTCGTCGACCAGCTGACCGGCGCCGACCTCGGCCCGCGCGGCTACCTCGGCAGCGCGCTGCTGGTCGTCGGCATCGGCCTGGTGGTCGGTGCGCTGACCGGCGTCGGCCGCGGCGCGAAGATCGGCCTGGTCACGCTGGGCGTGCTGCTGACGGCGGCGCTGGCGCTGGCCTCCACCGTCCAGGTGCCCTCCGGGGACGTCGGCGACCGCACCTACCGCCCGCTCACCGCCGACACCGTGCAGCCGCGGTACGAGATCGGGCTCGGCGACCTCACCCTGGACCTGACCGACGTCGACCTGTCCGACCTGTCCGGCCCGGTCGCCATCGCGATCGAGTCCGGCGTGGGCGACGTGGACGTGCTCGTGCCCATCTCCGCCGACGTCGAGGTGACCGTCGACAACGGCATCGGCGAGGCCGAGCTGTTCGGCCAGGACCGCTCCGACGGCGGCTTCTTCCCGGGCAGCGGCCGGGCGGCGTGGTCCGGCGACGACCAGCCCGAGTTCGTCCTCACCATCGAGTCCGGCCTGGGTGACGTGGAGGTGTCCCGTGGCTGAGCCCACCGGCCGTCAGGAGACCGAGGTCCTCCCCGACGACCTGTTCACCAAGGAACCCCCGCCGCCCCGCCGCCGCCTCGACGTCGGCGCCCTGGTCGCCGGCACCGTGTTCATCGTGCTCGCCGTCCTGCTGATGGCCGGCGTCGACCTGCCCGCCGACTGGTTCGACCACGACCTGGGCTGGCTCGTCCTGGTCGCCGCCGGCGTGGCCCTCCTGGTCAACGAGCTCAGGAAGTACCGCCGCCGCCGTTGACCAGGACCGCTGCGGGACGACAGGAGGAGACGCGACGTCGTCCCGCAGCCGTACCCGGCACTCGTGCCCGTGACGAGCGCCAGCGAGGAGCGGTCGGGCCCTCTTCCGGGCCCCGCCGCGAGCTTGCTCGTGGTGGGGAGGACGGGGTCCTCACTCCCACTCGATGGTGCCCGGCGGCTTGCTGGTGACGTCGAGGACGACCCGGTTGACCTCGGCCACCTCGTTGGTGATCCGGGTCGAGATCTTCGCCAGCACGTCGTAGGGCAGCCGGGTCCAGTCCGCGGTCATCGCGTCCTCACTCGACACCGGGCGCAGCACGACCGGGTGGCCGTAGGTGCGGCCGTCGCCCTGGACGCCGACGGAGCGGACGTCGGCCAGCAGCACGACCGGGCACTGCCAGATTTCGGTGTCCAGCTTCGCGAGCGTGAGCTCCTCGCGGGCGATCGCGTCGGCCTGGCGGAGGACGTCGAGCCGCTCGCGGGTCACCTCGCCGATGATCCGGATGCCCAGGCCCGGGCCGGGGAAGGGCTGGCGCTGCACGAGGGTGTCGGGCAGGCCGAGCTGGCGGCCCACCTCGCGCACCTCGTCCTTGAACAGGGTGCGCAGCGGCTCGACCAGGGTGAAGGTCAGGTCCTCGGGCAGCCCGCCGACGTTGTGGTGGCTCTTGATGTTCGCCGTCCCGGTGCCGCCGCCGGACTCGACGACGTCGGGGTAGAGCGTGCCCTGCACGAGGAAGTCGACGCTCTCGCCGTGCTCCGCGGCGTCGGCGATCACGTCGAGGGCGGCCTGCTCGAAGACCCGGATGAACTCGCGGCCGATGATCTTCCGCTTGGTCTCCGGGTCGGTGACCCCGGCCAGTGCGGTGAGGAACTGCTCGCTGGCGTCGACGACCCGCAGGTCGGCGCCGGTGACGGCGACGAAGTCCCGCTCGATCTGCTCGGTCTCGCCCTCGCGCATCAGCCCGTGGTCGACGTACACGCAGGTGAGCCTGTCGCCGATGGCCTGCTGCACGAGTGCTGCGGCCACCGCGGAGTCGACGCCACCGGACAGCCCGCAGATGGCCCGCCGGTCGCCGATCTGCTCGCGGATGAGCACGACCTGCTCGGTGACCACGTCGGCCATCGTCCAGGTCGGCTGCAGGCCCGCGATGTCGAACAGGAAGTGCTCGAGCACCGTCTGCCCGTGCGGGGTGTTCTTCACCTCGGGGTGGAACTGCACACCGGCCAGCCGCCGGTCGACGTCCTCGAAGGCCGCGACCGGGGCGCCCGTCGAGGTGGCGGTGACGGTGAACCCGGGCGGGGCCGCGCTGACGGCGTCCCCGTGGCTCATCCAGACCGACTGCTCGTCCGGCAGGTCGCCGAACATCCGCGACTGCGTGGTGACGGTCAGCGGGGTGCCGCCGTACTCGCGGTCGCCGGTGTGCGCGACGGTGCCGCCGAGGCTCTGCGCCATGGCCTGGAAGCCGTAGCAGATCCCGAACGCCGGGACGCCGGACTCGAACACCGCCGGGTCGACCTGCGGCGCACCCTCGGCGTAGACGCTGGAGGGACCACCGGAGAGCACGATCGCCGCCGGCTTGCGGGCGAGCAGCTCCGCGACCGGGACGTCGGAGCCGACGAGCTCGGAGTAGACGCCGGCCTCCCGGATCCGCCGGGCGATCAGCTGCGCGTACTGGGCGCCGAAGTCGACGACCAGCACGGTCGGGAAGTCCATGTGCGCGGGGCTGCTCGTGGTCGCCTCGGTCATGGTGCTCAGCCCACCAGGTGGCCCGGGCCGGCGACGGCTGCGCCGTTCCCGCCCAGGACCAGGTCGACCCGCTGGAACTCCTTGAGGTTCTGGTAGCCGGTCTTGGCCATCGTGCGGCGGAGGGCGCCGAAGAGGTTGGTGCGCCCGTCGGCGGACTCGGCCGAGCCGTTGAGCACGTCGGCGAGCGACCCGCGCGGCGCGACCGGGGCCGACGTCCCGCCCCGGGGCAGCCGCGGGTGGGCGGCCACGGAGTCCCACCACACCCCGCCGCCGGGGGCCTCGGCGGCCACGCGCAGCGGCTCGCCGAGCTGGACGGCGTCGGCACCGCAGGCCAGGGCCCGGGCGATGGCGCCGCTGGTCTCGATGCGGCCGTTGGCGATGACGTGCACGTAGCGGCCACCGGTCTCGTCCAGGTAGTCGCGGCGCGCGGCGGCGGCGTCGGCGATGGCGCTGGCCAGCGGCACCCGGATGCCCATGACGGCGTCGGCGGTGGACCAGCTGTCGGCGCCCACGCCCACGATCACGCCGGCCGCGCCGGTGCGCATCAGGTGCAGCGCGGTCTGGTAGTCCGCCGCCCCGCCGACGATCACCGGCACGTCGAGGTCGGCGATGAACTCCTTGAGGTTCAGCGCGTCCTCGCCCGAGGAGACGTGCTCCGCGGAGACGATCGTGCCCTGGATGACCAGCAGGTCGACCCCGGCCGCGAGCACCGTGGGCGCGAGCGCCAGGGTGTGCTGCGGGGAGATCCGCACCGCCGTCGTCACGCCGGCGGAGCTGATCTCCTTGATCCGGGCGGCGATCAGGTCGGGCTTCACCGGCTCGGCGTAGACCTCCTGCAGCAGCGCCACCGGCGGACCGCTGTCGGGGCCGGCGGCCTCACGCAGCCGGCGCAGCACGTCGGTCGGGTCGTCGTAGCGGGCCCACAGGCCCTCGGCGTTGAGCACGCCCAGGCCACCGGCCTGCCCGACGGCGACCGCGGTGGCCGGGCTGACCACGGCGTCGCTGGGGCTGGTGACCAGCGGGATGTCGAACCGGAAGGCGTCGATCTGCCAGGCGGTGGAGACGTCGTCGTGGTCACGGGTGCGGCGGGAGGGGACGATCGACACCTCGTCGAGGTCGTAGCCCCGGCGGGCGAACCGGTTGAGACCGATCTCGACGTTGTCACGAACTGGCATGGGTCAGCGGCCTCGGTAGTTGGGGGCTTCGGTGGTCACCTGGACGTCGTGCGGGTGGCTCTCGGTGAGCCCGGCGGAGGTGATCCGGGTCAGCTGGCCGCGCTCCTGCAGGTCGGCGATCGTCGCCGCTCCTGCGTAGCCCATGCCGGCGCGCAGGCCGCCGACGAGCTGGTGGGCGACCCCGGCCAGCGGGCCCCGGTAGGGCACCTGGCCCTCGATGCCCTCGGGCACGAGCTTGTCGTCGGACAGGACGTCGTCGGCGAAGTAGCGGTCGCGGCTGAAGGACTGGCTGCCCCCGCGCTTCTGCATCGCGCCGAGGGAGCCCATGCCGCGGTAGGACTTGTACTGCTTGCCGTTGGTGAAGACCAGCTCGCCCGGCGACTCGTCGACGCCGGCGAACAGGCTGCCCAGCATCACGCTGTCCGCACCCGCGACGATGGCCTTGGCGATGTCGCCGGAGTACTGCAGCCCGCCGTCGCCGATGACCGGCACGCCGGCCGGGCGGCAGGCCAGGCTCGCCTCGTAGATGGCGGTGACCTGCGGGACGCCGACCCCGGCGACCACGCGGGTGGTGCAGATCGAGCCCGGTCCGACACCGACCTTGACCGCGTCGGCACCGGCGTCGACCAGGGCCTGGGCGCCGGCGCGGGTGGCGACGTTCCCGCCGATGACCTGGACGGGGAAGTCGGCCTTGACCCGGCCGACCATGTCCAGCACCGCGCGCTGGTGACCGTGGGCGGTGTCGACGACGAGCACGTCGACACCGGCGTCCACGAGCAGCCCGGCGCGCTTGTAGGCGTCCTCGCCGACCCCGAGGGCGGCGGCCACGAGCAGCCGGCCGTCGGCGTCCTTGGTGGCGTGGGGGTACTGGTCGCGCTTGACGTAGTCCTTGACGGTGATCAGCCCGCGCAGCCGGCCGGCCTCGTCGACCAGCGGCAGCTTCTCGATCTTGCGGGCGCGCAGCAGGGAGAGCGCGGTGTCCGGGTCGACCCCGACCGGGGCGGTGACCAGCGGCATCGGCGTCATGACGTCGCGGACCAGGCGGTCCTGGTCGGTCTCGAACCGCATGTCGCGGTTGGTGATGATGCCGACGAGCACGCCGTCGGCGTCGACCACGGGGGCCCCGGAGATGCGGTAGCGAGCGCTGAGCGCGTCGACCTCGGCCAGGGTGTTGTCCGGGGAGCAGGTGACCGGGTTGGTGACCATGCCGGACTCGGAGCGCTTCACGAGGTCGACCTGGCCGGCCTGGTCCTCGGCGGCGAGGTTGCGGTGCAGCACGCCCACGCCACCGGCGCGGGCCATGGCGATCGCCATCCGCGCCTCGGTGACGGTGTCCATCGCCGAGGACAGCAGCGGGATGGCCAGCCGGATCTCCCGGGTCAGCCGGGTGCTGGTGTCGACCTCGGTGGGGACGATGTCCGACGCGCCGGGGATGAGCAGGACGTCGTCGTAGGTCAGCCCCAGGGGGGCGAACTTCGCCGGCAGTTCGGGGGTGCGCTCGTCGGGCTGCACGTGCCGCCACCTCTCGTGTGTGGTTGGTGGGAGCGCCTCCGGGGCGCACGGGAACCCACTCCATGCTAGGCGGAGGCCACCAGGGGCCCCTCCCCCCGTTACCGTGGTCCGGTGGACGGGCCAGCCCGACCACCTGCCGGTCCGCCGGCAGCGCCCTGACAGGCCGGCCCGGTGCCGGCGAGGAGGACACGTGGACGCGTGGGACGACGCATTCGGCGCATCCTCGGATCGCGACCCGGAGTTCGGGGGCGACCTGGGCCCGGGCGACCACTCCGGTCAGCCCCCGCTGACGATCGAGGAGCGCGCCGGGGTCCTCGACGACCTCGCCGAGCTCGAGGTGTTCCGCACACTGCTGGAGCCCACCGGGGTCAAGGGCATCGTCGTGGACTGCCCGGACTGCGAGGAGGAGCACCACGTCGACTGGGCGCTGATGCAGGCCAATCTGCGCCAGCTGCTCGACGAGGGGCAGACCGGCCGGCACGAGCCGCCCTTCGACCCCGACCCCGACGACTACGTCAGCTGGGACTACGCCAGCGGTTACGCCGACGGGGTGGCCGCCCTGGCCGAGCGCGAGGAGCCGACGGGCCGCCACGGCACCGGCGGCCGGCACGCCCGCGAGGACTGAGGGAGTACCCCTCGCTCCCCACGCCTCGCACGCTCGGCGTGGGACCTGCGAGGGGGCCGAGGACGACGACAGCGCGGTGACCTGGACCGGTCACCGCGCTGTCGTGTGTCAGGTGCTGGGGGTCAGGTCATCATGCCGCGGCGAAAGCCGGTGGCCACGGCCTCGGCACGGTCCTTGACCGCGAGCTTGCGGAACAGCCGGCGGGCGTGGGTCTTGATGGTGTCCTCGGAGAGGTAGAGCTCCCGGCCGATCTGGGCGTTGCTCTTGCCCTGGCTCATGCCGGTGAGCACCTGCATCTCCCGCATCGACAGCGCGACCTGCGGCGCGGCCGGCACGGTGGAGCGGACGGTGGTCGGCGCCAGGCCGGCGAGCGGGCTCGCCCCACCCCACGGCGCCGGGCCCGAAGGACCGCCCGCCGGGGCGCCGGGCATGGCGACCGCGTGCTGCGGGTTGCGCGGCGCCGGGGCGAGCTGCCCGGCCGGACGCGGGGCCTCGGGACGCAGGCCGGTGCGGGACATGCCCAGACCCAGCTCGAGCGGACTGGCGTCCCAGCGCAGGAAGCCGCGGGCACCGAGGGACACCGCGGCCCGGACGGTGTCGGCGTCGTCGGGGGCGCCGAGCATGAGGACCGACAGCCGGGGGTGCGTGCGCAGCACCTGGGTGGCGACCGACAGGCCGCTGTCGGTGGCCCGCTGGGTGCCCACGAGCAGGACGTCGGGCAGCCGGTTGTCCAGCCGCGCCATCAGCGAGGCCGGGTCGCCCACGGCCTCGACCCGGGCGACGAACGGCAGCGCGAGCAGCCGGCCCGCGACCTCGTCACGGACCCGGCGGCGCTCGTCGAACACCCAGACCACGGCCCCACTGCTGCCGTTGCCACGCGCCCTGTCCTCGATCACCGGATGCTCCCGTCTGCGCCGTCCCGGAGGCCGGCGGCCTACCGACCGGGACGTGCCCGGGCGGGTGCCTGGAACGGGTGGACCCCGCTCCGGGGTGCCGGCACCGCCGGTCTCCCGGACGGGTGTCGGGGTGTCCCCCACACCGGTGGTCGGCACTCCCTGTGACCACCTTGATCCGCAGAGTCCCCGGACAACAGGCGCGATCACCCCCGCGGGTGAGGGCCGAGGAGCACCCGGTCGCTCACCTACGGCAGCGGGGTGACCGGGAAGCACAGGTCGGCCGATCCCGCACGACGAACGCGGACAGAGGTGTTTGGGGCCGATCGGCGGCGGGCATCGGCGTGGAAGTGACCGGGCCGACCCCCCGGTGCGCCACGAGCCGAGGAGAACCGATGGCCGACATCCGTCGCCTGCCCAACCCCGTCGCCGAGGTGTGGGACTGGCAGCTCCACGGCGCCTGCCGGGGCGAGAGCACGTCCCTGTTCTTCCACCCCGACGGTGAGCGTGGCCCTGCCCGTGCGCGTCGCCAGGCCGCCGCCAAGGCCGTCTGTGGCCGGTGCCCGGTGCTGGAGTCCTGCCTCAAGCACGCCCTCTCCGTCCGCGAGCCCTACGGGGTGTGGGGCGGCATGAGCGAGGAGGAGCGCACCCGGCTGATCGCCGCCGAGCCCGCTCCCATCGCCGCCGGGGTCTGAGCTCACCCGGCGGGACACTCCCCCGCCGCAGACACACGAGAGGGCCGGCCCGACCCGCACCTGGGCGACGAGGCCGGCGACGGTGAACGGCTTGGGGAGGTAGGCGTCGGCGCCGGCGGCCAGGCCCCGGG
>NZ_JAPVBH010000005.1:0-124670 GCF_026967795.1 Modestobacter sp. VKM Ac-2986
CGGGTCCGTTCGGCGCCGAACGGACCCGCCGGGTGTCTAGGCTCCGCCGCGTGACGGAGGAGACCTGGGTGGTCACCGGTGGTGCCGGGTACATCGGCGCGCACGTCGTCGAGGCGCTGCGCGGGGCCGGCCGGCAGGTGGTCGTCGTCGACGACCTGTCCACCGGGGCCACGTCGCGCGTCCCGGCGGACGTCGACCTCGAACAGCTCAGCGTGCTGGAGACCGGGCGGCTCACCGGTCTCCTGCGGGACACCGGGGCCGTCGGCGTCGTGCACCTGGCAGGCAAGAAGTCCCCGACCGAGTCGATGTCCGACCCGCTGCTCTACGCCCGGGAGAACGTCGGCGGCGTGGTCAGCCTGGTCCAGGCGGTCCGGGACAGCGGTGCGCGCCGGGTCGTGTTCTCGTCGAGCTGCTCGGTCTACGGCTCGCCGGACCTGCCCAGCGTGGGGGAGGACGCCCCGACCCTGCCGCAGAGCCCCTACGGCGAGTCCAAGCTCTACGGGGAGCAGGTGCTGGCGGCGGCCGCCCGCGCCCATGGCATCGGGGTGGTCAGCCTCCGGTACTTCAACGTCGTGGGCGCCGCCGGCCCGGCCCTGCGGGACACCGGCACGTACAACCTGGTGCCACTGGTGTTCCAGGCGCTGCGGGAGGGGCGCGCGCCGCTCGTCTTCGGCGACGACTACCCGACCCCCGACGGCACGTGCGTCCGGGACTACGTCGACGTGCGGGACCTCGCCGACGCACACGCCCTCGCGGCGACCGCCCTCGGGTCGGGCCGGTCCGGCGGGACCTACAACGTCGGCCGGGGCACCGGCTACAGCGTCCTGGAGGTGCTCGACACCGTGCGGGCGGTGACCGGGCGGCCGCTGGACCACCGGGTGGTGGACCGCCGGCCGGGAGACCCGGCCAGCGTCGTCGGGGACGTGCGGCGCATCGCCCGCGACCTGGCGTGGACGGCCACCCGGGACCTCGCCGAGATGGTCGCGAGCGCCTGGGCCGCGGACCGGGACCAGTCGGCCCCCCGGCGTGGACCTGACAGGTCCTGACCAACCGGCCCCCGGGCCCGTGCTCTCATGACGAGTGGTGACGTTGTGATGAACACCATCCGTCATCTGCGGACGTGGAACTCGTCCGATGCGGCCAGTTGTGACGTTGCGTGTGCGCACCACTGCTGGTCGTCCAACAACACGCCTCTGATGACACCGCGTGCGGAGTCAGTCACAGATCAGGGCTGCCCGCGGGCTCACAGCTCGGATAGCTTTCCGCCAACCGGTCGAACAAGGTCGTTCCCGGATCCATGTGACATCCATTGACCGCGATCACTCGCGGTCGACGGCCCGGGGGTGCGTCAGACTGGATCTGCTCGAGCAGTTGAACGACATGGCGGTCGCCGAGGCCCGGGTGTCCCAGCGGCGCCGGTTCTTCTCCGCCGCCCGCCTCCGCGGTGAGGGTACGGAGGCCCGCCGCGCCTGGCGCGGGGCCTATGTGCGCCGCATCCTGCTCGGCGACGTCGTCGCCGGTCTGATCGCCGCGACGGTCGGCTACCTGGTGAAGTTCGGGCCGGAGGCCGGGCAGCTGAGCTCGGCGCACGCCCCGATGTGGGCGGCGGCACTGCTGCCGGTGGTCTGGGTGGCCGGCCTGGCCTTCGCCCGCACCTACGAGCAGCGCTTCCTGTGGATCGGCCCCGACGAGTTCCGTCGGGTGTTCGACGCGTCGGTGGTCCTGCTCGCGGTGGTGGGCACGGTCTCGTGGGCGTTCCGCTACGACGTCGCTCGCGGCTTCGTGGTGGTGGCCCTGCCGCTGGTCGCGGTGCTCACCCTCGGGCAGCGTCTCGTCCAGCGCTGGTGGCTGCAGCGGCAGCGGGCGCACGGGCGGTTCCAGCAGACCGCGGTCCTCGTCGGCCACCGTGAGGGTGTCGCGGCGATGCACGAGCAGATCGACCGCCAGACCGGCCACGGCTACCGGGTGATCGGGTGCTGCGTCCCCGGTGGCGAGTTGGCCGACTCGGTCCCCAGCTTCGACGGCCTGCCGGTGCTCGGCGGGCTGGGCGACGTCCTGGCGGTCGTGCGCCTGTACGAGGTGGACTCGGTCGCCGTCCTGCCCTCCCGCGAGCTCGACGGCCCCGCCCTGCGGCGGCTCGGGTGGGACCTGGAGACCACTGACGCCGAGCTGCTGCTCGCCCCCGCGGTGACCGACGTCGCCGGCCCCCGGGTGCGCATCCGTCCGCTGTCGGGCCTGCCCCTGATGCACATGGAGCGCCCGGAGTTCAAGGGCGTCCGCCGGATCGCCAAGGACGTCTTCGACCGCTCGGCCGCCGGCCTGGCGATCGTCCTGCTCGGTCCGGTCCTCCTCGCCCTCGCCCTCGCCGTCAAGGCGACCAGCCGGGGCCCGGTCTTCTTCCGGCACGAGCGCATCGGTCGGGACGGTCAGCCGTTCCACGTGTTGAAGTTCCGCAGCATGGTCGCCGGGGCCGACAAGAAGGTCGACACCCTGCTCGACCAGAACGAGGGCAACGACGTCCAGTTCAAGATGAAGGCCGACCCCCGGGTCACCCGGGTCGGCCAGGTGCTGCGCCGCTACTCCCTCGACGAGCTGCCCCAGCTGTTCAACGTGCTCAGCGGCACGATGTCGCTGGTCGGTCCGCGGCCGCACGTCACCCGCGAGGTCGAGCAGTACGGCTTCGACATGCGGCGGCGCCTGCTGGTCAAGCCCGGCATCACCGGCCTGTGGCAGGTCAGCGGCCGGTCGGACCTCTCGTGGGACGACTCGGTCCGGCTCGACGTGCGGTACGTGGAGAACTGGTCGCTCGCCTTCGACCTGATGATCCTGTGGAAGACGCTCGGAGCGGTCCTGCGGGGCTCGGGCGCCTACTGAGTCACCGGGGGCTGCACCGTCCGACGCGGACTGGCGGTACCGTTTGTCCCCGTGATCGGTGGGCATGCTCCACCGCAACTGTTCCGCTGAGGGTCAAAGGTGATCCGGATGTCGTGGTTGCTCGTGTTGTTCGTGTGCTGGGCGGCTGTCGCCGCAGTGGGGGCCGTCTGGCTGGGCGGCGCTGCCCGGCTGGTGGCCGACCGGGGCGGACGGCCGCCCGAGTCCTCGCTCTCCGACGAGATGGCTGCCCTGTACCGCTGACGCCCCGGCGGGCCCGGACACCGGGACCAGGGGGCGTCGGCACAGACGGATGACGTGACCGAGGGTGCTCCCTCGGTGCCGACGGTGGCTGGCGCACGTGGGGTCGCTTCTTCTACCGTGCAGGTCAGCGGGGCGGTCGCCCTCGTGTCACACGGGGAAGAGAGCGGCGTCCATGAAGATCTCCGTCATCGGTTGTGGTTACCTGGGTGCGGTCCATGCCGCGTCCATGGCCGAGCTCGGGCACGACGTGGTCGGCATCGACGTCGACCGGGTGAAGATCGAGCAGTTGCAGCACGCGCGGGCGCCCTTCTACGAGCCCGGCTTCGAGGCGCTGCTGGGCACGTCGCTGGCGTCGGGCCGGTTGCGCTTCAGCACGGACATGGCCGACGCGCGCGAGGCCGTCGTCCACTTCCTCTGCGTCGGGACGCCGCAGAAGCGGGGGGAGTACGCCGCGGACCTGCGCTACGTGGAGTCGGCGGTCGAGACGCTGCTCGAGGCGCTCAAGCCCGGTGACCTGGTCGCCGGCAAGTCCACGGTGCCCGTCGGCACCGCGGCACGGCTGGCCGAGCTGATCGAGGGCAAGGTGCCCGGGGCGATGCTGGCCTGGAACCCGGAGTTCCTCCGCGAGGGCTTTGCGGTGGAGGACACGCTGCACCCGGACCGGCTGGTCTACGGCCTGTCCGCCGGCCCCGACGGCCAGGTGGCCCGGGCGGTGCTCGACGAGGTCTACGCACCGATCGTGGCCGCCGGCACCCCGCAGGTCGTCACCGACCACGCCACCGCCGAGATGGTCAAGGTGGCGGCCAACTCCTTCCTGGCCACCAAGATCTCCTTCATCAACGCCATGGCCGAGCTGTGCGAGGCCACCGGTGCCGACGTCAAGCAACTGGCCGACGCCATCGGCCACGACGACCGGATCGGCCGCAAGTTCCTCAACGCCGGCCTCGGCTTCGGTGGTGGTTGTCTGCCCAAGGACATCCGCGCGTTCATGGCCCGGGCCGGGGAGCTGGGTGCCGACCAGGCGCTGACGTTCCTGCGCGAGGTCGACAACATCAACATGCGCCGCCGGATCCGCATGGTCGACCTGGCCCGGGAGGTCTGCGACGGCTCGCTGCTCGGCAAGCGGATCGCGGTGCTGGGGGCTGCGTTCAAGCCCGACAGCGACGACATCCGCGACTCCCCGGCCCTCAACGTCGCCGCCCAACTGCAGCTGCAGGGCGCGGTCGTGCGGGTCACCGACCCCGCCGCCGGGGACAACATCCGCCGCAGCTGGCCGCAGCTGGACGTCGTCGACAGCCCCGAGGAGGCGGCCGAGCGGGCCGACGCCGTCCTGCTGCTCACCGAGTGGGTGCAGTACCGGGAGCTGGACCCGGTCCCGTTCGGGGAGATCGTGGCGAGGAGGCGGGTGCTCGACGGCCGCAACGCCCTGGACATGGACCGCTGGGTGGCCGCCGGGTGGAGCTACCGGGCGCTGGGGCGCCGCGCCGGCTGACCAGCCGGCCCCGCCCGGCCGCCCTCCGCGGAGCGGTGAGGCGGGCACCCCGACCCGGCAGGGTCGGCCGCCGGTCCCTGCGGGGAGCCGGGGGCCGGAGACCGGCCATGACAGGATGGATCGTCCCGGCTCACGGTGATCGAGGCCAGCCCGAGCGGAGAGAGCTGCATGTCCGACACCGGAGACTTCCGCCGCGCCATGCTCGTCATGACGGCGTCCAGCATGCTGGTGCCCGTGGTGGGCATCCTCACCGCACCCATCCTGGCGCAGTCGCTCGGCGTCGCCGGCCGGGGCGAGGCCGCTGCGGCCGTGGCCCCGAACCTGCTCGTGGTGAGCGTCGCGACGCTGGGGCTCCCCGAGGCGCTCACGTTCCACCTGGCCAAGCGCCCGCACGTCTCCCGTCGCGCGCTCTGGTGGGCGAGCCTGTTCAGTTCGCTCCTCGGCGCGGTCAGCCTCGTCGTCGTGCTGCTGCTGGCCTCACCGCTGTCCGCCGGGGACGACGACCTGGCCCGGCTGATGGTGCTGGGGGCCGTGCTGGCCATCCCCACCCTGCTGGTCAACCTCCTGCGGGGAGCTGCCTCGGGGCGGCAGATGTGGACGGCGGTGGCCGCCGAACGCATCCTCAACTCGGTGCTGCGGCTCGTGGTCCTCGGGGCGCTCGCGCTGACCGGCCATCTGGACGTGCTCAACGCGGTGCTGGTCATGACGATCGTCCCCATGGTCGCCGGCATCGTGTACTGGCGACTGGTGCTGCCGGTCCCCCCGCCGCCCGAGGGGGTCGGCCCCGCCCCCGCCATGGCCTCGGCGCTGCTCGGGTTCGGCTCGAAGATCTGGCTCGGGTCGGTGGCCAGCGTTCTCATGGCCCGGCTGAGCCAGCTCCTGGTCACGCCGTTGTCGGACGTCACCCAGCTCGGGCTGCTCGTGGTCGCCATCACCATCTCCGACGTGCCGTTCATCGTCGCCCAGACGGTGCGGGACGTGGTGTTCGGGACCAGCAGCGCGCAGGCCGACCCCGAGCGGCTGGCGTCGACCTCCCGGCTGGGTGCGCTCATCGCGCTGGTCGGCTCGCTCGTGCTCGGGGCGTCCCTGCCCCTGTGGATCGGGCTCCTCTTCGGTGAGGGTTTCACCGGTGCGGTCTTCCCGACCTGGTTGCTGCTGGCGAGCTCGGTGATCGCCGTCCCGGGGTTGATCGCCGGTGCGGGCCTGGCCTCGGCGGGGCGTCCCGGACTCCGGTCGGCTGCCCTGGTCGTCGCGCTGCTGACCAACCTCGTCGGCATCTTCGTGCTGGTCCCCGTGATCGGGGCGGTCGGCGCGGCCACCGCGGCCCTGGCGGGGAGCGTCCTGTCGACCGGTTTCGGCGTCGTCATGGCCGCCCGGCAGCTCAGGATCCCGGCGGACCGGTTCCTGGTGCCCAGGGTGGCGGACGTGGTCTTCCTGGTCTCCGAGAGCAGGAAGGCGGCCGGGCGCCTCACCCGGGGCGGCCGCCGGTCCCGACGCTGACGGAGTCCGCGCGGGGGTGAGCGCCCGGCGCCCGTCCCGGGCCCGCGGCCGGACCCCGGGGACTGCGTCGAGCCGGCAGCCGGGCACGGGTCAGCCACTGCCGGGCCGGTGGGGGACCGGCTGCCCACGTCATGCCGGTGGCGGCGTCACGAGGAGGTGTCGGACATCTCCGGACGGGGGCGTGCGTGCCGCCACCGCTTCTCCAGCGGCTTCTCCACCCCGAGGTAGAGGCAGACCGCGACGAGGAGCGAGGCGGCGCCTGCGACCGGGACGGCGACGACGAACACGGCGTCCGGTGGGACGGTCTGCCGGACCAGCCAGAGGGTCGTGCTGAGCACCACCTGGTGGACCAGGTAGAAGGAGAACGACCACTCCCCGAGCAGGCGCATGACCCGTCGTCCGGCGAGCGTGCCGCTGCCGTCGGCATCGGCCTGGGTCACGGCCGCGATGAGGACGAGGAAGGGCACCAGCATCAGGAGCGAGGTCTGGGCCCACAGGGGGGCGAGGCCGGAGAGCAGGTAGCAGGTGGTGACCAGCACCATCGCCCCGACCGGGCCGATCGGGACCCTGCGGCCCGCGCGCATCGCGGTCGCCAGCAGCATCCCGCAGACGAACTCGCCGATCCGCTGGAGCGGGAAGATGTAGACCGCCCAGAAGGCGAGGTCGTCCACCTGGACCGGGTGCAGGGCGACCGGGGGCACGACGACGACCGCGAGGGCCACCGCGCCGAGCGCGATCCGGGTCCGCCTGCCGTCGAGGAGGGGGACCAGGAGCGGGAAGGCGGCGTAGAAGAAGAGCTCGGCCGACACCGACCACCCGACCGCGTTCCCCCCGAAGTGCACCTCCGGCGCCGGGAACCACGCCTGCACCCCGACCACCGACGGGAGGGCCGGGACGAGCAGGCTCTCCGGACCGCTGGGCGGGGGGTTCAGGGTCCGGGCGGCGAGTGCGAGCACGAGCGCCGCCCAGTAGGCGGGTGCGATCCGGGCGAACCGGCGCCGGTAGAAGCGGGCCGCCGAGTCGTCGGTCCGCCGGGACCACGTGAGGACGAACCCGCTGAGGACGAAGAAGAACGAGACGCCCACGAGCCCGTGGTCGAACACGGCGGAGATGACGGCGCCGAGGGGACCGTCCGGTGCGTACTCGGCGACGTGGAAGCCGAAGACCAGGAGGGCCGCCACGAACCGCAGACCGGTGAGCGAGGGGAGCCGAGGCACCGTGTCCGGGGACGTCCGTCCCGATGCGTGCGCCACTTCGACCTCCCACGTGTTCCCGGCCGCTGGTGAGCGCCGGCCACGTCGGTGGGGCCTGCTCTCCAGGAGCGTAGTGACGCCGGACGTAGCGGTGGGGTGACCATCGCCTCACCTGCCCGGTGCGGTGGGGCGTCCGCGCCGATGGCTGGGTCGCCGGGGGATGGTCCTGACGGTGCCCGGCACCCGGACCGTGGCGGTCCGTCCGGGGCTCCTCATCCCATGGTCCCAGTCCCCTCGAGGAACGGGACGTTAAAGAACTGCCCCCGCCGTACCGATGGGCTGTGCATGCCGTGGTGGGGATGGTCGCTGATCGGGTGGGTGGGGCTGTCGCTCCTGCTCGCCCCGCTGGTGGGCACGGCGATCCGGGAAGCCGATCGTCGTGAGGTGCCAGGGGCCCTCGCACGCCCAGAGCCCCGGCCCGCACGCCGACGCGTCCCCCTGCCGCCGGTCGCAGCGGTGCTCCTGCTGGTCGGCGTCTGCCTGGAGGCGGTCGGCTTCGTCATCCGCGCGACCGGACGTGAGCAGGGTGCCGCCCGGCTGTGGTCGATGGACCTGCCGCTCGCCGTCCCGCGGATGTTCATCGCCGCACTGTTCACCGTTGCCGCGGTGGTCGCCCTCGTGGCCGCCGCCCGCGACGCCGGACGCCGCCCCTGGTGGTTGTCAGTCGGACTGGTCACCGTGCTGATCGCCCAGGTCAAGGCCGGTGGGACCGTGCACGTCCGGGCACTGGAGGCCGCCGGGGTCGCCGACCGACCGGACGTGGGCCTCCTCGTCAGCACCGCCGTCGTCGGTGTGGTCCTCGCCCTGCTCTGGTACTGCAGCCGCAACGAG
Organism: Modestobacter sp. VKM Ac-2986; assembly: GCF_026967795.1. Classification (GTDB taxonomy): domain Bacteria; phylum Actinomycetota; class Actinomycetes; order Mycobacteriales; family Geodermatophilaceae; genus Modestobacter. The sequence continues at coordinate 8,212 of NZ_JAPVBH010000005.1, forward strand.
CGCCGGGACCGGCGCCGGGTGCTCACCGCCCTGGGTCTCTACTCCGTCGCCTCTGTCGGGCTCTCCGCCCTGTCCGCCGTCGTCAGCAGGGGCGGCGACCCGTTCTGGTCCGCTGCTGCCACCTTCGCCGAGGAGACCGGCGAGGTCTTCGGCGGGGTCGCCGTCCTGGTCGCCGTGCTGGTGGGGGTCGTACCGCGCCTGGTGCTGCCGACCGAGTGTCCGCTGCGCCGGCAGGCCGACGCCGAGACCGTGGACGCCCCCGGGGTCCTCCGGCACCCGAGCGCCCGTGCTCACCGGTTGGACTGGTACTGACGGTGTGGGCCTCGCTGCGCTGCCGCAGACCCGGGGGGTGATCGACGCCCTGGCGCGGCACCAGCACCCCCGCACGCCGTCGACGCGCACGCCTGGTCCCGGCGGCCCGCCGCCAGGGGTGCGCGCATCGTGCCCGGGCCGACGGTCCTGCGCCGGCCGAGGGGCCGTGGACGACACCGGATCCGCGGACGGCGAGGATGAGCAGCCACCTCCTCCGACGGAAGACCGGCTGTGACCGCACTGGAACACGACCACGACGCCGCTGCCTCACTGGCCACCGAGGCAGGCGAGCTGCTCATGCAGGTCCGCACCCGGCACTTCGCCGACGCCGACGCCCGCAAGGACGCCGGGGACCGCGAGTCCCACCGCTTCCTCACCGAGCAGCTCGCACGGCTGCGGCCCGACGACGCCGTCCTCTCCGAGGAGGGGGCGGACGACCCGATACGGCTGGTCAGCGACCGGGTCTGGATCATCGACCCCCTCGACGGCACCCGTGAGTTCTCCGAGCACGGCCGGGCCGACTGGGCGGTGCACGTCGCGCTCTGGGAGCGGGGCGCGTTGGTCGCCGGCGCCGTTGCCCTGCCGGCCGAGGGCACCACGCTGAGCACCGCGGAGTCCCTCGCGGTGCCGCCGCGCGCCGACGGAGCGATCCGGCTGGCGGTCAGCCGCAGCCGTCCGCCTGCCCTCGTCGTCGACCTGGCCGAGCAGGTGGGTGCCGAGCTGCTGCCCATGGGGTCGGCCGGGGCCAAGGCGATGGCCGTCGTCCGCGGCACGGCCGACGCGTACGTGCACGGCGGCGGTCAGTACGAGTGGGACTCCGCCGCGCCCGTCGCCGTCGCCCGGTCCGCCGGCCTGCACACCAGCCGGCTCGATGGTTCGCCATTGCGCTACAACCGGCCGGACCCATGGCTCCCCGACCTGCTCGTCTGCCGGCCCGAGCTCGCCGATCAGCTGCTCCGGTCCCTGACCTGAGCCGTCGCCCGTGCCGCTGACCGGTCGCCTCCAGCCTCTCGCCGGGGACGGAGCGCAGCGCGTTCGCCGTCCGGTCGATGGACGTCGTCTCGGGCAGGACCGGACGGGCGCTCGGTAGGACCGGGCTGACCGACCCCTGGTCCAGTCGGGCGCGGACGTTCGGCGTTGGTTGGCTTGGCCCTGCGTCACGACCCACGGCGAGACACCCCGCAGACAGGCCGACACCCTGAGCCCACTGCTGCGGTTCGATCACCCACCGTGACGCTTGCGTCGGAGTGTCGCATCCGGTGCCGAACAGGGTTGACCCGACGTCAGCCCGAGGCCAGCGTGGCTCCACGACGGGTGACACGGGGACCGTTCGGGTACCCGGCTGGCCCACACCCGGTGATGCGGAGTCGGGGGCGGGTGATGAGCAGAAGTGCACGTGCCAGCGGCGCGGCACCGTCGCTGACCCTCCTCGGGCTCCACCCCCTCGCCGCGCATCCGCCGGTGTGGTGCCGTCGGCTGCTCCTCGCGACCGTCCTGCTGCTGGGGCTCTGGGGGCTGCTGCTCGCCGTGGCCGGTCCGGCGTGGGCCGATGACCCTGCCGCGCCGACGGAGTCGGGTCAGCAGACGGCGGACCGGCCCGCTGGCCAGGCTCCGCGCGCGGCCCACCCCGGCGAGGGGGTCGACGACCCCATCGACGGGGGCGAGGACTCGATGCGCTCCGCCGCCGACGACGAGAGCGTCGTTGGCGCCGGGGAACTGCCTGCCGACGGCGCGGACGCCCCCCGGCCGCTCGTGACCGGTCCTGACACCGGGACCACCGAGCCGGCCCCGGCCCCTGCGTCCGACACCTCGACCGTGACGCCCCCGTCGGCCGTCCCGGTTCCTGCTCCGGCCACTCCGGCTCCTGCTCCGGCCGTCCCGGTTCCTGCACCGGCCACTCCGGCTCCTGCTCCGGCCGTCCCGGTTCCTGTACCGGCCACTCCGGCTCCTGCACCGGCCACTCCAGCTCCGGCCGTCCCGGCTCCGGCTCCGGCCGTCCCGGCTCCAGCAAAACCGACCCCCACTCCGGCGAAACCGACCCCCACTCCGGCGAAACCGGCGACTCCGAGTCCGGCTCCGGCGACCCCGATGCCGGCGACCCCGACTCCAGCGACCCCGACCCCGGTCGGTCCAGGCGCCTCGACCGTGGCGACTCCGGTGGCCGCCATCCCGACCACCGCGAACCCAGCACCCGGCTCCCCGACCGGCGCCACTCCGGCTCCGGTCGTCCCGGCTCCGGTCGTCCCGGCCCGCGTCACCCCGGCCCCTGCCACCTCCCTCCCGGCATCGGGCGCAGCTCCCTCGATGTCGACCTCGCTGCCGTCCTGCACCGTCGGCGCTGCCGTCACCTCCGCCGGTGTGCCGGCCGGCGGTGGCTCCGCAGGCACCTCGAGTGGTGAGGCGGTCATCGGGACGCGGGTGACCTCGGGGCAGGACCCGACGAGGCAGCCCGGTCCCGGAGCACCGGCCTGCACCCCGGCGGCCGACTCGGTGCGGTCCACGGGCCAGGGGACGTCGGCAGCCGTGCCACCAGCCGACACCGTGCTGGTGGTGAAGGGGACCAGTGCGGCGGCCGACCCGCCTCGCAGTGGCACGGTGGTGACCGACCGCCCGGCCGAGCAGGTGGCGCCGCTCGGGACGCGAGAGGTGTCGGTGGCTGTGCCGACGCCGTCGGGAGTCGAAGCGGCGCCGTGCCTGACACGCGAGGCAGCTGCCGCGGCCGACCTGGCGACCGGTCAGGGTCGTGAGGAGCTCACCGGCGCCGTCTCTTCCCGCACCCGTGCTCCCGCAGTCACCGGCGTGGGATCCGGTGCTGCACCGTCCTCGGCAGCCGTCGACGTCGCACCGGTCCTCGTCGCGGGCGACGAACCCCTGACGCCCTCGCGCGGGCACGGCCCCGGCTCCACACCCAGCCCCATGCCCACCTTGCCGCCACCGCCGCCGTCGCCGACCGGGGTCGGTTCGACCGGTGGCACCAGCGTCTCCGCAGGGCAGCACGGACCGCACGAGCACGGGCTGCCCTCAGCAGTGCTCCCGGCGGACCACGCAACGCTGTTCGCCGGCTCGCCGGTCGCGCCGGGCGGTGCCGTAGCCGCCCGGGTGGTCGGTGGGACGCACGACTCGGGCATGCAGCCCGACTGACGCACTGATCGCTCGTCGCGCCGGCGGCTCGCCGCAGCGACGTGCCGACCGACCGTCCGGCCCGATCGTCGGGCCGACGCGCCGTTCGAGCATTCGGGGCACTGCTCGCGACCGTGACCCCGTGTCGCAGGCGGCCCCGGTCGGCAGCGTGACGGCCGAGGCCGTCCGGCACCGACCGACGGACCTCATCCCCGTGACCCGCGCACCGCAGCGCTGCGCCACGTGCGACCACCGCGCCTCGTCCAGCAGCACCTCCAGGACCGTCTCACCACGGGCAGAGAAAGGCTCACATGTCTGCAGCAACCGACCACCTGACCACCTCCGACGACGGCGCTCTCGCCGCCACGGCCCGCGATCGAGTGCACGGGGACCCCCTGCGGGGGCGACGTGCGCGATCGGCCGGCGTGCGCGCTGCTGTCCCGGGCTCGTCCCACAGCGACGACGGCCAGCACCAGACCGACCTCGTCCGGGAGATGCCACCCCTGGGACTCGACGTCCGCGAGGACGGCGACGCCACCCCCGCCCTCCCGGCCGATCGCACCGCTGACGTCCCGGTGGGCACGTCGGCGACGCATGCCCCGGCCCGGCTCTCCCGGCGCTCGCCTCGGGTCAGCGTGGTCATCCCCACCTACAACGAGGCGAGGAACCTGCCGCACGTGCTGCCCCGGCTCCCCGCGGACCTGCACGAGGTCATCCTGGTCGACGGGCGCAGCGTCGACGACACCGTCGAGGTGGCTCGTGCGCTCCGGTCCGACGTGAAGATCGTCATGCAGAACCGGATCGGCAAGGGCAACGCCATGGCCTGCGGCTTCGCTGCGGTGACCGGCGACATCGTCGTCATGCTCGATGCCGACGGTTCGGCCGACCCGGAGGAGATCAGCCGCTTCGTCGCGGCCCTCGTCGGAGGAGCCGACTTCGCCAAGGGCAGCCGCTTCACGGCCGGTGGGGGCAGCAGCGACATCACCGCCGTGCGCGCCTGGGGCAACCGGTGGCTCAACCGCACGGCGAACGTGCTGTTCGGTACCCGCTACACCGACCTCTGCTACGGCTACAACGCCTTCTGGCGGCACTGCCTGGACTCCCTCGAGCTCGACCCCAGGGCCGGGGACCGGGGCGGCAAGCAGTGGGGTGACGGCTTCGAGATCGAGACCATCATCAACACCCGGATCGCGAAGGCCCGGCTGGTGATCGCCGAGGTGCCGAGCTACGAGCTGTCCCGGATCCACGGGCAGAGCAACCTGAACACCTGGCGGGACGGCTTCCGGGTGCTGGGTGCGCTCGTCGTCGAGCGGCTCAGCAGCACGGGCCGCAGGGCGCGCCCCCAGCCCCGCACGGCCGCGCCCGTCGCTGTCCCGGGTGTCGGGCGCGGGGGTGATCGCGTGGCCTGACGCCCGGCTGCGCGCTCCAGAGGCCAGGGGTGCACCCCGGTGCAGGCCGTGGCGTGGTGACCGTCCATCGCGCTCCGGAGCCCGCGCTGCCGTCCAGGGCAGCGCGGGCTCGGGTCGGTCGATCCGCGGCAGGGGCGGCGCGTCCTGCTGGCACGACGGGAGCCGGTGCCCGCTGCCGGTCCTGGACGGCCGGGGTCACGCCGTCGGGGACCTGGGAGACGTCAGGCGGACCGGCGTCCCGTGGGAACATCAGGACCATGACCCGTGCGCTCCGTCGTCATGGCTGACAGGACGCGGGACGTGGACGCACTGCGTGGACAGGGGTGCACAGCTCGAACGGCATGCTGCCGCCCGGTGGTCGCGACCCCACCCTTGCCCCCGGAGTGACCCGGTGACCGCGCTCCAGCCCTCCGTCGCCGTGCAGCTCGCGTCCTGGCGCCTCGCGCCGCAGGCGGCTCCGCACGGGGGGAGCTGCACGTGCGGGCACCCGCGGGTCGCTCACCTGCACTACCGGAAGGGCACCGACTGTTCGCTGTGCCCCTGCCTGAGGTTCCACCGACCGTTCCGGTTCCCCGGGCGCTGAGCACACGGTGCCGTGACGCCGCCGGGTCCGACGGCGGAGTCGCTCAGGAGCTGTGGACGCCACCCGGCTCGGTCTCCCGGCGCCGGCCGACCAGCACGGCAGCGGCCGTGACGACCACCAGTGCCGCGACGTAGACCGCGTAGGGGAGGAGGACGCCACCGCCGTGGACCGGCCAGGCCAGTGTCACCCCGGGACCGGTGACCAGGTCGCGGGTCAGGTGGAGCACCAGGCCGAGCGCGAGTCCGGCCGCCGGTGCCCGCAGCCGGGGGACCGCTGTCAGCGCGAGCAGCAGCACGACGGTGGCGAGTGAGTGGGTGACCGGTCGGCCGTCGGGCGCGGGGATCAGGTGCCAGTGCAGGTACAGCGGCACGTGGTCGACGTCGATGGCGATCGCGGCGAACAGCGCCCAGCCCTGCACCGTGGTGCTGAGCCGGAAGCCGAGCGCGGCGAGGACGAGCCACGCGGTGAGCAGGTGCGCCGGCCAGTCCAGCAGCCCGACCACTGCCGTCGGCCAGGTGCGCAGTGACGCCACGACGTCCAGCAACCCGATCGTGACGAGTGCGGCCACCAGCACCGCGGCGGGCGGCCGGAGTCCCGATGCCCAGGGCAGTCGCAGTCCGCGGCCGGCGGCCCAGACCCCGCCGGCCCAGCCTCCGTCGGACTGCGGTGCCCTGTTGCTCATGCGCTCCGGATCCCCGCCGCGTCGGGCGCCGTCGGCAGGTCCAGGACGGCGTCCGGCACCTGTGCTGCGGGCCGCAGGTCCTGCGACGGCAGAGCTGCGACCGGCATCCGGCGCAGCGCCGCTGCCTGGGTGCGGCCCTGCCCGTTGACCCGCTCGATCCCCAGTGCCCTGAGCACGCGGAACCCGTCCCTCCAGGTGTTGAGGTTGCTCTGACCGTGGATGCGCTCGAACTCGAAGCTGGGGACCTCGACGATGTGCAACCGGGCCTTGGCGACCCGGGTGTTGATGATCGTCTCGATCTCGAAGCCGTCGCCCCACAGCTTGCCAGTGCTGCCGCGGTCGCTCGCATCGAGGGCGAGGACGTCCAGGCAGCGGGTCCAGAAGGCGTTGTACCCGTAGCAGAGGTCGGTGTACCGGGTGCCGAAGAGCAGGTTGGCCGCGTGGTTGAGCCAGCGGTTGCCCCAGGCACGGACCCGGGTGATGTCGGAGCTGCCACCGCCGTTGGCGAACCGGGTGCCCTTGGCGAAGTCCGCACCGCCGACGAGGGCCTCGACGAACCGGGGGATCTCCCGGGGGTCCGCGGACCCGTCGGCGTCGAGCATGACGATGACGTCACCGGTGACGGCGGCGAAGCCGCAGGCCATCGCGTTGCCCTTGCCCTTGCGGTTCTGCCGCACGATCCGCACGTCGGACCGCAGCGACCGGGCGACCTCGATGGTGTCGTCGACGCTCCGGCCGTCCACCACGATCACCTCGTGCACGTCCTGGGGCAGCAGTGCGAACACGTGCGGGAGGTTCTTGGCCTCGTTGAAGGTCGGGATGACCACGCTCACCCGCGGGGCGGAGGACCGGTGTCCTGCGGGGGAGACGGAGAACTCGGCAGAGGTTCGGCGACGCATGTGTGTTCAGTCCTGTCCAAGAGGGACGGGTCCGGTTTCGCCTCTGCTCACCGCTGGGCTCTGGCGACCAAGAGGGCGCCCAGCGGGTCATCGCTCACCCGTGCATGTGCTCGTTCGTGTGTTCGTGCTGTGACCGGACAGCGGTTCATCCGGGCACCGTGTCCGTGGTGCTGATCCCTTCTCGGCCGGTCCGCGACGGCGGGAGCGGGGTGGGGCCGACTCGGCAGCCACACCTCGCACGAGCCGCGGACCTGCTCACGCTCGGTGAGGACTGAGCCGCTGGTGCACCAGTAAGGTAAGTCGGCAGAGCCCGTCTGGAGCCGCTCTGTCACCAACAGTGGTGGTCGGATCACCCGATGAGGTGACAGTGCGACCGTTGGGGGGCTGCCGGCTGCGAGTGGTCGGAGGATCAGACCGGTGACGTCCGGCGACCCGGTGCCCGGGGACGGGTGAGGGCGCAGGACCTGGCGGTGCGCTGCACGCGGAGGTGGCGCCCGATGAGAGCCCCTACGACGGAGGACGACGACGCAGTGGACCAGAGCGCTCTCGGATCTGCCCTGACGGCGGTCGACCTGGACCGGACGGGCAGCGTCCTGGACCGGCTGGACGAGGTGGCCGCACGGCTGCCCGACCAGCTGGCGGTGACCTCGGCGGACGGCGACCTCAGCTGGGCCGAGCTGCACCACCGCACCTGCCTGCTGGCCGACGAGCTGGACGCCGTGCTGCCCGGCACGGCCGACGGTGGTGGGCCGGCGGGCGACCGGGAGAACCGGCGGCCCATCGGCATCTTCGCCGCCCAGGGGACGGACGCGGTGGCCGCGGCCCTGGCCGTCGTGGCCACCGGCCGGCCCTTCGTGCTGCTCGACGTCCTCCTCCCGGACGCCCGGGTCGGGCAGCTGGCCCAGCAGGCCGGGGTGACCGTCGTCCTGGCCGACGACCTCAGGCGCCCGCGGGCGGCGGGGCTGCCGGGCGTGGAGGTGGTGCGCGGGCTGGTGCCGTGCGCCGGTGACGTCGACGCGGGCACCTCGCGCGCCGGGCGGCTGTCCCGGCCGGATGTCCGGGCCGGGGACTCCGTCTCGATCATCTTCACCTCGGGCACCACCGGCGCCCCCAAGGGCATCGACTACCTGCACCGCACGGTGCTGGCGAACACGGTCATCGGCCGGGACTGGATGCGCTTCGGCCCGACCGACCGGGTCGCGCTGGTGATGCCCTGGGCGTTCGCGGCCGGTCAGGAGCTCATGCTCATGGCGCTGCTCAACGGGGCCACGCTGTGTGTCCGCGACCCCCGCGAGCACGGCATCCGCGACCTCGCCGCCTGGTTGGCGGCCAGCCGGGTCACCACCCTGCACGGCACCCCGTCCTTGCTGCGCGCACTCGTCGCGGTCCTCCCACCCGACCAGGTGCTGCCCTCGTTGCGGCTGGTGACCACGGCCGGCGAGCGGGTGCACGGCCGGGACGTCACCGCCGTGCGCCAGCACCTCGACGCGCAGGCCAGCGTGCTCAACTACCTGGGTTCCTCGGAGACCGGCATCTACAGCCGTTACGAGGTCGCCGCCGGCGACCCGGCTCCCGACGGGGTGGTCCCCGCCGGGGCCGGCGGCCGGCTGCGCGAGATCACCGTCCTGGACGACGCCGGCCGCCCGGTGTCCGCCGGTGAGACCGGCTTCCTCCACGTCACCTCGGGGCACCTGTCCGGTGGGTACTGGGACGACCCCGAGCAGACGGCGGCGCGTTTCTCACCGCTGCCGGACGGCCGCACCCGGTACGCCTCCGGCGACCGGGCCCGGATCGACGCCGACGGCGTCCTGCACGTGCTGGGACGCGGCGACGACGCCGTGAAGATCCGCGGCTACCAGGTGGAGCCGGCCGAGGTCGAGGTCGCGCTCCGGGCGCTCCCGGAGGTGCGGGACGCCGTCGTCCGGGCCCTGCCCGACGGTGAGGGTCGACGCCTGGTGGCCTGGGTGGTGCCCGACCCGCGGCAGCGCCCGCCGTCGACCGTGGGCGTCCGGACCGAGCTGGCCCGGACCCTGCCCGACTGGATGGTGCCCCGCGACGTCGTCCTGATGACCGAACTGCCGCGCAACACCGGCGGCAAGGTCGACGTGGCGGCGCTGCCGGCTCCCGCCCCCCGCCCGGCGCCGGTGCCGCCGGTGACGGACGCCGAGCGCCGGCTGGAACAGCTGTGGGCGCCGCTGCTGCGGGTGGAGCACGTGGGCCGGACGGAGAGCTTCACCGCCCTGGGCGGCGACTCGCTGTCGGTCGAGGAGATGCTCGCCGCCCTGCCGGAGCTGTTCGGCACCTCCCTGACCGCCGGTGACCTCGCCGAGGACCCGACGCTGGCCGGGTTCGCCGCCCGGCTCGAGCGTGGGGCTCCCGAGCGGAGCCGCCGGTCGCGGCAGACGGTGCTCCGGCTGCGTGGACCGGGCAGCCGCCCCCCGGTGTTCTGCTTCGCCGGCGCCGGTGGGGCGGCGGCTGCCTTCGCCGACCTCGCCGAGCTGCTCGGCCCCGACCAGCCGGTCACCGCCTTCCAGGCCCGCGGCTTCGAGGGCCGGGGCGTCCCGGACTGGAGCGTGTCGCGCACGGCCCGGCGGCACCTGGAGGACCTCGAGCGGCTGGCCCCGGAGGGGCCGGTGGTGCTCGTCGGGCACTCGCTGGGAGGGCTGGTGGCCCTGAAGGTCGCGCACCTCCTGGCGGCGCGGGGTCGCGTGGTGCCGCTGGTGGTGCTGCTGGACACCTACCTCCCACCGGCCGCCCGGCCCGCGGGTACGGGACACCACGCGCTCCCGGAGGTGGCTCCGGCCGCGGGCCGCCGGGACCTCTGGCGGACGCGCGTGCAGGTGGCGCTTGCCGGCATCTGGCGGCACGCCGACCCTGCGGTGCACCGCGAGGTCTTCCACCAGCACGGCGTCCGCGTCGCCCACCTGCACCGGCCGACCGCGTGGCCCGGGCGCACCGTGGTGTTCATGTCCAACGAGAACCTGGACGAGCCGGAGTGGTGGGACCTCGTCCTCACCGGCGAGCACGAGGTGCGCCAGGTCGACTGCGACCACCTGGCGATGCTGCGGCGGCCCTACGTGGACGGTGTCGCCGAGCAGTTGGCCCCGGCGGTGGAGGCGCTGCGCACCGGGCGGTCCGCCGGCTGACGCCGTGGCCGGGGTCGGGCCCTCACGGGTCCGCCCCGGACCTCAGTCGGTGGCGGCGATCGCCTGGTCGAAGAAGGCGATGAGCTCCTCGGTGTTCCCGAAGTGGCTCTCCGTCCCGTGCTCCCCGGTCGCCTGCGAGTCGAACACCTGGGCAGCCTGGTCCCGGACCAGGTCGATCCAGCGCAGTGCGTTGGTGTTCTGGTCGATGGCCGTGTCCTCGGGTGAGGACCGGACCAGCGCCCGGATCCCGGCATAGGCCGACGGCGGCTGCCGCATGGGGTCGTAGGCAGCGCTGTTGACCCGGAACTCCTCGGGCCCGCTCGCGTCGTAGGCGGCGAACAGCGCAGCCGAGGCCCGGAACGTGAAGTCGTCGTGGATGGTCGGGTAGACCTCCGACCAGTCCAACAGCGGTGCGGTGAGGAAGGCGCCCCGCACGTCGGACAGGGTCTTCTGGTGCAGCGCCACGGCGGAGATCCCCCCGCCCATGGAGAAGCCCAGGAGCACGGTGCCGGAGACCCCCCAGACGTTGCCGATGTAGGTCCGGGCGCGCTGGATCCGGGACTGTCCGTCGGCGTTGCCGAACGAGGCCTCGTGGTACGGCGAGACGATGAGGTAGCCGGCGTCGAGCAGGGCGTCGCGCATCGGGCTCGCGGCGCCCTGGTCCAGCCAGGTCGCGGCGTCGTCCCCGTAGCCGTGGGCGGCCATCACCACTGGGACGCTGCGGACGTCGGTGGACAGCAGGCTGTCCGGGACGTACAGGACCGCCCGGCCGGCCAGGCCCGGGGTCACGCCCGCGTCGGTCCGGACGTCGTACTTCTGGGCGGCCACCTTGCCGCGGGTGGTGACCACCGTCGGCTCGCCGACCTGGTCGGGGACGTCGCGGACGCCCGGCCCGCCGCAGGCAGTCGTCACGACCGGGCTGAGGGCGAGCAGTGCGGACAGGCCCATGAAGTGCCTCCGACTCAACGACACGCTGCACTCTCCTGACGACTCGATGCCGGTGGCCGGCCGAAAGGTACGACATGCCGCAGCTCAGTGGACCGGACAGCGACCGGCGGGGTGCCGGGCCTGCCGGCTCTCCGGCCATTCTGCGGGGTGCACATGTGCGGATCCTGGACGCCGGTCGCGAGTCGGCCGCGTCCCCGGTCCGCCGGCGCGACGTCCCGGACCGACACCGCCGGCTGCACCGGGCCGCGGGACGCTCTCCGTCGCCGTCCGGAGGGCGGCCGCGACGCGCGGACGGGCCCCGGCGGGGCGCGACTGCTGCGACCGGCGAGGTGGGTGTGACTCGTGGGACCCGGGATGTTTCGACCCAGCATGTGGGGGATGAGGTCGGTGGGGCGCCCGGGGACGGCGTCCCACCGGACCGGGCGGCCGGTGGAGGGCGGCGGCAGGGCGGTGACCTGCAGGTTCCCCGGCGCGTGCGGCCGCTCAGCCGGACGGCCCCGTGTCAAGTGGGACGCGCCGTTCGTCACTTCAGCACGTAATTGCCCGGTAGCTCTTGGCTACGCTTCCCCGTGATGAGGCGCATACGGAACGTGAAGCGACATGTACTGGCGGCATCCGCGGTCGGGCTCTGCGTCGTCAGTGGCCATGGGGTCCTGACCGTCGACCAGCCCAGCGACCAGGCTGCCTCGGCGTCACCCGAGATGGTGACGGAGGCGCAGCGGCTGGCGACCGGCACGGGGACCTCCCGCGCGCGCCGTCCCTGGCCCACGTCCACGGTGACGCCGCCGAGCACGCCCGCCGCGACCCCGACGTCCTCCGCCCCGTCGACGACCGCGGCGCCGGCGCCCACGGCGGCCCCGCCCGTCGCGACCAAGCCCGCGGCGACCCCCACCGCCACCCGGCCCGTGACGACCCCGCCCGCCGCCACCGCGCCCGTGGCGGCCCCGCCCGTCACCACCGCGCCCGCCGCGCCGCCGCCCGCCGCGACGGCCCCCGTCGTCCCCGCGCCGGCCGGGGTCGGTGGCAGCGCCGGGACCTACGCCGTCAGCCAGGAGTTCGACACCCCCGTCGCGCAGGGGTCGTGGCCGTCGGACGGGCGGGCACCCAGCGCCTACCCGAACTACCTCAGCTACCCCGACGGGACGAGCGGGAAGTACTTCCCGTCCAAGGTCCTGAGCGTCCACGACGGCGTGCTGGACTGGTACTGCCACTCGAGCATGGCCGCGGCCGTCCTCCCCTTCGGCTACGAGGGGTTCACGTACGGCACGTACACGGTGCGCATGCGTGCCGACCAGTTCGAGCAGTACCACATCGCGTTCCTGCTGTGGCCGGTGACGAACAAGTGGACGCACGAGATCGACGGTCCGGAGCAGGAGACCTCCGAGCCCAAGCCCTACCCCGCGGTGCTGCAGTCGACCAGCCCGTCGGTGCGGTTCCAGCCCGCCGGCCAGCTGGCCGTCCCGAAGTCCTGGAACGAGTTCCACGACTACACGTGGCAGTGGGCCCCCGGCTCGCTGACCTTCTTCCAGGACGGCGTGGAGGTCACCAGGGTCACCTCCAACGTGCCTGACCAGCCCATGCGGCCCGTGCTCCAGGTGGAGTTCTCCAACCGGCTGGCGGAGGGGCAGAAGCCCGACCCTCGGATCACCGGTCACGTCCAGGTCGACCGGGTCGCCTACGACCCCAGCTACACGATGGCCGTGCCGCGCAGCTGAGCACTCCCGCTCCCGGATGGGTGCGCAGCCGGCCGGCCGGGCGGGGACCGAGGGGTCCCCGCCCGGCCGCCGCTGTGAGGTGCAGCACGAGGTCCCGGAGTCGGCTCACGGCGTGTCACCATGGGACACGCCGGTACCGGGCGCCCAGGGCCCCGGGAACCAGAAGCCGTTCCCGGGGGTTGTCCCCGACGACGCACTCGACGAGACGACCAGGGTCTGCGCCCGCGCAGCGGGCAGCGTCTCGACCAGCCTGAGGAGGACGGCCGTGACCCGCAGCACCGTGGACGGACCGAGCGTGGGTCCACCACGAGACGCACCCGGCCGACGGCGTCCGCGCCGCGGGAGGTGGGCGGCTGCGCTGGCCGGTGGCGTCGTGGTGGCCGTGGCTGCCACGCTCACGTCCGTGTGGTGGCCGGACGCAGACCCCCGGAGCGGGGACCTGCCCGGCTGGCAGCTGACCTTCGCCGAGGACTTCGCCACCGACGTCCCGCTCGGGTCCTTCCCCGGCGAGGTGTACGGGAGCCGCTGGACCGGCTACGAGGACCTCCAGGACACCTCGGGTGCCGGGACGTACTCCAGCTCCCGGGTCCTCTCCGTGGCTGACGGCAGGCTGGACATGCACCTGCGCACCGAGGACGGTCAGCCGCTCGTCGCCGCACCGATCCCGCTGGTCAACGGCACCTGGGGGCAGTTGCAGTACGGCCGGTTCAGCGTCCGGTTCCGTGCCGACCCGGTCCCCGGGTACAAGACCGCCTGGCTGCTCTGGCCGGACTCCGACGAGTGGGCCGACGGGGAGGTCGACTTCCCGGAGGGCCGGTTGGACGGCACGCTCTACGCGGCCAACCTGTGCGTCGGTCGACCGGGCGTCTTCGACCTGCACAGCCCCGGCCTCGCCGAGTTCGACGACTGGCACGTGGCCACCGTCGAGTGGACGCCGGGCGCCGTCACCTTCTTCCTGGACGGCGAGGAGGTGGCCCGCTCAGGGAGCAGTCCCGTCGGCCCGATGCACTGGGTGCTGCAGACCGAGACCGCCTACGGGGTGCCGCCGGCGGACGCGCAGGGCCACGTGGAGGTCGACTGGGTGCGGGTCTGGTCGATGACGCCGGACAACCCGGCGGCCGGTGAGGCGGTCGGGACGGGCTGCCGGAACGCCGACCAGGAGACCGCGAGCAGCGGCCAGGGCAGCCAGGGCTACGGCCAGGACGGCTAGCGCGGCCCGTCCCGGTGCGCGGCCGGGAGCGGGCGTGCTCAGGAGGTGCGCGGCCGGGTCCGCCGGGCCTGCCAGGTCTGCCGCCCACGCGCGAGCACGTAGCTGGCCGCGGTGAGCGTCAGCCCCTCCACGATCGCGACGGCCCGGGCGGCGCCGGCGCGGTCACCGTGGACGGCGTCCCGCAGCCCGCGGAGCACGCCCTGCGGCAGGGTGTGGCGGACGTAGGTCAGCTCGGAGGCCAGTGCGGCGTCCGTACCGGTGAGCCGGCTGACCACGGCCTTGGACCGCCCCTCGCCCAGGCAGCGGCGCCGGAAGTACCGGCGGGTGACCCGGTCGGGGGAGACGTTGTGCAGGCAGCGCGCTCCGGGCTCGAGCACGACCCGGCCCCCGGGCTGCGTGCGGCGGGCCCGGATGGCGAACTCCGTCTCCTCGCACCCCGCCGCGTCCGCACCCAGGCGGCCCATGTCGACGTCGAACCCGCCGGCGGAGGCGAAGGTGCTCCGCCGGAAGCTCATGTTGGCGCCGATCGGGTTGCGGATCTCGGCCCGGGTGGTGGGCTGGCCGGTGTAGCTGCACCCGACGACCCAGAGGAACTCGTCGGGGAACCAGGCCGGCCGCGGCGCGCGCCACCCCGGCAGGACGGCGCCGCCCACGCCGATCACGTCGTCGTCCCGGTAGGCCTCGAGCATGGCCGCCACCCAGTCGGGGCCGGCCGCGGCATCGTCGTCCAGGAAGGCCACGACGTCACCGGTGGCGGCGGCCACACCGGTGTTGCGCGCTCCGGACAGGCCCTGCGGCCCGGTGTTGGGCAGGCAGGTGACGTCGGGGAAGGCGGCTCGCGCCCGGTCGAGCAGCTCCGGGTTGTGGTCGCTCACGAGCAGCACCTGGTCGGGGCGCCGGGTCTGCTCGCGCAGGCTGGCGACGGCGGCGGTGATGTCCTCCCACCGGGCCAGCGTGTAGGCGCACACGACCACGCTGATCGTGGAGCTCTCCTGGTTCAGCACCTGCCCGACAGTACTGCCGGGGCAGGTCCCCGGGCGCCCGTGGCGGTGACCCGGTGCCCCGGGTCACCACTCCGGGTGAAGAGCGCCGCCGCCGGCCGCCGGCTCGGTATCGTCGGGACGTCACGGAGCGTGGCCATCCTCCGCTCCCACCCGCCATCCCAAGGAGCTGAACCCCCGTGACGTCGGACGACGTGAGCCCGGAACGGTCCGTGCCCGGCCCCGCTGCGGGCACGTGGTGCTGCGAGTTCGAGCTGTCCGGGGACGCCCGGCCCGTCGGCGTCACCGACCCTGCGGGCCAGGCCCAGGCCCGGGTGCTCGTCCGGCTGCACGGTGAGACCCTCGGTTACCTCACCGTCCCGTTCGGCGCCGAGGGCCTGGACACCGCGCTGCTGAGCCGTCGTGCGCAGGAGACCTACGGGGACCGGATCGCCGGGCACCTGACCGCGGAGGGCCTGCCGGTGGAGGGGTCTCGGCCGCCGGCCGCCGGCCCCGGCTGCCCGAACCACGTGGAGTCCGCAGCGCTCGTGAGCGTGGTGGTCTGCACCCGCAACCGCAGCGGGATCCTCGTCGACTGCCTGGACCGGCTCCGTGCACTGACCCATCCGCACCTCGAGGTCATCGTGGTGGACAACGCCCCGACCGACGACAGCACCCGCCGGGTGGTGCAGGCGGTGGCCGACGTCGACGCCCGCTTCCGGTACGTGCTGGAGCCCCGGCCCGGCCTGTCGTGCGCACGCAACCGCGGACTCGAGGAGGCCCGTGGCGAGTACCTCGCCTACACCGACGACGACGTCGCGGTCGACGCCGACTGGGTGCAGGGGCTGCTGCGGGGCTTCCAGCGACGTGCGGACACCGGCTGCGTGACGGGACTGGTCTGCACCGCGAGCATCACCGGCCCGGCGGAGGAGTACTTCGACGCGCGTACGGCGTCCTGGTCGACCCGGGTCGAGCCGCAGGTCTTCGACCTGCGCGGCACCGGGCGCACCGATGCGCTCTACCCCTACTCGCCGGGCATCTTCGGCACCGGCGCGAGCCTGGCCTTCGACCGCGCGCTGCTCCTGGAGATCGGTGGGTTCGACGAGGCGCTGGGCGCCGGGACGCTGACCCGCGGTGGCGAGGACCTGGACGTGTTCATCCGGGTGCTCCGCGCCGGTCGAGCACTGGTCTACGAGCCCGCCGCGGTGGTCTGGCACCACCACCGGGCCGACGAGGCCGCGCTGCTGGCGCAGATGTACGGCTACGGCACCGGCCTGTCGGCGTTCATGGCCAAGTGCCTGCTCGACCCCGCCACCCGCTGGGAGGTGCTGCGCCGGGTCCCGCTCGGGCTGCGCCGCATCGCCGCCATCCGCTCGCAGACCGACGCCCGGCTGACCGACGCCCAGTCGACCGACGCCCAGCTGACCGACGCCCGGCCGACCGGCACGGTGCAGCGGCCGGCGGGGGCGATGCGCCGCGAGTTCACCGGGTTCCTCACCGGTCCGCTGCTGTACCTGCGCGCGCGCCGCGCCGTCCCGCCGCGGTCACCGGGGACCCTGGAGCAGGACCGGGTCGGCGTCCGTGGCTGAGCGCAGCGGCCTGCCCGGCGTCGGCGGCGGGGGCGTCCGTGCCCCGGGCGGACCCGGCCGCGTCGGCCGCAGGCCGGTGACGGAGGACGTCCACCCCCCTGGTGGGCGCGATGAGCGATGGGGACCGATGAGCAACGCTGGACACCGCCGGCCGGGACGCACCCGGACGTCGACCGGGACGACGTCGACCGGGACGGCGTCCCGGTGACGGCGCCCACGGTGGAGCAGACCCCACCTGCTGCTGAGTCGTCCGGGGGGCGGTCGCGTCGGCGCTGGGTCCTGCTGGTCGGCGCGCTGGTGTGCGCGGTGCTCTGGGCGGTCTCCCTGGCGCTGGTCGACCTCGATGCCATCGCCGGCTGGGGCCTCGTCAACGCCCTGCCGGTGCTCTGGTACGTCAGCCTGGCCGGGGTCCTGGTGCTCTACCTGTCGGCCCTGCTGGACCGGAGGAGCGTGAGCCACGCCGTCGTGGCCTGCCACGTCGTGCTGGTGGCACTGCTGTACGGCACCACGTCGGCGGTCTACGACGTCCCGCGGTTCGCCTACGTCTACAAGCACATCGGCGTCGCCGAGTACCTGCTGGCCAACGGGTCGGTCGACCGGTCGATCGACATCTACCAGAACTTCCCGGGCTTCTTCTACCTGGCCGCCGGCGTGCACCGGCTCACGGGCATCCCGGTCATCGACCTGGCCCAGTGGTCCCAGCCGTTCTTCGCCCTGGTCAGTGCGGCGCTCATCTACTGGGTCGTCGGTGCCCTGACCACGTCCCGTCGGGTGAGGTACGGCGCCGCGCTGCTGTTCACCCTCGGCGACTGGATCGCACAGAACTACTTCGCCCCGCAGGCGGGCGCCTTCGTCGTCAGCCTCGTCGTGGTCGGTGGCCTGCTGCGGACGGTGCCGGCCGGCAGTGCCGGGGTCCGCTGGCCCCGCCGGGCAGCGACGGCGGCGACCCCGCCGGCCGACGACCTGCCCCAGGTCAGCCGCTTCTGGAGCTCGTGGCGGGGCACGGCGGTCCTGATCGTCGCCTTCGCCTACATCGCGACGTCCCACCAGCTGTCCCCGGTGATCAGCCTGGTCCAGACGGGCGTCATCTGTGTGCTGCTGCGGCCTGCCCGGCCGTGGCTGCTGCTGGTCTTCGTCGCGATCGAGGCGGCCTGGTTGGCCCAGGCGTGGACCTTCGTCACGTCCAGGTGGACCTTGTTCGCCGCTGGGGGCGTCGAGAACGCCGCTCCGCCGACCATCGACCTCACCCAGGCGCTGCCCGGGCAGGCGCTCTCCCTGTGGGCCGCGCCGGTGCTCGTGCTCCTGGTCGCGCTGATGGCCGCGATCGCCCTGTTCATCGGGCTGCGGCAGCGAGTGGCCAGCCGCGTCGTCGTCCCTGCGCTGATCGGCGTCATGCCCGCGATGCTGGTGTTCGGTCAGCCGTACGGGCAGGAGGCCGTCTTCCGGATGTACCTCTTCGCCCTGCCGTGGGCCTGCTACCTCATCGCCCGGGTGCTGTTCGCCGACCGGGTCCGGGTGCCGGTCCTGCGCCGGGTGGTGGCGGTCGTGGTCGCCGCGGTGATGGCCACGCTGCTGCTCCCCGCGCTGTACGCATCGGAGCTGATCGGCCGGATCTGGGAGTCCGACGTCGCGGCCGACACCTGGTTCGAGACGTCCACCCCGGACGGGTCGCTGCTGCTGCCGATGACGCCCAACTTCCCGCTGCGTGCCACGGCCGACTACCCGCTGCACGCCGAGGACGGCCCGGGCAGCATCTTCGCCCAGCCCGACTTCGGCGTCTTCGCCGAGGACCCGGCCGGCCTGGTGACCTTCAGTGCCAGCCTGTGTGTCCAGGGCAGCGCCGCGGAGCCCCTGCACATCGTGGTCGGGCCGTCGGCGGAGGCGCACTCCCGGCTGTACGGGACCGTCCCGCCGTCGGTCTACCAGGACTTCGTCACCCGGCTGCAGCAGGCTCCGGCGTTCACCCAGGTGTTCCAGAAGGGGGACACCGTCGTCTACCGGTGCAACTACTGAGGCAGCGGGGTCCCGTCCCGGGACGGTAGGGCCGGCCGCACCGTTCACACGGTGCGGCCGCCGTGCTGTCCGGCCTCCCGCGCCGAGCAGTGCACGAGCTGCTCCGCAGGGCGTGCGGGGGCACCGGCAGCGACCGGCAGCGGGTGGCGTCGTCCGGTCAGGACCGCGGAGCCGTGCCCTGCCGGTGCGTCCTGGGGTGGGGGAGCGGCCGCACCGGGCGCGACGGCCCGGTGCGGTCAGCCGTTCTGCCCGGCGACCCGTCGCGGCGCCCTCGACGGCCTCGGCCGCTCCGCGCCCTGGCAGGTCGCGTGGTCCAGGACGCTCTCGACCGCACTGAGGTGCGCCGTGAAGGAGAAGTGCGCCTCGGCCTCCGCGGCGCACCAGGCGCCGAACCCGGGCTGGGTGTCCCGCCAGTCGAGCAGCAGACGGAGCTGCTCCGCCAGGGCGCGTGCGTCCCCCGGGGGGACCAGCAGCCGGTCGAGCCGCCCGGTCAGGACCTCCGGCACGGCACCGATGTCGGAGGCCAGCACGGGGCGCCCGGTCATCAGCGCCTCCAGCGCCACGCGACCGAAGGCCTCCGGCAGCTTCGTCGGGAACAGGACGACGTCGGCGGCGTGCAGCAGGGGCAGCACGTCACGCTGGGTGGGCAGCCAGGTCACGGTGCCGTTGGCGGCCAGCTGCCGGACACGCGCCGCCAGCTCGGGGTCCCCCACGGGGTCGAGGTCACCGGCGAGCACCAGGGTGGCGCCGGAGACTCCCGGACCCAGCAGCTCCCAGGCGTCCAGTGCCACGTCCAGGCCCTTGTCCGCCGTCAGCCGGCCGTAGTACAGCGCCGTGCGGCTGTGCGCGGGGAGGCCGAACCGCGCCCGGGCCGCGGCCAGCTCGGCGTCCTGCCCAGGACGGTAGGTCTCCGGCGGGACGGCGTTGTGCACGACGTCGACGCGCGCAGGGTCGAGGCCCCGGTCGGCCCACTGCTGACGGATGAAGTCGGAGACGGCGACGAACCGCGTGACGCCGGTGGCGAGGTAGGGCATCGCCCGACCGAAGTTCGGCATGTGGTGCAGGTGGCAGACCAGGGGCACGTTCGCGCGGCGCGACACCACCTGGCCCCACACGATGTGCTCGAAGCGCTGCAGCCAGAGGACGTCCGGCTGCAGCCGGGCGACCAGACGCGCGGCAGGCAGGAAGGACGGCAGCGCGGACGGTGCGCCGATCAGGGAGGTGGCCATCGGGAACGGGCCGTGCACGGTGACCCCGGCGGCCTCGTAGTCCGCGGTCATGTCGACGTCGGTGAGCCCGAAGGACGGCCCGTGGAGCAGGTGGACCTCGTGGCCCCTGGCCACCAGGGCGCGGGCGACCTCCACGGTGTTGACCTCGATGCCGCCGAGACGCTCGAGGCTCAGGGCCTGGGTGACGATCCTCATCGCCCGGCCGCCTCGTGCCCGCGGCCCTGCGCGCGCCCCGGGCCGGCCGCTGCGCCGGCGTCTCGTCGGGGGCTGCGTGCGGTGCCGGGGGTCACAGCTGGAGGAAACACTGCCGTCATGTGCGGAGGCTAACGCTCCGAGCACGCCTGTTCGGGCTCCTGGAACGTCACCTCGCCCGCACGGGTGGCATGCGGGTGTCCGCCCGCTCGATCGGGTGACAGCGTGGCCGCGCGGCCGTGACTGGTGGTGCGACCCGGCGTCGGCGTGTCACTGTGGGTCGACCCCTTCCCGGCTCGACGACCACGGAGGCCACCATCGTCGCTCGCCCACGCTCCGTCGCTCCCGTCGCCACGTCACCGGGTGAGGCCGTGCCGCTGCCACCGCTCGTCGTGCCCGGTCCGCACTCCGGTGTCCTCGACCGGTTGGCCGAGCTCGCCGCAGCCCTGCCCGACCAGCCGGCCCTCGAGGCATACGACGGCGAGCTGACCTTCGCCGAGCTCTACGCCCGCGTGCGGGTCCTGGCCACCGAGCTGGCCCGCCGCGACGCCGCGGACGGCGGTGCCCGCCGTCCGGTCGGGCTGTACGCCGAACAGGGCACCGACTCCCTCGCGGCCTTCCTCGCCATCACCGCCAGTGGCTGCCCGTGCGTGACCCTCGACGTGATGCTCCCCGACGCCCGGCTGGCCCAGGTGGTGCAGCTGGCCGGGGTGTCGACCGTCCTCGCCGAACCCGCACGGCAGGAGCGGGCGGCTGCGCTCCCGGGCGTCACGGACGTGCTCGGCCTGACCCCGACCACCGCCGGGCCCGTCGAGGACGCCGACGTGCCGGTCACGACGCCGGACGACGGGGCGTCCCTGGTGTTCACCTCCGGGAGCACCGGTGCGCCCAAGGGGGTGCTCTACACCCAGCGGTTCATCCTGAGCTGTGGGGCGCTCGGCCCGGAGGAGTTCCGGGTGACCCCGGCCGACCGGCTCGCGTTCGTCATGCCGATCGCGTTCGCCGCCGGTCAGATCACCTTCTGGGACGCCCTGCTCAACGGTGCGACCGTCTGCGCCCGGGACCCGCGGGTGCGCGGTCTCCCCGGACTGCCCGGCTGGCTGGACGAGGTGCGCCCCACACTGCTGGTCAGCGCCCCCGCGCTGGTCCGAGCCCTGCACGCGACGCTCCCGGCCGGGGCCGTCCTCCCGTACCTCCGGCTGGTGGTGACCGGCGGTGAGAAGGTCAACGGCCGTGACGTCACCGCCTTCCGCACGCACCTGACCCCCGAGGCCAGCTTCATGAACTGGATGGGCTCGTCGGAGACGGGGTCGCTGATGACCTTCGAGATCCGGTCGACCGACCCCGTCCCCTCGGGTGTGGTGCCCGGGGGCCGGGCGGTCTCGCTGCGCGAGCTGGAGGTGCTCGACGAGGACCGTCAGCCGGTCGCGCCCGGTGAGGTGGGCGGCCTGTACGTCCGGTCGGCGTACCTCGCGGCCGGTTACTGGGGCGCGCCGGAGCTGACCGCGGCGAGGTTCGAGCGCATGCCCGACGGGCGGACCCGGTACGGGACCGGGGACCGGGCGCGCATCGGCGAGGACGGTGTCGTGCACCTCCTCGGTCGCGCCGACGACTCGGTGAAGATCCGGGGCTACCTCGTCGAGCCCGGTGAGGTGGAGGCGGCGCTGCTGACCCTGTCCGAGGTCAAGGACTCCGTCGTCCGCGCGGTCACCTCGGACGACGGCGATCCCCGGCTGGTCGCCTGGGTGGTGCCCGACCCGGCGCAGCGCACCGCCTCGCCCGCCCTCGTGCGGGCGGGCGCCTCGGTGAAGCTGCCGGAGTGGATGGTGCCGCGGGACGTGGTGCTGCTGGACGCCCTGCCGCGCACCGAGCGGGGCAAGGTCGACTTCGCCGCGCTGCCGCCGGTCCCGCCGCGGCCCCGGCCGGTGCCGCCGGCGACCACGGCGGAGACGTCGCTGGCGGCGATCTGGGCACCGATCCTGCACCTGGACGAGGTCGGCCGGGACGAGAGCTTCACCGCGCTCGGCGGCGACTCGCTGGCCGTGGAGGAGATGCTCGCCGCGGTCACGGGGCGGCTGGGCGTCTCGCTGACGACCGCGGACCTCGCGGAGCACCCGACGCTGAGCGCCTTCGCCAGGCTGGTCGACGAGTCCTCGAGCGGTGGTCGGCCCCGAGGGCGCGCCGGCACGCTGGTGGAGTTCAGGACGACGGGCAGCCGACCGCCGCTGTTCTGCTTCGCCGGGGCCGGTGGCGCCGCCGCCGCCTTCGAGGCGCTCGCCGGGGCGATGGGCCCCGAGCAGCCCTTCTACGGCCTCCAGGTCCACGGCTTCGAGAACCGGGGCATCCCGGACTGGACCGTCGGCCGGGCGGCCCGTCGCTACCTCGAGGTGATCGAGCAGGTCGCTCCCGACGGGCCGGTCGTGCTGGTCGGCCACTCACTCGGCGGGCTCTTCGCCCTGGCGGTGGCGCACCTGCTCCAGGAGCGCGGGCGCCAGGTCGTCGACGTCGTCCTGCTGGACACCTACCTCCCGCTGCCGGCACGGGGTGAGGGCGCACCGCGGCAGCTGGGGCCGGCCGCCGAGCCGCTCACCCCGCGCGAGCTGTGGCGGACCCGCTTCCAGGTGGTGACGGCCGGCATGATCCGCCGCGCCCCCGAGGTGCAGAAGGAGGTCTTCCACCAGCACGGTGCCCGGGTGGCCCGCTTCCACCGGCCCCGGCCATGGGCGGGACGGGCCCTCCTCGTGATGTCCAACGAGAACCCCGACCTGGCCGCCTGGTGGGACGCACTCCTGGTCGGGGACCACGAGATCCGCAGCATCGACGCCGACCACCTGGCGATGCTGCGCCGGCCCTACGTCGACGGCATCGCCGAGCTCATCACCGCCGACGTCGACAGGTTCGTCGACAGCTGAGCCACGCCGTCCCGCCGGGTGTGCGGCCTGCACAGCGGTGGGACGACGGAGCGCCCCGGACCAGGTGGTCCGGGGCGCTCCGTCAGGGCCTCACCGGCCGGGGCGAGGGACGTGCCGTCGTCGCACCGTCACGCCGTGCGGATGTCGACGACCTCCGCGAGGGCCTCGGCGGGACCGCCGTCCCGGTCGGGGGCCGACCGGCGCGGGACGGCGACCGCCGTCGGCACGGCCAGCTGCTCGGCAGCTGCTGCTGCGGCGGTCGGGCGGCGCACGGCGTTCCTGCCCTTGTCGTTGAGCCGCTCGACGCCGAGGGCGCGCAGCACGCGGAGACCGTCCCGCCAGGTGTTGAGGTTGCTCTGACCGTGGATGCGCTCGAACTCGAAGCTGGGCACCTCGACGATGCGGAGCCGGGCCTTCGCGACCCGGGTGTTGATGAGCGTCTCGATCTCGAACCCGTCGCCCCAGAGCTTTTGCTCCCGGGAGCGGCCCTCGGCGTCGAGCTCGAGGACGTCGAGGCAGTAGGTCCAGAAGGCGTTGTACCCGTAGCAGAGGTCGGTGTAGCGGGTGCCGAACAGCACGTTGGCCGCGCGGTTGAGCCAGCGGTTGCCCCAGGCGCGAGTCCGGGTGATGTCGGCGCTGCCGCCGCCGTTGGCGAACCGGGTGCCCTTGGCGAAGTCCGCGCCGGCGGTGAGCGCAGCGACGAACTGGGGGATCTCCCGGGGGTCCGCGGACCCGTCGGCGTCGAGCATGACGATGACGTCACCGGTGACGGCGGCGAAGCCACAGGCCATCGCGTTGCCCTTGCCGATGCGGTTCTGCAGCACCACCGTGACGTCGGGGCGCAGCGAGCGGGCCACCTCGATGGTGTCGTCGACGCTCCGGCCGTCGACCACGATGACCTGGTGCACGTCCGGGGGGATGAGCGCGAAGACGTGCGGCAGGTTCTTCGCCTCGTTGTACGTGGGGATCACCACGCTCACCCGCGGCGCGGTCGTCGACTGCGGGGCACGGGCGTGGAGTTCTACGACGTTCGGCATACGAGTCCCTCTCCGAGGATGAAGGGCCCGGTTTCGCCTCTGCTCGCCGCCGGGCAAAGGCGACCAGTTCAGCGCCCGGCAGGTCATCACGCACCCTGTGAACAGGCCTCAGGGGAGGAGGGAGCTGCGCGGGGGACATCGACGTCCCTGCCGCCACCGCCGTCGACCGCGTCGTCGCCACCGGCGCTCTGACTCTCCGTGACCTCAGGCCCACTCCTTCATACCGAAGGGGGTACCCACTGTCCACCGGGGGAGGGTCACTGTGGCGCACGACATGGACCGCCCTCGTGGCGCAGCGCACACGGTGGTGACCGTGCGGCAGAGCACACACCCGGATTGAGGAGTCCGTTCGACGGCACGTGGCTCGTGTCGTCCCGCGGGTGTTGTACTGCAGAGACCCGCTGGGGCCGCCGTCGACGAGGTCGGCACGTCCGCTGACCGGGTCCGCGAGAGGATGGGTGTGCACGTTCCGGGAGATCGTCCACCGCAGCAGGACGGTGCGGACGCCGAGCGTCGGGCGGCCTCGTCCCCGGCCTGGCCGGTCGCCGACGGGGCCGCAGTGGTCCCTGGACCTGCTCCGGACGGCGTCGAGCCGCAGGGCGGTGCCGTGCGCATGGTCTCCGCGCCGGCCGAGGACCCGGCCCAGGTGCCGTCCGGCCAGGACGCGGCCGAGGGGGACGGTCCGTCGAGCCTGTTCGGTCGTGACCTGCTCTACGTGGGCGTCCTCGGGGTCCAGCTGCTCAGCGCCGTCGTGGTCTCACCGGTGCTGGCCTACCTGCTGCCACCGGAGCAGTTCGGGCAGCTGTCCTCGGCGATCGCGCTGCACCAGGTGCTCGTCATCCTCGCGGTGATGGGGCTGGACCAGTCGCTGATCCTGCTCCGCGCCGAGGCGGGCGGTGATGCGCCGGCCAGGGCGCTGGTCGGCGTGGGCCTGCTCGGTGCCGTCCTGCTCACCGTGATCGCCTTCCTCACCCAACCGCTCTGGGGCCCGGCGCTCGGCTTCGACCAGGGCGCCCGGATCCTGGTCGTCACCGTGGCCTGGACGCCGTTCGCCGCCGGGGTCCTGCTCGTCTCCGCCATGCTGCTGAGCCAGGACCGGCTCAGGGCCTTCGCGTTCATCAACATCTTCGCCGGGATCGGTGGCCAGGTCCTGGGGCTGGCCATCCTGGTGCTGGGCGGCGAACGGGACGCCGGCCACTACGCGGAGGGCAACCTCGTCGCGCTCGCCGTGACCGTGGTGATCGGCCTGCTGCTCGTCCGGCCCGGGTGGCGCGGCGTCGCCGCGCTCGAGGTGAGCCGGCGGGGCCTCCAGCTCGGCATCCCGCTCATGATCAGCGGCCTGGCCATCTACGTGCTCAACGCCGGCGACCGGCTGGTCATCCTCAAGCTGATGGGCCCGGCGGACGCCGGCAGGTACCAGATCGCCTACACCATCGGGAACGTGGCGGTCCTGCTGCTGAGCATGACCGACGGGGCGTGGTTGCCCCGGATCGCCGCTGTCCGCGACCAGGTGGAGCGGTCGCAGGTGGTGGCCGGTGCCCGGAACGGACTGCTCAAGCTCATGCTGCCGGTCCTGCTCGGGATCACGCTGGGTGCCCCGCTGGGACTGCGGATCGTCGCGCCACCGGACTACCGCCCGGGCGACCTGCTGCCGGTCGTCTTCGTGGTCGCGCTGGCCGCGTTCCCGGTGCTCATC
Source organism: Modestobacter sp. VKM Ac-2986 (assembly GCF_026967795.1). GTDB lineage: Bacteria > Actinomycetota > Actinomycetes > Mycobacteriales > Geodermatophilaceae > Modestobacter. The sequence continues at coordinate 33,884 of NZ_JAPVBH010000005.1, forward strand.
GGCATCGCCTCGCACTGGGTGCTGGTCACCCTGGGGCGCACCAGGAACCTGGCGGTGAGCGCCATCGCGGCGGCCGTGGTCAACGTGGGACTGAACGTGGTGCTGGTGCCCGTGTGGGGGCTGGTCGGCGCAGCCGCCGCGACGGCAGCGGCGTTCGCCGTGCAGGCCCTCGGTCACCAGCTGGCACTGCCGGCCGGGGTGCGCATCCCCCGGACCCCGCCGAGGCTGGCCCTCGCCGTCCTCGCCGTCGTGGGCCTGAGCGCGGCGACGCTGTGGTTGCCGGACTCGCCGGCCTCGCTCGGTGTCCGGTTCGGGCTGGCCGTGCTCTGCCTGCCCTGGCTGCTGGTGCAGCTGCGGGCGGCCCGGAACGGGGACAGCGGTGGAGGTGTGGCCGGGCGCGACGCCCGTCCCTCAGGCCGGCACCGACGTGGCCGCAGGGCCGCGACCGACTGAACGCCGGCGCCGACGCGGGCGCCGGGTGGTGGCCGCCTCCTCCAGCACCCGTTCGATCTGGTCGGTGTAGGCGGCGAACGGGAAGTGCTCGTGGGCATGCGCGGCGCACTGCCGCCCGAGTTCCGGTTCCGTCGTCCGCCAGCCGAGGAGGTCCCGGAGACCGGCGGCCAGCGCGGGTGCGTCGCCGGTGGGGACGAGGAAGCGGCTCATCGGACCGGAGAGCACCTCGGGGACACCACCGTTGTGCGACGCCAGCACCGGGCGCCCGGTCATGAGCGCCTCCAGCGCCACACGGCCGAACGCCTCGACCATGATGGTGGGGAAGACGACCAGGTCGGCTGCGTGCAACAGGGGGAGGACGTCGCGCTGCGCCGGCAGGAGGGTCAGCGTGCCGGCTGCCACCAGGCGGTCGATGCGGGCGGTGAGCCCGGGCGGCGGTGCGGGCAGGAACTCACCGGCCAGCACCAGGTGCGCCTCGTCCGCGCCGGGTGCGAGACGTTCCCAGGCCGACAGGGCGGTCTCGAGTCCCTTGTCCTCGGCCAACCGGCCGTAGAACAGGGCCGTGCGCGTCCCGGCCGGGAGCCCGAGCGCCGCCCGCGCGGCGTCACGTTCGGGCACGCCGCCCTCCCGGTACAGCTGCGGCGGCACGGCGTTGTGCACGACCTCCACGAGGCCTTCCGGTGCGCCCGCTGCGACGTACTGCTGCCGGATGTACTCCGACACCGCGACGTACCGGGACACGCCCCGGGACAGCAGCGGCAGAGCGCGGCCCAGGTTCGGTGGGTGGTGGAGGTGGACCACCAGCGGGGTGCCCGAACGGGTGGCGACGGCGTGCCCCCAGATGATCTGCTCGAAGCGCTGCAGCCACAGCACGTCGGGAGCCAACCGGGCGGCGTACGCCCCGGCCGACAGGGAGCGCCGGACCGCCAGCGGGGCGCCGCGCACGGACGACGCCATGTCGAAGGGGCCGTGCAGGGTGACACCCGCTGCCTCGAAGTCCGGGCGCATGCCGGCGCCCTCCACCCCTGGGAAGTCGGGGCCGTACAGCAGGTGCACGTCGTGACCTCGGGCGGTGAGGGCGCGCACGCTCTCGAGGGTGTTGACCTCGATCCCACCGGAGCGTTGGAGGCTCGCTATCTGGCTGAGTATGCGCATGACACCTGATCTCGAGCGGGAGGGACGTGACGATCCTCTGTCGCCGGGCTCGCCGTGACCACAGTGTGAGCTGTGTGGTTCGTGTGACATGCGCCCCGACGGGTGAAGTCCGTCCGGACCAGGCCGGAGGGGCGTCTGCCCGGGCTAGGTTGGGACGATGAGCGCTCAGCCCGTCGGACCCATCCCGGAGGTGCGGGTCGTCGTCGCCGTGGTCGACGCCGACCGTGACGTCCCGGCACTCCCCGCGGTGCGGGCGGACGGGCGCCGCTGGTCCGGGGCCTGGCTCGTGGTCCGCCGGGGCGGGGCGCCGGTCGCCGTGGTCGAGGCGGGCTTCGACGGTGCCGAGGCGATCCCCGCCGAGCGGCTGCGCCGGCTCGTCGACGCCGCGTCGTCGCCGGGCGCTCCGACGAGGGCCACCGTCCCGGACGCCCAGCTCCCCAGTGCGAGCGTCGTCGTCCCGACCAACCTGGCCCGACCCCAGCAGCTGCGGGCCAGCCTGGTCGCGCTGGACCAGCTGGACTACCCCGACGCCGAGGTGATCGTCGTCGACAACTCCCGTGACAGCCCCCCGGGGGTCGCGGCACAGGTCGTCGAGGGGCTCCGGCGGGTACGAGTGGTCCGGGAGCCGGTCCCCGGCATCTCCGCGGCCCGGAACGCCGGGGTGGCCGCAGCGCGCGGCGAGGTCATCGCGTTCACCGACGACGACGTCCAGGTCGACCCGGGATGGCTGCGGGCGCTGGGCACCCGCTTCGCGCTCCGGCCCGACGAGGACGCGGTCACCGGGCTCATCCTGCCCGCGGAGCTGGAGACGGCAGCCCAGTTGTGGTTCGAGCGCCACTACGGCGGGTTCGGTGGCACCCGGGTGTTCCAGCCCCTGACCTACCGAGGTGGGGCGGGCGGCCCTGCGTCCCGCGCCGAGGTGCTCGTGCAGGACTGGGAGGGGCGCGAGGTGCGCCGCTTCGCCGTCTACGGGGCCGGCGCAGTGGGGGCCGGCGCCAACATGGCCTTCCGGGCGAGCGCCCTGCGGCGCCTGGGCGCCTTCGACGTCGCCCTGGGGACGGGGACGCCCGCGCGCGGTGGCGAGGACCTGGCGGCCTTCATCAGCCTCCTGTGGAACGGTGGCGTGATCGGCTACGAGCCGGCCGCCGTCGTCTTCCACACCCACCGGGCCGACTACCCCGAGCTGCGGGACCAGCTCCGGGCCTACGGGCTCGGGTTCACGGCCACGCTCACCTCGCTGGTGGCCCACGACCCCCGGCACCTGCTGGGTGTCGCGGCGCAGCTGCCGTACGCCGTGGTCCGGGCCAGGCAGCGACGCGGGGCCGGGACCCCCGTGCCGGCCGCCCGTTCGTTCGACGAGCCGGCCGCCCCGCAGGAGCTCAAGCGGGTCGAGCGACTGGGGGCGTTCCGCGGCCCCGACGCCTACGTGCGCAGTCGGCTGCGCGCTCGTCGCGCGACGAGCGCGTGAACGCCCGGCAACTGCGCACCCTCCTGGGCCGGCGGGGGCGCGACGTGGTCCTGCGGGGTCGCCACACGGGTGAGGTGGCGCTGGGACGGGCGGCGGCGGCGTGGTCGGACCGCAGGGGCGGCACCCTCCCGCCCCCGCCCGCCCCCGGGTGCACCGGGGGCGTGCTCACCGTGGTGGCGCACCCGGACGACGACCTCTTCTTCATCAACCCCGATCTCGCGAACGACCTGCAGGCCGGTGTGTGCACGACGACGGTCTACGTCACCTCCGGCGACGCGGGGCAGCGCAACGCCTACCACCGCGCGCGCGAGCGGGGCATCGCTGCGGCCTACGCCGCGATGGCCGGCGCCCCGGACGTCTGGGCGCGTGCCCGCGTCACGGTGGCGGGGCGCGTGCTGACGGAGGCCACGCTGACCGGCGTCCCGTCCGTCCGGCTGTTCTTCCTGCGCCTGCCGGACGGCGGCATGGACGGCTCCGGCTGGCCGCGGTCGGCCCGGACGAGCCTGCGGCAGCTGGTACAGGGGCAGGTCCCGGTGCTGTGGACCGTGGACAGCCCGGCTCAGGCCTACGGCGCCGAGGACCTCCTGGCGGTGCTGTCCGGTGTGATGACGCACGTCCGGCCCACGGGGATCCGCACGCTGGACGGGGAGCGGGGCCATGCCGATGGTGACCACAGCGACCACCACACGGTGGCGCAGCTGACGGCTGCGGCCTCCGCGCGGTGGGATGCGTCGGTGCCCGTGGCCGGCTACGTGGGGTACCCGTCGGCGGAGCTGCCGGCGAACGTGGACGGCCGGGAGCTGGCCGACAAGGCCGCCACGGTCGAGGTCTACGCGCGGTTCGACCGACTGCTCCACCTGGACCCGGTCCAGGACACGGTCTCACCGGAAGCGGCGTGGCTGGCGCGTCGGTACCGCACGGTGGACGTGCCGACGTCTCGCTGAGGCAGATGTGACGCAGCGGTACGGACGAGGCGATCGAGCCCCCTCGACGGGTGATCCGCAGGCATGTCGGCGGGGTGCCGGCACCCGACACGGCTAGTCTCCGAAGTGACCGCCTGTCAGCGGTGATTCACGTTGAGTATTGGAGACCGTCGTGGCACAGCCGGTGTGGGACAACAGCGTCGTGAGCGTGCCGGACCGCCGGGACGTCGTCCGGACGGTCGGCTCCCGCTCGGCTGAGGCGCTCCAGTCGCTGGGCAGGCCCTGCTCCTGCGGCCACGGCAAGCGGACGCACGAGCACTACCGGGCCGGCAGCGACTGCGCACTGTGCGGATGCGGGAGCTACCGCGGGCCGTTGCGCCGCATGCTGCACCTCGGCTGACCCGGGGCCCCGCGGCAGTCGGGACAGGACTCCGACCCTCCTCGACCGCCGGCGCCACGTGCTCGGTCCTCACCGCCCCTCGAGGTGCTCCAGCACGAGCCGGGCGCTGGCGTCGACGTCCGACGACCGGGTGTCGATGGTCAGCTCGGCGTCCGTGGGTGCCTCGTAGGGGTCGCTGATGCCGGTGAACTCGGCGATCTCGCCTCGGCGGGCCCGGGCGTAGAGGCCCTTGCGGTCCCGCGCCTCGCACTCCTCCAGCGGTGTGGCCACGTGCACCAGGACGAACGAACCCGGACCGGCCTGCTCCTCGACCAGGCGCCGGGCGTCGGTGCGGGTGGCGGCGTAGGGGGCGATCGGCGCGCACACCGCCAGCCCGCCGTGCTTGGCGACCTGCGCGGCGACCCAGCCGATCCGCCGCACGTTGGTGTCCCGGTCGGCCCGGGAGAACCCGAGCCCGGCCGACAGGTGGGTGCGCACGTCGTCGCCGTCGAGCAGGGTCACCGTGCGCCCGGACTCCAGCAGCAGCTCGACCAGGCGGCTGGCGATGGTCGACTTCCCGGCGCCGGACAGCCCGGTGAACATCACCACCCGCCCACCCGTGGACGGCGGCGCCGGCTCGACCCGGCTCGCGACCGGCCCGGCGCCGTAGGCCGCGGCCAGCTCGGTCCAGCTGACCTCGGGGTCGGCCGCGCTCACCGGGACCGGGACGACGAACAGCTCCACCCCGGGCGCGCGGGTCGCCCATGCCGCCGCGCTCAGCGAGATGACCGCCGAGTCGGGGGCGGTGCCGGCGACCGGCAGCAGCACCAGCAGCCGCTCGGGCAGGCCGGCGGGGTCCTCGGGCGGCGTGCCCACCCACGCCGCGGGCCGTTCCCAGCCGCGTGCGTCGAGCTCGGCCCGCACGGCGGAGGGGGAACGCCAGCGCGGGATCTCCCGCACGGTCAGCCCCCCGTCGTCGGCGGTGGCGACCAGGACCCCCTCGGCGTCCTCGAGGTCGGTCTGCGGGAGGTCGGGTGCCACCGGGCTGAGTCCGAAGGCGTGCCGCGCCAGGTCGGCGAGCTGGGCGTGCGTCAGCCGGGTGCGGGTCTGCGCCATGGCAGCAGTCTGGCAAGCCCGTCGACCGGGTGGGGGAGCAGGTGCGGCGGGACCAGGTCACACGGCGGGGCGGACGACGCCGCAGCGGCAGGCGTAGAGGCCGGAGCCGCTGAACGGGTCGTCGCCGGCCCGGCGGAAGCGGTGGAGGTGGACCACCGGCAGCCGCCGACGGGCGACCGCGGCTGACGTCGAGTTCGGCACGACCCCAGGGTGCGGGGCGTGCGGCCCGGGCGGGACGGACGGGAGGTGAACTGTCGGTGACGGCTCATCCACCCGGGGTGTCGTGCGACCCGGACGGCGGGCTCACATGCCGGGGCGCACGACCCCGCAGCGGCAGCGGTACAGGGAGGAGCCGCTGAACGGGTCGTCGCCCGACCGGGTGTAGCGGTGCAGGTGCAGGACGCGCCCGGCGGTGGCGCCCGGGACGGTCCCGGCACTGGTCACGTGCGCGGCGAGGGCTCTGATCACGCGACGATCATGCAGGTTCGGCGCCGGGTGGGGAGCGCCCAGGTGCCCGGGAACTCGTCATGTGCCGCATCCCTCACCTGGAGGACGCCACCGGTCGTGGTGCGGTGGTGACGATCGGTCGGTTGACCAGGCGCACGATGCGATCAGCACCCGGACCGCGCAGCGCCCGAGCCGGGTGCCCGTGTCGACCACGGCCGTCGTCCTGCCCTGCGTGGCGCCCACGACTCCGCCTCGGGGAGGGGCTGTCGACCGTCTCGTCGGTCGTGTCCGGCGGGTGGGCCGCAACCGCGACCTCCGTCGTCGAGGAAGGAGCGAGGCGATGACCGGCGCATCCCTCCTCGTCGCCGTCCTGCGGGGCGTCGCACCCCGGCTGGTCCTGGCCGACGGCATGCCGCTGCGCCGCGCGTCCGACGCGCACGCTTCGACGTCCCGGGCGTGCGGTCGGGCGGGCCGAGGCCGGTCCCTGACCTCCCGGCCCCGCGACGTCAGCGGGTCGCGGGGCGGCTCTCCGGCAGCTTCACGCGCTGGTGGCCGGCGCGCTGGGCGGCGAAGCCGGACTGCAGGGCGTCGGCCAGTGCGAGGGCGGGGTCGACCGGGGCGGGCGCGGTGCTCGTCATGGCGGCACGCTACGGCCGCGGCGCCTTCCGGCACCGGCGACACCCGGTCACTCCGTTGTGCGTCCTGATGACGGGTCCACTCCTGTCACAGCGGCCGGACGATCTCCCAGCGCGGCGTCCAGCCAGGCGTCCGTGCGGCGGTCCCAGGTGCGCGCGGCCGCCCAGCCGATCCGGTCGCCGGCCCAGCCGGTCGGCTCGTCGGCGGCGGCCTGCACGGCCTCGGCCATCTCCCGGGCGCCGTCCACCACGTAGGTGTGCGGTGGGACGTCGCTGGAGTGCTCGAGGTGCCCGGCGGTGGCGACCACCGGTACCCCGCGCGAGCAGTAGTCGTAGGTCTTCATCGACGACTGGCCCAGGGCGCGGCTGGCCACGTCGGGGATCAGCCCGACGGCCGCGGCGTCCAGCACCTCCGGGAGCCGGTCCCGGGAGAGCAGCCCGGCGTAGCGGAACCGGCCGGGGAACTCGCGCTCCAGGCCGAGGAACTCCTCGGCCGCGGCCTGCGCGCGCAGCGGGAAGACCAGCTGGCCGTGCACGGTGAGCGTCCAGTCCGGCAGGGCGGTGAGCACCGCGCGCACCAGGCCGACGTCAAAGCGCTCGGCGATGCTGCCCACGTAGACCGCCGACCGCGGCACCCGCGCGACCGTGCGCGGCGCGGTGAGCAGCTGCTCGTCGGTCCCGTTGGGGACGACGACCGGCGTCCGGCCGGGGAAGAGGTCGGCGAGCACCTGGTTGACCACCACCACCTCGTCGGCCTCGTCGGCGATCCGGCGCAGCTGGTCGCGGAGCCCGCGGGCCTGGGGGAGCAGTCGCGCCCAGTCGTCGGTGCAGTCGAACACCACCCGGCCGCCCAGCCCGCGGGTGGCCCGCCACTCCCACGGGAACATCACCACGGTGAGCTCCTCAGACCAGCCGGAGCGGCGCAGGAACCGGTGGTAGAGGGCCGCGTCGACCCGCTCGGCGACCGGGCCGCGCAGCCCGGGCAGCAGGGTGGAGCGCTCGGAGACCTCGATGCCGGGAGCGACGGGGAGGAACCGGCCGCGCCCGACGTGCCGGGTCCAGTTGCCCGGGTCGGTGGTGAGCCGGCGCCAGTCGCTGGGGGCCTGGACGAAGCGCACGGGCATGCCCCGGCGCACCAGCTGGGCGGCGATCATGTGCTCGCGACGGATCGCGGGGTGCCACGGGTCCTTGGCCAGGAAGCCGACCCCGGGGCGGGGGTCCGACGGGGTGTTCAGCGCAGGCCTCCGGTGCTCACGGCTGCACCCTAGAAGGACCCCGCGCGGGGCGTCCCGGCAGACTGGCCGGGTGCGTCCGATCGCCGCGTCGTTGCCGGACGCCGTCCTCGTCCGGCTGCCGCTGGGCGCCAAGCGGGCCGTGCTCTACCGGCGGGCGCACGGCCGCTGGCCGGGCCGTCCGCCGCGGACGTTCACCGAGAAGGTGAACTGGCGGGTGGTGCACGACCGGCGGCCGCTGATCGGGCAGCTGGGCGACAAGCTGGCGATGAAGGCCTACGCCGCCGAGGTGGTGCCGGCCGTGCAGGTCCCGCGGGTGCTGTGGACCGGCACCGACGTCGCCGCGCTGTCCGGGGTGGACCTGCCCGAGCGCTGGGTGCTCAAGTCCAACCACGGCACCATGCGGGTGCACATCGGCACCGGCACGCCCGACGTCGCCGAGCTCCGACAGGTCACGGCCGGCTGGCTGGACGAGCCGCTGTTCCGCGACCGTGGCGAGTGGGTCTACAGCCAGGCGCGCCGGCTGCTGCTGGTCGAGGAGTTCATCGGCGCGGACGGCGCCGTCCCGGCCGACCACAAGTTCCTCGTCTTCGGCGGCCGGGTGCGGCTGGTGCAGGTGGACACCGGGCGGTTCGGCGCCCACCAGCGGCGGCTCTACGACCCCGACTGGCGGCCGGTCACGGTCACCGAGGCGGTCGCCCCCGGGCCGGTGACCCCGCCGCCGGCGGCGCTGGCGGAGATGACCAAGGTGGCCGAGGCGCTGGGTGCGGCCTTCGACTTCGTGCGCGTCGACCTCTTCGACGTCGATGGCGAGGTGTGGTTCGGCGAGCTCACGCCCTACCCCGGCGGCGGGCTGGACGCCTTCGACCCGGCGCTGGACGCCGAGCTGGGTGGGTGGTGGCAGTTGCCACCGCAGTCGGAGGTGCGGGGCTCAGCCGTGCGTGCGGGCCAGCAGGTCGTCCGCTGACAGGGTGTTGACCACCCGGTCGGCCGGGACGCCGCACTCGACGGCCCGGGCGCAGCCGGCGTCCTGCCAGTCGAGCTGACCGGGGGCGTGCGCGTCGGTGTCGATGGAGAAGTCGCAGCCGAGGTCCACGGCGAGGGAGAGCAGGCGCAGCGGAGGGTCCAGCCGCTCGGGGCGGGAGTTGATCTCCACCGCCGTCCCGTGCTCGACGCAGGCCCGGAAGACGGCGTCGGCGTCGAACTGGCTCTCGGGTCGTGGCTTCTGACTGCCGTTGCGCTGCTGCCGCCCGATGACCAGCCGGCCCGTGCAGTGCCCGAGGACGTCGGTGTGCGGGTTCTCGACCGCGGCGAGCATGCGCTCGGTCATCTGGGCGGCGGGGGCCCGCAGCTCGGAGTGCACGCTGGCGACGACGACGTCCAGGCGGCCCAGCAGCTCGTCGGTCTGGTCGAGGCTGCCGTCGACGTTGATGTCGCACTCGATGCCGGTGAGGACGCGGAACGGTGCGAGCTCGGCGTTCAGCGCCGCGACGACGTCCAACTGCTGCTCGAGCCGGGCGGCGGAGAGCCCGTTGGCGACGGTGAGCCGGGGGGAGTGGTCGGTGAGGGCCAGGTAGTCGTGCCCGATGGAGATCGCCGCCTCGGCCATCTCGCGGATCGGGCTGCCGCCGTCGGACCAGTCCGAGTGGGCGTGCAGGTCGCCCTTGAGCGCGGCGCGCAGGGCTGCGGCGTCGTCGGCGAGCGGGGCGAGTTCGGCGTGGGTCTCCTCCAAGCCGCGGAGGTAGGCCGGGACCTCACCGCGGTGCGCCTCGACGACCACCGCGGCCGTCTTGTCGCCGATGCCCTTGAGCTCGGTCAGCGTCTTCGTGCGCACCCGCCGGTCGAGCTCGGCGTCGTCCAGCCCGGCGATGACGGCGGCCGCGGTGCGGAAGGCCTTCACCCGGTACGACGGCTCGCGGGCGCGCTCCAGGAGGAAGGCGATCCTCCGGAGCGCGCCCGCGGGCGGCAGTGGTGCAGTGCTCAGCGGCCGACCTTCTTGACCTGCTTGCTGGCGCGCTTCTGGGCCTTGGCGGCCTTCTTGGAGGCCTTGGTGTAGCTGGCCTCGGCGGCAGCGGCGGCGGCGGTGGCGCTGCGGCGGGCCCACCAGCCGACCGAGGGCTTGCCCTCGGTGTCGACGGCGGCGAGCAGCAGGCCACCGAGCATCGAGGTGTTCTTCAGGAAGTTGCTGGTCTGCCCGAAGCGCTCCTTCGGGTCCGTGTGCTCCCAGAAGCGGTGACCGGCCAGCGTGGTGGGCACCAGCGAGGTGGCCAGCACGAGGGCGGAGAAGCGCGGGAAGCGGCCCAGCGCGAACAGCGAGCCGGCGCCGACCTGGGCGGCGGCGTTGAACTTCACCCACTGCTCGACGTCGTGGGAGACCTGGACGGGGAGCTGCTTGTCGGCGATCTCGGTGAGCTGCTCGACGATCGGGGCAGCACCCGGCACCCGGCTCTGCGGGTGGCGGAGGGTGTCGATGCCCCCGTAGAGGAACGTGCCGGCGATCAAGGGCCGGGCGATCCGGCGGACCAACATGGAGGTACCTCTTCCCATCGGTGACGTCTGCAGTGCGGTTGCCCGGTGCTGACCGGGACAACCTCCTGCTCGGTGACCGTAGTGAGAAGTGGCGATCATCGCTGGGCGAGCGCCGGTCGCTGTTTCCATCGTCGGGATCGCGAGGTGCCGGTCGGCCCCGCGTCTCGGTCCGGACCCGGACCGGATGCGCTGTCGCGGTGCGACCTCAGGCCCGGGGGTGCCCAGGGGCAGTGGCAGGTGGGACCGGGTCAGCCCGGCGGACGACGGACCGTCAGTGGCTGGGCTGGACGGCGCGTGCGCCGAGGACGTCGGCGACGGTCAGCTCTGCGGGGAGGCCGACGAGGTGGTCGCTGAACGGCGCGTGCTCGTCGGCCTGGCGGATGCCCCGCCCGACCACCAGCGCGAGCCCGGCGGAGGCGGTGACCCAGACGGCGGAGATGACGGCGATGACCACGTGTCGTGTCTAGTGGCCCAGGGTTGCGGTCCGTTGGACGATCCTCGGGCAAGTCATGCCAACGTCGGTGATGCATCTTGGGATCCAGCATGGTCGGGTTGCCAGCGGATCGTCCATACGGCCTAGTTGTTGCCGGTGGGGCGTCCCGGTCAGTCGTAGGGGTTGGTCAGCACCGAGCGCGCCTGGCGGACGGTGAAGGTCGTCGGGGCGCCGTCCGTGGTCGTGGTGCCCGGGACGTCGGCCTGCGCGCCGCCGTCGACGGAGTACGTGCCGCCCCAGGTGGTGGTGAGGCCGGCCGTGTAGGTGCCGGCGGCGTAGTCGTGCGTGATGGTCTGGTCGGGGTAGGGCGCACCGGGGTCGGTGGTGGTCAGGGTGGTGCCGTCGCCGGTGGTCCAGGCGAAGGACGTCGCCTGGGCGGTGATCGTGACGGCAAAGCCGCGGATGTCGACGGTGAAGACCTGCGTCGTGGGGCTGTCGGTGAAGAAGACGACCGGCAGCCCGACGAGCGCCTCGCCGGGCGGCTGCTGGCGGGTGGTCAGCTGTGGCAGGGGGAGGGTCTGGAAGTATCGGAACACCTCGTCCGGCGACGGCGGCGGGTTCAGGTCGGTGATGTCGACGCAGATTTCTGCGTCATCGCCCCATGTGCCGTAGGGCGAGCCTGCGGGCAGTGGTGGGTCTGGCGTCAATCCGTCTACGTCGGGCTGGCGGCCGTCTGTTATCGGCTGGGCCAGGCGTTGTCGTTGGACCACGTACAAACCGATGATTCGGTCGGGTACGACAGGACACGCTGTTTCGCCGGGTAGGCAGCCGCCAGCTACTGGATCGGTCAGGGCGCATGGCGTCGACAGTCGCCAGCGGTACTGCGCAATAGCAGGCGCAGAGTTGCTGGCCCGCCAGACCGCCGAGTTTTCAGACGTTGTCACGTCGGCTGCCTGCAGGAACAGGGAGCCATCTTCCGCGCCGGCGCTGATGCAGTTGGCTAGGTAGTCGGGGCATGGATCGGCTGCCGCTAGAGCGACTGTTGGAACCAGGAAAATAGTGAGGGCGGTAGCAACGACTGCGACGAAACGGCTGAAGCTAGATGTAGTCACTGGAAGGTGATGTTCGACATCAACCAGGTGTTTCTTTCGGCGTCCCAGGACAGTAGGGCGCCGCTCCCTGCGAATGTCGTATCCGCTTGATCGAATTCGGGCAGCGGCTCGCCAGCGGCTGACAGGAGGCGAGACTTCCGCTGAGTAAGCGACATGGAGAACTCGGCAGTGCCGTTGCGAACTAGTGGATCGCTACTGCCGTTGATTGAGAATTCGGCGCCCTCGATACGCCGTTGCGAGTCAGACACTTCGTCCAACCCATCGGCAAACCTGCTGCAGGTCTGGCAGTCGCGACTCAAATCGCGCAGGGACTCTGTTGCAAGACTGGTCGTCGAGTAGTTCATCAACTCGACGTAGTAATCCAGGAAGGCTTTAGCCCCGGCCGCTGTCTGCTCGCGGGCCCCCGCGGGAAGCCGTAAGTCGGGCGGTCCAAGCGGCTGGAGAGCCTCGCTGGTCGGGGCGGCTGAGGACGTCACCGGGGGCAGGGTCTCGTTCGCCGTCTCGCCGCTCGAACAGCCCGCGAGCACCGCGATCGCCACAGCTGCCGCTGCAGCCCCTCGCCCCCACCGCATCCGTCGTCCTCCCGCGTACGTCCAGAAAGTCCACCGGACACTACGCAGTCCAGCGGCCGTTCCGCGTCGCCCGAAAGGCCGAACTGTGGACGGTCGAGCCCTGCCCCCAGTGGGGGGCAGGGCTCGACTGTCAGCGCTCGCAGTAGACGGTCAGCCGCTCGCGCTTGCGGAACACGAACTCGGTCGCGAAGTCGCCGGTCTCCCCGTCGTAGGCGACCTGCTGCGGCCCCGACAGTGACCGCACCCGCAGCTCGGGCACCTGGAACTGCGCGTAGGTGCGGCTGTGCTCGCTCACCCCGAACAGCGTGGCCAGCACCGCGCGGGTGCGGCCGAAGCGCAGGTCGGCGCGCAGGTACTGCACGTCCAGCAGTCCGTCCTCCAGTCGCGGGCGCCAGGCCGGCGACATCCCGCGGGGCACGTAGACGCCGTTGCCGATGAACAGGATCCACGCGGAGATGCGCTCCCCGTTGATCTCCAGCTCCACCGGCGACCCGTGCCGCAGCACCTGTGCCGCGGCGACGCTCAGTGCGGCCCACTTGCCCAGCCGTCCGGAGAGTGCGTCCCGGCGCTCGACCATCTCCGGGTACGAGCCGATCGAGGCGGTGTTGAGGAACGGCACGCCGTTGACCTCCGCGACGTCCACCTGCACGGCCGAGCCGTGCACCACAGCAGCAGCTGCCTCCCGCGGTGTGGCCACCCCGAGGTCGCGGGCGAAGTGGTTGAGCGTCCCGGCCGGCACGACGGCCAGGGGGAGCCCGGCCTCCAGTGCGACCGCCGCGGCAGCCGCGACGCTGCCGTCGCCACCGGCCACGCCCAGCGCCCTCGCCCGCCCCGACCGCACCGCCTCGCCCAGCAGCTCGCGGACGCCGGCGTCCTCGGTCAGCTCGAGCACCTCGGCCGCCGGAAGCAGCTCGGCGATGTCGGCGGCGGGGGAGTAGTCCTCGCGCCCGGACCGCGGGTTCACCGCGACCACCAGCCCCTCGCCCCCGGGCAGCGCCGGGGCGTCCCACGCCGTCCAGACCCGGGCGGGGTCGGTTGGGCGCACCCGCCACCAGTGCTGCGTGGCCGCGGCCACCGCGCCGCCGACCGCCATGCCGGCGAGCACGTCGCCCGGGTAGTGCACGCCGACGTGCACCCGGGAGTAGCCGACGCCCAGCGCCACCGGCGCGATCAGCGCGCCGGCCAGCGGGCTCTCCAGCGCCACGCCGGTGGCGAAGGCGGCCGCCGACGCGGAGTGGCCGCTGGGGAAGGAGAGGGTGTGCGGCGCCCGGCGCAGCGACCGGTCGGTCGCCACGTTCGCCAGGTCCGGCCGCACCCGGCCGAAGACCCGCTTGAGGACGACGTTGACCAGCGCGCTGGAGAAGGCCAGCGACCCCAGTCCCCGGACGGCGCCACGCCGCTGCTGACCGCGCTGCAGCCCGAGCACCAGGGCGAGGAGCAGCCAGAGCTTGCCGTGGTCGGCGGAGGTGGACAGCCGGCGCAGCCAGCGGTCGACCCGCGTCGTGGGCAGTCGGCCGACGTGGGCGAGCAGCATCGCGTCCCAGCGGCGGGGTGAGGCCATGGGCGGACGCTAGTGGAGCACGAGCGCCACGGAGCCGGGAGCTGGGACTCCATGACCCCGTCGGGTCAACTGCGCTGGCGGGCCCGGTAGGCGGCCACGGTCGAGCGGCTGGAGCAGGTGTTGGAGCAGTACCGGCGGCTGGCGTTGCGCGAGGTGTCGACGTAGACGTTGCCGCAGCCCTCGGCCGAGCAGACCCCCAGCCGCTGCCACCCGTGCTGCACGACGACCTGGGACAGCCCCATCGCCACGGTGGTCGTCAGCTGCTCGACCGCCCCGGCGTCGGGTCGGGCGTAGTGCAGGTGCAGCTCGCCGTCGTGGTCGGTGGCGTAGGGCTTGGGGGAGGCCAGGTCCAGCAGGGCGTTGAGCCGGGTCATCACCTCGGGCTGGCTCTCGGCCAGCGCGACCTCGCGCACGAGGGACGACGTCTGCCCGACCGCCTCGTCCTCCGGGTCGGTGAGCTCCGTCGCCGTCCCCTCGGTCCACCACTCGTGATGGGCGTCGAGGAAGGTGCGCACCCAGGCCGGATCGGCTCGGTCGACGTTGGCCAGGTCGATGGCGAGCTCGACGGCATTCGACCCGTAGGTGTCATAGTCCATTTGACTCCCTACCTCCGTGCTACCGTCGGGAAGCTGTAGGGGGTCAACGGCTGTTGAGCCCCTACGATTCCCCGTCTCGACCGTGCTGAAGTGAGTCCTGTCATGCGTTCCTACCTGCCCGTGTGGCGGCTGCCGTCCGCCCCGGTGCTGCTGCTGGCCGGCTTCGCCGGCCGACTGCCGTCGGCGATGGTGCCGCTGGCCCTGCTGCTCATGGTGCAGCAGGAGACCGGTTCCTATGCGGTTGCCGGTGGGATCTCGGCCACGTTCGGCATCGCCACCGCGATGGTCGCGCCCGTGCTCGGCCGGCTCGCCGACCGGCGCAGCCCGCGCCCGGTGCTCCTCCTGCAGGCGCTGGCCTACCCGCTGCTGCTGCTCGGCGTCGCCGTCGCCGTCCTGCGCGGCGCCCCGGTCCCGGTCATGTTCGCCGCCGCAGCAGCGGTCGGGATGAGCACCCCGCTCATCTCGGGCACCGTGCGCGCGCTGTGGTCGCGGGTCGACCCGAAGATCCGGCCCACCGCCTACGCGCTGGACGCCACCGCCACCGAGCTGGTCTTCGTCGCCGGCCCCACGCTCGTCGCCGCCCTCACCTTCCTGGCCAGCCCCGTCGTCGCGCTGGCCGTCGCCGGCGTGCTCGGCATCGGCGGCGCCCTCGGCGTGGTGATGAGCGCCCCGATGCGCGCCTGGCAGCCCGTGGCGGCACCCCGCCGCCGCCTCTTCGCGACCGTGACCCTGCCCGGCATGCCGCGCGTCCTGATCAGCGGCACAGCGCTGATGGTCGCCGTCGGTGGCCTCGAGGTCGCCGTCCCGGCCTTCGCCGACGCCGCCGGGTCGCCGGGGATGTCCGGTGTCCTGCTGGCCGTGTGGGCGCTGGGCTCCACGATCGGTGGACTGTGGTTCGGCGCCCGTGTCCTCAGTGCCTCGCTGCCGCGCCAGTACCGCTGGTGCCTGCTCGGCGTGACCATCGGCCTGGCGCCGCTCGCCGCGGTGTCCAGCCCCTGGGTGCTGGCCGCCCTGCTGTTCCTCGGCGGGACGGCGATCGCGCCCACCCTGACCGTGCAGAGCTCGCTGGTGGGCTCCATCGCCCCGGCGTCGGCGGTCACCGAGGCCTTCACCTGGCTGTCGACGGTGGCCTTCGGCGCCTCGGCGGTCGGCGCGGCGGTGGGCGGTGCGCTCATCGAGGGCCCGGCCGGCGTCGGCGGGGCGCTGGTGATGGCCACTGGTGCCGCAGCCGTGGCGGTCGCGGTGACGCTGGTCCCCGGGCGCGGCCCGGGCCTGCCGACGGCTCCCCGGCGGGACGTCGTCCACGCCTGAGGAGGCCTCCCGGCGCCCGGTCGGCCACCCCCGTGGAACCCGGGCGCCGGACGCTGGTAACCTCTCTCCTCGGTGGTTCCGGGGCGACTCGGGACCCGGGAGGCTTCGCCTAGTCCGGTCTATGGCGCCGCACTGCTAATGCGGTTTGGGTTAATCCCCATCCCGGGTTCAAATCCCGGAGCCTCCGCGCACAACTGAACACACGCACCCGTAGCTCAACGGATAGAGCATCTGACTACGGATCAGAAGGTTAGGGGTTCGAGTCCCTTCGGGTGCACGTCTGGTTGAGACAGCGAACGGCCCCGTTCCTCTTCGTGAGGAGCGGGGCCGTTCGTGTTGTCCGGCCTCACCGGCGGAAGCCGGCCACCTGCACCTCGCCGGCCGGGAAGCGGGCCGCGGTGGCCTCGACGGAGGCGAGCGTGGCCGCGGCGCGCGAGCACGGGGAGCCCCAGCGCTCCTGCACGCGGCGGCTGGCCTCGCCCATCGCCTCGCGGGTGAGCGCGACGAACTCGCCCACCGAGTACGCCGCCCCGGCCGTGAAGACGTCCTCGACCACGGTCGAGGGCGAGTAGACCCACTGCTGCGACATGTCCGGCCACCGGACGTCGAACTCCACCTCGGGCACGGGGTGAGTGTGCGTCAGGGAGGTGTGTGGCGGGCGGGGGGCCGGCCCTGACGGTCTGGCCGCGTTGGTCGGTCCATCCCCAGGAACTGGATGGCCATGTGTACCGGCTTCCCCCACCCGCACCTCAACTGTGACCCACGGCACAGCGGGGCGTCAAGAGGTGGTCGGCGAGCCGTTCGGGACGACGAGCAGGGGCACCGTCGCCGCCCGGAGGAGCTTGGTCGCGGTCGACCCCACGAACACCTGCCCGGGCGGACCGGACCGTGCGGACCCGACCACCAGCACGTCGCCGGGCACCCACGGCGTCTCGGCCACCGCCCCGGCCCAGCCGGCGCCGCGGGCCAGCAGCGTGGCCGGCGCGGGCCCCGGCCCGGCCCAGCCGGCCGCCACCTCGTCCAGCGCGCCCTGCACCTGCCCGGCCCACTCCTCGCTGACCACCTGCTCCATGCGGTCGCCGGCGGCCGAGGGGAGCAGCGCCGCCCGCTCGGGCACGAACGTGACCAGCCGGACCGGCACCCGCCACCGCTCGGCGAACGCCAGGGTCGCCGCGAGCGCCTCCGCCGACCGTGCCGTTCCGGCCCACGCGCAGGTCAGCCGGGCCGGTGCGGCGTCGGCCGACCAGGCCCGCGGCGCCAGGGCCAGCGGCACCGGCGAGCTGTGCAGCAGCCGCTCGGCCACCGATCCGGCCGAAAAGCGCCCGGCCGGCGCCTCCGCCGCCGCCCCCAGCACCAGCAGCCGGGCCCGGTAGGTGGACGCCGCCTCGACCAGCCCGGCGGGCACCGAGGACGCCGGCACCACCGCCGTCCGGACGTCGTCCACGCCCGCCGCCCGCAGCGCGGTGAGCGCCTCGGCCTGCCGGGTCGCGGTCAGCGCCGCCCGCCACTGCAGGTACTCCCGGTCCAGCCGGGACGTGACCGGGGTGGCCGGGTCCGGCGGCACGACCGTGGTGACCACCACCGGCGACTGCTCGGCGCGGGCCAGCCGCACGGCCAGCCGCAGCGCGGCGTCGTCCCCGCCGCCGTGCTCGGCGGCCTCCCAGGCCAGCAGGACGGTCATCGTGGCCTCCTCGGCGGCGGTGTCGTCCCAGCCTGCCCGGCGGCGCCGCCGGCGGCCAGCACCGGCCTCACGGACGGCGTCGCAAGACCTTGCGGGAGAGCTGGCCGACCGCGGTGTGGCCGGTGAGCCCCAGGGTCAGGTCGAACTCGGCGAGCACGTCCTCCACGACCTGCCGGACGCCCTCCTCCCCGGCCAGCCCCAGGCCCCAGGCGAACGGTCGGCCCAGCAGCACCGCGCGGGCACCGAGGGCGACGGCGACCAGCACGTCGGCGCCGCTGCGCACCCCGCTGTCCAGCAGCACCGGCACCCGGTCGGCGACGGCGTCGACCACGTCGGGCAGGGCGTCCAGCGCGGCGATCGAGCGGTCGACCTGGCGCCCGCCGTGGGTGCTGACCACCAGGCCGTCGACGCCCTCGTCGACCGCGCGCCGGGCGTCGTCGGGGTGCAGGACGCCCTTGAGCACGATCGGCAGCCGGGTGTGCTCCCGCAGGAACGCCAGGTCGTCCCAGGTGATCGAGGGGCGGGAGTAGATGGCCAGGAAGGTCTCCACGGCCGCGCGGGGGAGCGGGGAGCGCAGGTTCTCCACCAGCGGGCCGGGCCAAGCGCGGGCCATGCCGACCAGCGCGCGCACCGCCGCGGACGTGGGTCGGGGCTGCGGGTCCCGCGGGGCGCCGGCCGAGGCGGCGACCCGCTCGGCCACCAGTCGGCGGAACACCGGGTCGGAGGTGTACTGCGCGATCCCCTTGCCCAGGGCGAAGGGCAGGTGGCCCAGGTCCAGGTCGCGCGGGCGCCAGCCGAGCATCGTGGTGTCGAGGGTGACCACCACGGCCTCGCAGCCGCTGGCCTCCGCCCGGCCCAGCAGGCTGGCGACCAGCTCGTCGGAGCTCGACCAGTACAGCTGCAGCCAGCGCGGTGCCTCGCCCATCGCCGCCGCGGTGGTCTCCATCGGCACCGACGCCTGGTTGGAGAAGACCATCGGCACGCCCACGGAGGCGGCGGCCCGGGCCACGGCCAGGTCGGCGTCGGGGTGCACCAGCTCC
This sequence comes from Modestobacter sp. VKM Ac-2986, assembly GCF_026967795.1. Lineage (GTDB taxonomy): Bacteria > Actinomycetota > Actinomycetes > Mycobacteriales > Geodermatophilaceae > Modestobacter. The sequence goes on from NZ_JAPVBH010000005.1 coordinate 52,527, forward strand.
AGGGCGCCCACCGGGCCCAGCAGCACCGGGGCGGGCAGTCGTCGTCCAAACAGCTCGACCGAGGTGTCCCGGGAGCTGACGTCGCGCAGCACCCGGGGCACCACCGACCAGCGGTCGAAGGCGGCCCGGTCGGCGCGCTGGGTGTCCTCGTCACCTGCGCCACCGGCGACGTAGTCGTGGGCGCGGGCACCCAGCCGGCGCCGTGCCTCGCGGGCCAGGGCGCGGTAGCTGGTCGGCACGCGCGGGGTGCGGCCGTAGACGCCGGCCCGGTAGACCGCGTCCTGCCGCCGCCGTCCGGTCCCCGCCGCTGAGCTCACCGGCCCACCGTAGTGACGCGTGTCTCGCCGGCCTGCATGCACCTGCCGGCCCGACACGCCCGTCGCGACACGCGCGCGACACGGACGTGACTGGAGTGACGAAGCGGCCACTGAGCGCATGCAGCGGAGATGATCGGGGCAGTGCAGCCAGGGGCCGGGGCAGTCGCCCTCCGGCCGGCGAGATCGGGGGGTCCACCGTGCCGACGTCGTACGCGCGGGCCCTGGCCGTCGCCGTCCTCGCGCTGGGCGCCGGCGGGGTCGCCCTCGCCACCCCCGCCGCTGCGATGGAGGACCCCCGCCGGCCCACCGCCACGGTCACCCACGGCCCCAGTTGCGGCCCCGGCGTCGTGCGCACGCTGGTCACGAACGGCACCCAGCCGCACCGGGTCGCGCTGGTGTTCGACGGCAGCGCCGAGCAGGACTCCGCGGTGCTGGCCGCCGGGCAGCAGGTCGAGCTGGTCAGCGCCCCCATCGCCTGGGGCGTGACCGTCGACGTCTCGGTCGCCGTCAGCGCCGGCGACGGGACGCCGGAGGCCCCGGTGGAGCTCGAGACCTACACCCGGCCCAGCGCCGAGGACTGCGCGGCGGTCGCCGCACCCCCGTCCAGCACCGCCCCGCCGGCCACGGCGACACGGCCCGGGCCCGCCACCTCCGTGGAGTCGGGGACCACCCCACCGACCACCGGCGGGCCGGGCTCCCCGGAGGCCGCCGTCCCGGCGATCCCGGTGCCGGGCACCTCGCAGCCGGCCGACCCGGCGACCCCGGCTCCCGGGACGACGTCGGGCAGCACGCCCGGACCCACCGGCGGGACGCCCACCGGCTCGCCGGACGCGGACACGCCGCCGCGCACCAGCAGCCCCGGCGCCCCGAGCGGCTCGGCCGGGCGGAGCAGTGTGCCGGCCGCCAGCAGCTCCGCGGCCGCGGTCTCCCCGGGCGGGGTGGTCACCGTGCGGGCCACCGGCTTCACCGCCGGCGAGCCGGTCGCCGTGACGATCCCCGGGGTCAACGAGCCGCTGACCACCGTGGCCGCCGCCGCCGACGGCAGCGTGGAGACCGTCGTGCAGATCCCGCGCGGCGCGGCGCTGGGGTCGACCACGGTGCGGTTCACCGGCGGCGACTCCGCCGCGACCGCCGGGCTGGCCCTGGACGTGGCTGCCCGCGACCGGGCGGTCCCGGAGAGCACGGGCTCACCGGTCGCGGTCGCCGCCGGACTGGCGCTGGTCGGCGCGGCGGGGACGCTCGGGTTGCTGGGTGCGCGACGTTCCCGCGGCCGGCACGCAGACACGGACCGCTGAGCCGGCAGACCACACCGGCACACTCGGACGCACCGGCCGGACGACCCGCACCGACACCCCGACGACAGACGTGGACCCGCTCATGGACCAGCACATGGACCGCCTGCACGACGGCGCGCCGCCCCGAGGCGTGCCCCGTGACGTGCGCGGCCTGGCTGCGGCCGGGCCCAGCAGCACCGAGACCTGGCTGCGCATCGTCCAGGTGCACGACCGCATCACCCACCGCGTGGACTCTGCCCTGCACCGCCAGCACGGGCTGTCGCTGACCGGGTTCGAGGTGCTGCGCCGGGTGGCGGAGTCGCCGGAGGAGTGGGCGTCGATGGGCGACCTGGCCGAGGCCGTCGGGCTCAGCCGCCCGGGCATCACCAGCACCGTCAACCGGCTCGTGGACGACGGCCTGGTGACCCGCGAGCGACTGGGGGAGGACCGGCGGCTGCTGCACGCCCGGCTGACCGACTCCGGCCGGGAGCGGGTGCGCGCCGCGACCGCCACCCACGACGACCTGGTGGCCCACCTGCTCACCATGCTCGGCGACGACGCCCCCGTGGTCACCGACGCCCTGGCCCGGGTCTCCGCGGCCACCCGCCGCCCCCGCTCGTAGCGTCCGCCGCCGGTGGCGGGCAGGCGGACCTCTCCACCGGGTCCCGCCCCGACGCAGGCACCGCTGCCCCGGGGCGGGATAGGCGACCAGACCGGTGATCGCGACGGATCCGACGCGTGAGGGTCCCTCGATCGGGGTAATCCGCCGCCTGCCCGGCGAAAACTTAAAGCCCGTAGTGTTTCTCCGGTGGACCTGCAGGGGATCGTGAGGGCATGACGGGTGACCTGAGCGGCTGCACGGTGGTCGTGCCGACCGTCGGCCGCCCGTCCCTCGACGTGCTGCTCGAGGCCCTCGCCACCAGCACCGGGCCCCGCCCGGCCGAACTCGTGCTCGTCGACGACCGGCCCACCGGTGAGCCGCTGCGCCCCGAGCGCCCGGGTCTGCCCCCGGTGCGGGTGGTGCGCACCGGCGGCGGTGGCCCGGCCCGCGCCCGCAACCTGGGCTGGCGCACCGCGACCACCGAGTGGATCGCCTTCCTCGATGACGACGTCGTCCCCGACCCCGACTGGTACGACCGGCTCGCCACCGACCTGGCCGCGCTCCCGGACGACGTCGCCGGCACGCAGGGCCGGGTGCGCGTGCCGCTGCCCACCGACCGCCGGCCCACCGACTGGGAGCGCGGCACCGCGGGCCTGGCCACCAGCAGCTGGATCACCGCCGACCTCGCCTACCGCCGGTCCGCCCTGGCCGCGGTCGGCGGGTTCGACGAGCGCTTCCCGCGCGCCTTCCGGGAGGACTCCGACCTGGCGCTGCGGGTCATGGACACCGGGTCCACGCTGACCCGCGGGCAGCGCTGGATCACCCACCCGGTGCGCCCGGTCGACCGCTGGGTCTCCGCCCGCGTGCAGGCCGGCAACGCCGACGACGTGCTGATGCGCCGGCTGCACGGCCCCACCTGGCGCGACCGCGCCGACGCCGCCGTCGGCCGCCGCCCCCGGCACCTCGCGGTCACCGGCGCCGCGCTCGCCACCGTCGGGCTGCTGGCCGCCAGGAGGCCCAGGGCCGCCGGGCTGGTGGCGCTGGGCTGGCTCGCCGGGACGGCGGAGTTCGCCTGGGCCCGCATCGCCCCCGGCCCGCGCGACCGCGCCGAGGTCACCACCATGGCCCTGACCAGCGCGGTCATCCCGCCGCTGGCCACCTGGCACTTCCTGCGCGGCGCCGTCGTGCACCGCGACGTCCTGGCCTGGCGCGGTCTGCCGGACCTGGTGCTCTTCGACCGCGACGGCACGCTCGTGCACGACGTCCCCTACAACGGCGACCCGGCGCTGGTCGCCCCCGTCGACGGCGCCCGCGAGGCGCTGGACTCCCTGCGCGCCCGGGGCGTGCGGATCGGGCTGGTCACCAACCAGTCGGGGGTCGGCCGCGGGCTGATCACCCGGGCCCAGGCCGACGCCGTCAACGCCCGGGTCGCCGAGCTGCTGGGCCCCTTCGACACCGTGCAGGTCTGCCCGCACGCCCCCGAGGACGGCTGCGACTGCCGCAAGCCCGCGCCGGGCATGGTCACCGCCGCCTGCGCCGAGCTCGGCGTCGACCCGGCCCGCTGCGTCGTCATCGGCGACATCGCCGCCGACCTGGGTGCTGCGGCCGCCGCCGGTGCGCACGGCATCCTCGTGCCCACGCCGGTCACGCTGCCGGCCGAGGTCACCGCCGCCCGGCACCGCGCGCCCACGCTCACCGAGGCGGTCGGTGACGTGTTGGCAGGAGCCTGGTGACGCGCGGCCTCCCCAGCCGCACCGTCCTGGTCGCCCGGCTGGACAACGCCGGGGACGTGCTGTTGCAGGGCCCGCTGGTGCGGGCGGTCGCGGCCGGTGCCAACCGGGTGGTCTTCCTGGCCAGCCCGCAGGGCACCGCCGCCGCCGAGCTGCTGCCCGGCGTCGACGAGGTGCTGACCTGGCACTGCCCGTGGATCGACGGGCACCCCCAGCCCGTCGACGCCGCCGACCTGGCCGCGCTCGCCGACCGGGTGCGCGCCGCCGGGGTCACCGAGGCCGTCGTCTCCACGTCGTTCCACCAGTCGCCGCTGCCGCTGGCCCTGGTGCTGCGCACCGCCGGCGTGGCCCGGATCAGCGCGATCAGCGTCGACTACCCCGGCTCGCTGCTCGACGTCCGGCACCGCACCGACGACGACCAGCCCGAGCCCGAGCGCGCGCTGTCCCTGGCCCGGGCCGCCGGGTTCGAGCTGCCCGCCGGCGACGACGGCCGGCTCGCCGTCCGCCGTCCGCTGCCGGCCACCGACCGGGTCCCCGGCTACGTCGTCCTGCACCCGGGCGCCTCGGTGCCCGCCCGCGCTTGGCCGGCCGAGCGTTGCGCCGAGGCCGTCGAGGCCCTCGCCAACGCCGGGTACCGCGTGCTGGTCACCGGCGGGCCGGGGGAGCGGGGGCTCACCGCCGCCGTCGCCGGCACCCGCGGCACCGACCTGGGCGGGGCCACCACGCTGGCCGAGATGGCCGCCCTCCTCGACGGCGCCGCTGCGGTGGTCGTGGGCAACACCGGTCCGGCGCACCTGGCCGCCGCCGTGGGCACGCCCGTCGTCTCGCTGTTCTCCCCAGTGGTGCCGGCCGTGCGGTGGGCGCCCTACGGCGTCCCGACCGTGCTGCTGGGCGACCAGTCCGCCCCCTGCCGCGACTCCCGGGCCCGCGAGTGCCCGGTGCCGGGGCACCCCTGTCTGTCCTCCGTCACCGCGGCCGACGTCGTCGCCGCCGTCGAGAAGCTGGTGGCCGCGTGAAGGTCCTGCTCTGGCACGTGCACGGCTCGTGGACGACGTCCTTCGTCCAGGGCGCGCACGAGTACCTGCTCCCCGTGGTGCCCGACCGTGGGCCCGACGGCCTCGGCCGGGCCCGCACCTGGGACTGGCCGGCGTCGGTGCGGGAGGTGACGCCGGAGCAGCTGCGCGCGGAGCAGCCCGACGTCGTCGTCCTCCAGCGCACCCGCGACCTGGAGCTCGTGCGGGAGTGGCTGGGCCGCGAGCCCGGCCGCGACCTGCCCGCGGTGTTCCTGGAGCACAACGCCCCCGACGGGTCGGTGCCGAACACGGCGCACCCGCTGGCCGACCAGCGCGAGATCCCGATCGCGCACGTCACCTACTTCAACCAGCTCTTCTACGACAACGGGGTCGCGCCGACCACGGTGATCGAGCACGGCATCGTCGACCCCGGCGAGCGCTACACCGGTGAGCTCGCCCGGGCCGGCGTGGTGGTCAACGAGCCGGTCCGCCGCGGCCGGTACACCGGCGGCGACCTGCTGCCGCTGCTGAGCCGGGCCGCCCCGCTCGACGTCTTCGGCATGGGCCTGACCGGCCTGCACGAGCGCTACGACCTCGACCCCGCGCGGGTCGGGCTGTACGACGACCCGCCGCAGGCGGCGATGCACGACGAGCTGGCCCGCCGCCGGGTCTACGTGCACCCGGTGCGCTGGACGTCGCTGGGCCTGTCGCTGCTGGAGGCCATGCACCTGGGCATGCCGGTCGTCGGGCTGGCCACCACCGAGGCCGTCGAGGCGGTCCCGGCCGAGGCCGGCGTGCTGTCGACCAACCCCGAGGTGCTGGCCCGGGCGCTGGAGCGGTTCGTGCACGAGCCGGACGCCGCCCGGCTGGCCGGCAAGGCCGCCCGCGCCGCCGCGCTGGGCCGCTACGGGCTGGACCGCTTCCTCACCGACTGGGACGCTCTGCTCGCCGAGGTGACCCGGTGACCGCCGACCTGGTGGAGGCCTACCGGCTCCGGATCAGCCTGGTCAGCGAGCACGCCAGCCCGCTCGCCGCGATCGGCGGGGTCGACGCCGGTGGGCAGAACGTGCACGTCGCGGCGCTGGCCGCGGGCCTGGCCACCCGCGGCCACGAGGTCACCGTGTACACCCGCCGGGACGACGCCGCGCTGCCCGAGCGGGTGCGCACCGCCGACGGCTACGACGTCGTCCACGTGACCGCGGGGCCTCCCACCGTGCTGCCCAAGGACGACCTGCTCCAGCACATGGGCACCTTCGCCGACGTGCTCCGGGCCGCCTGGGTGCACCAGCCGCCGGACCTGGTGCACGCGCATTTCTGGATGAGCGGACTGGCCTCGGTGCAGGCCGCCGCGGGCCTGGGCATCCCGGTGCTGCAGACCTTCCACGCCCTCGGCTCGGTCAAGCGCCGGCACCAGGGCGACGCCGACACCTCGCCGGAGCAGCGCATCGAGCTCGAGCGCGGGCTGTGCGCCGACGTCGACCACGTCGTGGCCACCTGCACCGACGAGGTCCTCGAGCTCGGCCTGCTGGGCCTGACCGACGACCGGGTCTCGATCGTGCCCTGCGGCGTCGACACCGCGGAGTTCACCCCACGCGGGCCGGTCGCCGAGCGCTCCGGCCGGCCGCGGCTGCTCGTGTTGGGCCGGCTGGTCGAGCGCAAGGGCCAGGAGGACGCCGTCCGGGCGCTGCCCGCGGTCCCCGGCGCCGAGCTGGTCGTCGTCGGCGGGCCGCAGAGCCACCTGCTCGACAGTGACCCGGAGGTGCAGCGCCTGCGCGCGATCGCCGACGAGCTGGGGGTCGGTGACCGGCTGGTGTTCACCGGCGCGGTGTCCCGGGCCGACGTCCCGGGCTGGATCCGCTCCGCCGACGTCGTGCTCGCCGTGCCCTGGTACGAGCCGTTCGGCATCACCCCGCTGGAGGCGATGGCCTGCGGCCGCCCCGTGGTCGCCACCGCCGTCGGCGGGCTGGCCGACTCCGTCGCCGACGGCGTCACCGGCGACCTGGTGCCCCCGCGCGACCCCGCCGCCCTCGGTGCTGCGCTGGCGGCGCTGCTCGCCGACGACCAGCGCCGGGCCGGCTACGGCGCCGCCGGCGTGCAGCGCGCCCGCACCCGTTACCGCTGGTCCCGCGTCGTGGCCGACACCGACGCCGTCTACCGCCAGGTCCTGGCAGTCCGCTCCCCTCTGGAGGTCGCTCGATGACCGTCACCCCGTCCCGCTCCAGCGAGGTGGTGTCGCCGGACACCTGCACGCACCTCACCGGGCACGACCACGTCACCTCGCTGACCGCCGCGCTGGGCAGCCTCACCGCCCAGGTCGAGGTCCTCGACCGCTGGGGCCGGATGCTGGCCGACGTGCTCACCGGCGAGGGCCGCGGCCGGCTGCTCGCGGCCGGCAACGGCGGCAGCGCCGCCCAGGCCCAGCACCTCACCGCCGAGCTGGTCGGCCGGTACCGCGCCGACCGCCCGCCGTTCTCCGCGATCTGCCTGACCGCCGAGACGTCCTCGCTGACCGCGATCGCCAACGACTACGCGGCCGACGAGCTGTTCGCCCGCCAGGTCGAGGCGCACGGCCGCCCGGGGGACGTGCTGGTGCTCCTGTCGACGTCGGGCCGCAGCCCCAACGCCGTCGCCGCAGCCCGCCGGGCCCGCGACTGCGGCGTCACCGTGCTGGCCATGACCGGGCCGGGCCCGAACCCGCTGGCCGCGGCCGCCGACGACGCCGTCTGCATCGACTCCGAGTGGACGGCGACGGTGCAGGAGTGCCACCTGGTCGCCCTGCACCTGCTCTGCGCCGCCTTCGACGCCGCGGTGCTGGCCGAGTCGCCGCGGGTGTCCACCACCCACCACGTGGAGGTCGTCCCGTGATCGTCGTCGTCGGTGACGCCCTGCTCGACGTCGACCTGGTCGGCACCGCCTCGCGGCTCACCCCCGACGCGCCGGTGCCGGTGATCGACGACGCGGTTATCCACGAGCGCCCCGGTGGTGCCGCGCTCGCCGCCGTCCTGGCCGCCTCCTCCGGCGAGGAGGTCACGCTGGTGGCCCCGTTCGGCGACGACGAGGGCGCCGACCGGCTGCGGGCGCTGCTCGCCGGCCGGGTGCAGCTGATCGAGATCCCGGCCAGCAGCCCGACCGCGGTCAAGCAGCGCATCCGGGTCGGTGACCACTCCGTGGCCCGGCTCGACACCGGGGGAGCGACGACGACCTTCGGCGCGCTGCCCGCCGCCGCGGTCGAGGCGATCGCGACTGCGTCCGCCGTGCTCGTCGCCGACTACGGCCGCGGGACGACGTCGGCCCCCGACGTGCGTGCCGCCCTGGCCGCCGCCCGCGGCCCGGTGGTCTGGGACCCGCACCCGCGCGGTGCCGACCCGGTGCCCTCGACCCGGCTGGTCACCCCCAACGGGTCGGAGGCCGCCCGCGTCACCCCCGAGGTCACCGGCAGCGGCCTGGCCGCGGTCGGCGCGCGGGCCGAGGCGCTCATCCGGGCCTGGGGCGTCGGCGCGGTCGCGGTCACCCTCGGCGCCCGCGGCGCGCTGCTGTCCTACGGGGAGGGCGCGCCGATGGTCGTGCCGGCCACCCCGGTCACCGGCGGCGACCCGTGCGGCGCCGGCGACTCCTTCGCCGCCGCGGTCACCGTCGCCCTCGCCGGGGGTGCCGTCACCGGTGAGGCCGTCACCGCCGCCGTCGCGGCCGCCGGCGCCTTCGTCGGCCGCGGTGGCGCCACCGCCTGGGACGCCGCGCCGGCCACCGCCGAGCCCACCGCCCCCGACGTCGACGCGCTGCTGGCCCGGGTGCGCGCCGCGGGTGGCACCGTCGTGGCCACCGGCGGCTGCTTCGACCTGCTGCACGCCGGGCACGTCGCCACGCTGCGGGCCGCCCGCGGGCTGGGCGACTGCCTGGTCGTCTGCATCAACTCCGACGACTCGGTGCGCCGGCTCAAGGGCCCGACCCGCCCGCTGGTGAGCGCCCCCGACCGGGCCCGGGTGCTGGAGGCGCTGGAGTTCGTCGACGCCGTCGTCGTCTTCGGCGAGGACACCCCCTCGGCTGTCCTGGAGCAGCTGCGCCCGGACGTGTGGGCCAAGGGCGGCGACTACGCCGGCGCCGACCTGCCCGAGTCCGCCGTCCTGCGCACCTGGGGAGGCCAGGCCGTCGTCCTGCCCTACCTGGACGGCCACTCGACCACCGCCCTGGTCGAGCGCTCCCGGACGAAGGACCCCGTTCCCCCCACGACTCGCAGGCTCGCCGCGGGCCCCGGAACGGGGCCGTGCTGAAGGACCCCGCTGCCCCCCACGACTCGCACGCTCGCCGCGGGCCCCTGCAGCGGGGCCGCACTGCGGTCGTGCTGCGGCCGCTGGGGCTGGGGGACCTGCTCACCGGGGTGCCGGCGATCCGGGGGATCCGGGCTGCGGTGCCCGGCCACCGGCTGGTGCTCGCGACGACGCGGGCGCTGGAGCCGCTGGCCGCGCTGATCGACGCCGTCGACGAGGTGCTGCCCGCCGTCGAGCTCGAGCCGCTGGACTGGTCCGGTCCGCCGCCCGAGCTCGCCGTCGACCTGCACGGCAAGGGCCCCGCCTCGCACGTGGTCGTCGCCGGCCTGCACCCGCAGCGGTTGCTCACCTTCGACAGCCCCGGCTACCCCGGGCCCACCTGGTACGCCGACGAGCACGAGGTGCGGCGTTGGTGCCGGCTGGTCGACGAGGGGCTGGGCGTCACCTGCGACCCCGACGCCCTGGACCTGCGCGTCCCCGACGTCGATCCGCCCGTGCGCGGCGCCGCGGTCGTCCACCCCGGGGCGGCGTTCCCCGGGCGGCGCTGGCCGGTCGAGCGGTTCGCCGCCGTGGCCCGGCACCTGCGCGCGCAGGGGCACGACGTGCGGGTCACCGGCGGCCCGGCCGAGGTCGAGCTCGCCCGGGCGGTCGCCGCCGGGGCCGGACTGGGCGACGACGCGGTGCTCGCCGGGCGCACCACCTCCCTCGAGCTGGCCGCAGTGGTCGCCGCGGCGTCCGTCGTCGTCTGCGGCGACACCGGGGTGGCCCACCTGGCCACGGCCTACCGGCGTCCCTCGGTGGTGCTGTTCGGCCCGGTGTCACCCGCGCTGTGGGGCCCGCCGCCGCGCCCGCAGCACGTCGTCCTGTGGCACGGCGACGGCGCCGGCGACCCGTGGGGCACCGAGCTGGACCCGGCCCTCGCGGAGGTCACCGTCGCCGAGGTCACCACCGCCCTCGACGCGCTGCTGTAGTGGAGTCCCAGGGCGCCAGAAGTGCACCCTGGGGACTCCACGAGCCTCAGCCCCGGCGGCGGATCGCGTCGAAGAGCACGCCCTGCAGGTCCTCGGGGTCCAGGCACGGGTAGGCCGCGCCCCCGGTCGCCTGGCCGATCTGCTCCAGCGCGCTGAGGTCGGCGTCCGGGCCCAGCGCGATCCCGACGACCTTGACCGGGCGCGCCGGGTCCGCCTCGGCGCGCAGCGTGTCCAGCAGCGGACCGAGGTCGATGCCGGCCTCGTCGTCGTCGTCCTCGCCGTCGGTGATCAGCACGACCGTGTTGACCGACCCCGGGTCGTAGGCCTCGCGGGCGGCCCGCACCGCGGCCAGCGTCGTGTCGTACAGGCCGGTGCCACCGGGGTCGAGGATCGAGGGCAGGGTGTCGAACTGCTCGTCGATCAGCTGACGGTGGGTCTTCCCGCCCCCGACGTCGGTGGCGAAGGTGCGCAGCGGGGCCAGCTCGACCCAGTCGCGGTCACCGTCCAGCCGGTGGGCGAAGGCCCAGACGCCACCCGAGTGGGAGTCCGGCAGCAGGGTCAGCGCGCTCTTGCCGGCGTCGCGGGCGAGCGTGGCCCGCGTGCCGTCCCCGGCGGCGGCCTCCATCGAGGTGGAGACGTCCATGACGGTCAGCAGCCGGGACGGCGTGGCCAGGCTGGCGAGCCGGCCCAGCAGCGCCTGGACGGCGGCCGGGTCGAGCGCCACCTGCTGGGGGGCCGCCTCCTGCACGCCGGTGCCGGTGCCGGCACCGGCCGGGGAGCCGCCCTGCTGGTCCCGGAACCCGGCGGCGCGCGCCTGCTCGCCGGCCGTGCCCGCGGTCAGCGCCTGGACGACGGCGTCGACCGCGCGCCGCTGGCCGTCGTCACCCACCGGCAGCCGCAGCACCGGGTAGTCCAGCGACGGGGAGCCCTCGCGGGGGTAGACCGCGACCAGGGCGTCGGAGCCGGCGGCCTGGTTGGCGGCGAGCACCTCCTGCTCGCTGACCGGGACCAGCGGGGCGTCGGCGCCGCCCGCGGTGCCGGCGGCCAGGCCGTCGGCCACGGTCGGGACGTCCCCGCGGCCGGCGGCCAGCACGGCCTCGACGACGGCGTTGTCGGCGGCCTCACCGCCACCGAGGGACTGCCGCACGGCGGCCAGGACCGAGACGCCCTCGGCGCTCGCGGCCAGGTCGGGCACGGCGAGCGGGCGGTCGGTGGTCAGCGCCTCGCCCCAGGTGGGCGGGGTCGTCGTCCAGCCCAGCTGGTCGGCGGCGGCGCGGCTGGTGGCCAGCACGAGCGGCGAGGTGGCGACCGAGCCGGCCGCCTCCAGTCCGCTGCCGCCCGCGCGGGCGGCCCACAGCGAGGAGTCGGGCACCCAGACCTGCGGCAGGGCGTCGGGGGCCAGCGAGCCGAGGTCGGCCAGCGTCTGCAGCGGCTCGGTGGCGGTCACCTCGGCCACGGCACAGGAACCGCCGCCCAGGTCGAGGGGCTGGGCGAGCAGCTGCCCGGCCAGTGCGCCGAGCTCGGGGGCGACGGTCACCGGCACGGTGCGGCGGTCGGTGCACCCGCCGCCACCGGCGGCGGTCGGGGCGGTCTCGTCGTCGCCGGTGGTCCACCAGACCAGCCCGGCCACGACCACGGCCACGACGAGCGCGGCCAGGCCGGCCAGCAGGGCGGGGCGGCGGCGGTCGGTACGGGCGCGGGTGTGGGCGTGGCGCCCCATCTGCTGTTCTCCGGTCGTGTTCGCAGGCGCCCTGGGGGTGCCCGGCGCCCAGTGGGCGAGCGGCCATCGGTCGGTGCGCCACTGTACCCATCCGGGCGGCCCCCGGCCGGGCTCGCGGACGCCGATCGTCCGGGCCTCCCGGACGCCGTCCGGCAGGACGGCGACCGGGTGGTCAGCCGACCTGGCTGAGGCTCGCCTCGCGCTGGGTGGCGAACCACTCGACCGTGCGGCGGAGGCCGACCTCGGAGGTGACCGCCGGCGCCCAGCCGAGGGCCTCGGTGGCCAGCGTGGTGTCCGGCCGGCGCACCTTGGGGTCGTCGACCGGCAGGTCGATGAAGCCGATCTCGGAGTCCGAACCGGTGAGCTCCACGATCCAGCGGGCCAGCTCCAGCATCGACAGCTCGTCGGGGTTGCCGATGTTCATCGGGCCGGTCTCGGTGGAGAAGGCGAGGGCGAGGATGCCGCGCACGGTGTCGTCGACGTAGCAGATCGACCGGGTCTGGGACCCGTCGCCGGCCACGGTCAGCGGCCGGCCGGCCAGCGCCTGTCCCACGAAGGCCGGGATGGCGCGGCCGTCGTCGGCGCGCATCCGCGGGCCGTAGGTGTTGAAGATGCGCACGATCGCGGTGTCGATGCCCTGCGAGGTGCGGTAGGCGGTGGTCAGCGCCTCGCTGAAGCGCTTGGCCTCGTCGTAGACCCCCCGCGGGCCGACCGGGTTGACGTTGCCCCAGTAGTCCTCGCGCTGCGGGTGCTGCAGCGGGTCGCCGTAGACCTCCGACGTCGAGGCCAGCAGGAAGCGGGCACCCTTGTCCTTGGCCAGGCCCAGCGCGTGCAGGGTGCCGAGGCTGCCGACCTTGAGGGTCTCGATCGGCATCTTCAGGTAGTCGATCGGGCTGGCCGGGGACGCGAAGTGCAGCACCAGGTCGACCGGTCCGGGGACGTGCACGTAGTCGGTGATGTCGCAGCGCACCAGGCGGAAGCCGGGGTGCTCCATGAGGTGCTGCACGTTCTCCGGGGCGCCGGTGAGGAAGTTGTCCAGGCAGACCACCTCGACGCCGCGCTCGAGCAGCTGCTCGCACAGGTGCGAGCCCAGGAAGCCGGCCCCGCCGGTCACCACCGCCCGGCGGATCTCGCGCGCCTGCACTGCACCCTGGACTGCCATCGACGAGCTCCTGTCTGCCGCACCCGCGCAACCGGACCGCACGGCGTGCACCGCGCTGCGTACCCGGGAGATCAACTTCGCACACACTTCGACGCCGAAGTGTCCTGGGGTCGGCGGGGACGACCGATCGGGTGACGGCGGCCACCGGGGCGGCCGCCGTCCGACCGGCTACTGCAGGTAGTTCTCGACCTGCGGCTCGGGGCGGGCCTGCGCCTCGTCGGGGTCCTCGCCGTACTGGCGCTTGGCGTCACGCTGACGGACCAGGTCCCACAGCTGGTCCCGCTCCTCCTCGATCGAGCGCAGCCGGGCGCGCTGCTCGTCGGTGTGCTCGGTCGCGTTGCGGAGCGCGTGCTCCTCCTCGACCAGCGCCTCGATCTGGGCGTGGATGTCCTTGTCGTGGTCGTCTGCCATGCGCCCAGCTTGCCCCCTCGGCGACGAGGTCATGCCTGCGGCTCAGCAGGCTCGGGCACCCAGCCCTCGACGAAGGCGGCCAGCCGCCGGGTCACCGCGCCCCCGGACCGGCCCAGCGTCAGCAGTGCCGAGCGCTCCAGGGGCACCCGCACCGGACGGCGCCCGGCGGCCGCGGTGCGCACCGCGTGGCCGTCGGCGACCAGCTCGGGCCAGGGGCGGTCCAGCTGGGCGCGCACCCGGGCCAGGGCGGCGGCCGCGGGGGCGGCGTTGCCCTCGACCAGGGCGGTGACGAACGCCGGGTCGCTGGCGATGACGCGGGTGGCGTCCCGGTAGCTGCCGGCCGCCAGGCTCAGCGCGAGCGGCCCGGCCTGCCCCGCGGCGGCGGCCAGCGCGGCGGCGAGCAGGTGCGGGACGGCGCTGATCGCGGCCACCGCGTCGTCGTGCTCGGCGGCGGTCACCGGCACCACCTCCGCCCCGACGGCCAGCGCGATCTCCGCCACCCGCAGCCAGCGGCGCAGGTCGGTGTCCGGCTCCAGGCACAGGGCCCACCGGGCGCCGTTGAACAGCGCGGGGTCGACGGCGTCCGGGCCGGACCGTTCCGTCCCGCACATCGGGTGCCCGCCGACGAACCGCCCGCCGTGCGCGGCGCCCAGCGCGTCGAGCACCGGGACCTTGACCGAGCCCAGGTCGGTGACCGTCGCGCCCGGGTCGACCCGCAGCCCGTCGAGCGCGGTGGCCATCACCGGCAGCGGGACGGCGAGGACGACGACCCCGGTGAGCTCCCGGGTGACCTGCACGCCGGTGTCCTCGGCGGCGGCGCGGGCCCGCGGGTCGACGTCCCAGCCCGACACGGGGCGGCCGCCGGCGACCAGCGCCGCGGCGAGCGACCCGCCGAGCTGCCCCAGTCCGACCACCGACACCGGCGGCACGGGCATCGTCGGCACGGGGAAGGCGCTCGCGGCACCCGGCGTCCTGCTGTCGTCGGGAGCGGGGTCGGCCATGATCTACAGGCTATGACCACCCCGCCGGACCCCGGCACCGCGCTGCGGCCCAGCTTCGCCGTCCGGGTCGCCCACCTCGACGGGCGCTGGCACTGCGACCTGCTGGCCGCCGACGCCGACAGCGAGCTCCCGGTGCTCGAGCAGGCACTGGGGGAGCCGGGGTCGCCGGGCTGGCCCGGGCCGCTCGTGATCGTCGTCGACAGCCGGCTGTACTTCGTCGTCCTCCGGCACGGGCCCGGCGGCATGGTGCGCGCGCTGATCTCCGACGCGACCTTCCAGGAGTGGCTGCTGGCCGCCGAGGTGGTCGAGCGCTACGGCATCCCGGTCGAGGCCGGTACCACCATCGAGGACGCCTTCGACGACGACGAGCAGGGCTGGCCCGGCGGGGACCTCGCCGTTCTCGCCGACGCCGGGCTCCCCGCCGAGGAGCTCACCGCGCTGCTGGACTCCGACGAGATGTGGGCCGACGAGCTGGTGCTCGCCATCGCCGGGCGGATCGGCTTCGCCGACGAGCTGCGGGCCGCGGCCACCGCCTGAGGGGTCCCGCGGACAGTCGAGCCCTGCCCCCACCTGGGGGCAGGGCTCGACTGTGCGCAGGATGTCCCCGTGACCGACGACGAGGCGATGCTGCGGGCGCTCGAGCTGGCCGCCGCGGCGCAGGAGTGGGGCGACACGCCCATCGGCGCGCTCGTCCTGGGGCCCGACGGCGCGGTGCTCGCCGAGGCCGCCAACGAGCGGGAGAAGCGGGGGGACCCGACCGCGCACGCCGAGGTCCTGGCCCTGCGCGAGGCCGCCCGGCTGCACGGCGACGGCTGGCGGCTGACCGGCGCGACGCTGGTGGTCACCCTCGAGCCCTGCACCATGTGCGCCGGGGCGAGCGTGCTGGCCCGCGTGGCCCGGGTCGTCTACGCCGCCGACGACCCGAAGGCGGGTGCGGCCGGCTCGCTGTGGGACGTCGTCCGGGACCGCCGGCTCAACCACCGCCCCGAGGTCGTGACCGGGATCCGGGCCGCGGAGTCCGCCACGCTGCTACGTGCGTTCTTCCGCGCGAAGCGGGGCCTGTAGTCTCTCCGGCGGTGGCGTGTCCGAGCGGCCGAAGGAGCACGCCTCGAAAGCGTGTGAGGTTCACAGCCTCCGTGGGTTCAAATCCCACCGCCACCGCAGCTGACGGCGGCGCCCGATCCACACCGGATCAGGCGCCGCCGTTCTCGCGTCCGGGGTCCGGCGCGGGCCTCACTGCGCCCGGTCGGAGTCCACGAGCAGCCGGCCGTCGGCCCCGCGGACGAAGGTGAACGTGTGCTGCTCGGGCTCGCGGCCGCCGTCCTCCACGAAGGTGACCGGCGCGGTGGCGGTCAGCGAGCCGTCGGAGGCCGAGACCGGCCCCAGCGTCACCGCGCTGAACCGGTTCCAGAAGCGGACGTAGTTCGCCCGCGAGATCGCCGAGCGCAGGGTCGGCCCGGTCCGCTCCCACGCGGCCTCGGGGTCGCCGGGCAGCAGCGCGTAGTAGCTGGTCAGCGTCTGCTGCACCTCCGCCGCCGAACCGGGCGCGGGGCCGGCGGGCGTCGGCGGCGGCGGTGCCGGGGTCGTCTCTGCCGGGGCGGTCGAGGTGGGCGCGGTGGTGGTGGGCGCGGTGGTGGTCGGGGCGGTCGTGGTCGGCGTCGGGGCGGCCGACGTGCTCGGCGCGGTGGTGCCCGACGGCGTGGAGGAGCTGGACGTGGAGGGCGCCGGCGGGGTGGACGAGGGGGAGGCGGTGCCGGTCCGGGCCGCGGCCCGGGTCTGGTCGCCGTCCTGACCGAGCAGGAACAGCAGGACGCCGACCCCGACCAGGGCGGCGGCCAGCGCGCCGAGCAGCACCGCTCCCCGGCGGCGACCCTGCGGGCGGGCCGGGGGCGCGCCCACGGTGGTGCGGGCAGGAGGCGCGACCCGGCCGGCGTCCGCCGGAGCCGCCACGGGCGGGTCGTCCGGCGTCGGGACCAGCGGGGGAGCGGGGTCCGGGACCGGCGCGGTGACCGACCGCTCGGCCGGCGGTACCGGCGGCACCGCCCGGCCGTCCACCGGGCGGATGTCGGTCAGCGTGGTGGGGATCGGGGTGCGCGCGGTGAGGACGTCGGTGACGTCGCGGTCCCGGCCGGCGGCGAGGCCGGCCAGCTGGTCCCGGACCTGGGTCATCGACGGCCGCTTGCCCGGCTCGGAGTTCAGCATCCGCATCAGCGGCCGGGTCAGCGCACCGGCGTTGCGCGGCCGGTCGAAGTCGCCGCCGGCGACCCGGTAGAGCATCTCCAGCGGGTTCTCGGTCATGCCGAAGGGCGGCGTCCCCTCCAGGCAGGCGAACAACGTCGCGCCCAGGGAGTAGACGTCGCTGGCCTCGTCGGGCTCCTGGCCGCGGGCGACCTCAGGGGCGAGGTAGGCCGGCGTCCCCTTGACCACGCCGGTCTGGGTGAGCGAGACGTCGCCCCGTGCCCGGGAGATGCCGAAGTCGGTGATCTTCACCAGGCCCTCGGCGCGGCCGCCCTCGCCGATCAGGATGTTGCCCGGCTTCACGTCCCGGTGGACGACGCCGGCGGCGTGCGTGGCCACCAGCGCGTCGGCCACCTGCGCGCCGATCTGCGCGACCTGCTGCACCGGCAGCGTGCCCTGCGCGGCCAGCACCTGGGCCAGGCTGCGGGAGGGCAGGTACTCCATGACCAGCCACGGCGTCCCGCCGTCGTCGACCATGTCGTAGACGGAGACCGCGTGCGGGTGGGTCAGCCGGGCGGCGATCCGGCCCTCGCGCATGGCCGCCTCGCGGTGCCCCGCGGTGGCCTCGGGGTCGCTGCCGACCGGGATGAGCACCTGCTTGACCGCGACGTCGCGGCCCAGCAGCTCGTCCCGGGCGAGCCAGACCGCCCCCATCGCCCCGCCACCGAGCCGGGAGCGCACGAGGTAGCGCCCGGCCACCCGGGAACCCGGCGCCGTCACCGCTGCCCTGCCCGCACGCCCGCCGGTCCGCCGGTCAGGTGGCGGCCGGGGCGCCGTAACGGCGTGCGTACTCCGCCTGCGCCCCCTCGGGCAGGGCGTCGTAGAGCTCGGCCAGCTCGCCCAGCGAGCTCTCCGGCAGCTCGTCGAACAGCGACTCCCAGCTCGGCGGCTCGTCGTGCCCGCGGGTGAGCAGGAGCTCCCACGCCCGGGTC
Source organism: Modestobacter sp. VKM Ac-2986 (assembly GCF_026967795.1). Taxonomy (GTDB): domain Bacteria; phylum Actinomycetota; class Actinomycetes; order Mycobacteriales; family Geodermatophilaceae; genus Modestobacter. Next base: position 70,162 of record NZ_JAPVBH010000005.1, read on the forward strand.
TGCCGGTCGCGCTGCGCCCGCTCGGCGACCATGCCCGACAGGTACCGGTCCTTGGCGGCGTCCTTCTCCGCGCGGGTGGCGTCGGTCGGGAGGTCGCTGGGGTCGGTGTTCTGGAGTGCGGTGACGATGGCGGCGACCACCTCGGGCCGCACCTGCTCGGTACTGCTCATGTCCAGTCCCTCCGGTTGTCGCGCTGCGCGGCGGTCGCCGGCTGTCGGCGATCACTCAACCACCCCCGAGGGTCGCGGGCGCTCCGGACGAGGGGGAGTGGCGCACGGCCGGAGAGCTGACCGGTACAGTTGCCCACGCAGTTGGAGGATTCGCCTAGTGGCCTATGGCGCTCGCTTGGAAAGCGGGTTGGGTGCAAGCCCTCGGGAGTTCGAATCTCCCATCCTCCGCAACAGGCCGCCTCGCGGCGGCCGCCCCCTGGCTCCCCGTGCGGGCCGGGCGTCCTCTACAGTGGTCGTCGACCCCTCGTGCGGCGTCACCCTGTGAACCTCCCCAGGGCCGGAAGGCAGCAAGGATAAGCGGGCTCTGACGGGTGTGCGAGGGGTCCCTTCGTCTCCTGACCCACAGGCTCCTCCCAGGTTCGTGCGGTTCGATCCATGAACCGTCAACCTCGGGAGTGGACATGGCCGGTCGTCGCGTCTGGTGGATCACGGGTGGGGTGGTGGCCGTCGTCGCCGCCGGGGCGATCGGTGGCCCGCTCGTCTACGCCGCACTCGAGGAGGACGCCGCCCCCGCGCGGACCGTCCAGGCCCAGCCGGACGTCGCAGCGGCCACCAGCAGCGCACCCTCCGGGGCACCCACCAGCTCCGTCGCGCCTCCGCCCGACACGGCGGCCCTCGACGGGACGTGGGCGATCGCGGCCGACTCCTCGGCGGGCTACCGCGTGGACGAGGTGCTCAACGGCGCCGACGTCACCGTCGCCGGCACGACCGACCAGGTCACCGGCTCCGTGGTCATCGCCGGCGGCGACCTCGCCGACGCCGACGTGACCGTCGACGTCGCCTCGATCACAACCGACTCCTCCCGGCGGGACGGCTACTTCCGCGACAACGTGATGGACGTGGCGACCCACCCGACGGCCACCTTCTCGGTGACCGAGACCGCCGACCTGCCCGAGCTCACCGGCACCCCGGTGACCGTGCCGGTGACGGGCGAGCTGACCGTGGCCGGCGTGACGCAGCCGGTGCAGACCGAGATCTCCGTCGTGCGCACCGCCGACGGGGTCGACGTCTCCGGCGCGGTGCCGGTCGTCTTCAGCGACTACGGCATCGACCCGCCCGACCTGGGGTTCGTGCGGGTCGAGGACCGGGGCCAGGTCGAGTTCTTCCTCAACCTGACGAAGTAGCGCTGCGCCCGTCCGTGCCGGGGCGGTGACGCACGGGCACCGACGGGCGAGGTGCGCCCGGACCGTCGGTGCGGCCACGTAGATTCGGGTCGTGGCTCTGGCGCTCTACCGCAAGTACCGCCCGGCGACCTTCGCCGAGGTGGTCGGTCAGGATCACGTCACCGCGCCGCTGATGAACGCCATCGACAACGGCCGGATCAACCACGCCTACCTGTTCAGCGGCCCACGCGGCTGCGGCAAGACGTCGTCGGCGCGGATCCTGGCCCGCTCGCTGAACTGCGAGCAGGGCCCGACGTCGACTCCGTGCGGCGTCTGCGGCTCGTGCGTCGCGCTGGCCCCCGACGGCCCCGGGTCGATCGACGTGATGGAGATCGACGCGGCCAGCCACGGCGGTGTCGACGACGCCCGCGACCTGCGCGAGAAGGCGTTCTTCGCCCCCGTGCACAGCCGGTACAAGATCTACATCGTCGACGAGGCGCACATGGTCTCCTCGCAGGGCTTCAACGCCCTGCTGAAGGTGGTCGAGGAGCCGCCGGAGTTCCTCGTCTTCGTCTTCGCCACCACCGAGCCGGAGAAGGTCCTCCCGACCATCCGCTCGCGCACCCACCACTACCCGTTCCGGCTGGTGCCGCCCAGCACGCTGCGCGGCCTGCTGGAGCGCACCTGCACCGCCGAGGGCGTCACGGTCGAGCCGACCGTGTTCCCGTTGGTGGTGCGCGCCGGTGGCGGCTCGGTGCGCGACTCGCTGTCGATCCTGGACCAGCTGCTGGCCGGCGCCGGGCCCGAGGGCGTCACCTACCGCTCGGCGGTCGGCCTGCTCGGCGTCACCGACGAGGCGCTGCTCGACGAGGCCGTCGACGCGCTCGCCGCCTCCGACGCGCCCGGTGTCTTCCAGGCCGTCGAACGGGTGGTCGAGGCCGGCCACGACCCGCGCCGTTTCGCCACCGACCTGCTCGACCGGCTGCGCGACCTGATCGTGCTCGAGGCCGTGCCCGAGGCCGGCGGCAACGGCCTGCTGGACTGCCCGCCCGACCGGCTGGACCTGATGAGCCGCCAGGCCCAGGCGCTGGGTGCGGCGACGCTGTCCCGGCTGGCCGACACGGTGCACGAGGGCCTGTCGGAGATGCGCGGGACGACGGCGCCCCGGCTGCTGCTGGAGCTCGTCTGCGCCCGCATGCTGCTGCCGGCCACCGACGGCTCGGGTGCGGCGACCCTGCAGCGCCTGGAGCGGCTCGAGCGTCGGATGTCGATCGCCGGTGAGCACGCCGGCCGCCCCGAGCCGGCCGCCGCCGCCCCGGTCCGCGAGCCCGCCCGTGAGCCCGTTCGTGAGCCCGTTCGTGAAGCGGCCCGGCCGGCACCGGTGGCCGCCCGCGTCGCCGAGCCGGCGCCAGCCGCACCGGCGCCCGCCGCGCCGGCTCCGGCCGCTGCAGCAGCGCCCGCCCGGCCGGCCTACGTCCGGCCGTCGCAGGCCCGAGCCGCGCAGGCCCCGGCCGCACCGGCGGCCGGCCCGTCGGCACCCGCGCCCGAGGGGGACGACGGCTGGCCGGTCACCGCGCGCCCCGGGGCGATGGCGGCGTCCGCGCCCACCCCGCCGCCGGCTGCCCCGCCGACCCCGCCGGCCGCGCCCGAGCCGCGTCCCCGCCCGGCGGTGGCGGACTCCGAGCCCGATGTTCCGCTGCCGCCGGAGCCCACCGACGACGAGGACTGGCCGCAGCCTGCGCGGGTCACCGCGCCCGCGCCGTCCGCCCCCGCGACGCAGTCCGCCCCGGCCAGCAGCGAGCCCGCCCGTCCGGCCGTCACCACGGCCCCGGCGCCACGGGCCGCCGCGGAGTCCGCACCCTCACCGCGTGGTGGGGAGCCCACGCCGCTGGTCTCGGCCCTCCCGCCCGAGCCGGCCGGCGGCGACACCGAGCTGACCACCGTCGACGTCCGGCGGATCTGGCCCGAGCTGCAGGCGGTGGTGAAGCGGCACAAGCGCACCACCGAGGGCCTGATGAAGAGCGCGCAGGTGCACGACCTGGCCAACGGCACGCTCACGCTGTCCTTCACCTCGCCGGCGCTGGCCAAGATGATGGGCGAGGACCTCAACCGGGAGGTCCTGCGGCAGTCGGTCGAGGAGCTGCTGGGCGTCCGCTGGAAGGTCCAGACGATCGTCGACGTCCCCGGGCAGGCCCCGGCCGGCCCGGCGGCCACCCCCGAGGACGTCCGGGCCGCCGTGCAGGCGGCCGAGACCGCCGAGGCCGACGAGCTGATGGCCGAGCGGGCCGCCGAGCCCGCCCCCGGCAGCGCGGACACCCCCGAGCAGGACCCGCACGCCGCGGCCCTGCTCCTGCTGCGCACCCAGCTCGGCGCCCGCCCGATCGAGGACTGAGGAAGGACCCCCCCGCCCCCCACCGCACGCTCCGCGCGCGGCGGGCCCCTGCGACGGGGCCTGACCCTCGCCACGGGACGTTCCGCGCGCGGTGGGACCCTGCGAGGGGGCCTGACCCGCGCCACGGGACGTCCCGCGCGCGGCGGGACCCTGCGACGGGGCCGGGTCTCACGTACCGCGGGGGTCCAGGACGACCTGCGCGCCGGGTCGCCGCGCGGTGTCGGTGGCAGCACCTACTCTCGGTGCCATGGGACCCGGAGGACAGCCCGACATGTCGGCCCTGCTCGCGCAGGCGCAGCAGATGCAGCAGGCGCTCGCCGCCGCGCAGCAGGAGCTGGCCGCCACGGAGGTGACCGGCTCGGCCGGTGGTGAGCTGGTCACGGTCACCATGACCGGCGACGGCGACATCACCGCGCTGACCATCGCCCCGGCGGCCGTCGACCCCGACGACGTCGAGACGCTGCAGGACCTGGTGATCGCCGCCGTCCGCGACGCGCAGCGCGCCGTCAACGAGCTCGCCGCCAGCACGATGGGCCCGCTGACCGGCGGTCTTGGCGGCGGCCTGGGTCTGCCCGGCTTCTGACCCACCGGGGTGCGCCGGCGCGGCACCGCTGCCCGCGCACCCCACCCAGACGAGGAGAACCGTGTACGAAGGCGCTGTCCAGGACCTGATCGACGAGCTCGGGCGGCTGCCCGGGGTCGGTCCCAAGAGCGCGCAGCGCATCGCCTTCCACCTGCTGGCCGCCGAGTCCGCCGACGTCGTCCGGTTGGTCGCGGCACTGCAGCGGGTGCAGGCCGAGGTCCGCTTCTGCGTGACCTGCTTCAACGTCGCCGAGGGCGAGCAGTGCCGCATCTGCCGCGACCCCCGCCGCACCCTCGACGTCATCTGCGTCGTCGAGGAGCCCAAGGACGTCGTGGCGATCGAGCGCACCCGCGAGTTCAAGGGCCGCTACCACGTGCTCGGCGGGGCGATCAGCCCGATCGAGGGCATCGGCCCGGACGACCTGCGGGTCAAGGAGCTGATGACCCGGCTGATGGACGGCCAGGTCACCGAGCTGATCATCGCCACCGACCCCAACCTGGAGGGCGAGGCCACCGCCGCCTACCTGGCGCGGCTGGTCGGCCCGCTCGGGCTCGCGGTGTCCCGGCTGGCCAGCGGTCTGCCCGTCGGCGGTGACCTCGAGTACGCCGACGAGGTCACCCTGGGCCGTGCCTTCGAGGGCCGCCGCCGCATCGACGCCTAGACGAAGGCCCCCGTCGCCCCCGCCCGTCGCAGGCTCAGGGCGGGACCCTGCGACGGGGCCGGGGGTCCCGTGAGCCGGCCGCCGGCGCGGCCGGGGACGGTGCGTGAGGTGTCGGCGCGGCCGGGTGAGGAGCCGGTGCACGGGAGGTCTCGATCCGGTGACGATGAGGTGGACAGACACATGTGCGTCACAAAGCGCACTTAATGTCCCTGGCCGTGCCCCAGACCTTCCGGTCTGCGGGCGGTCAGGCTCCAGATCATCCGGCCGTGTACGGCCGAGAAGGCAGGTCCTCCGCGATGCATCGTCGCCCCACCCGCGCACTGGCCGCCTCCGCGGCCGCGCTGTCCGCCCTCGCGCTGGCCGGTTGTGCCTCCAGCGACCGGGACGAGTCCGGGACCGCCGCAGGCGAGAGCAGCGCCAGCGGTGGCGGAGGCGGCACGTTCGTCTTCGGTGCCGCCGGCGACCCGACCATGTTCGACCCGGCCCTGGCCACCGACGGTGAGTCCTTCCGCGTCACCCGCCAGATCTACGAGGGCCTGCTGACCAACGCGCCCGGCACCGCGGACCTGGAGCCGGCGCTCGCGGAGAGCTACGACGTCTCCGAGGACGGCCTGACCTACACCTTCGCGCTGCGCGAGGGCGTCAAGTTCCACGACGGCACCGACTTCAACGCCGAGGCCGTCTGCTTCAACTTCGACCGTCAGTACAACTTCACCGGCCTGGCCGCCAGCCCCGCGGCCTCCGAGTACTGGCAGAACAACTTCGGCGGGTTCGCCAGCACCCCGGACGTCCCCAGCCTGTACGCCGGGTGCGAGGCCACCGACGCCGCGACCGCCGTCATCACCCTCACCGAGACCACCAGCCGCTTCCCGGCCGTGCTGGCCCTGCCGAGCTTCGCCATCCAGAGCCCGGCCGCGCTGGAGCAGTACAAGGCCGACGAGCTGGGCGGCAACGGCGACGCGCTGACCTACTCCGAGTACGCCACCGCGCACCCGACCGGCACCGGCCCCTTCAAGTTCGGCAGCTGGGACCGGGGCAACAAGACGGTCAGCATCGTCAAGAACGCCGACTACTGGGGCGAGGCCGCCGGCGTCGACGAGATCGTCTTCCGCTCCATCGCCGACGGCAACACCCGCCGCCAGGAGCTGCAGGCCGGCTCCATCGACGGCTACGACCTCGTCGCCCCGGCCGACTACCAGGCGCTGGAGCAGGGCGGCTTCCAGGTCCTGCCCCGCGACCCGTTCAACGTCCTCTACCTGGGCATGAACGGCGGCGGCATCGAGGGCACCAGCGCGAACCCGGCCCTGCAGGACGTCCGCGTCCGCCAGGCCATCGCCCACGCCATCGACCGCGACACCATCGTGCGCTCGCTGCTCCCCGAGGGCGCCGAGGCCGCGATCGAGTTCGTGCCCCCGGCCGTCGACGGCTGGACCCAGGACGTCACGCAGTACGCCTACGACCCGGAGCGGTCCAAGTCGCTGCTGGCCGAGGCCGGCGCGACCGGCACGACGCTGCGCTTCTACTACCCGACGGACGTCAGCCGGCCCTACCTGCCGGACCCGGCCGCCATGTACGAGGTCATCAGCAAGAACCTGACCGACGCCGGGTTCACCGTCGAGCCGACCTCCCTCCCGTGGAACCCGGACTACCTCGACGCCGTGCAGGCCGGCCAGGCCGACGTCCACCTGCTCGGCTGGACCGGTGACTACAACGACGCCTACAACTTCATCGGCACGTTCTTCGCCGACGCCGGTGGCGGCAAGATGAAGGCCGAGTTCGGTGGCTGGAGCGCCCCGGAGGTCTTCTCCTCCCTGGCCGCCGGTGACAGCGAGCCCGACGTCGAGGCCCGCGGTCCGCTCTACGAGGCGGCCAACAAGGCGATCATGGACTTCCTCCCGGCGGTCCCGATCTCCCACGCCCCGAACGCGATCGTCGTCGCCGAGAACGTCTCGGGCCTGGTCCCGAGCCCGCTGTCGGCCGAGGACTTCTCCACGGTCACGATCAGCGAGTGAACACACACCACCGGGGCGGCCCTGACGGGTCGCCCCGGTGGTGTGTCCACCCCCGGTCGTCGATCCAGGAAGGCTGACCAGCCAGCGTGCTCCGCTTCATCGTCCGACGGCTCCTGCAGCTGATCCCGATCCTCCTGGGCCTCTCGGTCCTGCTGTTCGCCTGGCTGCGTGCCTTGCCCGGCGGACCGGCCCAGGCTGCGCTCGGTGAGCGCGCCACCCCCGAGGACATCGCCCGGTACAACGAGACGTTCGGTCTCGACCAGCCGGTGCTCGTCCAGTACGGCAAGTTCCTCGGCCGTGCCCTCCAGCTGGACTTCGGGACCTCGTCCCGCACCGGCCAGGCGGTCACGACCGAGTTCCTCGAGCGCTTCCCCGGCACCCTCGAGCTGACGATCTTCGCGATGGTGTTCGCCATCGGCATCGGCATCCCGCTCGGCTACCTCGCCGCCCGCCGGCACGGCAGCTGGATCGACTCCAGCTCGGTCATCGGCTCACTGCTGGGCGTGGCCATCCCGGTCTTCTTCCTGGCCTACCTGCTGCGGCTGCTGTTCGCCGTCCAGCTCGGCTGGCTGCCCGGCTCGGGCCGGCAGGACGTGCGCATCGACGCCACGCACATCACCAACTTCTTCGTCCTCGACGGGCTGATGACCCGGGAGTTCGACGCCGCCTGGGACGCCGTCCTGCACCTGGTGCTGCCCGGCATCGCGCTCGGCACGATCCCGCTGGCCATCATCGTGCGGATCACCCGCGCCTCGGTCCTGGACGTGGTGAACGAGGACTACGTCCGGACGGCGAACGCCAAGGGCCTGGCCACCGCGACCGTGCGGCGACGGCACATCATCCGCAACGCCCTGCTCCCGGTGTCCACCACGATCGGCCTGCAGACCGGTCTGCTGCTGTCCGGCGCGGTGCTGACCGAGACCGTGTTCGCCTTCGGCGGTGTCGGCTCCGCGCTGCGCGACGCCATCGCGAACCGGGACTACGCACTGCTGCAGGGCTTCATCCTCATCCTGGCGGTGGTCTACGTGCTCGTGAACCTGTTGGTGGACATCTCCTACGGGCTGCTCGACCCCCGGGTGCGCGTCCGATGACCGCCGCCCTGGGCTCGACCCGCCGCGACAAGATCGACGAGCTGGCCGCCCGCGCCGGTCAGGTGCCCGCGGGCGGGGGCGGGGTCTCGCTGGCCCGCAGCGCCTTCCGCCGGCTGCGCCGCGACCCGGTGGCGATCATCGGCGCGGTCATCGTCGTCGCCTTCCTCCTCGTCGCCGCGCTGGCGCCGTGGCTGGCCCCGCGGGACCCGCTGGAGCAGGCGCTGCTGTCGGAGGTCCGGCAGGGCTCCATCCCCGGCTCCCGGGAGGGCTTCCCGCTCGGGGTCGACCAGCTGGGCCGGGACGTGCTGTCCCGGCTGATCTACGGCTCGCGCCAGTCGCTGCTGATCGGGGTGGTCTCCACCGTCCTCGGCGCCGTGGCCGGCATGGCGCTGGGCGTGCTCGCCGGCGCGTTCGGCGGCTGGGTCGACACCGTGGTGATGCGCTTCGTGGACATCCTGCTGTCCATCCCCGGCCTGCTGATGGCCATCAGCATCTCGGTGCTGCTGGGCCAGAACCAGTACGCGCTGATGATCGCCATCGCGGTCACCCAGGTGCCGGTCTTCGCCCGGCTGCTGCGCGGGTCGATGCTGTCCCAGCGGGACAGCGACTACGCCCTCGCCGCGAAGGCGCTGGGGGTCAAGCGCAGCAGGATCGTGCTCGGGCACGTGCTGCCCAACTCGCTGTCGCCGGTGATCGTCCAGGCCACCCTCTCGCTGGCCACGGCGATCATCGAGGCCGCGGCGCTGAGCTTCCTGGGTCTCGGCGACCCCGACATCAGCCGGCCGGAGTGGGGCGCGATGCTCTCCAGTGCCCAGGCCGTGCTGTCCTTCGCACCCATGCTGGCCGTCTACCCGGCGCTGTGCATCATCGTGGTCGCGCTCGGCTTCACCCTGCTCGGGGAGTCGCTGCGCGAGGCCCTCGACCCGAAGTTCCGGAGGTGACCATGAACGGCTCGACCGCGTTCTCGGCGGCGCCTCGGCACGCCGCCTCCACGACCCCGGTCCTCGAGGTCGAGGACCTCTCGGTCCGCTTCACCCGCCGCGGCGAGGCCGGCACCCAGGCCGTCGACGGGGTCAGCTTCTCCGTCGCCCCCGGGGAGACCATCGGCCTGGTCGGGGAGTCCGGCTGTGGCAAGTCGGTGACCTCGCTGGCGGTGATGGGCCTGCTGCCCAAGCGCGGCGTGCAGGTCGCCGGCTCGGTGCGGCTCGACGGCCAGGAGCTGCTCGGTGCCGGTGACCGCGCGCTGCGCAAGCTCCGCGGCGCCGACATGGCGATGGTCTTCCAGGACCCGCTGTCCTCGCTGAACCCGACGGTCACCATCGGCGTCCAGGTGACCGAGGTGCTCAAGGAGCACCGCGGGATGAGCGGCAAGGAGGCCACCGAGGAGGCCGCCGACCTGCTGGACCGGGTAGGCATCCCCGACCCGCGCCGGCGGCTGGGGGAGTACCCGCACCAGCTCTCCGGCGGCATGCGCCAGCGCGCGCTCATCGCCATGGCGCTGGCCTGCTCGCCGCGGCTGCTCATCGCCGACGAGCCCACCACCGCCCTCGACGTCACCATCCAGGCGCAGATCCTGGAGCTGCTGCGCGAGCTCGTGCAGGGCTCCGGGACGGCGCTGGTGATGATCACCCACGACCTGGGCGTCGTCGCCGGGCTCTGCGACCGCGTCCACGTCATGTACGCCGGCCGGATCATCGAGACCGCCGACCGTGGCGACCTGTTCGCCCGCCCGCGGCACCCCTACACCGGCGGCCTGCTGGCTTCGGTACCGCGGCTGGACACCACCCGGGGCACCCCGCTGACCCCGATCCGCGGGTCCGCCCGCGACGCCATCCCGTGGGCCCAGGGCTGCGCCTTCGCCCCGCGCTGCGACTCCGGCCGCGACGACTGCCTCACCGAGGTGGCCGGCAGCACCGTGCCGCTGGAGTCCGACGGCGCCGGCCGCGAGCTGCGCTGCCGCCACCCGCTGACCGTCCCGCCCGTCGCCGGGTCGCCGACCACCCCGGGAGCCGACCGATGACCACCGAGCCCACGAGCCCCGCGTCCGGACCGCTGCTGCAGGTCCAGGGCCTGCAGGTGCACTTCCCGATCCGCCGCGGCCTGTTCGTCGACCGCACCGTCGGGCACGTGCGTGCCGTCGACGGCGTCGACCTGTCCATCGACCGCGGGACGACGTACGGCCTGGTCGGGGAGTCCGGCTGCGGCAAGTCCACGCTGGGCCGGGCCATCCTGCGGCTCACCGAGCCCACCGCGGGCAAGGTGCTCTTCGACGGCACCGACGTCGCCTCGCTCAAGCCCGAGCCGATGCGGCACATGCGCCGCCGCATGCAGATGGTCTTCCAGGACCCGCTGGGCTCCCTCGACCCCCGCCAGGACGTCGAGTCGCTGCTGGCCGAGCCGCTGCACGCCCACGGCCTGGGCGGCGACAAGCCCGCCATCGCCCGGCGGCTGCGCGAGCTGCTGGACGCCGTGGGCCTGCCCGAGGCCGCGCTGCGCCGCTACCCGCACGAGTTCTCCGGTGGCCAGCGGCAGCGCATCGGCATCGCCCGGGCGATCACCGTCGAGCCCGACCTGCTCATCGCCGACGAGCCGGTGTCGGCCCTCGACGTCTCGGTGCAGGCGCAGGTGCTCAACCTGCTCGAGGAGCTGCAGGAGCGGCTCGGGCTCACCTACCTGGTCATCGCCCACGACCTGGCCGTCGTCCGGCACATCAGCGACGTCGTCGGGGTCATGTACCTCGGCTCGCTGGTGGAGCAGGCACCTGCCGACGCGCTCTACGAGGCGCCGCTGCACCCGTACACGCGGGCCCTGATGAGCGCCGTCCCGGTACCGGACCCGGTGCTCGAGGACTCCCGCGAGCGGATCCTGCTGTCGGGCGACCTGCCCTCGCCGGCCAACCCGCCGTCGGGCTGCCGGTTCCACACCCGCTGCCCCTGGCGGCAGGAGACCCGCTGCGACGACGAGGTGCCGGTGCTGCGCGAGCTCGCGCCGTTGCACCTGGTCAGCTGCCACTGGGCCGAGGACATCCGCGACGGCCGGCTGCTGCCGAAGTCGGCCGACGAGGTCGCCGCCATCCAGGGGGTGTCGGTCGGCCCGACCGGCGCCGACCAGCCCGTGGACAGCATGATCGGCGGCGTCGACGAGCCCGTCGAGTTCCGCTGACGGAGGACCCCTCCGCCCGGCCCTCTGCGGGGTCCCGCCGCGAGCTCGCGAGTGGTGGGAGCAGAGGGGTCCGCTAGTCGACGACGACGTCGGTGCCCTGGCGGTGGGCGCGGCGCACGCGCAGGCGCACCACCTGACCCAGGCGCTTGACCAGGCCGGTGTAGCCCGGCGTCGGGCCGTGGTAGCCGAGGAACCCGCGCGGCCCGGACACCATCTCGCCGGTGTGCAGGTCGTAGCGGGCCTGGTGCCAGGGGCAGACGAGGCAGCCGTCGGCGTCCAGGCTGCCCTGGGACAGGTCGGCGAGCTGGTGCCGGCAGCGGCGGGACACGGCGGACAGCCGGCCGTCGGCGTTGGTGACGGCCCACGGGCCGGCCTGACGGACGGCGCCGGGCGGCAGGTCGGCGGCGGGGACGCGGTGGGACTTCGGCACGGGTGCCTCCAGGTCGGGGTGGGGACCCGGGCCTACCCCCGCCGGGACGCGGTCAGACGCAGATCGGTGGTGGACAACAAGATGGCCCCGATGCCGGCCTGACCGGCATGATCGCGCCCGCGGACGCCGGATCGGCGACGATGGACCCATGCCCCGCCTCGCCCGACTGCTCGCCGTCCTGCTCGCGCTGGCCGCCACCCTGGTGATGACCGGTACCGCCCACGCCGAGCAGCCCGGACGGCTCGCCCAGCCGGTGACCGACACCGCCGGGGTCCTGGGTGACGGCGCCGCCGCGGCGGAGGACGCCATCGAGCGGCTGCGCACCCAGGAGGGCATCCGGCTCTACGCCGTGTTCGTCGACACCTTCGACGGCCTCGACCGGCAGGACTGGGCCGACAGCACCGCCGAGCGCTCCGGCCTGGGCGCCGACGGCATCGTGTTCGCGGTGGCCGTCGACCCCTCGGTCCGGTCCTACGCGGTGTCGGTCGACCAGCGCTCCCCGGTCTCCGATGCCCGGCTGCGCGACGTGCTCAGCTCCGACGTCCAGCCGGCGTTGTCGGCCAGCGACTGGTCCGGCGCCGTGGTCGCGCTGGCCGACGGGCTGGCCGGTGACGGCTCCGCCGCGGGCACCGGGTCGGCAGGCAGCAGCAGTGGCGGTGGCGGCGGGGGAGGCGCTCTGGCCGTGGTCGCGGGCGTCGCGGTGGTCGGTGGCGGTGGCTACCTCCTCGTCCGCAACCGGCGCCGCCGCAGTCAGGTGCAGGAGCAGGAGGTGGCGGCCGCCCGGGCAGCCGACCCCTTCCCGGACGAGACGACCGAGCAGCTCACCTTCCGGGCCAGCGGCGCGCTGCTGGAGCTGGACGAGGCGGCCCGCACGTCCTCCTTGGAGCTGGACTTCGCCCGCGCCCAGTACGGCGACGAGTCGGTGGCCGGGTTCGCCGAGGCGCTGGCCCGGTCGCAGACGGAGCTGCAGCAGGCGTTCACGCTGCGCCAGCAGCTGGACGACGAGGTCCCCGAGGACGAGCCGACGAAGCGCCGCATGCTGGCCGAGATCCTCCGGCTGACCGGCGCGGCCGACGAGCGGCTGGACGCCCAGGCCGAGGCGTTCGACCGGCTGCGCGACCTGGAGCGGAACGCACCGCAGGCGCTGGAGCGGCTCACCCCGCAGATCGCCGAGCTGGAGCAGCGGCTCCCCGCCGAGGAGCGGCGGCTGGCCGACCTGCGCGGCCGGTACGCCGACAGCGCCGTGGCACCGGTGGCCGGCAACCCCGCCCAGGCGCGGGCGCTGCTGGCCGCTGCCGGTGCCGAGATCGCCGACGCCCGCGACCTGCTCGCCGCCGGCACGGCCGGCAAGGCGGTGGCCTCGGTGCGCACCGCCGAGGACGCGGTCGCGCAGACCCGCACGCTGCTCGACGCCATCGGCCGACTGGCCGCCGACCTCGACGCGGCGCCCGGCCGGCTGGCCCAGGTGCGGGCGGAGGTCCAGCAGGACCTCGCCGAGGCGCGCAGCCTGCTGTCCGGGAGCGGTGCGGGGAGCGGCGATCTCCCCGGACTCGTCGCCCGCGCCGAGGCGGCCCTGGCCGCGGCCGACGGGGCGACGACCGGCCAGCGCCCCGACCCGCTGGCCACGCTCCGGCAGCTGGAGGAGGCCGACATCGCCCTGGACCGGTCGCTCGGCGCCGCCCGGGACGCAGCCACCCGGTTCCGCCGGGCCGCCTCCGCCCTGGACCAGACGCTGCTCACCGCCCGGTCGGCGGTCGCCGCTGCCGGTGACTTCATCAGCACCCGGCGGGGTGCCGTCGGGCCGGAGGCGCGCACCCGGCTCGCCGAGGCGCAGCGTCGGCTGGACGCCGCCGTCAGCACGGGCCCGGCCGACCCGGTCGCCGCGCTCGCGGAGGCCCAGCAGGCGGCGAGCCTCGCCCAGCACGCCCTCGACCTGGCCCGTGCCGACGTCGACCAGTGGGCCGGCGGCGGCTACGGCGGTGGGCCGGGGTACGGCCCGGGTCCGGTGCAGCCCGGTTACGGCGGTCGTCCCGGCGTCGACCTGGGCAGCCTGGTGCTCGGCGGCATCCTGCTCGGGGGCGGGGGCTCCCGGCGCGGCGGCGGCTTCGGCGGTGGCGGCCTGGGTGGTGGCTTCGGTGGTGGTGGCTTGGGCGGTGGCTTCGGTGGCGGCGGCTTCGGCGGCGGTGGCGGGCGCCGGGGTTCCAGCGGCAGCTTCGGTGGCTCGGGCAGCCGCGGCCGGCGTGGCGCCGGCGGGGGCTTCTGACCCGGACGGCGCCCGTCGCGGGACGGCCGGGTCGGGCTCGCGCCGGTCGGGCTCGTGCCGGCCGCCGTCCGGGGGCGGTCGTGACCGGAGAGTTCCGGAACGGGGTCTTGCCATCGGCGAGCTCTCGGGAGAAGCTGTGACGGCTCCCACACTTCTTCTTCGCTGGGTTGTCGCGCAGCGGCGTGGGAGCGCTCCCACAGGGCAACGCGGCTCTGTGGGTCCCCTGACGACAGGACGACGATGTTCTCGAACCCCCTTCCGCGCAGGCGCGCTGCGGTCCTGGCCGTCTCGGCCGCCGTGGCGGTCGGCCAGCTGGCGATGAGCTCGCCGGCCTCGGCCAAGCCGGCCCCGGTCCCGGCGCCCTCGCTCACCGCACCGGAGGCGGCCGTCCTCCCGGCCGACACGCGCTTCTACACCCCGCGGCCCGACCCGGGTGCGGAGCAGCAGATCGCCGACCTCGAGCGCCAGGGCCGGACCGCTGACGCCGCCCTGATCCAGGGGGTGATCGACACCCCGCAGGCGGTCTGGTTCACCAGCGGGACCCCCAAGGAGGTCCAGAAGGAGGTGCACCGCACGGTGACCCAGGCGCGGGCGCACAAGACCGTGCCCACGCTGGTCGCCTACAACGTCCCCGGCCGGGACTGCTCGCAGTACTCCTCGGGTGGAGCTGCAGACGATGCGGCCTACCGCGCCTGGGCCGACGGCTTCGCCGCCGGGCTGACGAAGGCCGGCACCGTCACCGTGATCATCGAGCCGGACGGGCTGCCGCTCATGCCCGGCGACTGCCCGGACGGCACCTACGACGGGCAGTTCGTGCCGACCGACGAGGGCCGCCTGGCGGACATCAGGTACATCGGGGAGGCCATCGAGCGGGCGAACCCCGCCGCGCTGGTCTACCTGGACGCCGGGCACACCGGCTGGCACAACGTCGCCAGCATCTCCGACCGGCTGCAGGACGCCGGCGTCGAGCAGTTCCAGGGCTTCTCGCTCAACACCTCGAACTACCAGTACACGGCCAACCTGACCCAGTACGGCACCTGGATCTCCCAGTGCCTCGCGATCCTGCCCGACGACTACACGCACGGGGTGGACACCGACCCCTGCCCCAACCAGTACTGGAACGGCGGCCCGGCCAACGGCTACAGGGGCGTGGCACTCGACCCGATGCTGGAGTGGAGCGACACCGCCACCGACCCGGCGGCCAACACCCTGGGCATCAACCAGCGGTTCGACGCCCTGCTGGGTGACACCGTGCCGACCGAGCACTTCGTGATCGACACCAGCCGCAACGGTCAGGGCCCGTGGGTCCCGGCCGAGGGCGTGACCTACCCGGACCCGCAGACCTGGTGCAACCCGCCCGGCCGCGGCCTGGGTGCCACCCCGCAGGCCCAGCCCGACGCCGACGCCCCGCTGCTGGACGCCTACCTCTGGGTGAAGACCCCGGGGCAGTCCGACGGTGAGTGCAACCGCGGGATCGCCGGCAGCACCACCGACCCGGAGTGGGGCGGCATCACCGACCCCGCCGCCGGTGCCTGGTTCCCCCAGCAGGCCCTCGAGCTGGCCCGGCTGGCGGTGCCTGCCCTGCGCTGACCGCCGGCACCACCATCGAACGGCCCGGGGCGCCGCGTCACGACGACGCGGCGCCCCGGTGCGTCGAGGCCCGCCACCGGAGCGCGGCGGAGTGCGCCAGCAGGAGGAAGGCCTGGGCCTCGGGGGAGTGCCCGGGGCGGTCGAAGTGCGGGGCCGCGCTGGCGCCCTGCACCCGACCGAGCTCGTCGAGGCGGTCGACCACGGAGCCCAGCAGCGACTCGCCGAGCGCGCCGTCCGCCGGGGGCAGCCACCCGTCGGCGGCGCCGGTGAGCGCGGCGTAACCGAGCATCGCGGCCACGTTCGTGTCCGCCGGGCCACCGGCGTCGTCGAGCACGTCCCCGAACAGCCCGTCGGGACGGCGCAGCGGGCGGCAGGCTGCCAGCAGCGCCCGCACCTCGGCGGCCAGCTCGGCGCCGGGCGCACCCGGCAGGTGACGCACCGCCCGGGCCGCGCCCGCCGCCACCCAGCCGTTGCCGGTGCCCCAGGCGCGCGGGTCGGCGAGGGCGCCGGCGTCCTCGTCCCAGCGTGCGGCCCACAGCCCGGTGGCCGGGTCGCGGAGCCGGGACCGGTGTCCGCGGAACTGGGCCAGCGCAGCGGCCGGCTCGCCGACCGCGGCCAGGAAGGGCACCACCATGTAGACGCTGTCGGCCCACACCTGGCGGGAGACGGTCAGGTGGAACAGCGTGCCGTCGGCGGCGCGCGGCGCCCCGGTGAGCAGCCAGTCGCGCTGGCGTCCGCTGGCGGCGGTCAGGCCGGCGTCGCCGGTGCGCCCGGCGAGCACCGCGACCAGCTCGCCGACGGCACCGCTGTTCACCGCGCACGCCGGGTCCAGCTCGGCCAGCCGCCCGTCGGGCAGCTGCCGGGCCACGGCGTCGTCGGCCAGCACGCGCAGCTGGTCGGCCGCGCCGGCGTCCTCGAGCGCGGCGGCGGTCACCCCCTGGTCCCAGGAGTGCCGCTGCACCAGCAGCAGACAGGACAGCACCCGCTGCCGGACGTGGTCGTCCAGCAGCAGGTGCGGTGTGCCTCGGGACATGCTCAGAACGGGATCTCGGCGCCGTCCTTGAAGAACCGGCCGGTCACCGAGGCGGGCTCGGCCAGCAGCGCCATCGCGCCGTCCGCGCTCTCCTCGACCGTGCCCGGCGCCTCGTCGCCGCCCAGGTCGGTCTTCACCCAGCCCGGGTCGAGCCCGTTGACGGCGACCTCGCCGCGCAGCTGCGCGGCCTGCACGAGGATCAGCCCGTTGAGCGCGTACTTGCTCACCCGGTAGCTGGCGATGCCCGGCTCGGACGCCCCGTCGATCGTGCCGGCGCCGGAGCCCACGTGCACGACCCGCGGCTCGCTGCCCGCCCGCAGCGCGGGCAGCAGGGCGATCACCAGCCGGTGCGGTGCCAGCAGGTTGACCTCGAGCGTGGCCTCGAGCGTGCCGGCCGGCTCGTCCTCGAACCGGTCGGCGTGGGACAGCATCACCCCGGCGTTGCTGAACAGGACGTCGAGGGCGCCCCACCGCTGCGCCACCTCGGCCGCCAGCCGCGCCGGGGTGCCCGGGTCGGTCAGGTCGGCCACCACCGGGACGAAGGTGCCCCGGCCGCTGACCTCGGCGGCCACCTCGTCCAGCAGTGCGGCGTCCCGGGCGGTGCCCAGGACGTCGGCGCCGGCGGCGACCAGCCGCCGGGCCACCGCCCGACCGACGCCCCGGGAGGCGCCGGTGAGCAGGACCCGGCGGCCGGTCAGGTCGGCCTCCGTCACGCGCCGGCCTTGTGCTGCCGGATGACCTCGGCGTAGGCGTGGGCGCTGTCCTTGGGGGTGCGGACCTGGGTCTCGTAGTCCACGTGCACGATGCCGAAGCGCTGCGCGTAGCCGCGGGCCCACTCGTAGTTGTCCAGCAGCGACCAGGCGAAGTAGCCGCGGACGTCGGCGCCGGCCTCGATCGCGGTGGCCATGGCCGCCAGGTGGTCGTGCAGGTAGTCGACCCGCTGCTGGTCGTGGACCTGACCGTCCTCGGCGACCTCGTCCGGCCACGCCGAGCCGTTCTCGGTGATGAACATGGGCAGTCCCGGCGCGATCGCGCTCAGTCGGTTGAGCAGCTCGGTGAAGCTGTCGGGGTTGACGCTCCAGCCCATGGTCGTGGTCGGGCCGTCCTGCTTCTCCTCCCGCACGTCCTCGCAGCCGATGAACGTCGAGGGGCTCTTCGGCTCGTGGCCACCGCTGACGACGGCGGCGTAGTAGTAGTTCACGCCCAGCCAGTCGACCGGGGTGGAGATGATCTCGAGGTCGCCGTCCTGGACGGGGAGGGGGGCGCCGGCTGCAACCAGGTCCTCGACGACGTCGGCCGGGTACTCGCCGGTGACGATCGGGGTGATGAACATGCGGTTCTGCTGCCCGTCCTGGCGGCGGGCGGCGTCGACGTCGACGGCGGAGTCGCTGGCCGGGGACATCGGCGTGAAGTTCAGCGTGATGCCCAGGTGGTCGGCGCCCTTGTCGCGCATCACCTGGGTGGCCAGGCCGTGGCCGAGCAGCAGGTGGTGCACGGCCTTGGCGGCCTCGGCGGAGTTCGTGTGGCCGGGGGCGTGCGCGCCGGCCTGGTAGCCCAGCAGCGAGCTGCACATCGGCTCGTTCAGCGTCGACCAGTGCGGCACCCGGTCACCGAGGGCGTCGTAGACGATCCCCGCGTAGTCGGCGAAGCGGTGCGCGGTGTCGCGGTTGGTCCAGCCGCCCTCGTCCTCCAGGGCCTGCGGCAGGTCCCAGTGGTACAGCGTCAGCCACGGCGCGATCCCGGCCTCCAGCACCTCGTCGACCAGCCGCCGGTAGAAGTCCAGCCCGCGCTGCTCGATCGCGCCCTTGCCGGCGGGGAGGACGCGCGGCCAGGAGACGGAGAACCGGTAGGCGTCCAGGCCCAGGTCCTTCATCAGGGCGACGTCCTGGGGGTAGCGCGTGTAGTGCTCGACGGCGACGTCACCGGTGTCGCCGTTGAAGGTCTTGCCGGGGGTGTGGCTGTAGGTGTCCCAGATCGACGGGCCGCGGCCGTCGACGTCGTGGGCGCCCTCGATCTGGTACGCCGCGGTGGCCGCGCCGAAGGCGAAGCCGGGCGGGAGGACGAGGCCGGAGGGCGCGGAGCGCACGTCGGTGGAGGTCATGTGGTGGAGCTCCTCGCTGGTGGGTCGGTGGAGCGGCACGCCGTGGGTGGCCGTGCCGGAGTCGTGGGGGGCGGGGGCAGGGGTCGGCGCGCGGGCCGACCCCTGCAGATTGCCCTGTCGAACGTCGATCAGCAGTTCCTGGCGCAGGGCGCGGTCAGCCCTTGACCGCGCCCTGCATGATGCCGCCGACGATCTGCTTGCCCAGGATCGTGAAGACGATGAGCACCGGGAGGGTGCCCAGCAGCGTGCCGGCCATGATCACCGACTGCTGCGGGATGTAGCCCGAGCCGAGTCCGGCCAGCGCGACCTGCACGGTCGGGTTGGCGGTGGTCAGGGCGATCAGCGGCCAGAAGAACTCGTTCCAGGCGGTGAGGAACGTGAGCATCGCCAGCACGGCCATGGCCGGACGGGCGATCGGGATGACGATCGACCAGAAGATCCGGAAGGTCGAGGCGCCGTCGACCTTGCCGGCCTCCAGCAGCTCGTTGGGCAGCGAGGAGATCAGGTACTGGCGCATGAAGAAGACGCCGAACGCGCTGACCAGGGTCGGGAAGATGACCGCCTGCAGCTGGTTCACCCACTGCAGGTCCGCGACCATCATGAACAGCGGGATCACCGACAGCTGGGTGGGCACCATCATCGTGCCGATCACCAACGCCAGCAGCACGCCCTGGCCCTTGAACTTCAGCTTGGCGAAGGCGAACCCGGCCAGCGTGCAGAACAGCACGGTGCCGATGGTGATCGACGAGGACACGATGACCGAGTTCAGGATCGCCTTGCCGATGGGCGCCTGGTCCAGCGCTGCCCTGAAGTTCTCGAACAGGCTGGCGTTGGGCAGGAACGGCGGCGGGGTGGCCGCGATGTCGGCGTTGGTGTGCGAGCCGGCCACCAGCGTCCAGTAGAGCGGGAAGATCGAGATGAGCGCGACCAGGGTCAGCAGCGTGTAGGCCACCGGTCCGGGCTTGCCGGAGCGGGCGCCCCTGCCGCCCTTGCGGGTGACCGGCCGGTCGACCGGCTGGACGGAGGTCGTCTGGGTGCCAGGGAGGGCGATGGTCATGTCCGGCTCCTACCGCTCGGCCCGGTTGCGGAGACGGCTGATGGCCGCGTTGATCCCCACGATGAGCAGGATGATCATGAACATCATCCAGGCGGTGGTGGCCGCCTGGCCGATGTGGAAGTTGCTCCAGCCCTGCTGGTACATCAGCAGGCCCAGCGTCTGGTACTGCCCCGAGGAGCCACCGGAGGTCGAGTTGGTGGCCCCGAACAGCAGCGGCTCACCGAACAGCTGGACGGCGCCGATGGTGGACACGACGACGGTGAACAGGATCGTGGGTCGCAGCGACGGCACGGTCACGTGCAGGAACTGCTTCCACTTGTTCGCGCCGTCGATCTCGGCGGCCTCGTACAGCTCGCCGGGGATCGCCTGCATCGCGGCCAGGTAGATCAGCGCGTTGTAACCGGTCCAGCGCCAGGTGACGATCACCGCGATGGCGACCTGGCTGCTGACGGTGCCGCTCTGCCAGTCGATCCGCTCGAGTCCGACGGCCTCGAGCATCGTGTTGATCAGGCCGTAGTCCCGGCCGAACAGCTGGGAGAAGACGAGGGTGGCGGCGGCGATGCTGGTCGCGTAGGGCATCAGCATCACGGTGCGGAAGAAGGTGCGGCCGCGGAGCTTGTAGTTCAGCAGGTGCGCCAGGCCGATGGCCATGCACAGCTGCGGGACGGTGGCCAGGATGCCGATCGTGAAGGTGTTCCGGAGGGCGTTCCAGAAGAACTCGCTCTGCAGCAGGTTCCGGTAGTTGTCCAGGCCGACCCAGGTGCCGCCGTCGATGTTGGACAGGCTGGTCCGGTGCAGGGACACCCACGCGGTGTACATGAACGGGTAGAGGCTGAAGGCCGCGAAGACCAGGAAGAACGGGGCGACGTAGGCGTAGCCCCAGCGGTTCTCGGTGAGGCTCTTCCGGCGTCTGCGCGGCGCGGAGCCGGGGGCGGTCGTCGTGGAGGCGGCGGAGGCTCCGTGGAGCTCAGCTGGAGCCTGGCTGGCGATGGTCATGCAGGACCTCGGGGTCGTCGGTGACGGGCGGACCTGGGGCCGGCCCGGGGCCGGGGCGGCCGGGGGCGGCTGGAGTGGGAACCGGCGCGGTGCCCGGGAGCGCAGGGGCTCCCGGGCACCGCTGTCCTGGTGCTCAGTCGGCTCTGTCAGCCGCCGATGGCCTGCTGTGCGGCCTTGACCGCGTTGGCGAACCCGGCGTCCGGCGCCGTCCCGTTCGAGGCGACGTCCGTCAGCGCGGTGGTGAACGCCTCCTGGATCTGCGTGTCGTACGGGCCGATCGGCGTCCGCTTGATGGCCTCGGCGGACTCGCCGAAGATCTTGCCGGTCGGGGCGTTGTTGAAGTACTCGTTGGTGGCGTCGACGACGGCCGGGTCAGCGGCGGCCTGCGGGCTCGAGGGGAAGTGCGCCGCCTCGGTGAAGGTCTTCACCTGCTGCTCGGGGGCGGTCAGCCACTCGGCGAGGTCCTTGGCGGCCTCGACGTTCTTGCCGTCCTTGGGAACCCCGAGGAAGGAACCGCCCCAGTTGCTGGCGCCCGAGCTCTCGGTGCCCGGCAGCGACGCGACGTCCCACAGGCCCGTGCCGGCGTCACCCAGCTGGGACTTGATGTAGCCCAGCATCCAGGCGGGGCAGGCGATCGTGGCGAACGCGCCGTTGCTGAACGCCGCGTTCCACTCCTTGCCGAACTGCTCCAGGTTGGCGGTCAGCCCCTCGGAGGCAGCCGTGCTGGCGTAGCCCCAGGCGGTCTTGACGCCCTCGCTCTCCTCCGGGATGGGGTTGCCCTCGGCGTCGTTGTAGGCGGTCTCGCCCTGGTAGACGGAGGAGGAGAAGATGCTGGCCGGGCTGTCGAGGAACTTGTTGCTGGACTTGCCCTGGTACTGGCGGGCGACGTCGAGGTAGGCCTCCCACGTCGGCCACAGCTCGCTGACCTGGTCGCGCTCGGTGGGCAGGCCGGCCTGCTGGAAGAGGTCCTTGCGGTAGCACATGGCCTGCGGGCCGGTGTCGGTGCCGAGGCCGATGGTCTTGCCGTCCTCGGTGGAGGCCTGGCCCCACTTCCAGTCGTAGAAGTTGCCCTTGAGCTCCTCGGCGTTCTCCTCGGCGGCGAAGTCGACGAAGGCGTCACCGTGGTTGCGTACGACGTCGGCGATGAAGCCGATCTCCAGGCCCTGGATGTCGTCGAGGCCGGAACCGGCGGCGAGGCGGGTCTGCAGCGACTTGTAGTACTCGGCCGACTCGGTGATGTTGTTCTGCTTGATCGTGACGTTCGGGTGGAGCTTCATGTACTCGTCGTAGAGCCCCGCGTTGTCGAGGTCCATCGTCCCGAAGGTGCCGACCGTCAGCGTGACGGGGGCGTTCGGGTCGTAGGGAGCCGCGTCGGCGGCGGCGTCGCCGTCCGAGCCGCCGCAGCCGGCGGTGAGCAGGACAGCGGCGAGGGCCGCTCCCAGCGTCGCCCTGCCCTTCGTGGAGTGGATCAACAGTGACCTCCTGAATGGCCCCGGGACGACGCTCCGATGCACCGTCCGCCGGGGGCGTGAGAACGCTCTCACGGCCGTGACGGAGAGAGTGGTCTGTGCCACAACCGGGTGTCAAGTAACAGTTCGGCAACGTGCCGGTACCTGGTGCCGGGCGGGTCGTGTGCTCACAATGAGGCGCCACCGCCCGACCCAGGAGTCCCGTGACCGGAACCAGCACCCGCGTCTCCTCGCCGACCCTGGACGAGGTCGCCGTGCTCGCCGGCGTGTCCCGCGCGACGGTCTCCCGGGTCGTCAACGACTCCCCACGAGTGAGCCCCGAGGCGCGCGAGGCGGTCCGGGCGGCGGTCGCGGCGCTGAGCTACGTCCCCAACCGGATGGCCCGCAGCCTGGTCACCCGGCGCACCGACACGATCGCGCTGGTGCTCTCCGAACCCGACGCGCGGATCTTCTCCGACCCCTTCTTCGCCAGCATCGTGCGCGGTCTCAACGGCGCCCTGGCCAGCACGGACATCAACCTGGTGCTGCTCACCGCGCGCGACGAGCGGGAGCAGGAGAAGGCCGGCCGGTTCGTGCGCCAGGGGCACGTGGACGGCGTCATCCTGATGTCGCTGCACAGCCACGACGTGCTGCCCGACGAGCTCATCGCGGCCGGCATGCCGCTGGTGCTGTGCGGGCGCCCGCTGGACGACCGCCCGGTCGCCTGGGTCGACGCCGACAACTGCGGTGGAGCCCGGCTGGCCACCGAGCACCTGCTGGCCGACGGCCGCCGGACGATCGCCAGCATCTCCGGCCCGCGCGACATGGTCGCCGGTCTGGACCGGCTCGCCGGGTACCGGGCCGCGCTGTCCGACGCCGGGCACGAGGCCGACCCGCGACTGGTCGTGGAGGGCGACTTCACCGAGGGCGGCGGCGCGCGGGCGATGGAGGAGCTGCTGGACCGGGCGCCCGAGCTCGACGCGGTCTTCGTCGCCTCCGACCCGATGGCCGTCGGCGCGCTGCGGGTGCTGCACGCGGCCGGCCGCAGCGTCCCCGGCGACGTGGCGGTGGTCGGCTTCGACGACGCGCCGGTGGCCCTGCGCAGCGACCCGCCGCTGACCACGGTGACCCAGCCGCTCGAGGAGATGACCCAGGTCATGATCGAGCTGCTGCTCGCCCAGGTCGACCGGACGGCCGACGGCGTCCAGACCCGGGTCTGCCCGACCCGGCTGGTCCGGCGCGCCTCCGCCTGAGGAAGGACCCCCTCGCCCCCCACCACGAGCAAGCTCGCGGCGGGCCCCTGCGAGGGGGCCGGGCGCGGCCGTGTCGCCGAAACGCGGGGGACACACGTCCTGTCTAGGTTCGTCGCATGGCGGACCTCTTCGACGGCTACTCGTTGGGGCAGCAGTGGGACGAGATGTTCTCGGCCCCCGGGCAGCCGCGGTCGCCGTACACCGGGCTGTTCAGCTCACTGCAGCCGATGTCGGGTGAGGAGCTGGCCGCTCGCGCCGACGTGCTGTCCCAGACCTACCGCGACGCCGGGGTCACCTTCGCCCACGCGGGGGAGGAGCAGCCCTTCCCGCTGGACATCGTGCCGCGGGTGATCGGCCACGAGGAGTGGGCGGTCATCGAGCGCGGCGTCGCCCAGCGGGTGCGGGCGCTCGAGGCGTTCCTGGCCGACGTCTACGGCGCGGGCGAGGTGTTCGCCGACCGGGTCGTGCCGCGCAGCGTCGTCACCACCAGTGCGCACTTCCACCGGGCCGCGCACGGGCTGGTGCCGCCCAACGGCGTCCGGGTGCACGTCTCGGGCATCGACCTGGTGCGCGACGAGGCCGGCGACTTCCGGGTGCTGGAGGACAACCTCCGCTCACCGTCGGGCGTCAGCTACGTCATCACCAACCGCGCGGCGATGAGCTCGGTGCTCCCGGAGCTGTTCGGCGACCACCGGGTGCAGCCGGTCGCGGAGTACCCGGGCCGGCTGCTGGCCGCGCTGAAGGCCTCCGCGCCCACGGGCGTCGTCGACCCGACCGTCGTCCTGCTCACCCCGGGCGTCTACAACTCCGCCTACTTCGAGCACGCCCTGCTCGCGCGGCAGATGGGCGTGGAGCTGGTCGAGGGGCGCGACCTGGTCTGCTCCGGTGGCCAGGTCAGCATGCGGACGACGGACGGCCAGCAGCGCGTCGACGTCATCTACCGCCGCATCGACGACGAGTTCCTCGACCCGGTGCACTTCCGGTCGGACTCGGTGATCGGCTGTGCCGGGGTGGTCAACGCCGCCCGCGCCGGCCGGGTCACCATCGCCAACGCCGTGGGCAACGGCGTCGCCGACGACAAGCTGCTCTACACCTGGGTGCCCGACCTCATCCGCTACCACCTGGGTGAGGAGCCCATCTTGAAGAACGCCGACACCTACCGGCTCGACGAGCCCGACACCGTCGAGTGGGTGCTGGCCTCCCTCGACCAGCTGGTCCTCAAGCCGGTCGACGGGTCCGGCGGCAAGGGCATCGTGATCGGCCCGCGCGCCGACCAGCGCACCCTGGAGGAGCTCGCGGTGAAGGTCCGGGCCTCGCCGCGGGACTGGATCGCCCAGAAGCCGATCGGGCTGTCGACGTCCCCGACGCTGATCAACGGCCGGATCGCCCCGCGGCACGTCGACCTGCGGCCCTTCGCGGTCAACGACGGCACCGACGTGTGGGTGCTGCCCGGCGGCCTGACCCGGGTGGCGCTGCCGGAGGGGGAGCTGGTGGTCAACTCCAGCCAGGGCGGTGGCTCCAAGGACACCTGGGTCATCTCCCCGCCGCGGCCGTCCCTCGAGCCCGTCCCCGAGCACGACGTGACCCGGATCGAGTTCACCACCGCCGACCTGCCCGCCGAGCCCCCCGCGCAGGACCCCGGCCCGCCCAACGACAACGCCCTCGCGCAGTCCCAGCAGCAGCAGCAAGCCGGCCCCCTGCAGGGGCCCGCCGCGAGCCGGCGAGTGGCGGGGGGCAGGGGGTCCTCCCAGTGCTGAGCCGGATCGCCGAGTCGCTGTTCTGGATCGGCCGCTACGTGGAGCGGGCCGACGACACCGCGCGCATCCTCGACGTGCACACCCAGCGGCTGGTCGAGGACCCGTGGATCGACGAGCAGCGGGCGTGCGCCAACCTGCTCGCGCTGATGGGCGCGCCGTGCGAGCCCGCCGAGGCCGACACCGAGCGGGTGCTGGCCACCCTGGCCTTCGACCGGACCAGCCCCAGCTCGATCACCGGCGCGCTGTCGGCGGCCCGGGAGAACGCCCGCGGTGCCCGCGAGGTGCTGTCGGCCGAGATCTGGGAGTCGCTGAACGTCACCCACAACGCGCTGCCGCAGCAGCGCACCATGGCCCGCCGCTACGGGCCGCACTCGCTGTTCCGGTTCGTGCGCGAGCGCTCGGCGATGGTCTTCGGGCTGGCCGACGCCACGATGAGCCGCGACGAGAGCTGGCTGTTCCTCATCCTGGGCCGCTCGCTGGAGCGGGTCGACATGACCTCCCGGATGCTGTCCACCCGGGTGCTGGCCGGGGACGCCGCGCCGTCCTGGACGCTGGTGCTGCGCTCGACCGGCGCCTACGAGCCCTACCTGCGCACCTACCGCGGGGCGGTGAACTCCAGCCGCGCCGCGGAGTTCCTGCTGCTGGACCGGCTCTTCCCGCGGTCGGTGTTCGCCGCCCTGGAGCAGGCCGAGGGCTGCCTGGCCGAGCTCGAGCGGGCCAACGTCCGCGAGGGCCACCGGATCGGGGTGGCCGGCGAGGCGCACCGGATCGTGGGCCGGGCCCGCACGATGCTGGAGTTCATGCAGACCGACGAGATCCTCGCCGGCCTGCCCACCCGCCTCGACGAGCTGCAGCGCACCTGCTCGGCGGCCAGCGAGGCGGTCACCAACCGCTTCTTCACCGAGCAGGCGCCCCAGATCTGGGTGCCGGAAGGCGCGGTGTGACCGTGCACCAGTCGCCAGGCCAGTCCGGGCAGGGCCAGTCGCAGGGCCGGTCGTTGGGCCAGTCCGGGCAGGGCCAGTCCCAGACCCGCACCGTCCAGTCCCACATGCAGTCGCAGGCATCCCCGGTGCGCGCGCCGGGGGACCGCTGGCGGCTGCAGATCGTGCACCGCAGCGCCTTCCGCTACGGCGGGCCGGTGCGCTCGTCCTACAACGAGGCGCGTATGACGCCGGAGAACAGCGCCCGGCAGACGACGCTGCGCTCGCGGGTGGAGATCGAGCCGACGGCCAGCGTGCACGCCTACCGCGACTACTGGGGCTCCACGGTCACCGCCTTCGACACCCACGGGCCGCACACCGAGCTGGTGGTGCAGGCGACGTCGGTGGTCGAGGCCGGTCCCGAGGCGCACGTGCCCGACCCGCTCGACTGGGCCGGGCTCGCCGTCCCGGACGTGCTGGACTCCTACGGCGAGTTCCTGCGCCCGACGCCGCTGACCGCGATGGACGCCCCCGTCGTGCAGGCCGTCCGCGAGGTCCTCGGGGACGCCGGGCCGCGGGAGGCCGCCCACCGGGTGTGCGCGTTCGTGCACGACCACCTGGAGTACCTGACCGGCGCGACGAACGTGAAGTCCACCGCCATGCAGGCCTGGACGACCGGTGCCGGCGTCTGCCAGGACATCTCGCACGTGTCGGTCGGGCTGCTGCGGGCCCTCGGTCTGCCGGCCCGGTACGTCTCCGGCTACCTGCACCCGCGGCGGGACGCGGCGATCGGGCAGGCGGTCACCGGGGAGAGCCACGCCTGGGTGGAGTGGTGGGACGGCGGGTGGTCCGGTTACGACCCGACGAACTCCGTGGAGATCGGCCCGCGGCACGTCACGCTGGCCCGCGGCCGCGACTACTCCGACGTCCCGCCCCTCAAGGGCATCTTCTCCGGCCCGAAGAGCGAGGGGTCGAAGGTCACCGTCGAGGTCACCCGGCTGGCCTAGCGGGTCCTACGGGGCGTCCGGCTCGAGGTTGCGGCGGGGGACGCCGGAGGTGTCGGCGGAGGGGGTCATCGCCGGCAGGTGCTCGGTGCGGTCGGTCAGGCGTTCGTGCCACCAGCCGGCCGACCGCTGCAGCCACGCGTCGCCGAGGTCGGTGAGCCGGCCGTCGCTGTGCAGTGCCGGCCAGCCCAGTGCGGTCTGCACGCCCAGCGCCATCACCGCGACCTTGGTGGCCACGCGGCGGCGCCGGTGCGCGGGGTGGACGTAGACCTGCCCGATCACGCCGCTGCGCTGCGTCCAGCGCAGGGCCCCCACCTGGTCGCCCCAGCCGGTGGTGGCCGGGTCCAGCATGGTGCGGTCGACGACGGCGCCGTCGGGGAAGGCGGTGCTGGAGAAGGCGACCAGGTCGACCTGGTCGCCTTCCCCGGCGGGGAGGACGACCGCCCACAGGTGCGGTGCGCCCGGCGCGGCGGCCGGCGACACCAGCACCCGGGACGGCAGCCGGCCGGGCACGGGGCTGTGCGCCTCCAGCTGCCAGCCCGCCGGGCGGGTGGCCGGGCCGGGGAGCTCGACCACCGTCCCGTCGGGGAAGTCGGGGCCGACGGTGCCCACGAGCACGGCACCGCCGTCCGGCGCCGGGTACCGGGCGAACCAGATCGCCGCCCGGGCTGCCCCGGCGCCGGAGCCGGTCATGCGGTGCGACGCCGGCGGACCAGCCCGAGCGCGGCGGCGCCGGCCAGGAGCAGCGCCCCGCCGGTCGCGGCCAGCGGCAGGACCTCGGTGCCGGTGTAGGCCAGGCCCGAGCCGGCCGCCGCGACCGTCACCGTGAAGGTGGCCTCGGCCTCGAACCCACTGGTCAGGCCGGTCATGGTCACCGAGTGCTCACCGGTCTCCAGCCCCGCCGGCACGGCGAAGGTGAAGGTGGCGACGCCGGCGGCGTCCGCCTGGACGGTGCCCAGGTCGACGGGGGTCGAGTACAGGACGCCGTGCACCATCTCGAACGGCTGGAAGCCACCGAGGGAGATGGTCTGCGTGGCGCCCTGGGCCAGGGTCGCCTTCTCCACGACCCGGGTGACCGGCGCCGGGGTGCTGGCCGGCGCGCTGGTGGTCGGCGCGGGCGCCGGGGCGGGGGCGGGCGTGGTCTGCGTCGGCAGGGCCGGGCCCACCGCGCCGTCCACCTCGGCGAGGACGGGGGTGTCCCGCTCGGCGAGGGTCGTCACGATCGGGACCTCGAGGTCGACGGGCGTCGGGTCGAAGTCCGTGCCACCCGGGCCGCCGGTCTGCACGACGCGGTAGTCACCGGCCGCGAAGTGGCCCGGGAAGGTCGCGATGCCCCGGGCGTCGGTGGCCGAGGAGGTCGCCAGGAGCTCGTCCGGCACCACTGGCTCCGCGTCCGGGTCCTCGAGGTCGGCGAGGAGCGGACCGGTCGGGAGCTCCGGCTCGGGCTGGCCGTGCAGTTCGAAGGTCGCCCCCTCCAGGGAGCCGCTGCCGGTGAGGGCGACGCCGAGCGTGCGGTGGCCGCCGGGGGCGCTCAGCTCGACGTCGACCCCGTACGAGTCTCCGGCGATCGGGCCCGTGCGGCCGGAGACACTGGGGATCACGTCGGGCATGACCACGTCCCCGCTGAGGGGCGGGGACACGAGTGAGACCGTGAACGGCCTGTCGGGGTCCAGGTCCACGTAGCCGGACAGGTCCTGGGCGGTCTCGTCGGGGTAGCAGCCCTGCCAGTGGTCCAGCACGCAGGTGAAGTCCTCCGCGGGAGCAGATCCGGTGGCCGGCAGCTCGACACGGATCCGGGCGCCGATCGGGTCGACGTAGGACGGCCCCCGGTCGTCACTCGCGGTGAGCGCCACGTGCAGCTTCCCGTACCCGTAGTGCGGACCCTCGGCAGCTGCGGCGGTGGTCGGCGGGACCGGGGGGAGGACCTCCGGCGCGACCACGGTGGCCTCGGCGGGCGTGGTGCTGGCGGGCGCGGCGGGGGACTCGGGGGCGAGCGTCTCCTCGGCCAGGGCGGCGGGCGCGAACCCGGCGGACAGCGTCAGCAGCCCCATGGTCAGGGCTGTGGTCCGGGAGACGGTCGGCTTGGTGAGATCAGCCAACGAAGAGCGGGGCATGGCGACACCTCATGTCGTCTTCCGCCGTCGGTCGGCGGGATCGAGGCGAGATGTTGCTCCCGGACTCGCTGGTCCGACCGTGGTTCCCGGGCGCGTCGCACCGCGGAACGAAGAAGTACGCGACCGGTGGGCCGGGTGGTGCGTGCGAGACGGGCGGGGCCCACGGGTCGCCGTGCCGGGCGCCCGCACCATGAGGGAGGATGGAGGGCGATGAGCGCTCCGCTGAACCTGGTCAACATCGAGCGGGTGCACAAGGCACACGGCACGACCGTCATCCTCGACGACGTCTCCCTGGGCATCGCCGCCGGTGAGCGGATCGGTGTGGTCGGTCGCAACGGTGGCGGGAAGTCCACGCTGCTGGGGGTGCTCACCGGCACCCAGGAGCCCGACTCCGGCCGGGTCACCCGCCGCGGCGACCTGGCGATGGGCGTGCTGGACCAGACCGGCACCCTGCCCGCCGGCACCACGGTGCGTGACGTCGTCCTCCCCACGTCCCGGTTCGCCCACGAGCACGAGTGGGCCGCCGACCCCGCCGTCCGGTCGGTGCTCACCGGCCTCGAGCTGGACCGGATGGGCCTGGACTCACCCGTGGCCCCGATGTCCGGTGGCGAGCGGCGCCGCGTGGCGCTGGCCGCGCAGCTGATCCGCCCGCTGGACCTGCTGGTGCTCGACGAGCCCACCAACCACCTCGACGTCGAGGGCGTCGCGTGGCTGGCCGGCTACGTGCGCGCCCGGGCCGGTGGGCTGGTGGTCGTCACCCACGACCGGTGGTTCCTCGACGAGGTCTCCACCACCACGTGGGAGGTCGCCGACGGCCAGGTGCACGCCTACGAGGGCGGCTACTCCGCCTACACGCTGGCCCGCGCCGAGCGGTCCCGGATCGCCTCGGTCACCGAGGACCGTCGGATGAACCTCGTCCGCAAGGAGCTGGCCTGGCTGCGCCGTGGCCCGCCGGCCCGCACGAGCAAGCCGAAGTTCCGCATCGAGGCCGCGCAGGCGCTGATCGCCGACGAGCCGCCGGCCCGGGACAAGATGTCGCTGGCCAACTTCGCGGCCAAGCGGCTGGGCAAGACCGTCTACGACGTCGAGGGCGTCACCTTCACCGTCCGCGGCCGCGGCGCGGTGGACGACGCCGACGACCCGGCCGGTCCCGCCCAGGCCGACGCCCCCGCCGAGCGCACGCTGTTCCGCGACCTGACCTGGCACGTGGGCCCGGGCGACCGGATCGGCATCGTCGGCGTCAACGGCGCGGGCAAGACCTCGCTGCTGAAGATGCTGGTCGGGGAGACGAAGCCGGACTCCGGCGAGATCGTCGTCGGCCAGACGGTGTCGGTGGCCTACCTTTCCCAGCACGTCACCGAGTTGAACCCGAAGCAGCGGGTGCTCGAGGCCGTGCAGGACGTCGCCCGGATCGCGCGGATCGGCAACCAGGAGATCTCGGCCTCGACGCTGGCCGAGCGCTTCGGCTTCGCCGCCAACCGCCAGTGGACGCCGGTCGGCGACCTCTCCGGCGGCGAGCGGCGGCGCCTGCAGCTGCTCCGGCTGCTGATGGGCGAGCCGAACGTGCTGATCCTCGACGAGCCGACCAACGACCTGGACATCGACACCCTCACCGCGCTGGAGGACCTGCTCGACGGGTTCCCCGGCACGGTGCTCGTGGTCAGCCACGACCGGTACTTCGTCGACCGGGTGTGCGACTCGGTCGTGGCGCTGATGGGCAACGGCGCGCTGGCCGCGCTGCCCGGTGGCGTCGAGGAGTACCTGCGGCGTCGCGCGGCCGGCGAGGCGACGCTGCCCGGTGCCTCCACCGCGGCGGTCGGCAGCTCGTCGGCGCCGGCGGTCAGCGCCGCCGACGCGCGGGCGGCGCGCAAGGAGGTGTCCCGGCTGGAGCGACGGATGCTCAAGCTGGACGGCGACGAGAAGAAGTTGCACCAGCAGCTGGCCGATGCGGCCACCGACTTCGCCCGGGCCGCGGAGCTGGACGCCCAGCTGCGCGCGGTGCAGGCGGAGAAGGAGCAGGTCGAGAACGACTGGCTGGCCGCGACGGAGGTCGCCGAGGGGTGAGCGCGTGGCGGCAGCCCCGTGACCGGCGGACCATGAGGGGCATGACCGGGTCGCGCGCCGCGGACCGTCGGCGCGGGAGGCGGTGGCTGCGCCCGGCGGGTGTGGCGGCCTGCAGCCTGCTGGTGGCGACGTTGCTCGTCGGTCCGGCCGTCTGCTGGGGGCGCTCGAGCGCCCCGGCCATGGCGGCCTCGGCCACCGTCCCGGCCCCGGTCCCGCGTGAGCTGCGGGAGTCGCTGGGCTCGTGGACCCCGCCGGTGGACGTCGACGTCCCCGCCCTGCTGGCCGAGGTCGGCGCCGCAGCCGCAGAGGCGGGGGCCACCGTGAACGCCGTGGTGGTCGACGCCGCCGGGCGGACCCTGCTGGAGACGCCGACGGCGGACCGTGAGGTCTACACGGCCTCCCTGGTGAAGCTGTTCCTGGTCCAGCAGCTGCTGGTCCGCGAGGCCGCCGGGCCGTCCGCCTTCGACCCCGGGGACCGTCTCCGGATGGAGCGCGCGATCACCGTGTCCGACGACGAGGCGATGAGCATCCTGTGGGACCGCTACTCGGGGGACGCGCTGGTCTCGCTCGCAGTGACGCAGTTCGAGCTGGACGGCTCCGGGGCGTCGTCCACCGGGCAGTGGGGCGAGTCGACGACCTCGGCGACCGACCTGGCCCGCTTCCTCGGCACGCTCTCCCGGGACCGGCAGGTCCCCGGCGCCGAGGCGCTCCTCGGCTGGATGCGCGCAGCGGAGCCGGTCGCCGACGACGGCTTCGACCAGCGCTTCGGGCTGCTCGCCGACGGGGTGGCGCCGGGGGCGGCGGTCAAGCAGGGCTGGATGTGCTGCGTCGACGACCTGCGCCACCTGCACTCGGTGGGCGTCCTGCCCGACGGGCGGGTGGTCGTCGTCGTGGCCGAGGCACCGGCCTGGACGTCCTGGTCGGTGCTGACCCGGTCGGTCGACGAGACCGCCGCGGCGCTGGTGGCCGGCACGGCCTGAGGCCGTGCCGGCCGACGATCAGCGCTCGGCGCGGTTGACCGCCGAGATGATGGCGCGCAGCGAGGCGGTGAGGATGTTCTCGTCGATCCCGACGCCCCACAGCACCCGCTCGCCCACGGCGCACTCCACGTAGGACGCCGCGCGGGCGTCACCACCGGCGGCGAGGGCGTGCTCGGCGTAGTCGAGGACCCGGACGTCGACGTCGACGCTGCGCAGCGCGTCGACGAAGGCCGCGATCGGCCCGTTGCCTCGGCCGGCCACGGTCACCGGCACCCCGCGGTCGACCAGCTCGACGCTGATCTGGTCCGGGCCGTTGCCCGAGGCGGTGTGCTCGTGCCCGGCCAGGGCGAACCGGCCCCACGGGGCGGCGGGGTCGGGCAGGTACTCGGAGGAGAACGCCGCCCACATCTGGGCCGCGGTCACCTCGCCGCCCTCGTTCTCCGTGTGCCGCTGCACGACGGCGCTGAACTCGATCTGCAGCCGGCGCGGGAGGTCCAGGGAGTTCTCGGTCTTCATGATGTAGGCGACGCCGCCCTTGCCGGACTGGCTGTTCACCCGGATCACGGCCTCGTAGCTGCGGCCGACGTCCTTGGGGTCGATCGGCAGGTACGGCACGGCCCACGGGATGTCGTCCACCCCGACCCCGGCGGCCGCGGCGTCGGCCTTCATGGCCGCGAAGCCCTTGTTGATCGCGTCCTGGTGGCTGCCGGAGAACGCGGTGTAGACCAGGTCGCCGCCGTAGGGGTGCCGCTCGTGCACGCCCAGCTGGTTGCAGTGCTCGACGGTGCGGCGGATCTCGTCGATGTCGGAGAAGTCGATCTGCGGGTCGATGCCCTGGCTGAACAGGTTCAGGCCCAGCGTCACCAGGTCGACGTTGCCGGTGCGCTCGCCGTTGCCGAACAGGCAGCCCTCGATGCGGTCGGCACCCGCGCGGTAGCCCAGCTCGGCCGCGGCGACGGCGGTGCCGCGGTCGTTGTGCGGGTGCAGGGACAGCACGACGGAGTCCCGGCGGCCCAGGTGGCGGTGCATGTACTCGATCTGGTCGGCGTAGACGGTCGGCTCGGCCATCTCCACCGTCGCCGGCAGGTTCAGGATGACCGGCTTCTCCGGCGTCGGCTCCCACACGTCGGTGACGGCGTTGCAGACCTCGACGGCGTACTCGAGCTCCGTGCCGGTGAAGGACTCGGGGGAGTACTCGTAGCGGATCTCGGTGTCGCCCATCTGCTCGGCCAGCTTGCGCACCAGCCGGGCACCGTGGACGGCGATGTCGGTGATGCCGGCGCGGTCCTGGCCGAAGACGACGCGGCGCTGCAGCGTGGACGTCGAGTTGTACAGGTGGACGATCGCCTGCTTCGCGCCCCGCAGGGACTCGAAGGTGCGCTCGATCAGCTCGTCGCGGGCCTGGGTCAGCACCTGCACGGTGACGTCGTCGGGGATCAGGTCCTCGTCGATCAGCAACCGGATGAAGTCGAAGTCGGTCTGGCTGGCGGCGGGGAAGCCGACCTCGATCTCCTTGTAGCCCATCCGCACCAGCAGCTCGAACATGCGGCGCTTGCGGTCGGGGGTCATCGGGTCGATCAGCGCCTGGTTGCCGTCGCGCAGGTCGACGGCGCACCAGCGCGGGGCCACGGTGGTGGTCTTCTCCGGCCAGGTGCGGTCGGGCAGCGGCACCGGGGTGAACGGCGCGTACTTGCCGATCGGCATCGCCGAGGCGCGCTGGGGGTTGCGGGCGTGCGGGTGGGACTCGTTCATGAGGGGGCTCCAGGTGCTGCGGTCGCCGTGGTGCGCACGGCTCCGGGAAGCGGTCAGCGGGCGCAGGGGACGCGCGAACCCCGCGACGAGGGAGCCGACCTAGGAGAGGGCCTCGCCGCGGCGGGTAAGCAGGAGGAGGCCGCGCACACGGTCACCGTAGCAGCGGGGTGGCTCCCCG
Source organism: Modestobacter sp. VKM Ac-2986 (assembly GCF_026967795.1). Lineage (GTDB taxonomy): Bacteria > Actinomycetota > Actinomycetes > Mycobacteriales > Geodermatophilaceae > Modestobacter. The sequence goes on from NZ_JAPVBH010000005.1 coordinate 104,336, forward strand.
GCAGGCCGTCGGTGGCACCGGTGCGGTGCGTCCGGACCACAGGTGCTCTCCCGGCGTCGGGTCGGTGCGCTCAGCCGACGTCGCACCGGCAGCCGCACTGCTCGACGTGCGGTACCCGCAGCGCGGTGTCCAGCAGGTCGTCACAGCCGGCAGGACAGGTGCACGACGGGTCGGGCGGGGAGGCTGGTCGGCCGGACTCGAGGGAGCGGCGCCGAAGTTCCGTGGCGTGAGCCGAGCGCCGTGCGGAGGCGCGCTCGGCGAGGGAGTCGCCTGCCTCGGGTCGGTGGTGGTCCGGCGGCGTCTCCCTGACGGCTCGCCGGCTGTCGCGTGCCCGGCGGTCCAGGTCGAAGGTGTACCGGGGGGTGCGCAGCCGCGGGCGGTGCTCCCCGCCCCACCAGTCCTCGTCACCGTGCCGGGTGTCCAGGTGGGCCGGCATCGAGCGCCCGGCACCGTCCCGGACGGTGTCCTCGCTCATCGGGGTCAGCTCGGCGCCCGACGCGTCGAGGACCGCCAGCCGACACCCCGCGACCGCCGCGGCCCTGGCCAGGACCGAGACGGCGAGGTCACGCGTGCCGCTCTCGGCCGCGGCCACCGCCGTCTTCGAGACGCCGATGCGTTCGGCCAGCTCACGCTGCGAGCAGTCGGCGACCCGGCGGATGCGCCTCAGCAGGCCGGGGAGTGAGGAGGTCTCCACCCGCCCACCTTCGGGTGGGGAGCACCCGCGGAGTGACCGGCAGGACGATCTGTGGACGACCCACCCGGCTGCGGTCCCGGACCGTCGATCCGGCTCCCGGTCGTGCAGGTCCGTCGGTCCGGCTCCGGCTGCCCGACCCTCGGTCCCGGGCCGGGCTGGGCCCGGCCGAGGGTGGTCGCGGCACGGTCGAGCCCTGCCCCCGATCGGGGGCAGGGCTCGACTGTCAGCGAGACACCTCCCGGGCGCCGGTCCGCGCCGGACCGACCGGGTGGGTGGTCGACGTGCGGGGTCAGAACTCGCCGGAACGGCGGAGGCGGATCGGGCGGCCGTCGGGGTCGTCGACCAGCCGGTACAGCGGGGTGGCCCAGAGCTTGGTGGCGAAGGAGAGCTCCGCGTTGCGGTGTGGCAGCAGCCGGCCAGGCGGCCGGGGGCCCACCTGCCCGCCGTCGTACCAGGCCTGCAGCGCGGCGGCCGAGGCCTCGACGGCGGCGACGAAGTCGTCGGGGTCGAGCAGGTCGGCGTCCTGGGACCCGTCGGGGGCCCGGTCCAGGTGCTCGCGGGCCAGCTCCAGCCGCAGGTCGCGGGCCAGCACCCGGGCGCCGTCGCCCTGCCCGGCCGGGTCGCGGGGCTCCCGCTCGTCGAGCGTGGTGTCCAGGACGCCGCTGGACAGCTCGCTGTCGTGGGTCCAGGAGCGCCGGTTGAAGTTGTCGCTGCCCACGCTGACCCACACGTCGTCGACCACGCAGACCTTGGCGTGGACGTAGACCGGGGTGCCCTCGCGGTTCTCCGGGTCGAACACGTGCACCCGCCCCGGCCCGGCGCGGAGCACGGTGTCCAGGGCCTGCTGCCGGCCCACGTACTGCGGCCGCTCGGAGACCGCGCCCTCCTGGTCGGGCACCCGGGGCACCACGACCACCAGGTGCAGGGCCGGGTTGTCCTGCAGCGCGGTGGCGAACAGCTCGGCGACCTCCTTGGACCACAGGTACTGGTCTTCCAGGTAGACCAGCCGGCGGGCCCGGCGGATCGCCTTCGAGTACCCCCGGGCCACCGACCGCTCGCCCTGCTTGGCGAAGTCGAAGGCCGGCCAGACCTTGGGGTAGGTGCGCAGCGTCTGTACCGCGTGCGGCCCGCACTCCGGCGGGGGCGGGGGCTGGTCGGGCAGCGGGGTGGGGTCCATGTGCGACTTCCCGCGCAGGGCGAGCAGCTTGTCGTGCACCCAGGCGACCGGGTTCTCCGAGTCCGGGCTGGTGGGGTCGTCCCAGCGCTCGCGGAACACGGTGTCCAGCACGCCCACGACCGGCCCGCGCAGTTGCAGCTGGACGTCGTGCCACGGCGGCCGCTCCCCGTAGGCCGAGGACATCGACTGCGGCTGCGGGTCGCCGAGGTGGTCGCCGTCGTCCCGGCGGGAGTGGCCCAGGTCGATGCCGCCGGCGAAGGCGACGTCGCGCTCGGGCCGGCCGACGTGCCGCAGGACGACGAACTTCTGGTGGTGGCTGCCCATCCGGCGCACGCGCTGGTCGAGCACCACGACGCCGCCGGCCTCCTCGATGGCCGCGTCCAACGAGGCGTTCTCCGCCTTGCTGAAGCTGAGCGCGTCCCAGTGCGACCGCCAGATGAGCCCGCGCACGACCACCCCGCGCCGGGCGGCGTCGGCGAAGAGCTCGCCCACGGTCGGGCCGTCGTCGCGCAGCCGCTCGTCGGGGTCGCCCCGCCAGTCGGTGAAGAACAGGTGGTCGCCGGGCTCGAGGCCCTGCACCGCGGTGACCAGGCGGTCGAAGTAGGCCACGCCGTGCACCAGCGGCTCGGCGAGGTTCCCCGCCGTCCACGCGGGGATGGCGGTGTCCGGGTTGTCGCGCTCGGCGCCGGTCAGCAGCCAGTCCTCGGGGTCGGTCACGCGGTGATCCAACCGCGTCCGGGCCCGCAGGGGAACGTCCCCTCACCCGCACGGGCCCCGGACGGCGTCCCACCAGGTGAGCGCGGGAACGGCGCTGGTGGGACCGGTCGGTCCGCGCCGGTAGCCTGGGGCCGTGGCCCTGGTCGTGCAGAAGTACGGCGGTTCCTCCGTCGCCAACCCCGAGCGTGTCAAGCGCGTGGCGGAGCGGATCGTCGAGGCGAAGAAGAACGGCGACGACGTGGTCGTCGTCGTCTCCGCCATGGGCGACACCACCGACGAGCTCCTCGACCAGGCCAGCCAGATCACCGCCGACCCGCCGGGCCGCGAGCTGGACATGCTGCTCACCGCGGGCGAGCGGATCTCGATGGCGCTGCTGGCCATCGCGATCTCGACCCACGGCTACGAGGCGCGGTCCTTCACCGGCTCGCAGGCGGGCGTGATCACCACGTCCAGCCACGGCAAGGCGCGGATCATCGACGTCACGCCCGGCCGGCTGCGCAGCGCGCTGGACGAGGGCTCGATCGTCATCGTCGCCGGCTTCCAGGGCGTCAGCCAGGACACCAAGGACGTCACCACCCTCGGCCGCGGCGGCTCGGACACCACCGCCGTCGCGGTGGCCGCGGCGCTGCACGCCGACGTCTGCGAGATCTACACCGACGTGGACGGCGTCTTCACCGCCGACCCGCGGATCGTCCCCAACGCGCGGCGGCTGGACACCATCACCTACGAGGAGATGCTGGAGATGGCGGCCTCGGGCGCCAAGGTCCTCATGCTCCGCTGCGTCGAGTACGCCCGCCGGTACGGCATCCCGGTGCACGTCCGCAGCTCCTACTCACAGCTCCCCGGCACGATCGTGGCCGGCTCGATGGAGGACCTCACCGTGGAACAGGCGATCATCACCGGCGTTGCGCACGACCGGAGTGAGGGCAAGATCACCGTCTCCGGCGTCCCCGACCGGCCGGGCGAGGCGGCCCAGATCTTCCGCGTGCTGGCCGACGCCGAGATCAACATCGACATGATCGTGCAGAACGTCTCCACCGAGGCGAAGCTGACCGACATCTCCTTCACCCTGCCCAAGAGCGACGGCCCGGCGGCCATCGCCGCACTCGAGCGGGTCAAGCACACGGTCGGCTACACCGGGGTCGGCTTCGACCAGCACATCGGCAAGGTGTCGCTGGTCGGTGCGGGGATGCGCTCCCACCCGGGCGTCTCGGCCAAGTTCTTCGGCGCGCTCGCCGACGCCGGGGTCAACCTGGAGCTGATCAGCACCTCCGAGATCCGCATCTCGGTGGTCTGCCGGGACACTGAGGTGGACGTCGCCGTCCGCGCGGTGCACGACGCGTTCGACCTCGGCTCGGACGTCGAGGCCGTGGTCTACGGGGGTACCGGACGATGACCGCCTTCTCCACCGACGGCCTGCGGGTCGGCGTGGTCGGCGCCACCGGTCAGGTCGGCGCCGTGGTGCGCCGGCTGCTCGCCGAGCGTGACTTCCCCCTCGCCGAGCTGCGCTTCTTCGCCTCGGCCCGGTCCGCCGGCAGCACGCTGCCGTGGGCCGGTGGCGAGATCACCGTTGAGGACGCCGCCACCGCCGACCCCACCGGGCTGGACATCGCGATCTTCTCCGCCGGTGGCGCGACCTCCAAGGAGCAGGCGCCGCGGTTCGCCGCCGCCGGGGTCACCGTCATCGACAACAGCTCGGCCTGGCGCCGCGACCCCGACGTCCCGTTGGTGGTCAGCGAGGTCAACCCGCACGCGCTGGACTCGGTCCCCAAGGGCATCATCGCCAACCCGAACTGCACCACCATGGCCGCGATGCCGGTGCTGCGCCCGCTGCACGACGAGGCCGGCCTGGTCCGCATCGTCGCCAGCACCTACCAGGCCGTCTCCGGTGCCGGGCTGGCCGGCGTCGAGGAGCTGGACGGCCAGGTCAAGGCCGTGGTCGACAAGGCCGCGGAGTACACCCACGACGGGTCGGCGGTCACCGGCCCCGAGCCGGTGAAGTTCGTCCGCCCGATCGCCTACAACGTGATCCCGCTGGCCGGGTCGATCGTCGACGACGGCAGCTTCGAGACCGACGAGGAGCAGAAGCTCCGCAACGAGAGCCGCAAGATCCTCGGCATCCCGGAGCTGCGGGTGTCCGGCACCTGCGTCCGCGTGCCGGTCTTCACCGGGCACTCGCTGTCGCTGAACGTCGAGTTCGCCCGGCCGCTGTCGCCTGAGCGGGCGACCGAGCTGCTCGAGCAGGCGCCCGGCGTCCAGCTCACCGGCGTGCCCACCCCGCTGCAGGCGGCCGGTGCCGACCCGAGCTTCGTCGGCCGGATCCGGCAGGACGAGGGCGTCGACGGTGGGCGCGGCCTGGCGCTGTTCGTCAGCAACGACAACCTGCGCAAGGGCGCGGCGCTCAACACCGTGCAGATCGCCGAACTGCTGCTCGCCCGACGCTGACCGGTCCGCCCGGCGGCCGGGCCGGCCGCCGTCCCACCGCTACCCTCCTCCGCGTGCGCGGGGGAGGGCAGGTGGGGAGGGCGGTGCGGGAGCTCCTGGGCCCGCCGGCCCGACCGCGGGACACCGTCGTCCGGCTGGCGCTGGCCGCCACGGTCGGCCTCGCGGTCTGGGTGGTGTCCCACCAGGTCCCCTACCCGTCCTACAAGGACTGGTTCGACCTGCGGGTCTACCAGGGCGCGGTCACCTGGTGGCTCGACGGGCAGCCGCTCTACGCCTTCGACCTGGACGGCACCGGCTACGGCTTCACCTACCCGCCGTTCGCCGCCCTGCTGATGACCCCGCTGGCGGCGCTGACGTACGCCCAGGCAGCGGCGGTCTACACGACGGTCAACGTCGCGCTGGTCGTGCTGCTCACCGCCTGGTTCGTCGTGCCGCTGGCCCGCCGGCGGGGGTGGGCGCCGTGGTTCGCCGTCGCCCTGGCCGTCCCGGTGGTGCTGCTCATGGAGCCGGTGCGGGAGACGATCGGCTTCGGTCAGGTGAACCTGCTGCTCGGCGGGCTGGTCGCCGCCGACGTGCTGGCCCTGCGGCGCGGCTGGCGGTGGGCCGGCGTGGGCACCGGGCTGGCGATCGCGGTCAAGCTGACCCCCGCGGTGTTCGTGCTGTACCTGGCGCTCACCCGGCAGTGGCGGGCGGCCGGGGTGGCCGCCGGCACCGCCGTCCTCACCGCCCTGCTGGCTTTCCTGGTCTCCCCGCAGCTGTCGGTGCAGTTCTGGGGGACGACGCTGTGGGAGACCGGCCGGGTCGGCGAGCTGGACCAGATCTCCAACCAGTCGCTGATGGGTGCCGTGGCCCGGCTGGCGCACCCGGCCGACCCCGGTCGGCTGCTGTGGGCGGTGCTGGTGCTGGTCGTGGGGGTCGTCGGCATGCGCCGGGCCGTGCGGGCGCACCACGCCGGTGACCTGCTGACCGCGGTCACCCTGGTCGGGCTGGTGAGCTGCCTGGTCAGCCCGGTGTCGTGGACCCACCACCTCTACTGGCTGGTGCCCGCCGTCGCGGTCCTGGTCGACGTGGCCGCCGGGGCGCCGGTGGTCGGGTCCCCGCTGGGCGGCCGGCCGCGGGTCGTGGCCCGGCTGGCCGGTGCGACCGCCGCGGTGGTCACGGCCTCGCTCTGCGTCGGGACGCTCTGGTACTACGGCGACCCGGGCAAGGACCAGCCGCACCAGCCGGGTCTGCTCGGCGGGCTGGGCGAGGAGACCTACGTGCTGTTCATGCTCGTCCTGCTGGTCTGCCTGCCGGTGCGGGCGGCCGTCCGCACGCCGGCCGCGCCCCCCGCCTCAGCGGACGTCCTCGCCGTCCACTGACCACCGGGGGCGCCGACGCCCCGGGAGGGCCATGTCCGCGAACACGGCCCTCCGGGGCGCCCCGGTCAGGGGGTGACGTGGCGGAGGGCGAAGGAGAGCGCCACCTCGACCTGGCGGATCGTCTCCTCGATCACCAGCGAGCCGTGGCCGGCGTCGAAGCGGTACACCTCGTGCGCCTTGCCCCGCTGCTCGAGCGCGGCCAGGTAGTTGTCGATCTGCCGGATCGGGCACCGCGGGTCGTTCGCGCCGGCCACCACGAGCACCGGCGCGGCCACGGCGTCGACGTAGGTCAGCGGTGAGCTGCGCACGTAGACGTCGCGCACCTCGTCCGGTGAGCCGCCGAACAGCGCCCGGTCGTAGGCCCGCAGCCCCTCCATCTCGTCCTCGTAGGCGGCCAGGTAGTCGGCCACCGGGACCTCGGCGATGCCCGCCGTCCAGCGGTCCGGCTGGGTGCCCAGGCCGAGCAGGGTGAGGAAGCCGCCCCACGAGCCGCCGGTGAGGATGGTGCGCTGCGGGTCGACCACGCCCTCGGCGACCAGCGCGTCGTACACCGCGGCGACGTCCTCGAGCTCGGTGAGCCCGGGCCGGCCGGTGAGCGCGTCGCGCCACTCGCTGCCGTAGCCGGTCGAGCCGCGGTAGTTCACGTGCACCACCGCGTAGCCGGCGTCGACGTAGGCCGCGCGCCGGGCGCGGTAGGAGTCGTCGTCCTGGGACTCGGGGCCGCCGTGCACCAGGAAGGCCGTCGCGTGCGGGCCCTCACCGGCCGGGCGCACCAGCAGCGCGTGCACGTCACCGCCCGGGCCGGGGACCCAGCGGTCCTCGACCGGGTAGGCCGCCGGCGGCTCCTCGCCGGGGGCGGCCAGCACCACCGGGCCGTCGGCGCGACGGATCACCGGCGGTTCCTGGGCGTTCGACCAGGCCAGCTCGACGCTGCCGTCGGGGCGGGCGGTGGCGCCCCGGACCACGCCGCGCGGGGTTTCCAGCTGCTCCAGGGTCCCGGCGGTGAGGTCGTAGCGGTACAGCTCGCTGCGGGCGGCGTGGTCGTGGCCGACCAGCAGCGCGGAGCCGTCGGGGTACCAGCCGGCGGTCACGTCCCCGGGCAGGTCGAGCACCAGCTCGGTCTCCTCGCCGCTGACGACGTCCCAGATCAGCAGCTCCTCGCGGCCGCGGCGCTCGTGGCCCACGAGCAGCCGCTGGTCGCCGGGGACGGGGGAGAAGCTCAGCGCGTGCAGGCCGCGGCCCTCGCCGTCCCACTTGTCGGCCACCAGCGACAGGTCCTCGGTGCGCAGGACCCGGAGTGCGGGGTAGCGGGGGTCGCCGTGCTCGGAGTGGGAGAAGACCAGCAGCTCGTCGTCGCGCGACAGCGCGTCGACACCGGCGGTGTCGGGGGTCGTGTAGAAGACCGCGGGGCTGCCGCCCACCGGGCCGAGCCACAGCTCGCTGCCGTCGTCGGTGGAGCGCCCCACGGCCAGGTACCGGCGCCCCAGCTCCAGCCCGGCCGGGTAGGCGGGGCCCACCTCGGGCAGCGCGACGGTGTCCGGGCCACCGGTGAAGGGCTGGGTCATCCAGACACCGAACTCGTCGCCGTCGGTGTCGGCGAACCACCAGATGGTCTCGCCGTCCGGGCTCAGGGTGGCCGACAGCGTCCCGTTGGCGCGGTCGGTGACCTGCCGGTGGACGTCGGTGTCGCGGTCCCAGACGTACTGCTCGACCACGCCGCTGACGTCGGAGGAGTAGACGTTGCGGTGAGGGGCGTCCTCCGCCCAGTCCGGGAGGCTGACCCGCGGGGCGCGGAAGCGGGCCTGCCAGCGCGCGGTGACGTCGGCGGGCAGGGCCGGGGCAGGGGTGGGCACGGTCGGCTCGGCGGTCACCGCTGCATCCTCCCCCTCGGCCCCGTGCGCCGGCTCGCGGTGCCCCGGCACGACGGCACGTCTTGACCGGGGACGGTGACCTGCCTCACCATCTTAGGTCAACGGACACTCGTCCGTCTCGCGGACAACGTCAGTGTCGACGCCGTCAGGAGTGCCCCATGTCCTCTGCCACCACCCCTCGGACGACCGAGCCGGGGAAGACCGCCTTCGACTGGGCCGGCGCCGGGCTGCTGCAGGTCACCCTGCTGCCGGTCCTGGGGCTGGCCGCGCTCGCCCTGGTCGACGTCCGGCGGATGGTGCTCCCGCCCCGGCTCGCCCGCCGGTGAGCCGGGGCCGGCGGGAGGTCACCTCCCGCCGGCACCCGCCCCGGCCGGAGCCGACGTCCGCCCGCGGGCCTTCGGCCTCGGCGTCGGCTTCGGCGGGACGACGTCGGCGCTGCGGACGTCGCCGATCAGCTGCTCGAGCACGTCCTCCAGGGCCACCAGGCCGATGGTGCGGCCGTCCTCGACGACCCGGCCCAGGTGCGAGCCGGAGCGGCGCATCTCCTGCAGCACCTCGGGCAGCGGCTCGGCCGGGGTGAGCTCGACGAAGGCCTTCACGGACTGGTCGGGCACCACGTGGTCCCGCATGCTCGGCCCGGAGCCCAGGATGTCCTTGACGTGCACGTAGCCGGTCAGCTCGCCGTCCGCGCCGCGCACCGGGTAGCGGCTGTAGCCGTGCTCGGCGACGACGGCCTCCAGCTGCCGGGGCGTGGAGTCGCGGGGCACGGTGACCAGCGACTCGACGCGCATGAGCACCGACCCGACGTCGTGCTGCTCGAACGTGAGGGCACCCGCGGCCAGCTCGCTGACCTCGGTGCCCAGCAGCCCCTCCTTCCGGGACTGGGTGATCATCGACTGGATCTCCGTCCGGTCGAAGCTGGCCGCCACCTCGTCGGTCGGCGTGACGCCGAACAGCCGCACGAACGCGTTGGCCACCGTGTTGAAGAACCAGATGAACGGCTTGAGCAGCCGCACCATGAACGCCAGGGGCGGGCCCAGCACGATCGCGGCGTTGGTCGGGCCGGCGATGGTGATGTTCTTGGGCACCATCTCGCCGAGCACCATGTGCAGCACGGTGACCAGCGACAGCGCGATCACCAGCGCGATGGGGTGCAGCAGGGCGTCGGGCACGTGGACGGCGTGCAGCACCGGTTCGATCAGGTGCGCGACGGCCGGCTCGCCGATCGCGCCCAGCCCCAGCGAGCACAGCGTGATGCCCAGCTGGGCGCCGGCCATCATCTGCGACACGTTGCGCATCGCGGCCAGCGTCTTCTGGGCCCGGACGGACCCGGCCTCGGCGCGCGGCTCGATCTGGTCGGCCCGCGCCGACACCAGGGCGAACTCCGCGGCGACGAAGAACGCGTTGCCCAGCAGCAGCGCCACCAGGATCAGGAGGCTCACGATGTCGCTCATGCCTGCGCCACCTCCCGCTCACGGCTGGCGGTCGCGCCGGAGTGGCGCGACTCGTCGGTGAGGTCGGGGTCCTCCTCGACCGGCACCGGGGTGGCGCGCAGCCGGGACAGCCGGCGCCCGTCGACCTCGGCGACGGTCAGCATCCAGCCCTCGATCGCCACCTGCTCACCCACCTCGGGCAGTCGGCGCAACCGCTCCACCACGAACCCGGCGACGGTCTCGTAGCGGCCCTCGGGGACGGTGATGCCGGTGCGGTCGCGCACCTCGTCGGGTCGCAGCAGGCCCGACAGCACCCAGTCCTCGCCGTCCCGGCGCAGCTGGCGCAGCGGGCGGTCGGTCTCGTCGGTGATCTCACCGACCAGCTCCTCGACGATGTCCTCCAGCGTCACGATGCCGTGGGTGGCGCCCCACTCGTCGACGACGAGGGCCAGTTGCAGGCCCTGCTCGCGCAGCAGGTCCAGCAGCGGGTCCAGCCGCAGCGACGACGGGACGGCCAGCACCGGTGCCGCCAGCTCCCCGGCGGTGCGCTGCAGCCGCTCCTCCTCGGGGACGGCGACGGCGTTCTTCACGTGCACGACGCCGGTGACCTCGTCGAGGTCGGCGCCGTAGACGGGGAACCGGGAGTTGCCCGAGCGGATCGCGGCGTCGATGACGTCGGCCGCGGTGGCGGAGGCGCTGAGCGTCCACAGCCGGGTGCGCGGGGTCATCACGTCGGTGGCGAACTTGTCGCGCAGGCCCAGCGAGCGGCCCAGCAGCCGGGCGGCGACGGGGGAGAGGTCGCCCTCCTCGGCCGAGCGGCGGGCGACCGCGGCCAGCTCCTCGGCACCGCGGGTGTCGTCGAGCTCCTCCTTGGGCTCGAAGCCCAGCCGGCGCACGATCGCGTTGGCCAGCCGCTGCAGGACGCGAACCAGCGGGCCGGTGATCGTCGTGAACAGGCGCATGCCCGGGGCGACGAGGACGGCGGTGCCCAGCGGCCGGGCGATGGCCAGGTTCTTCGGCCCCAGTTCGCCCAGGATCATCTGCAGGAACGTCGCCAGCGCGATGCCCACGGTGACCGCGATCGGTGCGACCGCCCCCTCGGGCAGGCCGAGGTCGGTGAGCACCGGCTCCAGCAGCCCGCCCAGCGCCGGCTCGGCCAGGAAGCCGACGATCAGCGTGGTCAGCGTGATCCCGAGCTGGGCGGCGGACAGCTCGGTGGACAGGCTGCGCAGTGCTTTGAGGACGCCGTCAGCGCCCTTGTCGCCGGCCGCTGCGGCCCGCTCGGCCTGGCCGCGGTCGACGGAGGTGAAGGAGAACTCGGCTGCGACGAAGAACCCGGTGAGCGCGGTCAACAGCACAGCCGCGAGGAGGAGCAGCCATTCGGTCATCAGCGGCCACTGTGCCCGCCGGGGCCTGTACGGAAACTGTGCCGCGAACGACTCAGGGACCGCCCGGAGGCGGTCCCTGAGTGGCTGGTCGGGGTGACAGGATTTGAACCTGCGGCCTCGTCGTCCCGAACGACGCGCGCTACCAAGCTGCGCCACACCCCGAGGTGCGTCGACAACTGTAACCGATGCCCTCGGCCTCCTCGCAGGGACCCGGCGGGCGGGCTACGCGCGGGGGGTCAGTGTGAGCAGGGTGGCCTCCGGAGGGCAGGCCAGCCGGTAGGGCGCGTACGGGCTGGTGCCCAGCCCCGCCGACACGTGCAGCCAGGTGCCGGTCGGGTGCGCCGCCGTCGGCTCGGTCCACCGGTGCAGCCAGCGGACGTGCTGCCGGTCGATGCCGCAGTTGGTGACCAGGGCCCCGTAGAAGGGGATGCGCAGCTGGCCGCCGTGGGTGTGCCCGCACAGCAGCAGGTCGTAGCCGTCGCCGGCGAACCGGTCGAGCACCCGGGGCTCGGGGGAGTGGACCAGGCCCAACCGCACGTCGGCTCCCGGGTCGGCCGGGCCGGCGACCTCGTCGTACCGGTCCAGCTGCAGGTGCGGGTCGTCGACCCCGGCGAAGGCGATCCGGACACCGGCCACCGTGAGCCCGCCGGTGGTGTTGGTCAGGTCCAGCCACCCGCGGGCGGTCATGCCGTCGCGGAGCTCCTGCCAGGGCAGCGGTTCCCCGAAGACCTTCCGGTGGTCCTTCTTGAAGTACTTGAGCGGGTTCTTCGGCGTCGGGCCGTAGTAGTCGTTGCTGGACAGCACGAAGGCCCCGGGGAGGTCGAGCAGGGGCTCCAGGGCGCGCAGCGTCGGCGGGACGGCGTCCGCGCCGGCCAGGTTGTCCCCGGTGGTGACCACCAGGTCCGGCTCCAGCGCGGCCAGACCCGCGACGAACGCCTGCTTGCCCGTCTGCCCCGCGGTCATGTGCAGGTCCGACAGCTGCAGCACCCGCAGCGGGGCCGAGCCCGGCGGCAGCACCGGGACGTCGAAGCGCCGCAGCGTCCACCGCGTCCGCTCGACCAGGCTCGCGTAGGCCACCGTGGCGGCTCCGGTGGCCAGCACGGCTGCGGGGACGGCGGTCGTGGTGCGCATGCCCGCAGCGTAGGGCGGCGCAGGAACTGCGTCGTCCCACTGCCGGGTGAGGTGGCAGGCTGCGGAGCGTGAGCGAGCTGAAGGACCGACTGCGTACCGACCTGACCACTGCCATGAAGGGCCGCGACGAGCTGACCACCGCGACCCTGCGCATGGTGCTCTCCGCCGTGACCGCCGAGGAGGTGTCCGGCAAGGAGGCCCGCGAGCTGTCCGACGACGAGGTCCAGGCGGTGCTGCGTCGCGAGGCGAAGAAGCGCCGCGAGGCGGCCGAGGCATTCGCCGGTGCCGGCCGGACCGAGCAGGCCGAGCGGGAGCGCGCCGAGGAGGGCGTGGTCGCCGCCTACCTGCCCGCCCAGCTCACCGACGCCGACCTCGCCGCGCTGGTCGCCGACGTCGTCACCACGACCGGGGCCACCGGGATGAAGGACATGGGCAAGGTGATGGGCGCGGTCACCGGCCGGGTCGCCGGCCGGGCCGAGGGCGGCCGCGTCGCCGCGGAGGTGCGCCGCCAGCTCGGCTGAGCAGGGTCCCGCCGCGCAGGCCTGCGGCGGGCACCGACGACGACGGCTCCCCGGTCGGTGACCGGGGAGCCGTCGTCGTTCGTGGGTCGGTCAGTCGGGGCTGACGGTCAGCCGGTGGGCGGCTGCGGGATCGGCGCGGGGCCTGGGGCCGGCGCGGGGGCCGGAGCCGGCGCGGGGGCCGGAGCCGGCGCCGGGGCGGGTGCCGGGGCAGGCGCCGCCGGAGCCGGAGCCGGAGCCGGCCGGGACGGACGGGGAGCCCGGGTGCGGACACCCGACCCGTCGCTGACGCGGATGGTGACGACCTGGCCGGCCTCGGCCTCGGAGCCGGCGGACGGGCTGGTGCCCAGCAAGGTGCCGGCGGGCTGCGAGCTGCTCACCCGGGAGGTGACGGGCCGGAAGCCGGCCTGACGCAGGGTGTCCTCGCACACGCTGGCGCTGTTGCAGCCGGGGACCGCCGGCCGGTTGCCCGCGGACACGACCGGGTCGGCCTCCGGGAACGGGGTGGGCGCCTGGCTGGTCAGGATCGGCCGCATGGCGTCGCGCCAGATGGTCGCGCCCTTGCCACCACCGAAGCCGCCGACGTTGTCGTTGCTGGTGGGGTTGAACACCATGACGCTGGCGGAGTACTTCGGGGTGTAGCCCACGAAGGTCACCGAGATGTTGTCCTGGGCGGTACCGGTCTTGCCGGCGATCTGGTGACCGGGGATCGCCGCGGTCCGGGCGGTGCCGAACGGGCTCTCGGTGTCACCGATGAGGATCTGGTTGAGCGTGGTCGCCACGCCCGGCGGGATGGCCTCGGGCGTGCAGTTGTCGTTCTTCACCAGCGGCTGGCCGTCGTCGCCGGTGAGCGGCTGACCGTTCGAGGTCAGCACCTGGGTCACCGCGATCGGGTCGCACTGGGTGCCGTTGCCGCCCAGCGTCGAGTACGCGCTGGCCAGGTAGAGCGGGCTGGTGGCGTCCGGGCCGAGGGTGAACGACCCGCGGTTCTGGGCGATGATCTCGTCGGCGATCGGGTCCAGGGACTTCAGGCCCATCGCCTGCGCGGTGCGCACCGGCTTCTCGACGCTGCCGAGCTTGTCCTCGAGGGCGACGAAGTAGGTGTTCGACGACCGCACCAGGGCGTCGCGCATGTTCAGCGTCGGCGGGTAGTTGTTGCCGACGTTCTGCACCGGCCAGGGCCGCAGCCGGCCGGTGTCGGGGTCGGTGTCCTTGAAGAGCTTGGAGATGTAGGGCTCGGGCGTCGTCTGGGTGTAGTTCGCGCCGTAGCCCTCGATGAGCGCGGCGGCCGCGGTGAACACCTTGTAGGTGGACCCGGCGCCCTTGCTGGCCCCGACGTTGAGGTTCACGGCCTCGCAGGCGCGGTCGACGGCACGCTCACAGCCGAAGCGCCGGTTGACGCTCATCGCCAGCAGCTTCCCGGTGCCCGGCTCGACGGCGGTGAACGTGCCGGCCAGGGCGTCTCCCATCGGGAGGGTGTTCAGCACGGCGCTGTCGCCGGAGCGCTGCAGGTCGGCGTCGAGCGTCGTCTGGATCGTGTAGCCGCCGTTGGCGAGCTCGCGGTCGTCCAGGCCGAGGCCGTTGAGCTGGCCCTTGACGAAGTCGCAGAAGTAGCCGGCGATGGTCGCGTTGGCGCACCCGTTCGGCGGCCGGGGACCCTCGGCCGTCTGGACCGGGGCGGCCGTGAGGTCGGTCAGCTCCTGGTCGGTCATCGGCTGGTCGACCTGACCGCCGCCGCCGTGGCCGAGGTCGTGCATCCGCTGCAGCACCTGGTTGCGCCGGGTCTGGGCGGCCTCGGGGTAGAGCAGCGGGTCGTCGTTCGTCGGGCTCTGCACCAGGCCGGCCAGCACCGCTGCCTGGGGCAGGGTCAGCTCGGCGGCGCCGACGCTGAAGTAGGTGCGCGCAGCGGCCTCGATGCCGTAGGCACCGTGCCCGAAGTAGGCGATGTTGAGGTAGCGGGTGAGGATCTCGTCCTTGGAGTAGGTCTGCTCCAGGGCCAGCGCCAGCCGGGCCTCCTTGAGCTTGCGGCCCACCGACTGCTCGGTGGCCGCCCGCGCCTCGGCCGCGGTGGGGGCCGTCTGCAGCAGGGTCTGCTTCACCAGCTGCTGGGTGAGCGTCGAACCACCCTCCTGGACCCCGCCGGCGGCCAGGTTCTTGGCCAGCGCGCGCAGGGTGCCCTGGGCGTCGACGCCCTTGTGCTCGTAGAAGCGCGAGTCCTCGATGTCGACGATCGCCTGCTTCATGATCGGCGCGATCTGGTCCGCCGCTGCCGGCGTCCGGTTGTTCTCGTAGAACTCGGTGATCAGCTCGCCGTTGGCGGCCAGCACCTTCGTGTTCCCGTTCGGCGTCTTGTCGGTCAGCTCGACCGGCAGGGCGTCGAGCAGTGTCGTCGAGTTGCGGGCGATCAGGCCCGCCCCTCCGACGAAGGGCAACAGCACGGCGGCGACCAGGCCACCGGCGACGACCAGGGCGATGAGGAGCTTCGCCAGGGCGCCGACACGGGAGGGAGCAGACTCGGACATCGCAGGCCAAGGTACCTGTCCGAGCCCGCCCCGTGTCCGGCTCGGGACCCGACGCGCGGGCCCGCCGGGCGACGCGCCGGGGGCGCTCACAGCCTGGTCCCAGGAGCGCCCCCGTCGTGGTCGGTGCCGGTCAGTCCTTGGCGTACCGGTTGGCCCGGGCGAAGGTGCCCATGTCGTTGAACCGGACGCCGTTGGCCGCGAGCACCGGGTGGATGTCGCGCTCCATGAGCTGGCGGACGTAGAACGGGTCGGCCACGTAGAAGTGGTGGATCGGGTGGGTGCTGCCGAAGTTGGCGCAGAACACCTGGAACGGCGCCAGGTACCACTTGTTGAACACCTGGGTCTGCTGCAGGACGTTGCCCTGCTCGACGTCGCCCTGGTAGTGCATGTTGCTGCTGATGAAGTGCAGGCAGAAGCCGCGCCACACGTTGGGGCCGACCCACACGACGGTGAGCACGGTGAGCGCGTGCAGCAGGCCGGCGGGCACGGCCGCGCCCAGCCACGAGGCCAGGTGCAGGACGAGGAAGCCGTACCAGATGGTGATCGCGACCGGGGTCAGGCCGATGCTGGCCTTGAGGATGGTGCGCCGCCACAGCGCGTCCTCCTCGTCGACCGGCTTCGTGGACACGATCCGGATCATCGCCGGCACGTAGGGGTCGAGCAGGCTGTACAGCCGCACCAGGCCCCACGGCTTGCCGTTGGTGATCGACACCTCCTCGATGTCGTCCGGCAGGCCCGAGTAGGCGTGGTGCCGCAGGTGCAGCCGGATCCGGTACACCGGGTTGATCGTGTAGGGCCGGAACGCCCAGACGGCGTAGAGCAGGGCGTAGCGCACGGCCTTGCGGCGGCGGAAGTACAGGGCGTGGATGAGGTCGTGCTCGACCTCGTGGCCGATCGCGGCGAAGGCGGCGGAGACGAACAGCGTCACGTACCAGGGCAGGACGCCGGTCAGGTAGAGCGCGCCGCTGCCGACGAAGCCCAGCAGGGCCACCGAGAAGGCGGCGAGCCCGAGCGCGTCCTGGTGGCGCAGCACCGGGTGGTCGCGGCGCAGCTCCTGGGAGCGCTGCCGGATCGCCGAGGTGATGACCTTCGTGCGCGCCCGGTCGTCGGCGTCCATGCCGGTCAGGTCGACCGGGATCTCGACCGGCAGGTCCGCGGCCGCGGGCACCGTGCCGGTCCCGAACAGGCCCAGCGGGGGTGCGGTCGTGGTCGTGTCGCCGGGCGGGGCGTCGATCTCGGGGGCAGTGCTCATGCGGGTGTCATCCCTCCGACGGAACAGGTCGGGCGGACGCTAACGGGGCGTGACGATCACGGTCCAGACCCGCCGGTGACCAGGACACGATCGGGGGACACCGGGTGCTCAGGTGCACCGTGCGTCACGCCCGCCCCACCCCCACTCCGCCGCCGGGGACACTCGCGCGCATGGGCAGCTGGGGCACCGACGTCTTCGAGTCCGACGACGCGGCTGACTTCGTCGGCGACCTCGGGGAGAGCGCCGACCCGGCGGCGTCACTGCACGAGGCGCTGTCCGCCGCGCTGGACCGGGACGGCGAGCTGGAGTCGCCGGAGATGAGCGCCGGGCTGGCGGCCGCGGTGCTGGTCGCCTGCGTGGCCGGTGGTGTCCGGCCCGCCGACCCGACGGCACAGGAGGTGCTGGACGCCGGTCGGGTGCCGGTCACCGGGCCGCTCCGGAACCTGGCCCGGGCCGTGCTCGACCGGGGCCTGACCGACGACGACAACGAGTGGGCCGAGCTGTGGTCGGAGGCCGGCGAGCTGGACGACGTCCGCGCCGGCCTGCGCACGTCCCGGGCGCTGCTGGGCTGAGCCCGGGGGTCAGGCAGCCGGGGGGCGTGCCGGCAGCACCCGGCTGCGGGGGGTGCCGGTGCCGGTGTCGTCCTCGTCGGCCAGCAGTGCCCGGCCCATCACCCGCAGGCCCTCGAGGTCGTGCACGTCGCCGGCCGCGGCCGGCACGGTGCGGATCGCGACCTCGGGGTGCGCGCTGCTGAACCGGTCGGCCAGCCGCTGCTCACGGATGGCCACCGTCATCCGCTCGGCGTGCACCCGCAGCGCCCCCGCCGCCAGCTCGGCGCCGGGACCGCCGGCCTCGGCGACCGCCTCGGCCGCGGCCTCGGCACGGGTCGCCGACAGCCCCGTCGTCGCCGGCGGGTGGGTGCGGTTGACGACCAGGCCGGCCAGCGGCATGCCCTCGCTGGAGAGCCGGTCGACGAAGTAGGAGGCCTCGCGCAGCGCGTCCGGCTCGGGCGCGGCCACGACCACGAACGCCGTCCCGGGCTGGCGGAGCAGCTGGTAGGTGGCGTCGGCGCGCTCGCGGAAGCCGCCGAACATGGTGTCCAGTGCGGAGACGAAGGCGGAGATGTCGTTGAGCAGCTGGCCGCCCAGGATCTTGCTGATGATCCGGCTGAAGAGGGCGAAGCCCGCCCCGACCAGCCGGACGCCGGCCCGGCCACCGGCCCGCGCGGGGGCGGTGAGCAGCCGGATCATCGTGCCGTCGAGGAAGCGGGACAGCCGGTTCGGGGCGTCCAGGAAGTCCAGCGCCGAGCGCGACGGCGGGGTGTCGACGATGACGAGGTCCCAGCGCTCGCTGGCCCGCAGCTGACCCAGCTTCTCCATGGCCATGTACTCCTGCGTGCCCCCGAAGGAGGACGACAGCGCCTGGTAGAAGGGGTTGTCGAAGATCACCTGCGCCCGCTCGGGCGTGGCGTGCGCGGACACGACGTCGTCGAACGTCCGCTTCATGTCCAGCATCATCGCGTGCAGCTCACCGCTGGCCCCCGGCGTCTCGACCAGCCGCGGCTCGTTGTCCAGCTCGACCAGGCCGAGGGACTGGGCCAGCCGGCGGGCCGGGTCGATGGTGAGGACGACGACCTCCCGGCCGGCCTCCGCGGCGGCCAGGGCCAGCGCCGCCGACGTCGTCGTCTTGCCCACCCCGCCGGAGCCGCAGCAGACGATGATCCGGGTCGCCGGGTCCGAGACGAGGGCGGCGAGGTCGAGGGCCGGGGCGAGCGAGGCCCGGCGCGGCTGGGCCGCGCTCACGCCGCCACCGCCGGCTGCAGGTCGCCGAGGCGCTCGGCCAGCTCGAACAGGCAGCCGAGGTCGATGGGGGACGAGGACAGCGGCAGCTCGACCACCGGGCGGCCCAGCGCCTCGACGTCCCCGCGCAGTGCGTCCTGGGACTGCCAGCGCCGGGCGTGCTCGACCGACTCGGCGACCAGGGCCTCGGCCACCTCGGCGCCACCGGACACGTGGGCGGCGCTGAGCGCGGGCAGCAGGGCGGCCGCGGTGAGCTCCCCGGCGGCGGTGGTGGCCAGGACGTCGGCCGGCAGCAGCGGCTCGGTGGCCATGTTGACGATGACCGACCCCACGGGCAGCTGCAGCGCGGTGAGCTCGTCGATCGCGTCGGCGGTCTCCTGCACGGGCATGTCCTCCAGCAGGGTCACCAGGTGCACCGCGGTCTGCGGTGACCGGAAGACGGCCATCACGCCGTCGCTCTGGCTCTTGATCGGTCCGGAGCGGGCCAGCCCGGCCACCTCGCCGGTGACGTTGAGGAAGCGGGAGATCCGCCCGGTGGGCGGGGCGTCGACCACGACGGCGTCGTAGACGAGGCGACCGTCCTTGCCGCGGCGGGTCACCGCCTCCTTGATCTTGCCGGTGAGCAGCACGTCCCGCAGACCGGGGGCGATCGCGGTGGCGAAGTCGACCGCGCCCATCTTCCGCAGGGCGTAGCCGGCGCGCTTGAGGTTGTAGAACATGTCCAGGTACTCGAGGAAGGCCGCCTCGACGTCGATCGCCAGCGCCTTGACCTCGCCGCCGCCGCGGGCGACGGCGACCCGGCGCTCCTCGTAGGGCAGCGGCGGGGTGTCGAAGAGCTGGGCGATGCCCTGGCGTCCCTCGGTCTCGACCAGCAGCACGTGCCGGCCGCCGGTGGCGAGGGAGAGCGCGAGGGCCGCGGCCACCGTCGTCTTGCCGGTGCCTCCCTTGCCGGTCACGACGTGGCACCGCACGGGCGCAGGCTGGGAGGTCACTCCCAGGAGAGTACGAGCGGTCGCCGGGTCCGGCCCGGTGCGAGCCTGCGCTAGCGTCGCGGCATGAGCGAACCGTCCCGTCGTACCTGGGAGTACGCCACCATCCCGCTGCTGATCCACAACACCAAGGCGATCCTGGACTCCTGGGGCGTCGACGGGTGGGAGCTGGTGCAGGTGCTGCCCAGCGGCGACTCCGGCACCCAGCTCGTGGCCTACCTGAAGCGCCCGACGAACTGATGACCGCCCCCGACCAGCCCACGAGCTGGACCGCCCGGCTGGCCGAGCTCGGTGTGCGGCTGCCCCCGGTGGCCGCCCCGGTGGCCGCCTACGTGCCGGCCATCCGCACCGGCCAGCTGGTCTTCACCTCCGGTCAGCTGCCCTTCGTCGACGGCGGGCTGCGGCGCACCGGCAAGGTCGGCGGCGCCGTCGACATCGAGGACGCCGCCGCCGACGCCAAGGTCTGCGCCCTCAACGCCCTGGCCGCCATCGACGACCTGGTGGGGCTGGACGCCGTCGCCCGGGTCGTCCGGGTCGTCGGCTACGTCGCCAGCGCCGAGGGCTTCAGCGGCCAGCCCCGGGTGGTCAACGGGGCCAGCGAGTTCCTCGGCCGGGTCTTCGGCGAGGCCGGGCAGCACGCCCGTTCCGCCGTCGGCGTCGCCGAGCTGCCCATGAACGCACCCGTCGAGGTGGAGCTGACCGTCGAGCTCCGCTGAACCCCGCCGTCCCGCGGGACGGTGTGCACGCGAGAGGCCCAGGACCTGGTCGGTCCTGGGCCTCTCGCGTCAGGCCCCTCGCCGGGCGAGGGGGTCCTCCGTCAGCGCGCGCGGCGGCGGAGGCGCTCCTCGTCGAGGACGACGACGGACTTGCCCTGCAGCTGGATCCAGCCGCGGTGCACGAAGTCGGCCAGCGCCTTGTTCACCGTCTCGCGGGAGGCGCCCACCAGCTGGGCCAGCTCCTTCTGCGTCAGGTCGTGCTTCACGCGCAGGCCGTCGGTCTCGCGGCTGCCGAAGCGGTCGGCCATCTGCAGCAGCGCCT
>NZ_JAPVBH010000005.1:124770-412221 GCF_026967795.1 Modestobacter sp. VKM Ac-2986
CTGCGTCAGGTCGTGCTTCACGCGCAGGCCGTCGGTCTCGCGGCTGCCGAAGCGGTCGGCCATCTGCAGCAGCGCCTTGGCCACCCGGCCGGGGACGTCGGTGAAGATCAGGTCGGCGACCGAGTCGTTGGTGCGGCGCAGCCGGCGGGCCAGCACGCGCAGCAGCTGCTCGCCGATCTCCGGGTGCGCGGTGATCCACGGGCGCAGCATGTGGTTGGGCATCTTCGCCAGGCGCACGTCGGTGACGGCCGTGGCGGTCGCCGTGCGCGGGCCCGGGTCGAACACCGAGAGCTCACCGAACTGGTCGGAGGGCCCCATGACGGCCAGCACGTTCTCGCGGCCGTCCGGCGCACGCCGGGACAGCTTGATCTTGCCGGAGAGGACGACGTAGAGGCTGTCGCCCGACTCGCCCTCGTTGAAGACCACCCGGCCGCGGGGGAGCGTCACCGTCTCGAGGGCGCTGGCCACCGGCTCGGCAGCCTCCTCCGACAGCCCCTGGAACAGACCGGACTGGGCAAGGACCTCGTCCACGCTCACCTCTCGCAACGTCCTCACGGGTGCGATGGCGACCCGCGTCTGAATGAGTCTAGGGCCTGTGGCCCGCCTCACCACTGCACTCAGTCACCGGACTGCCCACTCTGAGTGGCAGACGAACATGGAGATGTACATCTCCTGGGTGACCGGCCTGCAGATCAGCCGGCGTGCCGGCCTCGTTCGGTCGACTCCTCGGGTGCCCGCTCGGCGTGCCGGTCGGTCAGCACCGGGCGCGGGGCGGTGCGGGGCCGGCTGCGGCGGCGGGTGCGCCAGCGGCTCATCGCCCGGCGGATGCCGGAGTGGGCCAGCGTGCTGACCTCGGCGTCGGTGGCGCTGCCGAGGAAGTCCTCGACCTCGCGCTGGGACGTGGGGCGCCGCAGCGGCTCCTCCACCCGCTCCATGACGAGCAGGAAGGCGATCAGCAACGGTGGGAACAGGATGACGATGAGGGCGACCACGGGCACCTCCTCCGGGTAGCGCGTCCCGGGCGGCAGGGCCCGGGAGGGGCGACGTCGTCGTGCGGTCGGGACGCTCCGGCCGGGTGGCGGAGCACGCACCTGCGCCGAGTATGACGGGCGCCGGTGCTCAGGCCCGACGCCTACCCTCACACGCGTGTCCCGGCCCGTCCCCCCGCCCGCCAGCCAGTCCGCCGAGTCCCCGGCCGACCCGTCGACCTGCACGCGGCCCACCCGGGCCCGTCGTCCCGGTCCGGTCGCGCGGCTGGGGGTCTCGCCGTTCGACCCGCAGGAGAGCCCGCTGGCCCGCACCCGCCGGGCCCGCCGGATGGCCCGCGAGCTGGCCGTCATCCACCCCGACGCGCACTGCGAGCTGGACTTCACCACCCCGCTGGAGCTGCTGGTGGCCACCGTCCTGTCGGCGCAGACCACCGACAAGACGGTCAACAAGGTCACCCCGGCGCTGTTCGCCCGCTACCCCGACGCCGCCGCCTACGCCGGGGCCGACCGGGCCGAGCTGGAGGAGATCCTCAAGCCGACCGGGTTCTTCCGGGCCAAGGCCAACTCCGTCATCGGGCTGGGGCAGGCCCTCGTGGAGCGCTTCGACGGCGTCGTCCCGGGCCGGATGGCGGACCTGGTGACGCTGCCCGGCGCCGGCCGCAAGACCGCCAACGTGGTGCTGGGCAACGCCTTCGGTGTCCCCGGGCTCACCGTCGACACCCACTTCGGCCGGCTGGTGCGCCGCTTCGGCTGGACGGCCGAGGAGGACCCGGTCAAGGTCGAGACCGAGGTCGCCGAGCTCGTGCCGAAGAAGGAGTGGACCGACTTCTCCCACCGGGTGATCTTCCACGGCCGCCGGGTCTGCCACGCCAAGAAGCCGGCCTGCGGGGCGTGCGGGCTGGCGGCCTGGTGCCCCTCGTACGGCATCGGCCCGCTGGACCCCGAGGTCGCCGCCAAGCTGGTCAAGACCCCCGCCGCCTCGGACACCGAGTGAGCCGCGGCCCACGCGCCCTGGTCGCCGTCCTGGCGGTCGGTCTGGCGCTGCTCACCGGGTGCACCTCCGACGACGCGCAGGCCGACCCGCCCACCCAGGCGGTCGCCGACGTCGCCACCGACCTCGAGCCCTGCCCCGCGCAGCCGGACACCCCGGCGGCGCCCAGCGACCTGCCGGCCGTGGCGATCGAGTGCTTCGGCGGCGGGACGCTGGACCTGACGAAGGCCCCCGGCGTGCCCACCGTGCTGAACCTCTGGGCCAGCTGGTGCGGGCCGTGCCGGGAGGAGCTCCCGCTGGTCCAGGAGCTGGCCGAGGTCGCAGGCGAGCAGGTCCGGGTGGTCGGCGTGATCACCCAGGACGGCATCCCGCAGGCCGCCTCGTTCGCCGCCGACGCAGGGGTCACGTTCCCCGGCGCCTTCGACGGCACCGCCGAGGTGATGACCGGGCTCGGCGTGAAGAACCTGCCGCTCACCGCGTTCCTGGCCGCCGACGGCTCGGTCGCCTTCGTCAAGGTCGGCCCGGTGCGCTCGCTCGAGGAGTTCCGGGAGCTGGTCTCCACCCACCTCGGGGTGCAGCTGTGACCGTGCCGGCCGCCGACCTCGCCGGGCTGCCCGAGCACGTGCAGCGGCTGGTGACCAACGCCGGGCAGCTGCCGCGGATGCGCACGGAGCGGCCCTCGGCGACCGCCCGGCGCTCAGCGGTCCTCATCCTGTTCGGCGAGGGCCCGGCCGGACCGGACGTGCTGCTCATCGAGAAGTCACCGCACCTGCGCAGCCACGCCGGACAGCCGGCCTTCCCCGGCGGCGGCGCCGACCCCGGCGACGAGTTCCCGGTCGGGACGGCGCTGCGCGAGGCCCACGAGGAGGCAGGGGTGGAGCCCGACGGCGTCCGCGTGCTCGCCGTGCTCCCGGAGCTGTTCTTGGGGCACTCGGACAACCTCGTCGTGCCCGTGGTCGGCTGGTGGGACGACCCGCGCGAGGTGGCCACCGGCGACCCCCGTGAGGTCGCCCGTGTCGCGCGGGTGCCGCTGGCGGACCTGGTCGACCCGGCCCACCGCTTCCGGGTGCGCATCTCCACCGGCTACGTCGGCCCCGCGTTCGGCGTCGCCGGCATGGTCGTCTGGGGCTTCACCGCCATGCTGCTGGACTCGGTGCTGGTCGCCGCCGGGCTGGACCGCCCCTGGGACACCACCGACGTCCGCCCGCTCGCCACGCCGGCCGGTGGACCGGAGCCGGCGCGCCCCCGTGCCGCCGCGCCGACGGACGGCGACGACACCGCCCCCGGGGTCGTCACGCGTACGGTTCCGGGGCCATGAACTCCGCCGCAGACCGCACCCGAGGGGCGCGCCGGACCACCCCGCGCCGGGGCCCGGCAGGCGCCCTGCTCAGCGGTGCGCTGGTGCTCGCGGTGCTGACCGGGTGCTCGAACTCCGAGCCGACGCTGCCCGAGGTGACCCGCGCGACGTCCGCGGACGCCGGGGTGGTGAGCACCGCGCCGGACGGCGTCCAGGAGATCACCCTGGAGACCGGTGACGACTACGCGTTCACGCCGGCCGCCTTCACCGTGGCGCCGGGGCCGGTGCGGCTGACCGTGCGCAACACGGCTGAGCAGCTCACCCACAACTTCCTCTTCACGAAGGGGAAGGGGCCGGCGGACATCGCCGAGCAGATCCCCTTCCTCGGTCCCGGCGACAGCAAGACGATCGAGTTCACCGCCGGTGCCCCGGGCGACTACCCCTTCGAGTGCAGCTTCCACCTCGCGCTGGGCCAGGTCGGCACCATGACGGTGAGCGCCCCGTGACCCCCGGCGGAGGGCGGCCGGCGGCCGGGTCGGGGACAGGAGCTGCCTGAGGTGTCCCTCGTCGACCTGGTCCTGATCGTGCTGGCACTGGTCTTCGCGCTCTCCGGCTTCCGGCAGGGCGTGATCGTCTCCGCGGCCTCCTTCGTCGGCTTCTTCGGCGGAGCGGTCGTCGGGGCGCAGCTGTCCGGGCCGGTCTCCGAGGAGCTCGCCACCTCCTCGGTCACCCGCGTGTTCGTCGCGCTGGTCGTCGTCCTCGCCGGGGCGCTGCTGGGCCAGCTGCTGACCGGGATCGTCGGCCGGGCCGTGCGCAAACGGGTCACCTGGGAGCCGGCGAAGCTGGTGGACGCCGTCGCCGGCGCGGTGGTCTCGGCGGCCGCCGTCCTGCTGGTGGCCTGGATGGTCGCCACCCCGCTGGCCAGCTCGCCCCTGCCCGGGGTCGCCGGTCAGGTGCGGCAGTCGGCGCTGGTCCAGGCGGTCGACCACACCGTGCCCACCCAGGTGCGGTCGCTCTACGACTCGCTGCGGCAGGCGATCGACCGCAACGGCCTGCCCGACGTGCTCGACCCGCTCACGCCCACCGAGGCCCGGGACGTCCCGGCGCCGGACCCGGCGCTGCTGGCCAGCCCGGTGGTCGCGGCCGTGCAGGGGTCGGTGGTGCAGATCCGCGGGATCGCCACCTCGTGCGCCAAGCAGATCGACGGCTCGGGCTTCGTGTACGCCGACCAGCGGGTGATGACCAACGCGCACGTGCTGGCGGGGGTGACCGACCCGCAGGTGACCGCCGAGGGGGAGGTCTACGACGCGACCGCGGTCTACGTCGACGAGGCCACCGACGTCGCGGTGCTCGCCGTCCCAGGCCTGCCCCAGGTCCCGCTGTCCTTCGCCCCGTCGCCGGTCGACACCGGGGCCGACGCGATCGTCATGGGCTACCCCGGCGGTGGGCCCTTCTACGTCGGGTCGGCCCGCGTGCGCGACCGCGGCGAGATCAGCGGCCCGGACTTCCGCTCCACCGGCACCGTGCAGCGCGACGTCTACGCCCTCTTCGGCCAGGTGCGGGCCGGCAACTCCGGTGGCCCGCTCATCGCCCCCGACGGCACCGTGCTCGGCGTCGTCTTCGCCTCCGCGATCGACGACCCCGACACCGGCTACGCGCTCACCGTGGCGCAGGTGACCACCGCGGCGACCACCGGCGCCGGTTCGAGCGCACCGGTGGACACCGGCTCCTGCGAGTAGAAGGACCCTGCTGCCCCCACGCTTCGCGAGCTCAGCGCGGGCCCCTGCAGCAGGGCCGTTCCATCACGTCACCCGGGCCCAGTCGGCGATGGCGGCGGTGACCTCGGTGGGGGACTCCTCGTGCGGGAAGTGGCCGATGCCGGGGAGTTCGCGCCACTCGTAGGCGCCGGCGACGTAGCGGCCCGAGCCGGTGGCGGTCGAGGGCAGCACGTAGGGGTCGGCGGCGCCGTGCAGCTGCAGGGTGGGGGCGGTGATCGGGGCGGCCATCCGGCGGGCGTAGCGCAGGCCGTCGGGGCGCAGCTGGGACCGCCCGGCCCAGCGGTAGTACTCCATGGCGCCGTAGGCGGCCTGGGGGATGCGGGCGGCCGAGCGGTACCGCCCGACGGCCTCGGCGAAGTCGGTGGTGCCGGCCCAGGCGGGCCCCGCCCAGCGGCGCATCAGGTCGGCCACCGGGTCGTCGTCGGCGCGGGTGAGCCGGCGCTCGGGCAGCCGGGGGAGCTGGAAGCGCAGCGCGTAGGCCAGGGCCCGCCGCTGCCGGGGGTCGGTGATCGAGGACCGCAGCCGGCGGGGGTGCGCCGCGGACACGATGACCAGCCGGCGGACGCTGCGCGGGTGCAGGGCGGCCATCGTCCAGGCCACCAGTCCACCCCAGTCGGAACCGACGACGACGGCCTCGGTCTCGCCCAGCGCGCGGACCACCGCGGCGGCGTCCGCGGCGGCGGTGGGCAGGTCGTAGCCGCGCGGGGGCTTGTCGCTGGCCCCGAAGCCGCGGAGGTCCGGGGCGACGACGCGGAAACCAGCCTCGGCCAGCCCCGTCAGTTGGTGCCGCCAGGTCCACCAGAACTCGGGGAAGCCGTGCAGGAGCAGGACCAGCGGGCCGCTGCCGGCCTCCGCGGCGTGCAGCCGGACGCCGTTGGCGGACACGTCCCGGTGCGCCCAGGGGCCGGGCAGCAGGACGCTGGTGGCGTCGGGCTGCCCGGCCCCTGGGTCGGTCACGGTCGTGCGGAGGTGGTGCTCAGCGCAGCGGCGCGTGCGGGTCGGCGACGACGACCTTGCCGTCGCGCACGGTCGGCAGGTCGTGCTGACGCTGGCCGGGGGCCTCGCGGCGGGCCAGGTCGGGCAGGTCGTGCAGCGTCTCCAGGGTCTTCTCCGGCTTCTTGATCTTCTTGACCTGGAGGTAGCCGATGAAGGCCACGACGCCGGCGAGGAGCACCAGCAGGGCGAAGACGATCAGGAAGGCGGCCCAGCGGGGGAGCCACTCCGCGAGCAGCTCGGCCAGGAAGAAGAAGAAGAAGAAGGCGGCGAAGGCGAGCATCACGCCGGCTGCGGCGAAGGCGGCCGCGCCGATGCCGCCGCGCTTGGCGGAGGTGGTCAGCTCGGTCTTGGCGAGCTCGATCTCCGCGCGGATGAGCGTGGACACGTCGGCTGCCGCGCTCTTGGCGAGCGTGCCCACCGAGGGCTCGGCCGGGCCCGTGGGCCGACCCGCCAACTGGGTCGTCGAGACACTGTGGGCCACGGGTGGCTCCTCTCTGATCTGCGCCGGGTGCGACGCGTTCCTTGCGGTGATCGTGCCGCATGATCGCCGGCGCCGCCGGTCCGGATCACCCGCTCGTGGCGCATCTCGCGTCACCACGTCCGGTGACGCCGCCGCCGGAGGGCCGCGCACCACGCCCGCGCCCCGTCACCGGGGAGGCGACGGGGCGCGGGCGTTCGGGCGGGTGGAGCCCTGGGCCCCCTGCAGCGGGGGCCGCAGGGGGTCCTCCGTCAGTCCTCGCTGGAGGTGGCGGGGAGCTTGGCGCTGATCAGGTCCATCACCGAGGAGTCGGTGAGCGTCGAGACGTCGCCCAGCTCCCGGTTCTCGGCGATGTCGCGCAGCAGCCGGCGCATGATCTTGCCCGAGCGGGTCTTCGGCAGCTCGGCCACGACCATGATCTGCCGCGGGCTGGCGATCGGGCCGATCTCCTTGCGGACGTGCTGGCGCAGCGTCTTCACCAGGTCCTCGCCGGAGTCGACGGCGTCCCCGCGCAGGATCACGAACGCCACGATGCCCTGACCGGTCGTCGGGTCGGTGGCGCCCACGACCGCCGCCTCGGCCACCGTCGGGTGGCTGACCAGCGCCGACTCGACCTCGGTGGTCGAGATGCGGTGCCCGGAGACGTTCATGACGTCGTCGACCCGGCCGAGCAGCCAGATGTCGCCGTCCTCGTCGAGCTTGGCGCCGTCGCCGGCGAAGTAGACGCCCTCGCCGTACCGGGACCAGTAGGTGTCCTTGTAGCGCTCGTCGTCGCCCCAGATGGTGCGCAGCATCGACGGCCACGGCTCGGTCAGCACCAGGTAGCCGGTGGCGCCGGGGGCGATGGGGTTGCCCTCCTCGTCGACCACCGCAGCGCCGATCCCGGGGAAGGCCTTCTGCGCCGAGCCCGGCTTGAGCGAGGTGGCGCCGGGCAGCGGGGTGATCATGTGGCCGCCGGTCTCGGTCTGCCACCAGGTGTCCACGATCGGGCAGCGGCCGCCGCCGATGTTCTCGTGGTACCAGAGCCAGGCCTCGGGGTTGATCGGCTCACCGACCGACCCGAGCAGCCGCAGCGAGGACAGGTCGGCGGCGGCCGGGATCTCCGCGCCCCACTTCATGAACGTGCGGATCGTGGTGGGTGCGGTGTACAGGATCGTGACGCCGTACTCGGCCACGATGTCCCACCAGCGGCCCTGGTGCGGGGTGTCCGGCGTCCCCTCGTACATCACCGACGTCGTCCGGTTGGCCAGCGGCCCGTAGACGATGTAACTGTGGCCGGTGACCCAGCCGACGTCGGCGGCGGTCCAGAAGACGTCGGTGTCGGCCTTGAGGTCGAAGGTCGCCCAGTGCGTGTAGGCGATCTGGGTCAGGTAGCCGCCGGAGGTGTGCAGGATGCCCTTGGGCTTCGCCGTCGTCCCGGACGTGTACATGATGTAGAGCGGGTGCTCGGCGTCGAAGGCCTGCGCCTCGTGCTCGGCCGACTGGGCGGCGACCAGCTCGTGCCACCAGACGTCACGGTCCGGCGTCCACTCGACGTCCTGCTCGGTGCGCTTGACCACGAGCACGCTGCGGACGCCCCCGACCTTGGTCAGCGCCTCGTCGACGTTCGGCTTCAGCGCGCTCGGTGCCCCGCGCCGGTAGCCGCCGTCGGCGGTGATGACGACCTTCGCGTCGGCGTCGCTGATCCGGCTGGCCAGCGCGTCGGGGGAGAAGCCGCCGAAGACGACCATGTGGACGGCGCCGATGCGGGCGCACGCCAGCATCGCGAACACCGTCTCGGGGATCATCGGCATGTAGATGGCCACCCGGTCACCGGCGGCCACGCCGAGTGAGGTGAGGGCGTTGGCCGTGCGGCACACCTCGTCCTTGAGCTGGGCGTAGGTGATCGTGCGGGTGTCGCCGGGCTCGCCGACCCAGTGGTAGGCGACCTTCTCGCCGTGGCCGGCGTCGACGTGCCGGTCGACGCAGTTGACCGCCACGTTGAGCTTCCCGCCGACGAACCACTTCGCGAACGGCGGGTTGCTCCAGTCCAGCACCTCGGTCCACGGCTCGGCCCAGTCCAGCCGGGCAGCCGCCTCGGCCCAGAAGCCGAGCCGGTCGGCGGCGGCCCGCTCGTAGACGTCCGGCCCGACGTTGGCCGTCGCGGCGAAGTCGGCCGGCGGCGGGAAGCCGCCCGCCGGCACGCGGCTGGACAGGCTCTGCTCGGTGGACGGGGTCTGCTCGTCGGTCGTCTCGCTCACGCGCACCTCCGGGGTCCGGGCGCCGCCCATGGTCGAGGCGGCGCTGCCTCGGGGGACAACCTATGGCCCCCGTCACCCTCCCGTCAGGCCGGACCGCGCGGCGGTGGACGGCAGACTGTCCCGGTGACCACCGACGGGGCCCAGCGTGCGGTCGTGGCCCGTCTCCCGGGCGCCGCCGTGCTCGGTCTGGTGGCCCCGCCGGGCGCCCTCGCCCTCCCCGCCGTCCGGCTGGCCGACCCCGACTGGACGGCGCAGGTGCTCGACGACCGGGCCCGGCGGCAGCGCACCCGCGACCGCCGGGTCCTGGCGACGCTGTGGTGGTACTCGGCCTCCAGCGTGCTGCTCACCCCGGTGCTCGCGGGGCTGGTCACCGGGGTCCGGCTGTCGGCGCGGCTGGCCGACACCTCGGTCCACCTGCTCGCCGGCCACACCCCGATCGCGGCCACCACCACGGCCGGCTCCGGGACCGACCTCGCCGGGGAGCTGCGCGGCTCGGTGGCCGCGGTCGTGGCCGCCGTCGCCGAGGCGGGCGGGATGCGGGAGCGGCCGCTGTGGGCGATCGCCACCGACTCGCTGGCCAACCGGCTGCTCGCGCTGGGTCGGGCGGTCGGCGACGTCGGCGCGGTCACGGCGCTGGCTGCGCCGCTGGCCGCCGCGGTCGGCGAACCGCTGCCCGCGCCCCGCTACGTCGACGTGCGCGGCACCCGGTTCACCCGCCGGGCGTCGTGCTGCCTGCTGGACCGGGTGCCGCACGAGGTGCGCTGCACCTCCTGCCCGCACCGGACGCCGTTCGAGCGCCAGGTGCTGCTGGAGGACGCGGCAGCCGCCACCCAGGTGTGGAGCCCGCTCGCCGTGGGCCGGCCCCGGACCGGCTGACCACCGGCCCGGGACGGGGCGGTCTGCGGGGCGGTCCGGCTCAGTCCAGCCGGCGGTGGAAGTCCAGGAGCATGGCGGCGAGGCGCTCGGGGGCCTCCATCGCCACCAGGTGCCCGACCCCGTCGAGCTTCCTGCTGGTGACGTCGGCCGCGACCCGGGTCATCGTGTCGCGGGTGAAGTCGCCGGTGGTGGCGTCGACGGCGAGGACGGGCACCCGCAGCGGGCCGCGGGCGGCGATCGCCCGGATCTCGTCGCCCTCGGTGAGCACCGAGCCGTAGAAGCCGACGGTGCCGCGGAGCCCGTCGGGACGGGCGTAGACGCGGGTGAACTCCTCGACGTCCCGGTCGCTGACCGCGCCCGGGGTCCCGGTCATGGCGGGGAAGGCGAAGCCGGTCAGGAACTCGCGCTCCCGCCCCGCCAGCAGCATCTCCGGGATCCCCGGTGCCGCGAGGAAGCCGACGTGCCACGCGCCGCCGTGCGCCACGTCGGCGAGGGCCTCGAAGCCGAAGCCGGGCAGCGTGGTCTCGATCGCGGTGAGGCTGCGGACGAGCTCGGGGTGCTCTGCGGCCAGCCGGTAGGTGCTCACACCACTGATGTCCTGGCCGGTGAGGTGCACGGGCCCCAGGTCCAGGTGTTCGACCAGCGCGCGCAGGCTCGCCGCGGACGACGCGCTGGTGACCGGGCCGGGGGCGGTGCCGGAGTCGCCGAACCCCGGCAGGTCGACGGCGACGACGCGGTGCTCGGCGGCGAGCAGCGGGATCAGCCGGTGGAAGGCCCACCACGACTCGGGGAACCCGTGGACCAGCAGCACCGGGCTGCCCGACTCCCCGGCGGTGACGTAGTGGAGGTCCGCGCCGGCGGCGGGGACGGAGTGGTGGGTGACCTCGGGGATCGAGGCGCCGGCGGTGGTCGTGGACATGGCGGGCTCCTCGGTTCGACAACTCGGTTGCCGAACTAGTGTCAACCACGTTGTCGATTCAGTCAACCAAGCTGTCTAGACTCCCTGTGTGCCCAGATCCGGTGCCGACCTCGCCCTCCTGCTGCTCGGTGGTTTCCGCGCCCTGGCCGAGGCGGGCACGGTCGAGCTGGCCGCGCACGGCTACGCGCGGATCCGCCCGGTCCACGACTTCGCGCTGCACTCGATCCTCGGCGGGGCGGACACCGCGTCGGCGCTCGCGCGCGAGCTCGGCATCACCAAGCAGGCCGTCGCCAAGACCGTCGCCTTCCTGGAGACCGAGGGCTACGTCGCGGGGGAGACCGACGAGCGCGACACCCGCCGTCGGCGCTTCACCGTCACCGAGCGGGGCCACGACCTGGTGCGGACCGGTCAGCAGGTGTTCGACGAGCTCCGGGACCGGTGGGCGGAGCGCATCGGGGCCGCCGAGCTCGAGCAGCTCGAGACCGCGCTGACCGAGCTCGGGATCCAGGTGCCCACCCGGCTCGACGCCCCCGGCTGGCTCAGCGGCTCCTCGCCGGACTGAGCCCCCAGCACGTGCGAGGACCCCGGCCGCTGCGGCGACCGGGGCCCTCGGGGTGTGCCGGGTCAGCGCAGCGGCTGGGCGCAGACCGCGTCGTCGACCGCGTCCTCCCAGTCGACGTACTGGTGCAGGTCCTCCGGGTCGGCGTTGGCCGGCTCGCCGGTGACGGTGAAGGTGGCGCCGCGGCCGTCCTCGGTGAAGGCGTTGCGGGTGTGCACGCCCGGCAGGTCACCGCCGTGGCCCCAGGCCTCGACGCCGCAGGGCAGCTCGTGGCTGGCCAGCCCCAGGCCGTACTCCATCTCGATCCCGCGCAGCGAGAGGTCGGGAGCCGGGACGGTGGTCGTCATCTGGGCCAGCTGTGCCGGGGGGAGCAGTTCGCCGTCGAGCAGCGCGCCGAAGAAGACGGCCAGGTCGTGCGGCGTGGAGATCAGCTGGCCGGCCGCTCCGCCGATCGAGGGGTCGAGCTCGGTGACGTCGGTCAGCGGGCCGCCGGCCTCGGCCTGGGTGTAGGTGTGCGGGTGCGTGCCGCGGATGGTCAGGTCGTCGTCCGCCGGCCAGTAGGTGTGCTTCAACTCGAGCGGCTTGATGATGCGGCGATCGATCTGGTCGGCGATCGACCGGCCGGTGACCTCCTCGACGACCATGCCGGCCAGCACGTAGTTGGTGTTGGAGTAGGAGAAGACGCCCTGCGGCGTGGCCGGCTCGCCCAGCCCGGCCGCCACCAGCTGCTGGGGCGTGAAGTGCCCGGTCAGCCCGGTCCCGACCCACTCCGGGTAGACGACGTCGTCGTAGTCGGGCAGGCCGCTGGTGTGCTGCAGCAGCTCGCGCACGGTGATCTCCCGACCGTCGCCGCCCGGCCCGCGCACGAGCCCGGGCAGGTGGTGCTCGACGGTCTGGTCGAGGCCGATCCGCCGCTCGGCGACCAACTGGAGCACCACGGTGGCGGTGAAGGTCTTGGTGTTGCTGGCGATCCGCACCCGGCCGTTGACCGGTGCCGGCTCGCCGGTGGTGACGTCGGCGACGCCGGCTGCCAGGTCGCGGATGCGCCCGCGCCCGTCGACCACGGAGCCGAGCACCGCCGGGAAGCCGCCCTCGCTCACCAGGGCGTCGATGTCCTGCTGGACGGAGGTGAGCGGGGCGGGGGTGTGCCCCGGGGTCGCGGAGGCGGTCGCCGGAGCGAGCAGCCCGGTGCCGACCAGGGCGGCCAGCGCGGCGCCGGTGGCCATCAGGCTCCGGCGGGGCCGGCGACCGGTCTGCGGTCGGGGACGGGGGCGGGAGGGGAGTGCACGGGTACCGGTCACGGGGTGGAGCTCCTCGGGACGGAGGTGGTGTGCGGACTCCTCCAGCGTCGGTCGCGGCGCCGCCCCGGACGATCCCGCCAGCCCGACACCCGAGGTGGTACAGGCACCACCTCCCGCCGTCCCGGCGATCGACGTCGACGCGACCGTGGAGTCCCGCAGCACGGTGACCGGCGGCCGCCCTGGCCACCCTGTGGCGGCGAGTCCCACCAGTCCGCCGAGGCCGGCGAGGACGACACGGTGGAGGGCCGAGCGGTCGGCGGTCAGGACGCCGGAGCTCAGCCGGAGGACGCCGCCCGGCCGTCGCTCACCCGCGGGAACGGCCGGGTGGAGAAGACGGTCTCGACCGGGAGCTGGAAGAACTCCGCGATCCGCAGCGCCAGCTGCAGGCTGGGGCTGTACTCGCCGCGCTCCAGGTAGCCGACCGTCTGGTAGTGCACGCCCAGGGCGTCGGCCAACTCCCGCCGGCTGACGCCCTGCTCGGCCCGGAGCAGGGCGATCCGGTTGAAGACCCCGTCGTTCACCCGTTCACCCGTTCACTTGATCCACTGCAGAGCCGCCTCCCGTGCCGCCTCGACGTCCGAGCCGGACTGCCTCCGGGCCATCCGGCGGAGCACCCGCGGGGCGAGGAGCAGGCCGGCCACCGTCCAGGCCAGGAGGACCAGCACCATCGGGCCGGTACGCCAGGAGTCTCCCAGCTCGGCGGTGACCGCCTCCGGCGGGAGGAAGGCCGAGCGCATGCCCAGCCCGATCCAGTAGACCGGGAACACCTGGGCGACCGCCTGCACCCAGCCCCACATGGTCTGGACGGGGACGAAGATGCCGGAGATCGTGATCAGCACCAGGACCGGCAGCATCCCCCACGTGCCCACCTTCTGGACGCCGGGGACGACCGAGCCGAGCACGATGCCCCAGGGCAGGGTGGCGAACAGCCCCAGCACGATCAGGCCGACGACGGTGACCCAGCCGGCGACGCCGCCGTGCATGACGCCGTCGAAGAGCAGCAGGCTGGGCACCAGCACCACCAGCAGGCTGGGGACCAGGCTGAGGGAGTGGTAGGTGAGCTGGCCGGTGACGTAGCCCGGCATGCCCTGCGGGAGCGCCTTGTGCCGCAGCAGCGTGCCGTCCTCCCGCTCCATCGCCAGGGAGTACGCCGGCCCGATGACCACGCCGAAGGTGAGCAGCGCGCCCAGGATGCTGGGCAGCGCGAACGTGGGGTACATCAGGCCCGTGTCGCCCACCTCGTCGTCCCGGTTGACCCACAGCACCGACAGCGTGATCAGCGCCGTGAACACGTAGAAGGCCTGGTCCTGCGGGCTGCGCAGGCTCTGCTCGAACTCGGTCCAGCCGCGGCGCAGGCCCTGCCGGACGGCGTTGCGCAGGGCGTTCACCGGGCCACCTCCGCCAGGTGCCGGCCGGCCGGGGAGGCGGACTCGAAGCGCTGCACCAGCGCGATGTAGGTGTCCTCCAGGCTCGACCGGCGCACCTCGAGGTCGGTGAGCGCGTCGCCGTGCTGGGCCAGCAGCCGGCGGACGAAGGGCACCACCTCGTCGGTGGCGTGCACGAACCGCTCGCCGTCCCGGCACCAGCGGACCTCGCTCGTGCCGGCCACCTGCCGGGTCAGCGCCTCGGCGCTCCCGTCGGCGACGATGTGGCCGTCGGCGAGGATGAGGATCCGGTCGGCGAGCCGCTCGGCCTCGCCCAGGTCGTGCGTGGTGAGCAGGATGCTGGTGCCCTCCAGGTCCGACAGCCGGTGCACCAGGTCGTGGAAGTCCCGGCGGGCCTGCGGGTCGAAGCCCGCGGTCGGTTCGTCGAGGAACAGCAGCTCGGGCCGGCCGATCAACCCGACCGCGACGTCGAGCCGGCGCCGCCGGCCCCCGGAGAGGGTGGCGATCTTGCGGTCGGCCTCGGCGACCAGGCCGACGGTGGCCAGGAGCTCCTCGACGTCCCACGGTCGGGGGTGGGTGGGCGTGGAGTACGGCGCGTAGTAGCCGGCCAGGTAGCGCAGCAGCCGCCGGGGCGTCCAGCGCGGGTGGTCGCGCCACGACTGGAGCACCACCCCGACCCGGGCGCGCCAGGCGTCGTCGCCCGTGGCCGGGTCGACGCCGAGCACCTCGACCGTGCCGGCCGACGGGAGCCGGAAGCCCTCGAGCACCTCGATGGTGGTCGTCTTGCCGGCCCCGTTGGGGCCGAGCAGGCAGACCACCTCACCCAGCCGGACGTCGAAGTCGACGCCGGTGAGCACCTCGTGGTCGCCGTAGTTCATCCGCAGGTCGCGGACCCGGACGGCGAGGGAGCCGTCGGGATCGTGCGGGACGGGTGTCGCGGTCATGGAGCACCACTCCTCGCGCAGGGACGGAGCTGATGCCGTAGACAGTAGGACTGCTATGGACGTAGCACAAGTACTACATGCGCGGGTATGTGGGGAGACGGCCGGAGCCGGGATCGGGCAGCGAGCGGGACGACGTCGCCGACGACCGCCCGGCGGGTGGGCGTGCTGCCCACCCGCCGAGCGGCCGCGGTCGGTGACGCGGTGGCCGGACGTCCCGCTCTCAGCCCAGGTGTCGGTCGATCGCGGCCCGCAGCTCGTCGACGCCCTCCCCGGTCAGCGCGGACACCGGCACGGCGTCGGGGTAGGCGCTGCGCAGCGCGGTCACCCACTCGGGCGGGGCGACGTCGACCTTGTTCAGCGCCAGCAGTTCCCGGTGGTCGCGGGCGCCGATCTCGTAGAGCACTCCGCGCACGGTGGTCACCTGGGCCATCGCGTCCGGCGCCGAGGCGTCGACCACGTGCAGCACCAGGTCGGCGTCCACCACCTCCTCCAGGGTCGAGCGGAAGGCGTCGACGAGCTGGTGGGGCAGGTGCCGGACGAAGCCGACGGTGTCGGTCAGGGTCACGTCCCGGCCGTCGGGCAGGCGGGTGCGGCGCACCGTCGGGTCCAGGGTGGCGAACAAGGCGTCCTGCACCAGCACGTCGGCCCCGGTGAGCCGGTTGAGCAGCGCCGACTTGCCGGCGTTGGTGTACCCGGCGATCGCCACGGAGGGCACCTGGTTGCCGCGCCGGCGGCTGCGGGTCCGCTCCCGCCGCCGCCCGGTCTCGGCCACCTGCCGGCGCAGCGTCGTCATCCGCTGACGGAGGTGCCGGCGCTGGGTCTCCAGGCGCTGCTCACCCGGACCGCGGACACCGGTGCCCGCACCGCCGGCCATCCGCCCACCGCCGACGCGGGACATCTCCACGCCCTG
This sequence comes from Modestobacter sp. VKM Ac-2986, assembly GCF_026967795.1. GTDB lineage: Bacteria > Actinomycetota > Actinomycetes > Mycobacteriales > Geodermatophilaceae > Modestobacter. Next base: position 140,434 of record NZ_JAPVBH010000005.1, read on the forward strand.
CCCCCGCAGCCGGGGCAGCTGGTAGGCCAGCTGGGCCAGCTCGACCTGCGCCTTGCCCTCGCTGCTGCGGGCGTGCTGACCGAAGATGTCCAGGATCAGCGCCGTCCGGTCGACGACCCGGGCACCCACCCGCTCCTCCAGGTTGCGCACCTGCGCGGGGCTGAGCTCGCCGTCGACGATGACCAGTCGCGCGCCGTGCTCGCCCACCAGCGTGGTCAGCTCGGTCACCTTCCCTGAGCCGAGGTAGGTGGCCGGGTCGGGCTTGTCGCGCGCCTGGGTCAGCCGCCCCACGACCTCGACGCCGTCGGTCTCCGCCAGCCGCTCCAACTCGTCGAGCCCACCGCTGGTCAGGTCGTCGCCGCCCAGGCCGACCAGCACGGCCTGCGGAGCGGTCTCCTCCCGCCCGGCATCCGGGTGGTCGCGATCGAGCATCTCGGTACCGCCGGAGCGGACCAGCCAGGGACCGGGCATCGGTGCCCCTCTCACCGGGGGATCCGTGCGGACCCCGGGGGCCGGACTGGGCTCACCCGGTCGCGACCCCCTACCCGGCTGCTGGTGGCCTAAGCGCCGGGCGCCCGGGCACCGGCGCCCAGGGAGACCACGTCGCCGACGACCCACACCGCCGGGGGCCGCACGCCCTCGTCGGTGATGGTCTGCGCGAGCCCGGCCAGCGTGGTGCGCAGCGTGCGCTGGGCGGGGGTGGCGCCGTCGGTGACGACGGCGACCGGGGTGTCGGCGGCCCGGCCGTGCTCGACCAGGGCCGCGGCGATGGCCGGTGCGGTGTCCACGCCCATCAGCACGACGATCGTCCCGCGCAGCCGCCCCAGCGCCGCCCAGTCGACGAGCGAGGCGGGGTGGCCGGGCGGGACGTGGCCGGAGACGACGACGAACTCGTGGGTCATCCCGCGGTGGGTGACCGGGATGCCGGCCAGCTCCGGGACGCCGATCGCGCTGGTGACCCCGGGGACGACCTCGACCGGCACGCCCGCGGCGGCGCACGCCTCGAGCTCCTCGTAGCCGCGGCCGAAGACGAACGAGTCGCCGCCCTTGAGCCGCACCACCCGCTTGCCGGCCAGGGCGCGGGAGACGAGCAGCTCGTTGATCTGCTCCTGCGCCATGGACCGCCCGCGGGGCAGCTTCGAGGCGTCGATGACCTCGACGTCGGCCGGCAGCGAGGCCAGCAGCGCCTGCGGCGCGAGGTGGTCGGCGACGACGACGTCGGCGTTGGCCACCGCCTGCCGGCCGCGCACGGTGACCAGCCCGGGGTCGCCGGGCCCGCCCCCGACGAGGACGACGCTGCCCGGCGCCACCGAGGCGGTGCGGGAGGTGCGGTCGGCGATCGAGCCGTCGGTCAGCCCGGTGAGCACCGCGTCGCGGACGCCGACGGCCCGCTGCGGGTCACCACCGCCGTGCACGCCGACGACCAGGTCGCCCTGCCGGCCCACGGCGGGGGTCCAGGCGCTGGACAGCCCCCGGTCGTCGGCGCGGGCGCAGAACACCCGGTCACGCTCGGCTTCGGCGGCGACGGCGGCGTTGACCGCGGGGTCGTCGGTGGCGGCGACGGCGTACCAGGCGCCGTCCAGGTCGCCGTCGGCCCAGCCGCGCTGGTGCCAGGTGACCGAGCCGGGGGCGACCAGCGCCTCCAGGGCCGGGGTGACCTCCGGGCTGACCACGGTGACCAGCGCCCGGGCCTCGAGCAGGCCGGCGACGCGGCGGTGGGCGACCTGGCCGCCGCCCACGACGACGACCCGCCGTCCGGCCAGGCGCAGGCCGACCGGGTAGACGGCGCCGGGGTCTGCGGGTGCGGTCATCAGCTCGTCTCGTCGTCGGTCGGGTCGGGGCTGGGGGGAGCGGAGAGCGGATCGCGACGCTGCGGACCGGGCACCAGGATCGCAGCCAGTGCCGCGGCGAACGCACGCGAGGTGCCCGGGTCCCGCACCGCGACCCGCAGGTGGTCGGCCGACAGCCCCGGGAAGGTGTCCCCGCGGCGGACCGCCCAGCCCCGGTCCCGCAACTGCGCGCGCACCCGGACGGCGTCCGGCACCCGCAGCAGCACGAACGACGCCCGCGGTGTTCCCACCACCTCGACGCCCGGCGGGAGGACGGCCAGCAGCGCAGCCCGGTCGGCCTCCAGTTGCACGGCGGCGGCCTCGGCCTCGGCGCGGGCGGCCGGGGTGGTGCAGGCGACCAGGGCGGCGAGCGCGGGCGTGGAGACCGGCCAGTGCGGCTGCTGCGCGGCGAGCGCGGCGACCAGGTCGGCCGGGCCGAGCGCGTAGCCGACCCGCAGCCCCGCCAGCCCCCAGGTCTTGGTCAGGCTGCGCACCACGAGCAGGCCGGGCAGGTCGGTGCGGCCGGCCAGCGACTCGGGCTCGCCGGGCGCGGTGTCGGCGAAGGCCTCGTCCACCACCAGCACCCGTCCCGGCCGGGCCAGCGCGGCCACGTCGCCGGCCGGGTGCAGCACCGACGTGGGGTTGGTCGGGTTGCCCAGCACCACCAGGTCGGCGTCCTCGGGGACGTCGCCGAGCCGGTAGGACGGCGGGGCCAGCAGCACCCGCTCGACGGCGTGGCCGGCGGCGCGCAGCGCGGCCTCGGGCTCGGTGAAGGACGGGTGCACGACGACCGCCCGGCGCGGGGTGAGCGCCCGGGCCAGCAGGGTGAACGTCTCAGCTGCCCCGGCGGTCAGCAGCACCTCGGCCTCGGGCCGGCCGTGGGCGGCGGCGACCGCGGCACGGGCCGGGCGGGCGTCGGGGTAGGCGGCGCTGGCGTCGACCGCGTCGTGCAGCACGGTGCGCAGCCAGGCCGGCGGGGTGCCCGCCCGCACGTTGACGGCCAGGTCGACCAGTCCCTCGGTCGCCTCGACGTCACCGTGGTGCCGGAGGTCGACGTCCGCGGGCTCGAGGTCCGCGGGCTCGCCGTCCTCGGCGACGGCCACGGTCACCGGGCCGTGCACCGTCTTGGCCACCAGCAGCCGGCCGCCGCTGAGCAGCGCGGCCGCCTCGGCGACCGAGGTGGTGCCGACCGCGGCCGCGACCCGGTCCGACGGCGTGGGCACCGGCACGGTGACCAGCGTCTCGGCGGCGTGCCCGGTGAGCGGCCAGCCCCGGCTCGCTGCGGCCTCCCGCATGCCGGGGTCGGCCGCCCGGGTGTCGAGGGTGGCCAGCCGGACCGGCCCGGGCGCGGCGGGCAGCACGGAGTCGACGGCGGCGAGCACCTCTGCCGCGCTCACCCCGCGGCGGGCGCCGACGCCCACGACGATCAGGTCCGCACCCCCGGCCGGTCGGGCAGCGCGGCGACCAGGGCGTCGGCGTCGCGGGGGAGGGCGCCGTCGGGGAGCAGCCCGAGGGCCTGCAGCCGGGCGCCGACGGTGAGCGCCCACGGCCGGTCCAGCCGGGCCCGGGCGAGCAGCGCGTCGTCGCCCAGGACGACGTCCGGCGCGCCCTGCACCACGCCGCCGTCGACGACCACGGCGACCTCGTCGGCCCAGCGCAGCGCCAGGTCGACGTCGTGGGTGCTCATCACCACGGTGGAGTCGGCCTGCTGCAGCCGGTGCAGCGCCGCCAGCGCCTCGCCGACCGCGGTCGGGTCGAGCCCGGCGGTCGGCTCGTCGAGCAGCAGCACGCAGGGCCGCATGGCGACCGCGCCGGCGATGGCGACCCGCTTGCGCTCGCCGTAGGACAGCTGGTGGGTCGGGCGCCCGGCGAGGTGGGTGACGGCGAGCAGGTCGAGGGCCTCGGCGACCCGGGCGCGCACCTCGTCCTCGGTCAGGCCGAGGTTCATCGGGCCGAAGGAGACGTCCTGGGCGACGGAGGCGCTGAACAGCTGGTCGTCGGGGTCCTGGAGCACCAGCTGCACCTCCTGCCGGTGTGCCCGCAGGCCCGCACGGGTGTGCCGCAGCTCGGCACCGTCGAGGGTGACCCGGCCACGGGCGGGCTCCAGGGCGCCGGACAGGCAGCGCAGCAGCGTCGTCTTCCCCGAGCCGTTGGCGCCCAGCAGCGCCAGCCGGCGTCCGGCGGGGACGGTGAGCGTGGCGCCGTCCAGCACCCGGGCGCCGCGCTCGTAGCCGGCGACCAGCGCTTCCGCCCGCAGGGTCAGGTGACTCACGCCAGCACGCTCACGGCAGCGAGGGCGGCCAGCCCGGCGACCGTGCCGGCCACGAACCGGGAGGACGACGGCAGCGCCTCCGGCAGCACCCGCAGCCCGGTCTCCATGCCGCGGCCGGCCAGCCCGTCCTGCAGCCGGCGGGCCCGGTCCCAGGAGCGGGTCAGCACCGCGGCGGCCAGCATCCCCGAGGAGCGGTAGGAGGCGCGCAGGCCCGCGTGGCCCATCCGGGCGGTCTGTGCCTCGCGGATGGTCGACAGGCTGGTGAGCAGGACGAACAGCATGCGGTAGGTCACCGACGCCACCTCGATCACCGCGGCGGGCACCCGCAGCCGGGCCAGCGCGGGCAGCAGGTCCGACATGGGCGTGGTGGTGGCCAGCAGCAGGACGGCGGCGCTGCCGGCGACCGCGTGGCCGACCAGGCCCCCGGCGCGGGCGGCGGCGTCCGGCGCCCAGCCGAGGCCACCGGAGCCCACCTCGACCACCGTGGTCAGCGCGCCGAGCGCGATGAACGCCAGCGGCACCCGCACCGCGCGGCCGAAGGTGCGCGCCGGCACCCGGGCCGGGCCGAGCGCCAGGACGACGGCGGTCAGCCCGACCAGCAGGCTGCCCGGCCAGACGGGGAGCAGCAGCGCGCACAGCACCAGACCGACCGACAGCAGCAGCTTGTCGGCGGGGGAGCGCAGCCGCCAGGCGCTGGCCCAGGCGGCGTCGTCGACGGCGAGACCGGTCACGGCTCGAGGGGCGGTATAGCAGCCCGCTCCGCCAGCCGGCGGCCGCGGAGCCGGCCCAGCACGTAGCCCAGCACCACGCCGCCCACGCCGGCCTGCAGCGCGAACAGCCCGGACTCGACCTCGCTGGACCCGGGGGAGAACACCGAGTCGAACCACGGCTGGTAGTCCGGCCGGGACTCCTCGATCAGCGCGGTGGCCTGGCTGTCGGTGCCGGCGTACTCGCGGTCGCCGCCGGTCAGCAGCGGGACGGCGAACAGCGCGAGGACCGCGAGCACCAGCAGTGCGGTGACCAGGTGCCGCCTCACGGCTCGGCCCGCTCGGGGTCGGGGCGCAGGACGCCGAGCCGCACCAGCTCCGGGCGGGCGTTGACCGTGAGCACCCGGAACAGCAGGACGCCGAGCAGCCCCTCACCGATCGCGAGCGGCACCTGGGTGACCGCGAAGACGCCGAGGAACTTCGCCGCCGCGCCGGGGAACCCGCTCTCGGCGTCGGGGAAGGCCAGCGCCAGCTGCAGCGCCGTCGTCACGTAGGTGGCCAGGTCCGACAGCGCCATCGCGGCGAACACGGCGGGCAGCAGGCCGCCGCCGAGGCGTGTGACCAGGCGGTAGGCGCCGTAGCCGACCCACGGGCCGACGACGGCCATGGAGAAGGCGTTGGCGCCGAGCGTGGTGAGACCGCCGTGGGCCAGCAGCAGCGCTTGGAACAGCAGCACGATCGTGCCCAGCAGCGCCATCACCGGCGGCCGGAACAGCACCGCCCCGAGTCCGGTGCCGGTCGGGTGGCTGGAGCTGCCGGTGACCGAGGGGAGCTTGATCGCGCTCAGCACGAAGGTGAACGCGCCGGCCGCACCCAGCAGCAGCGTCGACTCGGGGTGCTCGCGCACCTCCTTGACCACGCACCGGGCGCCGTGGACGACGAACGGGGCGGCGGCCAGCGTCCAGCCCAGCGCGTGCGGGGCGGGCAGGAACCCCTCAGCGATGTGCACTGAGCACCTCGTGGCGTGCCGCGGCCTGCACGAAGCGGGTGGCCATCCCGGGTGACCCGGCCCAGTTCAGGTGCAGGTAGGAGGCGTGCACGTTGGCCGTGACGAACCCCTCCGGGCCGTCGGCGTTCCACTGCCAGGCCGGGGTCGCGCCCGCAGCGGGGCCGGCGGTGGTGCGGTGGAACTCGTGCCCGCGCACCCGGGTCCCGGCCGGGGCCAGCACGCTGTCGGTGAGTGCGACCGCCGCGCGGTAGCCCAGCGTCAGCTTCGGGTGCATCGCCGTGGTCGTGGGCAGGACGCCGCACATCGGCTCGCCGTCCAGCTCCTGGGACAGGTACAGCAGCCCGGCGCACTCGGCGGCGATCGGTCCGCCGGCCCGGGCCAGCTCGGCGATCGCCGTCCGCAGCCCGACGTTGGCGGCCAGCGCGCTGGCGTGCACCTCGGGGAACCCGCCGCCCACGACCAGCGCCCGCGTGCCCGCGGGCAGGGCGTCGTCCCGGAGCGGGTCGACGGTGACCACGTCGGCACCGGCCGCGGCGAGCAGCTCGGCGGTCTCGGCGTAGCCGAAGGTGAACGCCGGTCCACCGGCCACCGCGACCACCGGGCGGCCCTCGACCCGCGTCACCTCGGCGGCCGGGTCCCAGGGCTCACCCGCCAGGTCGGGAGCGGTGCGGGCCAGCCGCAGGACGGCGTCCAGGTCGATGCTCGACTCGACGACCGCACCCAGCGCACGCACGGTGTTGATGGCCTCCGCCGACCGCTCGGCCGCGGGCACCAGGCCCAGGTGGCGCGACGGCGTCTGCAGCTCGGCGATCCGGCGGACCGCACCCAGCACCGGCACGCCGGCCGACCCCAGCGCCTCGCGCAGGATCGCCTCGTGCCGGTCGCTGCCGACCCGGTTGAGGACGACGCCGCCGATCCGCACCGTGGGGTCGAAGGTGGCGAACCCGTGCACGAGCGCGGCGACGCTGCGGGCCTGCGAGGCGGCGTCCACGACCAGCACGACCGGGGCCTGCAGGTGCGTCGCGATCTGGGCGGTGGAGCCGTAGCCGGGCTCGACGCTGGCGTGCGCGGCGCCGTCGAACAGGCCCATCACGCCCTCGACGACCGCGACGTCGGCCCCGCGGGCGCCGTGCAGGAACAGCGGGGTGACCCGGTCGTCGCCGACCAGCCACTTGTCCAGGTTGCGGCCCGGGCGCCCGGCGGCGAGGCCGTGGTAGCCGGGGTCGATGTAGTCCGGGCCGACCTTGTGCGGGCTGACGCGCAGCCCGCGGTTGGTCAGCGCCGCGATCAGCCCGGTGGTGATCGACGTCTTCCCGGCGTTCGACGACGGCGCCGCGACGACGATCCGCGGGATGTTCATCGGAGCCTCAAGAGGGCGAAAGTGGCCACTTTCGCCCGTCGGTCGGGACGTGACGGTCGGTGCGGAGGGGCGAAAGTGGCCACTTTCGCCCCGGCGGGGCGGGTCACCACTCGATGCCTCGCTGGCCCTTCTGGCCGGCGTCCATCGGGTGCTTGACCTTGGTCATCTCCACGACCAGGTCGGCGGCCTGGATGAGCCGGGGGTGGGCGGCGCGCCCGGTGATGACGACGTGCTGGGCGCCCGGCCGGTTGGTCAGGGTCTCCACGACGTCCTCGACGTCGACCCAGCCCCACTTCATCGGGTAGGTGAACTCGTCGAGCACGTAGAAGCGGTGCGCCTCGGCGGCCAGGTCGCGCTTGATCTGCGCCCAGCCCTCCGCGGCGTCGGCGGCGTGGTCGGTCTCGTCGCCGGCCTTGCGCGACCACGACCAGCCCGCGCCCATCTTGTGCCAGACGACCGGTCCGCCCTCGCCGGTCTCCTCGTGCACCCGGCCCAGGACGGCGAGCACGTTCTCCTCGCCGACCTTCCACTTGGCGCTCTTCACGAACTGGTAGACCGCGATCGACCAGCCCTGGTTCCACGCGCGCATGGCCATGCCGAACGCGGCGGTGGACTTGCCCTTCATCTCCCCGGTGTGCACCGCCAGCAGCGGCCGGTTGCGGCGCTGCCGGGTGGTCAGCCCGTCGACCGGGACTGCGGTCACCTGTCCCTGGGGCATGTCAGGCCGCCTCTCGGACGGTGGCGACGAGCTGCTCGGCGCCCAGCTGCTCCAGCCGCATCGTCTGCGCACCGAGCACCGCGCCCAGGGACGCCGCCAGGCCCAGCCGCACCGGGCCGGACTCACAGTCGACGACGACGCTGGCCACCCCGGTCGAGGCCAGCAGCGCGGCCGCGCGCCGGGACTCACCGAGGGAGTCGGTGCCGCGGGCGCCGGTGGCCCGGCCGTCGGTGACGACGACGACGAGCGGCCGGCGCTGCGGGTCGCGGACCCGCTCCAGCCGCAGGGTCTCGTGTGCCCGCAGCAGCCCGGCCGCCAGCGGGGTGCGGCCGCCGGTGGGCAGGCTGGTGAGCCGGGCGGCTGCCGCCTCCACCGACCAGGTGGGCGGCAGGGTCAGCTCGGCCTCGCCGCCGCGGAAGGTGATCAGGCCGACCTTGTCCCGGCGCTGGTAGGCGTCCATCAGCAGGGACAGGACGGCGCCCTTCACCGCGGCCATCCGCGAGCGGGCGCCCATCGAGCCGCTGGCGTCGACGACGAACAGCACGAGGTTGCCCTCGCGGCCCTCGAGCGTGGCCTGGCGCAGGTCGGTGCGTTCGACCAGCAGGCCGGTGCCGTTGCGGCCGCGGGCCCGCTGGTGGGGGGCGGCGGCCAGCACGGTATCGACCAGGTGCAGCTTGGTGACCGCGTGCTCGGGACGGCGGGAGCCGACCACCCGCCCGCGCTCGCTGCGCGCCTTGGAGCGCCGGCCCGACGCGCCCGCGCCGATGCCCGGCACCTCGAGCCGCTGCACGCGGAACGGCGCGTCCGGGGTCACGGCGGCCTGGTCCGGCGCGGGTGCGGCGTCGGTGTGCCCGCCGCCCTCACCCCGCGGCGCCGTCGTCGGCCCCTGCTCGCCGTCCGAGCCGCCGCCGTCCGAACCGCCGTCCGACGGGTCGCCGTCCGAGGGGCCGTGTTCGCCAACATGGCCCTCGGGAGGGGCGCCGCCGTCCGGGCCGGAGCCGTCGGGGCCGCCGTCGGTGGGGTCGGTGCCCTCGGGCGGGGTGGGGTCGTCGTCCGGGCCGTCCTCGGGGCGGGAGTCGGCCAGCGCCTGCTCCAGCGTCTCCTCCTCCAGGCCGGGGGCGTCGAAGGGGTTGCGGCGGCGGCGGTGCGGCAGGGCGAGGCGGGCGGCGACCCGGACGTCGTCCTCGGTGACCTCGGTGCGCCCGGACCAGGCGGCGTGCGCGATGGCGGCGCGGGCGGTGACGATGTCGGCGCGCAGGCCGTCGACGTCGAAGGCGGCGCAGACGCTGGTGACCTGGCGCAGCGCGGCGTCGCTCAACACGACCTGGGGCAGCAGGGCGCGGGCGGTGGCGATCTGCGAGGCGAGCTCGGTCTCCGACTCCGCCCAGGCGGCGGCGAAGCCGGTGGGGTCGGCGTCGTAGCCGAACCGGCGGCGGACGACCTCGGCGCGCAGCTGCGGGTCGCGCGGGGCGGCGACCTCGACGGTGAGCCCGAACCGGTCGAGCAGCTGGGGGCGGAGCTCGCCCTCCTCGGGGTTCATGGTGCCCACCAGCAGGAACCGGGCGGCGTGCCGCACCGAGACGCCCTCGCGCTCGACGTAGGCCCGGCCCAGGGCGGCGGCGTCGAGCAGCAGGTCGACCAGGTGGTCGTGCAGCAGGTTGACCTCGTCGACGTAGAGCACGCCGCGGTTGGCGCCCGCCAGCAGTCCGGGCTCGAAGCTCTTCACGCCCTCGGTGAGCGCACGCTCGAGGTCCAGCGAGCCGACCAGCCGGTCCTCCGAGGCGCCGACCGGCAGCTCGACGAGGCGGGCGGGCCGGGTGATCGAGCGGTCGTCGACCGAGTGCGGGCCGTCGGGGCACTCGGCGTCCGGGGCGGCGGGGTCGCAGGCGAAGCGGCAGCCGGCGACGACGTCCACCGGCGGCAGGACCGCGGCCAGGGCGCGCACCGTCGTGGACTTCGCCGTCCCCTTCTCGCCGCGCACCAGCACGCCGCCCACGGCGGGGGAGACGGCGTTGAGCAGCAGGGCCAGGCGCAGGTCGTCCATGCCGACGACGGCACCGAAGGGGTAGGTCAAGAGAGCACAGGTCCTCTCCCCGGGTGTCCACGCCCGGAGGTGGCAGGAGGCGACGGCGGGAGTTCCTGACTCACCGGCTCGGGAGCCGGCTCACAGTGGCGGGACCGCGCCGGAGTCGCACCGGGCTTCCTCCACTGCCGTCGCAGTTCGCGTCCATCAGACCACGGCGACCCGGCGCAGGACAGGGGCGGGACGTCTTGACGGGATGGAAAGTGATGCGCCACTCTTTCCGACATGGAAAGCAACCGGCTCGACCGGGACGACGCCGCGGCCCAGCTGGCCGTGCTGCAGGCCGACCGTGCGGCGCTGGCCGACCGGGTCGTGCCGCCGTGGTGGTACGACCCGGCGCTGGGCGTGCTGCTGTTCTGCTTCTTGGCCAGCTATGCGTTCGACTCCCTGTGGGTCACCTTTCCGGCGGTCGTGCTGTTCTGCGCCGGGCTCGGTGCGCTGGTCGCGGCTTACAAGCGCATCACCGGTGTCTGGGTCAGCATCGACGGCCCGCACCTGGGGGTCTGGGCTGCGGTGGTCCTGGTGGTCCTCGGGCCGGCCTTCGTGATCCAGAAGAGCCTCGACCAGCACTGGGTGATGGTGGTCGCAGGAGCCGTGCTCGGCGTCGTGGTCACCCTTCTCGGCCGGCACTGGAACCGGGCGTACGCCGCCGAGCTGCGGGGCCAGCGGTGACCGGCGGTGCGCTGGGCGGAGCGGACGACGCGGTCGTGACCGACGCGCACGCGGCGGCCGCCCAGCTCGCTGCGCTGCAGGCGGACCGAGCCGCGATGGCGGACCGGGCGATGCAGCCCTGGTGGTACGACGTGGCGCTCGGCCTGCTGGTCTTCGGGCTGCTGTCCGCCGTGGCGGTGGGCAACGTGTTCATGCTGCTGCCCGCAGTGGCGCTGTTCGGTGCCGGCCTGCGCTGGCTGGTCAGCGCCTACCAGCGGATCACCGGCTTCTGGGTCGACGGCTTCCGGCGCGGCAGCACGCGGAAGGCGGCCTACGTCTACCTCGTGGTCTACGTCGCGTTCGTCGTCCCGGCGCTCGTGCTGCACCTGGCGTACGACCGCTCGTGGCCGCTGGTGGCCGCCGGAGCGGTGGCCGGCGTCACCGCAGCGGTGACCAGCCGCTGGTTCGGCGCCCTGTACGTCCGCGAACTGCGCGGACAGCTGTGACTGCCGTCGCGCCACGATTCGACCCCGTCGTCCACGCCCCGCCGCGGCTGCAGATCTGCGGGCTGCTGGCCGCCGTCGACACCATGGACTTCGCCGCCGTCCGGGACACCGTGGGCGTCAGTGACTCGGTGCTCTCCAAGCACGTCAAGCAGCTCGAGGAGGCCGGCTACGTCAAGGTCGGCAAGGCCACCATCGCCTCGCGGCAGCGCACCTCGCTGGCGCTGACGAAGGCCGGGAAGGCGGCCTTCGCCGCCCACGTCGCCGAGCTCCGCCGGATCACCGAGGGCCTGTAGGCGGGCCGCCCCGCCCTGCAGCGGAGCCGGGGCCGCCGGGCAGAGTGGACGACGATGGACGACGGACGGCGACGGCGGCTGCTCGACTGGGCGCTGGTGCTCGCGGTCGGCGTCGGGGTGGCCGTGGCGTTCGACCTGCTCGGCGTCCCGTCGGCGGCCCTGTTCGGCGGGCTGGTCGCCGGTCTGGGCCGGGCGCTGCTGGGCCGCACCCGGCTGGCCCTGCCGAGGCACGCGGGCACCGGAGCGCAGGCGGTCATCGGCGTCTCGATCGGCGCGCTGATCCAGACCGACACGCTGCGCACCATCGGCGAGCACTGGCTCTCGGTCCTGCTGGTCACCGTCGCGACGCTGGGGGTCAGCCTGGTCGCCGGGCAGCTGATGCGGCTGCAGCGCGGGATCAGCCCGGTCACCGGGGCGTTCTCGATGATCGCCGGCGGGGCCTCGGGCATCACCGCGATGGCCCGCGACCTCGGCGCCGACGAGCAGGTGGTCGCCGTCCTGCAGTACCTGCGAGTGCTGCTCATCGTGGTGGCGATGCCGATCGTGGCCACCACGGTCTACGGCGCGTCGGCCGGCAGTGGACCGGCGCCGGCCGAGGACGGGCCCGGCTGGCCGGCCGGGCTGCTGTTCACCGTCGTCTGCGTCGTCGTCGGGGTGGCCCTGGGCCGGGTCAGCCGGATCCCGGTGGGCGCGCTGCTGGGCCCGATGGCGGTGGCCGCCGTCCTGGACCTGACCGGGCTCTCCCAGGGCGCGACGCTGCCCGGGCTGCTGGAGGCCGCCGGGTTCCTGGCCATCGGCCTGCAGGTCGGGCTCGGCTTCACCCGGGCGAGCCTGCGGCTGGTCGGCCGCGCCCTGCCGCTGGCCCTGCTGCTCATCGTCAGTGCGGTCGTCGCCTGCGCGGGGCTCGGTGCGGTGCTGGCCCGGACGGCGGGGGTCAGTCCGCTCGACGGTTACCTGGCCACCACCCCCGGCGGGCTCTACGCGGTGCTCGCCACGGCCCGGGGGAGCGGCGCCGACGCGACGTTCGTGCTCGCCGTCCAGGTGCTGCGGCTGTTCGTGATGCTGTTCTCCGCCCCGCTGCTGGCCCGGCTGCTGCGTCCACGCGCGTCCTGATCAGGGCCTCCCGGAACGGCATGTGCACGCCTACCCTGGTCCGGGTGCGCGACCAGCCGACCGAGGAGGCACCGCTGTCCGAGAACGCCATGAGCCCCACGCGCGAGGACGACGCCGTGCTGCTCTTCGTGGGCGGGCCGCTCGACGGGCGGGTGGACATCCGGGCGGCGCGGCACGGTGAGCCGTTGCCCACGATCACCCACGTGCACCTGCACGACGGACCCAAGGTCGTGCACCGCTACGACCTGCACCCGCTGACCGACTCCGCCGGCGTCTACCACCTGCGCAGCCGGCACAGCGGCTGATCCAGCCGACGGGCGGGCTGATCCAGCCGACGGGCGGCCCCGTCGCAGGGGCCCGCCGCGCCCGTGCGAGCGGTGGGAGGGCGACGGGGTCCCGATCAGCGGAGGCGGCGCACCTCGGCGGCGACCTCGTCGAAGCGGGCGCGGCTGAGGGCCGCCCCCTCGCGCCGGACGTCGCCGGGCTCGATCCGCAGCACCCGGTCCACCCGCGCCTCGCTGGGACGGCCCTGCTTGTCCCAGGGGCCGGTGCCCACGTCCACCCAGTGCCGGCCGCGTCGTGCCTCGTCGGCGGCGTCGCGGTCGTGGTCCTGGCTGCTGAGCATCAGCCCGAGCAGCGCGCCGCCGTCCCGGCCGATCACCAGCACGGGGCGGTCCTTGCCGCGGCCGTCGTTCTCCTCGAACGGGACCCACGCCCAGACGATCTCGCCGGGGTCGGGCGCGCCGTCGTCGACCGGGGCGTACTCCATCCGCACCGGGCCGGCGTGGTCGGTGACCGGACCGGGCCGGGTGGCGATCGGGCCGGGCGCCGGGAGCGGGGCCCGCGTGGGGGTCGGCCCGTCGCTGTGCCCCCCGCCGCGGCCCAGGGTCCGAACGCCCTCGCGGACGACGGCCACGGCCAGCCGTCCCAGCTGTGCTCTCCAGTTGCTGCCCGCCACGGCCGTCACGGTATAGGCCCCCGGGGGACGGCGGCGTGCCGCCATCGACACGCCGCCGCCGCGCCGCGCCCTCTCGCGCGTCGATGACCTGCGAGAGCACACGCGTGTGATCCTCGCCGTGGACGGTCTCGGTGGGAGAGGACCTGGTCACACCCGCGGTTGAGCGGGGCCGTGGCGGGCCACACTCCTATCGGCGACCCCCACCACGGCGGCGCTTCGGGGGAGAGGGTCGAACGATGACCACAGTGCAGCCAGTCGTCCCGGTCCACGTGCCGGTGACCGCGCTGGCGCAGCCAGCGGTCCGCGCGAGTGCGCTCGCGGCGTTCCAGCTGGTGGAGGACGCCCGCTACCGGGCTCCGGAACGACGTCGCCGCGACGAGCGCCGGCGCGTGCTCGCCCAGCGCGCGGTCGCCGAGCGCAAGGCCGAGCGGGAACACCCCACCGAGCCCTGAAGGCCCCCCGCTCGGCGAGCTGAGCGGCGGGTCCCCGCAGGCGGGCCTAGAGCTCCTGGGCGAGGTCGGCGCGGATGGTCGCGTCGTCGGGGAGCGGGGTGTCCAGGGCGCAGTGGTCGCGGAGCACCTGGCCGAACGGGGTGAACGTCGCGCGGTCGACCTGCGCGTCGGCGTCCCACAGGCCCGCGCGCATGACCGCCTTGGCGCAGTGGAAGTAGGCGCCGGTCACCTGCACGACCATCACCGAGCGCGGCGGCTTGCCGAACTCGGTGAGGTCGATGCCGAGGGCGTCGGGCTCGACGAGCGTCGTCGTCCCGTAGACCTTGAGCGTCTCCTCGAAGCCGGGGACGAAGAACTGCAGCGCCACCCGCGGGTTGGCCGCCACCTTGCGCAGGCTGTCGAGCCGGTTGTTGCCGGTGCGGTCGGGCATGGCCAGCCGGTGCTCGTCGAGCACGTGCACGAAGCCCCGGCCGCCGCCGCGCGGGGAGATCTCCGGCCAGCCGTCGGCACTGGCCGTGGACAGCATCGCGAAGGGGGACAGGCCGATGAACGCCGCGCAGTGCGCGTCGACGTGGTCGATCTCCTTGTCCAGCACCAGTTGCGAGGGCGGGCGGTAGGAGGCGAGCACCGTCGAGTCGTCCACCCCGCGACGGTAGCGTGCCGTGGCGTGCGCGACGTCTGGAGTTCCCCCGTCCGCTTCGCCGAGTGCGACCAGGGCGCGGTGGTCTTCAACGGCCACTACCTGACCTGGGCGCACGAGGCGGTCGAGGCGTGGTGGACCGCGCTCGGGCTGCCCTTCGCCGACACCGGCCTGGACCAGCGGATCAAGGCCGCGTCGCTGGAGTGGAGCTCCTCGGCCCGCTACGGCGACACGGTCACCGTCGACGCCGAGCTGGACCGGATGGGCAGCACCAGCTTCACCGCGGTCCTCACCGTCCGGGTGGGCGAGCGGGTCTGCTGCGTCGTGCGCTCGACCTACGTCGCGGTGGCCGACGGGGTCGCCGTCCCGTGGCCGGAGCACGTGCGGACCCTGCTGCAGGGCTGACATCTGCGTTCTCGTGGTCTCCCGCGGCCCAGGAGGCCACGAGGACGCAGGTCTCGCGCCGGTCAGTGCGGGCCGATCACCGGCAGCCCGGTCGGCGGGCCCTCCTCGACCAGCCGCCACAGGGCGTCGGTGTCGGCGTGCTCGACGACCAGGTCGCCCAGGGCGTTCAGCCTGGCCTCGCGGACGGCGGCGAAGTCGGTGTCGGGCGCGGCGGTGAACCTGCGGCCGGCGATCCCGGCCACCTCGGCCAGGAAGGCGCGGCGGAAACCGTCGTTCTCCAGCGCGCCGTGCCACGTCGTCCCGAAGACCGCCCCGGACCGGGCGCCGTCCAGGAACGGTTCCGCGGAACCGTCGACGGTGACCACGCCGTGGTGGATCTCGTACCCGCGCACCGGGTGGCCCAGCGCCGCCCCGAGCGGGCGGCCCAGGGTCTTGTCCGGGGCGAACCGGACGTCGGTGGGCAGCAGTCCCAGGCCCGGGACGGCGCCGGCCCGGGACTCCACGTCGTCGGTGATCGTGCGGGCCAGCATCTGGTGCCCGCCACAGATGCCCAGCACCGCGCGGCCCTCGGCGGCCTGGCGGGCCACGGCGTCGGCCAGGCCGGTCTCCCGGAGCCACCGCAGGTCGGCCACCGTGGCCCGGGTGCCGGGCAGCACCACCAGGTCGGCGTCGGCGAGCTCCTCCGGGCGGGTGGCGTAGCGCACCAGCACGCCCGGCTCGGCGGCCAGCGCGTCGAGGTCGGTGAAGTTGGACAGCCGCGGCAGCCGGACGACCGAGACCCGCAGCACGTCCTCCCCGTGCGGGGGCCCGGCCGGTTCGGCGACGCCGACCCCGAGGGAGTCCTCGACGTCGAGGTGCAGGCCGGTCTGCCAGGGCAGCACGCCCAGCGTCGGCCGGCCGGTGAGCGCGGCCAGCTGGTCCAGACCCGGGGCGAGCAGCCGCACGTCACCGCGGAACTTGTTGACCAGGAACCCGGCCACCAGCGCCTGGTCGGCCGGCGGCATCAGCGCGACGGTGCCGTAGAGGGCGGCGAACACCCCGCCGCGGTCGATGTCGCCGACCACGACCACGGGCAGGTGCGCGGCGGTGGCCAGGCCCATGTTGGCGATGTCGTCGGCGCGCAGGTTGATCTCGGTGGGGGAGCCGGCGCCCTCGCAGACCACCACGTCGAACCGGGAGCGCAGGTCGGCCAGGCAGGCCAGCGCCTGCTCCAGCAGCGCGGCCTTCATCGGCCGGTAGCTCAGCGCCGTCACGTCGGCGACGGCCTTGCCCAGCACGACGACCTGGCTGGCGTTGTCGCCACCGGGCTTGAGCAGCACCGGGTTCATCGCGGCCTCGGGCTCGACCCGGGCGGCGGCGGCCTGCATCACCTGGGCGCGGCCGATCTCGGCGCCGTCGGCGGTGACCATCGAGTTGTTGCTCATGTTCTGCGCCTTGAACGGCGCCACCCGCACGCCCTCGCGGGCCAGCCAGCGGCAGATGCCGGCGGTGACGACCGACTTCCCGGCGTCGGAGGTGGTGCCGGCGACGAGCAGCGCGCCGCTCATCGGGGAGCTCTGGAACGGGTCACGCCGCGTCGGGCTTCTCGCCCCAGCCGGCCTTCTCCTGCCCGGACAGCGCGGCGATCGACTCCATCACCCGGTCGGTGACCTCGCGCCGGGCCCGGTTGCTGCCGGCCTGGCCGCGGTGCTCGGGGAAGACCAGCGGCTCGCCGAAGGTCACCGACACCTTGTGCGGGCGTGGCCACCGGGCGCCGATCGGCTGGACCCGGTCGGTGCCGATGACGGCGACCGGCACGACCGGGCAGTCGGCGGTGAGCGCCAGCCAGGCGACGCCGGTCTTGCCGCGGGCCAGCCGGCCGTCGCGGGAGCGGGTGCCCTCGGGGTAGATGCCGAACGCGCCGCCGTCCCGGAGCACGCCCATCGCGGTGTCCAGCGCGGCCTGGGCGGCGCGGTGGTCCTGGCGCTCGACCGGGAGCGCGCCGAGGGCGGTGAACAGCGTGCGGGACACCCAGCCGCTGAACCCCGGGCCCCGCCAGTACTCGGCCTTGGCCAGGTAGGCGACCCGGCGCGGCGCGACGAGCGGGATGCCGATGCTGTCGATGAAGGACAGGTGGTTGCTGGCGAGGATGACCGGGCCGGTCAGCGGCACGTTCTCGCGGCCGACGACCGTGGGCCGGAAGACCACGAAGACCAGCGGCCGCAGCACGAACCGAACCAGCAGGTAGAACACCGCGCCGTCATCCCCCGTCCCGTCCCGCGCCCGCACCGGTGCGGGGTCCGGTCGATCCTGCCCGACGTGCGCGGGACCAGGACGGGCGGGGGAGCGTGCTCAGGCCGGGTGGGGCGGGGGCGAGGCGTCGTGCAGGATCTCGCGGACGTCGTCGGGCAGCGGGTTGCGTCCGCTGGCCGAGTCGATGATCAGGACGGCGACGTCGCGCACCTTGCGGTGGGTGTGGCTGGAGATGTGCGCCAGCAGGTCGAAGGCCACCTGGTCGCCGCAGCTCATCAGCACCATCAGGACGCCCTTCGCCTGCTCGATGGCCGCGCGGCTGGCCATCGCGCTGCGGAGCTGCTCCACCTCGGTCTGCAGGTGGCGAACCACGTCGTCGCTGCCCGCCGGTCGCTCGTCGGTGACGTCGACGGCCAGGCCGGACAGCGCCAGGACCCCGTCGGCCGGGTCGGCCTCCGGCTCGCAGACGACCAGCACCGTCCGGCCGGTGCCGTCGCCGCGGTGGACCCGGCACTCGCGGGCGAAGGGCGCGCCCGAGGTCCCGGCGGCGGCCAGTGCCTCCTGCAGGGCGGGACGGTCGTCGGCGTGCACGTGGGACAGCAGCAACTGGACGGTGGGCTGCACCGCGCCGACGGGCACCTGGAGCAGGTCGTGCAGCTCGGGCGACCACCACCACGTCCCGGTGGTCAGGTCGCCGCGGAAGCGGCCGGCCACCCGGGTGGTGCCGGCCGGAGGAGCAGCTGCCCGGTGGACCCGGCGGGATCCCGGCTCAGCCGCACGAGGGAGTGCCGAGGTGGAGGACATCGTGTTCGACCGATCTCTGCTGACGCACCCTCGTCTCGGGTGGGGCCGCCGAGCCGTGCGCTCGACCGTGACGACCCATCGGCCCCTCGGGACCGACCGCTCCAGTCCCCAGCAAGTTACCGCCGGATCGGTGCACATGCACCCGAGACCGGAGGCGGTCGTGCGCAACCGCATGGCGCGTCGGTTGGTACGCGCCCGGTCACCGACCGTGCAGCTGCACGCGATCGGTCAACGGCGGAGCCGGCTCGCCGCCGCCAGCGCGGCCGCAGCGACCCAGACCGCGCGGGAGAGCCGGACGGCCCGGGCGACGTCGGTCCGCGCCGGCGGTCGGCCGTCGCCGAGCACGGGCCGCTCCTCCACCCGGGCGCCGTAGACGTTGCGCCCGCCCAGCCGCAGGTCCAGCGCACCGGCCAGCGAGGCCTCGCACCGGCCGGCGTTCGGGCTGGGGTGGGCGGCGCCGTCCCGCCGCCACACCCGCCACGCGCCCGACGGCGACCCGCCGGCCAGCGGCGCGGTGAGCACGGTGAGGACGGCGGTGAGGCGGGCCGGCACCCAGTTGACGACGTCGTCGAACCGGGCGGCGGCCCAGCCGAAGCGGGCGTACCGCGCCGACCGGTACCCGACCATCGCGTCCAGGGTGTTCGCCGCTCGGTAGCCCAGCAGCCCGGGCAGGCCGGCGACCGCACCCCAGAACAGCGGGGCGACCGCGGCGTCGGAGGTGTTCTCCGCGACCGACTCGACGGTGGCCCGGACCAGCTCCGGCTCGCCCAGCCCGCTGGGGTCGCGCCCGGCCAGGGTCGACAGGTGCGCCCGGGCGGCGGGCAGGTCGCCGGCGGCCAGGTGCCGCTCCATGGTGTCCGCGGCCCGGCCCAGCGAGGTGCCGCCGAGCACCGCCCAGGTGGCCAGGGCGGTCGCCGCCGTCCGGGCCACCGGGTGCTGCGCGGTCAGCCGGGACGTCGCCGTCCCGACCCCGACCGCCGCCCCGACGCAGAAGCCGGCGTACGCGACGCCCGCGGCGCGGGAGTCGCGCCACATCCGCCGCTCCAGGGCGGCGGCAGCCTGCCCGAAGCCGGCGACCGGGTGGCCGCGGCGGGGGTCGGCGACCAGCAGGTCGGCGGCGGCACCGAGGGCCAGGCCGGCGGCGGTCGCACGGCTCACCGGGCGGCCGTCCCGGTGCGACGTCGGGGGCTGCCCCCGGTGGGGGGCAGGGCTCGAGCGGCGGCGGTGGGCATCGGCGGCCACGGTAGGGCAGCGTCGCGACCCTAGGATCAGCGGTCATGCGCCTGCCCGGCCGTTACGACGGCGTTGCCCGCCCGATCGTCACCTACGGCAGCAACCCCGTGCTGCACCGTGCCTGTGCTCCGGTGACCGTCTTCGACAAGGACCTGCGGCACCTGGTGCTGGACATGTTCGCCAGCATGGCCGCCGCCGACGGCGTGGGGCTGGCGGCCAACCAGATCGGCGTGGACGCCCGGGTCTTCGTCATCGACTGCCCCGACGCCGACGGCGAGGACGTCGTCGGGGTCGTGGTGAACCCGGTGCTGACGGTCCTCGAGCCGGTGGACGGCGAGCCCGCGGTCGAGGTCACCGACGAGGGCTGCCTGTCGGTGCCCGGGCCCTACGCCGAGCTGGAACGGGCCTTTCGCGCCCGGGTGGACGGCGTCGACGTGCACGGTGACCCGGTGTCGATCGAGGCGACCGGCATGGCGGCGCGCTGCCTGCAGCACGAGGTCGACCACCTGAACGGCACCGTCTACGTCGACCTGCTGCCCGCCGAGCAGCGCGAGCTGCTGCTGGCCGAGGCCGCCGGCCCCGAGGGCGAGCTGCCCGCGTGAGGGCCCAGGCCCGTCCCCGCGTCCGGACCAGGGCATGAGCGCGCCCGAGGGGTGGACGGTCACCGTCGTCGGCATCGGTGCCGACGGGTGGGACGGGCTGTCCCCGGCGGCCCGGCGGGCGGTCGAGGGGGCCGAGGTGCTGCGCGGCAGCAGTCGCCAGCTGTCCCTGGTGCCCGACGGGGTCCCCGCCGAGCGGGTGCCGTGGCCCTCGCCGATGGCGCTGGCGGTGCGCGAGCTGCCCGACGCCCACCCCGGCCGCCGCGTCGTCGTCCTGGCCAGCGGTGACCCGATGTACTCCGGGATCGGCACGACCCTGGTGCGCTGGTTCGGTGCCGCCGCCGTCGACGTCGTCCCGCACCCCTCGTCGGTGACCTGGGCCTGCTCGCGGATGGGCTGGTCGGTCGAGGAGACCACCGTCGTCTCGGTGGTCTGGAAGCCGGTCGAGCTGCTGGCCGCGCAGGTGTCCCCGGGCCGCCGGCTGCTGGTGCTCGGCGCCGACGGCAGCACCCCCGCCGAGGTCGCCCGCCGGCTCACCGACTGGGGGTACGGCGCCAGCCGGCTCACCGCGCTGTCCCAGCTCGGCGGGCCCACCGAGCAGCGGTCCACCGGGACGGCGGCGGACTGGCCGCACGTGCAGACCGACCCGCTGACGATCACCGCCGTCGAGGCGGTCGCCGACCCCGGGACCGTGCCGCTGGCCACCGTGCCCGGGCTGCCCGACGACGCCTACCGCCACGACGGGCAGCTGACCAAGCGCGACGTCCGCGCGGTGACGCTGTCCCGGCTGGTCCCGCTGCCCGGGCAGCTGCTCTGGGACGTCGGCGCCGGCGCCGGCTCGATCGGCATCGAGTGGATGCGGGCGCACCCCTCGTGCCGCGCGGTCGCCGTCGAGTCCGACCCCGAGCGCGCGCACCGGGTCGGGCAGAACGCCGCCCGGCTCGGCGTCCCCGGCCTGCAGGTGGTGCGCGGCCGGGCACCGGAGGCGCTGGGCGACCTGCCCGCCCCGGACGCGGTCTTCGTGGGCGGCGGGGCGACCGTGCCCGGCGTGCTGGAGAACTGCTGGGACGCCCTGCCACCGGGCGGCCGGCTGGTGGTGAACGCGGTGACCGTGGAGAGCGAGGTCGTGCTCGCGCACTGGCGGGAGCGGGTCGGCGGCTCGCTGACCCGGATCCAGGTCGCCACGGCCGCACCGGTCGGCGGCTTCACCGGCTGGAAGCCGGCCATGCCCGTGACGATCTGGAGCGTGACCCGGTGACCGTCCACTTCATCGGCGCCGGCCCCGGCGCCGCCGACCTGGTCACCGTGCGGGCGGCCCGGCTCATCGCCTCGTCCCCGGTCTGCCTCTACGCCGGGGCCCTGGTGCCGCGCGAGCTGCTCGACAGCGCCCCGGCCGGCGCCCGGCTGGTCGACACCGCCGACCTGGACCTCGACCAGATCACCGCCGAGCTGGTGGCCGCGCACGCCGCCGGACACGACGTCGCCCGGCTGCACTCCGGTGACCCGTCGGTGTACAGCGCGATGGCCGAGCAGATGCGCCGGCTCGACGCGGCCGGGGTGCCCTACGACGTCGTCCCGGGGGTGCCCTCGTTCGCCGCCGCGGCCGCCTCGCTCAAGCGCGAGCTGACCGTGCCGGGGGTGGCGCAGACCGTCGTCCTCACCCGGACGTCGGCGCGCTCGACGCCGATGCCGCCGGGGGAGACCCTCGCCGCGTACGCCGCGACCGGCGCGACGCTCGTGCTGCACCTGGCCGTGCAGCGCCTGGACGTCCTGGCCCCCGAGCTCGCCGCGCACTACGGCGAGGACTGCCCGGTCGCGGTGGTCGCCAAGGCCAGCCGGGACGACGAGCTGGTGCTGCGCGGCACGCTCGCCGACATCGCCGTGCAGGTGGCCGAGGCCGGCGTCCGGCGGACGGCGATCGTCGTCGTCGGCCGGGTGCTCACCGCCGGCGAGTTCCCCGACAGCCACCTCTACTCGACGACGCGGGAACGCTCGAGCGGAGTGGATCCGTCGGCGTGAGCGCGACGGATCCACTCCACCTAGGCACGGCCGACGATGACGCCGGCGCGGTCGATGACCACGACGTCGACCTCGACCGGGGCGCCGAGCAGCACGCCCTCGGCGGTGCGGCGGGCGCCGGCGGCGACCAGGTCGCCCAGCGGGAGACCGGCGGCCTGGCTCTGCCGCAGCGCGTCCAGCGCCGTGTTCGCCCCGCGCACGCCCTCGACCAGCGCGGCGTCGCCCCCGGCGCCGGCGACCAGGTCGGCGAGCACCGCGAAGGAGACCTGCGAGCGGCCGGAGTGCAGGTCGAGGTGGCCCTCGGAGAGCTTGGCCAGCTTGCCGATGCCGCCGGCCACGGTCAGCCGCGGCACCGGGTGGCGGCGCAGGTACTTCAGCACCGCGCCGGCGAAGTCGCCC
This sequence comes from Modestobacter sp. VKM Ac-2986, assembly GCF_026967795.1. GTDB lineage: Bacteria > Actinomycetota > Actinomycetes > Mycobacteriales > Geodermatophilaceae > Modestobacter. The sequence continues at coordinate 162,716 of NZ_JAPVBH010000005.1, forward strand.
ATGTCCAGCAGGGCGTCCTCGGGCAGGTCGTACAGCTCCTGGGCGACCCGCTCGCTGGTCGACCCGGTGGCCCCGGCCACGTGCTCGCGCCCCGCGGCCCGGGCGACGTCGATGCCCCGGCGGATCGAGTCGATCCAGGACGAGCAGGAGTACGGGACGACGACCCCGGTCGTGCCCAGGATCGACAGCCCACCGAGGATCCCCAGCCGCGGGTTCCAGGTCTTGCGGGCCAGCTCGGCGCCGTTCTCCACCGACACCTCGATGACGACGTCGCCGGTGCCGCCGAAGCGGGCGGCGACCGCGGCGACGTGCTCGGTCATCAGCCGGCGGGGCACCGGGTTGATCGCCGGCTCGCCCACGGCCAGCGGCAGGCCCGGCTTGGTCACCGTGCCCACGCCCTCACCGGCGCGGAAGCGCACCCCGCTGCCGGGCTCGCCGAGCAGCACGCGCGCGGACACCACCGCGCCGTGGGTGACGTCGGGGTCGTCGCCGGCGTCCTTGACGATGCCGACGGTCGCCTCGCCGGCGGCCAGGGACTCCCGGGCCAGGGCGAAGGTCGGGTGCTTGTCGTTCGGCAGGTCGATGCTGACCGGGTCGGGGAACTCGCCGGTCAGCAGTGCGGTGTAGGCCGCGGTGGTGGCCGCGGTCGCACAGGCGCCCGTCGTCCAGCCGTGCCGCAGCCCCGCGCTGCCGTCCCTGCTCACTCGTGCTCCTCGCTGGCGCTCGTCGCCCGCGTTCGCGGGGCTGCTGTGCCCCCTGATGAGCTCGCGAGCTCGCTCATCCTGTGCTCCTCGCTGGCGCTCGTCGCCCGCGTTCGTGGGGCTGCTGTGCCCCCTGATGAGCTCGCGAGCTCGCTCATCCTGCACATGGTGCACGCGTGACCGGGCAGGTGCTGGTGCTGGGCGGTACCGGCGAGGCGCGGGCCCTGGCGGCGGCCCTGGTGGCCGAGGGCGTGGACGTGCTCTCCAGCCTGGCCGGGCGCACCGCCGACCCGGTGCTGCCCGAGGGGCCGGTGCGGGTCGGCGGGTTCGGTGGCGCCGAGGGCCTGGCCGGCTGGCTGGCCGAGCACCGCCCGCGCGCGGTCGTCGACGCGACCCACCCGTTCGCCGCGCAGATCACCGACTCGGCGGCCACCGCGGCAGTCGCCTCCGGCACGCCGCTGCTGCGGCTGCAGCGTCCCGGCTGGACGCCGCATGCGGGGGACACATGGCGACATGTCGACTCGCTGGCCGCGGCCGCCGATGCGGTCGCCGGGTACGCGAGCGTCTTCCTCACCACCGGCCGGCAGGGCGTCGCCGCGTTCGCCGCGCTGCCCGGCCGGGTGCTGGTGCGCTCGGTCGACCCGCCCGACGAGCCGCTGCCGGCCGGGGCGACGCTGCTGTTGGACCGCGGGCCGTTCAGCGTCGCCGACGAGCTGGCGCTGATGCGCGAGCACGCCGTGGACGTCGTGGTCACCAAGGACTCCGGCGGTCACCTCACCGAGGCCAAGCTGGTCGCCGCCCGCGAGCTGGGACTGCCGGTCGTGCTGGTGCGCCGGCCACCGCTGCCCCCGGGGGTCGAGACGGTGGCGACGGTGGCCGACGCGCTGGCCTGGCTGCGGGCTCAGGCCACCGGCTGACGGGTGAACGCCCAGGCGGTGACCCACACCGTGCCGACGGCGAGCACCAGCGAGCCGGGCACGTGCGCGGCCATGTTCCCGCCGTCGCCCACGGCCGCCTGCACGAAGCCGGCCACGAAGACGGCGGCGGACACGACCACCGGCCACCGCGCGCCCCCGGCCCGGGCGTGCAGCAGGGTGGCCACCACGAGCAGCAGCCCGACCACGTGCAGGGCGATCGCGCCGGCACCGTGGCCGTCGCGGGCCCCGCTGTTCTCCGACAGCATCTGGCCGGCCGTGACGAACTGGAACAGCAGCACGACCACCGACAGCGCGGCGCCGGCCTGGACGGCCCGGATGGTGCTGGCGCTCCGGGTGGGCGTGGGTGCGGTCCGGGTCATCGGGGTCCCTTCGAGGAGAACTACTTGAGACTTCATACAACCAGCTCCGGTGCTCCTGGGGAAGAGACCGGCCGGCTGGTGCTCTTCGACCTCGACGGCACGCTGGTCGACTCGACCCCGGGCATCTGGGCCTCGATCCAGGTGGCCGCCGCCCGGCTGGGCCTGCCCGAGCCGACCCCGGGCCAGCTGCGGTCGATGGTCGGGCCCCCGCTCGCGGAGGGGTTCGCCGAGGCCCTCGGGCTGACCGGTGCCGACGTCGAGCGGGCCGTCCTGGCCTACCGGGCGCACTACACGGCCGGCGCGATGTTCGACGTCACGGTGTACCCCGGCGTCCCGGAGCTGCTCGCCGACCTGCGCGCCGGCGGTGCCGTCCTCGCCGTGGCGACCAGCAAGCCCGAGCCGTTCGCCGTCCGCATCCTCGAGCACGTGGGGCTGCTGGCCGCCTTCGACTCCGTGCACGGGGCGACGCTGGACGGCGCCGTCCGGCACAAGGAGCAGGTCGTCGCCGCGGCACTGGCCGCGCACCCGGACGGCGTCGCGCCGGTGCTCGTCGGTGACCGGCTGCACGACGTGCTGGGCGCCCGGGTCCACGGGGTGCCCTGCCTCGGCGCGGGCTGGGGTCCCGCGCCGACCGGCGAGCTGGCGGCAGCGGGTGCGGCGGCGGTCGTCGCCACCCCCGCCGGGGTGAGAGCGGCGCTCGCCGCCCTGTGACCGCGGCGGACTGTCGTACCCCGGGTGCACAGTGGACGCCGACGACAGGAGGTGCACCCGTGCTCGGTGACCCGCAGGCGGTCGACCTCGACCTGCTGGACCTGGAGAGCGCCCTGCTGCGCGCCGCGGTGGGTGACTACGCGGCCGAGGCGGCGGTGCTGCTGCTGGCCGACTCCGGCCACTGGCTGCCCCGGCTGCAGGCGGCCGGGCTGGTGTCGATCGCGCTGGACGGCGACGCGGTCGACGGCGGCCCGTGGGCCGCGGTGCAGTGGGGCGACCTCGACGGCGCGCTGCGCGCGGGCCGGATCAGCGGCACCGGCGGCGAGCGCCGGCTGTTGCGCGCCGCGGCGAGCCTGGCCGAGGGGCAGCCGGTCGACCTGGCCGACCTCACCGCCGGGCTGGACCGCGGCGAGCTGACCCTGCTGCTGGCCGCGCTGGCCCACGCTGCAGGCAGTCACGAGCACCACGACGTGCTCCGCGACGGCGACGGCCTGTCCCAGGACGGCCCGCTGCTGGGCCCGGTCGTCGCCTGGCCGCAGCGCGACTGAGCGCACCTGCGGCCCGACGGGTGAGCGGGGGTCGTTCTGGGCAAGATCCACGGATGACCAGCTCGGCCGAGACGCGGCTGCCCGACGCCCTGCAGCTGTTGCGTGACCGGGTCGCCGCCGCGCCGCTCGGCCTGGCCACCCAGAACCGCGACGAGGCGGCCCGCACCGCCCGCGCCGTCGTCGACCAGGTCGACGACTACCTGCTGCCCCGGCTGCGCGACCTCGACGCCCCGCTGCTGACCGTGGTCGGCGGTTCCACCGGCGCCGGCAAGTCCACGCTGGTCAACAGCGTGCTGCAGGCGCGGGTCACCACCCCGGGCGTGCTCCGGCCGACGACGCGGGCCCCGGTCCTGGTCTGCGCACCGGCCGACCGGGCGTCCTTCGCCGGTGACCGCGTGCTGCCGGGCCTGGCGCGCACCACCGGCGGCGAGGCCGGCCCGGGTGGGCTGCAGCTGGTCGTGCACGAGGGCCTGCCGGCCGGGCTGGCGCTCATCGACGCCCCCGACGTCGACTCGGTGGTCGAGGCCAACCGCGACCTGGCCGGGCAGCTGCTGTCCGCCGCCGACCTGTGGGTCTTCGTGACCACCGCGGCCCGTTACGCCGACGCCGTCCCGTGGGACCTGCTGCGCACGGCGCAGGAGCGCGGCACGGCGCTGGCCGTGGTGCTCGACCGCGTGCCCCCGGAGGCCGTGCGCGAGGTGGCCGACGACCTCGCCACCATGCTGACCAAGGCGCGGTTGTCCAGCGCCCGGCTGTTCGTGATCGAGGAGCGGCCGCTGGTCGACGGCTTCCTGCCCGAGGACCAGGTGGCGCCGCTGCGCGCCTGGCTGCACGGGCTGGCCGCCGACGCCGAGCAGCGGGCCGCCGTCGTCCGGCAGACCCTGGCCGGTGCGCTGGAGAGCCTGGGCGACCGGGTCGACGTCGTCGTCGCCGGGGTCCAGGAGCAGGAGACCGCCGCCGAGGCGCTGTGGGCAGCCGCCGACGCCGCCTACGCCCGGGCGCGCGCGAGCATCGACGAGGCGGTCGGCAACGGCAGCCTGCTGCGCGGTGAGGTGCTGTCCCGCTGGCAGGAGTTCGTCGGCACCGGCGAGTGGATGCGCAGCCTGCAGGGCCAGGTCGGCCGGCTCCGCGACCGGCTGACCGCGGCGCTCACCGGCCGGCCCGCGCCGGTCACCGACCTGACCGGGGCCCTCGAGTCCGGGGTGGAGACGCTGCTGCGCGCCGAGGCCGACCGGGCCGCGGAGAAGACGGTGACCAGCTGGCGCTCGCTGCCCGGCGGCATCGACCTGCTCGACGGCCGGGAGACCGAGCTCGACGGCGTCTCACCGGCCTTCGCCGGGGCCTCGGCCGACGAGGTGCGCGGCTGGCAGGGCTACGTGCTGGAGCTGGTGCGCAACGAGGGCGCGGGCAAGCGCTCGCAGGCCCGGCTGCTGTCCTGGGGCGTCAACGGCGCCGGCGCGGTGGTCATGGTGGCCGTGTTCGCCTCCACCGCCGGGCTCTCCGGGATCGAGGTCGTCGTCGCCGGTGGCACCACCGCGATCGGCCAGCGGGTGCTGGAAGCGGTGTTCGGCGACGCCGCGGTGCGCGAGCTGGCCGCCCGCGCCCGCGCCGACCTCGACGAGCGCGCCGCCCGGCTGCTGGCCGCCGAACAGGCCCGCTTCGACCAGCTGCTCGACGACGCCGCCCCGGAGCCGGGCACCGACGACGAGCTGCGCGCCGCCGTCGCCGCGCTCGCCGCTGCCCGGCAGGTGCGCGCGTGAGGCTGGGGAAGCGCGAGCAGCTGTCCCTGACCGACCGGCTGGCCGCGCTGCGCGAGGCAGTCGAGGTCGCCGACGGGCGGCTGGAGGTGCCCGAGGTCGGCCAGGCCCGGGCGCTGCTGGCCAAGGCCGGTGCCCGCGAGGCGCTCGGTGACGCCACCGTCGTGGCGCTGGCCGGGGCCACCGGCAGCGGCAAGTCCACGCTGTTCAACGCGTTGAGCGGCAGTGAGGTGAGCACGCCCGGCGTCCGCCGCCCGACCACCGGGATCGCGCACGCCAGCGTGTGGGGCGAGCACGGGTCCGACCGGCTGCTGGACTGGCTGCAGGTGCCCCGCCGCAACCGGGTCGAGTCCGGCGACCCGGCCCTGGACGGGCTGGTGCTGCTCGACCTGCCCGACCACGACAGCGTGCGGCTGGAGAACCGGCTGGAGGTCGACCGGCTGGTGGAGCTGGTCGACGTCCTGGTCTGGGTGCTCGACCCGCAGAAGTACGCCGACGCCGCGGTCCACTCCCGCTACCTCGCCCCGCTGGCCGGGCACTCCGGCGTCCTGGTCGTGGTGCTCAACCAGGTCGACCGGCTGGACGACGCCGCGGCCCGGGCCTGCCTGGCCGACCTGCGCGGGCTGCTGGACCGTGAGGGGCTGGCGTCCACCCCGGTGCTGGCCACCGCGGCCCGCACCGGCGCGGGGCTGCCCGAGCTGCGCACCGAGCTGGCCCGCCGGGTGTCCGCCCGCCGGGCCGCCACCGACCGGCTCGCCGCCGACGCGCGGGCCGCGGCCGGGGCGCTGGCCGAGCACTGCGCGCCCGACGCCGGCGCCGACCGCAGCCGCGACCAGAGCGAGCGCGACGGCCTGACCGCGGCGCTGGCCGATGCCGCCGGCGTGCCCGCGGTGGTGGGCGCGGTCGAGCGCTCGGCCCGCCGCCGGGGCAACCAGCACACCGGCTGGCCGGTGCTGCGCTGGACGTCGAAGCTCCGCGCCGACCCACTGAGCCGGCTGCACCTGGGCAACGAGTCGTCCCGGACGTCGCTGCCCGCGGCCGGGGCGGTGCAGCAGGCCGCGCTGGGTGCCGCGCTGCGCCGGGCCCGGGACGCCGCCGGGCAAGGGCTGCCGCAGGCGTGGCGCGACGAGCTGCGCCGCACGGCCGAGGTGTCGGAGGACCGGCTCGCCGACGACCTGGACCGCGCCGTGGCCGGCACCGACCTCGGCCCCGACCGCACACCGATCTGGCAGCGCGCGGTCGGCGGGCTGCAGTGGGTGCTGGTCCTGATCGCGCTGGCCGGGGCGCTGTGGCTGCTCGGCCTGGTCGGGCTGGGGCTGCTGCAGCTGGACGACGTCGTGCCACTGCCCCGCGTCGAGGGGATCCCGCTGCCCACGCTGCTGCTGGTCGGCGGGCTGCTGGCCGGGTTGCTGCTGGCGCTGGTGGCCAGACCGCTGGTCGCGATGGGTGCCAGACGCCGGGCACGGCAGGTGCGCCGCCGGCTGCTGGACCGGGTCGGGGAGGTCGCCGACGCGCAGGTCGTCGAGCCGCTCAGCGAGGCCCGCGCCGACCACGGCCGGTTCTGCACCGCGGTGACCCGCGCCGGCAGCTGAGTGGGTCATGTTCGCGAACATGGCCCCTCGACGTGAGGCCGCAGGGGGCGAAAGTGGCCACTTTCGCCCCCTGAACTGGATGCGCGAGGACGGCGCCCGAGGGGATCGTCCAGGGATCAGCTCTTGGAGGCGGGGACCCGGTCGGGGGCCGGCGTCGACGTGGCTCCGGCGACCGGGTGGCGGGCGTGCAGCACGAGCCCGGCCACGGCCAGCAGCGCCAGCACGATGACGCCGGCGCCGTAGACCTGCGCGGTCCGCTCCAGGCCGACGTGCCCGGCAGCGATGCCCGCAGCGATCGCCGGCAGGCTGAAGCCCAGGTAGCTGACGGTGAAGACCGCGGCCAGCAGCCCGGCCCGCGCGCCCGGTGCCACCCCCAGGGTCACCGTGGCCATCGCGCCCAGGAAGGCGCTGCCGAAGCCGGCACCGGAGACCACCGCGGCGATGAAGAACAACGCCAGCGAGCCGGTCGCCAGCGCGGTCACCGTGCCGGTCACCCCGGCGGCGAAGACCAGCGCGCCGGCGATCATCGCCCGGGCCGGGGCGACGCCGCGCATCCCGAGCGAGCCGATCAGGCCGGTGCCGTTGAGCGCCAGGATCACCAGACTGCCGATCAGGTGGTCCTGCACGCCGAAGACGGTGGAGACCAGCGACGGGCCGAGCGAGGCGTAGAGCCCGCCGAGCGCCCAGGTCGCGAGCAGACAGGGCAGGACGACGACGAACGCGCGGCGCTGCGCCGGTGGGACGTGCACGCTGGGCCGCAGCGATGCCACCGCGCCCGCCGAGCGCGGTGAGGTCTCGGGCAGGAACACCAGCACGCCGACCGCGGCCACCAGGCAGAGCGTGGTGAGGGTGCCGAACACCCAGCTCGTCGGGGCGGGCAGCCACTCGACGGCCATCCCGGCGCCGACCGCGCCCACCGACAGCCCGAAGCCGGGGGCCGCGGCGTTGACCAGCGGGCCCAGTGGCTTCTCGCTCCGCTGCAGGTCCAGCAGCGCAGCGCCGAACGCCCCGGTCATCGCCCCGGTCGCCAGGCCCTGCACGACCCGGGCGGCCAGTAGCCAGCCGACCCCGTCGGCGGCGAGGAACAGCACCATCGACACCGCCTCGAGCACCAGCGCCGCGGCGAGCACCGGACGGCGGCCCACGTGGTCGGAGAGCCCGCCGACCACCAGCAGCGACACCAGCAGGGCGAGGACGTACACGGCGAAGACGACGGTCAGCACCGCGGAGCCGAAACCGAACTCCTCGGCGTAGACGCGGTACAGCGGCGACGGCACCCCGGACGCGGCGAGCACGAGGACCAGCAGGACGGCGACCGTCCAGAAGGCGGCGGGTCGACCGAGTCGACGACGGGGCACGGACCGGTGCAAGGAGCAACGAGCCGGGGCTGTTCCCACGCTCAGGTGGTCAGCCGGCCCGGCGCCGCCAGGAGCAGCAGCGCCGGGCCGGCCCGCATCAGGCGCCCGGGTAGCGGCGGGAGGTGAAGACCCGGCCGGTCGCGGTGACCTGGGTCTGGGTCGAGCCGATCATCACCAGGCAGCGCATGTCAACCGTCTCGGGGTCGAACTCGCCGAGGGTGGTGACGGTGACCGTCTCCTCGGGCCCGCCGACGTCCCGGCCGACCACGACCACGGTGTCGGGCTTCTTCACCTCCAGCAGCGCCCGGTGCGCCTCGCCCAGCTGGTGCGGGCGGGCCTTGGACCGCGGGTTGTACAGCGCCAGCACCAGGTCCGCCGACGCCGCGGCGCGCAGCCGGTCCAGGACGACGTCCCAGGGCTTGAGGACGTCGGACAGCGAGATGACCGCGAAGTCGTGACCGAGCGGCGCCCCGACGCGGGAGGCCACCGCCTGCGCCGCGGTCAGCCCGGGCAGCACCCGGACCGGCACGTCGGGGAAGTCCTCGGCCGCGACCTCCAGCACCGCCGCGGCCATCGCGAACACGCCCGGGTCGCCGCTGGAGACCACGGCGACCCGCCGTCCGGACCGGGCCAGCTGCAGCGCGTGCGCGGATCGCTCGGCCTCGACGCGGTTGTCGCTGGGGTACCGGGTCTGCCGCGGGTTGGCCGGCACCCGGTCCAGGTAGGGGCCGTAGCCGACCAGGTCGTCGGCGCCGGCGAGCGCCTCGGCGGCCTCGGGCGTGGTCCAGCTGCGCTGCCCGGGGCCCAGGCCCACGACGACGACCTCACCGGCGCGCGGCTCGGCGTCCTCGGTGCGCTCGGGGTCGTTGCCCGGGCCGGTCAGCTCGCTGGGCAGCAGCGCCAGGGAGAAGTAGGGCACGGTGTCCGGGTCGACCTCGGCCAGCGGCAGGATGCGCTGCCGGTCGGTGGTCGCCCGCTCCACGTAGAAGGCCCGGTCCAGCACGCCGGCGGCGTCGAAGGCCTCGCGCACGCTGGTGAACGTGCGGCCCAGCTTCATCACCGCGGCGGAGTCGGTGGTGGCCAGCCACTCGGCGAGCTCGTCGGTGGGCAGCGTGCCGGGCAGCACGGTGAGCACCTCGTCGCGCTCCACCAGCGGCCGGCCCAGCACCGCGGCGGCCCCGCTGACGCTGGTCACGCCGGGCACCACCTCGGTCTCGTACCGGTGCGCGAGCCGCTTGTGCATGTGCATGTAGGAGCCGTAGAAGAACGGGTCGCCCTCGGCCAGCACGACGACGTCCCGGCCGGCGTTCAGGTGCGCGGCCAGCCGGGCGGCGGCGGCCTCGTAGAACTCGTCGATCGCGCCCTGGTAGCCGCCGGGGTGGTCGGTGGTCTCGGTGGTGACCGGGTAGACCAGCAGCTCCTCGACCTGGCCCTCGCGCAGGTAGGGGGCGGCCAGCGCGCGGGCGACCGAGCGCCCGTGCTGCGCGGCGTGGAAGGCCACGACGTCGGCCGCGCCGATCAGCCGGGCGGCCTTGACCGTCACCAGCTCCGGGTCGCCGGGCCCCAGCCCGACCCCGTACAGCCGGCCGGTCATTCGACGGTGCTCGCGATCGCGTTGACGGCGGCGGCGGTGATCGCGCTGCCACCGCGGCGGCCACGGACGACGAGGAACTCCAGGTCGGCCTCGGCGAGTGCGTCCTTGGACTCGACCGCACCGATGAAGCCGACCGGGATGCCGACCACGGCGGCCGGCCGCGGGGCGCCGTCGCGGACCATCTCCAGCAGGTGGAACAGCGCGGTGGGCGCGTTCCCGATCGCCACCACGGCGCCGTCGAGCCGGTCGCCCCACAGGTGCATGGCGGCGGCGGTGCGGGTGGTGCCCAGCTCGCGGGCCAGCTCGGGGGTGCGCGGGTCGTTGAGCGTGCAGACGACGTCGTTGTCCTTGGGCAGCCGCTTGCGGGTCACCCCGGAGGCCACCATCTGCGCGTCGCACAGCACCGGGGCGCCGGCGTCCAGCGCCTCCCGGGCGCGGGCGACGACGTCGGGGGAGAAGTCGATGTCCTCGGTCAGGTCGACCTGGCCGCAGGCGTGGATCATCCGCACGGCCACCTGGGCGACGTCCCCGGGGAAGCGCGACAGGTCGGCCTCGGCCCGGATCGTGGCGAAGGAGCGGCGGTAGATCTCCGCGCCGTCGTGCTCGTACTCGTACATCAGCCCTCTTCGATCCGGTAACCGCTGGTGGTGGCGACGACGTCGACCACGTCGCCCTGGGGCCGACCGCATCGGCGCTCGCACCCGACCCAGTGCTGGCGGGCGCCGTCGGCGGGCAGCGCGCGGGCGCGGACGGCGGCGACGGCGTCGGCGCGCACGTCGGCCAGCGACCTGGCACACCCGCGACCGGCGCAGGTGGTCACCCGCAGCCAGGGGCTGGCCTCGTCGAACACCATGCCGGTGCGGAACAGGTCGACGGCGGTGTCGTCGACGGTGTCCTCGGCGAGGTCGGGGACGACGACGCTGCGCCACGGGGTCAGCTGCACCTGGCCGGTGCGGTCGGCCAGCAGCTCGGCCTGCGCGGCGGTGAGCCGGCCCAGCGGGAGGACGCCGATCAGCGCCGTGCGGCCGTCGACCTGGGTGGCCGCGCCCACCGGGCCCACGACCGGCGCGGGCGGGACGTCGACCGGGGTCTCGCGCGGCCCGTCGAGGCGGGCGGCGACGCGGGCGGGACCGTCGGTGAGCTCGGTGACCCGCCAGGCGGTCGAGCCCTGCGCGGCCCGCTCGGCGAGGAAGGCGCGGGCGGCGGCGAGGGCGAGCAGGACGGCGTCGTCGCCGGTGGCGCGCAGGCCGGTGTCGGTGCCGCCGACCAGCAGGGCGACCCGGTCGGGGGACAGGGCCAGCAGGCCGACGTCCCCGGCGAACCCGGCGACGTCACCGCGGCCGTCGTCGAAGGTGGCCAGGAAGCGCCCGGGCAGCTCGGCGAGCGAGGGGTCGGCGCGCAGGCCGGCGTCGAACAGGGTCACCCAGCGACCGGCGTCGGCGTGCCCCTCGCCGTCCCTGCCGGACAGGGTGCTGGCCAGGACGTTGCGGGCGCGCTCGTGGGTGTCGCTGGGCAGCAGCCCGGCGTCGGCGAGCCGGGCGCCGAGCTGGTCCTGCGTGCCCGGCTGCAGGCCGCGCAGCTGCAGGTTGCCCCGGCTGGTCAGCTCGAGGTGCCCGTCGCCCAGCTCGCGGGCGGCGGCGGCGAGGACGCGCAGCTGGGCGGCGGTCAGCACCCCGCCGGGGACGCGGACCCGGGCCAGCTCGCCGTCGGCGGCGGAGTGGGTCTGCAGCGCCCCGGGGCAGGCGTCGACCCGGTCGCGGACGGGCGCGACGGCGGGGGGCTGGAGGGAGGACATGGCGTCCGCGAGGTTACGTCCACCCCGCCACCCCGCCGCCGGCCCGTGGGCGGAGGGTGGCTCAGCCGACCATCGGCCGGTCGTAGGACATCCACACCGTGCGGCGGGCGGAGCGGCTGCGCACCTTGGCCATCGCCTGCACGCGGGCGAGCTGGTCGCCGGTGGCGCGGTGCTCGATCACGGCGAGCTCGGCCTCGCGCATGGCGCGCTCCGCGGCCTCCTCGGCCGGGGTCTCGGGCAGCTCCGGGCTCTCCATGACCTCCGCGCCGGCACCCTGGGCGCCGCGGTAGGGGCTGTCGTCGGGCAGGTTGCCGCTGACCCGGCCGTAGGCGCCCAGGGTCAGCAGCACCAGGCCGGCACAGACGGAGAAGATGACGTTGGCGACGGAGAAGGCCAGGAAGTTCCAGTCGGTCTCCAGCAGCGCCAGGTTGATCAGCGCCGAGGCGATGAACAGGGCGCCGATGACCAGCATGATCGTCGAGGCGGTGCGGGAGCTGCGGACGGCGGCGACCACCAGCACCGCTGCGGTGACCAGCGAGATGGTCGACAGCAGGCCGTTGGACGACAGGCCGGCGATGCGCTCGCCGTCGGTGGAGAAGTAGGCGAGGCCGTCGAGCAGCCCGAGGACGCCGAACGTGGCGATCACCGCGGCGACGACGAGGGCACCGATCCGGTGGACGACGGTGACGCGGGTCTTCTCCTCGGCGGGGGAGGACCACTTCGGCATGTGCAGGGTGTGGGTCATCACGAACTCCGGGGGAGGAGCGGGCGCCGGGCCGGTCGGCGTCGGCGGGCGGTCCCTACCCACTTCCGTGGCACACAACTCAGCGACTCGCCAGAGAAATGTCGTTGCGTACAGGAACGACTTCGGTGCGTGGTCGGGGCGCCCCGGGAAGCTCGGCGGCCGCCCGGCTGTTGGCGGCCGGTGGAAGGAGCGTCATGACCAACCCCACGCCCCAGCACCGCCCCGTCGACCTGCACTCGGAGTACCTGCGCGCCGACCTGTTCCTCGCCGTCGACCAGCCCGTCGAGGCCGCCAAGGTCCTCGCCCCGCTGGTCGAGGCGGAGCCGGCCAACCAGGCCGCGCTCGAGCTGCTGGCCCGCAGCTACTTCCGCTCCGCGCAGCTGACCCGCGCCGAGGAGGCCCTCGTCCGGCTGGTCGAGCTCGCCCCGGCCAACGGCTGGGCCCGCCGCGCGCTGGCCCGCACGCTGGAGCGGCAGAGTCGGGCGCTCGAGGCCGTCGCGCACCACCGGGTGGCCGACGCCCTCGGCGCGGCCTGAGCCCACGCCCTCCGGTCCGGTGGGCACCCACTGCAGGACGGTCGAGCCCTGCCCCCGACCGGGGGCAGGGCTCGACCCTCGTGGGCGGTGCCCCCGCCCCGCCGCCGGGCACCTCCGGCGAGCTACGGGGACGGGCTGCGCAGCAGGTCGGTGAGCGCCTCGTGCAGGTCCGGGTGGCGGAACTCGAACCCTGCATCGGCGAGGCGCCGGGAGACCGCCCGGCGACCGGTGAGCGCCAGGCCGGGGTCGGTGCGGAGCAGCACCGCGCCCACCCGCACCAGCAGCTCCGGGGTGGGCGGCGCGGCCGGCCGGTGCAGCACCGCCCGCAGCGTCGCCATCAGCTCGGCGTTGCGCACCGGGTCCGGGGAGGTGGCCAGCAGCACGCCCTCGGGCGGGGGAGCGGCGAGCTCGTCGACGCCCAGGCACCACCGGGCGATCGCCAGCCAGTCCTCGACGTGCAGCCAGCTGGTCCACTGACGTCCGCTCGCGATGCGGCCGCCGAGACCCAGCCGGGTGAGCAGCACCAGCCGGTCCAGCGCCGGGGTGTGCCGGTCGAACACCACGCTCGTGCGCAGCACGACCTGCCGCACGGCGTGCGCGCCGACGGCGGCGTCCTCCCAGGCGCGGGCGACCCCGGCCATCTGCGGCGGGCCGTCGGCCGGCGGGGTGTCCTCGTCGACCAGCGTCTCGCCGGCGTCGCCGTGGACGGCGGCCGTGCTCGCCTGCAGCCACACCGGCACCGGCTCGTCGAGCTGAGCGGCGGCAGCCCGGAGGGCGAGCGTCGGCTGTACCCGTGAGCTGGTGAGCAGCGCGGTGTTCGCCGCGGTGGGCCGCCGGTCGACCAGCAGGCCGGCCAGGTTGACCACTGCGGCACCCGCCAGCTCGGCGGCCCACGGGCCGACCGTGACGCCGTCCCACGCCACCTGCCGGACCGGCCCGGGGCGCGGGCTCCGGGAGAGGACGACCACGTCGTGCCCGCGCTCGACCAGGTCAGTGCACAGCCGCCGTCCCAGCGCACCGGACCCGCCGGCCACGACGACCTTCACGACGCCGGCCCCGCAGGGGACGCCGGCGTGCGGGCAGCGGGAGTGGCACCGACGTCGGTCACCGGAGCACCTTGCGATGGACCCGAGCCCTCCGCAAGCCCCGGACGCCGTGTCCGCAGTGGGACGCGGCGGCGACTGGTGCGCCGACGGGACGTCGCCCGGACGCAGGCCCCGCCGGGGTCCACCCGGCGGCTGTGGTGTGCTGGAGGCACCGCCCCAGCACTCGAGCACCGCTCGGCCAGGAGACCTGCCATGACCCGCCGCACCGCCCCCCGCCTGCTGCTCACCGCTGCCGCCGCGCTGTCCCTGGCCGCCTGTGGCGGAACGGACGCGGCCGCCCCGCAGGTGCCGGAGCAGACCGCTGCCGCAGCCGGTGGCTGCCTGGCCGAGGCCCCCACCACCGAGGCGCCGGCCGAGGTGTCCACCGACCTGGCGGTGAAGCCCGAGGCCCCCTGCTACTCCGCCCCGGCCCCCACCGACCTGGTCGTCAGCGACGTCGTCGTCGGCACCGGTGCCGAGGCCGTCGCGGGCACCGACACCGCGGTGAAGTACGTCGGCGCCTTCTACGAGCAGGCCGAGGAGTTCGACTCCTCGTGGTCGCGCGGGGACGACGAGACCCTCCCGGTCACCGTCGGCGCCGGCCGGGTCATCCCCGGCTTCGACCAGGGCATCGAGGGCATGAAGGTCGGCGGCCGCCGGATGGTCACCATCCCCAGCGAGCTCGGCTACGGCCCGGCCGGGCAGGGCCCCATCCCCGGCGGCGCGACGCTCATCTTCGTCATCGACCTGGTCTCGGCCGGCTGACCCTCAGCGCAGCACCGAGGTCAGCAGCAGGCTCGTCTCGCTGTTGGCCACCCCGGGCACCGACCGGATGCGGGCCAGCAGGGCGTCGAAGGCGGCGAGGTCGGCTGCCCGGACCTCCGCGACCAGGTCCCAGGCGCCGTTGGTGGTGTGCAGCGACTCGATCTCGGGGAACCCGCCCAGCGCGGTGATGACGGCGTCGGTCGAGCGGCCCGCCACCTCGATCAGCGAGATCGCGCGCACCCCGCCGGTCGTGGCGTCCTCGCGCACCCGCACGGTGAACCCGACGACCACCCCGGTGGCGACGAGCCGGTCCAGCCGGGCGGTGACCGTGGCGCGGGTGACCCCCAGGCGCCGCGCGAGCTCGGCCACCGGGGCGCGGCCGTCCTCGCGGAGGACCGCCAGGAGCCGGCGGTCCAGCTCGGTCAGCGGCGTCATGAGCAGAAGGTAGAGACGGGCTGCGCAGGGTGGTCGGTCCGGTGCCGCGAAACGCGCGGTCCGTCCATCGACGGTCCCCCGTCCCGCTCCCTAGCGTTGCGCCATGACGGAGTTCGTGGACGTGCGCAGCATGGTCCGGTGGGTCGCGGCCACCGGTGTGGAGCAGGTCGTCGCCGGGATCGCCGGGTACGTGGCGGAGGACCTCCGCCGCTGGGAGTCCTTCGACAAGACCCCGCGGGTGGCCAGCCACACGCCCTTCGGCGTCATCGAGCTGATGCCCACCAGCGACGGCGAGCTGTACGCCTTCAAGTTCGTCAACGGCCACCCGGACAACCCCGCCCGCGGCTTCCAGACCGTGACCGCGTTCGGTGCGCTGGCCGAGGTGCACAACGGCTACCCGGTGTTCCTGGCCGAGATGACCCTGCTGACCGCGCTGCGCACCGCGGCCACCTCGGCGGTCGCCGCCCGCGCCCTGGCCCGCCCGGACTCCCGGCGCCTCGCGCTGATCGGTGCCGGCAGCCAGTCGGAGTTCCAGGCCCTGGCGATGCGCGGCGCGCTGGGCATCGAGCAGGTCAGCGTCTGGGACACCGACCCGGCTGCGATGGCCAAGCTGGCGCGCAACCTCACCCCGCTGGGCTTCGACGTCCGGGTCGCCACCTCCGGCCGGGACGCCGTGCGCGGCGCCGACGTGGTCACCACCTGCACCGCGGACAAGACCCGGGCGCGGGTGCTGGAGGACGGGTGGCTCGAGCCGGGCACGCACGTCAACGCGATCGGCGGCGACTGTCCGGGCAAGACCGAGCTGGACCCGGCGATCCTGCTCGGGGCCGACGTGTTCGTGGAGTTCGAGCCGCAGACCCGGGTCGAGGGCGAGATCCAGGCACTGCCGGCCGACTCCCCGGTCACTGAGCTGTGGGAGGTGCTCACCGGGCGGGCACCGGGGCGCACGTCCCCGGCGCAGGTCACCGTCTTCGACTCCGTCGGCTTCGCCATCGAGGACTTCGCCGCCCTGCGGTACGTCCGCGACGCCGTCCGCGGCACGCCCTGGGTCTCCTCCATCGACCTGGTGGCCGAGCCGGAGGACCCCAAGGACCTGTTCGGGATGGTCAGCGCGCTGTCGCCGATCGGGGTCTGAGGGCGCCGCCGGGTAGCGTCTGGAGCAACCACGGCAGTGCAGCAGGGAAGCCGGTGCGACACCGGCGCGGTCCCGCCACTGTGACCTCCTCACGGAGGGAGCCAGACACCTCGGCTGCCGTGTCCGACGACCCGGGGCGCGGACCCCGAGGGAGGCACCACCGTGAGCCCACGCACCTTCACCCTGCTCTCCACCTCCGACACCGACCTGCTGTCGGCCCGCGCCAGCGACTCGTCCTGGAAGCTGGGCAACCCCTACCGCGCCGGCGACCTCGCCGAGTTCGCCGCCGGGACCGACCTCGTCGTGGTCCGCATCCTGGGGTCGCGCCGCAAGTACGAGGACATGGTCGCGCCGCTGCTGGCCCTGGGCGTCCCCGTCGTCGTGCTCGGTGGCGAGCAGCTGCCCGACGCCGAGCTGATGGAGCTCTCGACGGTGCCGATCGGCGTGGCCACCGAGGCGCACGCCTACCTGGCCCAGGGCGGACCGGACAACATCGTGCAGCTGCACCGCTTCCTGGCCGACACCGTGCTGCTGGACGGCGAGGGCTTCGACGCCCCGGCCGTCGCGCCGGACTGGGGCCTGCTGGAGCGCCCCACGACCGCGACCGGGCCGCGGGTCGCCGTCCTCTACTACCGCGCGCACCACCTGGCCGGGAACACCGCGTTCGTGCACGCGCTCTGCGAGGCCATCGAGGACGCCGGCGGTGTGCCGGTGCCGGTCTACACCGCCTCGTTGCGGTCGGTGGCGCCGGAGATGCTCGACGTGCTGCGCACCGTCGACGCCATGGTCGTCACCGTGCTCGCCGCCGGTGGCACCAAGCCGGCCACGGCGTCGGCCGGTGGGGACGACGGCGCCTGGGACGTCGGCGAGCTGGCCCGGCTCGACGTCCCGGTGATCCAGGGACTGGTGCTCGGCACCCCGCGGGCCACCTGGGCGGCCAACGACGACGGGCTCTCCCCGCTGGACGTGGGCAACCAGGTCGCCATCCCCGAGTTCGACGGCCGGATCATCAGCGTGCCGTTCTCCTTCAAGGAGGTCGACGAGGAGGGCCTGACCTCCTACGTCGCCGACGCGGAGCGGGCCGCCCGGGTGGCCGGCACCGCGGTCGCGCACGCCCGGCTGCGGCACACCGCCCCCGCCGACCGGCGGATCGTGATCATGCTGAGCGCCTACCCGACCAAGCACGCGCGGATCGGCAACGCGGTCGGCCTGGACACCCCCGCCTCGACGGTCCGGCTGCTGGCCGCGATGGCCGGGCAGGGCTACGACATCGGGGCGTTCGACGGCGAGGGCTCGTTCCCCGGCGTCGCCGACCTGGACGGCGACGCGCTGGTGCACGCCCTGATCGAGGCCGGCGGCCAGGACCCGGACTGGCTGACGGCCGAGCAGCTGTCGGGCAACCCGGTGCGCATCCCGGCCGCGGAGTACCGCCGCTTCTTCGACACCCTCCCCGCCGAGCTGGCCGACCGGATGGTCGAGCACTGGGGCCCGCCGCCGGGTGAGCTGTTCGTCGACCCGACCGACGACTGCATCGTCTTCGCCGCGCTGCGCGCCGGCAACGTCGTGGTGATGGTGCAGCCCCCGCGCGGGTTCGGGGAGAACCCGATCGCGATCTACCACGACCCCGACCTGCCGCCCAGCCACCACTACCTGGCCGCCTACCACTGGCTGCGCTCCTCCTTCGGCGCGCACGCGGTCGTGCACATGGGCAAGCACGGCAACCTGGAGTGGATGCCGGGCAAGACCGTCGGGCTGTCGGCGTCCTGCGCGCCGGACGCGGCCCTGGGCGACCTGCCGATGGTCTACCCGTTCCTGGTCAACGACCCCGGCGAGGGCAGCCAGGCCAAGCGCCGGGCACACGCGGTGCTCGTCGACCACATGGTGCCGCCGATGGCCCGCGCGGAGACCTACGGCGACATCGCCCGGCTCGAGCAGCTGCTCGACGAGCACGCCAACATCGCCGCGATGGACCCGCCGAAGCTGCCCGCCGTCCGGCAGCAGATCTGGACGCTGATCCAGGCCGCCAAGCTCGACCACGACCTGGGGCTGGACGACCGCCCGCACGACGCCGAGTTCGACGAGATGATCCTGCACGTCGACGGCTGGCTGTGCGCCATCAAGGACAGCCAGATCCGCGACGGCCTGCACGTGTTCGGCTCCCCGCCCGAGGGCGACGCCCGCGTCGGCCTGGTGCTGGCGATCCTGCGGGCCCGGCAGATCTGGGGCGGCTCGGTCGCCATGCCGGGCCTGCGCGAGGCGCTCGGCCTGGTCGAGGACGGCTCGGCCGGGCTGCACGAGACCGACGAGGTCGAGGCGCGGGCGCTTGCTCTGGTCACCGCGATGGAGGCGGCCGGCTGGACCGCCGACGCCGTCGAGCCCACCGTCACCGAGGTGCTGGGCGGCCCGCACGCCGACGTCAGCCGGGTGCTGGACTTCGCCGTCGCCGAGGTCGTGCCGCGGCTGGCGAGGACGACCGACGAGATCGACATGGCCCTGCACGCCCTGGACGGCGGGTACGTGCCCGCCGGCCCGTCGGGCTCGCCGCTGCGCGGGCTGGTCAACGTGCTGCCGACCGGGCGCAACTTCTACTCCGTCGACCCGCGCGCGGTGCCCTCCCGGCTGGCCTGGGAGACCGGGCAGGGGCTGGCCGAGTCGTTGGTGGAGCGCTACGTCTCCGAGACCGGCTCGTTCCCGGCGTCCGTGGGCCTCTCGGTCTGGGGCACGTCGGCCATGCGCACCTCCGGGGACGACGTCGCGCAGGTGCTCGCGCTGATCGGCGTCCGTCCGGTCTGGGACGAGGCGTCGCGCCGGGTGACCACGCTGGAGGCCATCCCGCTCGGGGAGCTGGGTCGGCCGCGGATCGACGTCACGGTGCGCATCTCCGGGTTCTTCCGGGACGCCTTCCCGCACGTGGTGACCATGCTCGACGACGCCGTCACCCTGGCCGCGGGCCTGGACGAGACGCCGGAGCAGAACTTCGTGCGTGCGCACGTGGACGCCGACGTCGCCGAGCACGGCGACCGCCGGCGGGCCACCACCCGGGTGTTCGGCTCCAAGCCCGGCGCCTACGGGGCCGGTCTGCTGTCGCTGATCGACAGCCGGGACTGGCGCACCGACGCCGACCTGGCCGAGGTCTACGCGGTGTGGGGCGGGTACGCCTACGGCCGCGGCCTGGACGGCGTCGCGGCGCGGCCGGACATGGAGACCTCCTACCGGCGGATCGCGGTCGCGGCGAAGAACATCGACACCCGCGAGCACGACATCGCCGACTCCGACGACTACTTCCAGTACCACGGCGGCATGGTCGCCACCGTCCGCGCGCTGACCGGCAGCTCGCCGAAGGCCTACATCGGCGACTCCACGCGGCCCGAGCACGTGCGCACCCGCTCGCTGGTCGAGGAGACCTCACGGGTGTTCCGGGCGCGGGTGGTCAACCCCAAGTGGCTGGCCGCGATGCGCCGGCACGGCTACAAGGGCGCCTTCGAGATGGCCGCGACGGTGGACTACCTGTTCGGCTACGACGCCACCACCGGCGTGGTCGCCGACTGGATGTACGAGAAGCTCGCCCAGACCTACGTGCTCGACCCGGAGAACCGGGCGTTCATGGAGCAGTCGAACCCCTGGGCGCTGCACGGCATCGCCGAGCGGCTGCTGGAGGCGGTGGACCGGAAGCTGTGGGCGGAGCCCGACCCGGCGCTGCTGGCCGAGTTGCAGCAGGCATACCTGGACACCGAGGGCGACCTCGAGGGCGGGGACACCCCCGCCCAGGCGGGCGCCCGCACCTGACCGGCGTCCGGACGTGGATCAGGTGACCTGATCAGACTCTGTCCTCCCTCACCAACGCTGGTGAGGGAGGACAGACGGTGATCAGGTGACCTGGTCCACGCTGAGCGCCGCACCGACGCGTCCGCGGAGAGTCGCGGAGCCGTCATCGCTACGTTGGACACCGTCGCCCGGGGGAACCGGGCAGGACCGGGTGGGTCGCACCCGGTCCGCACTACCGAGGGGAACGCAACGCATGGAGCAGGCCGATCCGATGAACGTGGTGGTGATCGGGGCGGGCCCGGCGGGCCTCACCGCCGCCTACGAGCTCACCAAGCGCCACGTGCCGGTGACGGTCGTCGAGGGCGACGCGATGGTCGGCGGGATCAGCCGCACCGCGGAGCGGGAGGGCTGGCGCTTCGACATCGGCGGGCACCGCTTCTTCACCAAGGTGCCCGAGGTCGAGGCGCTGTGGCACGAGATCCTCCCCGACGAGGACTTCCTGCTCCGGCCGCGGATGAGCCGGATCTTCTACGACGGCAAGCTCTACGACTACCCGCTCAAGGCCTCCAACGCCCTGCGCAACCTGGGCCCGGTGGAGGCGCTGCGGTCGGTGGCGTCCTACGCGGCGGCCAAGGTCCGCCCGCCGAAGGAGGACACCCTCGAGGGCTGGATCGTCGCCCGCTTCGGCCGGCGGCTGTACGAGCACTTCTTCAAGACCTACAACGAGAAGCTCTGGGGCGTCCCGGTCGACAAGCTGCCGGCCGACTTCGCCGCCCAGCGGATCAAGAACCTCTCGCTCACCGGTGCGGTGATCAACGCGCTCACCCCCAAGCGCAAGCAGACCCAGATCACCTCGCTGATCGAGGAGTTCCAGTACCCCAAGTACGGCCCCGGGATGATGTGGGAGGCCGCCGCGGACAAGGTCACCGCCGGCGGTGGCACCGTCGTCCTGGAGGAGAAGGTCCAGACCGTCCACTGGGAGCCCGGCCGCGGCGTCACCGGCCTGACCTCCGTGGTCACCGGCGGGTACGGCCCGGGCGCGGGCGCGCCGGAGGCCACCCGCACCGACATCGGGGCGCACAAGGACTACCCGGCCGACCACGTCATCTCCTCGATGCCGTTCTCCTCGCTGGTGCGGGCGCTGGACCCGGCCCCGCCGGCCGAGGTGCTCGCCGCCGCCGACGGGCTGAAGTACCGCGACTTCCTCACCGTCGCCGTGGTGCTGCCGGTCGAGGCCGGCTTCCCGGACAACTGGATCTACATCCACTCCCCGGAGGTAGAGGTCGGGCGGATCCAGAACTTCGGGTCGTGGTCGCCGTACCTGGTCAAGGACGGCCGCACCTGCCTGGGCATGGAGTACTTCGTCAACGTCGGTGACGACACCTGGAACCGGTCGGACGCCGACCTCATCGCCCAGGGCGGCCGGGAGCTGGAGCACCTCGGGCTGGCGAAGGCCGCGGACGTCGAGCGTGGCTTCGTCGTCCGGATGCCGAAGGCCTACCCGTTCTACGACGCCGGCTACAAGGCCAACGTCGAGGTCATCCGCCGCTGGATCGAGGCGAACACGCCCAACCTGCACCCGGTCGGGCGCAACGGCATGTTCCGCTACAACAACCAGGACCACTCGATGCTCACCGCACAGCTGACCGTGCAGAACATCGCCGACGGGGCGCACCACGACGTGTGGGACGTCAATGTCGAGGAGGACTACCACGAGCAGGGGCCGGCCGACCGCGAGGCCGACCGCTGAGGGGAGGCCCTCCTGCCTCCTGCAGGAGGGCCGACCGATGA
This sequence comes from Modestobacter sp. VKM Ac-2986, assembly GCF_026967795.1. Taxonomy (GTDB): domain Bacteria; phylum Actinomycetota; class Actinomycetes; order Mycobacteriales; family Geodermatophilaceae; genus Modestobacter. The sequence continues at coordinate 184,326 of NZ_JAPVBH010000005.1, forward strand.
CTTCTGTCGGCTCCGGCGGTCTGGTGGTGCATGACGACCACGCTGCTGGCGATCGGCACCCGCAAGGGGCTCTGGCTCGCGACGAGTGAGGACCGGCGCCGCTGGTCGCTCTCCGCGCCACACTTCCTGATGACCGAGGTGCCCAGCGTGGGCATCGACGTCCGCTCCGGGCGCACCCGCCTGATGGTCGGGGTGCGCTCGGAGCACTTCGGTCCCACGGTCGTGCACTCCGACGACCTCGGGGCCACCTGGGACGAGCCGGCCGGCGGGGCCATCCGGTTCCCCGCCGACACCGGCGCCGCCGTCGAGCGGGTCTGGCAGCTGCAGCCGGACTCCGCCGACCGCCCCGGCGTCGTGTGGGCCGGGTGCGAGCCGATCTCGGTGTGGCGCTCCGAGGACTGCGGTGCCTCCTTCTCCCTGGTCCGTGGGCTGTGGGACCACCCGCACCGCACCGAGTGGGGTGCCGGCTACGGCGGGGCGGCCGCGCACTCCGTCGTCCCCGGGCCGGACGCCACCGTGCACGTGGCGATGAGCACCGGCGGCGTCTACCGGACGACGGACGGCGGGGGCTCCTGGCGGCCCCGCAACGCCGGCATCGGCGCCTACTTCATGCCCGGCCCGGCGCCGGAGTTCGGCCAGTGCGTGCACAAGATCGCCCGGGACGCCGCCGACCCGCGGCGGCTGTACGCGCAGAACCACCACGGCGTGTACCGCTCCGACGACGACGGCGACACCTGGACCTCGATCGCCGACGGGCTGCCCTCGGACTTCGGCTTCGTGATGCTGGCCCACCCCTCCCGCGGCGGCACGATCTGGGTGGTGCCGCTGGTCGCCGACGGCGAGCGGGTGCCGCCGGGTGGCCGGCTCGCGGTGCACCGCAGCGACGACGCAGGGGAGACCTGGCGGGAGCTGCGGACCGGCCTGCCCGACGTGGAGTTCAACGCGGTGCTGCGTGACGCCGCGTGCGTGGACGCCGGCGATCCGGTCGGGGTCTACCTCGGCACCCGCGGCGGCGACGTCTACGCCAGCGCGGACGAGGGGGAGTCGTTCACCCACGTCGCCGGGCACCTGCCCGACGTGCTGTGCGTGCGGGCCGCGGTGCTCCCGTGACCGCACCCGGCGGGGTGGCGTCGTGATCGTGCCGGTGCGGCTCCCGCGGATGCTGGCCGACGTCAGCGGCGGACGGACGTCGGTGTCGCTGGACCTGCCGGCACCGGTCACCGTCGGCGCGCTGCTGGACGCGCTGGCCGCCGAGCACCCGGTGTTCGACCGGCGGGTGCGGGACGAGACCGGTGCGCTGCGCCGGTTCGTCAACGTCTACGTCGGCGGGGACGAGGTGCGCCGGCTGTCCGGGCTGGCCACCGAGGTGCCGGTCGGGGTCGAGGTGATGGTCGTGCAGTCCGTCGCCGGCGGCTGACGGGGTCCGGCCCTCAGGGCTGCGGCGCCTCCAGGGCTGCGACGCAGGCGGCGAGGTCCGCCCGCAGACGGGCCACCTCGGCAGCCGAGCGGTCCTGGAGCATGCGGCTCTCGACGGCGGCGACCGCCCGGCTGGCGCGGCCGAGCAGGTCGGTGCCCGCCGGGGTCAGCTGTGTGGGCAGCGCGCGCCCCTGGGGGACGGTGGAACGGCTCAGCAGGCCGCGTTCCTGCAGGCCCTGCAGCACCGACTGCATCGACTGCCGGGTGACGAACACCCCGCGGGCCAGTTCGGCGGCCGACAGGCCCGGGCGCTGGCCCAGCAGCTCCAGGCAGGAGTACTGGGTGACGGTGAGGGACAGCGGCTCGAGTGCGGCCTCCATCTCCGCCCGCAGTGCCGTGGCCGCCTGCTTGAGGGCGTAGCCGACGGAGGAGTCGAGGTCGACCTCTCGTTGCGCCATGTCAGGAGTCTGACATAAGCTGTGACATGTCAGGAACCTGACACTTACCCGAGGAGGACCCATGGCCGTCGTGACCGGACCCGACTTCATCGCCCTGCAGGTGCGCGACCTGGCGGCGTCGGCCGCCTTCTACGAGCAGCGGCTGGGGCTGCGACGCGCCCCGGTGAGCCCGCCGCACGGGGTCGTGTTCGCCATGGCCCCGATCGCCTTCGCCGTGCGCGAGCCCCTGCCCGGCGTCGACCTGGACGCGGCCCTGCCGCGGCCGGGGGTGGGCGTCGCCGTGTGGCTGCACGCAGACGACGCCCAGGAGCTGCACGACTCCCTGGCCGGTGCCGGGGTGCCGATCCTGGTCGCGCCCGTCGACGGGCCGTTCGGGCGCACCTTCACCTTCGCCGACCCCGACGGCTACGCCGTCACCGTGCACGACCACGCCTGACGGTGCCCGGGTCGCCGTGGCTCAGGTCAGCAGCACCGCGGCGGCCAGCAGGGTCACCGTGGCGGTGACCTCGCCGAGCGCGCCCATCACGTCGCCGTTCACCCCGCCGAGCCGGGCGGCGGCCCGCCGGCGGAGCAGCTCGGCGGCGACCCAGCCCAGGACGACGGCGACCGCGAGCCCGGCCCCCGCTGCTGCGTCCATGAGCCCGCCGGCGGCCGCCGCGGCCCCGGCGAGGGTGACCAGGGCACTGCCGACCAGCCACGGCCGGGACACGGTGCCGGCGACGGCCTGACCCAGCGAGGAGCCGGCGGCGATCGCGGTGCCGGCCAGACCGGTGCGGGCCATCGCGACGCGGGCGGCCACCGTGGCCGCGGGCAGCGCGGCCCAGCCGCCGTCCGTGGCCAGCAGCGGGGCCAGGCAGGCGACCTGCAGCAGCAGGGCGAGGACGAGGGTGACGACGCCGAAGGGGCCCACGTCGCCGGCGCGCATCACCGCCAGCGCCCTCTCCCGGCCGCGCAGCGGGCCGAGCCCGTCGGCGGTGTCGGCCAGCCCGTCCAGGTGCAGGCCGCGGGTCAGGGCGGCCAGGACGGCGACGGCGAGCACCGCGCCGATCAGCGGCTCGCCGTACCGGGCGGTGAGCCAGCCGACCGCGGTCGCGGACAGACCCAGCACCAGGCCGACCAGGGGCGCCCAGGGCAGCACGCCGCGGGCGGTCTCGGCCGCCGGCACCCGGGCGACGGACAGCATGGCGAACGACTCGGCCGGCCCGGTCCAGGGGCGGCGGCCGGTCATCGCAGCCGTTGGGGCAGCCCGGCCACCACGAACCACACCTCGTCGGCGGTCGCGGCCAGCCGCTGGTTGACGACGCCCAGGGTGTCCCGGAACAGCCGGCCCGCGCGGGTCTCGGGCACCACGCCCAGGCCCACCTCGTCGCTGACGGCCACCACGTGCGCCGGGGTCATCACCCAGTTGCTGACCAGGGCGTCGCAGCGCTCGGCCAGCCGCTCGCGTGCGGCGACGGCGTCGGCGGGGGAGCGGTCGGCGGCGTGCGCCCCGGCGTCGTCGGCGACGTCCCAGATGCCGGTCTCGTCCATCAGCGCCGCGACCCAGGTGGTCACGCTGTCGACCAGCACCGCCCCGCTTCGCACCAGCTCCGAGGGGGCGGTGGTCTCGACCGTGCGCCAGTGCGCCGGGCGGCGGGCGCGGTGGGTCGCGACCCGGGCGGCCCACTCGGCGTCGGCGGCGTCGACCTGCGAGGTGGCCAGGTAGGTGACCTCGTCCCAGCCCTCCAGCAGCTGCTCGGCGTGCGCCGACTTCCCCGACCGCGAGCCGCCCAGGACCAGCACCCGGCTCATGGCCGGTCCCCGGACTCGTCCCGCTCCTCGGTCGCCGCCGCGACGCTCATGCCAGCACCAGTCGGGTGACCGTGCCGTTGTGCGGGGTGACCGCGGGCATGGCGTCGGGCCCGACCCCAGCGACGACCGCCTGGACGGCGCGGATGGTGTCCCCGTGGGTGACCAGGGCGACCACCTCGGCCGGCGGGTCGGCCCGCAGTCGGGTGAGGTGGCCGGAGACCCGGGCGTGCAGCTGGGCCAGGCTCTCCCCGCCCTCGGCGGACCAGTGCACGTCGGTCCAGTCGACGACGTCCCACAGCTCGCGGGACGGTCGGCCCTCCAGCACCCCGTAGCCCTGCTCGCGCAGCTCGGGGGTGGTGGTGAAGGGCAGTCCGGTGGCGGCCGCGCAGTGCTCGGCGGTCTGCACCGCCCGCAGCAGGTCGCTGGAGACCAGGGCCCCGGGGCCGGCGCCGTCGCGGGTGAGCGCGGCCAGCTCGGCCGCGGCGGCCGCGGCCTGCTGGTGGCCGAGCTCGGTGAGCGGGATGCCGGCCGTCTGGCCCTGCATGCGCCCGGCGGCGTTCCACTCGCTCTGGCCGTGCCGGACGAGCAGGAGGGTCAGTGGTGCGGGCATCGTCCCCGCAGCGTAGGTGGTCGGGCCAGCGGTCCGGGCCGGGAGCCCCGACACTGGGGCGATGCGCTTCCTCGACGTGGACGGTCTCGGTCAGGTCAGCCGGGTGGGCCTGGGCACCTGGCAGTTCGGCTCCCGGGAGTGGGGCTACGGCGACACCTACGCCTCCGGCGGTGCCCGGGACATCGTGCGCCGGGCACGCGAGCTGGGCGTCACCCTGTTCGACACCGCCGAGGTCTACGGGACGGGGAGGAGCGAGCGGATCCTCGGCGAGGCGCTCGGCGCGGACCGGGCCTCGGTGGTCGTGGCGAGCAAGTTCTTCCCGGTCGCGCCGCTGCCCGCCGTCGTGCGCAACCGCGCCGAGGGCAGCGCCCGGCGGCTGCAGCTGGACCGCATCCCGCTGTACCAGGTGCACTGGCCCAACCCGCTGGTGCCGGACTCGGTGGTCATGCCCGGGCTGCGCAGCCTGCTCGACGAGGGGCGGATCGGCGCCGTCGGCGTCTCCAACTACCCGCTGGAGCGCTGGCGCGCCGCCGACACCGCGCTCGGCCGGCCGGTCGTCAGCAACCAGGTGCGGTTCTCCCTCGCCACCGCCGGTCCGCTGGAGGACCTGGTGCCCTTCGCCGAGCGGGAGGGCCGCCTGGTCATCGCCTACAGCCCGCTGGCCCAGGGGCTGCTCGGTGGCCGCTACTCCGTCGACCACCGCCCCGGCGGGGTCCGGGCCACCAACCCGCTGTTCGGCACGGAGAACCTGCGCCGCGTCGAGCCGCTGCTCGCGGTGCTGCGCGAGGTGGCCGACGCCCACGACGCGAAGCCCGCGCAGGTGGCGCTGGCCTGGCTGATCGCCCAGCCGCAGGTCGTGGTCATCCCCGGCGCGTCCAGCGTCGAGCAGCTGGAGTCCAACGTCGCGGCGGCCGACCTGGTGCTGACCGAGGGCGAGCGCACCGCGCTCACCGCGGCGGCCCGGGCGTTCACGCCGGCGTCCGCGGTGCGGACGGCCGGGGACACGGTCCGGGAGCAGGCCGACCGGCTGCGCAGCCGCCTGGGCATCTGAGCCGCGGACCGTCGGGCCCGCCGGCCCGACGGTCAGGCCCGACGGCGCAGGAGGACGACCGGGGCGGGCGCGATCACGAGCGGTGCCGGCTGCACCGCCCGCCGGCGCACGTACCAGGCCACCCCGACCAGGGCCGCGCTCAGCGCCGCGCCCACGACCACGGGCGGCCGGGTGCCGGTGAAGCGGGCGCGCATCGAGACCGGGCGGGAGAAGGCGAGCACCGGCCAGCCCCGCTCGGCCGCGGCCTTCCGCAACCCGCGGTCGGGGTTGACCGCGGTCGGGTGCCCGACGGCGTCCAGCATCGGCAGGTCGGTGACGGAGTCGCTGTAGGCCCAGCAGTCGGCGAGGTCCCAGCCCTGCTCGGCGGCCAGCTCGCGCATGGCCGCGGCCTTGTTCTCCCCGTAGGCGTAGAAGTCCATCTCGCCGGTGTAGACGCCCTCGCGCACCACCATCCGGGTGGCCACCACCCGGTCGACGCCCAGCATCTCGCCGATCGGCTCGACCACCTCGGCACCGCTGCTGGAGACGATCACGACCTCCCGGCCGGCCGCACGGTGCCCCTCGATCAGGTCGGCGGCCTCGGCGTAGACCAGCGGGTCGACGATCCCGTGCAGGGTCTCCCGGACGATCTCGTGGACCACGGCGACGTCCCAGCCGGTGGTCATGGCCGCGATCTGGCTGCGCATGCGCTCCATCTGGACGGCGTCGGCACCGGCCAGCGAGAACACGAACTGGGCGTAGGCGCCCTTGAGCGCCGCCCGACGGTTGATCAGCCCACCCTGGAAGAACGGTCGTCCGAAGGCCAGGGTGCTGGACTTCGCGATGACCGTCTTGTCCAGGTCGAAGAACGCCGCAGCGCGGGTCACGGCTCACACGGTAAGCGGACCGGGTGGACAGGAGGTGTCGCGCACCGCCGTCCACACCCGGAGGGGTCGTCCACAGATCCGGCGGCGCCCTTCCGGCGGTCGCCACCGGCCGCTGCGCTGGGGAGCGTGTCCGATGCCTCCCGCGCCTCCGTCCCCGGGGCGGTCGCCCCCGCCCGTCCCCTCGTGGTCAGCACCGACCCGGTCCTGCTCGACGACCTGCTCCGGCTGCTCGCCGCCGCCGGCAGCACCGGGGAGCTCACCTCCGGCGGGGGTCCGCTGCGCCGGGCCCACCGCAACGCACCGCTGGTCCTCCTCGGCGCCGAGGTGGTCGGCAGCGCGCCGGTGCGGGCGCTGCCACGCCGGCCCGGCCTGCTGGTCGTCGCCTCCGCCGAGCCGTCCGCCGACGTCTGGCCGGCCGCGGTCGAGCTCGGTGCCGAGCGCGTCGTGGTGCTGCCCCGGGACGAGACCTGGCTGGTCGAGCGGGTGGCGGCCGCGGTGCGCACCCCGTCGTCGCCGGGCTGGCTGGCCGTGGTCAGCGGCGCGTGCGGCGGCTCCGGCGCGAGCACCGTGGCCACCGCGCTCGCGCTGGCCGCGCGGGCCGCTGAGGACGGCGACGTGCTGCTGGTCGACGGCGACGGGTGGGCCGGCGGGCTGGACCTGCTGCTGGGCGCCGAGCAGTCGCCGGGGCTGCGCTGGCCCGAGCTGGCCGGCACCAGCGGCCGGGTGTCCGGCCCGGCGCTGGCCGCGGCCCTGCCCGAGGCCGCCGGTGTCGCGGTGCTGTCGGCCTCCCGCGAGCACCCGCAGGAGGTGCCCACCGAGGCGCTGCTCGCCGTCGGCGCCGGGGCCCGGGACAGTGGCTGCGGCGTGGTCGTCGACCTGCCGGCGCGCAGCGCGGCCGCCGAGCCGCTGCTGGCCGAGGCCGAGCTGGCGGTGCTCGTCGTCCCGGCCCGGCTGCGGGCGGTCGCGGCGGCGCGCGCCCTGCTCGAGGGGTCCCGGCCGTGGGCGTCGGCGCTCGTGGTCGGCCGGCCGGTGCCCGGCGGGCTGTCCCGCGCCGACGTCGCGGCACTGCTGGGCCGGCCGGTGTTCGCCGAGCTCGCCGCCGACCGGTCCGCGGTCGCCCGCAGCGAGCGCGGCGAACCGCCCTCGGTCGCGGCCCGCTCGCCGCTGGGTGTGCTGAGCCGTCAGCTGCTGGCCCAGCTGGCCGGGCGGGCGGCGTGAGCGGGGAGTCGGCGTCCCCGCTGGTGGAGCGGGTGCGCGCGCGGCTCGCCGCGTCGGCCGGCGCACCCAGCGCCGCGGCGGTGGCGGCCCTCGTGCGGGAGGAGTCCGGTGGGCTGCTGGGCGACCGGGCGGTGCTCGCCGCCGTCCGGGCCGCCACCGACGAGCTGGCCGGGGCCGGGGTCCTCGAACCGCTGCTGCGGCTGCCCGGGGTCACCGACGTGCTGGTCAACGGCCCGGCCTCGGTGTGGGTCGACCGGGGCGGCGGACTGGAGCCGGTCGACGTGCGCTTCCCCGACGAGGGCGCGGTCCGCCGGCTCGCCGTCCGGCTGGCCGCCGCGGCCGGGCGCCGGCTGGACGACGCCTCGCCCTGGGTGGACGCCGGCCTGCCCGACGGCACCCGGCTGCACGCGGTCCTGCCGCCGGTCTCCGGGTCGGGCACCTGCCTGTCGCTGCGGGTGCTGACCCGGGCCGAGCTGTCCTTCGCCGACCTGGCCGCCCGCGGCGCGCTGCCCGGGGCAGCCGCGGACCTGCTGCGCCAGGCGGTGCGCGCCCGGCTGGCCTTCCTGGTCACCGGCGGGACGGGCACCGGCAAGACCACGGTGCTGTCTGCGCTGCTCGGGCTGGCCGACCCCGCCGAGCGGCTGCTGCTGTGCGAGGACGCCCCCGAGCTCACCCCGCGGCACCCGCACGTCGTCCGGCTGCTCACCCGCCCGCCCAACGTCGAGGCCGCCGGTGCGGTGACCCTGCGCGACCTGGTCCGACAGGCGCTGCGGATGCGCCCGGACCGGCTGGTCGTGGGGGAGGTGCGTGGCGCGGAGGTGGTCGACCTGCTCGCCGCGCTGAACACCGGGCACGACGGCGGCTGCGGCACCGTGCACGTCAACCGCCCCGCCGACCTGCCCGCCCGGCTCGAGGCGCTCGGCGGTGCCGCCGGGCTGGGGCGCGCGGCCGTGCACAGCCAGGCCGCGGCCGCGCTGTCGCTGGTGGTCCACCTGCAGCGCACGGACGCCGGCCGACACGTGGCCGAGCTCGGCGTCGTGCGCCGCCGTGGCGAGCTGATCGAGGTCGCGGCCGGCTGGCGGGCCGACGGCGGGGACTGCCCCGCGCGCGAGGACCTCGCCGCCCTGCTCGGTGCACGGGTCCCGACGTGATCGCGGCGCTGCTGTGCCTCGTCGGTGCGCTGCTGGTGTGGCCCTCGGTCGGGCGCGGTCGTCCGCGTCGGCTCGTGCCCGCACCGGGTCGCCGCCCCGACGCCGCACGGCTGCTCACCGGGCGCGCCGGCCTGTTGCTGCCCGCGCTGGGGGTCGCGGCGGGCGGGCTGGTGCTGTCGACCCCGGTCGTCGCCGGGCTGGCGGCCGGCTGCGCCGCGGTGGCCGGGCGCGCGGTGCAGCAGCGTGCCCGCGCCGCCGCCGTCGAGCGCGGCACCCGGGCACTGGTCGAGGCCCTCGGTGTCCTGGTCGCCGAGCTCCGCGCGGGCCGGCCGCTGGGCGACGCCACCGCCACGGCCGTCGACGGCTGCCCCGACCCGCGGGTCGCGCGGGGGCTGGGTCCGGTGCTGCGGCTGGGCGAAGCGCCTCCGGGAGCGGACCCCACGCTCGTCCGGATCGCGGCCGCGGTACGGCTGAGCGCCCGCACCGGCTGCTCGCTGGCCGGGGTGGCCGCGGCCGTGGAGGACGACCTGCGGGCCCGGCTGCGCGCGGAGGAGGAGCTGCGCTCGGCCGTCGCCGGGCCGCGGGCGAGTGCGACCGTGCTCGCCGGGCTCCCGGTGCTCGGGCTGCTGATGGGCAGCGGGGTCGGCGCCGACCCGTGGCGGGTGCTGACCACCACCGGCCCGGGCACGGTGCTGCTGGTGCTCGGCGTGGCGCTGGAGCTGGCCGGCATCACGTGGACCGGCCGGCTGGTCCGGCGCGCGGTCACCGCGTGAGCGCCGCGGCAGCTCTCCTGCTCGCTGCCGGACTGCTGGCCTGGCCGTCCGCGGCGACGGCCCGCCGGGACCGGTTGCGTGCCCTGCTGCCCGCCTCCGTGGCCGACCGCCCTCGCCGCCCCCCGGGTGCGCCCCCGGGTGCACGGCGGCGCTGGGCCGAGGCGGCCGCCGGCGGGCTGGCCGCCTTCCTGCTGCTCGGCGGTGGGCTCCCCGCAGCGCTGGTGGCCGCCGGGGTGGTCGCCGGGCTGGAACGGCTGCTGCGGCGGTCCGGGGCGCCACCGGAGGACGGCGAGCTGCTGGCCGGCGACCTGCCGGTGGCCTGCGACCTGCTGGCCGTGTGCCTGCAGGCGGGCACCCCGGTCGGCGCTGCGGTGGCCGCGGTCGCCGACTCGGTGCCCGGTCCGCTCGGGGAGCGCCTGACCGGCGTGGGCGGGCTGTACCGGCTGGGGGCGTCCCCGCAGCGGGCCTGGGCCGGGGTGCCGCCGCCGGTGGACGCGCTGGCCCGCACGGTGGTGCGGGCGGGGGAGTCCGGGTCGTCGGTGGTGCCGGCGCTGCAGCGGCTGGCCGCCGACCTGCGCGGGTCCGCGCGCAGCCGCACCGAGGCCGCCGTGCGCCGGGCCGGGGTGTGGGTGCTGGCACCGCTCGGGCTGTGTTTCCTGCCGGCGTTCCTCTGCCTGGGCGTCGTGCCGCTGGTGCTCGGCATCGCCGCCGACGTGTTCTGAGCGTGCTGCCCGCCGTCCACACCGGTGGCCCCGTTCCACAGCTGCGGCCGCCCCCTGGAGAGCAGGCCGCGGCCCCAGCAGGGTCGTCGGTGACGGACCGGCAGGCGGTCCGCGAGAGGTGGGGACATGGACGAGGGACGACAGACCGGTACGACGTCGCTGCGGGCGGCGCTGGCCCGGCGGTGGGCGCAGGCCCAGGCCACCGACGAGGACGGCATGAGCACCGCGGAGTACGCGGTCGGCACGGTCGCGGCGTGTGCCTTCGCCGCGGTGCTCTACCGGGTGGTCACCGGCGGCTCGGTGGTCGCGGCGCTCGGCGACCTGGTCGAGTCGGCGCTGAGCACGCTGTCCTGAGTCGACCTGTCGTCATGTCGACACGCACCGACCCCGACCGGGAGGCTGGGATGGTCACCGCCGAGACGGCGGTCGTCCTCCCCGTCCTGCTGATGGTCCTGGCCGGCGCCGTCGCCGCGGTGGTGGTGGTCGGCGCCCAGCTCCGCTGTGTGGACGCTGCCCGGGAGGGGGCCCGGGCGGCGGCCCGCGGCGAGCCGGCCGGCGTGGTCACCGACGTCGCCGGCCGGGCGGCACCGGAGGGCGCGGTCACCGGCGTGGCGACGGCGGGGGAGACCGTGCAGGTCACCGTGTCGGCGACGGTGTCCCCGCTCGGTCCGCTGCCCTGGCACCTGGACGTGTCCGCGACCGCCACCGGCGTGCTCGAACCGGCGGCCCGGCCGTGACCGACGACGGCGAGCGCGGCCCAGGTGTGGGCCCCGTCCCGGCCGGCGGCGACGTCGGCCGGCGCGGCTCAGGTGTCGGCCCCGTCCCGGCCGTCTCCGACCTCGGCCGGCGTGGCCCGGGTGTCGGCCACGTCGCGGCCGGGGGAGAGGGCGCGGAGCGCGGCTCGGCCACCGTCTGGACCGTCGCGCTGGCCGCCGTCCTGGCGCTCGTCGGCGCGTCCGTGGTGCTGGTCGGCACCGCGGTCGTCGCCCGGCACCGGGCGACGGCGGCCGCCGACCTGGCCGCACTCGCCGCCGCGGGCGCCGCCGTCCAGGGCGACCCCGGTGCCTGTGCCGTCGCCGGCGAGGTCGCGGCGGCCAACGAGGCCACGCTCGACTCCTGCACGGTCACCGCCGGTGCGGTGGTCGAGCTGCACGTCCGCGTCCCGGTCCGGCTGGGCCCGCTCGGGGTGCTCGACGCCCGGGCCCGGGCCCGGGCGGGCCCGGCGCCGCCGGACGCCGGCCCGGCACCGTCCGGCGTCGGCCCCGGGACGTCCGGCGGCGGCCTCGAGGTACCCGGCGCCGGGCCGGGAGGCTCAGAAGACGAGGTCCTCGGGGTCGGGCTGCGGCTCGGGCTCAGGGGCCACGGGATCGGCCGCACCGGGGTCGTCGGCGGTGTCGGCCGCCGGGGCGGCCGGGCCGGAGGTGCCGAACAGCCCCGAGCGCGGCGCCGGCGGCCGGGTCATCGCCGCCTCCTCGGGCGTCAGCTCCGGGGCGCGCGCGAGCTCGTCGAGCACCACGTCCAGCACCCGCACCGCGCCGCCCTTGTCCAGCGGGTCGTTGCCGTTGCCGCACTTGGGCGACTGCACGCAGGAGGGGCAGCCGGACTCGCACTCGCAGCTGGCCACCGTGGCCCGGGTGGCCTGCAGCCAGTCCCGCAGCACCGCGTAGCCGCGCTCGGCGAAGCCCGCGCCCCCGGGGTGGCCGTCGTAGACGACGATCGTCGCCGCGCCGGTGTCCGGGTGCAGCGCGGTCGAGATCCCGCCGAGGTCCCAGCGGTCGCAGGTGGCCAGCAGCGGCAGGATGCCGATCGAGGCGTGCTCGGCGGCGTGCAGCGAGCCGGGCAGCGCGACGTCGTCCACGTCGGCGCGGGCCACGGCCCGGTCGTCGAGGGTCAGCCACACGGCGCGGGTGCGCAGCTGGCGGGCGGGGAGGTCCAGCGGGAACTCCGCGAGCACCTCGCCGGTCCCCAGCCGCCGCCGTTGGTAGGCCACCACCTGGTTGGTCACGTCGACCACACCGGTGTGCGCGGTGACCGCGCCCAGCCGGCGGGTCCGGTCGACCGACACGATGGACAGGTCGACGGTGTCGCGGGCGACCGTCGTCCACTCCGGGCTCTCCGGGTGCACGACGGCGCAGGCGTCCTCCACGTCGAACTCGTCGACGACGTAGGTCTCGCCGCGGTGCACGTAGAGGGCCCCGGTGTGCACGGTGGCGTGCGAGGCGTCGCCGTCCACGGTGCCCAGCAGCCGGCCGGTCGCGCCCTCGATGATCGAGACCGCGGCCCCGCCGCTGCCCCGGATGTCGACGTCCGGGCGCCCCCGGCCGGCCCAGTACCAGCCGGCCGGGCGGGAGCGGAGCAGCCCGTCGGCGACCAGCTCCTCGATCTGCGCGACGGCCACTTCACCGCCGAAGTCGGCCAGGTCGGCGGGCACCAGGGGCAGCTCGGCGGCCGCGCAGCACAGCTGCGGGCCGAGCACGTAGGGGTTGGCCGGGTCGGTCACCGTCGCCTCGACCGGGCGGCCGAAGACCGCGCGGGGGTGGTGAGCCAGGTAGTGGTCCAGCGGGTCGTCACGGGCGACGAAGACCACCAGCGACTCCGTCTGCGCCCGCCCGGCCCGCCCGGCCTGCTGCCACAGCGAGGCCAGCGTGCCGGGGTAGCCGGCGAGCACCACGGCGTCCAGGCCCGCGATGTCGATGCCGAGCTCGAGGGCGTTGGTGGTCGCGACCCCCAGCAGCTTCCCGGTCGACAACGACCGCTCCAGCTCCCGCCGCTCCTCGGGCAGGTAGCCGCCCCGGTAGGAGTCGACCCGGGACACCAGGTCCGCCCGGCCGCGGGACCGCAGGATGGTCCGCGCCTGCTCGGCGACGGACTCGGCACCCCGGCGGGACCGCACGAAGGCCAGCGTCCGGGCGTTCTGCTCGACCAGGTCGGCCAGCAGGCCCGCGGCGTCCGCGGCGGCGGAGCGGCGCAGCGGTGCCCCGTGCTCCCCGGTCTTCTCCGTCAGCGGCGGCTCCCACAGCGCGAACGTCGCCCCCGGCCGCGGGGAGCCGTCATCGGTCACCGCCGTGACGGGGGCGCCGACCAGCCGGCCTGCGGCGAGCGCGGGGTCGGCCACGGTCGCGGAGGCGAGCACGAACACCGGCTCGGCACCGTAACGGCGGCAGATCCGCCGCAGCCGGCGCAGCACGTGCCCGACGTGGGAGCCGAAGACCCCGCGGTAGGCGTGGCACTCGTCGATGACCACGTAGGCCACCCGGCGCAGCGTGCTGGACCACTTCTGGTGGGCGGGCAGGATCCCGCGGTGCAGCATGTCGGGGTTGGTGACGATCCAGCGCGAGTGCCGCCGGACCCACTCCCGTTCCTCCTGCGGCGTGTCCCCGTCGTAGGCCGCTGGGCGCACCGACGGGTCGGCCAGCGCCGCCACCGAGGCCAGCTGGTCGCGAGCCAGCGCCTTGGTCGGTGCCAGGTAGAGCACGCAGGCCCGCGGGTCCTCGGCCAGCGCGGTCAGCGCGGGCAGCTGGTAGGCCAGCGACTTGCCCGACGCCGTCCCGGTCGCGACCACCACGTGCTGCCCGGCGCGCGCCAGCTCGGCGGCGGCCACCTGGTGGCTGAAGGGCGCCAGCACCCCGCGCCCGGCCAGCTCCTCCCGCAGCGGCGCGGACACCCAGGACGGCCACTCCGCCGTCCGGCTGGGGCGCGCCGGCAGCCGGTGGACGTGGGTGACCGGGTCGTCGTCGGGGTCGGTGCCGGCGAGCAGGGCGTCCAGCAGCTCGGTGCCGGGAAGTGCGGCCGGGGCCTGCGCCGGGTCGGCGTCGGCGTCCGGGCCGGCGGGGCGCGTGGACGTCACCCCACCACTCTCACACCGCCGCGCAACCGCCGGCACGGCCGTCCTGGGCAGATGCCCGCCCGCTGTCGACGAGATCACAGCGCAGACCCCCGCGGGGCGGTCCAGCAGGGCGCTGTGGAGAGCGGTCCCGAGTGTGGACGACGGGTCCCGAGCGGCCCCGGCGCGTTCCTAGCGTCCTCGTCGTCGGTCCCCTCCAGGGGCCGCTGCCGCGCCGGGAGGCCCCGTGTCCCACCTGATCTCCGTCCAGCTCGACGCCCTCACGGCGCTGCTGGCGGAGCTGTCCGCGCTGGGCGTCGAGCTCCAGCAGGAGGGTCAGCTCTGCAGCGCCACCGGCCGCTCGCTGGCCGCTGCGCTCGAGGGCCCGGTCGGCGCCGACGCCGGGGCCGCCGGCGCCGGGTGGACCGGGCTGGTCACCGCGCTCGCCGCCCGGACCCTGGCGGTCGCAGCAGCCCTGGAGGCCGCCGTCGCCAGCTACCGGGCCGCCGACGCGGGGATCGCCGGGCAGCTAGACCCGGGCTGGGCCGGCCGGGTGCCGGTGCCCCGGTGACCGCCGCCCCGCTGCCGGTGGTCGCCGGCTGGGACGTGCCACTGCTGCGCGGCGCCGTGGGCACGCTGGACCTCGTCGCCGAGCGGCTGCTGCCCTGGCGGTACCGGCTCGACGACCTGGGCCGCCGGATCGGGGACGCCGAGTGCTGGTCGGGCCCGGCCGGGTCGGCGGCGGCTGCGGCGCTCGTCGAGCTGTCCTCGGCGGCCAGCAGGGTCACGGGTGCGCTCAGCAGCTCGCTGCAGGACCTGCAGGGGCTCGGCGCCGCCGCGGCCGAGGCTCAGGAGCTGGCCGAACGGGCGCAGGCGCTGGCCGCCTCGGCCGGCCTCGCGCTCGACGAGGGCGGCCGGGCCGTCGGGGTGCCGCTCCCGCACCCGCTCATGTCCGCCGACCAGGCCGCCGACGTCGCAGCCGCCGCCCGCGCGGCGACGTCGGCTCAGGCGGCCGCGGAGGGTGCCTCCGACGCCGCGGCCCGGGCGGGGGAGTGCGCGCGGGCGGCGGCCGAGCCGCTGGGGGTGCTCGGGGCGCCCGGGCCGGTCGCGTTCCCCGAGCTGGTGGCCCGGCTGCCCGGCACCACGCCGCCCCCGGTCCCGGTCGGCGGCGACCCGGAGGAAGCGGCGAGCTGGTGGTCGGCGCTGACGGCGACCCAGCAGCGGGCGGCGATCGGCACGCAGCCCGGCGCGGTCGGCGCGCTCGACGGGCTGCCCGGCTGGGCCCGTGACGAGGCGAACAGGCTGGGCCTGGCGGCGGCGCTGCAGCACCTCCCACCCGGATCGGCCGGCTGGGCGACCGCCTCGGCCGTGCACGCCCAGCTGGCCGAGGTGGAGGAGGCCGGCGCGGTCGCCCAGCTGCTGCAGTTCGACCCGGCCGCGGACCTCGTGGCCCTGTCGGTGGGCGACGTCGACACCGCGGGCGCGGTGGGCGTGCTGGTCCCGGGCATCGAGACCACCCCGGCCGACGACCTGCGCGGCCTGGTGGGTGACGCGCGGGACGTCGCGGCCGCCGCGGTGGCCGCCGCACCCGGGCTGGCGGTCGCGACCGTGGCCTGGCTGGGCTACCGGACGCCGGGCTGGCGCACGTCCTGGTCGTCGGGCGCCGCCGACCGCGGCGGGCCGGTGCTGGACCGCGCGCTCGACGGGCTGGCCGCCGCCCGCGCCACCGCGGCACGGACGGCGGTCTCCACGGCGCCGCCACGGACGACCGTGCTGGCGCACAGCTACGGGACGGTGGTCACCGGACGGGCGGTGCAGGCCCCCGGGCGGCTGGCTGCCGACGCCGTCGTCCTGCTGGGCAGCCCCGGGGTGCCCGCCGGGCGGGCCGGCGACCTGGAGGTCGAGGAGGTGCACGGCGCCTGGACGCCCGTGGACGTCGTCTCCCAGCTGCGGCGGTTCGGCCCCACGCCGTTCGACCCGAGTTTCGGCGACGTCGGCCTGCCCACCGACCCGACCCAGGGGCACACCCGGTACTACGACCGCGACCGCCCCACCCTGGCCGCGATCGGCCAGGTCGTGGCCGGCACCCGGGCGTCGGGATGAGGCCCGGTGAGCGCCCGGGAACAGCTGCCGTCGCCGTCCGTTGGACGGGCAACGGCGCGCCCGGTCGACGTCGCCGCCCGGGCTCTTCTACGGGCGGTGGCCTACCGTGGCCTCGCCGAGCGGGTGCAGTCCCCACTGCCCCCGTGTGCGCCCGGGTCCTCCCGGCGTCTGCACCAGCACCCCGACAGGAGCACCGTGCCGCCCACCAAGACCGCGAAGTCCGCCGCCACCACCGGTACCGCCACGCCGCGCAAGCGCGCCGCCGCCGCGGCCGGGGGCAAGCCCCTCGTCATCGTCGAGTCGCCCACCAAGGCGACGAAGATCGCGGGGTACCTGGGCAGCGACTACGTCGTCGAGGCCAGCGTCGGGCACATCCGCGACCTGCCGCGCAACGCCGCCGACGTGCCCGCCGCCCACAAGGGCGAGTCCTGGGCCCGGCTCGGCGTCGACGTCGACCACGGCTTCGCGCCGCTCTACGTGGTCAGCCCCGACCGCAAGCAGCAGGTCACCCGGCTCAAGCAGCTGGTGAAGGAGGCCAGCGAGATCTACCTCGCGACCGATGAGGACCGCGAGGGCGAGGCCATCGCCTGGCACCTGATCGACGCCCTCAAGCCGACCGTGCCCATCCGCCGGATGGTCTTCCACGAGATCACCCGCGAGGCGATCGCCCGCGCGGTGGCCAACCCGCGCGAGCTGGACACCGCGCTGGTCGACGCCCAGGAGACCCGCCGCATCCTCGACCGCCTCTACGGCTACGAGGTCAGCCCCGTGCTGTGGAAGAAGGTCCTGCCGAAGCTGTCGGCCGGCCGCGTGCAGTCGGTGGCCACCCGCATCGTCGTCGAGCGCGAGCGGGCCCGGATGCGCTTCACCGCCGCCGACTACTGGAGCCTGGACGGCCTCTTCGAGGTCGCCCAGCAGCGCGCCGGTGCCGACGACGGTGAGCCGACGACCCTGCGCGCCCGGCTGGTCAGCGTCGACGACAGCCGGGTCGCCACCGGCAAGGACTTCGACGCCGACACCGGCACGGTCACCAGCAACGTGGTTCACCTCGACGAGGCCGGCGCCCGTGGCCTGGCCGCCCGGCTCGAGGGCCGCGCGGTCACCGTCAGCCGGGTCGACGAGCGCGACTACACGCGCAAGCCCTACGCCCCGTTCATCACCTCGAGCCTGCAGATGGAGGCCGGGCGCAAGTTCGGCTGGTCCTCGGCCCAGGTGATGCGCGTGGCCCAGCGGCTGTACGAGAACGGCCACATCACCTACATGCGCACCGACTCGACGAACCTGTCGAACGAGGCGATCACCGCCGCGCGCCGGCAGGCCGCCGAGCTCTACGGCGACGCCTACGTGCCCACCGAGCCGCGCCGCTACGACAAGAAGGCCAAGGGCGCGCAGGAGGCGCACGAGGCCATCCGGCCCGCCGGTGACTCCTTCCGCACCCCGGGGCAGCTGGCCTCCCAGCTGGCCCGCGACGAGTTCCGGCTCTACGAGCTGATCTGGCAGCGCACCATCGCCTCCCAGATGGCCAACGCCGTGGGCAAGACGCTGAGCATCCGGCTGGCGGGCAGCTCCAGCACCGGCGAGGCGGTGGAGTTCACCGCCTCGGGCCGCACGATCACCTTCCCCGGCTTCCTGCGCGCCTACGTCGAGGGCAAGGACGACGACCACACCGACGACGCCGAGACCGACGACAGCGAGCGCCGGCTGCCCCGGGTCGAGCGCGGTCAGACCCTGGACACGCGCGAGCTGGACCCCCGAGGCCACACGACCAGCCCGCCGGCGCGCTACACCGAGCCGAGCCTCACCGCCCGGCTGCAGGAGCTGGAGATCGGCCGGCCGTCGACCTACGCGTCGATCATGCAGACCATCCAGGACCGCGGGTACGTGTGGAAGAAGGGCTCGGCGCTGGTGCCGACCTTCATCGCCTTCGCCGTGGTCAACCTGCTGGAGCAGCACTTCGCCGCCCTGGTCGACTACGACTTCACCGCGCTGCTGGAGCGCGAGCTCGACGAGATCGCCGCCGGGCAGCTCCAGCGGGTCGACTGGCTCACCGAGTTCTACTTCGGTGGCGCGGGCGGGCACGCCGGCGGCATCGGCGCCTCCGGTGGCCTCAAGTCCGTCGTCGGTCAGCGCCTGGAGGAGATCGACGCCCGCGGGGTGAACTCCATCCCGCTGCGCGCGGTCACGCCCAACGGCGAGCCCGTCGTCGTCCGGGTCGGCCGCTACGGGCCCTACCTGCAGGCCGGCGGTGAGGAGGGCGCGCGGATCAGCATCCCCGACGACATCGCCCCCGACGAGCTGACCAGCGAGAAGGTCACCGAGCTGCTCGACGCCCCGTCCTCGGACCGGGAGCTGGGCACCGACCCGGAGTCCGGGTTCCCGGTGGCGGTCAAGGCCGGCCGCTACGGCCCCTACGTCACCACCGTGGTGCCCGAGGGCAGCAAGGAGCCCGCGCGCACCGGCAGCCTGTTCAAGACGATGACGCCGGAGACGGTGACGCTGGAGCAGGCCCTGCAGCTGCTGACCCTGCCGCGCACGATCGGCAAGGACGCCGACGGCGAGGAGATCCAGGCGCTCAACGGCCGGTACGGGCCCTACATCAAGAAGGGCACCGACTCGCGCTCGCTGGAGAGCGAGGAACGGCTGTTCACCGTCACCCTCGACGAGGCGCTGGCGATCTTCGCCCAGCCCAAGCAGCGGGGTCGCGCGGCCGCGAAGCCCCCGCTCAAGGAGCTCGGTCCCGACCCGGTCAGCCAGGGCCAGGTCACCGTGCGGGAGGGCCGGTTCGGCCCCTACGTCACCGACGGCGAGCACAACGCCAGCCTCCGCAAGGGCGACGAGATCGAGACGCTCACCCTGGAGCGCGCGGCCGAGCTGCTGGCCGACCGCCGCGAGCGGGCGCCGGTGAAGAAGAAGGCGGCCAAGAAGACCGTGGCGAAGAAGGCCCCGGCCAAGAAGGCCGCCGCCAAGACCACCGCGGCGAAGAAGACGACGACGACGAAGAAGGCCACGGCCACCAAGAAGAGCGCCGCCGCGGCGGTCACCGAGCCGGCCGGCGCGAGCTGACGGCGGTGGCCGGCTGGCAGGAGTTCCGCACCTCGTTCGGCGGGGTCGCGGCGGAGTACGCCGCGCTCCGGCCGGGCTATCCGGCCGACGTGGTGCCGTTCCTGCTCGGCCCGGCCCCGCGCCGGGTGCTCGACCTGGGCGCCGGCACGGGGCTGTTCACCGACCGGCTGCTCGAGGCCGGCCACGAGGTGGTCGCCGTCGACGTCTCCGTCGGCATGCTCGACCAGCTGCGCACCCGGCTCCCGCAGGTGCGGGCCGAGGTCGGGGGAGCCGAGGCCGTCCCGCTGGCCGACGGCTCCGTCGACGCGGTCGTCGCCGGGCAGGCCGCGCACTGGTTCGACGTCGAGCCGGCCGCCGCCGAGCTGCGCCGGGTGCTGCGGCCCGGTGGCGTCGTCGGCCTGGTCTGGAACACCCGTGACGAGCGGGTGCCCTGGGTGCGGGCCCTCGGTGAGCTGATCGTCGAGGAGGCGCGCGGGCACGAGGCCGACCAGGGCGTGGTGGCGCGGTTCGCTGCCGCGCTGCCGGCCGACGTCGAGGTGCTGGACTCCGCCGTCGTCCAGTCGCTGACGCCCGAGCAGGTGGTCGGCGGCATCGGCACGCGCAGCTACGTCGCGGTGAAGGACGCCGCCGGGCGCGCGGAGTTCCTCGGCCGGGTCCGCGAGCTGCTGGCCACCCACCCCGACACCCGGGGCCGCGAGCGGCTGGACCTGCCCTACACGACCCGGGCGTACCGGCTCGCCCCCCGGTGAGCCCGCCGCTCACCGGCCCACCCGCGGGCTCCACCCGGCCCGCCGACGCGCACTGGACCCCACCGCCGGGCTGGCGCGGGTACGAGCGCACGGCGGTCACCGGCTCCGGCGCCGCGCACTGGGCCGCGGTCTCGGCCGAGGTCCTCGAGTGGGGCGTGAAGACCCGCAGCGGGTTCGCCGTCGACCCGGCCGGCGGCAGCCGCCGCGTCGCCCCGGACGCCGAGCCCTGGCTGGTCGCCTCGGTCGGCCCGTTGCGCGTCCGCGAGCCGGTGCGCGTCGTCGCCGTCGTCGACGGGCCCGACCGCTGCGGTTTCGCCTACGGCACGCTGACCGGGCACCCGGTGGCCGGCGAGGAGGCGTTCGTCGTCCACCGCGCGCCCGACGGCACCGTGTCGCTGACCCTCCGCTCGCTCACCCGCCCCTCCGCGGGGGTGTGGCGGCCGCTGTTCCCGGCGCTGCTGGTCGCCCAGCGCTGGTACCGCCGGCGCTACCTCCGCGCCTTCCGCGGTCTCTGAGCGTCAGTCCGGCCGGTGGCCGAGAGCGAACACCCGGCGGAACGGGAGCACCGTCGTCCCGTCGGGGCGCGCCGGGTAGGCCCTCCGCAAGGCGTCGGCGTACTCGGCGGTGAACTCGTCGGCGTCACCGCCCGAGAGCCGGGACAGCACCGGCCGCAGCACGGTCCCCGACACCCAGCGCAGCACCGGGTCGGTGCCGGTCAGCACGTGCAGGTACGTGGTCTCCCACGCGTCGGCGGTCAGCCCCGCGGCGGTGAGGACGTCGAGGTAGCCGACGGGGTCCAGGACGGCGTCCGGGTCCAGCGCGGTGTCCTCGCCCGGGGCCAGGCGGGTGGCCCACCGCGGCGCGGCGACGAGCTCGGCCAGCAGCGCGTGGGTGGGGGCGGTCTGGTTGCCGGGCACCTGCACCGCCAGCCAGCCGCCCGGGGCGAGGTCCCCGGCCCACCGGGTGAGCAGCTGCGGGTGCCCGGGCACCCAGTGCAGCACCGCGTTGCTGACCAGCACGTCGACCGGTGCGCCCGGCCGCCACTCCCGGACGTCGCCGGCGGTGAACTCCAGCCGGCCGGGCACCGCGAACGCCGCCGCGGCGGCGAGCATCGCGGAGGAGCTGTCGACCCCGCTCACCCGGGCGTCGGGCCAGCGCTGGGCCAGGGTCGCGGTCGCCGAGCCGTCCCCGCAGCCGAGGTCGACCACCACGTCGGGAGCCAGCGCCCCGACCCGGGCCAGCAGGTCGGCGAAGGGCCGGGCCCGCTCGTCGGCGAAGCGCAGGTAGGTGGTCGGGTCCCACCCCGCGGCGCTGTCCACCTCGGCAGGGTAACGGCCCGCGTCCGGGTGGAACGGCGGCTGCACGCGCCCCGCCCCGGGTCGCGACGACCCCGTCCCGTCCGACCCGGCCGGTACGGTGGCCGGGTCCGGCCGAGACCCGGCCGGGCCCAGCGCGCCCGTGCGCCACCCACACCCCGGGGGGTCCCGATCAGCTCCGACCAGGCTGACGGCCCGTCGGCCACCGGCCCCGCTCCCGGCAGCGCCATGCCCGGCGCCGGCTCCGGTGGGGTCGCCGGCCCCGCCTCGGCCCCACAGCCCACCTCCTCCGGCGCCGTGCCCGCCGACGGGCTGCCGCCGGCCGGCACGCCCACGCCCGACGGCGCCGGCGTCCCGCTGGCCGGCCTGCTCGACGGCAGCGCCCCCGTGCCCGACCGCTCCGGCGCCGCCCCTGCCGAGCCGGGTCGCACCGGTGGCGAGGAGCAGCACGACGCCGTCGCGGTCGGTCTGGCGGCCAAGGTCCGCGCCGTCCTGCGCGTGCGCGACTTCCGCCGGCTGTGGCTGTCGATGTCGCTGTCGAGCTTCGGTGACTGGCTCGGCCTGCTGGCGATCACCGCGACCGCGACCTCGCTGGTCGAGGGCTTCGCCGCGGCCAACTTCGCCCTCGGCGGCGTCCTGCTCTTCCGGCTGCTCCCGGCGATCGTGCTCGGGCCGCTGGCCGGGGCTTTCGCCGACCGGTTCGACCGCCGCCGCACGATGGTGGTCTCCGACGTCCTGCGCTTCGGGCTCTTCGCCTCGATCCCGATCGTCGACGACCTGGTGTGGCTGTTCATCGCCCAGTTCCTCATCGAGGCGATCAGCCTGTTCTGGATCCCGGCCAAGGAGGCCGCCGTCCCGAACATGCTCCGCAAGGACCAGCTGGAGCCGGCCAACCAGCTGTCGCTGGTCACCACCTACGGTCTGTCCCCGGTCCTCGCTGCGGCCGTCTTCGCCCTCCTCACCTCCGTCGGCGGCAGGCTCGGCGACCTGCTGCCCGGCGTCGACGAGGTCGACCTGGCGCTCTACCTGAACGCGCTGACCTTCCTGGTCGCCGCGGTGGTGATCTGGAACCTGCCCTCGATCAGCGGGCGGCGCGCGGCCGGCGTGCAGGTGACCGGGGAGAGCTTCTTCGGCTCACTGCGCGAGGGCTTCTCCTTCGCCGGCCACACCCCGCTGGTGCGCGGGCTGGTCGTCGGCATCACCGGCGCGTTCGTCGCCGCAGGCGTCGTCATCGCCACCGGCCAGTCCTTCGTCAACGCCCTCGGCGGCGGGCAGGCGGCCTACGGCGTCCTGTTCGGCGCGGTCTTCGTCGGCCTGGGACTGGGCATCGTGCTGGGTCCCAGCGTGGCGCGTGACCTGCCCCGGGAGCGGATGTTCGGCATCGCCATCGTCGGTGCCGGGGCATCCCTGCTGCTGCTGGGCGCCGCCGTCGCGCTGTGGATCGCCCTGCTGCTGGTGGTGCTGACCGGCTTCTTCGCCGGTGTCGCCTACCTGGCGGGCTTCACGCTGCTGGGCACCGAGATCGACGACGCCGTCCGTGGCCGCACCTTCGCGCTGGTGCAGTCCCTGGTGCGGGCGGCGCTGATCCTCTCCCTGGGCCTGGCGCCCTTCGGCGTCGGCCTGATCGGCCAGCACCGGCTGGACCTGGGCGCGTTCACCGTCCCGGTGACGGGGGAGCGGGTCATGCTGCTCGTGGCCGGGCTGCTGGCGGTGCTCGTCGGCCTGCTGGCCTACCGGCAGATGGACGACGGCCGGCCGGTGCCGCTGGTCGCCGACGTGATGACCGCCCTGCGCCGGGACACCACCGCCCGCCGCCGCCTCGCCGGGGGCGGGGTCTTCATCGCCTTCGAGGGCGGCGAGGGCGCGGGCAAGTCCACCCAGGTCCGCCGACTGCAGGAGTGGCTGACCGAGGAGGGCCTGGTCGCCCGCACCACCCGGGAACCGGGCGGGACGGCGCTGGGCGGCAAGATCCGCGCGATGCTGCTGGACCCGGCGAGCACCGGGATCTCCCCGCGCGCCGAGGCCCTGATGTACGCCGCCGACCGCGCGCAGCACGTGCACGAGGTGTTGCGCCCGGCCCTGGACGCCGGCGAGGTGGTCATCACCGACCGCTTCGTCGACAGCTCGCTGGCCTACCAGGGCGCCGGCCGCACCATCCCGATGGACGACGTCCGGTCCATCTCCCGCTGGGCCACCCAGGACCTGCGGCCCGACCTCACCGTGCTGCTGGACCTGCCGCCGGAGATCGGACTGGCCCGGGCCCGCGGGCGCGCCACCGCCGACCGGCTGGAGTCGGAGTCGCTGGACTTCCACCTGCGGGTGCGGCACACCTTCCACGCCCTGGCCGAGGCCGAGCCCGACCGCTACCTGGTGCTCGACGCCCGGCAGACCCCCGAGGAGATCGCCGCGGCCATCCGGGTCCGGGTCAGCGTCCTGCTGGAGGGGCTGCCGCTGCAGCAGCTCCCGCCCGACGCCCAGGTGCCCCGCAGCCGCCGGCACGCCGACCACGTCGTCCAGACCGGCACGACCCCGCAGCTGCACCCCTGATGAAGGACCCCGTCCTCCTCACCCCTCGCGCGCTCGGGGCGAGCCTCGGGACGGGGCCGCAACCGGCTGAGGGACGATGAGGGCGTGACGGCGACTGGGGTGTGGGCCGACGTGGTCGGCCAGCCGGCGGTGGTGGCGGAGCTGCAGGCCGCGGTGGCGTCACCGTCGGCGATGACCCACGCGTGGTTGTTCACCGGGCCGCCCGGCTCGGGCCGCTCGGTGGCCGCCCGCGCCTTCGCCGCCGCCCTGCAGTGCCCCAACGGCGGCGACGGCACCTGCCACGAGTGCCGCACGGTGCTGGCCGGCAGCCACGCCGACGTCCACCGGATCGTGCCGGAGGGGCTGTCGATCAGCGCAGCCGAGGTGCGCGCCATCGTCGGCACCGCCGCGCGGGCGCCGTCGCGGGGGCGCTGGCAGATCGTGCTCGTCGAGGACGCCGACCGGATGACCGAGGCAGCGTCGAACGCCGTCCTCAAGACCCTGGAGGAGCCGCCGGCGCGCGCGGTGATCCTGCTCTGCGCGCCTTCGCTGCACCCCGACGACGTCTCGGTCACCATCCGCTCGCGCTGCCGGGTGGTGCCGCTGCGCACCCCGACGATCGAGGCGGTCACCGAGGTGCTCGTCCGCCGGGACGGCGTCGACCCCGCACTGGCGGCCTGGGCCGCAGCGGCCGCCGCCGGTCACGTCGGCCGCGCCCGGCATCTGGCCCGCGACGAGTCGGCCCGGCTGGCCCGCAAGGCGGTGCTGGACATCCCGCTGTCGCTGGTCTCGCTGGCCGCCTGCCTCAACGCCGCCGACGACCTGGTCGGCACCGCCAAGGAGGAGACCGACAAGGCCGTGGCCGAGGTCGACGTCCCGGAGACCGAGGCGGTCAAGGCGAGCCTGGGCATGGGCGCCCGCGGACCCGGGGTGGCTGCGGCCAGCCGGGGGGCGGGTCAGCTCAAGGAGCTGGAGAAGCGGCAGAAGTCCCGGGCGACCCGCATCGGCCGCGACTCCCTGGACCGGGCGCTGGTCGACCTAGCGGCGATGTACCGCGACGCCCTGGTCGTCAGCGCGGCGTCGGCGGCCTCGGTCGAGCTGACCGTGCCGCTGGCCCACCCCGACCGGCGCGCCGACGCGGTGGAGCTGGCCCGCCGGATCGGCGCGGACGGGGCGCTGCGCCGGATCGACGCCGTCCTGGCCGCCCGCACCGCGCTGGAGCAGAACGTGAAGCCGCAGATCGCGGTCGAGGCGCTCACCGTGGCGCTCCGGCTGCCCAGCTGAGGCGCGCCCGGTCCGGCGGGGGCGTCGCAGCGGGGCCGGGGCGGTGCCGTAAGCTCACCCGCGCAGTCCGCCGCCTTAGCTCAGTCGGTAGAGCGTCTCACTCGTAATGAGAAGGTCGTCGGTTCGATTCCGACAGGCGGCTCTCACCCCAGCGGCCTCGCCCCTCCCGGGCGGGGCCGCTGTGTCGTTCCCGGTCGGTCACGGGCTCCCTGCGCCGTACCGCAGACCGTCGACGAGCAGCGCGACCATCCGGTGGGCCCGCGCGGCGTCCTCGGTCCTGGGTGAGGAGACGCTCAGGTTCGACACCGCCCCCAGCAGGTCGAGGGGGTCCACTCCTGACCGGACGGCGCCGGCGGCGGCGGCGGCCTCGAGCAGCGTCCGCAGTGCGGGGCCGGCGCTGTCCTCGAAGTAGGCCCTCAGACCGTTGAAGGCCGGGTCGCCGGAGTGCAGGGCTGCGGCCAGGCCGCGCTTGGTGGCCACGAACTCGGTGTACCGCTGCAGCCACAGCTCCAGGGCCTCGCCGGGTGCGTGGCTCGCGGCCAGCCGGGGCGCCTCGGCCACACAGGCGTCGACCTCGCGGCGGAAGACCGCGGCCACCAGGTCCGACCGCAGCGGGAAGTGCCGGTAGAGGGTCGCCGTCCCCACGCCCGCCCGGGCGGCGATGGCCCGGACGTTGACGTCCACGCCCGATGCGGCGAACTCCTGCTTGGCCGCCTCGACGAGGGCGTCGATGTTGCGCTGCGCGTCGACGCGGGGCACGGGAGACCTCCTGGCGAAACGGGACACTGTCCCGTATGTTCCTGGACGTACCGGGACGACGTCCCACTTCACCCCACTCTACGGCACCTGGCGGTGTCGCCTGGAGGTCTCATGCAGTACCGCACGCTCGGCCGCACCGGCATCCAGGTCAGCCCCTACGCCCTCGGCGCCATGATGTTCGGCGCGATGGGCAACCCCGACCACGGCGAGGCGACCCGGATCGTCCACCGGGCCCTCGACGCCGGGATCAACCTCGTCGACACCGCCGACATGTACTCCCACGGGGAGTCGGAGGAGATCGTCGGCAAGGCGCTCCAGGGCCGTCGGGACGACGTCGTCCTGGCCACCAAGTTCCACCTGCCGATGGGGGAGGACCCCAACCGGCGCGGGAACTCCCGGCGCTGGGTCATGACCGCGGTCGAGGACTCCCTGCGCCGGTTGCAGACCGACCACATCGACCTCTACCAGGTGCACCGGCCCGACCCGGTCACCGACGTGGAGGAGACGCTGTCGGCCCTGACCGACCTGGTGCGCAGCGGCAAGGTGCGCGCGATCGGCACGTCGTCGTTCCCGGCCTCGGACATGGTCGAGGCGCAGTGGGTGTCCGAGCGCCGCGGCCTGGAACGGTTCCGCGCCGAGCAGCCCACATACTCGATCCTGACCCGTGGCATCGAGCGGGAGGTCCTGCCCGTCGCCCAGCGGTACGGGATGGGGACCATCGTCTACAGCCCGCTCGCCCAGGGGATGCTCACCGGACGGGTGCGCAGGGGGCAGCAGACCGACCTCCGACGCGCGACCCGGTTCCGCCACCTGAGCGACGAGCGGCGCATCGACGTGGTCGAGCAGCTGGTCCCGGTCGCCGCCGAGGCGGGCATCTCGCTCACCCACCTGGCGATGGCCTTCGCGATCGCGCACCCGGGCGTCACGTCGGCCCTGATGGGTCCGCGCACCATGGACCAGCTCGACGACCTGCTCGCCGGCGTGGACGTCGTCCTGACCGACGACCTGCTGGACGCGATCGACGCAATCGTGCCGCCGGGTACCGACGTGGGCCGGCTCGACATGGCCTACGACCCGCCCGCCGTCCAGCAGGTCGCGCTGCGCCGTCGGTCGGCAGGCGAGCGCGCCGCCGCCTGACCGGCCCGGAGATGCGGAACGGCGGCGCACCCCGGTGGGGTGCGCCGCCGTCTGGTCGGTGCGCGTTCGGCGGAGGGTCCGCCGAGAGGTCAGTAGCCGGCGTCGAGCGCGCGCTTGCGGGAGGCCTCGATCTCGGCCTCGGCCTCGGCCCGGCCGACCCACTCGGCACCCTCGACGGACTTGCCCGGCTCGAGGTCCTTGTAGGTCTCGAAGAAGTGCTGGATCTCCAGCCGGTCGAACTCGGAGACGTCCGTGATGTCCTGCAGGTGGGCCACCCGCGGGTCGGTCGCCGGGACGGTGAGGACCTTGTCGTCCCCACCCGCCTCGTCGGTCATCCGGAACATCCCGATGGCCCGGCAGGTGATGAGGCACCCAGGGAAGGTCGGCTCCTCCAGCAGGACGAGCGCGTCCAGGGGGTCACCGTCCATCCCGAGCGTCTCCTCGATGTACCCGTAGTCCGCGGGGTACCGGGTCGAGGTGAACAGCATCCGGTCGAGCCGGATGCGTCCGGTGGCGTGGTCCAGCTCGTACTTGTTCCGCTGGCCCTTGGGGATCTCTACCGTCACGTCGAACTGCACGCCGATAGTGTGACCTACGACCGGCCGTCGTGTGGGCGGAGGTCACCCCAGGGGGTGGAGGAGATCTCGTCAGGCCCGCGCGATGAGCCCGCGGACGTCACCCGGTCGGGTGTCGATGGGACCGTTCCCGAGTCGGCCGTGACGTCCCCTGCCCAGGTCGCCGCGCCGGTGGACCCCGGTCCGCAGGACGGTGGGACCCCCGCCGCGGACCCGTCCCCGCCCACCCCCGACGTGCTGCCCGCCGGGGCGACGGCCGCCGGAGCGGGATCCGCCGACGGCGTGTCGCAGCCGGTGGACGACGTGGACTCGACTGGCGAGCCCACGACCGGCGAGCCGTCGGACGCCCCTGTCGAGGGAGCCGACACCGTCGACGCGCCTGCCGGCGACCTGCCGGGCGAGGACACGTCGCCGGACGACGGGCCGGACGAGGGCGCCCGTTCCGACGAGGTGCTCGCGGACGACGCCGACCCGGACGACGTGCTCGCCGATGGCGTGCCCGAGGACGAGGAGGCCGCAACCGGGGTGCCGGATGCAGCCGCCGAGGACCTGACCGGCGTCGACCTGACTGCCGAGGACGCGCGCGCCCAGGTCCTCCCCGCTCAGGACGTGCGCGGGGAGGACACCCCGGTGGACGACGTGCCCGTCGAGGTCGCACCCGCCGAGCCCGCCGCCACGCCTGAGGACGTCGCCGGAGATGCGACGGCGGGCGAGCCCGCTGCCGAGCAGGACCCGTCGGCCGGACCTGCAGCCGCCGAGGACACGTCGGCCGACGTCGGCTTCACCCAGGTGCCCGAAGGCGAGGCAGGAGCCATCGGCTCCGCGACGTCCGCCGTCGAACAGCCCGAGGCCGCGCCACTCGTGTCCGACCACGAGGTCCACGACCACGACGTCTACGGCGACCACGAGCACGACTTCTACGGCGACGACGACGGCCACGACGTCCACGGCGCTGGCCCGGACGGTCTCGACCGTGCCAGCGCCGAGCCGGTCGGGCATGAGCCGGTCGAGCACGAGCCGGTCCAGCACGGACACCTCGAGCACGGACACCTCGAGCACGGGCACGACGAACACGAGTCGCCTGCCTCGGCGTCCCTGGCCGACGCCGTCCCGCCCGCAGTCGACCCGGTCCCGCCGGAGGACCCCGAGGAGACCGCCCGTCGCGCCGCCGCCGCGGCCCAGGCCGCCGCCGACCTGGCCGCGGTGAAGGAGTGGGCGGCCCGCCGCGCGGCGGGGCAGGCCGACGCGGAGCAGGCCGCCGCAGAGCAGGCCGCCGCGGACGAGACGGTCCCGGACGAGGCCGAGCTCGCGCGGCGCGCCGCAGCCCAGGCCGCGGCCGACCTGGCCGCCGTCCGGGAGTGGGCGGCCCAGCGCGCCGCCGAGGAGCAGGCCGCCGCCGCCCAGGCAGCAGCCGAGCGGGCAGCGGTCGAGCGGATCGAGGCCGGCCGGCGGGCCGCGGAGCGCGACGCCGAGGACCGGGCCGCGGCTGCGCAGGCCGCAGCCGCCCAGGCCGAGGTCGACCGCCTGGCCGCCGAACGGGCCGCCGCGCAGCAGGCCGAGTCCGAGCGCGCCGCAGCGGCGGCCGAGCAGGCGGCCCGCGAGCGGGAGAACGCCGACCGGCTCGCCGCCGAGCAGCTCGCAGCCCGGCGGGCGGCCCAGGAGCAGGCAGCAGCGGACCAGGCAGCGGCCGAGCAGGCCGCAGCAGGACAGGCCGCGGCCGGGCGGGCCGCCCGGCGGACGCGGCAGGCTGCCCGGTCCGTACCGGCGCCGCGGCCGGCCGAGCGCGGGGCGACAGCGGCCCCGGCCCGGGGTCGCCGCCGGGCCGGTGCGGCGGCAGCGGGGGGCCGCGGGCGGCGGGCCAGGGTCCTGGTCGCCGCCCTGCTCGCCGCCGTGCTGGTGGCCGCCGGTGTGCTGCTGGCACTGGAGTTCACCGGCGGTCGGGGCAGTGGCCCCGCGGCCCCGCAGGCCGAGCCCGTGCCCGACGCCGTCCTGCCCGAGCTGACCGGTCCGCAGCCGGTCCTCGCCGCCCTCGCCAGCACCGCACCGGTGCCCGACCCGGCGGCCCTGTCGGCGACCCTGTCGCCGCTGCTGGACGCCCCGGCGCTGGGCAGCGGGCTGTCCGCGCAGGTCGTGGACGTCGCCACCGGCCAGGTGCTCCTCGACCGGGACGCCGTCGACCCGAGCACGCCGGCGTCGACCAACAAGCTGCTCACGTCACTGGCCGCGCTCACCACGCTGGAGCCGACGGACACGATCCCGACCACCGTCGTGGCCGGCGGCGCCCCCGGTGAGGTCGTGCTGGTCGGTGGCGGCGACCCCACGCTGTCGACCACCGTGCCCTCGGCCGACTACCCGGGCGCGGCGACCGTCGCCGACCTCGCCGCCCAGGTGCAGGCCGCGCTCGGCGGCGCCCCGGTCATCCGCGTCGTCGTCGACACCTCGCTGTTCACCGGCCCGGAGACCGCCCCGGGGTGGGGTCCCGGCGACGCGCCCTCCACCTACGCTGCACCGGTCACCGCCGCGGCCGTCGACGGCGCCCGGGTCCGCCCCGGCCGCGACCCGCGCAGCGGCGACCCGGCCACCGACGCCGGCGCGGCGCTGGCCGCGGCCCTCGGCGCCCCCGACGTGTCCGTCGAGCCCGGCACCGCACCGGCCGGCGCCCGCACGCTGGGCCGGGTGGAGTCCGCACCGGTCTCCCGGCTGGTCGAGCAGGCGCTGACCGCCTCGGACAACCTGCTCGCCGAGACGCTCG
Organism: Modestobacter sp. VKM Ac-2986; assembly: GCF_026967795.1. Taxonomy (GTDB): domain Bacteria; phylum Actinomycetota; class Actinomycetes; order Mycobacteriales; family Geodermatophilaceae; genus Modestobacter. The sequence goes on from NZ_JAPVBH010000005.1 coordinate 214,469, forward strand.
CCCGCCAGGTGGCGCTGCGCCGCGGCCTGCCGGCGAGCTTCGAGGGGGGCGCCCAGGCCGTGACCGCCGCGCTCGCCGAGGCCGGCCTGGACACGACCGGGGTCTCGCTGGCCGACGGCAGCGGGCTCTCCGGTGACGACCGCGTGCCGGCCCGCCTGCTGGTCGACGTCCTGCGCGGCGCCGCCGCCGGCAGCATCCCCGGCGTCGACGCGCTGCTGTCCGGGCTGCCGGTCGCCGGGTACGACGGCACCCTGGCCGAGCGCTCGGCCGACGGCGCGGGCGCGCCCGCCGCCGTGCGGGCCAAGACCGGCACCCTCGGCGGCGTCAACGACCTCGCCGGCACCGTGCTGACCGCCGACGGCCGGCTGCTCGCCTTCGCCGTCCTCGCCGACGGCACGACCGGCGGGCTGGTCGCCAGCGAGACGGCGCTGGACCGGGTGGTGGCCGCGCTGGCCGGCTGCGGCTGCCGCTGACGGGGCGCCGGGCACAGGTCCGGTGGGTACGGTCGGACCATGAGCCGCCCCTCGTCCCTGGTCGACTGGGACCTCGCCGGGCGCACCGCCCGCCGCCTGGTGAAGCCCGGTCCGCAGACCACCCGCACCGAGGCCACCGCGGTCGTCGCCGAGCTGCACCGCGCCGCCGCCACCGCCGTCGCGCACGTCGAGGGGCTGACCGGCCTCCGCCCGGTGCCCGGTGGCCCGCAGCCCACCGTCGCCGTCGTCGACCGCCCCGGCTGGGTCGACGCCAACACCGCCGGCATGAGCGCCCTGCTCGACCCGCTGGCCGCCGGCATCCAGGCCGCCACCGGCAAGACGCCCGGCGCCCTGGCCACCGCGGTCGGCTCCCGGGTCACCGGCGCGCAGGCCGGCGGCGTCCTGGCCTTCCTGTGCTCCCGGGTGCTGGGCCAGTACGAGGTGTTCGGCAGCGGCGGCCGCCTGCTGCTGGTCGCCCCCAACATCGTCGAGACCGAGCGTCGGCTCGGCGTCGACCCCACCGACTTCCGGCTCTGGGTCTGCCTGCACGAGGCCACCCACCAGCTGCAGTTCACCGCCGTCCCGTGGCTGCGCGGCTACCTCGAGGAGCAGATGACGCTCTTCGCCGAGGCCACCGACCTGGACTCCGACGTCCTGCTCGACCGGCTGCAGGAGGTCCTGCGCAGCGTCGTCGGCGCCGTGCGCGGCAGCGAGACCGACGCCGACGCGCCGCAGGGGCTGATGGCGCTGGTCACCCACCCCGAGCAGCGCGCCGTGCTCGACCGGATCACCGCGGTGATGAGCCTGGTCGAGGGGCACGCCGAGTACGTGATGGACAACGTCGGGCCGGACGTCGTCCCGTCGGTGCGCGTGCTGCGCAAGCGCTTCGCCCAGCGCCGCAAGGGCCGCAGCCCGCTGGACCGGGTGCTGCGCCGGCTGCTGGGCCTGGAGCAGAAGATGCAGCAGTACGCCGACGGCCGGGTGTTCGTCGCCGGCGTGGTCGACCTGGTCGGCATGGACGGGTTCAACCAGGTGTGGGCGGAGCCTGCGAACCTCCCGTACCGCGACGAGCTCACCGAGCCCGCCCGCTGGGTCACCCGGGTGCTGGAGACCCGGCCGGCCTTCCCGGGCTGACCGCACCCCGACTTGATGGCCGGTCCCGACCCCGCCGTCGCCGCGCTGCGCAGCGCCGTCCGGCCGGGCCTGGCCGCGACCACCGGCCCGGTCCTGGTGGCCTGCAGCGGGGGAGCGGACTCCGTCGCCCTGGCGGCGGCGCTGGCCTTCGAGGCGCCCCGCGCCGGGCGGGCGGTCGGTGCGGTGACCGTCGACCACGGGCTGCAGACCGGTTCGGCGGACCAGGCGCACCGCACCGCGGAGCTGCTCCGGTCGCTGCGGTTGTCGCCGGTGCTCGTGGTGCCGGTGACCGTCGGCGCCGCCGGTGGACCCGAGGGCGCCGCCCGGGACGCCCGGTCGGCCGCCCTGTCCGCAGCGGCCCGGCAGCACGGGGCGACGGTCGCGCTGGGTCACACGCTCGACGACCAGGCCGAGACGGTGCTGCTCGGGCTCGCCCGCGGGTCCGGGCCCCGGTCGGTGGCCGGCATGGTCGAGCACCGCCCGCCGTTCTGGCGCCCGCTGCTGGGCCTGCGCCGGGAGACCACCCGCGCCGCGTGCGACGCCCAGCAGCTGCCCGTCTGGGACGACCCGTGGAACACCGACCCGGCCTACACCCGGGTGCGGCTGCGCAGCGAGGTCCTGCCGCTGCTCGAGGAGGTGCTCGGCGGCGGCGTCGCCCCGGCGCTGGGCCGCACCGCGGCGATGCTCCGGGAGGACCTGGACGCCCTCGACGCCCTGGCCGCCACCGAGCTGGACGCCGTGCAGGGCCCGGACGGCGCGCTGCCGGCCGGGCCGCTGACCGCGCTGCCCGCCGCCCTGCGCCGGCGGGTGCTGCGCGGCTGGCTGCACCGGTCCGGCGTCCGGGACCTGCAGGCGGTGCACCTGGCCGCCGTCGACGCCCTCCTCACCCGCTGGAGGGGGCAGGGGCAGGCGGACCTGCCGGGCGGTACGGGGGTGGTCAGGACGTCTGGCAGGCTGGTGGTGGTGCAGCGCGGCGCCACCCGCCCGTCGCCCCACCCCACCACCGCCGTCCCCCCTGAGGAGCCCTGAGCCCGTGACCGAGCCCGCCACCCCCGCAGCGCAGGCCGCCGGACCACTGGGCCACGATCACGGCTACGGGCCGGACATCGACCACGTGCTGCTGAGCGAGGCGCAGATCCAGGAGAAGATCACCGAGCTCGCCGCGCAGGTGGCCGTGGACTACGCCGGCCGTGAGGTGCTGCTGGTCGGCGTCCTCAAGGGCGCGGTGCTGTTCATGTCGGACTTCGCCCGCACGCTGCAGCTGCCCACGCAGATGGAGTTCATGGCGGTCTCCTCCTACGGCAGCTCGACGAGCTCCTCCGGCGTCGTCCGCATCCTCAAGGACCTCGACCGCGACATCACCGGCAAGCACGTGCTGGTGCTCGAGGACATCATCGACTCCGGGCTGACCCTGTCGTGGCTGCTGAAGAACCTGGGCGGCCGGGCGCCGGCGAGCCTGGAGGTCTGCACGCTGCTGCGCAAGCCCGACGCGGTGAAGGTCGACGTCCCGGTGAAGTACGTCGGCTTCGACATCCCCAACGAGTTCGTCGTCGGCTACGGCCTGGACTACGCCGAGCGCTACCGGGACCTGCCCTACATCGCCACGCTCAAGCCCGAGGTCTACTCCAGCTGACGGAGGACCCCGCTGCCCCCCACCCCTCGCGAGCTCGGGGCGGGACCCTGCAGCGGGGCCGGGGCGGTGCGCACGCAGCTGTCTCACAGGTCACGCGGTGTACCGTCGACCCAACGACGTCGCCCTGCCGCGGGGTGCCACCCGGGGTCGCGGGCCGCGTCCTGCGACGATCAGGAGGGTCGACGGGCAAGGCCGGGCTCGCCCCGGTGCCCGGACACGGTGTATGGAACGTAAGAAGATCGTCCGGAGCGTCTGGTTCTGGATCGTCATCGTCCTCGTGCTGGCCCTCGTCGGCTCCAGCTTCCTGCAGGGCGACGGCGAGTACGACGAGGTCCCCACGTCCACCGCGCTGACCCAGCTCTCCGACGGCAACGTCACCAAGGCGACGATCAACGACCGCGAGCAGACGCTCGAGCTCGACCTGCGGAACCCCGTCAACGGGACGTCCCAGGTCACGGCCTCCTACCCGGCCGAGGCCGCCGACGACGTCTTCACCGCCGTCCGCGACGCCTCCGACGGCGACGGTCCGGTCGACTTCGACACCGAGGTGAGCCAGGACAACCTCCTGGTCAGCCTCCTCGTGAGCTTCCTGCCGTTCGTGCTGCTCCTACTGCTGCTGTTCTGGCTGTTCAACTCGATGCAGGGTGGTGGCCGGGGCGTCGCCGCCTTCGGCAAGTCCAAGGCCAAGCTGGTCAGCAAGGACACCCCGAAGACCACGTTCGCCGACGTCGCCGGCGCGGACGAGGCCATCGAGGAGCTGCACGAGATCAAGGACTTCCTGCAGAACCCGGTCAAGTACCAGGCGATCGGCGCGAAGATCCCGAAGGGCGTGCTGCTGTTCGGCCCGCCTGGGACCGGCAAGACGCTGCTCGCGCGCGCCGTCGCCGGCGAGGCCGGGGTGCCGTTCTACTCGATCTCCGGCTCGGACTTCGTCGAGATGTTCGTCGGTGTCGGCGCCAGCCGTGTCCGCGACCTGTTCACCCAGGCCAAGGAGAACGCCCCGGCGATCATCTTCATCGACGAGATCGACGCCGTCGGCCGCCAGCGCGGCGCCGGCATGGGCGGCGGGCACGACGAGCGCGAGCAGACGCTGAACCAGATGCTCGTGGAGATGGACGGCTTCGACGTCAAGGGCGGCGTCATCATGATCGCCGCCACCAACCGGCCCGACGTCCTGGACCCGGCGCTGCTGCGACCGGGCCGGTTCGACCGGCAGATCGCCGTCGACCGCCCCGACCTCCTCGGCCGGGTGGCCGTGCTGAAGGTGCACGCCACCGGCAAGCCGCTGGCCAGCGACGTCGACCTGACCACGCTCGCCCGTCGCACCCCCGGCTTCACCGGTGCCGACCTGGCCAACGTGCTGAACGAGGCCGCGCTCCTCACCGCCCGCACCGGCGGCACGCAGATCACCGATGCCACCCTCGAGGAGGCGATCGACCGCGTGCTCTCCGGCCCGGAGCGCAAGACCCGGGGGATGAGCGAGAAGGAGAAGAAGGTCACCGCGTACCACGAGGGCGGCCACGCCCTGGTGGCGCACGCACTGCCCAACACCGACCCGGTGCACAAGGTGACGATCCTGCCGCGCGGCCGCTCGCTCGGGCACACGCTGGTGCTGCCCACCGAGGACAAGTACACCCAGACGCGCTCGGAGATGATCGACCAGCTGGCCTACATGCTGGGTGGTCGCGCCGCCGAGGAGCTCGTCTTCCACGAGCCCACCACCGGCGCCGGGAACGACATCGAGAAGGCCACCTCCGTGGCCAAGGCGATGGTCACCCAGTACGGCATGAGCGCCAAGCTGGGTGCGGTCAAGTACGGCAGCACCGACTCCGAGCCCTTCCTGGGCCGGGACATGGGCGCGCGGCCCGACTACTCCAACGCCGTCGCCGCCGACATCGACGGCGAGGTGCGTGCGCTGATCGAGACCGCGCACGACGAGGCGTGGGAGATCCTGGTCGAGTACCGGGACACCCTGGACCAGCTGGTGCTCGAGCTCCTGGACAAGGAGACGCTGTCCCGCGAGGACATGGACCGGATCTGTGCCGGGGTGGTCAAGCGCCCGTCGATGGCCCCCTACAACGGGTTCGGCAAGCGCACCCCGTCGCAGCGCCCGCCGGTGCTCACCCCCGCCGAGGTGTCCGGCCTCAACGGCGCCACGGCGGTCTCGGCCAACGGCCACGGCGCTGCGCCGTCCCCGACCGGGGACGTCGGCAGCCCGACGCCCGGCCGGTGACCGCCGGACCCGGGGGAGCAGGTCAGGGCGGTACGCCGCAGGTCGACGGCCTCGGCCTGGACCCGGTGACCGGTGACCCGGTCGCCGACCTGGCCGAGGGCCGGTTCGACGCCCCCCGGATTGAGGCCGCCGTCCGCGAGATCCTGCTCGCGATCGGTGAGGACCCCGACCGCCCGGGGCTGGCCGACACCCCGGCGCGGGTCGCCCGCGCGTACGCGGAGACCTTCGCCGGGCTGTCGCAGGACCCCGTCGACGTGCTCGCCACGACCTTCGACGAGGGTCATGACGAGCTCGTGCTGGTGCGCGACATCCCGGTCTACTCGACCTGCGAGCACCACCTGGTGCCCTTCCACGGCAAGGCGCACGTCGGCTACATCCCCGGCGCCGACGGCCGGGTGACCGGGCTGTCCAAGCTGGCCCGGCTGGTCGAGGTCTACGCCCGGCGCCCCCAGGTGCAGGAGCGGATGACCCGGCAGGTCGCGGACTCGCTGTTCGAGGTGCTCAAGCCGATGGGCGTCATCGTCGTGGTCGAGGCCGAGCACCTGTGCATGGCGATGCGCGGCGTGCGCAAGCCCGGCACGACCACGGTGACCTCCGCGGTGCGCGGTGCCTTCCGGGACAACGCGGTGACCCGTGGCGAGGCCATGAGCCTCATCCTGGGCCGGTGACCGGACCCGTCCCGCTGCCCCGCCCGCAGCGCTGCCTGGTCATGGGCGTCCTGAACGTCACCCCGGACTCCTTCTCCGACGGCGGCACGTTCGCCGACCCGGCCGTGGCGGTCGAGCACGGGCTGCGGATGCACGCCGCCGGTGCGGACTACGTGGACGTGGGCGGGGAGTCGACCCGCCCCGGTGCCGACCGGGTGGACGCCGACGAGGAGTGCCGCCGGGTCGTGCCGGTGGTCCGCGAGCTGGTGGCCGCCGGTGTGCGGGTCAGCGTCGACACCACGCGTGCGGAGGTGGCGGCCGCCGCGCTGGAGGCCGGTGCGGCGCTGGTCAACGACGTCAGCGGCGGGCTGGCCGACGAGGGCATGGCCCGGCTGGTCGCCGAGGCCGGCGTGCCGTGGGTGCTCATGCACTGGCGCGGACACAGCCGGGAGATGCAGGCCGCGGCCCGCTACGGCGACGTCGTCACCGAGGTCGCCGCCGAGCTCACCGCCCGGGTGGAGGACGTCGTGGCCGCCGGGGTCGACCCCGCGCAGCTGGTGCTGGACCCGGGGCTGGGCTTCGCGAAGAACGCCGAGCACAACTGGGCGCTGCTGGCGGGGCTGGACCGGCTCGTCGGGCTCGGGCTGCCGGTCCTCGTCGGGGCCTCCCGCAAGACCTTCCTCGGGCGGCTGCTGGCCGACCCCGACGGCACGGTGCGCCCGGTCGAGGGCCGGGAGGCCGCCACCGTGGCGATCTCGGTGCTCGCCGCGCAGGCCGGGGCCTGGGGAGTGCGCGTGCACGACCCGCTGCAGTCGCTGGACGCCATCGCCACCGTGGACGCCGTGCGCGCCGCCCGAACCGCAGGAGGAACCCGTGGCTGACGAAGGACCCCGTCCCCCTCACCCCTCGCAGGCTCGGCGCGAGCCTCTGGACGGGGCCGTGCCCGACCGGATCACCGTGCACGGGCTCACCGGCCACGGCTTCCACGGCGTCTACCCGACCGAGCGCGAGCACGGCCAGACCTTCCGGGTCGACGCGGCGCTGGAGCTGGACACCGCGCCGGCTGCGGCCACCGACGACCTGGCCCGCACGGTCAACTACGCCGAGCTGGCCCAGGCGCTGCACGCGGTGCTGGTCGGCGAGCCGGTCGACCTGCTGGAGACCCTCGCCCAGCGGCTGGCCGACCTGTGCCTGGCCGACCCGCTGGTGCAGGCCGTGGAGATCACCGTGCACAAGCCCGACGCCGACCTCGGCGTGCCCGCCGACGACGTCACGGTGGCGATCCGCCGCACCCGGCCGTGACCACCGCCGTCCTGTCCCTCGGCGGCAACCTCGGCGACCGGTCGGCGACGCTGCACACGGCGCTGTCCGCGCTGGCCGGCCACGGGCTGGTCGCCGCCTCCGGGCTGTACGAGACCCCGCCGTGGGGGCCGGTCGAGCAGCCGCCGTACCTCAACGCGGTCGCCGTCCTGACCGGCGACCGGGACGCCGCGGGGTGGCTGGCCCTGGCCCACGAGCTGGAACGGGCGGCCGGGCGCACCCGGGAGGTGCGCTGGGGCGCGCGCACCCTGGACGTCGACGTCGTCACCGTCACCGCGGACGACGGCACACCGGTGCACTCGGACGACCCGGACCTGCTGCTGCCGCACCCGCGGGCTGCCGAGCGCGCCTTCGTCCTGGTGCCGTGGCTGGCCCTCGACCCGGCGGCGACGCTGCCCGGCCACGGCCCGGTCGCCGACCTGGTGGCCGCGCTGCCGCTCGCGGACGTGGCCGCCGTGGTCCCGGCGTGAACCCGGTCAGCCGTCGCGACCTGGTCGCCCTGGCCCTCGGTCTGGCCGTCGCCAGCTGGCTCGTCGTACGGGCCGCCTACGGCGACCTCCCCGCGCTGCGCTGGTGGCTGCCGGTCCCCGTCGGGCTGCTCGCCCTGGCCGAGGCCGGTGCCGCCCGCACCCTGGGCGCCCGGCTGCCGGCCCAGCGCGACCGGCGTCCGATCCCGGGCGGCGGACCGGTCGAGCCGCTGCTGGTCGCCCGGCTGGTGGTGCTCGCCCAGGCCAGCGCCTACGTCGGCGCGGTCCTCGCCGGCTGCTGGGCCGGGGTCCTGCTGCACACCGTCCCCGCGCTCGACCAGCTCACCGCCGCCCGCGGCGACACCGGCACCGCGGTGCTCGGCGTCGTCCTCGCCCTCGCGCTGACCGTCGCGGCGCTGTGGCTGGAGCACGTCACCAAGATCCCGCTGGACGACGACGACGGGCCGGCCGGCGCCCGCACGTAGTTGGAGGACCCCCGTGCCCCCCACCGCTCGCGAGCTCGCGGCGGGCCCGTGCACGGGGGCCTAGACGGCGCCGGCGGTCTCCGGGACGGTGCCCTCGACGGAGCGGCGCAGGGCCGCGTGCAGGGACTCGGGGGTGAGGACACCGCAGAAGCGGTCGCCGTCGAGCACCGCGACCCAGCCGGCCTCCAGCTGCAGCATCGTGGAGAACGCCGTCTTGAGCGTGGCGTCGATGGGCACCCAGGCCTCCATCCGCTTGCAGGCCTCCCGCACCGTGCCCGGGCCCGCGGCGCGCTCGGCGGAGATCCAGCCGTGCAGCGCCTGGTGGTCGTCGAGCACGACCGCCCAGCGGGCCCCGGCGCGCAGCAGCGCCGCCCGCGCGTCGGCCAGGCCGTCGTCGACGTGCACCACCGGCGGCTGCTCGAGGTCGGCCATGTCGATGCCGGTGACCGCGAGCCGCTTCAGCCCGCGGTCGGCGCCGACGAAGTCGGCCACGAACGGGGTGGCGGGGGAGCCCAGCAGCTCGGCGGGCGCAGCGAACTGCTCGACCTTGCCGCCGGTGCTCATGACCGCGATCCGGTCACCGAGGCGCACGGCCTCCTCGATGTCGTGGGTGACGAAGACGATCGTCTTGCGCACGGTGTCCTGCAGCCGCAGGAACTCCGTCTGGAGGCGCTCGCGCACGATCGGGTCGACGGCGGAGAACGGCTCGTCCATCAGCAGGACGGCGGGGTCGGCGGCCAGCGCGCGGGCCACGCCGGCGCGCTGGCGCTGTCCACCGGAGAGCTGGTGGGGGTAGCGGTCCCCGAAGGTCGCCGGGTCCAGGCCCACCAGCTCCAGCAGCTCCTCGACCCGGTCGGCGGTGCGCCGCTTGTCCCAGCCCAGCAGCCGCGGGACGGTGCCGACGTTGCGGCGCACGGTCTGGTGCGGGAACAGCCCGACGTTCTGGATGACGTACCCGATCCGCCGGCGCAGCTCCACCGGGTCGACCCGGGTCACGTCGTCCTCGCCCAGCAGGATGCGGCCGGTGGTCGGCTCGATGATCCGGTTGATCATCTTCATCGTGGTCGTCTTGCCGCAGCCTGACGGCCCGACCAGCACGGTCAGCTCGCCCGCGGCGAAGGTCAGGTCCAGCGCGCGGACGCCGACGCTGCCGTCGGGGTAGGTCTTGCTGACCCCCTCCAGCCGGATGGCCTGGGCGGGGGACGCTGTGGTCTCGGCGGGCTTGGCACTAACGTCCACGGCGTGGCCTTCCTGACGGGCGCCCGGTGCTGAGCGCGGCGGTGCTCGCTGCCGATGCGGCGCCGAACCCCTGGTTCGACCCCTCGTACGTGACGTCGAACTGGAGCACCATCCTCGCCCACCTCGGCGAGCACGTGCGGCTGACGGTCGCCGCGGTGCTCCTCGGCGCGTCGATCGCGCTGCCGCTCGCCCTGCTGGCGCGCCGCAGCCGCTGGCTGGCCGGCCCGGTGCTGGGGCTCTCGACGCTCATCTACACGATCCCGTCGCTGGCCATGTTCGCCTTCGTGGCGCCGATCACCGGGTTGTCCGCGACCACGGTGCTGATCGGCCTGGTCCTCTACTCGCTGGTCGTGCTGGTGCGGAACTTCCTCGCCGGCCTGCAGTCGGTCCCGGCCGACGTCCAGGAGGCGGCCCGCGGGATGGGCTACGGGCCGGTCCGGATGTTCTGGCAGGTCGAGCTGCCGTTGGCGCTGCCGTCGTTCATGGCCGGCATCCGGGTCGCCACGGTCTCCACCGTCGCGCTGGTCACCGTCGGGGTGATCGTCGGGCACGGCGGACTGGGCCAGCTGATCACCGGCGGGTTCAACGCCAACTTCTACCGGGCGCAGATCGTCACCGGCGCCGTCGGCTGCGTGCTGCTGGCGCTGGTCGCGGACCTGCTGCTGGCCGGCGCCGAGCGGGCGCTGACCCCCTGGACCCGGCGGGCGCGGGCATGAACCAGCTCGAGGCGGCCCTCCGCTACCTCAACGACCCGCTGAACTGGACGCGCACCAACGGGATCGTCGACCTCCTGCTGCAGCACCTGCAGATCTCGGTGATCGCCGTCGCCGTCGCGGTGGCCGTCGGCGTCCCGGTCGGCGCGCTGCTCGGCCACACCGGCCGGGGCGGGGCGTTCACCGTCGCGCTGTCCAACGTCTCCCGCGCTGTGCCGACGCTGGCCCTGCTGACGGTCTTCGCGGTCACCCCGATCGGCTTCGGGCCCACGGCGACCACGATCGCGCTCGCGCTGTTCGCGCTGCCGCCGGTGCTCACGAACACCTACGTCGGCTTCCGCGGTGTCGACCGGGACGTCGTCGAGGCCTCCCGGGCGATGGGGATGAGCGAGCGGCAGGTGCTGCTGCGCGCCGAGCTGCCGCTCGCCGTGCCGCTGCTGATGACCGGTGTCCGCACGGCTGCGGTGCAGGTGGTCGCCACCGCCACGCTGGCCGCGCTGGTCGCCGGCGGCGGCCTGGGCCGGATCATCACCCTCGGCTTCCGGCAGCAGGACTACGGCGCCGTGCTGGCCGGCGCCCTGCTCGTCGCGCTGCTGGCGGTGGCCACCGAGCTCCTGCTGGCCCTGGTGTCCTGGGCGGTCACCCCCGGCCCGCGGCGGCTCGCGTTCGGCCGGGTCCGCACCCGGCAGGTGGGCGCCGGGACGGTGGCGGCCACCCCCTGAGCGGGACCGTGATCACCGGCGGGTAACGGTTGGGCACGACGGACTTGCCCTGGGAGGTCCTGCAGGGGTTGAGTGGTCGGTGCGGGGCACCCCCCGCCAGACACGCGTGGCCGTCCAGCAGTGGGCGCCACGGGACACAGAAGGCGGAGCTGATGCGCACGCGTCCCCGTTTCCAGACCATCCTCCCCGTCGCCGCCCTCGCGGCCGTCCTCGCCACCGCCGCGTGCGGTGAGTCCGGGTCCTCGGGCACCGGCGGCCCGGCCGCCGCCACCGGGTCCGCCTCGGGCGAGGCCTGCGCGCCCGTCGCCGGCGACCAGCTCGTCGTCCTCGAGGACGACAAGGGCCTGCAGAACGCCGACAACGTCGTCCCGGCGGTCAACGCCGCGGCCGCCGCGGCCAGCCCGGCCCTCGTCCAGGCGCTCGACACGGTCTCGGCCGCCCTCACCGAGGACGACCTGATCGGCATGAACAAGGCCGTCGACATCGACCGGCAGACCGCCACCGACGTCGCCGCCGCGTACGCCGCGGAGAACCAGCTGGGCTCCGGCGTGACCGGCGGCAGCGGCCCGGTCGTCGTCGGTGCGGCCGACTTCAGCGAGTCCCAGGTGCTGGCCAACGTCTACGCCCAGGCCCTGAACGCGGCCGGCTTCCAGGCCACCGTGCAGACCGTGGGCAACCGCGAGCTGTACCTGCCGGCGCTCAAGAGCGGTGAGATCCAGGTGTTCCCCGAGTACCTGGCCACCGTCGCCGACATCATCGCCAAGAACGTCGACCCGGCCTCCACCGGCATCGCCACCAGCGACGCCGACGAGACGCTGACCGCGCTGGAGCCGATCGCGCAGCAGTACGGGCTGGTGTTCGGCACCCCGGCCGAGGCGACGGACCAGAACGCCTTCGCCGTCACCACCGCGTTCGCCGAGGGCCTCGGGGTCACCACCCTGTCCGAGCTGGCCGAGAAGTGCGGCGACGGCTCGCTGACCCTCGGCGGCCCGGGCGAGTGCCCGACCCGGCCGCAGTGCCAGCTCGGCCTGGAGGAGACCTACGGGCTCACCTTCGCCGGCTTCAGCGAGTACGACGCCGGTGGCCCGCTGACCAAGGCCGCCATCCAGCAGGGTGACGTGGCCATGGGCCTGGTCTTCAGCTCCGACGGCGCCCTCGCCCAGCAGTAGGACCCCCCTGCCCCCCACCACGAGCGAGCTCGCGGCGGGGCCCTGCAGGGCGGCCGACACGACGAGGCCCGCTCCCGCAAGGGAGCGGGCCTCGTCGTGTCAGTACCAGCCTCCGGGGGGCAGCTGCTCGCCGGCGGCGACCACGGTGGACACCCGGTTGCCCTCGGGGGCCAGCGGGCAGGTCCACTGCGGGTCGTAGGTGCACGAGGGGTGGTAGGCGAAGTTGAGGTCGACCACGAGCCGGCCCCCGGTGCCGCCCAGGTCGGCGCTCTTGACCGTGTCGAGCAGGTAGCGGCCGCCGCCGTAGGTGGTCGTGCCGGCGCTGCCGTCGCGCAGCGGGAGGAACACCCCGCCGCCGTACCCGCCCGTCCACCACACGTCGAGCCGGCCGACGTCGCCGAGGGTGACCCGACCGACCCGGTGCAGCACCAGACCGCCCTCGCCGGTCGGCACCCCCAGCTGCAGCGGCTCGACGTCGGTGTCCACGGGTGCGTCGAAGCGCAGCGCCGGGTCGTAGGGGGCCATCGGCACCCCGGTGAAGCCGGACCGGGCCGCGGCGTCGAGCGGGGAGTCCGGGTGGGTGCCCAGCAGGGCGTCGCGGCCGGTGCGCCACAGCGTCCAGCCGGACTCGGGGTCCTCGGCCGCCCGGACGTCGGCGTACAGGGCGGCGACGCGTCGTCGCCAGTCCAGCAGGGTGAGCGTCACCGGACCACCCTGTCACCGGGCGCCGGGACGGCGGTGCGCGGCTCGACCGGCAACCACTCGCCGGAACCCCTCCAGACCGTAGAGTGACGGCATGGGAGGTCGCCGGGACGACGCGCCTGCCCGCACCGCCCTGCCGGCCCTGCCACCGCGCCCGGCCCCGCCGCCGCCCCGCCCCGCACCGGCCGTGGTCGACCCGCCCGCGGTCGAGCGGGCTGCGCCCGACCGGCCCCGTCGGGTGCAGCCCCGTGCGGTCGCGGACCCGGCCAGCCCCGGCCGTCGGGTCTGGCTGGCCGTCGGGCTGGTGCTGGCCGCCGTCGCGACCGCCGCGGTCTTCCTCACCGACAACCCGCTGGTGCTGCGGATCGTGCTGCTCGCGGTCTGCTGGGCCTTCGTCGTCGCCGCGTTCCTCGGGGGCAGCCGGGACGGTGACCGGGTGGCCGCCGCCGCCCGGGAGGCCGAGCTGCGCGCCGCCTACGACCTCGAGCTCGAGCGTGAGGTCGCCGCCCGGCACGCCCACGAGGCCGAGCTGGAGGGCCGGCTGCGGCGGGAGTCCGAGGAGACGATGCGCGAGGAGCTGCGGCAGCTGCGCACCCAGCTCGGCGCCCTCGACCGCCTGCAGGAGGACCTCGCCGCGGTCGGCCGGCTGCGCGCCGACCTGCACGCCCTGACCGGGCTGTCCGCCCAGCTCGACGACCTGGGCGAGCTGCGCGGCGAGCTCGCCGGGCTGGCCCAGCTGCGGGCCCAGCTCGCCGGCGTCGGCGACCTGCGGGCCGAGCTCGGGCGGCTGCGCAGCGAGGTCACCGAGCAGCTGTCCGGCGAGGTGCTGGTCGAGCGCACGGTCATGCGCGCCCAGTCGGTGCGCGGACCCGCGCAGGCCACCGACTCCTTCGCCGTCGGTGGCGGCCGGACGCTGGAGGGCAGCCCCGACTGGCCGGCGGAGCCGTCGCTGCGCCCGGGCGGCTGGGACGTCGACTCCTGGACCACCACCCGCGTCGAGGCCGGCCCCGCCGCGGACGACGACGCCCCCGCCTCCTGGCCGCTCACCCCGCCGCCCGCCGAGCCGACGCGGACCTTCGCCGTGGTCGACGAGGAGCAGGTGTCCCGCCACCGGCCGCCCTCGCCGGTCGAGTGGCTGGTGGGCGAGTCGCTGGTGGAGCCGCCGGCCGAGCCGGCCCTGCAGTCCCCGCGGGAGTGGCTGGACCAGCAGTCGCTGGTCGGCGCGGGCGACGCGACCGGTGAGCTGCCGGTCGCCGGGGTGCCCGACCGCCCGTCGGCCTGGTCGTCGGCGCCGGAGCCCCCGCGCCGGCACCGCCGTGCTGCCGAGCCCGACGAGGACGACCTCGTCTCCTGGACCGACCGGCTCCGCGGCACCGGGCCGGACGAGGTGCCGTCCTCCGGCGATTCCCCGTCGGGGGCGTGGTCGGACCGGAGCCCGGCGTACCCGGACCCGTTCGACGGGCCCTCGACGTCCGGGACACCGGCGTACGAGCCCGCCCCGTACGAGGAGCGGTCGTACGAGCCGCCGTCGTACGAGCCGTCGTCGTACGAACTGCCGTCCCACGACAGCCCCGCTTACGAGAGCCCCTCGGACGTGCGCTCCTCCCGGGAGGGTGCCGCCCACGAGCCGCCGTCCTGGCTGGACCGCGACGCCCGCACCGACGACGCGGGCACCGGCAGCACCGCCTGGAGACCGTCCGAGGGCGCAGCCGCCCGCGAGGACGACGCTCCCGCGGCGACCGGCGCACCACCCGAGCCCGCCGGCCACGCCCGCCTGGAGCAGATCCTGGCCGAGAGCGGCGTCGCAGCGCCCAGCGGCGGCCGGTCGAGGCGGCGTCGCTACCGCGAGGAGGGCCAGGAGGACGGCGACGACGTGCTGGCCCGGGTGCTCGGCCGCGACTGACCCGCCCGCCGGCCGGTGAGCCAGGACACACCTGGGGGACGTTGCCGCGCCGCCCGTGCCGGTAACACACTCGGCACAGACGGATCACGTGTGTGACACACCCGCCCGGGTGGTTGCAGCAGGTGTCCCCGCCCGCTCGACGAGCACCCGCTCGACCCGCACCACCCAGCGGTCCACGACGACGTGGGCCGACGCGACCTGAGTCCGGTACCCGCACGGGACTGGAACGAGAGGTGCACCGGGATGTCCCCACGTCCGCGCGCGGCCGCCGCTGCGCCCACCGCCGTGCCCGCCGCCGGGCTGCCCCCGGCCGCCGAGGCCCCCGCCCGCCTGCGCGTGGGCGTGATCGGCGCCGGCCGGGTGGGCGCCGTCCTCGGGGCCGCGCTGGCCACCGCCGGCCACGAGGTGGTCGCCGCCTCGGGCCTGTCCGCCGCCTCCCGCGAGCGCGCCGCCCGGCTGCTGCCCGGGGTCCCGCTGCTGCGCGCCGACCAGGTGCTGGCCGCCAGCGACCTCGTCGTGCTGGCCGTCCCCGACGACACCCTCGCCGGCCTGGTCGCCGGGCTCGCCGAGACCGGCGCCTGGCGCCGCGGCCAGCTGGCCTTCCACACCTCCGGTGCGGCCGGCATCGGCGTGCTCGCCCCCGCCGAGGACGCCGGCGTGCTGCCGCTGGCCCTGCACCCGGCGATGACCTTCACCGGTGCCCCCGAGGACGTGCACCGCCTGCTCGCCGCGCCCTTCGGCGTGACCAGCCGTCCCGAGCACCGCCCGGTCGCCGAGGCCCTCGTGCTCGAGATGGGCGGGGAGCCCACCTGGGCCGCCGAGGCCGACCGCGGGCTGTACCACGCGGCCCTGGCCGGCAGCGCCAACCACCTGGTCACGCTGGTCGCCGAGGCCGCCGACCTGCTGCGCACCGCCGGGGTCGAGGACCCCGCCCGGATGCTGACCCCGCTGCTCACCGCCGCACTCGAGGGTGCCCTGCGCCGCGGCGACCGCGCCCTCACCGGCCCGGTCAGCCGCGGGGACGTGGGCACCGTGAGCGGCCACCTGCAGACGCTGGGCGAGCGGGCACCGGCGGCGGTCGACGCCTACGTCGCGCTGGCCCGGCGCACCACCGAGCGCGCCCTGGCCGCCGGCCGCCTGCGCCCCCACGAGGGCGCCCCGCTGCTGGAGCTGCTGCACCGCCCGTCCGAGGAGGTCACCCGATGAGCGCGTCGTCCGGCCTCCCCGCCGTCGCCGAGACCACCGCGGAGCTGCACCGACTGCGGGCCGCCCTGCCCGGGCCGGTCGTGCTGGTGCCGACCATGGGCGCGCTGCACGAGGGCCACCGCACCCTGGTGCGCGCCGCCCGCGAGCGCGGCGGGAGCGTCGTGGTCTCCGTCTTCGTCAACCCGACGCAGTTCGGGCCGGGGGAGGACTTCGACCGTTACCCGCGCACCTGGGACGCCGACCTCGCCGCGCTGGCCGCCGAGGGCGCCGACCTGGTCTTCCACCCGCCGGTCGACGAGGTGTACCCGCCGGGCGCCGTCGGGGTGACCGTGCACCCCGGTCCGCTGGGCGACGTGCTCGAGGGCGCGGTCCGCCCCGGTCACTTCGCCGGCGTGCTCACCGTGGTGGCGAAGCTGTTCGGCCTGGTGCGTCCCGACGTCGCCGTCTTCGGGGAGAAGGACTACCAGCAGCTGACGCTGATCCGGGCGATGGCCCGCGAGCTCGCGCTGGGCGTCGACGTCGTCGGCGTCCCCACCGTGCGGGAGGACGACGGCATGGCGCTGTCCAGCCGCAACCGCTACCTGTCCGCGGAACAGCGGGCCACCGCTGCGGCGTTGTCCGCCGCGCTGCGCGCCGGGGCGGCAGCCGGTCCTTCCGGGGCCGACGCCGTCCTGACCGCCGCCCGGGCGGTGCTCGCCGGGGCACCGGACCTGGTGCCGGACTACCTGGAGCTCACCGACCCGGAGCTGGGCCCGCCCCCGGCCGCCGGACCCGCCCGCCTGCTGGTCGCCGCCCGCGCCGGCAGCACCCGACTGATCGACAACCTCGCCGTGACCCTGGGGAGCCACCGATGATGCGCACGATGCTCAAGAGCAAGGTCCACCGGGCCACGGTGACCCAGGCCGACCTGCACTACGTCGGCTCGGTGACCGTCGACGAGGACCTCATGGACGCCGCCGACCTGCTGGCCGGTGAGCAGGTGGCCATCGTCGACGTCACCAACGGCGCCCGGCTGGAGACCTACGTGATCCCCGGCGAGCGCGGCAGCGGCGTGCTGGGCATCAACGGTGCCGCCGCGCACCTGGTGCACCCCGGCGACCTGGTCATCCTCATCACCTACGGGCTGATGGACGAGACCGAGGCGAAGTCGTACCTGCCGAAGGTCGTGCACGTCGACGCCGCCAACCGGGTCGTCGAGCTGGGCGCGGACCCCTCGGCCCCGGTGCCGGGGTCGGACGAGATGCAGCGGAGCCCGCAGGGCGTGCCGGTCCGATGACCGGCCTGCCGTCGCGGCTGAGCGCGCCCGAGCCGGGCTGGGAGCTCACCGCCGACGTCTGCGTGGTCGGCTCCGGCGTGGCCGGCCTGTGCGTGGCGCTGCACGCCCGCACCGCCGGGCTGTCGGTCGCCGTCGTCACCAAGGTCGAGGTGGACGACGGCTCGACCCGCTGGGCGCAGGGTGGGATCGCCGCCGTGCTGTCCGCGACCGACACCCCCGGTGCGCACGCCCGGGACACCGAGGTGGCCGGCGTGGGGCTCTGCGACGACGACGCCGTCCGGGCGCTGGTCACCGAGGGCCCGGAGCGGCTGCACGAGCTGATCAGCTGGGGCGCGGCCTTCGACCGCGACGGCGACGGCCGGCTGCTGCTGACCCGCGAGGGCGGGCACTCCACCGACCGGATCGTGCACGCCGGCGGGGACGCCACCGGCGCAGAGGTGCAGCGGGCACTGCACGACTCCGTCTCCGCCGACCCCGGCATCACCCTGGTCGAGCACGCGATGGTGCTGGACCTGCTCACCGACGTCGACGGCCGGGCTGCCGGGGTGACCCTGCACGTGCTCGGCGAGGGCAGCGCCGACGGCGTCGGGGCCGTGCGCGCCCGGGCCGTGGTGCTGGCCACCGGCGGCATGGGCCAGGTCTACGCCGCCACCACCAACCCCTCGGTGTCCACCGGCGACGGTGTCGCGCTGGGCCTGCGGGCCGGGGCGGTCGCCACCGACCTGGAGTTCGTCCAGTTCCACCCCACCGCGCTGTACCTCGGGCCGGACTCCCGCGGGCAGCAGCCGCTGGTCTCCGAGGCGCTGCGCGGTGAGGGCGCGGTGCTGCGCGACGACGCGGGGGAGCGGTTCATGGTCGGCGCGCACGAGCTCGCCGAGCTGGCGCCCCGCGACGTCGTGGCCAAGGCCATCACCCGGGTGCAGCTGCGCGACGGCGTCGACCACGTCTGGCTCGACGCCCGCGGCATCCCGGGCCTCGCTGAGCGGTTCCCGACCATCGTCGCCCGCTGCCGCGAGGCCGGCGTCGACCCGGTCACCGACCTGGTCCCGGTCACCCCGGCCGCGCACTACGCCTCCGGCGGGCTGGCCACCGACCTGCACGGGCGCACCACCGTCCCCGGGCTCTACGCCTGCGGCGAGGTCGCCTGCACCGGCGTGCACGGGGCCAACCGGCTGGCGTCGAACTCACTGCTCGAGGGGCTGGTGTTCGCCGGCCGGATCGGCGAGGCCCTCGCCCGCGAGCTGCCCGTCCCGGCCGCCCCCGCACCGGTCGACCCGCGCCCGCAGGGGCTGGTCGACGCCGCGGCGCGCGGCCCGCTCACGGCCACCATGTCGGCCCTGGTCGGCGCCCTGCGCACCGGCCCGGGGCTGGCGACCGCGGCCGGCGAGCTGGCCGGCCTGGAGGAGCGCACCACCGCCGTCCCGGGTGTGCCCGGCTGGGAGGCCACCGACCTGCTGACCGTGGCCACCGCGATCACCGCCGCGGCCGCCGCCCGCGAGGAGACCCGCGGCTGCCACTGGCGGGAGGACCACCCCGACGCCGCCGACGCCTGGCGGGTGCACCTCGACGTCCGGCTGGACGACGACGGGCGGGTCACCCTGGCCCGCCGCCCGGTCGGCGAGCCCGTCGCCGTCCGGTGGTGAGCGGGCGGGGAGCGGGATCGCAGTGGCGGTGCCCGGCAGGATGGACGGCGTGACCAGCCACCCCACCGACCTGACCGGCACCGGGCTGAGCGCGGCCTGGGTCGACGAGCTGATCGAGCGCACGCTCACCGAGGACCTCACCGGCGGCCCGCCGCTGCCCAGCGCACCCGACGTCGCGGTGGGCTACGACGTCACCAGCGCCGCCACCGTGCCCGGCACCCAGTTCGGGACGGCGGACCTCGTCGCCCGCGCGGACGGCGTCCTCGCCGGTCTCCCGGTGGCCGCACGGGTGTTCCGCCGGCTGGCCCCCGGCGCGACCCTCACCGCCGCGGCCACCGACGGCGACCGGGTGCGGCGTGGGGACGTGCTGCTGACCGTCCGCGGGCCGGTGCGGGCGCTGCTGGCCGCCGAGCGCAGCGCGCTGAACATCGCCAGCCGGGCCAGCGGCATCGCCACCCACACCCGCGCCTGGGCCGACGCGATCGCCGGCACCGGGGCCACGGTGCTCGACACCCGCAAGACCACCCCGGGCCTGCGGCCGCTGGAGAAGTACGCGGTGCGCTGCGGGGGCGGGTCGAACAAGCGGATGGGCCTCTACGACGTGGCGATGGTCAAGGACAACCACGTGACCGCGGCCGGCTCGGTGTCCGCGGCCGTGGCGATGGTGCGCGAGCGTGCCCCGCGGGTGCCGGTGCAGGTCGAGTGCGACACCCTCGCGCAGGTCACCGAGGCGGTGGCGGCCGGCGCGGACTTCCTGCTGCTGGACAACATGACCCCCGACCAGCTGCGCCAGGCCGTCGCGGTCGTGGGCGACCGCGACGTCGAGCTGGAGGCCACCGGCGGGCTCACGCTGGCGGTCGCGCGGGAGTACGCCGAGACCGGGGTCGACTTCCTGTCCGTGGGCGCGCTGACCCACTCCTCGCCGATCCTGGACCTCGCGCTCGACCTGCGGGTGGGCTGAGCCGTGCTGCTCGCCGTCGACGTGGGCAACAGCCAGACCGTGCTGGCCACCTTCGACGGCGACCGGCGGGTCGGTGGCTGGCGGGTCACCACGCACGCGCACGCCACCGCCGACGAGCTGCGGCTGCTCTGGCGTGGGCTGCTGGCCGGCACCGAGCTCACCGGGGTCGCGGCCTGCTCCACGGTCCCCGCGCTGCTGCCGGCCCTGCGCGAGCTGCTGGGCTCCCTCGCCGTCCCGGTCACCCTCATCGGGCCGGGGGTGCGCACCGGCGTCCCGCTGCACGTCGACAACCCGCGCGAGGTCGGCGCGGACCGGGTGGTCACCGCGCTCGCCGCGCACGAGCTGTACGGCACCGCACCCGACGGGCACGGGCGGCCGGTGGTGGTCGTGGACTTCGGCACCTCGACCAACGTCGACGCCGTCGGCCCCGACGGGCAGTTCCTGGGCGGCGCGCTGGCCCCCGGGGTCGAGGTCAGCCACGACGCACTGGCCACCCGCGCGGCCCAGCTGCGCTCGGTGGAGCTGCGGGTGCCGCCGCAGGCGATCGGCAAGAACACCGTGGCCGCGCTGCAGTCCGGCCTCGTGCTCGGCTTCGCCGGGCTGGTCGACGGGCTGGTGGGCCGGATCGCCGCGGAGCTGGTCGCCCAGTTCGGCACCGAGCCGGTCGTGGTCGCCACCGGGGGCCTGCACCCGCTGGTGGCCGACAGCTGCTCCTCGATCGGGGTGCGTGAGCCCGATCTCACCGTGCACGGCCTGCGCCTGGCGTTCGGGCGCGATCAGGCCAGCGGTGGCGGGACGGCGTCCCGGCGCCCGTAGTCTCGTGGCCGTGAGTGAGCACCCCCCGTCCGACGACCGCCCCGCCACCCCCGCGTCGGACGAGCGAGGCGCGGTCCGGGACGCGGAGTCCGACCCCACCGCCGGCCTGCCCGACGACGAGCTGCCCGAGCAGCTGCGCGTCCGCCGGGCCAAGCTCGACCGGATGCGCGAGTCGGGCACCGACCCCTACCCGGTCACCGTCGCCCGCACGACCTCCCTGGCCGACGTGCGCGCCGCGCACCCCGACCTCGAGCCGGACACCATGACCGGTGAGCAGGTCGGTGTCACCGGCCGGGTCATCTTCTCCCGCAACACCGGCAAGCTCTGCTTCGCGACGCTGCGCGAGGGCGACACCGAGCTGCAGGTCATGCTCTCGGTCGACCGGGTGGGTCCCGAGGCGCTGGCCGCCTGGAAGGCCGACGTCGACCTCGGTGACCACGTGCTGGTCACCGGTGAGGTCGGGACGTCGCGGCGCGGCGAGCTGTCGGTCTTCGCCGACACGTGGGAGATGGCGGCCAAGTCGCTGCGCCCGCTGCCGGTGGCGCACAAGCCGATGAGCGAGGAGCTGCGGGTCCGCCGTCGCTACGTCGACCTCATCGTCCGCGACGAGGCCCGCCGCACCGTCCGGCAGCGCGCCGCGGTGATGACCGCGCTGCGCGCCGGGCTCGCCGCCCGCGACTTCCTCGAGGTCGAGACCCCGATGCTGCAGACGGTGCACGGCGGTGCCACCGCGCGGCCCTTCCGCACGCACATGAACGCCTTCGACCTCGATCTGTACCTGCGCATCGCGCCGGAGTTGTTCCTCAAGCGGTGCATCGTCGGCGGGCTCGACCGCGTCTTCGAGATCAACCGCAACTTCCGGAACGAGGGTGCGGACTCCTCGCACTCGCCGGAGTTCGCGATGCTGGAGTTCTACGCCGCCTACGGCGATTACACCGACGGTGCGCGCATCACCCGGGAACTGATCCAGGAATGCTGCACGGCGTTGTTCGGCGACCAGGTCGCCCGGCACCACGACGGCACCGAGGTCGACCTCTCCGGGGAATGGCCGCAGGTCAAGCTGTACTCGGTGGTCTCGGAAGCGGTCGGTGAGGAGGTCACCCCGCAGACGCCGATCGAGCGGCTGCGGGAGCTGGCCGAGGCGCACGAGATCGGCGTCGACCCCGCGTGGCTGCCCGGGAAGGTCGTCGAGGAGCTGTTCGAGGCCCTCGTCCAGCACACGCTGCAGTCGCCGACCTTCGTCATCGACTACCCGGTCGACACCTCGCCGCTGACCCGCGCCCACCGCACCGATCCCGGTGTGGCCGAGAAGTGGGACCTCTACATCGGCGGGATCGAGCGCGGCACCGGCTACTCCGAGCTCGTCGACCCGGTGGTCCAGCGGGAGCGGCTCACCCAGCAGTCGCAGCTGGGAGCGGCCGGGGACGCCGAGGCGATGGCCCTGGACGAGGACTTCCTGGAGGCCCTCGAGTACGGCATGCCGCCCACCGCCGGCGTCGGACTGGGCATCGACCGGCTCATGATGACGCTCACCGGACTCGGCATCCGGGAGACGATCCTGTTCCCATTGGTGCGGCCGCTCCATCAATGACCCGCCCTTTCGGGGCAATGTCCTCGGAATGCGCGGAGAGAATTGGCTCATTGCGTGCGTGATGTGGTGCAATGGCCCCGCGAACACGGGGGCCAATCGCACCGGTGCAACAACGCACGGCAAACGAGAGTGAGAACACAAATGGCACGCAAGGTCCAGGTGATCCTGAGCGACGACCTCGACGACAGCATCGCCGCCGACGAGACGGTCACGTTCTCCCTCGACGGGACGACGTACGAGATCGACCTGTCGGACAAGAACGCCTCGGAGATGCGTGACGTCTTCGCGAAGTACGTCGACGCCGCCCGCAAGGTGAGCAGCCGCGGGACCCGGGCCTCGGGTGCCGGCCGTTCCCGCGCGACCGGTGGCGCCGCCCCGGCCGGCGGCGGTGGTCGGATGGACCGCGAGCAGGCCGGCGCGATCCGCGACTGGGCCCGCAAGAACGGCCACGAGGTCAGCGACCGCGGCCGCATCCCCGGCAGCGTCGTCGAGGCCTACGAGGCCGCGCACTAGGACCTGCGCACACGCGCAGCACCCGCCGTCCACGGCGGTACGACGACCCGGCTCCTCCTCGAGGCGCCGGGTCGTCGTGCGTCCGGGCCCGGCGCGTCCGGCGGCGCGCCGTCCGCTGTCGGCGTAAAGGGGGCGGAACACCGTTCCTGGGACGACAGTTGTCTCCATCGAGCCACCTGCACCACGCACGACGGCCTCGTCCTGACGCCGGGTGGGTGGCGCGAACTACAGTGGAACGACCGGTGCCCAGCGCGCCGACGCACGTCGGGTGTCCACCGCCCCCGCCAGGGGTCACGAGCACAGCAGGTCCAGCCGGTCAGAGGGGAAACAGCAGATGTTCGAACGGTTCACCGACCGAGCCCGCCGGGTGGTCGTCCTGGCGCAAGAAGAGGCCCGGATGCTCAACCACAACTACATCGGCACCGAGCACATCCTCCTGGGTCTGATCCACGAGGGTGAGGGCGTCGCTGCCAAGGCGCTGGAGTCCCTCGGCATCTCGCTGGAGGGCGTGCGTCAGCAGGTCGAGGAGATCATCGGGCAGGGCCAGCAGGCGCCGTCCGGTCACATCCCCTTCACCCCGCGTGCCAAGAAGGTCCTGGAGCTGTCGCTGCGCGAGGCGCTGCAGCTCGGCCACAACTACATCGGCACCGAGCACATCCTGCTCGGCCTGATCCGCGAGGGCGAGGGCGTCGCCGCCCAGGTCCTCGTGAAGCTGGGTGCCGACCTCAACCGCGTCCGCCAGCAGGTCATCCAGCTGCTGAGCGGCTACCAGGGCAAGGAGCCGGCCGCTGCCGGCGGCCCCGCCGAGGGCACCCCGTCGACCTCGCTGGTCCTCGACCAGTTCGGCCGCAACCTGACCCAGGCCGCCCGCGACGGCAAGCTCGACCCGGTCATCGGCCGGGCCAAGGAGATCGAGCGGGTCATGCAGGTGCTGTCCCGCCGCACCAAGAACAACCCCGTCCTCATCGGCGAGCCCGGCGTCGGCAAGACCGCCGCCGTCGAGGGCCTGGCCCAGGCCATCGTCAAGGGCGAGGTGCCCGAGACGCTGAAGGACAAGCAGCTCTACACCCTCGACCTCGGTGCCCTCGTCGCCGGTTCCCGCTACCGCGGTGACTTCGAGGAGCGGCTCAAGAAGGTCCTCAAGGAGATCCGCACCCGCGGCGACATCATCCTGTTCATCGACGAGATCCACACCCTCGTCGGTGCCGGTGCTGCCGAGGGCGCGATCGACGCGGCGAGCATCCTCAAGCCGATGCTGGCCCGTGGTGAGCTGCAGACCATCGGTGCCACCACGCTCGACGAGTACCGCAAGCACCTGGAGAAGGACGCCGCTCTCGAGCGCCGCTTCCAGCCGATCCAGGTGGAGGAGCCCACGCTCGCCCACACGATCGAGATCCTCAAGGGCCTGCGCGACCGCTACGAGGCGCACCACCGGATCAGCATCACCGACAGCGCGCTCGTGGCTGCCGCGACGCTGGCCGACCGGTACATCTCCGACCGCTTCCTCCCGGACAAGGCGATCGACCTGATCGACGAGGCCGGCGCCCGGATGCGCATCAAGCGGATGACCGCCCCGCCGGACCTCCGCGAGTTCGACGACCGCATCTCCGGCATCCGCCGCGAGAAGGAGTCGGCGATCGACGCCCAGGACTTCGAGAAGGCCGCCTCCCTCCGCGACAAGGAGAAGCAGCTGCTGGGCGAGAAGTCCGAGCGCGAGAAGCAGTGGAAGGCCGGCGACATGGACGTCGTGGCCGAGGTCGACGACGAGCAGATCGCCGAGGTCCTGGCGAACTGGACCGGCATCCCGGTCTTCAAGCTGACCGAGGAGGAGACCTCGCGCCTGCTCCGCATGGAGGACGAGCTCCACAAGCGGATCATCGGCCAGGAAGAGGCCATCAAGAGCGTCTCCCAGGCGATCCGGCGCACGCGGGCGGGCCTCAAGGACCCCCGTCGTCCCGGTGGCTCGTTCATCTTCGCCGGCCCCTCGGGTGTCGGTAAGACCGAGCTGGCCAAGGCGCTCGCGCAGTTCCTCTTCGGCGAGGACGACGCCCTCATCCAGATCGACATGGGCGAGTTCCACGACAAGTTCACCGTGTCGCGGCTCGTCGGTGCCCCTCCCGGCTACGTCGGTTACGACGAGGGTGGCCAGCTGACCGAGAAGGTGCGGCGCAAGCCGTTCTCGGTGGTCCTCTTCGACGAGATCGAGAAGGCGCACGCGGACGTCTTCAACACGCTGCTGCAGGTGCTCGAGGACGGCCGGCTCACCGACGGCCAGGGCCGGATCGTGGACTTCAAGAACACGCTCCTGATCCTGACCACGAACCTCGGCACCCGGGACATCTCCAAGGCCGTCGGCCTGGGCTTCCAGTCCGGGAACGACACCTCGAGCAACTACGAGCGGATGAAGCTCAAGGTCAACGAGGAGCTCAAGCAGCACTTCCGGCCGGAGTTCCTCAACCGCATCGACGACATCGTCGTGTTCCACCAGCTGACCGAGGACGAGATCGTCCACATCGTCGACCTGATGCTCAACCGGGTCGAGACGCAGCTGGCGAACAAGGACATGTCGCTCGAGGTCACCCCGGCGGCGAAGAAGCTGCTGGCGGCCCGCGGGTTCGACCCGGTGCTGGGTGCCCGGCCGCTGCGCCGGACCATCCAGCGCGAGATCGAGGACGCGCTGAGCGAGAAGATCCTCTACGGCGAGATCGCCTCCGGCGAGATCATCGTGGTGGACGTGGAGGAGAACGCCGACACGGTGCTGTCGAAGTTCACCTTCCGGTCGGAGACCAAGCCGGTCGACCTCCCCGACACCCCGCCGGTGGCCCTCGCGGCCGCCGACGGTGACGACGACGGCCCGCAGGCCCTCGCCGCCGAGTAACACCCAGGCAGGTCACGACGAGGCCGCCCCCGCTCTCCGGAGCAGGGGCGGCCTCCGTCGTCCCCGGGCCTCCTCGGGGTCCGGGCAGCCGTACCGTCCGCCTCGTCCAGGGCCCGAGCGGGCGAGTGCTGCGGCGGGTGAGGTCGGTCAGCAGTCGGGGAGGGTGAACCGGCCGTCCTCGGTCTGGGCGACCAGCCCGTCGACCAGCAGTGAGTCCAGGCAGCGGGAGCGCTGGACGGCGTCGTCCCAGGCCGGCGTCAGGGCCTCGGCCGGCACCGGTCCGGACGCGGCCCGCAGCACGTCGAGCAGCCGGCCGCGCACCTGCCGGTCGGTGCCGGCGAAGCCCTGCACCCGGCGCGGTGGCCCGTCGTATGCCGGGGACCCGGCCAGCCGCCAGGCGCAGCGGTCCCGGACCGGGCACGCGGGGCAGCGCGGGGTGCCGGCGACGCAGACCAGGGCGCCGAGCTCCATGACGGCGACGGAGAAGCGCACCGCGCGGTCGTGGTCCTCCGGGGCCAGGGCGGCGATGTCGACCAGGTCGGCAGCGCGCGCCGGGGCCGCCTCGGCCTGCCCGTGCACCAAGCGGGCCACGACCCGCCGCACGTTGGTGTCCACGACGGGCTGGCGGCGGTGGTGGCCGAAGCAGGACACCGCCCGCGCCGTGTACGTGCCCACGCCCGGCAGCGCCTCCAGCTCCTCGACCTCGGCCGGCACGAGCCCACCGTGCCGCTCGGTGATGGCCACAGCCGCCTCACGCAGCCGCAGGGCGCGCCGGGGGTAGCCGAGCTTCCCCCAGGCCCGGATCACCTCGGCCGGGCTGGCCTGCGCCATCGTGGCGGGCGTGGGCCAGCGGGCCAGCCACTCGCGCCAGACGGGCTCCACCCGCGCCACGGGGGTCTGCTGCAGCATCACCTCGCTGACCAGGACCGCCCACGGGTCGGTCCCGGGCGTGCGCCACGGCAGGTCACGGGCCGCACCGGCGTACCAGTCGACGATGACCTCGCCGACCGGTTCACCCGGGGCGCCGGTGGGCGGGACGGGGAGGGTGCTCACGAGCGTCCAGTGTGCCCGGCCCGGACGGCGGCCCGCGCGGCGTCACCGGATCGCGCGCGTCGGCACGCACAGTCACGCCTTGTTGCACCAGCGTGTCGGCCGGGCGGGCTGCGGGAGCCCGGCTGGGGCGGTCGTGGCGTGGCGCCTGCAACGCGCCCGGGGGCGCCGGTTAGCGTCGCAGCGTGCTGCACCCGGTCGGCCCCCTGCCCGCCGCCGTCTACTGGCGGCGGCGCCTCCTGGCGCTGGGCTGCGCCGTGGGCGTGCTGGGCGGTGGCGGCTGGCTGGGCGCCTCCCTCGCCTCCGGGAGCCCGGACGGCGACGCCACGGTGGCTGCGCCCTCCGACGACGCCGCGCGCACGCCTCCCGGCCTGGAGCAGGTGGTCCCCTCACTGGCCGCGGTGCAGGTCCCCACGGCGTCCCCGACCCCGTCGGCCGCCCCGGCGACGTCCGAGGCCCCCGCGGCCGGCGTGCCGGCAGGACCCACCGCCGTCGGCCCGTGCAGCGACGACATGATCGGGGTGGAGGTCCGGCCCGACCCGCCCAGCGCTGCGGTGGGCAGCAAGCCGACCTTCGAGCTGGTGGTCACCAACGTCTCGCCGGTCGCCTGCGTCCGCACGGTGGACGCGCCGCTGCAGGAGATCATCCTGATCGACGACGACGGCGACCGGGTCTGGGGCAGCAACGACTGCTTCCCGGAGACCGCCGTCGGGGAGCGGACCCTGCAGCCGGGGGAGAGCGTCGTGTTCCCGGTGCCCTGGGGTGGGCTGACCAGCGAGCCCGGGTGTGCGGCCGACCGCACCAACCCGCCGGCCGGGACCTACGTGCTCCGGGGCCGGCTCGACACCGACGTCAGCCCGGACGCCACCTTCACCCTCACCTGACGAAGGACCCCTCGCCCCACCACTCGCGAGCTCGCGGCGGCACCCGTCTGGCCCCCGTGCAGGGTCCCGCCACGAGCTCGCGAGTGGTGGGGGGCACGGGGGTCCTTCTTCAGCTGTAGCGGTCGAGGATCGAGGTCTCGGCCAGGCGGGACAGGCCCTCGCGGATCCCGCGGGCACGGGCCTCGCCGACGCCCTCGACGGCCAGCAGGTCCTCGATGGTGGCGGCCAGGAGCTTCTGCAGCCCGCCGAAGTGGGTGACCAGCCGGTCGATGATGCTGGCCGGCAGCCGGGGGACCCGGGCGAGCAGCCGGTAGCCCCGCGGGCTGACCGGGGAGTCCAACGCGTCGGGGGAGGTGGGCAGGCCGTAGCAGCGGGCGACCGCGGAGAGGTCGAGCAGCTCGGTGGCGGTCAGCGCCCGGAGGTCGGTGAGGACCTCCTCGCCGGTGCGGTTGCGGCCACCGCTGGGCAGGTAGTCGCGCACCAGCAGGCCGCGGTCCTCCTCGACGCCGGCGAGCATCTCGTCCAGCTGCAGGGCCAGCAGGCGCCCGTCGGTGCCCAGCTCGACGACGAAGCCCTCGATCTCGTCGGCGATCCGCCGGACCATCTCCAGTCGCTGGCTGACGCTCATCGCGTCCCGGACCGTCACCAGGTCCTCGATCTCCAGCGCGGAGAGGGTGCTGGCGACCTCGTCGAGGCGGAGCTTGTACCGCTCCAGTGCGGCGAGCGCCTGGTTGGCCCGGGCCAGGATCGTCGTGGGGTGCTCGAGGGTGTAGCGCCGCCCGGCCACGTACACGGAGATGATGTGCATCGACTGGCTGACCGAGATCACCGGGAAGTCGGTCTGCAGGGCCACCCGCTCCGCTGTGCGGTGCCGGGTGCCCGACTCCTCGGTGGGGATCGTCGGGTCGGGCATGAGGTGCACGCCGGCCCGCACGATGCGGCTGCCGTCGTAGGAGACGATCACCGCGCCGTCCATCTTGGCCAGCTCGCGCAGCCGGGTCGCCGACAGCGCCACGTCGAGGGCGAAACCGCCGGTGCACAGCGACTCGACCACCCGGTCGTAGCCCAGCACGATCAGCGCACCGGTGCGGCCGGCGAGGATCCGCTCCAGACCGTCCCGGAGGGCGGTACCGGGGGCGATCCGACCGAGCAGTTCCCGCAGCGCGGCCTCGGGGTCCACAGCGGGGGGCACGAGCGCTCCTGACGGTCGGGCGGTACAGAGGCCGATTCTACGTGGTGGGGCCGGATCGGCGATCACCGCAGGTCCTCACCCGCTCGCCAGGGGTCCGGCGGCGGGTGCGCAGGGTCACCAGAGCCGGTGGATCGCACCGGCCAGGTCGGCCACCTCGATCAGCCGCATGCCCTTCGGGGCGGGGCCGGAGTCCTCGGGGACGAGGGCGGCGGTGTAGCCCTGCCGGGCGGCCTCGGCCAGCCGTCGCGCGGTGCCACCGACCCGGCGGATCTCCCCGGAGAGGCCGACCTCGCCGATGGCCACCACCCCGGCGGGGAGCGGACGGTCCTTCGCCGCGGAGGCGATCGCCAGTGCCAGCGCCAGGTCCGCGGCCGGCTCGAGGACCCGCACGCCGCCGACGGAGGCGGCGAAGACGTCGGCGTCGGCCAGCCTGACCCCACCGCGGCGCTCGACGACGGCGTTGACCATGGCGACCCGCTGGGAGTCCAGCCCGCTCACCGCCCGGCGCGGCGACCCGCCACCGCCCGAGGTGGCCACCAGCGCCTGCACCTCGGCCAGCAGCGGACGGCTGCCCTCCATGGTGACCGTGACGCAGCTGCCGGGCACCGGGGCCGAACGGCGGGAGACGAACAGGTGCGACGGGTCGGGCACGCCCACGACGCCGCCGTCGCCGATCTCGAAGCAGCCGATCTCGTCGGCCGGGCCGAAGCGGTTCTTGGTGGCCCGCACGAGCCGCAGCGTGGAGTGCCGCTCGCCGTCGAAGGAGATGACCACGTCGACCAGGTGCTCCAGCGCCCGCGGCCCGGCGATGGCGCCGTCCTTGGTGACGTGGCCGACCAGGATGGTGGTCATGTTGCGGGCCTTGGCGACCCCGCTGAGCGCACTGGCGACGGCGCGCACCTGGGTGGCACCGCCGTCGGTGCCGTCGACGGCGGGGGAGCGGACGGTCTGGACGCTGTCGAGCACCAGCAGCGTGGGGTTCACGTCCTCCACGTGGGACAGGACGGCGGACAGCTCGGTCTCCGCGGCGAGGTAGAGCTCGTCGTGCAGGGCGCCGATCCGCTCGGCGCGCAGCCGGACCTGGGCCGCGGACTCCTCGCCGGAGACGACCAGCGTGGGGCCGTTGGCCGCGGCCACCCGGTGGGCGACCTCCAGCAGCAGCGTGGACTTGCCGACCCCGGGCTCGCCGGCGACGAGCAGGACCGCCCCGGGCACCAGGCCACCGCCCAGCACGCGGTCGAACTCGGGGATGCCGGTGGGCACCGCGTGGGCACCGGCCAGCTCGACCTGCCCGATGGGCAGGGCCCGGGAGCTGACCGGGCCGGCTGCCACCGCGCGCAGCGGGGACGAACCGGCGCCGCCGATCTCCTGCACGGTGCCCCAGGCCTGGCACTCGGGGCAGCGGCCGACCCACTTGGCCGAGGAGTAGCCGCACTCGGTGCAGCGGTGGGCGGGGCGGGACTTCACACCGGGAGCGGGCACGCCGCCATCGTGGCAGCGGGGTCCGACAGTTCCCGGCAGGCCGACCCGGGGTGAGGCGACGAGGTCGCCCCGGGGGTCACGGGGCGCTGCCGCCGCCCTGCTGCTCCTCTTCCTCCTCCGGGTGGAAGTCGAAGGCCTCGCCACGGGGCAGGTCGCGCTGGGAGACGCCCACCGGCACCTGCACGGTGACGTCGCCGGTCTCGGTGAAGGAGAACGTGACGTCGATGTACTCGCCGACGCTCAGCTCCTCCGACAGCCCGACGAGGGTGACGGCAGGGCCCTGCCCGTTGCTCAGGAACAGCGTGCCGTCGGCCGGTACGGGCAGCGAGATGCCCGCGGGCGCGGCGCCGTCGGCCGGCTCCTCCGCGTTCGGGTCGACGACCTCGACGTCCTCGAAGGCCTCACCGCTGATGCCGACGAGGGTGTCCTCGGAGTCGGCGGTGCTGACGACCGCGCCCAGCAGCCGGGCCTCGCTGCCGCTGGGGTAGGTGCCACCGGTCGGGTAGGGCAGCTCCAGGGCGCGCAGGGCGAGCGAGCCGGCGTTGATCTGGGCGCCGAAGTTCTGCTCCTGGGTGTTCGTCTGGGTCACCTGCCCGGCGCTGCAGGCCGACAGCGCCACGGGGGCGAGCAGCAGGGCACCGATGGCAGCAGCGCGCGGTGCGCGGTTCACAGCGTCGACCTCCAGAGACGTACCGGCCGGTCCGGGCAGGAGCGGCACGAGTCGCGCAGATCGTAACGGTCCACCCAGGATGTCCGCTGGGAGGTGAGGGACATGGCGGCACGGACCGACAGCACGATGCCCGGCGACGGCGACCCCGCGCTGGGCGAGTTCCCAGTTCAGGCGCCCGGGACCCGGCGCTGGCTGTTCGCCGACCAGTTGGGGCCGCACTTCCTCGACGCGCCGGACCAGCCGGTCCTGCTGGTCGAGTCCAGGGGCGTGTTCCGCCGTCGGCGCTTCCACCGGCAGAAGGCGCACCTGCTGCTGTCGGCGCTGCGGCACCGGGCGGCCGAGCTGGGCGACCAGGCGGTGTTCCTGCAGACCGACAGCTACGCCGAGGCCCTCGACCAGGTGCACGAGCCGCTGTCGGTGTGCGCGCCCACGACCTGGCCGGCCCGCGACTTCGTCCTCCGCCGTCCCGGTGTGACGGTGCTGGAGGCGCGCGGCTTCGTCACCCGGCAGTCGGACTTCCGCCGCTGGGCCGGCGGCCGGGGGCGCCAGCGGCTGCTGATGGACGACTACTACCGGGTGGCCCGCCGGGTGCACGACGTCCTGATGGACGGCGACCAGCCCGCCGGGGGCACCTGGAACCTCGACCACGACAACCGGCAGCCCCCGCCGGCCGACGGCCGGGTCGACGCGCCCGCGCCCTGGTGGCCGGTGGAGGACGAGATCGACCAGCAGGTCCGCGCCGAACTCGACGCCTGGGAGGCCGCCGGTGACGTCTCCTTCGTGGGCGACGACGGCCCGCGGCTGTTCCCGGTCACCCACGCCGAGACCACCGAGCGCCTCGAGGACTTCCTCACCCACCGGCTGCGCGCCTTCGGGCCGTACGAGGACGCGATGCTGACCGGGGACCCGTGGCTGGCGCACTCGATGCTGTCGGCCTCGCTCAACCTGGGCCTGGTCGACCCCGCCGACGTCGTGCACCGCGCCGACGCCGCGTGGCGGGAGT
Organism: Modestobacter sp. VKM Ac-2986; assembly: GCF_026967795.1. Classification (GTDB taxonomy): domain Bacteria; phylum Actinomycetota; class Actinomycetes; order Mycobacteriales; family Geodermatophilaceae; genus Modestobacter. The sequence goes on from NZ_JAPVBH010000005.1 coordinate 246,474, forward strand.
CGGTGGCCGCCGGCGACCCGCTGCCGCTGAACTCCGTCGAGGGGTTCGTCCGCCAGGTGATGGGCTGGCGGGACTGGATCTGGCACCTGTACTGGCAGCTGGGCCGGGAGTACCGGCACGGCAACGCCCTCGACGCGCACGAGGAGGTGCCGGGCTGGATGGGCGAGCTGGAGGCCGAGGCGGTCGGTGCGAACTGTCTGTCCTCGGTGCTCTCCGACGTCCGGGAGCGCGGGTGGGTGCACCACATCCCGCGGCTGATGGTGCTGGGCAACTACGCCCTGCAGCGCGGTATCGAGCCGCTGGCGATCACCGACTGGTTCCACCGGGTGTTCGTCGACGGCTACGACTGGGTGATGGTCGCCAACGTCGTCGGGATGAGCCAGCACGCCGACGGCGGGGTGCTGGCCACCAAGCCCTACGCCGCCGGCGGGGCCTACATCGACCGGATGAGCGACTACTGCGGGGGCTGCCGGTACGACCCGAAGAAGCGGGTGGGGGAGGACGCCTGCCCCTTCACCGCCGGCTACTGGGCCTTCCTGGAGCGCAACCGGGAGCGGCTGGCCGGCAACAGCCGGATGCGCCAGCCGCTGACCGGCCTGACCCGGCTCAAGGACCTCGAGGTGGTCGTCGACCAGGAGCGGCGGCGCGGCACCGACGCCCCCTAGGTGAGCGCCGCCCCGCCCGACAGCAGCAGCACGACGTCGAGCACCGTCAGCAGCAGGACGGCGGGGAAGGCCAGCCGGCGGCCGCGCGGGCTGCCGGCCAGCGCGGCGACGACCACGGCCGGGACGGCGACCGCGCAGACCAGCCAGCCGCGGAGCCCCGGGGTGCCGGCCGGCCCGGACACCAGGAGCAGCGCGGACGCGCCCAGCAGCAGGGCGCCGGCGACCGCCGAGGGCACCGGGCCGACCCGGTGCGGCAGCCCGCGGACGCCGGTCGCCAGGTCGTCGGCCACGTCGGGGGCCACGTTGGCCACGTGCGCGGCCCCGCCGAGGGCCGCGCCGGCCGCGACCAGCCACCACGGCGCCGCCGGCGTGCCGGGCGCGGCGGCGACGACGCCGGCCGGCAGGGCGCCGAAGCCGGTCAGGTAGGGCAGCGGGGACAGCGCGGTGCGCTTGAGGCCGGCGTCGTAGGCCAGCCCGCTGGCGACCAGCACCAGCAGCAGCAGCCCCGGGACGACGCCCAGCGCGAGCGAGGCGACGACCGTGACGACGCCGGCCAGGACCGTGCCGGTGCGCAGCTGGGCGGGGGTGACGGTGCCCTGCACCACGGGCTTGTCGGTGCGTCCGACGGCGCGGTCGCGGTCGGCGTCCAGCCAGTCGTTGCACCAGCCGATGGCGGCCTGACCAGCGCCGACGGCCACCCCGACCAGCACCGTGCGCCAGGCCGGGACGCCAGCGGCGACGGCGAGCAGCACCGCGACCGTGGTGACCGCCAGCGTGGGCTCCAGGTGCGTCGCGCGGGCGAGCGCCAGGGCCGTCCGGGGCACCCCCGGAGTCCCCGTCCCGCCGCGCAACTGCACACCCACCACGCTCCTGTCAACCCCCCCACCGGCCACGATCACGCCGCTGACCAGCGCTTTTGTCGGACTCTGACGAGCCGGACGGCATTCTGCCGTGGTAACCTGGGGTGAGCGAAAGGGGTCACACACACATGGGCTTCACCGTTGGCGAGACCGTTGTCTACCCGCACCACGGCGCAGCGCTCATCGAGGCGATCGAGCAGCGCACCATCAAGGGCGTCGAGAAGTCCTACCTCGTGCTGAAGGTCGCCCAGGGCGACCTCACGGTGCGGGTGCCCGCCGACAACGCCGAGATCGTGGGCGTCCGCGACGTCGTCGGCCAGGACGGTCTGAACAAGGTCTTCGAGGTCCTGCGTGCGCCCCACACCGAGGAGCCGACCAACTGGTCGCGTCGGTACAAGGCCAACCTCGAGAAGCTGGCCTCGGGCGACGTGAACAAGGTCGCCGAGGTCGTCCGTGACCTCTGGCGTCGCGACAAGGACCGCGGCCTGTCCGCCGGGGAGAAGCGCATGCTCTCCAAGGCGCGTCAGATCCTGGTCAGCGAGCTCGCGCTCGCCGAGGGCACCAACGAGGACAAGGCCGAGGTCCTGCTCGACGAAGTCCTGGCTTCCTGAGCACTGAACACCCGAGCGCCGGTCGTCCCACCGGCGCTCCCCAGACCACTCCCGTGCACGCTGTCGGCATCGTCGCAGCGGCCGGGAGTGGTCTGCGTCTGGGGGCGGAACTGCCGAAGGCGCTCGTGACCCTGGACGGGCGGCCGCTGGTCGTCTGGGCGGTCGAGTCGCTGCGCGCCGGTGGGGTGGCCGAGGTCGTCGTCGCCGTCCCCGCCCCGCAGCGGGCGGCGTTCGTCGCCGTCCTGCCCGCCGACGTGCACGTCGTGGTCGGCGGCGACACCCGTACCGCCTCGGTGCGTGCGGCGCTGGCCGCCGCCCGTGAGCACGCCGACGCCGTCCTCGTGCACGACGCGGCCCGGCCGCTCACCCCGCCGGCCGTGGTCGCCCGGGTGCTCGACGCCCTGGCCGCCGGGGCCCGTGCGGTCGTGCCGGTGCTGCCGGTCGTCGACACCACCGTCGTGGTCGACGCCGAGGGCGTGGTGACCGCCGACGTCCCGCGGTCCCCGCTGCGCCGGGTGCAGACCCCGCAGGGCTTCGACCGGGCCACCCTCGTCGAGGCCTACGGCCGGGCCCACGGTGCCGCCGCGGAGTTCACCGACGACGCCTCCGTCGTCCGGGCCGCCGGCATCCCGGTGCACACCGTCGCCGGCGACGAGCGCGCCGCCAAGATCACCGTGGCCCACGACCTCGCGCTCGCCGAGCTGCAGGTTGCGCAGGGGGTCGCGTGACCGCGCCGCTGCCCCGGGTCGGGCTGGGCACCGACGTGCACCCGATCGAGCCCGGCCGGGCCTGCTGGCTGGCCGGGCTGGAGTGGCCCGGCGTCGACGGCTGCGCCGGGCACTCCGACGGCGACGTCGTCGCGCACGCGCTCACCGACGCGGTGCTGTCCGCCGCCGGGCTGGGCGACATCGGTGGCCTCCTGGGCACCGACGACCCGCGCTGGGCCGGTGCCCGCGGCGTCGCCGTCCTCGAGCACGTCCGCGAGGTGCTGGCCGCCGCCGGCTGGCAGGTCGGCAACGCCGTCGTCCAGCTGGTCGGCAACAGCCCCAAGCTCAGCCCCCGGCGGGCCGAGGCCGAGGCAGCGCTGTCCGCGGCCCTCGGGGCGCCGGTGACGGTCACCGCCACCACCACCGACGGCCTCGGGCTGACCGGCCGCGGGGAGGGCCGGGCGGCGCTGGCGACCGCGCTCGTGGTCGAGAGCGGCTCGATCACGACCGTAGGATCGAGGCCGTGAGCCTCCGCCTGTACGACACGGCAGCACGTGCCGTGCGTGACTTCACGCCCCTGCGTGCAGGACAGGTCTCCATGTACGTCTGTGGCCTGACCGTGCAGGGCCCCCCGCACATCGGGCACGTGCGCTTCGCGCTCGCCTTCGACGTGCTGCGCCGCTGGTTGACCCACACCGGCCACGAGGTCACCTACGTCCGCAACGTCACCGACGTCGACGACAAGATCCTGGGCAAGTCCGCCGCCGCCGGTGCGCCGTGGTGGGCGTGGGCCTACGAGAACGAGCGGGCCGCCACCCGCGCCTACGAGGTCCTGGGCACCCTGCCGCCCACCTACGAGCCGCGGGCGACCGGCCACGTGCCGGAGATGATCGAGCTGATGGCCGCCCTGATCGAGCGCGGGCACGCCTACGCCGTCGACGGCGACGTGTACTTCGACGTCCGGTCCTTCCCCGCGTACGGCGAGCTGTCCGGCCAGAAGCTCGGTGAGCTGCAGGCGGCCGCCGACACCGAGACCGACGAGCGCAAGCACGACCCGCGCGACTTCGCGCTGTGGAAGGGCGTCAAGGACGGCGAGCCGACCACCGCCTCCTGGGCCACCCCCTGGGGCCGTGGGCGCCCGGGCTGGCACCTGGAGTGCTCGGCGATGGCCGAGAAGTACCTCGGTCCGGAGTTCGACCTGCACGGTGGCGGGCTGGACCTGCGCTTCCCGCACCACGAGAACGAGCGCGCCCAGTCCCAGGCCGCCGGGCACGGGTTCGCCCGGTACTGGCTGCACAACGCCTGGGTCACCATGGGCGGGGAGAAGATGAGCAAGTCGCTGGGCAACACGCTGCTGGTCGACGAGGTCGTCCAGCGGGTGCGCCCGGTCGAGCTGCGCTACTACCTGGTCGCGCCGCACTACCGCTCCATGATCGAGTTCAGCGAGCCCGCGCTCGCCGAGGCCGCCACCGCCTACCAGCGGCTGGAGTCCTTCGTGCGCCGGGCCGCCGAGGTGGTCGGCCCCGACGCCGGCTCCTCCGAGCTGCCGGCCGCCTTCACCGCCGCACTGGACGACGACCTGAGCACCCCGGCCGCCGTCGCGGTCGTGCACGAGGTCGTCACGCGGGGCAACACCGCCCTCGCCGCCGACGACACCGAGGGCCTGGCCGCGGCGCTGGGCGCCGTCCGGGCCATGCTCGGCGTCCTCGGTCTCGACCCGCTCCACCCGCAGTGGGCCGACGCCGGTGGCGACAGCCGCCTGGCGCAGGCCACCGACGGCCTGGTCCAGCTCGCGCTGGACCAGCGTGCTGCGGCGCGCGCCCGCAAGGACTACGCGGCCGCCGATGCCATCCGTGACCAGCTCGGCGCCCTGGGCGTGCAGGTCGAGGACACCCCCCAGGGCACACGATGGGAGCTGACCTGATGGCCGGCAACAGTCAACGACGCGGTCGCTCGGAAGGTGCGGGCAAGAAGACCGCCACCGCCGGGACCGGCGGCAAGAACCGCCGCTCGCTGGCCGGACGGGGAGCCACCCCGAAGGCCACCGACCGGCCGCACCACCCGGCGTACCGGGCGGCGAAGGCCGCAGCCGCCCGCCAGGACAACCGGCAGCGGGTGCAGCGGCGCAACGCCGAGGCCCCCGAGCTGCTGCTGGGCCGCAACCCGGTGCTCGAGGCGCTGCGGGCGAACATCCCGGCGACCGCGCTCTACGTGGTCACCGGCGACACCACCCGCGGTGGCACCGACGAGCGGATCGCGGAGTCGGTGCAGCTGGCCGCCGACCGCGGGCTGCCGCTGCTCGAGGTGGGCAAGGCCGAGTTCGACCGGATGAGCGACCACGCGCTGCACCAGGGCATCGGCCTGATGGTGCCGCCGTACGACTACGCGCACCCCGAGGACCTGCTCGACATCGCCCGCGACTCCGGCCGCCCGCCGCTGATCGTGGCCCTGGACGGCGTCACCGACCCGCGCAACCTGGGCGCGATCATCCGCTCGGCCGCCGCCTTCGACGCCCACGGTCTCGTCGTCCCCGAGCGGCGCGCGGTGGGCATGACCGGCTCGGCCTGGCGCACCAGCGCCGGTGCCGCGGCCCGGCTGCGGGTGGCACGGGCGGTCAACCTCGCCCGCGCGCTCGGGTCCTACCAGGACGCCGGGCTGCAGACCGTGGGCCTGGCCGCCGACGGCGAGATGGGCATCCACGAGTACGACGGCTTCGCCGACCCGATCGCGCTGGTCGTCGGGGCCGAGGGTGCCGGGCTGTCCAGGCTGGTGCGCGAGCGCTGCGACGTGGTGCTGTCCATCCCGATCACCAAGGACACCGAGTCGCTGAACGTCAGCGTCGCGGCCGGCATCGCCCTGTTCGCCGCGGCCTCCGCCCGCCGCTCGCTGTAGTCCACCCGGGCCGCCCGGTCGCGGGGCGGCTGGGCGGCCCGGCGTCGCTGCGTGCAGCGTGAGATCTGCGATCTCGTGGCGAGCGGAGCCAGGAGGCCACGAGATCGCAGATCTCACGGATCGGCCTGGCCCGACGGCGCCCGAGGGCCCGGGCTGCGGCCGCGTGCTGCGGTCGGCGGGGGTGCTCGGGTGCCGGCTCGTCGGGGGCGTGCGACCCTGGAGGAGAGCCCGGTCAGCGGGTCTCCCGGACGAGCGGCGCCGTACCCGGACAGCGACAAGACGGCGACCGTGGGAGTCCTCGTGTACTGGTTCGTCCTCGTCCTGTCCGGCGCCCTCGAGGCCGTCTGGGCCAACGCCCTGGACCGCTCGGAGAGCTTCACCAAGCCCGGCCCGGTCGTCGTCTTCGTCGTCGCGCTGGCCGGGAGCATGGCCGGGCTGGCCTACGCCCTCCGCGGCCTGCCGGTCGGCACCGCCTACGCCGTCTGGGTGGGCATCGGCGCTGCGCTGACCGCCGGGTACGCGATGGCGTCGGGGCAGGAGCAGGCCTCGGTGGTGCGCGTCCTGCTGCTGCTGGGCATCGTCGGCTGCGTCGCGGGGTTGAAGCTCGTCTCCTGACCGCTCAGGACAGCAGCTGCGCCACCGTGTAGATCACCAGGCCGGCCAGGCCGCCGACGACGGTGCCGTTGACCCGGATCCACTGCAGGTCGCGACCGACCTGCAGCTCGATCCGCCGGCTGGTCTCCTCGGTGTCCCAGCGGGCCACGGTGGTGCCCACCAGGTCCGCGGCGTCGCCGGCGAAGCGCTCGACGGCCCAGCCCGCGCCCCGGCGGGCCTGCCGCTGCACCACCTCGCGGATCGTCGGGTCGGTCTGCAGCAGCCGGGCCCCGGCCAGGACCAGTCGCACCATCCGCGCCCGCAGCTCGGAGTCCGGGTCGGCGGCGGCGGTGACCACGCCGTCCTTGGCGGTGGTCCACAGCGACCCCGACCAGGTGCGCACCGCCGGGTGCTCGAGGACCTCGGCCTTGAACTGCTCGACCCGGGCGGCGGTGTCGGGGTCGGTGCGCAGGGCGTGCACGTAGCGGCGCAGCCGCCGGTCGTAGACCTGGCGCACCGGGTGCCCGGGGTCGGCGCCCACCTCGGCGAGGAAGCCGCGCAGCAGGTCGAAGACCCGGTCGAACACCCGGTCGTCGACCCAGTCGGGCACCCACGCGGGGGAGGCGTCGCCCAGCCGGGTGCGGAACACCAGCCGGTTGTCGGCCAGGAACTCCGCGAGCCCGGTCAGCCCGGCCGACAGCACCTCCTGGTGGCGGTCGCCGTCGACGGCCAGCTCCAGCACCCGGGCCAGGCCGGGGGCGGCGGGGGTGTCGCGCAGCTTGCGGTCGACGAACGCCGACACCGCCTGCTGCACCTCGTCGTCCTCGATGAGGTCGGTGAGGGCGCCCAGCGCCTTGCCGGCGTCCCCGGCCAGCCGCTCGGCCCGGCCGGGGGAGGCCAGGAAGGCACCCAGCCGTCCCGGGACGTCGACGGTGTCCAGCCGCTCCTCGACCACGTGGCGGGTCAGGAAGTTCTCCTGGACGAAGGTGCCCAGGCTGGTGCCGATCTGGTCCTTCTTGCGCGGGATGACAGCGGTGTGCGGGATCGGCAGCCCCAGCGGGTGCCGGAACAGCGCGGTGACGGCGAACCAGTCGGCCAGCGCGCCGATCATCGAGGCCTCGGCGGTCGCCCGGACGTAGCCGACCCAGGGGCGGTCGCCGCCGAACAGCACGCAGGCGAGGAACACCGCGGCGGCGAGCACGAACAGGCCGGTCGCCAGGCGCTTCATCCGCGCCAGGTCGCGGGCCCGGGCGGGGTCGTCCAGCGAGCCGGTGAGCGGGACGTTCGGGAGAGGAGCCGGCACCCGGTCGAGCGTAGGTGGTGCGGACGCACGACCACCTCGGGGCCGTGAGGGCGGCTCCGGGGTCGTCGGTCCGTGGGTCAGGCCACTTGCAGGCCCCGGCCCCCTTGCAGGGGCCCGCCCCGAGCGTGCGAGGGGTGGGGAGGACGGGGCCCTTCCGCCTTGTTCAGTCGGAGGCGGCGTCGAGGGTGACGTCGACCGTGGAGGTGGCGGTGCCACGGCGGATGGTCAGGGTCACCGTGTCGCCGGGGGTGGAACCGCGGACGGCGGCGGTCAGCTCGGTGGAGGTGGTGACGATCCGGTCGCCGACGGCGGTGATCACGTCGCCGGGCTGCAGGCCCGCGTCGGCGGCCGGGGAGCCGGCGGACACCGTGGCCAGCTGGGCGCCGCTGCCGACGGCCGAGCCGGCGGAGGACGCCGTGCTGGCGCTGACCCCGAGCAGGGCGTGGCTGGCCTTGCCGGTGTCGATGATCTCCTGGGCGATCCGCTGGGCGCTGTTGGCCGGGATGGCGAAGCCGACACCGATGTTGCCGCTCTGGCCGGACTCCTGGCCGCCGGCGCCGGAGGAGGCGACCGTGGCGATGGCGGTGTTGATCCCGACCACCTCGCCGGCGCCGTTGACCAGCGCGCCACCGGAGTTGCCCGGGTTGATCGCCGCGTCGGTCTGCAGCGCGTCGATCACCGTGCTGTCGTCCTGGGTCGAGCCGGTCTGCACCGCGCGGTTGGTGGCGCTGATGATCCCGTCGGTGACGGTGTTCGACAGCCCCAGCGGCGCGCCGATGGCGACGGCGGCGTCACCCACCTGGACGGCGTCGGAGTCGGCGAACGTGGCCGGGGTCAGCCCCGAGGCGTCGGTCAGCTTCACCACGGCGAGGTCGGAAGTCGGGTCGGTGCCCACCACGGTGGCGGCGTAGAGCGTGCCGTCGGCGGTGCGCACCTGCACGGCCGCCTGGTCGGTGGAGCTGTCGAGGCTGACGACGTGGTTGTTGGTCACCACGTAGCCGTCGGCGGTCATGATCACGCCGGACCCCGAGCCCGACCCGGAGCCCGAGCTGACGTAGATGGTCACCACGCTGGGGGAGGCCTTGCCGGCCGCCGCGGTCGCGGTGGTGGCGTTCTGCGGGTCGTTGATGACGACGGGCTGCGCGCTGGGCGCGTTGGCGGAGGCCACCGACTCGTCGTCGGCGACGGCCACGACCCCGGCGCCCACGCCACCGCCGATCAGGGCACCGGCGGCGACCAGGCCGATCGCCCCGAGCTTCCAGCGGCCGCCGCGGGTGCGCGTGGCCGGTGCCGGGGGCTGGAACGCGGGCGGGAAGCCGCCGGGCTGCGCGGTGGCCTGGTGGTAGCCGGGTGTGCCGTACCCGGCCGGCGGCCAGGGCTGCCCCGGGGAGGCGAACTGCTGGGTCGGCTGCTGCGGTGCACCGCCGGCCGGCGGGAACTGCTGGGTCGGCTGGGCGTCGGCGGCGTGCTGCCCGGCGGCATAGGAGGGCTGCGACCCGTAGGCGGCCGGCGCACCCCAGGGCGACGGGGCGCCCGTCGGCTGCTGCGGGGACGTCGCACCGTCGGGCCGCGGCCCCCACGCGGAGCTGCCCCCGGTGTGCGGGTCCGTGCCGTGGCCGTTCTCGTCGGCCGGGCGGTTGTGCTCACTCACGGGTCGTCCCTCCCACTCACCGCAGGACCTCCCTGCCGTGCTGATCCCACTGTGCGGTCCCGTACTGGTCCGGGACTGGTGGTGCGCTGTGAGTTCCCTGGACGCGCCGACTCATGCCCTGGCGTGTCGGGCCCGGCGCGGAGGGTGATCTTGCCGGGATCGGGGCAGGGAGGACCGACCGCGGGGAGCGCCCTCCCCGCCGCGTCCACCGATCCGTCCCCGGAGGCCCCGGTTGCCCGTGCGCCCGCTCCTCGCCCGCTGCGGGCTCGCCCTGCTGGTGCTCCTCGGTGCGGTGCTGGCCGCCGTCGGCGGCGTCTCCCTCGGCGGCGCCGGGCTGATCGGCGTGGCGCTGGCCGCCGTCGTCGCCGGCTGCGTGGGGGCCGGCATCGCCCGGGAGGACGGCGACCCGCACCGCTCGCCCCTGGACACCGCCTGGCGCTGCGCCGTCTGGACCGTCGGCGCGCTGCTGCTGCTCAGCGGGGGCGTCGTCCTGGCCGGGGCCGCCGTGACCGGGCTGCTGGTGGTGTCGGCGCTCGGGCTGCTGCTGACCCGGTGGGCGTGGCGGGCGGCCCGGGCGGAGGCGTGGGCCGCCGCTGCGGTGACCGGGACGCCGGCGGCCGCCGGCGACGGGCGCTGGGCGCACGGGCTGTCGGTGCAGGAGCTGGGCCGGGAGTGGGTGCACAGCTCGGCCGCGCTGGCCGGGGCGCGCGACCTGCTCACCCGGCAGGCGCTGGTCCGCCGCCGGCAGGAGGCCCTCGACGAGCTGGAGCGGCGGGACCCGGCCGGGTTCGCCCGCTGGCTCGAGAGCGGTGCCACGGTCGACAGCGACCCGGCCGAGTACGTCTCCGGCGACCCGGCCGCGGGGTCCGAGGCCGCCTGAGCCGCGCGGCTGCCCGGTCACCGCGACCGGGCAGCCGAGCGGTCAGTCCCGCAGCTCGAGGCCGACGATCAGCGCGCTGAGGTCGACGGCGCCCGGGTCGGGCAGCCGGTCGACCGCCAGCTGCATCGTCTCCACCGCGGCGGCGTCGAACCGGTCGGAGACGCCGGCGGCCCGGAGAGCGGCCTGGATCAGCACGGCGTCCTTGGTGGCCCCGGTCAGCCCGAAGCTCACCGGGTGCTCGCCGGCGATCATGTTGGCGCCCTTCATCCGCGCGTAGGGGGTGTCCATCGGGCCGCCGTCCACGGCGTCGAGGAACAACTGCGGGTCGACCCCGAGCCCGCGGGCCAGCGCGATCGACTGGGCCGTGCCCACGCTGATCGAGATGAGCCAGGCGTTGCAGGCCATCTTCAGCCGGCTCCCCGCCCCGGCCTCCCCGGCCCAGATCGTCTTGCGCCCCATCGCGTCCAGCAGCGGGGCCAGCGCCGCGCGCTGCTCCTCGGGACCGGAGGCCAGCATCACCAGCTGCCCCTGCTCGGCGGGGGCCTTGGTGCCCAGCACGGGACAGTCCACGAGCACCAGGTCCAGCTCGCGGGCGACCTCGGCCACCTGCTCGATGCCCTCCACCCCGACGGTGGAGGCCTGCAGCCACACCGTGCCGGCCGGGACGTCGGCCTGCCGGACCACCTCGATCGCCGAGTCGGCGTCGAAGAGCATGGTGAGGACGACGTCGGCGCCGGCCACCGCCTCGGCCGCCGTGCCGAACGCCTCCGCGCCGGTGTCGGTCAGCGCCGCGGCCTTGCTGCCGTCGCGGTTCCACATCCGCACCGGGATGCCCGCGCGCCGCAGCGAACGGACCATCCCGGCGCCCATCGTCCCCGTGCCGAGGACCGCCACCGTCGAGTTGCTCATGCCCTGATCCTCACCCGGGCACCGTGCACCCGGCAGCCCGGGTGCCGGGCGGCCGGTAACCTGCTGCCCAGTCCGGCCCGCCCCATTAGCTCAGTGGTAGAGCACCCGCCTTGTAAGCGGAAGGTCGTCCGTTCAATCCGGACATGGGGCTCCACCCGCGGGACCGCGCAGGGCACGATGCTCCCGTGCAGATCCCGGCAGCCCGCTGATGTCCACGTCCCCGACCCGCTGGGGCGTGCTCGGCACCGCCGGCATCGCCCGCTCCCGCTTCCTCCCCGCGCTGGCCGAGGCCGGTGGCGAGGCGGTGGTCGTCGGCGGCCGGGACGGCGTCCGCGCGGCCGACTTCGCCGCGGCGCACGGCGTAGCCCGCGGGGTCGCCGGCTACGAGGCGGTGCTCGCCGACCCGGCCGTGCAGGCGGTCTACGTGCCGCTGCCCAACACGCTGCACGCCGAGTGGGCGGTGGCGGCGCTGGAGGCCGGCAAGGCGGTGCTGTGCGAGAAGCCGCTGTGCGTCGACGCCGACCAGGCCCGGCGGGTGCTGGCGGTGGCCGAGCGCGCGGCGCTGCCGCTGTGGGAGGCGTTCGTCTTCCCGTTCACCGACCAGCACCGGCGACTGACCGAGCTGCTGGCCGAGGGGGCGGTCGGCGAGCTGCGGGAGGTCTCCGGCGCCTTCCACTTCCTGCTCCGCCGCACCGAGGACATCCGGCTGTCCGCGGCCGTGGCCGGCGGTGCGCTGGCCGACGTCGGCTGTTACCCGCTGCGGCTGGCCGCCGAGCTGTTCGGGGGCCCGGCGCTGGCCGCCGCCGCGTCCCAGGTGCGCGGCGCCGAGGTGGAGACCGAGCTCGCCGCCCTGGTCGACTACGCCGGGGACCGGCGGCTGCTGCTGTCCTGCGGCTTCCGGCGCAGCGCGGACACCACGACGGTGCTCAGCGGCACGGAGGGCACCATCCGCCTGGAGGACCCCTACCACCCACGTCCGGACAGCACCCTCGAGCTGCGTCGTCCCGGGGCGGAGACCCTGGTCGAGCGGCCGACCCGGGACCAGCACTCCTTCACCGCCGCCCTCCGCCACGTCGGCGCCGTCCTGGCCGGCGAGGAGGAGCCGCGGCACACCGCACGGACGTCGTCCCTGGCGGTCGCGGAGGCCATGGACCTCGTGCGGACGGCGGCCCGGTGAGCCGGCGCGGGCTGTTCCTGGCGCCCTTCGACGTGCTGGCCGACCCGGTGCTGCTCGCCGACCTCGCGGTGGAGGCCGAGGAGGCCGGCTGGGACGGCGTGTTCCTGTGGGACCACCTGCTCTACGCCGAGCCGGTCACCGAGATCGCCGACCCGTGGACCTGCTGCGCCGCGATCGCCGTCCGCACGTCGCGGCTGCAGTTCGGCCCGATGGTGACGCCGCTGACCCGGCGGCGTCCGCAGGTGCTCGCCCGGCAGGCGGCCACGCTGGACCGGCTGTCCGGTGGGCGGCTGGTGCTCGGCTTCGGCCTCGGCGACGACGGCGGGGTGGGGGAGCTGTCCCGGTTCGGCGAGGAGCTCGACGCCCGGGTCCGGGCCACGCGGCTGGACGAGGGGCTGGGCCTGCTGCGCCGGCTGCTGGCCGGGGAGCAGGTCGACCACGACGGGGAGCACTTCACCGCCCGCGACGTCCGCTTCTCCCCGCCCGCGACCCGGCCCGGCGGCATCCCGTTCTGGATCGGCGGGCGCTGGCCCAACGCGGCCCCGCTGCGCCGGGCGGCCCGGCACGACGGCGCGTTCGTCATCTCGCTGTCCGGCCCCGGCGACCTGGCCGAGATCCGACGGACGGTGGGCGAGGCCCGCGGCGGCGACCTCACCGGCTTCGACGTCGTGGTGGAGCTGCCCGCGGACGCCGACCCCGCCCCCTGGGAGGCCGCCGGCGCGACGTGGGTGCTGACCCGGCTGGGGCCCTACCGGCTCGACCTCGCCGAGGTCCGCGAGGTGGTGCGCCGCGGCCCTCGCTGAGGGCGAGCGCGGGCGGCCCGCCGGTTGGTGTGCCAGGGTCGGGGGCAGGCGCCGCCCGCCGGGCGGCCACCCAGGAGGAGGACCGATGAGCGACCACGTGTACCGGCTGAGCGAGATCGTCGGCAGCTCCACCACCAGCGTCGACGACGCCATCCGCACCGCCGTGAAGAAGGCGTCGGAGACCGTCCGGCACATCGAGTGGTTCCAGACCAGCGAGATCCGCGGCCAGGTCGTCGACGGCGACGTCGCCCACTTCCAGGTCACCATGAAGATCGGCTTCCGCGTCGAGGACGCCGAGTAGTCGAAGGACCCCCGTCCCCCTCATGCCTCGCGAGCTCGGCACGAGCCTCTGGACGGGGGCCGGGGGCGGGGGCCCTCAGGCCAGCAGGACGTCGGCGCCGGAGACGGTGACCGCGAAGGGCGCCAGCGGCTCGACGGCCGGTCCCTGCAGCACCCCGCCGGTGGCCAGGTCGAACGCCGACCCGTGGCAGGGGCAGACCAGCGCGCCGTCCTCACCGGCCCGCACCGTGCAGCCCTGGTGCGGGCAGGTGGCGTCGTAGGCGACGACGGTGCCGGCGGTGGGCTGGGCGATCAGCACCCGCCGTCCGTCGACCGCCAGCTGGTACGCCCCACCGACCGGGACGTCGGCCAGAGCGGCGATCCGGCCACCGGACGCCACGCCGTCCACCTCCGGGACCGGGATGCCCGCGCAGGCGCCCAGCGCCAGCGCCCCCAGCCCGGCACTCCCGGCGGCGAGCAGTGTCCGGCGGGAGAGGCAGGGGTCCATGCCCCGATGGTCCCAGCTCAGGCCGTCAGTCACCGGCCCGCTCGCAGGGTCCCACTGCGAGCGTGCGAGCGGTGGGGGGCGAGGGGGTCCTTCGTCAGTCGAAGCTGCCGGCTCCGTTGGAGCGGTAGCGGGCGCCGCGCTCGAGGCGGTCGCGTTCGGCGCGCTCGTCCCGGCGGCGCGCCGTGGTGCCCGGCGGCCAGCCGGCCTTGACCGCGCGGTGCTCGGTGGTCTCGGTCATGTAGGCCAGGGAGAAGAGCAGGCCGATGGCCAGGCCGCCACCGGCCGCGGTGAGCCGGAAGCCGAAGGGCACCGGCGGCACCAGCAGGCACAGCAGCACGACCGGGGCGAGCTGGGCCAGCGCCCGCAGCAGGTGCCGCACGACCCAGCTCCGCCGGGTCGTGTCGTCGAGCACCCAGTCCGACAGTGCGGGGGGCAGCCCGCCGCCGTAGGCGTACCAGAGCCACTGGGCCGGGTTCGGTCGTCCAGCGTGCACACAGACAACGGTAGGCGTCCTGGCGGCGGACCGCCGTGGACCGGTCAGAGCCGGGTCGTCCAGCTGTGCGCGCTGGCCGCCTCCTCGTAGTCCAGCTCCTGGAGCACGCCGCGCACGACCTCGTCGTCGACGGTGCCGCGGTCACGCTCGGTCATCAGGGCGCGGCGCTGGGCCTGCACCACCTGCTGGCGCAGGTACCGGAAGCCCTCGGCCCGTTTGCGCCCCTTCGTCTGTTCCTCCTCCTCCTCGGCCCGGATCGTCTGCCGCATCGTGCGGGTGCGGGCCTGCAGCGGGCCGCGGATCCGCTCCACCCACTGGTCGGCGCGCTCGTCCCCGACCCGGGGCCGGGCCTCGGCGATCAGCTCCTCGGCGCGCTGCAGGGCCGCGGCGGTCGTGCGCTCCTGCAGGCGCAGCTCGCTCTCGGCGTCCTGCTGGTCCTGCTCGGGGTCGCGGACGCCCAGCCGCCGGATCAGCCGGGGCAGGGTCAGCCCCTGCAGCAGCAGGGTGCCGATGGTGACCGCGTAGGCGAGGAACTGGACGGCCTCCCGGTCGGCGAACGGTGCGCCGTTGACCTGCTCGGGCAGTGCCGCGGCGACCGCGAGGGTCACCACCCCGCGCATGCCGGTCCAGGAGATCACCGTCTGGTAGCTCCACGGTGGCCGGGTGGGGGAGGCCCAGCGCCCGCCGGGGACCGGCCGAGGCGTCCGGCGGACCAGCTCCAGCCCGAAGACGAACACCGCCCGGACGACGATGACGGTGGCCAGCACGACCGCGGCGGCGACCAGCAGCTGGCCGGTCGACCGCTCGGAGGCGGCCACCTCGTCGACGACCGCGCGCAGCTGCAGACCGATCAGGGCGAACACGACCGCCTGCAGCAGCAGGTCCAGCGAGGACCACAGCGGCATCTCCTGCAGTCGGGTGGCGTACCCGGCCTCGGGGCCGCGGTGTCCGAGGTAGAGCCCCGCGGCCACCACGGCCAGGACCCCGGAGCCGGACAGCTCCTCGGCCAGGAGGTAGGCCGCGAACGGCACGATCAGCCCGAGCACCGACTCGACCACCGGGTCCTCCAGGCGCATCCGCACGAGGTGCACGACCACGCCCAGCGCCAGGCCGAGCCCGACGCCCACGCCGACGGCCAGCCCGAACGTGCCCGCGGCCGACCCCCAGTCCAGGCCGAGCAGCCCGCCACCGGCGCCGAACACCGCGGCCAGCGCGACCTTGTAGAACGTCAGCGCCGCCGCGTCGTTGATCAGGCTCTCGCCGGACAGCACGGTCATCATCGGCCGGGGGAGCCCGAGCCGGCGGCCGACCGCGGCGGCCGAGACCGCGTCCGGCGGCGCGACGATCGCCCCGAGCACCAGCGCGACCGGCATCGGCAGGCCGGGGACGACGAGCCGGGCCAGCAGGGCGACGACGACGGCGGTCACCAGAACCAGGACGACGCCCAGCTGCACGATCGGGTGCAGCAGCGCCCGGAAGCCGGCGTAGCTGACGCCCAGCGCCGACGAGTAGAGCAGCGGGGGCAGGACCAGGGCCAGCAGCAGCTCGCCGTCGATGGCGAAGTCCGGCATCCCCGGGACGGCGCTGGCGGCCAGCCCCACGACCACCAGCAGCAGCGGGGCCTGCCAGCCCAGCCTCCGGGCCACCGCGGTCACCGCCACCGCGGCGAGCGCCAGCCCCAGCAGTTCCGCGCCGTGCATCTGCACCCCTCGGGCCGACCGTCCACCCCGCGGTCGCGGTGCAGCTGTGTGCTCCCCATGTTTGCTGCTCCCGGCCGATGGAGCAGAACGAGGGTGCGACCGGCCCACGGTGGGCCGTCGGCGGAAGAGGTGGATGTCCCGTGAGCGGTCAGGTCGTCGTCGTCACCGGAGCCAGTGGCGGGATCGGCCGGGCCACGGCCGTGGCCTTCGCCCGCCGGGGTGACAGGGTCGCCCTGCTGGCGCGCGGGGAGAAGGGCCTGGCGGCTGCCGCGGAGGAGGTCCGGGCGGTCGGGGGCACGGCGCTGGTGCTGCCGGTCGACGTCGCCGACGCCGCTGCGGTCGACGCCGCGGCCGACCGGGTGGAGGCCGAGCTCGGGCCGATCGACGTCTGGGTCAACGTCGCCTTCACCGCCGTCTTCGCGCCCTTCGCCGGCATCACCGCCGCGGAGTACGCGCGGGTCACCGAGGTCACCTACCTGGGCGTCGTGCACGGGACGATGTCCGCGCTGTCGCGGATGCGGCCGCGCGACCGCGGGGTGATCGTGCAGACCGGCTCGGCGCTGGGCCGCCGCGGCGTGCCGCTGCAGAGCGCCTACTGCGGGGCCAAGCACGCGGTGAAGGGGTTCACGGAGGCGCTGCACACCGAGCTGAAGAGCGAGGGCAGCAACGTGCACGTGACCCGGGTCGACCTGCCGGGGGTCAACACCCCGCAGTTCGACTGGGTGCTGAACAAGATGCCGAAGAAGCCGCAGCCGGTGGCACCGATCTACGCGCCGGAGCTGATGGCCGCAGCGCTGGTGCACGCCGCCGAGCACCCGACCCGGCGGGCCTGGTGGGTCGGCATCCCGACGGTCTACACGGTGCTGGGGAACGAGGTCTGGCCGCAGTTCATGGACTGGTACCTGGCCCGCACCGGCAAGGACGGCCAGCTCACCGGCGCCGACGCGAGCCCGGACGACCCGTCCAACCTGTGGGAGCCGGCCGACGGCCCCGACGGGCAGGACTTCGGCGCCGAGGGCAGGTTCAGCGACCAGCAGTGGACCCGCGACCCGCAGATCTGGGCCAGCCGGCACCACGGTGTGCTGGCCGCGGCCGGTGCGGCCGGCCTCGCCGGGCTGGCGGTGCTGCGCCGCCGCCGCTGACGGCACCGGCCCCGCCGGGCGCGCGTACGGTGCGCCGGTGGACGAACGACGCACCGGGGTCGTGGCGGGCCTGTCGGCCTACCTGCTGTGGGGCCTGTTCCCGCTCTACTTCCCGCTGCTGGAGCCGGCCGGCGGGCTGGAGATCGTCGCCCACCGGATCGTGTGGTCGCTGCTGTTCGTCGGCCTGCTGCTGACGGTGCGGCAGGGCTGGTCGCAGGTGCGCGCCGCCGTCGCCGACCGGCGCACCGGGCTGGTGCTCGCCGCGGCGTCGCTGCTGATCGTCGTCAACTGGACCGTCTACGTCTACGCGGTGAACGCCGGGCACGTGGTGGAGAGCTCGCTGGGCTACTTCATCCAGCCGCTGTTCAGCGTCCTGCTCGGGGTCGTGGTCTTCGGTGAGCGGCTGCGCCGGCTGCAGTGGGTGGCGGTCGCCCTGGCCGCGGTGGCCGTGGTGGTCCTCACCGTCGACCACGGGCACCCGCCGTGGATCGCGCTGGCTCTGGCCGGCTCCTTCGGTCTCTACGGCCTGATGAAGAAGCTGGTCCGGGTCGAGGCCGTACCGGGCCTGTTCGTGGAGACGGCGGTGGCCTTCCTGCCGGCGCTGGTGGTGATCGTCGTGCTGCAGGCCCGGGGCTCGGCCGCCTTCGCCCACGAGGGCACGGGCAACGCGCTGCTGATGGCCTTCGCCGGGGTGGCCACGGCCGTGCCGCTGCTGCTGTTCGCCGCCGCGGCCCGCCGCATCCCGCTGTCGACGGTCGGGCTCCTGCAGTACGTGAACCCGCTCATCCAGCTGGCCGTCGGGGTGTTCGTCTTCGACGAGCCGATGCCCCCGGCCCGGCTGGCCGGTTTCGCGATCGTCTGGCTGGCCCTGGCGGTGTTCACCGCCGACACCCTGCGTCAGGCCCGCAGCACCCGGCGTACCGCAGCGCAGGCGGTCCCGGCCGCGGTCTGACGCGCGCGCTCCGGTGCGCCCGGACCGGCGGCACGGCGACTACCGTCGTCGGTGCCGGCTTCCCCACGGCGTCGCCTCGTCGCGCCCCGGCACCCCCACCGACCGGAGGCACCCCATGAGCAGCGAACCCGCGCCGGGTGGCCCGTCGTCGGCCGCGCCCGACCCCGCGGCGACACCGACGACCGGTGCTGCTGTGACGGATGGGGCGGCAGGGGACGACACGCCAGGTGGTCTGTCGGCCCGCGATCGGGCCGTGCTGGCCTTCGAGCGGCAGTGGTGGCGGTTCGCCGGGGCCAAGGACACGGCCATCCGGGAGAGCTTCGGGATGTCCGCGACCCGCTACTACCAGGTGCTCAACGCCCTGATCGACCGTCCGGAGGCCCTGGTGGCCGACCCGCTGCTGGTCCGCCGGCTGCGCCGGATGCGGGCCGCCCGGCAGCGCCAGCGTTCCGGTCGGGTCCTGGGCAGCGACCGCGGACGCGACTAGCCTCTCTCACCGTGGGGAGGCATCTCGATCCGGTCGGTGACGGCAGAGTGTCGGGCGAGCCCGGGGGGCCGGACCGTCGGCGCCCCGACGACCGCCCGCAGACCGCCCCGGACGCCCTGCTGAACCCGCACCTGCGTGGTGCGGACGGCCGTGGCGCCGGGATGCCCCGCACCCCCGGCGAGGGCCTGTTGGGTGCCTCCCGCACCAGCCGCGCCGAGCGCCGCCGCGACGGTCAGCTGCCGCAGAGCGAGGACCCGCTGCTGCGCCGTCCGGCCGACCGGCCCACGGGCCCCCCGCCCGGTGGGGGCCGCCGTCGCTCCGACGCCGAGCCGCTGTCCGCAGGCCACGACGTGCGGTCCGCGGGTCGCGGCCCGCTGGCCGTCGGCCGCGACGCCGTGTCCGGTCGCGACCCGGTGCCCGGCGGGCACGACGGCATGCCCACCGGCCGCGCGGGCACGTCCGCCGGCTGGGACGGGACGTCCACCGGCCGCGAGGCCGGGCGCATGCCGGAGCCCCGCCCGTCCCTGCCGGTCTCCGGGCCGATGACCTCCGTCGCCTCCACCGTGCCGCCGCGGGCCTCTGCCCGTCCCACCCCGCCGCGGGTGTCCCCAGCCACGGGTCCGGCCGCCCGCCGGCCCGAGGCCGACCGTCCCGGGTCGACCGCGGTGCCCCAGCGCCCCGCCGGGGTGAGCGGCTGGCCCGCCGAGGCCGCGGCACCGGCGCCCGCGATCCCGGACGTGACCCAGCGCGTCACCGGCGCCGCCCCCGCCGGGTCGGCCTGGGACGCCATGGCCGCCGCAGCGGCGATGACCCCGCAGTCGGCACCGCCCCGTGCCCCGCAGACCCCGCCGCGCGCCGCGGGTGCCCGCCCGGCGCCGGCCGACGCCGTCCCGCCGTCCCGTCCGCTGCCCGGCCGCCCGACCGCCGACCGCCCCGGTGTCGACCGCCCCTCGGCCGGCCGGCTGGTCCGCGACCGTCGGGACGACGACGGGCCCGCCACGGACGAGACCGCGCTCGTCGCGACGGTCGACGAGACCATGGTCGCCTCCCGGCGCGCCGTCGACGTCCCCGTCGGTGGCCGCGCGGCCGCCCGGCTGGAGCGGCAGGCCGCCGAGGCCGCCGCACGCAAGAGCGCCGGCCGGCGCACCGCCCCGCCCGCCACCCCGGCCGGCAGCCGCGGTCCCGGCCGCGAGGACGACGTCGACACCCCGGGCGCCCCGCGCCGGGCCGTGCAGGGCGTGCTCGGCGTGGTCGTCATCGCCCTGGTCGTGCTCGGCGTCTGGTCGTTCACCTCCCCGCAGACCTCGGAGATCGCCGCCCAGACGACGGTGCCCTCCGCACCCGCCTCGGCCGCCCCGCTGCCGCCGCCGGCCCTGCCGTCGCTGGCGCCGGTGACCTCCGAGGTCCCGCCGCCGCCCGCGCCGGTCAAGGCCCCGATCACGGTGCTCAACAGCACGAACGTCACCGGCCTGGCCGGCCGGATCGGCGACGCGTTCACCGCCGGCGGCTGGGAGGTGCTCGGCACCGGCGCCTACCCCGGCGACGACGTCGCCGCCACGACCGTCTTCTACACCGAGGGCGACGCCGAGCAGGAGCAGGCCGCGCTGCAGCTGGTCGAGCAGTTCGGGGCCGACGTCACCGGGCCGGTCGCGCGGTTCTTCGACGTCCCGGAGGTGGCCGACCCGGGCATCGTCGTCGTCGCCACCGGGAACTGGCGGCCCTGAACCGTCGGCCCGCCCGCCGGAACGTCGGCGGGGTGTCGTGCGTTGCCGGGAGCGTGCGCACCGCTCCCGGGCCGGCGCGGATCGGTCCGCGCCCCGGCGCCCGGCCGGTGCCGTCCGCCCTGCTCGCCCTCCTGCTCCTGCTCCCGGTCCTGACCGCCGTCCTCGTCGGCACCGCGCCCCCTGCGCGTGCCGCGGAGGACGTGACCACCACCGACGCCCGGGTCCCCTCGGGCTCAGGGGCCGACGCCGTGGAGCTGGACACCACGCTCTACCTGCCCGCCTCGGCGAGCGCCGGCTCGCCCGCCCCGGCGGTGCTGCTGGCCCACGGCTTCGGGGGCAGCAAGGCCTCCGTCGACGCCGACGCCCGTGACCTCGCCGGCCGCGGCTACGTCGTCCTGGCCTGGTCGGCCCGCGGGTTCGGGGCCAGCACCGGGCAGATCGGGCTCGACGACCCGCGCTACGAGGTCGCCGACGTCAGCACGCTGCTGGACCTGCTCGCCGCACGTGACGACGTCGTCCTCGACGGCCCCGGCGACCCGCGGGCCGGGGTCGCCGGCGGGTCCTACGGCGGGGCGCTGTCGCTGCTGGCCGCCGCCTACGACGACCGCGTCGACGCGATCGCCCCGCAGATCACCTGGAACTCCCTGACCAGCGCGTTCTTCCCCGACCAGGCCGCCGAGGTCGCCGGCGCCGGCACCCCGGCGGCCACCCCGGGCACCGACGCCGCCGGGGTGTTCAAGCGGCTGTGGGCCGGGCTGTTCTTCGGGGTCGGCTCGGTGCCCACCGGCGACGGCCTGCTCGGCGGGCTCGGTGGGGGCGGTGCAGCCGCCGTCCCCGACCTGTCCGGTGTCGACCCGCAGCTGCTCACCTGCGGCCGGTTCCGGCCCGACGTGTGCGCCGCGTACCAGTCGGCCGCGGCCACCGGCACGCTCACCCCGGAGATCGCCGCCGTCCTCGACCGCAGCAGCCCGGCCGGTGTGCTCGACCGGATCACCGCGCCGACCCTGCTGGTCCAGGGCACCCAGGACTCGCTGTTCGGCCTCGGCCAGGCCGACGCCAACGCCCGCGGGATCGCCGCCAACGGCACCGACGTGCGGGTGGTCTGGTACGCCGGCGGCCACGACAGCCCGGCCTCGGGCGGGGTCGCCGCCGACCTGCGCGACGAGGTCGCCGGCTGGTTCGACCGGTACCTGCGCGACTCCGGCACCGGCACCGGCGGCGGGTTCAGCTACCCGGCTCCCACCGGCCTGGGCTCGGGCATCGGGCAGGTGCAGGGCGGCTCGCAGACCGTCTCCGCCCCGGCCTACCCCGGCCTGGACGGCGGCGACCCGGTGCAGCGCCGGGACGTGGCGGTCACCGGGTCCACCCAGCCCGTGGTCACCCCCGCCGGCGGCAGTCCCGCCGCGCTGACGATCGTGCCGGGCCTGGGCTCGGTCAGCTCCGTCCTGGGCGGCACCACGCTGGAGATCCCCGGCCAGTACGCCGCCTTCGACAGCGCGCCGCTGACCACCGCCGTCGACGTGGTCGGCGCGTCCACCGTGCGCCTGGCCGTCTCCGCGCCCGGGGGTACCGCGACGATGTTCGCCAAGCTCTACGACGTCGGCCCCGACGGCTCGACCACGCTGCCCGGCGGGCTGGTCGCACCGCTCGCGCTCACCGGCCTCTCGGCGGACCCGACCGCGCCCACCGAGGTGGCCGTCACCCTGCCGGCGGTCGTGCACCGGTTCGAGGTGGGCCACTCGATGCGGGTCCTGGTCTCCAGCACCGACCAGGCGTTCTCCCTCCCCGTACAGCCCGCGGTCGCCTCCGTCGCGCTGGCCGACGGGACGACGCTGTCGGTGCCGGAGGTCCCCGGTCAGGTCCAGGCCACCGCCGGCGCCACCCGCTGGTGGGTGCTGCTCGGCGTCCTGGTCCTCCTGGGCCTGCTGGGCTGGCTGGCCGCCATCGGGATCGGACGTCGCCGGGCCCGGCGGGTGTCGGTCGTCGAGCCGGACGGCGAGGACGTGCCGTTGCGCTTCGAGAACGTGACCAAGGCCTACAAGGACGGGTTCGTCGCCGTGCGCGACCTGTCCTTCGAGGTGCGCCGCGGTCAGGTGCTCGGCCTGCTCGGCCCCAACGGCGCGGGCAAGACGACCTCGCTGCGGATGCTGATGGGCCTCATCCGGCCCACCGAGGGACGGATCTCGATCTTCGGCCACGCCGCCGGCCCGGGGGCGCCGGTGCTGTCCCGGCTGGGCTCCTTCGTCGAGGGCACCGGCCTGCAGCCGCACCTGTCCGGGCGGGACAACCTCACGCTCTACTGGGCCGCCACCGGCCGTCCGCTGGCCGACGCGCACATGGAGGAGGCGATCGAGATCGCCGGGCTGGGCACCGCGCTGGACAAGCGCGTGCGCAGCTACAGCCAGGGCATGCGGCAGCGGGTGGCCATCGCCCAGGCGATGCTCGGCCTGCCCGACCTGCTGGTGCTCGACGAGCCGACCAACGGGCTGGACCCGCCGCAGATCCACGCCATGCGCGAGGTGCTGCAGGACTACGCCCGCACCGGGCGCACGGTCATCGTCTCCAGCCACCTGCTCAGCGAGATCGAGCAGACCTGCAGCCACGTCGTCGTCATGGCCAAGGGGCAGAAGATCGTGCAGGGCACCGTCGAGGAGATCATCGGCGCCGGCGGCTCGGTGCTCGTCGGGCTGGCCGACCCGGCGGACACCGACCGGGCGGTCGCGCTGCTGGGCGGGCTGCCCGGCGCCGGCGCCGTGGAGCGGACGTCGGAGGGCCTGGTCGTCGACCTCGGCCCGACCGGCCGCGCCGCCGCCCTGACCGCGCTGGTCGAGGCGGGCATCGCCGTCGACCAGCTCACCCCGCGCCGCCGGCTCGAGGACGCGTTCCTGTCACTGGTGGGGGAGTCATGAGCAACGGTTCGTCTCGGGCAGACGTGACCACGTCCGCCCCCGGGAGGGCGAATGTGGCCACTTCCGCCCTGCCGCAGGCCTCCGGGGCGGCGGCCGGGTTCCGGCCCGAGCGCACCCTGCGGCTGGGCGTGGAGCTGCGGCGTCAGTTCAAGCGGCGCCGCACGCTCGGGGTGTTCGCGCTGATGGCGGCGCTGCCGCTGATCCTGATCGGCGCGCTGGCCCTGGGCGGGGCCGAGGAGGCCGAGGAGAACGCCCGGGTCAACCTGGTCGACGTCGCCACCGCCAGCGGCCTGAACCTCACGCTGTTCACCCTCTTCGCCACCAGCGGGTTCTTCCTGGTCGTGGTGTTCGCGCTGTTCTTCGGCGACACCGTGGCCAGCGAGGCGTCCTGGGGGTCGCTGCGCTACGCGCTGGCCACCCCGGTGCCCCGCGCCCGGCTGCTCCGGCAGAAGTGGCTGGCCGCGCTGGTCATGTCCGTCGGCGCGATGCTCACGCTGGTCCTGGTGGCGCTGGTCGCCGGGGGGATCGCCTACGGCTTCGACGCCGTCCAGACCCCGGTCGGCGTTGCGCTGGACCAGGGCACCGGGCTGGTGCGGCTGGCCGGCATGGTCGGCTACCTCGTCGTCCACCTGCTCATCGTCGGCACGCTGGCGTTCTGGATCTCCACGCTCACCGACGCCCCGCTGGCCGCGGTCGGTGGCGCGGTGTTCACCACGGTGGTGTTCGCGGTGCTCGAGGCGGTGGAGCAGCTCGGCGGCATCCGCGACTGGTTCCCCACCGCGTTCGGGTTCGCCTGGACCGACCTGCTGCAGACCCCCGTCGACTCCGGCGACCTGTTCCGCGGCGTCGTCCAGGGGCTGGTGTGGTCCGCGGTGTTCACCGCGCTGGCCTTCCGCCACTTCGCCCGCAAGGACGTCACCAGCTGAGCCCAGACGGTGATCAGGTCACCTGATCACCGTCTGGCCCACCTCAGCAGCGTTGGTGAGGTGGGCCAGACTCTGATCAGGTGACCTGATCCAACTCGGGGGGTCAGAGGCTGGCGCGGACGGCCTGGGCCCAGCCCTCACCCATGGGGGACTCGGTCACCGAGACGTTGCCCAGGACGGCGATGCGCTCGGCCATCCCGGGCACCGCGGCCCCGTTGGCGGTGATGAAGAGCCGGCCCACGGCGGCGGCCATCTCCAGGTCGCTGACGCTGTCGCCCACCGCGACGGCGTCGGCCGGGGTCAGCCCACGGCGGGCGAGGTCCCAGTGGATCGCCTCGCCCTTGCTGATCCCGCGCGGCATCAGGTGGTAGACGTGCGGCGGCAGGCCCTCGGCGGCCAGCGTCATGTCCGGGGTGACCGGCACCGCGCCGTTGTCGTTCATGGTCAGCCAGCCCCAGCCGCGCTCGGCCAGCCAGGCGTCGACGGCGACGGTGTCGACGTTGCCGCGCAGCATGGCGTCGGCGGAGTGGGTGGCGTGCCAGGGGGCGTGCCACTCCAGCCGGCCCGGGTGGGCGGCCATCAGCTGCTCGACCACGCCGAGCTCCTCCAGCACGTGCACCGGCTCGCGGCCGGCGTAGCGCTCGGGCAGCTCACCGGTCAGCAGCTCACTGGCCAGGCCGCCGTCCCAGGTGACCAGCGAGCCCAGCTCGGCGATCGCGCCGTCGGCGGCGAAGACCCGGGCGGTCTCCATCAGCTGGGTGGCGGTGCGGCCGCTGACCAGCACGAGCGCGACGCCGGCCCGGTGCAGCTCGAGCAGCGCGTCGGCCGGGACGGACGTCGGCTCGCCCCCGGCCGTCGTCCAGAAGGACCCGTGCGGGCCCACCATCGTGCCGTCGAGGTCGGTGTAGACGATGCGCGTGGCCACCGGCCCATCCTGTCGGTCGCGGCTCCCGGCACCCGGCCCGGGTAGAGTCACCCCCGTTCCACTCATCCAGAGGGGCAGAGGGACACGGCCCGATGAAGCCCCGGCAACCGCCGTCGCACTCCCGCGACGGAAGGTGCCAATTCCGTCTCGCGCGGCTCGACGGCCCGGCGCGGGGAAGATGAGGAGGTAGTCGTCGCATGACCATGACCGCTCCCGGCTCCGCCCAGGCAGACGTCACCGAGGGTGGGCCGGTCCCGCCGAACCCCGCCCGTGGGCTCGTCTGTCGCAACTGCGGTGCCACCTTCGGACTGATCGCCGAGCACGCCTGCGCCGAGTGCTTCGGCCCGCTCGAGGTCGACTACGACAAGGACCTCATGCGGGCGGTGACCCGCCAGCAGATCGAGGCCGGTCCGCACAACATCTGGCGCTACGTCGCGCTGCTGCCCGTCGGTCACGACCCAGCCGACCGGGTCACCCTCGACCCGGGCATGACGCCGCTGGTCAAGGCCGACCGGCTCGCCGCCGAGCTCGGCCTCACCGGCGGGCTGTGGGTCAAGGACGACTCGGCCAACCCCACCCACTCCTTCAAGGACCGGGTGGTCAGCCTGGCCGCGACCGCGGCGAAGAACTTCGGCTACGCCAAGATCGCCTGCGCCTCCACCGGGAACCTGGCCAACTCCGTGGCCGCGCACGCCGCCCGGATGGGGCTGCCCTCGTTCGTCTTCGTGCCCAGCGACCTGGAGCCGGGCAAGATCACCCAGTCCGCGGTCTACGGGCAGGCGCTGGTCGCCGTCGACGGCAACTACGACGACGTCAACCGGCTCACCAGCGAGCTCGCCGAGACCGACGAGTTCGAGGACACCGCCTTCGTCAACCAGAACGTCCGGCCGTACTACGCCGAGGGCTCCAAGACGATGGGCTACGAGATCGCCGAGCAGCTGGGCTGGCGCATCCCGGCCCAGGTGGTCATCCCGATGGCGTCGGGCTCGCTGCTGACCAAGGTCGACAAGGCCTGGCGCGAGCTGGTGGCCGCCGGCATCGTCGAGGACACCGGCTGGACGATCTTCGGTGCCCAGTCGGCCGGCTGCGACCCGATCGCGACCGCCTTCGACAACGGCTGGGACGTCGTCAAGCCGGTCAAGCCCACCGGCATCGCCAAGTCGCTGAACATCGGCAACCCCGCCGACGGCCCCTACGCCCTGGACGCCATCCGGCGCACCGGCGGCTCGGTCGGCCGGGTCGGTGACGAGGAGATCGTGCAGGGCATCCGCGACCTGGCCCGCACCACCGGCGTCTTCGCCGAGACCGCCGGCGGGGTCACCGTCGCGGTGCTGCGCCAGCTGGTGGACAAGGGCCTGCTCGACCCGGCCCAGGAGGTCGTCGTCCTCAACACCGGCGAGGGCCTCAAGACCCTCGACCCGCTGTTGCCGGTGGTCGGCCCGACCCACCACGTGCAGCCGTCGCTGAAGTCGCTGCGCGAGGCCGGCCTCATCGCTTGATCGCGGGCCCCCGCGAGGGGGCCGGGGGCGCGGTTCCTCCGGACGGGGGAACCGCGCTCCGGCACGGTGACCTGGGACACCTGCTGCTGTACCGTTCCGCGCGGTCAGCGTTCCTCGTTCGTGATCACGGGCGGAAGAGCGACACCCGGCCCCGCGACTCACCAAGGGGCCGTCCGCACGAACGTGGGAGCACACGTGGCACAGGGCACCGTCAAGTGGTTCAACGCCGAGAAGGGCTTCGGCTTCATCGCCGTCGACGGCGGTCAGGACGTCTTCGTCCACTACTCGTCGATCCAGATGGACGGGTACAAGAGCCTCGAGGAGGGCCAGCGGGTCAGCTTCGAGGTCATCCAGGGCGCCAAGGGCCCCCAGGCGGACGCCGTCCAGAACGCCTGATCCTGCTCGGCCACGAGGCCCGGTCCCCGCTCGGGGGACCGGGCCTCGCTGCGTCCGCGGGCACCCCGTTCTTGCACTCGCCTGGGTCGAGTGCCAGACTCCTTTCTGGCACTCGGAGCACCCGAGTGCCAACCAGGTCGGAACGGTGAGGTACCGGAACGTGGGCCGCAGGAGCGTCCACGGCGCCGGTGCCGTCCGTCGCGGGCACCGGAGCCGGCCGTGCAGCGATCCACGCTCGGAGGACATCACCACATGGCCAAGATGATCGCGTTCAACGAAGAGGCCCGCCGCGGCCTCGAGCGGGGCATGAACCAGCTCGCCGACGCCGTCAAGGTGACGCTCGGCCCCCGTGGCCGCAACGTCGTGCTGGAGAAGAAGTGGGGCGCCCCCACCATCACCAACGACGGTGTGAGCATCGCCAAGGAGATCGAGCTCGAGGACCCGTGGGAGAAGATCGGGGCCGAGCTCGTCAAGGAGGTCGCCAAGAAGACCGACGACGTCGCGGGTGACGGCACCACCACCGCCACCGTGCTCGCCCAGGCCCTCGTCCGCGAGGGGCTGCGCAACGTCGCCGCCGGCGCTAACCCGATGGCCCTGAAGAAGGGCATCGAGAAGGCCGTCGCCTCGGTCTCCGAGTACCTGCTGTCGACCGCCAAGGACGTCGAGACCAAGGAGCAGATCGCGGCCACCGCCTCGATCTCCGCCGCGGACCCGGCCATCGGCGAGCTCATCGCCGAGGCGATGGACAAGGTCGGCAAGGAAGGCGTCATCACCGTCGAGGAGAGCAACACCTTCGGCCTCGAGCTCGAGCTCACCGAGGGCATGCGCTTCGACAAGGGTCACCTGTCGGCCTACTTCGTGACCGACACCGACCGCATGGAGACCGTGCTCGACGACCCGTACATCCTGGTCGTCAACTCGAAGATCTCCACGGTCAAGGACCTGCTCCCGCTGCTGGAGAAGGTCATGCAGTCCGGCAAGCCGCTGGCGATCATCGCCGAGGACGTCGAGGGCGAGGCCCTCGCGACCCTGGTCGTCAACAAGATCCGCGGCACCTTCAAGTCGGTCGCCGTCAAGGCCCCCGGCTTCGGTGACCGTCGCAAGGCCATGCTCGCCGACATCGCCATCCTCACCGGTGGCCAGGTCATCAGCGAGGAGGTCGGCCTCAAGCTGGACACCGCCGACCTGTCCCTGCTGGGCCGCGCGCGCAAGTTCGTCACCACCAAGGACGAGACCACGATCATCGAGGGCGCTGGTGACGCCGACCAGATCCAGGGTCGCGTCAACCAGATCCGCGCGGAGATCGAGAAGTCGGACTCCGACTACGACCGCGAGAAGCTGCAGGAGCGGCTGGCCAAGCTGGCCGGCGGCGTCGCGGTGATCAAGGCCGGTGCCGCCACCGAGGTCGAGCTGCGGGAGCGCAAGCACCGCATCGAGGACGCGGTGCGCAACGCCAAGGCCGCCGTCGAGGAGGGCATCGTCGCCGGTGGTGGCGTCGCCCTGGCGCAGGCCGTCACCGTCGCGTTCGACAAGCTCGACCTCGAGGGTGACGAGGCGACCGGTGCCAACATCGTGCGCGTCGCGCTCGAGGCCCCGCTGAAGCAGATCGCCGTCAACGCCGGCCTCGAGGGTGGCGTCGTGGCGGAGAAGGTCCGCAACTCCGAGATCGGCTGGGGCCTCAACGCCGCCACCGGGGAGTACGTGGACCTGATCGCGGCCGGCATCATCGACCCGGCCAAGGTCACCCGCTCGGCCCTGCAGAACGCCGCCTCCATCGCGGCGCTCTTCCTGACCACCGAGGCCGTCATCGCCGACAAGCCGGAGAAGAACGGTCCGCCCATGGGCGGCGGCGAGGGCGGCGGCATGGGCGGCATGGACTTCTGAGTCCACCGCTCGGCGCCCGCTGAGCACAGCACCACCAGCACCACCAGCACCGCCCGGCAGGGGCGGTCCCGCACTCGCGGGGCCGCCCCTGTCGGCGTTCCCGCCCGCGCCTCGGTGTCCCGCCCGAGATGATCACCTGGGACAGCCGCCGTTCCCCGGGGAGCCGGGCGGGGTAGGCGTGCCGGATGACGGTGGTCATCGGGACGTCGGGGTGGCAGTACCGCGACTGGCGCGGCCGCTTCTACCCACCGGCCCTGCCGCAGCGGCTGTGGCTGGAGCACCACGCCGCCCACTTCGCCACCGTGGAGAGCAACAACGCCTTCTACCGGCTGCCGGAGCGGACGACGTTCGAGGCGTGGCGCGAGCGCACCCCGGACGACTACCGCTGGGCGGTGAAGGCGAGCCGCTTCCTCACCCACATGAAGCGACTTCGGGAGCCGGCCGAGCCGGTGGCCCGGCTGATGGACCGGGTGGCCGGCCTGGGTGACCGGCTGGACGTCGTCCTGCTGCAGCTGCCGCCCACGCTGCGGTGCGACGTCGACCTGCTCAGCGAGTGCCTCGGCCAGTTCCCGGCGGGCACCCGGGTGGCCGTCGAGCCGCGGCACGAGAGCTGGTGGACCGACGACGTCCGGACCCTGCTGGAGCGGTACTCCGCGGCGCTGTGCTGGGCCGACCGGGGCGAGCAGCCGGTTGCCCCGCTGTGGCGGACGGCGGAGTGGGGCTATCTGCGACTGCACACCGGCGCCGAGGGCTGGGGGTACCGGCCGGAGACCCTCCAGCTGTGGGCGCAGCGGTTGAGCGACACCTACGGCGACGACGACGTCCTCGTGTACTTCAACAACGACCCCGGCGGCGCGGCGACGGTCGACGCGGTCACCTTCGCCGGTGCGGTCCGCGCCGTGGACCGGGAGCACACCCGGGTGCCCACGATCGCCGAGGCGGAGGGGAGCGCGTGGCCCCCCGCCCGTCAGAGGACGGCGGGGTCCTCGGCGAAGGTCACGCCGAGCTGACCGGCGGCCTGCTCGAGGACCTCCTGCACGGCGAGGGTGTCGGCCAGGGGCATGACCGCGCTCTCGGTGCGCCCGGCCCGCAGGGACTCGGTGACCTCGATCAGCTCGTGCGAGTAGCCCGAGGCCAGCGCCGGCAGGGTGATCTCCTCCGGCTCCGCGCCGACCCGGTGCAGCACGATCGTGGCCGGGTGGTGGAAGCGGGGGAGGACGTCGATCCAGCCCGCGGTGCCGAACACCCGGGCCTGGCCGGGCAGCGCGTTGTGCAGCGAGGTCATCAGGGACGCGGAGCGGCCGTCGGCGTACCCGAGCAGCAGCGAGGCCTCGGCCTCCACGCCGTTGTCGAACAGCGACCCGGTGGCGCTGACGGTGTCCGGGTCGCCGAGCAGCATCTGGGCGAAGGAGACGACGTAGACGCCCAGGTCGAGCAGGGCGCCGCCACCGAGTTCCTTGGCGAACAGCCGGTCGGTGGGGTCGAACTCGCGCTGGACGCCGAGGTCGGCCTGCACCGAGCGCACCTCACCGATCGCGCCGTCGGCGACCAGCTCGCGCAGCCGCACCACGGCGGGCTGGAAGCGGGTCCACATCGCCTCCATGACGAACACGTCCGCGGCGCGGGCGGCGTCGACGACCTCCCGGGCGCCGGCGACGGTCGCGGTGAACGCCTTCTCCACCAGCAGCGCCTTGCCCGCGGCGATCGCGCCCAGGACGATCGCGTGGTGCTGCGGGTGCGGCGTCGCCACGTACAGCACGTCGACGTCCGGGTCGGCCAGGATCTCGGCGTAGGAGCCGTGCGCCCGCTCGATGCCGTGCCGGTCGGCGAAGTCACGGGCCCGGTCGCCCGAGCGGGAGGCCACGGCGACCGCGCGGGCGCCCTCGACGACGGCGAAGTCGGCCACCACCTTCTCCGCGATGCGGCCCGGACCGACAACACCCCAGCGGATCTCGCTCATGTCCGGAGACGCTACGGGAGGCAGACTGGGCGGGTGGCACTGCTGATCGACAGCCCCGTCTGGCCGTGGCGGGGGCGCAAGTGGTCGCACCTGGTGAGCGACGTCGACCACGACGAGCTGCACGCCTTCGTCGCCGTCCACCTGGGCATGCCGCGCCGGGCGTTCCAGGGCGACCACTACGACGTCCCGGAGGAGCTGTACGCGGTCGCGGTGGGAGCCGGTGCTGAGCCGGTGGGCAGCCGGGAGCTGCTGCAGCGGCTGATGGGCGCCGGCCTCCGCCGCAAGAAGCCGCGGCCTTGAGGAGCGGCGCCCGGGTCAGGACCGGGCGCGCAGCAGGCTGAGCTCGGCGGCCAGGTTGGCCCGGGCCGGGGCGGTCCACGCCTGGGCGGCCGGGGTCCGGAAGAGGGCGGGCAGGGCCAGCAGCTGCTCGAGCACGGCGGACCGTCCGGCGGCGAAGGCGGCGTCGGGGACGTGCGCGTACTCC
The DNA here is from genome assembly GCF_026967795.1 of Modestobacter sp. VKM Ac-2986. Classification (GTDB taxonomy): domain Bacteria; phylum Actinomycetota; class Actinomycetes; order Mycobacteriales; family Geodermatophilaceae; genus Modestobacter. The sequence goes on from NZ_JAPVBH010000005.1 coordinate 277,794, forward strand.
GCCCGGACCGCGGTCGCGTAGGCGACGTAGGCCTGCGGCGGGCTGGCCAGCACGGCCAGGTCGGCGTCGCAGAGGACGGCGCCGTTCGCGTCGTCCGGCGCGGGGTCGTGCCCGGCGGTCAGCAGCACGAGCCGCTCGACCTCTGCGACCGTGTCCGGCCCGACCAGGCCGAGCAGGCCGATGCGCGCGCGTTCGGCGCTGACCTGCTCGTTGTCGTTGCGCTGCGGGTCGTAGGCGACGTCGTGGTACCAGGCGGCCAGCCGGACGGCGACCGGGTCGGCGGCGTGGTCGGCGAGGGAGTCGACGAAGCCCAGGACCGCGGCCAGGTGCGCCAGGTCGTGGTAGCGGCGGTGCGGCTCGGACCACGCACCGACGACGGCGGCCCACTCGGTGCGGGAGGTGGGGGAGTCGCCGGCGAGGGCGGCCCAGTCGTCGAAGGCGACACCGGTCACGACCGGAGTCTGGCACGGCGGGGGTTCCATGAGTCGTTGCGCGGGTAGACTTGCCCACGTCCGGGCCGGGCGACCTGTGTCCCCGGGCTCCACTAGATAACTGCCGCCGCGGAACACCGCCCCGACCTCGGTCGGGGGCTGGAGCTGCGGATGTGCAAACCGCCGCGAGGCGACCAGCGTCCGGTCCGGACCCACGCAGCAGAACGGCCCCTCTCCGACTCGGAGAGGGGCCGTTCGCGTCGTTGCCTCAGGTCTCGGTCTGGCCCAGCAGCCAGCCGTGCTCGCCGGCGAGCTCGTTGGCTGCGGCCGGGCCCCACGAGCCGGGGGCGTAGGGGTGCACCTCGGGCTTGGCGTCGAGCACCGGCTGCAGTGCGCGCCAGGTCTGGGCCAAGCCCTCGCTGGTGGTGAACAGCGACCGGTCGCCGACCAGGACGTCGTGGATCAGCGAGACGTAGGGCGGCAGCGGGTCACCGCCGGGGATCTTCGACAGGTCCAGCGACACGCGCGCCGGGGCCATCGCCAGGTCCGGGCCGGGCTTCTTCGCCATCACGTCGATGTCGACCGATCCGGCGCCGGCCAGGGACAGGGAGACGACGTTGCCGTTGGCCGGGACGTCGTCCACCGGGCCCTTGGGGCGGTGCAGGATCAGGCTGACGCGCTGCTGCTTGGCGGCCATCTTCTTGCCGGTGCGCAGCAGGAAGGGCACCCCCCGCCAGCGGCCGGAGTCGATGCACAGCCGGGCGGCGACGAAGGTGTCGGTGTCGCTGTCGTCCGGCACGCCGTCGAGCTCGCGGTAGCCCTCGAACTGGCCCAGGACGACGTCCTCGGGCTGGAGCGGGCGGAACTTGGCCAGCACCGACTCGCGGGCGGCGAGGATGTCGTCGGCCTTGAAGCTGACCGGGGGCTCCATGGCGACCTCGGCCGCGACCTGGAACAGGTGGGTCACCAGCATGTCCAGGGTGGCGCCGGTGGCGTCGTAGAACTCGGCGCGGTCGGCGACGTCGAGGTCCTCGGGGACGTCGATCTGCACCTGCGCGATGTGCTCGCGGCTCCAGATGTGCTCGAAGAGCCCGTTGGCGAACCGGAGGGCGTGCAGGTCCTGCGTGCCCTCCTTGCCCAGGAAGTGGTCGATCCGGAAGACCTGCTCCTCGTCGAACACCGAGTGGACCAGCTCGTCGAGTTCGCGGAAGCCCTCGGGGGAGGCGCCGAACGGCTTCTCGTAGACGATCCGGGCACCGTTGGCGAGGCTGTGCTCGCCGATCGCCTTCGTGTAGCCGGTGAACGCCTTCGGCGGCAGCGACAGGTAGTGCACCAGCTGCGCCTCGTCACCCAGCTCCTTGCGGGCGGTGTCGACGGCGTCGAGCAGCTGGCCCGGGTCCTCCTCGGTGAACCCGCCGCCGGCGAAGCGCAGCCGCTGGCTGAACTCCTCCCACGGGCCGTCGCCGGTGCCGGAGGCGAACTCGTCGAGGGCACCCTGGACGTGCTCGACGAACTCCTCGTCGCTGCGCTCGCCGCGGCCGCTGCCGATCAGGCGCCAGTCCGCGGGCAGCAGGCCGTGCTGGGCCAGCTGGTAGAAGGCCGGCAGCACCATGCGGCGGGCCAGGTCACCGGTGGCCCCGTAGAGCACGAAGACGGTGGGGGACAGGTCGTTCTCAGGCACGCTGGTCCTCTCGGGCACGGCCGGCCTCCGTAGGGACGGGAGACCGGGGGTCATCGGCCCGTGCGGCGCTGCACGGCCTTCGTGGGCATCAGTCTGCCCACACGGGGAAGGGCTCACCCCTCAGGGGAGCGCCTCCCCAGGGAAGACACCGCCCGGGCCGCTTTTCTTCCGGTCGGCCCCGGCCGGGTGGGCAGTCGTGGCCACCGACACGGCGGGGCGCGCCGTGGCGAGCGACCGCACCTGCCCACTCGGCGGCCGGAGCCGTCAGAGCATCGTGCGGAGGCGCTCGCGGCGGGCGCGGAGGACCTCGACCGAGGCGGACGCCGACGGGGGGCCGGGCACCGACTGGCGCAGCTGGGTGTGCACCACGGCCTGCGGCTGCGACGTCTTGGCCGCGATCCGGTTCACCAGCCGGTTGATCTCCCGGCGCAGCTCGGCGACGTCGCGCCAGCCGTTGCTGACCGCGTCCTCCTCGGGGTGGTCCTCGACGACCATGAAGCCGTCGTCGTCACCGCGGGCGTGCGAGGCGGCGATGCGGATGCGCAGCTCGTCGTCCCGCTTGGAGAGCAGCTCGGCGGTCTGGGCCGGGGTGAGCAGCCCCGGGATGCCCAGGTACTCCTCTTCCTCCTCACCCAGCACGACGGTGGCCGGACTGCCCTCGCCGGTGTGCGCCGTCCCGCTGTGCAGGACGTGGGCGAACCGGGCGTCGGCCTCGAGTGCCTCCCACTTCTGCATCTCGCCCTCGCGGGGCTCGCGCGGCGGCAGGTCGAGGGCCTCGAGCTCCTCGTCGGGCTGGGACTTCGGCGGGGGCATGACGTGGTTGCGCTGCTCCTCCATCGACGCGGCGAGGCTGAGCAGCGGCCGCACCGCGGGGAGGAACACCGTCGCCGACTCGTGCGGCCCGCGGGCGCGCACCACGCGGCCGACGGCCTGGGCGAAGAACAGCGGCGTCCGGTAGGAGGTCATCCAGGCCAGGACGGCGGCGCGCGGCACGTCGACGCCCTCGGAGACCATCCGCACGCAGACGGCGATCCGGGCACCGCCGAGGTTGAACTTCTCGATCTTCTTCGACGCCTTCGGGTCGTCGGAGAGGATCAGCTCGGGCGCCTTGCCGGTGACCCGGCGGACGATCTTGGCGTACTCGCGGGCGTCGTCCTGGTCGCTGGCCAGCACCAGCCCGGCGGCGTCGGGCATGCCGGACTCGCGCAGGTGGGTGATCCGGTCGTCCATCGCGGCGATGACGTGCGGCACCCACTGGCCCTTGGGGTCCAGCGCCGTGCGCCAGGCCTGCATCTCGACCGACTTGGTGCCGGCCTCGGACAGCGACGCGGCGACGACCTCGCCGGCGGAGTTCCGCCAGCGCGAGGTGCCGGTGTAGGCGGCGAAGACGACCGGCCGGACCACGTTGTCGGCCAGCGCCTCCTTGTAGCCGTAGGTGAAGTCGGCCATCGACATCAGGCCGCCCTGGCCCTCGAAACCGTCCTCGACGTAGCGGACGAACGGGATGCGCTCGTCGGCCTTGGTGCGGAACGGCGTCCCGGTCAGGCAGAGCCGGCGGGCGGCGCGGCCGTAGGCCTCCTCCACCGCCTCGCCCCAGGACAGGCCGTCACCGGCGTGGTGGACCTCGTCGAGGATCACCAGCGTCTTGACGCTGGTCGCGCGGGCGGCGTGGAGCATCGGCTTGCCGGCGACCTGGGCGTAGGTGGTGACGTAGCCCTGGGTGCCGGCGCGCACCGGGCCGATCGCGTTGGTGAGGTTCGGGTCGAGCACGATGCCCATCGCGTGGGCGGCGTCGGCCCACTGCATGCGCAGGTGGTCGGTCGGGCAGACGACGATCACCCGGGCGACCTCGCGCTTGGCGAGCAGCCGGGCGGCCAGGGTCAGGGCGAAGGTGGTCTTCCCGGCGCCCGGGGTCGCGGTGACCAGGAAGTCCTTGGGGGAGGACTCCTCGTACTTGCCGAGGGCCGCGGTCTGCCAGGCCCGGAGCGGTCGGCTGTTCGTCTGCGGGGCTCGCGCCGCCGCCTGTGTCGCAGTCGCCATGTCGAGGGTCATTCTGGTCGGGCCGGGGGCAACACGCCCAACCGGGTGCCTCCGGCGCGCCCCGCCCACCAGCGCGTATGGGGATGCGTCCACCCACCGCTGACCTGCGGTTTCCCTGCCCGGGACGACGGGGTGTGGCACTTCTCATGGCGTGGGCGGGACCGTCTCGTCACCACCGCCGGTCCCGCCGTCCCCAGGTGTCCCGGGGCCGTTGACAGACTGCGCCGGTGACCGCGTCCCTCACCTGGCTCTCGACCCCGGACGACGTCGGCGCCGACCTGCGCGCCGAGCTCACCGCGTGCTGGCGGGACGTGGCCAACGCCGGGGGAGCGGTCGGGTTCGCCCAGCAGCTCCCGGTGACCGACGCCGTCGTCCGGCCGGTGCTGGACGCGACGGTCGAGGCGCCGGGCAACCGGCTGCTCGTGGCCCGGGCCGGTGACGAGGTCGCCGGCTGGCTGGTGCTCGCCACGAACACCGAGCCGGTGTTCGCGCACTGGGCCTGGGTCCAGCGGGTGCAGACCGCCGTGACCCACCGGGGCACCGGCGTCGCCCGGGCGCTGATGGCCGAGGTGGCCCGGTCCGCCCGGGAGGACCTGGGGCTCGACTGGTTGCGGATCGAGGTCCGCGGCGGCGCCGGGCTGGAGCCGTTCTACGAGCGGTTCGGCTGGCAGGTCGTCGGCCGCTGGCCCGGCGCCATCGCGGTCACCCCGGACGACCGCCGCGACGAGGTCCTGATGGCGCTGCCCCTGCGCTGATGGAGTCCCAGCGCTGCACGAAGCGAGCACCGGGACTCCATCACGACGTCAGGCGCCCTCGTCGACCCAGTCGGGGCCGTTGACCTCGCCGGGGCCGGCCAGGTCGGCGGCGTCGACGATCGTGTAGGCGTAGCCCTGCTCGGCCAGGAAGCGCTGCCGGTGCGCGGCGTACTCGCTGTCCAGGGTGTCGCGGCTGACCACCGTGTAGAAGTGCGCCTGCCGGCCGTCGGCCTTGGGGCGGAGCACCCGGCCGAGGCGCTGGGCCTCCTCCTGCCGCGAGCCGAACGTCCCTGACACCTGCACCGCGACCGCGGCCTCGGGCAGGTCGATGGAGAAGTTCGCGACCTTGGAGACGACCAGGGTCTTGATCTCGCCGGTGCGGAAGGCCTGGAACAACCGCTCCCGCTCCTTGTTGGTCGTCGACCCCTGGATCACGGGTGCGTCGAGGGCCACGCCGAGCTCGTCGAGCTGGTCGAGGTAGGCGCCGATGACCAGCTTCTGGTCGTCGGGGTGCCGCTCCAGCACGCGCCGGATCACCGGCAGCTTCGACTGCGCGGTGGCGGCGATCTTGTACCGCTCCTCGGGCTCGGCGACCGCGTAGGTCATCCGCTCCTCGTCGTCCAGGCTGACCCGCACCTCGATGCACTCGGCCGGCGCGATGTAGCCCTGGGCCTCGATGTCCCGCCACGGGGCGTCGTAGCGCTTCGGGCCGATCAGGGAGAAGACGTCGTCCTCGCGGCCGTCCTCGCGCACCAGCGTCGCGGTCAGCCCCAGCCGGCGGCGGGACTGCAGGTCGGCGGTGAGCCGGAAGATCGGTGCGGGGAGCAGGTGCACCTCGTCGTAGACGATGAGGCCCCAGTCCTGGGCGTCGAAGAGGTCCAGGTGCCGGTACTCGCCCTTCCGGCGGGTGGTGATCACCTGGTAGGTCGCGATGGTGACCGGGCGGATCTCCTTGCGCTCCCCGGAGTACTCGCCGATCTCCTCCTCGGTCAGCGAGGTGCGGGCGATGAGCTCGCGCTTCCACTGCCGGCCGGAGACGGTGTTGGTGACCAGGATCAGCGTGGTCGCCTTGGCCTCGGCCATCGCCGCGGCACCCACCAGCGTCTTGCCCGCACCACAGGGCAGGACGACGACGCCGGAGCCACCGGCCCAGAAGCCGTCGACGGCCTCCTGCTGGTAGTCGCGCAGGTGCCAGCCGTCCTGGGCGAGGGAGATCGGGTGGGCCTGGCCGTCGACGTAGCCGGCGAGGTCCTCGGCCGGCCAGCCGATCTTCAGCAGCGCCTGCTTGAGCCGGCCGCGCTCGGCGGCGTGCACGATCACGGTGTCGGCGTCGATGCGGGCGCCGAGCATCGGGGCCACCCGCTTGCTGCGGACGACCTCCTCCAGCACGGCCTTGTCGGTGCTGGTCAGGGTCAGCCCGTGGACGGGGTTGTTGGCCAGGGTGAGCCGGCCGTAGCGGTCCATCGTGTCGGCGATGTCGACCAGCAGGGCGTGCGGCACCGGGTAGCGGCTGAAGCGCACGAGGGCGTCGACGACCTGCTCGGCGTCGTGGCCGGCGGCGCGGGCGTTCCACAGCGCCAGCGGGGTGACCCGGTAGGTGTGCACGTGCTCGGGCGAGCGCTCCAGCTCCGCGAAGGGGGCGATCGCCGCCCGGCACTCCTTGGACTGCGGGTGGTCGACCTCGAGCAACAGCGTCTTGTCGGACTGGACGATCAGGGGGCCGTCGGGCACGCGTGCGCATCCTCTGTTCGCAGGTTCCGCGCAGACCTGTACGCGGACTGTCCACGGTAACGCCGTCCGGTGACACCGCCTTCCGGACGGCGGTGTGCGGCCGACCTCACCACCGGTGCCCCGCCGCGGGTGCGCGAGATCCGCGATCTCGCAGGCTCAGGAGCCGGGACGCCACGAGATCGCAGGTCTCACCCCAGTCCGGCGTCGGGCGCCGCCCTCGAGGAGCGGCGCCGCCCTCCCGGGGGGGGCGAAAGTGGCCACTTTCGCCCCCCCGGGTGGGTGCGGGGTCAGAGCCAGGCGGTGCGGCGGAGCGGGGGGTGCTGGCCGCCGCCGCGCTTCTGCAGCAGCACCTGGTCCACGCCCATCTCGCCGGACTCGAAGGTCAGCGCGCTGGCGGCCATGTACAGCCGCCAGACCCGGGCGCGGCCCTCGCTGGTCGCGGCGACGGCGGCGTCCCAGTGCTGCTCCAGCCGGTCCACCCAGGCGCGCAGGGTGAGCGCGTAGTGCTGGCGCAGCGCCTCGACGTCCAGGACCTCCATGTCGGCGCTCCCCAGGAAGCTCACGGTCTCGCCCAGGTTCAGCAGCTCGCCGTCGGGGAAGACGTAGCGGCCGATGAAGCTGTCCGGCTTCACGGTGGAGCGGCCGGCGTTCCAGGCGATCGCGTGGTTGAGCAGCCGGCCGCCGGGGCGCAGCAGCCGGGTCAGCTGGGCGGCGTAGGCGGGCATCTGCGCGCGGCCCACGTGCTCGGCCATGCCGATCGAGCTGATCGCGTCGAAGGGCTCGTCGTCGACCTCGCGGTAGTCCTGCACCCGGATGTCGACCTTGTCGGTCAGCCCCGCCTCGGCCACCCGCTTGCGGGCCATCCGGGCCTGCTCCTCCGACAGCGTGACGCCGACGACGGTGGCGCCGTGGTGCCGCGCGGCGTGGATCGCCATCGAGCCCCAGCCGCAGCCGACGTCCAGCAGCCGGTCGCCCTCGGTCAGCCCGAGCTTGCGGCAGACCAGGTCGAGCTTGGCCTCCTGCGCGGCGTCCAGCCCGGTCTCCGGGGTCTCCCAGACGGCGCAGGAGTAGACCATCGATGGGCCGAGCACGAGGGAGTAGAAGTCGTTGCCCACGTCGTAGTGGTGGCTGATGGCGGCGGCGTCCCGGTGGCGGGAGTGCCGGTGCCCCCGCTCCTCGACGGCGGACTCCTCGGCCGGCGGGGCCGGCTCCGGGCCGATCGCGCCCAGCCGCAGCGCCGTCCCGAGCAGCGACAGCCGCTCGCGCCACGTGGTCTGCGACGCCGGGCCCTCCTGGTTCAGCCGGCCCGCCGTCCGGAGTGCGGCGAAGGTGGCGAAGACGTCGTCCTCGATGTCGATCTCACCCGCGACGTAGGCCCGGCCCAGGCCCAGTTGGCCGGGTGCCCAGACCATCCGGCGCAGCGCCCGCCGCGAGTTCACCGCGACCACCGGGGCGCCGGCCGGGCCGGTGACCGACCCGTCCCAGCCGCGCAGTCGCACCGGCAGCTCGCTCGTCCCCAGCACCGCACCCAGTGCCGTGGCCAGTCGGTCGGCGACCGTCGTCCTGCTCGTCATGTCCACCACTCCTGCCCGTGACAGCCAGCGGAGGTCCGGGACGGTCTGCCCGGCCGCTGGTTGTGTGCACCAACTACCTCCGCGGAACGCCGGGCGGGGTCGTGATCATCCCGGAGTCACCCGGTCAGGGGAACAGGTCTCAGGACGGGGCGGGGGCGTCCTGCGGTCCTACCAGCGCGACCGAGGTGATCCGGTGGACGGCGAAGGTGCGCGTCTCGCCGCGGCCCTCGTCGAAGCCCTGCAGGAAGCCGCCGGACAGCGACACCGGCTGGACGACGCGCTGGCTGCCGCTGCCCTGGGCGTCGACGTAGCCCAGCCACACCGGCAGGCCCTCGCTGACCGCACGGGAGAGCAGCTCCAGCGTGCTGGCGGTGGTGACCCCGGGGATCTGGCGCACCGGCTCGGCCCGGCGGGCGGCCAGCGCGGCGTCCCCGGCGCGGACCTCCCGGACGGTGGCCGCGACGTCCTCCGGTCGCAGCGGCCGGGGGCCGGCGGCGGCCGGGCTCCCGGGACGGCGTCCGGCGGCCCGCGCCGGCGCCTTCGGCCGGGTCAGGACCGCGCCACCGGAGGACTCCCCGGCCGGGGCGTACCCGGCGGCCCGCAGCACGGTGAGCACCTCGTCGGCCCCCAGCCCGCTGACCAGGACGCCGGGGGCGAGCCGGCGCAGCTCGGCGTTGGCGGTGCGGCGGTCGCTGAGCACCTGGGAGACCAGCCCGTGGTCGTCGGAGCGGACGTAGCACTCGATGGCGCCGACCCGAAGCCGGCCGTGCTGCCGGGCGACGTCGTCGACCAGGTAGTCCAGCGCCTGTGGCACCGGGGTGCGGGAGGCGCGCGTGAAGAAGTCGTGCAGGTCGCTCGCCGACCAGCCGGAGTCCAGCGCCCGCCGGATGCTGGCCTCCGAGACCCGGTAGACCGTCGCGCCGCCGGAGGACTCGACGTCGGCGACCACGGCCAGCGTGCCGGCCAGGTCGGCGAGCAGCGGGCCCGGCGCGATGAGGGAGAGGTCAGGCTGGGCGAGCACGTGGTCGACCGGGGCCGGCAGCAGGCCGCGCATCCCGTCCGCGGCGCCGTCCTCACCGTCGGCGAGCAGCCCACGGCCGCCGGAGCCGAGCACCCCGCCGGCCGCGATGCCCAGCCGCTCGGCCTCGGCCAGCAGGTCCGGCACCGGGGACAGCCGGTCGGCCCGCCGCGGGGTGCGCCAGCGCAGCAGCTGCACCAGCTCGCCGGCGGCCAGGCCCTCGCCGGGGCCGAACTCCGCCAGCACCGCCAGCGCCGACCGTCGCAGCGCCGGCGCGGTCTGCCGGACCACGTCGGGGGAGAGCACGTTGACCGCCTTGCCCGCGACGTCGCGCTCGCCGACCAGGGAGATCAGCCGCGGGCTGGTCAGCCAGCCCGCGGCGAGCACCGCCCAGCGGTCGGTGAGGTCCTGCTCGCGCCAGGCGTCGTAGCCGCGGGTCGGCAGCCACTCGTCGCGCTGCGCGCCGCCGACGTCCAGCAGCCCGGCGGCGTACGCGACCTCGACCAGGAAGGCGATGTCGCGCTCGCCGACCTTGAGCTCCTTGGCCAGCCGCTTCGCGTCGCGCACCCCGAGCCCACCGCTGCGCAGGAGCCCGGCCGGCTCCTCCTCCAGGGCGGTGAGGACGTCGGTGACCCGGCTCAGCACCTCGAGCGCGGAGCCGGCGGCCTGCTGGTCGACGACGGACGGGTCGCGCCGGGTGACCTCCGGCTCGGGGCGCAGCCGCGGCGGCCCCAGGGGCTGGTCGCCGCGCAGGACGAGCCCGATCTCCCGGGGCAGCTCGACGTTGATCGCGTCGATCCGGGCCAGCAGCCCGGCCTGCAGCAGCCGCCGGGCCGGGGTGAGCGAGCCGGCGGCGGAGTCGGGCAGGTGGCCGACCGGGCGGTCACCGGCCAGCCGGTCGAGCACGGTGCGCTCGTCGGGGGCGAGCTCGGCCAGCGTGGCGGGCAGGTCGCGGGGGAGCGGCACCCGCAGGTCGGTGGCCCGCCGGCCCAGGCCCGCGGGGTAGCGGACCGCGCGGCGCACCGGCTCGGGGGCGTGCAGCTCGTCGTCGCCCCACAGCAGCGCGCGGGTGGTCAGCGTCTCCACCCCGGCCGCGACGACCTCCGCGGGGACGTCGGGCAGCAGGCCGGGCAGCTCGGCCCGGGGGACGCCGTCGGTGGGGGAGAGCAGGACGGCGTCGAGCACCTGCAGCGTGGTGGCGTCCAGCTCGTCCAGCGCCCGGTCGACCGAGACCGGGACGGCGAGGCGGGTCGCCAGCCCCACGACGTCGGAGGGAGCGGGGCGGGCGACGTCGGGCCGGGCGACCAGCAGGGCGCCCAGCTGCTCGTCGGTGCGGGTGCGCAACCAGGCGGCGAGCGTGGCGGGCTGGTCGGCGGGCATCCGTTCCACGCTACGTCGGACGGGGGTGGTGCCGCTGCGGCGGCCGGTGCCGCTCACCCCACCGGTGGGCCCGCCGCGGCCGGCCCACCGTGCACCGAGGGCCGCGGACCAGGTCCCCGGGACGTGCCGGTCTGGGAGCATCGCCGCCGTGCCCGCCCTCGACGACCCGCAGACCCGCACCGACCTGGCCGCGCTCCGGGCGGGTGCGCTGCGCTGGCTGGGCGGCGGAGCGCTGGCCGTCGTCCTCGGGTTCGTGCTCGGCTCGGCCGTGATCCGGATCGCCGAGGACGGCGGCTCCCGGGTCCCCGGCGCCGGGCTCCTCGTCGTCGGGCTGGTGCTGGCCGGGACGGCGGCCGCCCTGGCCGGGCTCGGCTCGCTGCTGCGGGTGCGCCGGTGGACCGCCGGCCTGGCCCGCGAGCCCTGGCGCTCCGGCGTCCTGCGCATCGCGGGGCCGGCGATGCTGCACGTGGAGTCCGACGACGTCGACGAGCCGCTGCGGCTGCGGCTGATGTCCACGGCGGTGTGGCGGACCCGGGAGGTGCAGCGGCTCTCCGGCGCCGTGGTGCGCTGGGCGGAGGTCGCCCCGCAGGAGTGGGTGCTGTCCGCCGACGGCGCCGGCACGGTCTACGGCGCGCGCCCGGCCCGCCGCCGCTGACCCCTCCCGGCGACACGGCCGGGAGTGCGGGTGCACGCGGGCACGGCGATCCGGGATGATGGCACCGAGGCACCCGGGGAGCTGATCCGGGCACCGCACCGCAGATGGAGGCCCGATGTCGTCCAAGCGCAAGGACAAGCACGCCCACCTGGTCGAGCCGACCTGGGGGAAGTCGACGGGCGACGGCCCGCCCGTCACCGAGCTCATGAGCGAGATGGCCGGTGGCCTGTCGCCCTTCGGTGAGGACCACGCCTTCCCGCTCCCGCCGGAGCGGCTGCGCTACGCGCACCCCACCGACCGGCCGAACCCCTCCGGTCGCGCTCGCGACTGACCTGCACCACGCCGCCGCCGGCCCGGCCCCGGGCCGGCGGCGGCGTGGGCCGGCGGTCAGCCGGTGCGGACCACGAGGTCCGCTGCGAGCGCGCACGCCGCGCACAGCACCACCAGCCCGGTGGCCACGGCGGCGAGCCGGGGCGTCCTCGCGTCCCCCGCGCGTCCGGCCGCCTGCTGCGCGGACCCGGCCCGGCGCCGGGTGAGCACGCCCAGCACGGCCAGCCCCGCCGCGGCCACGACCGCCGCCAGCACGAGCACCGCAGGCCGGCCGTGCACCGCCGCCGAGCGCAGCAGCAGCCCGGCCACCGCGAGCACCCCCAGCCCGGTCCGCTGCCAGGCCAGCACCGTGCGCGCCGGCTGGGTCTCGCCCGCGCTCACCCGCGGCCGATCTCGACCGCGACCAGCACCAGCAGCGCGACCGCCAGCAGTGCGACCAGCCCGGTGACCCAGGCGGCCGCCGTGCTCACCGGCAGCGGCTCGTCCGCCGCGATCGCCCGCTCGTTGCGCCGGTACCGCCGGTGCCCGGCCACCGCCGTCACCCCGCCGGCCAGCACCAGCGCGACCGAGACCGCCGGGCCGCCCGCCGGGACGCCGAGCTCGGGCACGAACTGGGTCATCGCCACCCCGCCGGCCACCAGGGCCAGCGCGGTGCGCAGCCAGGCCAGCAGGGTGCGCTCGTTGGCCAGGCTGAACCGGTAGTCCGGGTGCGGCGCGGGCGCCGGCGCGCCGTCGGGGGTCGACACGGCGGTCAGCGTAAGGGCGGGCCGGGCGGCTCCGGGGACCGGCGACGGGACCCGGCCGCCCGCGCGGATCAGCCGGTCGGGCTCGAGGAGGGGCTGGTCGCGGGCGTGCCGGCGCCGGCCCGGATGAAGCCGATCGGCCAGGCGCCGGACAGGCCGTTGCAGGCCTCCGGGTCGGCGTCCTGGACGACCACGAGGTAGTAGGTCGCCGGGACGACGTCGGAGGTGTTGATCTCGTCGAGGACGACGGTGCCGTCCGCGACCTCCACCTCGCCGATCCGTTCCTGCAGCTGCTCGTCGAACACCTGCACGCCCCAGCCGGACGCGGCCACCTCGTCGGCCACGCTCAGCACGACGGTGGTGTCCGGCGAGACCTCCAGGACCGGTGCGGAGACCTGGTAACGCTGGCCCTCCCCATCGCGGCAGTACTGGGTCGGGGAGACCGTCACCGGGTCACCGCCGGCCTGCACCGTGACCGTCGGGACGGGCGAGGTCCGGCCGCCGCCGCCCTCGCCGCACCCGGTGAGCACCAGCATCCCGCCGAGCAGCACCACCCCCGTCGCTGCCCGTGCTGTGCTGCTCACGTCCGTGCCTCCTGCTCGGTGGTGGGGAGGACCCGGCGGCTGTGCAGGCTCCACAGGGTCAGGCCGACGGCGAGCACCAGCAGGGCCGCGGCGACGGTGAAGCCGATCCAGCCGGTGCTGGGCAGCCCGATCGCCAGCGCCCCACCGACGACCCAGGCCAGCTGCAGCCAGGTCTCCGAGCGGGCGAACGCCGACGCGCGCAGCCGGTCGGGCACCTCCCGCTGGACGATCGCGTCGAGGGCGGCCTTGCCCAGCGCGTTGGTCACCGCGGCCACGAAGGCGACCAGGGCGGCCATCGGCAGGCTGTAGAAGACGGCGGCCACCACGGTGATCGCGGCGGCCACCCCGGCGGCGACGAGCACCACCCGGTCGGGGCTGGCGGTGCGCAGCCGGGAACCGGCTGCCGTGCCCAGGAAGCTGCCGACCCCCGCCGCGGCCGCCAGTGAGCCCAGCGCGATCGTCGCCGGCCAGCCGTCGTCCACGGTGGCCTGCACCAGGAACGCGGCGAAGATCGTCAGGAAGCCGCTGAGCCCGCGCAGCGCCGCGGTGGCCCGCAGCGCCGTGACCACGTGCGGTGTGGTCGCCCGGCGCCGGCCGGGCAGCTCGATCGGGGTCGTGCGCAGGACGTCGGCGGGGTCCTCGCCGGCCGGGACGTCGACGTGCGCGGGCAGCCGCACCGCCAGGACGGCGGCGACGGTGAACACCGCCGCGGTCACGCCCAGCTCCCAGCCGAAGCCGAGCAGCCAGGCCAGCCCGGCCCCGAGCCCGCCGGCCACGCCGCCGGCGGCCAGCCCGAAGACCGACATCCGGGCGTTGGCCGAGGTCAGCGACAGCGCGGGCGGCAGCACCCGCGGCACGACCGCGCCCCGCAGCACGTTGAAGCCCTTGCTCAGCACCAGCACCCCGAGGGCGGCCGGGTACAACGCCAGGTCGTCGTGGTGCACGCCCATGACCACCGCCAGCACCGCCCGGGCGGCCAGGCTCCCGGCCAGCGCCCAGCGGCGGCCCCGCTGCAGCCGGTCCAGGGCCGGGCCGATGACCGGCGCGACGACCGCGAACGGGGCCATCGTCACCAGCAGGTACAGCGCGACGTTGCCGCGCTGGGCGTCGGCCGCGGCGGCGAAGAACAACGTGCCGGCCAGCGAGACGGCGATCATCGCGTCCCCGGCGACGTGCAGGGCGTTGACGCCGAGCAGCCCGGACAGCCCGCTGTCGCCCGCGCCGTCGGCCCGGCTGGCGTCCCGCACCCGCCGCACCGCCGCGCCGCCGAGCTCGCGCGACCGGGCGGCGGCCACCCGGGTGACGGTCAGCCGCGGCGGCCGGGCCCCGAGCGTGGACGGCGTCCCCTGGGGTGCGGTGACCTGGGGCGTCGTGACCTGGGGCGTCGTGAGCTGGGGCGTGGTGACCTGGGGTGCGAGGACGTGCGGGGTCGTGTCCAGGCCGGCCGTACCCGCCGGTGGGACGGCGGCCGGGCGGGTCGTGACGGCGTCCCCCGGGGCGCCGACGACCGGCAGCGGGCGGGTCTGCTGGCGGCGGATGCCCAGCGGCGAGGTCTCCACGCCCGGCTCGGGCTGCCGCCGCGACGTCCGCCGCCGCAGCCGCGCGCGGGGGAGCGGGGAGTCGGGCACCGGCCCATCGTGCCGCAGCCTGCTGTGTCCCACCCCGGGCCCGCTCCCCGGACCCGACCGGGAGGCCGGGGTGCGCGCCCGCCGCACGCTTGGTGCCATCGGCGACAATGGCGGTGTGTCCGACTCCGCTGCCTCCGCCGCCGCCCCTGGACCCGCTCCGGAGGAGGTGCTGGCCGCCGCGGTCGAGCTGGCCCGCGCCGCCGCCGTCGACGTCGCCGGTGACCCGGCGGTCGTCGGCGAGCACCTCGGCACCCACGTCGAGCCGCTCGCGGACGACGCCGACCCGGCCCTGGGCGTGGTGCTGACCCACTCCTTCGCCGCCGGCCTGTCCGGCTACCTGGGCTGGCACTGGGCGGTGACGCTGGCCGTCGTCCCCGGCGACGAGCACCCCACCCTCGACGAGGTCGTGCTGCTGCCCGGCGACTCCGCGCTGCTCGCCCCGGCCTGGGTGCCCTGGCACGAGCGGCTGCGCCCGGGCGACCTGTCGGTCGGCGACGTGCTGCCCTCCACCGAGGACGACGCACGCCTGGTGCCCTCCTACCTCGCCGACGACGACTCCGCCGAGGACCCGGCGGGCCGCGTGGTCGCCGAGGAGCTCGGCATCGGCCGCGAGCGTGTGCTGTCGGTCGAGGGCCGCCGCGAGGCCGCCGAGCGCTGGCGGGAGAGCGAGTTCGGGCCCGCCTCCGCCATGGCCCGGCACGCGCCCGGCCCGTGCTCGACCTGCGGCTTCTACCTCCCGCTCGCCGGCTCCCTGCGGCTGTCGCTGGGCGCCTGCAGCAACGGGTTCTCCCCGGCCGACCAGCGCGTCGTCACCGCCGACTACGGCTGCGGCGCGCACAGCCAGGCCAGCCTGGAGCGCACGACCGGCGAGCCGGCCGAGTTCGTCCCGACCGCGCGCTACGACACGGCGGACTTCGACGTCCTCTGACGCCGGGGCGCCCGACTAGCGCTGGCCCTGCCAGCGCATGAGGGCCAGGCCCAGCCCGGGCAGGACGACGCCGGCGACGCAGGTCCAGGTCCACACGCGGTCGACGTCGTCGCCGACCAGCAGCAGCACGACCAGCGCGACCGCCCACAGGGCCGTGCCGGCCAGGACGACCCGCACCGTGTCGACCTGCAGGGGCGGCGGGGACGGTCGGGTCGGTGCGGGCACGGCCCGACCCTAGGCGCTGGACACCCGGTCGCAACGTCGGCGTGACCCGACGGGGTCGGTGCGTGTGGCACGCTGTCGCCGCTCGCAGCCACCCACGCCGGGCGGTCCGCCGGGGAGCCACCTCGCGCGACCGGTCCCCGGCGTCGTACCAAGGGGTCCCCGATGCCCAGCAGGTCCCGTCCCGTCCGCGTGCCCGCACGCACCGGCAGCACCGCGGTGGGCGCCCCCGCGGGCCCGGACGCACCCGCGGGGGCCCGGCGCAGCGCAGGCCCCGTCATGCGACCCAAGAACGGCCTGGACCGGTACTTCCAGATCACCGCCCGCCGCTCGACGGTGGGGCGCGAGGTCCGCGGTGGGCTGACGACCTTCTTCACGATGGCCTACATCGTGGTGCTCAACCCGATCATCCTGTCCGGCGCGGACATCAACGGGAACACCCTCGGGTTCACCTCCGTCGCGGCCGTGACCGCGCTGGTCGCCGGCGTGCTCACCCTCGCCATGGGCGTCGTCGGCCGCTACCCGCTCGCGCTGGCCACCGGCCTGGGCATCAACGCGATCGTCGCGGTCTACGCCGCCACCCAGCTGACCTGGCCGGAGGTCATGGGCCTGATCGTGCTGGAGGGCCTGCTGATCGCCGTGCTGGTGCTCACCGGCTTCCGGCGGGCCGTCTTCGAGGCCATCCCGGCCCAGCTCAAGATCGCCATCGCGGTCGGCATCGGGTTCTTCCTCACCATCATCGGGCTGGCCGACGCCGGCATCATCCGCCCCGGCAACCCGCTGATCAGCTTCGGCGTCAACGGTGCGCTGGCCGGCTGGCCGATGCTCACCTTCGTCGTCGGCCTGCTGCTGACCAGCGTGCTCGTGGTGCGCAAGGTCCGCGGGGCGCTGCTGATCGGCATCGTCGCCACCACCGTGTTCGCGATCGTCGTCGAGGCGATCGCGGACATCGGCCCGCGCACCGGTGCCGACGGCGCCGTCGCGAACACGCACGGCTGGGCGCTGCAGGTGCCGAGCTGGCCGGGGCAGGTCCTCGACCTCCCGGACCTGTCCCTGATCGGGCAGTTCTCCCTGTTCGGCGGCTTCGACCGGATCGGGCTGCTCGCCGCCGTCCTCATCGTCTTCTCGATCATGATCGCCGACTTCTTCGACACCGTCGGCACGGTCACCGCCGTCGGTGCCGAGGGCGACCTGCTCGACGAGAACCGCAACCTGCCCCGCTCCCAGCCGGTGCTGCTGGTCGACTCGCTGGCCGCCGCGGCCGGTGGCGCAGCCAGCGTCTCGTCCAACACGACCTACATCGAGAGCGCGGCCGGCGTCGGCGACGGCGCCCGCACCGGGCTGGCCAGCGTGGTGACCGGCCTGCTCTTCCTGGTCGCCACCTTCTTCACCCCGCTGGTGCAGGTCGTCCCGTCCGAGGCCGCCGCCCCGGTGCTGGTGATCGTCGGCGCCATGATGATCAGCCAGATCCGGGACCTCGAGTGGGGCGACATGTCCCTGGTCATCCCGGCGTTCCTGACCATCGCGCTGATGCCCTTCACCTACTCGATCACCAACGGCATCGGCGCCGGGGTGGTCAGCTACGTGCTGCTGCGGGTCGCCACCGGCCGCGGCCGCGACGTGCACCCGCTGATGTGGCTGGTGGCCGGGGTCTTCGTCGTCTACTTCGCGCTCGACCCGATCCAGCAGCTGCTCTAGGAGGACCCCCTTCCCCCCACCCCTCGCACGCTCGGTGCGGGCCCCTGAAGGGGGGCCAGGGGCGATCGATCGTTAGGCAGGCTTCGGACTCCTACTAAGGTGGCGACGTGACACGGACGACGCTGGACACCGCGGCGCTCGCCCACGACCTGCGGCTGGCCGTCATGCGCCTGTCCCGCCGGCTGCGCAACCAGCGGGTCGACACCACGGTCACGCTCACCCACCTGGCCGCGCTGTCGACGCTCAAGCGCCACGGGCCGATGAGCCCGGGGGAGCTGGCCGCGCACGAGCGGGTGCAGCCGCCGTCGATGACCCGGGTCGTCGTCGCCCTGGAGTCCCAGGGCCTGGTCACCCGGACGCCGCACCCCACCGACGGGCGGCAGGTCGTCATCGGCCTGACCCCGGCCGCGGAGGAGCTGCTCACCGAGGAGGTCCGCGCCCGGGAGGCGTGGCTGTCCGGCCAGCTGCAGCAGCTGACCGCCGAGCAGCGCGAGGTGCTGCGCCAGGCCGCGGTGATCATGGACGAGCTCGCCAGTGGGTGACCTCGACGGCTGCTGACCCCGCACCCCGCACCGGCTCGTTCCGGGCGCTGCGTGCCCACAACTTCCGGCTGTACGTCTCGGCCAACCTGGTCAGCCAGACCGGCACCTGGATGCAGCGCATCGGCCAGGACTGGCTCGTGCTGCAGCTGTCCGGGGACAGCGGCGTCGCGCTGGGCATCACCACCGCCCTGCAGTTCGGGCCGAGCCTGTTCTTCAGCTTCTACGGCGGCGTGCTGGCCGACCGGTACGACAAGCGGCGGGTGCTGATGGTCACCCAGGCCGTCATGGGCGTGCTCGCCCTCGGCCTCGGGCTGCTGGTGGCCACCGACTCCGTCGCCCTGTGGCACGTCTACCTGCTGGCGCTGCTGGTCGGGGTGGTCTCCTCCCTCGACGTCCCGGTGCGGCAGTCGTTCGTCTCCGAGATGGTCGGACCCGACCTGCTGGCCAACGCGGTCAGCCTCAACTCGACCGTCTTCAACGCCGCCCGGCTCGTGGGCCCGGCGGTGGCCGGCGGGCTGATCGCGGTGTCCGGCGGCAGCACCGCGCCGGCGTTCCTGGTCAACGCCGCCAGCTTCGCCACCACGATCGCCGCGCTGCTGCTGATGCGCGCCGACGAGCTCGACCCGAGCCCACCGGCCCCGCGCTCGCGGGGGCAGCTGCGGCAGACGCTGGCCTACACCCGCCAGCACCCCGACCTCATGCTGGCGATGGGCCTGGCCTTCACGCTGGGGACGTTCGGGTTCAACTCCCAGATCACCATCGCGCTGATGGCCCGCGAGGTGTTCGGGCTCGGTGCCGGGGCGTTCGGCCTGCTGTCGACCGCCTACGCCGTCGGCTCGCTGTCCGGTGCGCTGCTGTCCACCCGGCGCAGCACCCGCCCGCTGCAGCGGTTCCTGATCGTCTCCGCCGTCGCCTTCGGGGTGCTGCTGGTGGTGAGCGGGCTGATGGGCAACTACTACGCCTTCGCGGCCCTGCTCATCCCCACCGGTGCTGCTGCGCTGGTGTTCAGCGTGGCGTGCAACAGCTTCGTGCAGCTGGGTGTCGAGCCGCAGTGGCGCGGGCGGGTGCTGGCGCTGTACTTCATGGCGTTCCTGGGCGGGACCCCGGTGGGCGCGCCGCTGATCGGCTGGATCTCCGAGCGACTGGGTGCACCGTGGGGCCTGATCACCGGTGGGCTGGTGTGCGTGGTCGTCGCCGTGGCCGCCGGCGCGGTGCTGGCCCGCGGTCGCCGGGTGCGGCTGGAGATGCACGTCCTGCCGCCGCGGCTGCAGCTGCACGTGGCCGCGACCGCCCCGCCGCAGCAGGTCGCCGTGCTGGCCGAGGAGGCCGACGGTGGCGTGCCCGCGGAGGCGGTCACCGGCGACCAGGTGGCACCGGATCCAGCTCGTCCACAGTCGCACTGAGCGTCGGCGTTGTGACTCGACGCTGACGGCGATACCGTCGCTGGGTGCCCCCACCAGGGTCGGTCTCCGAACAAGCCGGGGCGTCGCTGCTGCCCCTCGGCGGCGCCGCCGCGCTCTTCGTCGTGGCCGCGATCCTCCTCGCCCTGGTGATCCGGCTGCTGATCCGGATGATCCGGTCCTCCTCCGCCGTCGCGGAGGAGCCACCTCCGCCCCCGCCGCGCCCCGCCCCGTCACCGCCCCGGGTCGCCGGGCCGGCGACCCCGCGGCCGGCCGCCGCAGGCCACCACCCGGCCGGCCGCCGCAGCCCCGGCACGGGCGCCCAGCGCGCCGTCACCGGCCCGCGCCGCCCGCTGCAGGTGGTCGCCGCCGACCTGCGCCGGCTCACCGGCGAGCTGTCGATGGTGCCCGGCGGGCTCTCCGCCGAACGCCGCCGCGACCTGCTGGCCGCCTACGACGACGTGCTGATGGAGGCCGCCGACCTGCTCCAGGTGCCGCACCGGCTGCGCACCGAGCCGCCGGCGACCCGGGAGCTGGAGCGGCTCCGGCTGCTCAGCCAGCTCGAGGCCGCAGGCCTGGTGGTGTCCGGCTGACCGAGCCGGCTCCCGGCTCGGCCGGCCGGCTCTTCCTCGCCGTCGACCCGCCCCCGGCCGCGGTCGCCGACCTCGACCGCGCACTCGACCCGCTGCGGGCGGCACCCGGTGCCCCGCACTGGACCCCGCCCGGCCGCTGGCACCTCACCCTCGTCTTCCTCGGCGAGGTCCCCGCCCCGCTGCTCGCCCCACTGACCGCCGCGGTGGGACCCGCGGTCGCGGGGGCGCCGGCGCTGTCGCTGCAGCTGGCCGAGGCCGGCCGGTTCGGCTCGCGGCGCCGTCCGGCGGTCTGCTGGGCGGGGCTGGCCGGGGACGTCGTCCCGCTGACCGCGCTGGCCGGGCGGCTGGCCGACGCGGCCCGCGGCGTCGGGCTGCCCGTGGAGGACCGGCCGTTCCGGGCGCACCTGACCGTGGGCCGCTGGCGCGCCGGGCAGGACGCCGACGCCGACCTGCCCGAGCGCCTGGCCGGGTACCGCGGCCCGGTGTGGACCGCGCCCGAGGTCGTGCTGTGGCGCAGCCACCTGGGCCCCACCCCCCGCTACGAGCGGGTCACCTCCTGGCCCCTCGGTCCTGACCTGCCCCCCGGCCCCGCAGCAGGGTCCTCCTAGGCGTCCTCGCGCAGCACCGACGCCGGGTCGGCCCGGTCGGCGGCCCGCTGGGCGTAGAGCGCGGCCAGCCCGGCCACGACCAGGACGACGACCACGCTGCCGGCCAGCGCCGACCACGGGACGTCGAGCAGCGGGGTGGGCGGCCGGAGCAGGTCGACGTCCAGCCGCCGGTACACCAGCGCGACGGCCCCGGCAGCCAGCACGCCGCCCAGCACCGAGCCGACGACGGCCACCCCGGCCAGCTCGACCCCCAGCGAGCGCAGGTGCGCGCCCCGGGTCAGGCCGAGCCGGCGGGCCATCACGTAGCCCGACACCCGGGTGCGCGAGCGGGCCTCCAGGTACAGCAGCAGGCCGCCGACGGCGATCACCCCGACGAAGACGGCGAGCGCGGAGAGGTAGCCGAAGGTCCAGGTGATGCCGAGGAAGTTGGCCCGCTCCTGGACGCCGGCCGGGTCGAGCGTGCGGATGTTCATCGCGCCGGACCGGGCGAGGGCGTCCACCGCGCCCGACAGGTCCTCGCGCACCCAGAGCTCGGCGGAGCGCGCGGCGCCGGCGGACCGTTCGATCTGCGGGAGCCGGTCCGCCGCCACGAGCACGACCGGGTCGGCGGTGCGCCGTCCGGGCAGCACCCGCGCCTCCGCGACCACCTGCGCCGGCACCTCGGCGCTGCCCAGCCGCAGGCCGGGGTCGCCGGGGGAGAGCCCTGCAGCCACCACCGGCAGCCGGCCGTCGACCTCGGGCCCCTGGAGGGCGGCCATCAGCTCGGGCAGCGAGGCGTCGGCGAAGGAGTCGTCCCAGAACGCGGTGCCGGCGAAGTCGGTGGGGTCGACGGCGAGCACCTGGACGTCGGGGCGGCCGCGGGCGGTGCTGTCCGCTGCAGCGCCCTCGGCGGCGCTGCCGTCGTAGCGGAGGAGGTAGGTGCCGGCGGCCACGACCTCCGGCGTCGGCTCGATCCGGGTGACCGTCGTGGCGGCCGCCGCCGCACCGATCTGCACGCCGACCTTCGCGTCCAGCGTCGTCTGGGAGCTGGCGGTCAGCGTCGCGGTGTACCCGAGGACGGCGACCGGCAGGGTGACCGCGACCAGCAGCGTGCCGGTGGCCAGCCGGGCCGCGGTGAGCCGGTTGACCGCGAGGAACACCGCCGGTGACCGGCGGCCGGCCCAGCGGCGCAGCCGGGGGAGCAGCGCGGTGACCCCGCGGCCGAGCAGCACCGCGGTACCGGCGATCGCCAGCAGCGGGAAGGCGACCAGCAACCCGTTGACCTGCGCGACGTAGCCGACGCTGACGATCGCCTCGCGGCTCTGCAGCAGCACCCAGCAGACCGCGGCTGCGGCGAGGAGCAGCAGTTCCCACGGCACCCGGGACGGCCAGCGGGCGGCGGCCCCCAGTGGCCGTTCCGCGGTGCTGCGCGCCCGCAGCCCGGCGACGACCGAGGCCGCGCCGAGACCGACCACGAACGCGGCCACTCCGGCCCAGGCCGCGGCGGTGGTGGCCGCGGGGTCGAGGTCGTCGGCCGGGCCCAGCCCGGCGATCAGCAACCGGGAGGCCGTCCAGCCCAGCGCGGCGCCGGCCAGCGCGGGCAGGGCCAGCTCCAGGGCGGCCTTGCCGGCCAGCGGCACCGGGCCCACCCCGCGGGCGGCCAGCAGCCGTACCTCGGTGGCCCGGCGGTCGGCCCAGAAGCTGCCGGCGGCGGCGACCAGGACGAGGGCCAGCAGCGCGCCGGCGACGGCGACCGGGACCACCGGCCCGCGGAGTCCGGACTGGATGAGCTCGGCCCGGTCGATGACGGCGGCCAGCCGGTCGTTGGGCACGGCCACGGCCGGGGAGGCGCCGTCGTACTCCGGCGGCAGCCCCGAGTCGTCGACGATCCGCTGCTGGGTGTCGAGCAGGCGGCGGGCACCGCTGACCGACAGGGTCGAGGCGTCGACCGGGACCTGCTGCAGCCGGACGGCGCCGCCGGCCGCGGCCGTGGCGAGCCGGTAGAAGGTCGGCTCGTCCGTGGTGAGCAGCATGGCCGGCGGGGCGCGGTCGGCCGATGCCTCGTTGGCGAACAGCAACCGGTAGTCGCACCAGTACCGGTCGTCGGCGTTGGCCACGGCGAGGTCGCGGTAGACCCCGACCACCGGCGCCTGCTGGTCGCCGAAGGACAGCACGTCGCCCACGGACAGGCCGTCCTGCTCGGCGACGGTCTCCGGCACCCAGACCCCGGCCCCGTCCCCGCGGTCGACCACCTGGACGTGGTCCAGGGCCGCCGGGCGCTGGAAGAGGGTGGACGGCTGGGACAGCGCCTCGCCGTCGGGGCCCAGGACCCCGATGCCGGCCGAGGAGGCGTCCGAGGACCCGATGGCGGCGGTGGCCAGCACCGGTTCGGCGTCCAGCCCGGCGTCCGCCCACGCCTGCAGGAGCCGGGCGTCGACCTCCGGCCGGGTGCTGCCGTCACCGCCGTCCACGGGTCGGCCCTGCTCGTCGACGAGCAGGCTGTCCACCCCGGTCTGCGGGCGGCCCACCTCCTCGCAGCGCTGGGACAGCTGCTGCTGCAGCGCACCGGACCGTGCCGAGGACAGGAAGAGCGGGGCCGAGGCGACCGCGCAGGCCAGGATCGCCGAGGTCACCAGCACCGCGATCACCGCGGCGGGCTGGCGCAGTCCGAGCAGCGGCGCCCGGGTCCACGGCGCCAGCCGCCACAGCGGGGGCCGGCTCACGCCGGGGGCCCGTCGGTGAGCGTGCCGTCGCGCATCGACAGCACCCGGTCGGCGCGGGCCCAGGCCAGCTCGTCGTGGGTGGCGATCAGCACGGCCGCGCCCGCGCGGGCGGCGCCGGCGACGGCGTCGAGCAGCCGGTCGGCGTTGCCGCGGTCCTGGTGGGCGGTGGGCTCGTCGGCCAGCAGCACCGCCGGGCGCAGCAGCAGGGCGCGCGCCACGGCGACCCGTTGCTGCTCGCCCAGCGAGGCCTGGTGCGGGTACCGGTCGGCCAGGTGGTCGACGCGGAAGTCGGTCAGCAGCGAGGTGGCCCGGGCCTGCTCGGCGGCGGCCGTGCCGCGCAGCCGGGCCGGCAGCAGCACGTTGTCGGCGAGGCTGAGGTCGGCGACCAGGCCGAGCGCCTGCGGCACGAGCGCCAGTTCCGGCCAGCCCAGCGAGACCGGGGGCCGGCCGGCCAGCGGGCCCAGGTAGGCCAGCCGGCCCTCGTCGGCGGTCTCCCAGCCGCACAGCAGCGCCAGCAGGGTGCTCTTGCCCGAGCCCGAGGGGCCCACGAGCGCCACCAGCTCCCCGGCGTCCACGCGCAGGTCGACCCCGGCGAGCGCGGTGACCATCTCCGCGCCGCGGGAGAACCGCTTCACCAGCCCGGTCCCGGTGAACCCGCCGGCGCTCACGCGTCCACCAGCCGGCCGTGGTCGAGCCGGACGAAGCCGTCGGCGATGGCCATCACCCGCGGGTCGTGGGAGGAGAGGACGAAGGCGACCCCGGCCGCGGCGAGGTCCTCCATCGCGGTCAGCACCCGCTCGGCGGCCGCGGTGTCCAGCTCGGCGGTCGGCTCGTCGGCCACGACCAGGGCGGGGTCACCGACCACGCCGCAGGCCACCGCGAGGCGCTGCTGCTCACCACCGGACAGCTGCGCCGGGTGGTGGTCGGCGCGGCCGGCCAGCCCGAGCCGGTCCAGCAGAGCCACCGCGTCGGCCTCGGTGACCGGGGCACCGCGCAGCGACGCGGCCAGCCGGACCTGGGCGACGGCGTCGAGGTAGGGCAGGAGGTTCTCGCCCGGCCGCTGGAAGAGGTAGGCGACCTGCCGCTGGCGCAGCCGGCGGCGGCCCCGGGCGCCGAGCCGGTCGACCCGCTGGCCGGCGACGTGCACCTCGCCGGTGTCGGGGGAGTCGATGCAGGCCAGCAGCCGCAGCAGCGAGGACTTGCCCGACCCCGACGGCCCGACCACCACCGTGACCCGCGCCCGCGGGATCGACAGCGTGACGTCGTCCAGTGCGGTCACCGACTCGGTCGCCGTCCGGTAGGTCTTGCCCACCCCGCGACAGGTGGCGGCCGCGGCGGGTGCCTCGGTGAAGACGGGGGCGTCCAGCGGGTCGGCGGCGAAGCGGAAGCCCTCGGCGTCGGTCATCGAGGCGAGAGCCTAGGTGCTGGGCGCAACCAGCAGCGGGAGGTGCGGCCCGGTCAGCCCTGCTGCAGGTGCCCCAGCCGGCGCAACCGGCCGCGGTCGTGGCCGTCGGTCCGCGGGTCGTAGAGCTCCACGCCGCTCTTCCGTTCCTTGGCGGTGTACATCGCGACGTCGGCCTGGCGCAGCAGCCCGCCGATCTCCCCGGGCCCGGACCCGACGGCCACCCCGATGCTGACGTCGACGTCCAGGACGAACCCGTCGACGGGGAAGGGGGCGGCCAGCGCGGTCCGCAACCGGGCCGCCGCCGCGGCCGCCTCCTCCGGCGTCACGTCCGGCAGCAGGACGGCGAACTCGTCCCCGCCCAGCCGGGCGACCAGGTCGACCTCGCGCAGCAGCGGGGTGAGCCGGGGGCCGATCTGGGCGAGCAGCCGGTCGCCGTAGCTGTGGCCCAGGGTGTCGTTGACCTCCTTGAACCGGTCCAGGTCCATCAGCAGCACCGCCAGCCGGACCGGGCCGGCCAGCAGCTCGGCGCCGCGGGCCAGCAGGGCGGCGCGGTTGGGCAGGCCGGTCAGGTCGTCGTGGGTGGCCTGGTGGGCCAGTCGGCGCTGCAGCTCCAGCCGCTCGGTGACGTCGCGGGCGGTGAGCAGCAGCGCTGCGATGTCCGGGTCGTCGCGCCGGTCGGAGGAGCTGACCTCCAGGTGCCGGTAGCCGCCGGCGGCGTGCCGGACCCGCACCAGGAACACCTGTGAGGGCTCGCCCTCGTTGGTGATCGGCGCCCCGGCGTCGGTGAACAGGTGGTCGTCCTCGGGGAAGAGCAGGTCGCTGGCGTGCCGGTCCTGCAGCTCCGCGCGGGTCCAGCCGAGCACCTCGGTGACGGAGTCGGAGACGAAGGCGACGCGGCCGTCGTCGGTGAGCAGCACCATCACGTCGTTCGTGGCGTGCACGACCGACCGGAAACGGCGCTCGCGCTCCAGCGCGGTCAGCAGGGCGTTGAAGGCGGTCGCCGCGGCGCCGAGGGAGTCGGTCGAGTGGACCGGGATCGCCAGGTCGGTCACCGGCGGCGCGGAGCCGGAGGCGAGCGCCACGGGGTCGGCGGCGACGGCTGCCACGTCCCCGAGCCGGTCGGCCAGGACGCGCAGCCGGGTGCCGATGACGTGCCGGGCCAGCAGCCAGTTGGCCGCACCCAGCACGAGGCCGGCGGCCAGGCACGCCCCCCGGAAGTCCGGGGTCTGGGCGTAGACGGCCGGCACGCCCAGCAGCTCGGCGAAGAAGGGGAAGACGGCGCCGACCGCGAGGCCCAGGACGGCCATCCCCACGGCCAGGCGTGGGAAGGCAGCACGGGGCACCGGTCCTGCGTGGTCCCGGTGGGTCGGCTGCATGCCCACCTCTTCGGCCGCTGCGATGACCAGCTGGACCCCCCAGGACCAGGGCACCCCGGACGAGGGATGCGCGGCGGTCACGGTAGCGGGATCAGGGGGCGCTGCGTCGGCGGAACGCGTCGAGTCCGGCGATGAGCAGCAACGGGACGACCGCCCACAGCCCCAGCACCCAGTACGCCCGGGCGACGCCGTCGTCGGCGAAGTAGGCGGCCCCGCGCAGCGCCCGCACCGCGACCCCCGGCGGCAGGACGCTCGACAGCGGCTCCAGCCAGGGCGGGAGGTAGGCGGCGGGGAGGTTGCCGGTGCTGCTGGCGTTGCCGAGGATCACCAGCCCCAGTGAGGTGACGAACGTGCCGGCTGAGCCGATCGTCCGCAGCACCAGCGCGGCCGGGGCCGCCACGGCGAGCGCGAGCAGCCCGACCAGCACCGCGACCGTGCCGAAGCCGGCGGGGACGGCGGCGAAGAGGACGGCGGCGGCCCAGGAGACCAGCAGCCCGGAGACCACCGCGAACAGCAGGATGCTCACGACCCGCCAGCGCAGCGGCAGCTTCGGGGCCGCCGAGTAGGTCTGGATGCCGAACAGGAAGCCGCCGAGCACCACCCCGAAGGCGGCGTAGAAGATGCCCAGCCCGCGGGAGTCGCCCGGCGCCAGGGGCATGAGGTCCTCGGGCTGGAGCGGCCCGCCGGCCGCCTGCGCGACCGGGGCGAAGGCCTGGGTGAGCGTCGTCGTGACGCCCTGCCCGTTGGCCCCGGCGGTCAGCAGCCGGGACGGCGTCCCGGGCAGGTAGACGCCGTAGAGGTCGTGCCGCAGCACCGCGGCGCGGGCGGCGGCCTCGTCGGCCACGCCCTGGACGGCGAAGTCCCCCGGTGCCGCCCGGTCCAGCGCCGCCCGCACCTGGTCGACCTGAGCGGGGTCAGCGACCACGCCGACCGGCAGGTCGTGCGGCTGGGCCGCGTGGAAGGCGCCGAGGAAGACCACGACGAAGGCCACCCCGATGACGGTGGCCACCAGGGCGGGGACGCCGATCGCACGGAGCACGGCCTTGGGCACCGAGCCCTGCGAGCGTTCGATCTCGGCGCCGGCCACGGCCGGGCCGGGAGGTGGGGCGAAGCCGCCCGGCACGCGCGTCCCGTCCCGGGGTCAGGCGGGGAGGGCGGCGGCCAGCGCGTGCCCCAGGGCGTCGCCGGAGCGCCAGGCGCTCTCGACCTTGGACGGCGCCGACCAGCCGTCACCGCACAGGCCCAGCCCGCCGGTGAGGTCGAAGGGCGCCTCGCGGGCGTGCGCGGGCTTGGCGAAGCTCCAGCGGTGCACGTGGCTCCACTCGGGCTCCTCGGAGATGCCGAGCGCGGCGCGCACCGCCGCCGCGACCGCCGGGGCCGCCGCGTCGGGGTCCTCGAGGTGGTCGGCGGCGAACGCGGCGGTGCTGTGGGCGACCAGGACCGCGGCACCGTCGCCGCGCCGGTCGCCGTCGTCGGCCAGCCAGTCCAGGACGGGGGAGTCGTGCACGAACGCCCCGTGCAGGTCGGCGGCCCAGCGCCGGGTCGGCCAGCCGAGGGCGACCGAGAGGGTGGGCTGCCAGTCGGCGTCCGGGACGTCGGCGTCCGGGGTCACCAGCCGGGTCGCCTGCGGGTCGGGCATGGCCAGGACGACGGCGTCGGTGGGCCGGCCGTCGACCGAGGGCCGGTCGCCGCCGGTGACCGCGTGCACGGTGCGCTCCAGCTCGACGTCCAGGCCGGTGGCGAGGTCCTCGACCAGGGTGCGCAGGCCCCCGGCCGTGCCGTAGCGCATCGGGCCGGTCTTGGTCTGCTCGACGCCGTCGGGCCCGGCGACGGCGAAGGTGTCGGTCCAGGGCCGGGCCAGGCCGCGGTCGACCCAGCCGGCGACGACCGGGGCGAAGGGGGAGTCCGCGCCGACGGTCAGGTAGGAGGCGCCCAGGTCGACGACCCGGCCGTGCAGCGTCCGGCCGCCCATCCGGCCACCGAGGCGCCGGCCGCGGTCGAGCACCTGCACCGCCCTGCCCTGCTCGGCCAGCGCGCGGGCGCAGGCGATCCCGGAGATGCCACCGCCGATGACCGTCGTGCCCAGGCTGCTCACGCCGTCGATCGTGCGGTGTGCGACGGGATAGCGCCCGTCGAACCTGCCGGGGACCGCCGGACGGCGACGGGGATGATCGTCGTCGTGTCCTCCGCGCCCGTGCTGATCACCGACCCGGCCGACGAGCGGATCGCCGACTTCCGCGACCTGGTCGCCGGTGACCGGAAGCCGGGCACCGAACGCGGCACCGGCCCGGTGATCGTGGAGGGCGTGCCGGCCGTGCAACGGCTCCTCGCCTCGCCCTACCCGGTGCGCAGCGTCTTCGGCATCCCCGGCCGGGTCGCCGACCTGCAGCTGCCCGACGGCATCCCGGCCTACGAGGCCGACCGGTGGGTGCTGTCGGAGGTGATCGGCTTCCGGCTGACCCGCGGTGTGCTGGCCTCGGCCGACCGGCTGCCCCCGGCCGACCTCGACGAGCTGCTCGCGGGGCCGGACCCCGCGGCGCCCCGGCGGCTGGCCGTGCTCGAGGGGCTCAACGACCACGAGAACATCGGGTCGATCGCCCGTTCGGCGGTGGCGCTGGGCATCGACGGCCTGCTGCTGGACCCGACCTGCGCCGACCCGCTGTACCGGCGGTGCGTGCGGGTGTCGATGGGCCACGTCCTGTCGCTGCCGATCGCGGTGCTCACCGACTGGCCGGGTGACCTGGCGAAGGTGCGCGCCGCCGGCTACGAGACGGTGGCGCTGACCCCGGCCGCCGACGCGGTCGACCTGACCGGGATCGACGCGCGGGCCCACCCACGGACGGCGGTGCTGCTGGGCGCCGAGGGCCCGGGGCTCACCCCGCAGGCGCAGGCCGCGGTGGACGTGCGGGCCCGGATCCCGATGCGGTCGGGCGTGGACTCCCTGGGGGTCGCCGCCGCAGCGGCGATCACCTTCGCCACCCTGCGCTGACCGCGCCACCCGCGGCCGGTCCTGGCGAGGCCGTGGTCCCGGCTGAGCGGGACGGCGCCGCGGCGGGCGCCGTCCCGGACGGTTCAGCCGCGGAGCGAGAGACGGGCGAGGTGCGCCCGCGCCTGCTCGGCGAACTGCGGGTTGCACATCACGTCGTAGCGGCTGGCGACCACCTTGCTGGTGCTGGTGAAGTCGCGCTTGCCCTGGGAGGCCGCGTACCCGACCGCGCCGAACACGGCACCGAAGACCAGGCCGATCAGCAGACCGGTGAGGATCGAGCCGAACCAGGCGCTGCCGTCCTCGGCGAAGATGCTGAGCAGCAGGCCGACGAAGAAGCCGAACCAGGCGCCGCTCGCGGCACCGGCGGCGAGCGCGCGGCCCCAGCTGAGCCGGCCGGTGACCCGCTCGACCATCCGCAGGTCGCTGCCGATGATCGTCACGTTCTCGACGGGGAACTTCTCGTCGGAGAGGTGGTCCACCGCCCGCTGGGCCTGGGTGTAGTCGTCGTAGGACCCGACCTGCACGCCGCCGAGGGGCATGGACACAGACGCTGACATGTCGATCTCCGTTCCGGGCCGGTCTGCTGGCGGCGGCCGGACGATCCGGCTGCCGCGCGGTCCACCAGGGACGACGGCCGACCCACTGCTACCCGAAACGATCATCTCGGACACCCTGTTCCGCGCCACCCCGACTCCCAGCGACTCCACAGCTGTGACCGTCAGCGGCTTGTCCATGTGGGCCCCTGGCCCTCCTGCAGGGGCCCGCCCTGAGCTGGCGAAGGGTGGGGGGCAGGAGGGTCCTTCAACTTCGTCAGACCAGGCTGTCGGCCCAGGCGCGGTGCAGGTCGGCGAACCGGCCGGTGCCGCCCACCAGCTCGGCGGGGGAGCCGTCCTCGACGATCCGCCCGGCCTCCATCACCAGCACCCGGTCGGCGAACTCCACGGTGGACAGCCGGTGGGCGATGATCAGCGCCGTCCGGTCGGCCAGCAGGGTGCGCAGCGCCTCCTGCACCAGTCGCTCGCTGGGCACGTCCAGGGAGCTGGTGGCCTCGTCGAGCACCAGCACCGCCGGGTCGGCGAGGAACGCGCGGGCGAAGCTGACCAGCTGCCGCTGCCCAGCCGACAGCCGGCCGCCGCGCTTGCGGACGTCGGTGTCGTAGCCCTCGGGGAGCGCGCGGATGAAGCCGTCGGCGCCGATCGCCCGGGCCGCCGCCTCGATCTCGGTGCGGTCGGCGTCGGGCCGGCCGAACCCGATGTTGTCCGCGATCGACCCGGAGAACAGGAAGCTCTCCTGGGTCACCATGACCACCGCGCGCCGCAGGTCGGCGTCGGCCAGGCGGGTGAGGGACACCCCGTCGAGCCGCACCACGCCGTCGCCGGGGTCGTAGAAGCGGGCCGCCAGCCGCGCCAGCGTCGACTTGCCGGCCCCGGTCGCCCCGACCAGCGCGACCGTCTGCCCGGCCGGGATGGTCAGGTCCAGGCCCGGCAGCACGGTCGCGGCGCCGTACCCGAACCGGACGCCGTCGAAGACGACCTCCCCGGCGATGGGCGCCGGCAGCGGGTGCGGGTCGGCCGGCTCGGGCACCGTGGAGCGCTCCTCGAGCACCCCGGACAGCTTCTCCAGCGCCGCGGTCGCCGACTGGTAGCTGTTGTAGAACATCGCGATGTCCTGCAGCGGGTCGAAGAACCGGCGCAGGTAGAGCAGGAACGCGGTGAGCACACCGACCTGGATGTCACCGTCCATCACCCGCACGGCGCCGTAGCCGAGCACCGCCACGGTGATGACGTTGCCGATCATCGTGACCGCCGGGACGAAGACCGCGATCAGCCAGAACGCCCGGTGGTTGGCCTGCCGGTTCTCCTCGTTGAGCCGGGCGTGCAGCTCGTCGTTGCGCGGCTCCCGGCGGAAGGCCTGGACCGCGCGGATGCCGCCGAAGGTCTCGGTGAACTGCACGATCAGCGCCGCGATCGTCTGCCGGGTGCGCCGGTAGGCGACCGTGGTCTGCCGCTGGAACCAGCGGCCCACCAGGTACAGCAGCGGGAAGCCCAGCAGCGCGACCAGCCCCAGCGGCAGGTCCAGGAACAGCAGCACCACCCCGATGGTGGTGATGCTGAACAGGGCGGTGAGCAGCCCGTCGAGGCCCTCGTCGAGCAGCTCGGCCAGCGCCTCGACGTCGCTGGTCAGCCGGCTGATCGTCTTGCCCGAGGTGTAGCGCTCGTGGAAGGACAGCGGCAGCTGCTGCACGTGGGTGAACACCCGCCGGCGCAGGGCCAGCAGGACCTCCTGCCCGACCCGGCCCGAGCCGGTGAGGAACAGGTAGCGGGAGCCGGTGTCGAGCAGTGCGGCGGCGACCAGCGCCACCGTCGTCCAGACCAGCGGCCCGGAGTCGCCGTCGAGCAGGGCCGGGACGGCGGAGTCGATCCCGACGCCGATGAGGAAAGGCCCGGCCAGCCAGGCGAGGTTCTGCACGACGACGACCGCCAGCAGCCACCACAGCGACCGCCGGTGCGGGCGCACCAGCTCCCCGAGCAGCCGCCGCGAGCGGCCGCGCAGGAAGGTGCTGGCCGAGGCGGTCAGCGCGTCGTCCTCCTCGGTGGACACGCCCCGCCAGTCGGCGTGCGCGTCCGCGGGGGCGCCGCCGGCGGAGGTGGTGGCCGCGGCACCGGAGCCGGGGCTGGTCACCGGGCACCTCCCTCGCCGGCGCCGGCGAGCTCGGCGGAGCTGGACAGCAGCTCGCGGTAGGCGGGCACCTCGGCGAGCAGGTCGCTGTGCCGGCCGACCGCGGTGATCCGCCCGTGCTGGAGCAGGGCGACCCGGTCGGCCAGCAGCACGGTGGAGGCCCGGTGCGCGACCACCAGGGCGGTCGTCTGGGCCAGCACCTCGCGCAGCGCGTGCTCGACGAGCGCCTCGGTGTGCACGTCCAGCGCCGACAGCGGGTCGTCGAGCACCAGCACCGAGGGCCGGCCCAGCACCGCGCGGGCCAGCGCCAGGCGCTGCCGCTGCCCCCCGGACAGCGACAGCCCCTGCTCGCCGATCCGGGTGTCCAGGCCCCAGGGGAGGTCGTGCACGAAGTCGGCCTGGGCGACCCGCAGCGCCTCCTCGACGTCGGCCTCGCTGGCCCCCGGACGTCCCAGGGTGACGTTCTCCCGGACGCTCATCGAGAACAGCGTCGCCTCCTCGAAGGCGGTGGCGACGACGCTGCGCACCTGGGACAGCGGCAGGTCGCGCACGTCGTGGCCGTCGAGGGTGACCCGGCCGCGGGTCACGTCCAGCAGCCGGGGGACCAGGGCGGTGAGCGTGGTCTTGCCCGACCCGGTGGCGCCGACCAGGGCGACCGTCTCGCCGGGGGCGACGTCGAGGTCGATGCCGGCCAGCACCGGGTCACCGGCGCCGGGGAAGCGGAAGCCGACGTCCTCGAAGCGCAGCCGGGCCGGCCGGGCGACCTCGGCCGGCTGCACGCCGGGGGCGTCGGTGACGGTCAGCGGAGCGTCGAGCAGCTCGCCGACCCGGTCGCAGGCGCTGGCGGTCTCCTGGGCCTGGGCCAGCAGGAAGCCCAGCGACAGGATCGGCCAGAGCAGCACGGTGAACAGCGCGACGAAGCCGACCAGCCCGCCGACGGTGAGCGCGCCGGTGTTGACCGCGAGGGCGCCGCCGACCAGGACGATCGCCAGGGTGATCTGCGGGTGGAACTCGAACATGCACCAGATCACCGCGAGCGTGCGGACCTTGGTCAACTGCAGCTCGCGCAGCCGCAGCGCCTTGCGGTCGTAGCGGCCGAACACCAGCCCGCTGCGGCCCAGCGACCGGACCACCCGGATGCCCTGCACCGCCTCCTCGACGTCGGTGGCCAGCTCGCCCTGCTCGTCCTGCACGGCGCGGGACTGGGCGTTGTACCGCTTCTCGAAGCCCAGCCCGAAGGCGATCAGCGGCACGCTGGTGACCAGCACGGCCACCCCCAGCGGCCAGTAGGTGACCACCAGCAGGGCGCCGACCACCACGCAGGTGACCAGGTTGACCACGAGGAAGACGGCGCCGAAGCCGACGAACCGGCGGATGGTGGACACGTCGGAGGTGGCCCGGGACAGCAGCTGCCCCGACGACCAGCCCTCGTGGAAGCCCACCGGCAGCCGCTGCAGCCGCTGGTAGAGGGTGTCGCGCAGGTCGCGCTCGATGGCCAGGCTGCTGTTGCCCATGGCCCAGCGCCGCAGGAACATCAGCGCCGCCTCGGCCGTGCCGAAGAGCAGGGCCAGACCCAGCAGCGGCACCAGGGCGCCCCGGTCACCGTCGGCGATCGGGCCGTCGACGATGCGCCGGGTGAGCAGCGGGACGGCCAGCTGGGCGAGCGTGGCCAGCAGCGCCCCGGTGAAGGTGAGGGCGATCAGGCCGCGGTACGGCCGGGCGAAGGGCAGCAGTCGCCGCAGGGCCGAGAGCCGCCCCTGCTCGTCGGCGGGGTTCTCGGCAGGCTGGGTCATGGCGAGCAGAGGCTATGTCGCCGCACCGACAGCTTCGACCGGTTTTACGCCGAGACCGTCTCGGATCGGCTCATGGCCCGTGGAGGACCCGCGCCGGGCGTGCGGGGAGGTCGTTCAGCGGCGGCGGCGGACGCCGAAGACGATGTCCTCCCAAGCCGGGATCCGGGCCCGCGGGTCCTCGGTCTCGCCGTCCATGAGGGTGCCCAGCACGACGGTCTCCTGGGTGTCCGGGTCGACCTCGTCGTCGTAGGGGCTGCGGGTGTCCTCGGGCAGCTCGGTGCCGTCGAGGTCGTCGGCACCGGGCGGGACGTCGGCCGGGGTGCCGTCGGCGGGGACGACGTCGCGCACGTGGTCGTCGGCGTCGAACCGGTCCTCGGTGTCGAGCTCCTCGGCGTCGGTCAGCTCGGCCGCGGGGACCATCGCCATGGACCGGCGGGGGAGCGGCGCGGGCGGGAGGCCGTGCGGGACGTCGGGGACGACGCGCACCAGCCGGGTGCCCTCGGCGAAGTCCATGGTGGCCGCGTCCAGCGGGGTGACCGTGCGGGCCGGGATGTCGTAGCGCCAGTGCGTCGTGCCGGACTTGTGGCCGGCCCGCCAGGCGGCGCGCACCTGCCAGGTGCCGTCCTCGCTGCGGTGGGCGTCCCAGCTGACGGCGTCCAGGTCGGCGCCCAGCAGCCGCAGCCGCTCGGCCATGAACTGCTCCAGCGGCACGCTGGGCGTGCCCTCGCTCAGCCGGACGCGGGCGCCGCGGGCCTGCTCGGCCACCCGCTCGCGTTCCTGCAGGACGGGGTGGGCGAAGCGCATGATCCGCTCGACCCGGGTGCCGGAGGACTCCGCGACCTGCTCGGGGGTCTCCCCGGCGCGGATGCGGGCCTGGATCACCCGCGGCGGCAGGTCGTCGGCCGGGGCGGGCGCGGGCTTGGCGGCCTCGGCACGCAGCAGCTCGCGGAGGCGGTCGTCCAGCGCCAGCTCGAAGCGCTCGCCGTCCCCGGTCGGGTCGGGCTCGTCCGCGACGAGCACCAGGTGCTCGCCGTCGTCGGAGAGCGCCACGAGGCGCAAGGAGCGCATGGGGGCGACCTCCAGCAGGGGTTCGGTGCGGGCCCGGGGTACGGACCAGCGTCACGCTATCCGCGCAGCGGGAGGCGGTACCTGCCGACACGCCCGGTGCGGCGCGTCGGCTCGACAGCAGGGGGCGGCTCGTGGTGAGGGCGCGGTCGCAGTCGGGTCACCCGGCCCCGAGAATGGAGCACCACCGTCATCGGGACGCAACACCCGGTGAGCACGGTGGCACGTCAGGCGGGCGCAACGGCGCGCCGTACCGGGACAGAGCGGAGGCGCACGTGTGCGGCATCTCGGGTGAGGTCCGGTTCGACGGCGGCGTGGCCGACATGGCCGCGGTGGCGGCGATGTGCGACCAGTTGCAGCGGCGCGGGCCCGACGGCTCCGGCGGCTGGCAGTCCGGCCCGGTGGCGCTGGGGCACCGCCGGCTGAAGATCGTCGACCTGACCGACGCCGGCGCCCAGCCGATGGTCGACGCCGAGCTCGGGCTCACGCTGGTCTTCAACGGGATGGTCTACAACTACCCGGAGCTGCGCGCCGAGCTGATGGCCGCCGGCTACCGGTTCTTCTCCACCTCGGACTCCGAGGTGGTGCTGAAGGCCTACCACCGGTGGGGCGCGGCCTGCGTCGAGCACTTCCTCGGGATGTTCGCCTTCGTCGTGGTCGAGCGGGACTCCGGCCGGGTGGTGATGGGCCGCGACCGGTTCGGCATCAAGCCGCTGTACCTGTCCCGCGGACCGGGGCGGCTCCGGTTCGCCTCCTCGCTGCCCGCGCTGCTGCGGGCCGGGGGAGTGGACACCACGATCGACCCGGTCGCGCTGCACCACTACATGTCCTTCCACGCCGTCGTCCCCGCACCCCGCACGATCCTGGCCGGGGTCCGGAAGCTGCCGCCGGCCACGGTGCGCACCATTGAGCCCGACGGCCGGGAGTCCGACTGGGAGTACTGGCGGCCGGTGCACTCCCGGCGCAGCGACCTCGCCGGCCTGGACCCGGTCGAGTGGCAGGAGCGGGTGCTGGACTCCCTGCGGGTCGCCGTCCGCCGCCGGATGGTCTCCGACGTC
This sequence comes from Modestobacter sp. VKM Ac-2986, assembly GCF_026967795.1. Classification (GTDB taxonomy): domain Bacteria; phylum Actinomycetota; class Actinomycetes; order Mycobacteriales; family Geodermatophilaceae; genus Modestobacter. The sequence continues at coordinate 313,402 of NZ_JAPVBH010000005.1, forward strand.
CCGGTCGGGGTGCTGCTGTCCGGGGGCATCGACTCCAGCCTCATCGTCGGCCTGCTCGCCGAGGAGGGGCAGCGCGGCCTGGCCACCTTCTCCATCGGCTTCGAGGCGGTCGGGGGGCGCTCCGGTGACGAGTTCGTCTACTCCGACGTCGTCGCCGAGACCTTCTCGACCGACCACCACCGGCTGATGGTGCCCACCGCCGACGTCCACGCCGGGCTCGACGGCGCGATCGCGGCGATGAGCGAGCCGCAGACCAGCCACGACGCCGTCGCCTTCTACCTGCTCAGCCAGCAGGTGAGCCAGCACGTGAAGGTCGTGCAGAGCGGTCAGGGCGCCGACGAGGTGCTGGCCGGCTACGACTGGTACCCGCCGCTGGACGGCGTCCCGGCCGACCGGGCCGTCGACGCCTACGCGCGGGTATTCGTCGACCGCCCGCACGCCGAGCTGGTCCGGCTGCTGGGGGAGCAGTGGGCGGTCACCGAGGACGTCAGCCGCGCCTTCGTCGCCGAGCACTTCGCCCGCCCCGGCGCGGACACCACGTTGGACCGGGCGCTGCGGCTGGACTCCACGATCATGCTCGTCGACGACCCGGTGAAGCGGGTGGACAACATGACGATGGCCTGGGGCCTGGAGGCACGCGTGCCCTTCCTGGACCACGAGTTCGCCGAGCTGGTCGCCGCCGTCCCGCCGGAGCTCAAGCTCATGCACGGCGGCAAGGGCCTGCTCAAGGACGCCGCCCGCAAGGTGGTCCCTGCTGCGGTGATCGACCGGCCCAAGGGCTACTTCCCGGTGCCGGCGATCATCGAGCTGCAGGGCGACTACCTGGAGACGGTGCGCGCCGCGCTCACCGCCCCGGCGGCCCGGGAGCGCGGGCTGTTCCGGCCGGAGTTCGTCGACCGCCTGCTCGCCGGGCCCAACGCCCACCGCACGACACTGGGGTCCAACCAGCTGTGGCAGATCGGCCTGCTGGAACTGTGGCTGCAGCGGCACGGGATCTCCTGACCCGCTGCGCCCGACCGCCACTGCTGCCCCGAGGAGTCGCCGTGACCGACGTCCTGCACCCGGCCGTCCCCCCGAGGACCGGGCTCCCCACCGAGGTCCGGCTCGCCATCGCCGAGATCGCCGGCGCCCCGGGCGCCTGGTGCCCGAGCCTGGCGCCCACCGGCGACCGGGTGGCCTACGTCAGCGACCGCTCCGGGCTGCCCCGGCTCGAGGTGGCCACCCTGGACCAGCAGACGCCGCCGGCGGTGCTGTCCGGCTCGGGAGAGGAGGTCGTCTCCGTCGCCTGGTCCCCGGACGGCGCGTGGCTGGCCTACCTGGTCAGCCCCGGCGGCTCGATCTGCGCCCAGCTGTGGGCCGTGCGCCCCGACGGCACCGACCGGCACCTGGTCGCCGGGGAGGACCCGCGGGCCACCGTGTTCGCCGGCGGCTGGACCGCCGCCCCCGGCCACTACGTCTGCTCGATCGCCTCTGGTGACGGCCCGGACGCCGACGTCGTCCTGGTCGACGTGGTCAGCGGCGCGCGCCGCACGCTGGCCAGCGGCGGGTTCCTGTCGGTGACCGCGGTCGCCGCCGACGAGCGCACCGTGCTGGCCCGCCGCGGCCCCCGCGGCCACCGGCACGTCGTGCTGGTCGACGTCGCCACCGGCGTGCAGCGGCGACTGCTCCCGCTCGGCGCGCCGGGCTGGCAGGCGTCCGAGGACGGCCGGTTCGCCCCGGACGGCGCCGCGGTGTACCTGCGCGCGGCCCTGCCCGGGCTCCCCGACGTGCCGCGCAGCGACCGCACCGGCCTGGTCCGGGTGCCGCTGGGCGAGGAGCGGGTCCCCGGCCCCGGTGAGGTGCTGATCAGCCGCCCGGACGCCGACCTCGACGCCTACGCCGTGCGCGGTGACGGCAGCGTGCTCTGCGTGTGGAACGCCGACGGCGTCACCGAGCTCGAGGTCCGCGACCTCGACGGCGGGCTGCGGCACGCCGTCCCGCTGCCGCAGCCGGTGATGCCGGGCTGGTCGCTGTCGGCCGACGGGGGCACGCTGCTGGCCGAGCTGACCGGCCCGGGCCGCCCGCGGTCGCTGTGGTCGGTGCCGGTCGACGGGCCCGCGCCGCAGGCCCCGTTGCCCTCGACCCCGCGCGCGCCGGACCCGCACCTGCTCGTGACCCCGGTCCGGCTGCGCTACCCGGCGACCGACGGCACCGGGCTGGACGGATGGCTGTACACCCCGCCGGGCGTGACCGGCCCCAACCGCACCGTGGTCAGCTTCCACGGCGGCCCCGAGGGGCAGGAACGACCGGACTACTCGCCGGTCGCCCAGTCGCTGGTCGCCGCGGGGCTGACCGTCTTCGCGCCCAACGTGCGCGGCTCGGGCGGGCACGGCCGGGCGTTCACGGCCGCCGACGACCTCGGTGCTCGGGAGGAGTCCTTCGCCGACGTGCCGGCCACCGTCGACCACCTGGTCGCCGCCGGCATCGCGCTGCCCGGACGACTGGGGGCGCACGGCTGGTCCTACGGCGGCTACCTGACCCTGGTGGCGCTGACCCGCTGGCCGGACCTGTTCAGCGCCGGCGCGACGCTGGCCGGGATGAGCGACCTGCGCACCTTCTTCGCCGGCACCGAGCCGTGGATGGCCGCGGCCTCGGTCACCGAGTACGGCGACCCGGTGGCCGATCGCGAGCTGCTGGCCACCTTGTCGCCGATGACGGCGCTGGACCGGCTCACCGCCCCGGTGCTGCTGGCCCACGGCGACCGCGACACCAACGTGCCGGTGCTCGAGTCGGTGCAGGCCCACCAGGAACTCACCGCGCTCGGCGCCCCGGCGGAGCTGCTGCTGCTGCGCGGCGAGGGGCACACCGTCGTCGGCCGGGGCAACCAGCTGCACCTGGCCGAGCGGGTCGCCGAGTGGTTCGACAGGTGGTTGTGACCCGATGACCAGCGTCTTCGCCCGCTACCCCGGCTCGGTCCGCGACGAGGCCGTGGCCGCCGACGGCTCGGTGTGCCCGCAGTTCGGGCAGGTCGCCGCCGCGCTCGACCAGCTGGGCGGGGTCGGGCTCACCGCCGTCGTGGGCGCCATGGCCCAGGAGCGGCGGGTGCACGGCGTCGTCTTCGGCACCTACGTCGACGGCCGGCTGGAGGAGCAGCCCTTCCCGCTCTGCCCGGTGCCGCGGGTGGTCCCGGCCGCGGACTGGGCGCACCTGGCGCGCGGGGTCGAGCAGCGGCACCGCGCGCTCAACGCCTTCCTCGCCGACGTCTACCGGCCCGGCGGACGCCGCCGCACCGACGACGACCGCGCGCCCGAGGTGGTGCGCGCCGGGGTCGTGCCGGAGTGGGTCGTGACCGCCAGCCCGGGTCACCGGCCGTCCGCGGTGGGCTGGGCGGCCCCCGGTCAGCAGCGGATCACCGTCTCCGGCCTGGACCTGCTCCGCGGCCCCGACGGGTGGGTCGTGCTGGAGGACAACCTGCGGGTGCCCTCGGGGATCGGCTACGCGCTCAGCAACCGCGCCAGCGGCCGGGCGGCGCTGCCCGACCTCTACGCCGCGGCCGAGGCCGCCGGGCTGGTCGACCCGACCGAGGCCGTCGCCCTGCTGCGGGCCGCGCTGGCCGACGCGGCGCCCCCGGCCTGCGACGGCGTCCCGCAGCTGGGGCTGCTCACCGACGGCCCCGACAACACCGCCTGGTTCGAGCACCGGCTGCTGGCCGAGGCGATGGGCGCCCCGATCGCCACGCCGGACCTGCTGTGGCCGACGCCCTCCGGCGGGGTCGCCGTGCAGGTGGGGGCCGAGCGGGTGCCGGTCGACGTCCTCTACCGGCGCTTCGACGAGGCCGACCTGGCCGGGCACCTGACGCCCACCGGCATACCGGTCGACGTCCTGCTCGGTGAGGCGGTGCGCGCCGGGCAGCTGGCCGTGGCCAACGTGCCGGGCAACGGGGTGGCCGACGACAAGGCCACCTACCGCTTCGTGCCGGAGATGATTGAGTTCTACCTGGGCGAGCAGCCGGTGCTGGCCACCGTGCCCACCTGGCTGCTGGCGGAGGAGGCCGACCTGGCCGCGGTCCGCGACCGGCTCCACGAGCTGGTGGTCAAGCCGGTCGACGGCTACGGCGGGCAGGGCGTCGTGTTCGGCCCGCAGTGCTCGCCCACCGAGCTGGCCGAGCTGCAGGCGGAGGTGCTCGCCGCCCCGCACCGCTTCGTCGCCCAGGAGCCGGTCGACTTCTCCACCGTGCCCACCGTCGTCGACGGCCTGGTCGTGCCACGGCGGGCCGACCTGCGGGTCTTCGCCGTGGCCGGCACGACCACCCGCGCCCTGCCCGCGCCGCTGACCCGGGTGGCGCTGGAGGAGGGCTCGCTGCTGGTCAACTCCAGCCAGGGCGGCGGCAGCAAGGACACCTGGGTCCTGCCCCCGGCCTGACGTGGTCCTTCGTCCACTAGAGAGGCTGGGAGTGGCGCCAGGCGGTCCAGGCGCTGGTGACCACGTCGTGCAGGTCGCGCCGGGCGCGCCAGCCGAGCTCGCGCCCGGCCCGCCCGACGTCGGGGACGACGTGCGCCGGCTCCTCCGGACGGCGGTCGACCGGCTCGGGCGTGGTGTCCCCGCCGGTGACCTCCGCGACCACCCGCAGGACGTCGGAGACGCTGCTGCCCCGGCCCGTGCCCACGTTGAGGACACCGCCCGGCGCGCCCGCCTCCAGCGCCCGGACGGCGGCCACGTGCGCGTCGGCGACGTCGGCGGCGTGCACGAGGTCGCGCACCGCCTCGGCCACGACCGGGGCGGTACCGGCGTCGAGGGCGGCGAAGACCCGCGGCAGCAGGCCCGACGGGCGGGTGTCCCCGAGCCGCGGGTCGGCCGCGCCGCCGACGTCCGCGCAGCGCAACGTGACCGCGGCCAGGCCGTACGCGGCGGCGCAGTCGCGCAGCAGCCACTCACCGGCCAGCGCCGTCCGGCCGTACGGCGACAGCGGCCGGAGCGGGGCGTCCTCGGTCAGCGGGCCGGGGCCCGGGTCGCCGTAGACGGCCGTGCTGCCCGACAGCACGAACCGGCCCACGCCCTTGGCCCGGCAGCTCTCCAGCAGGGCGACCAGGCCCTCCACGTTCTCGGTCCACGTGGGCAGCGGGTCGGCTCCCGACTCCGCGTCGTCCGCCCGCCCGGCCAGGTGCACGACGCCCTGCACCGCGTGCTCGCGCAGCACCCGGCGCACCAGGCCCCGGTCGCGCACGGACCCGGCGACCACCGGCACCGCGGGCAGCCCGTCCAGCCGTCCGGCGTCGCCGGTGGACAGGTCGTCCAGGACGACGACCTGTGCACCGGTGGCGGCCAGGGCGTGCACGACGTGCGCCCCGACGTAGCCGGCCCCGCCGGTGACCAGCCAGCTCATGCTGCGGCGGTGCTCAGAGCTGCCCGACGACGTGGTCGATGCAGGCGGTGAGCGCGGTGACGTCGTCGGGGTCGACGGCCGGGAACATGCCCACCCGCAGCTGGTTGCGGCCCAGCTTCCGGTAGGGCTCCACGTCGACCACGCCGTGCGCGCGCAGCGTCTTGGCGATCAGCGCGGCGTCGACGGAGTCGTCGAAGTCGATGGTGCCCACGACGAGCGAGCGCTGGTCGGGCTCGGCGACGAAGGGGGTCGTGTAGCTGGTGCGCTCGGCCCACTCGTAGAGCCGGCTGGAGGAGTCCTGGCTGCGGGCGACCGCGCCCGACAGCCCGCCGAGGCCCAGCATCCAGTCGATCTGGTCGGCCAGCAGGAACAGCGTGGCGACCGCGGGGGTGTTGTACGTCTGGTCCTTGGAGCTGTTGTCGATGGCGATCGAGAGGTCCAGGAAGCCCGGCGTCCAGCGGCCCGAGGCCTTGATCTCGGCATTCCGCTCCAGCGCCGTCGCCGACATCAGCGCGACCCACAGCCCGCCGTCGGAGGCGAAGGACTTCTGCGGGGCGAAGTAGTAGACGTCGGTCTGGCTGACGTCGACCGGGAGGCCGCCGGCGCCGGAGGTGGCGTCGATGAGCACCAGGGCGTCGGCGTCGATGCCGGCGGGGCGGAGGACGGGGGCCATCACGCCGGTGGAGGTCTCGTTGTGCGCCCAGGCGTAGGCGTCCACGCCGGCCTCGGCAGTGGGCAGGGCGAGCGAGCCGGCCGGGGCCTTGGTGATCACCGGGTCGTCGAGGAAGGGCGCCTCGGCCACCGCGGAGCCGAACTTGGCGGAGAACTCACCGAAGCTGCCGTGCGCGCTGCGCTGCCGGATCAACCCGAGGGTGGCGACGTCCCAGAAGGCGGTCGACCCGCCGTTGCCCAGCACGACCTCGTAGCCGTCGGGGAGGTCGAACAGCTGGGTCAGGCCCTCGCGGATGCGGCCGACCAGCGCCTTCACCGGCGCCTGGCGGTGCGAGGTGCCCATGACGCCGGCGCCGACGGTGGCCAGTGCCTGCAGCGCCTCGGGACGGACCTTCGACGGCCCGCACCCGAAACGGCCGTCCTTCGGGAGCAGGTCGGTCGGGATGGTGATGCTCATCGGGTCCTCCACGTGCGCAGGCGGGCGTCCGACCCAACCTAGGGGTCCGGCGGCCGCTGTGAGCAGTCGGGCAGCCGGTCACCCGGCGGTGCACGAGGCAACGGTGACAGCATGGAGTGGTGCCCGACCTGATCCGCATGCGCAGGGACTACGACGACGGCAGCTTCACCGAGGCGGGCCTGGCGCCCACCTGGGTCGAGCAGTTCGACCGCTGGTTCGCCGACTCCGTGGCCGCGGAGCTGACCGAGCCCAACGCCATGGTCCTGGCCACCGCGGACGCCGACGGGGTGCCCGACGCGCGCATCGTGCTGATGAAGGGCTACGACGAGACCGGGTTCCTGTTCGTGGGCAACTACGCCTCGGCCAAGGGCGCCCAGCTGGCGGTGAACCCGCGTGCGGCGCTGGTGTTCCCCTGGCACGACCTGCAGCGGTCGGTGCGGGTGACCGGCACCGTCGAGCGGGTGGGCGACGCCGCCTCCGACGCGCTGTGGGACCCCCGGCCCCGGGGCGCGCAGCTGGCCGCCGCGGCCTCGCTGCAGTCGACCGTCGTGGAGTCCCGCGACGAGCTGGTGCAGCGGTTCCACGAGCTCGACGCCCAGACCCCGCCCGGGCAGCTGCCGCGGCCGGCGAACTGGGGCGGCTACCGGCTGGCACCGGACAAGGTCGAGTTCTGGCAGGGCGGGCACGACCGCCTGCACGACCGGCTGGTGTTCGTCCGGGACGACGAAGAGGGCGGCGGCTGGTTCGTGCAGCGCCTGGCCCCGTGAAGCGGAAGGACCCCGCTGCCCCCCACCACTCGCAGGCTCGCGGCGGGCCCCTGCAGCGGGGCCGCGAGGACGAGCTGGTGACGCCGGTGGACCCGGTGGAGCCGGGTGGGCCGGTCGAGGAGCCACAGCCGCCGCGCCGCCGCGGCTGGGCGCTGGACACCACGCCGCTGCGCAACCGCGCCTTCCGCCGGGTGTTCGGCGGGGTCGCGGTCACCATGCTCGGCCAGCAGATGACGCTGGTCGCCGTCCCGTACCAGGTCTACGAGCTGACCGGCTCGTCGCTGATGGTCGGGCTGACGTCGGTGGTCGCGCTGGTGCCGCTGGTGGTGTTCGGCCTGCTCGGCGGGGCGATCGCCGACGCGATGGACCGCCGCCGGCTCATGATCATCACGTCGGTGGGCGCGGCGGTGACCAGCGCACTGCTCGCGGTGCAGGCGCTGCTGCCCGGCGACGGCCACCTCAGCGTGCTGTGGCTGCTGGCTGCCGCCGTGTCGGCGTTCGCCGCGGTCAACCAGCCCGCCCGCAGCGCGGTGATCCCGGCGATCGTCGGGCCGGACGACGTCGCGGCGGCCAACGCGCTGGCGATGACCGTGCGCTCGGCCGGGGTGATCGTCGGGCCGTTGCTGGCGGGGCTGCTCATCGGCCTCGGTGACCTGTCGATCCTCTACACCGTCGACGCGATCGGCTTCCTGCTCGCCGTCCTGCTGCTGCGCGGCCTCCCGCCGCTGCCGCCGGCCGGGGTCTCCGGGCCGTTGCGGCCGGGCGCCGCCGTCCGCGGGGTGGGGGAGGGGTTCTCCTTCCTGCGCACCCAGCCGGTGCTGCTGATGACCTTCGTCGTCGACGTCATCGCGATGCTGTTCGCCTGGCCGCAGGCGGTGTTCCCGGAGCTGTCGCAGACGACGTACGCGGGCAACGCCAACAGCCTCGGCTGGCTGTTCGCCGGGGTCTCGATCGGCTCGCTGCTGATGGGCCTGACGTCGGGCTGGGTCAGCCGGGTCGACCGGCAGGGTGCGGTGGTGCTGGCCGCGATCGCGGTGTGGGGCGTGGCGATCATCGGGTTCGGGCTGGCCTCGACGCTGTGGGTGGCGGTGCTGTGCCTGGCCGTCGCCGGTGCCGGTGACATGGTCAGCGCGGTGTTGCGCTCCTCGATGCTGCAGACCGCAGCCCCGGACGAGATGCGCGGGCGGATGCAGGGCGTGTTCATCGTGGTCGTCGCCGGTGGCCCGCGGCTGGGCGACCTGCGCGCCGGGGTGATGGCCAGCAGCGTCGGCGTCAGCGCGGCGATGTGGTCCGGCGGCATCGTGATCGTCGTGGCGATGGCGGTCGTCGCGGTCGCCGTCCCGTCGTTCTGGCTGTTCCGCGCCTCCCAGGCCGACGACCTCGCCGACGCCGCCCGCAAGCGGATGTCCGCCGGCTGACCGCCCCCGTTCCGGCCGGCCGGGCCCTACCCTGCCGGGGTGCCCGTGGACGCTGCTCGGTGGGACGTCGCCGACGACTTCGACGGTGCGGACCTCGACCTGGCCGTCTGGGTGCCGCACTACCTGCCCGCCTGGAGCTCGCGGGCGGAGACCGCAGCCACCTACGAGCTCCGGGACTCCTGCCTGCACCTGTCCGTCCCACCGGGGCAGGGCCTGTGGTGCGGCGGGGACCACCGGCCGGCGATGCGCGTCTCCGGCGTCCAGTCGGGCAACGCGTCCGGGCCGGTCGGCAGCACGGTGGGGCAGCAGCCGTACCGCGAGGGCCTCGTCGTCCGGGAGGAGCAGCCACCGCAGTGGGGCTGGACGCCGCGCGGCGGGCGTCTGGAGATGCGGGCACGGTTCGTGCTGTCCCCGCGGTCGATGGCCGCGTGGTGGATGGTCGGCCTCGAGGACCGGCCCGAGCGCTCGGCCGAGATCTGCGTCGCCGAGGTGTTCGGGGACGCCGTGGTGCCGGGCGAGTCGGCTGCCGTGGGGATGGGGCTGCACCCGTTCCGCGACCCGGACGTCGCCGAGGACTTCGCGGCCGTCCGGCTGCCCCTGGACGTGGCGGAGTTCCACACCTACGGGGTGAGCTGGACGCCCGACCGCACCGACTTCCTGGTGGACGGCCACCGGGTGAGAAGCGCCGCGCGGCCACCCTGGTACCCGGTGCAGATGATGCTGGCCGTCTTCGACTTCCCGGAGCGGTCGACCGGGGACGACGCCGAGGCCGTGCCCGAGCTCGTCGTCGATTGGATCGCCGGGGCCGCCACCTCGTGACCGGAGCGGGGTCGGCGCATGCACACGGAGCGTGCGGGTAGCGGGAGCCCATGGCGCTCCCGAAGATCCTCGTGCTCGTGCTCGCCGGTGGCAAGGGCAGCCGCATGCAGCTGCTCACCGAGACCCGGGCCAAGCCCGCGGTGCCCTTCGCCGGTGTGTACCGGCTCATCGACTTCCCGCTGTCCAACTGCGAGCACTCCGGCATCGCCGACGTCTGGGTGTCGGTGCAGTACCAGCCGCAGTCGGTCAACGAGCACCTGGCCAACGGCCGCCCGTGGGACCTCGACCGCACCACCGGCGGGCTGATGATGCTGCCGCCGTTCCAGTCCGGCAGCGACCGCGGGGGCTTCACCTCCGGCACCGCCGACGGGCTGTGGCGCCAGGCGGAGCTGATCCGCGAGTTCGCCCCCGACGCGCTGGTGGTCGTCAGCTCCGACGCCGTCTACAAGCTCGACTACCGCGAGGTCGTCGAGGGCCACCTGGCCTCCGACGCCGAGGTCACCATGGTCACCACCGAGGTCGCCCCGGACGACGCCAGCCGCTACGGGATCGTCCAGCTCGACGGCGAGCGGGTCACCGACTACGTCTACAAGCCCGACGAGCCGGCGACGACGACGGCCACCAACGAGGTGTTCGTGTTCACCCCCGGCCCCACGCTCGACCGGCTGGAGCAGCTGGCCACCGAGGTGGGCGAGGACGGCCTGGAGGACCTCGGCAGCCACCTGCTGCCCGCGCAGACCAAGGACGGCAAGGCCCGCGCCCACCGGTTCGACGGCTACTGGCGGGACCTGGGCACGATCGAGTCCTACTGGCAGGCGAACCGGGACTTCCTGTCCGCGGAGCCGCCGCTGGACCTGGACGAGGCGGGCTGGCCGGTGCACACCCGCGGTGGCCGGCACAGCGCCGCCCGGGTGCTGGACGACGGGCAGATCGAGAACAGCCTGCTCTCCGGCGGGACCCGCATCTCCGGGAACGTCCGCGGCTCGGTGCTCTCACCCGGCGTGGTCGTGGAGGCCGGGGCCACCGTCACCGACTCGGTGCTGCTGCCCGGCGTCCGGGTGCGAGCCGGCGCGACCGTGACCCGCGCGGTGCTCGACGACAACGTGGTGGTCGGCGAGGGCGCGACCGTCGGCGGCGACGGGGACATCACCCTGGTCGGTCGCGAGGCCGAGGTCGAGGCCGGCGCCACCCTGGCCCCCGGCACGCGCCTCCCCGAGCCCGAGCGCTGACCCACCACGGGGGGCGGGGTTGACCACCCCCGCTTCCTCGGTGGGCGCGTTGTCCGACCCAGCCGGAGCGCGACTCGGCGCTGTGGTCCGGCAGGTCGCTGGCGAGCCGCCGCCGTTGTGCACTCGATGTCGTCTCATCGGCCCGGAAGCAGCACCGAACGCACAACGGTGGAGCCCCTCCTCAGGGGGCGAAAGTGGCCACTTTCGCCCCCTGAGGAGGGCGGTCAGGCGAGGGCGCCGGCGACGATCTTGAGGTCGGCCACGAGGGCGTCGTAGGCGGCGGCGCGGGCGTCTTCCGGTGTCCGGAGGATGGCCGAGGGGTGTGCTGTGGCGAGCATCCAGGTCTGCGCCGGCACCTCCTCCTCGGGCTCGTCGCCGTCGGCGTCGGGCTCGGTCAGCAGGGTGAGCTGGCGGCCCGGCGGCGTCCACGGCAGGAGCTGGCCGCGCTCCTTGGTGATCTTGAACGACGGCGAGATGAGCGCCTTGGCGGCGACCGCGCCGAGGCAGACGACGATCTCCGGCTGCAGGACGGCGAACTCCGCTTCCAACCACGGCTTGCAGGCCCGGATGTGCTCGGCACCCGGGGACTGGTGGATGCGGCGCTTCGGCGTGGGCGTGAAGCGGAAGTGCTTGACCGAGTTGGTGATGTAGGCGTCCCGGCGGTCGATCGCAGCGTCGCCCAGCGCGCGGTCCAGCAGCTTGCCGGCCGGGCCGACGAAGGGCTCGCCCGCGCGGTCCTCCTGGTCGCCGGGCTGCTCGCCGACGAAGACGATCCGGGCGGTTTCCGGGCCCTCGCCGAACACGGTCTGGGTGGCCGGCTCCCACAGTTCGCAGGCGCGGCAGCCGGCGGCGGCCTCGCGGAGGCCGGCCAGACCGACACCGGTGGGCGGCTGGGCCGGGTGGTTCTCGGTGCTCATGGGTCGATGACACAGGACGTCGTGCCGGTCCGCAGTGTGGAGCGCGACCCGCAGGGAGTCGTTGTCACTTGACGAGTTGGAAAGTGGTGCGACAGTCTCAGCTCGTCGGAGCAGGGTCCGCACGTCGACGAAGCGGGGGAGCAGTGCTCGAGATCGACGGCCTGGTCAAGGCCTACGGCAGCAACCAGGTGCTCAAGGGGGTGTCCTTCTCCGTCGCGCCCGGGCAGATGTTCGGCTTCTGCGGCTCCAACGGCGCCGGGAAGACGACCACGATGCGCATCGCGATGGGCCTGGCCCGGGCCGACGCCGGCGAGGTGCGCTGGACCGGCCGTCCGGTCGACGACGCCGTCCGCCGGCGGATCGGCTACATGCCGGAGGAGCGCGGGCTCTACCCGAAGATGAAGGTCGGTGAGCAGCTCACCTACTTCGCCCGCCTGCACGGCATGGACGCCGCCCCCGCCGCCCGCGCCGCCGAGCACTGGGCCGAGCGCCTGGGCCTGGGCGAGCGCCGCAACGACAAGGTGGAGAAGCTGTCGCTGGGCAACCAGCAGCGTGTGCAGTTGGCCGCCGCGCTGGTCAGCGAGCCCGACGTGCTGATCCTCGACGAGCCGTTCTCCGGGCTGGACCCGGTCGGCGTCGACTCCCTCGCCGAGGCGCTGCTCGACCAGTGCCGCCGTGGCGTGCCGGTCGTGTTCTCCAGCCACCAGCTCGACCTCGTCGAGCGGCTCTGCGACGCCGTCGGCATCCTGGCCCGCGGCTCGATCGTGGCCAGCGGCACCGTCGACGAGCTGCGCTCGGGTGCCGTCGGCCGGCAGCTGCGGGTCGTCGCCCCCGACGCACCCGACGACTGGGCCGCCGCCCTGCCCGGGGTCCGGGTCGTCTCCGCGCAGCGCGGTGACACGGTGCTCGAGCTCGCCCCGGGCGCCGACGACCAGCAGGTCCTCGCCGCCGCGCTGGCCACGGGCCGGGTGGCCCACTTCGCCTGGCGCGAGCCCACGCTCGTCGAGCTGTTCCGCGACGCCGTCACGGCCACCCCGGCGGTGGCGGCGTGAGCGCCCCGGCCCCCGCGCACTCCGACGTGACGCCGAACAGCCCGGCCCGGATGGTCCGGCTGGTCGCCGGCCGGGAGATTTCCACGCGCATCCGGGACAAGGGGTTCCTGGTCGGCTCCGCCGTCCTCGTCCTGCTCATCCTGGGCATGCTGGTCTTCCAGGTGGCCATCAACAGCGGCACCGACACCACCCGGGTCGCCGTCGTCGGCGGGGACGCCGCGGTCAGCGAGGCGCTGCGGGCCCAGGGCGACGCCCTGGGCACCGAGGTCGAGGTCGTCGACTATGACGACGAGGGCGCCGCCCGCACCGCGGTCCAGGACGGCGAGGTCGAGGGCGCCCTGCTCAGCCCGTCCGGCGTCCAGCCCGAACTGCTCGTGGAGAGCGGCGGCGGCCAGGTCGAGACGCTGGTGCAGGGCGCGGTGCAGGGGCTGGCGCTGGACCGGCAGCTGTCCGACGCGGGGGTGCAGCTCGAGGCGCCACCGGAGGTCGAGGTCGTGGCGCTGGACCCCGACGCGGACGCCGACCTGGAGGCGGCGATCGTGGCGCTCGTCGGTGTGGTGGTGCTCTACAGCCTGCTGCTGCTGTTCGGTCAGTTCGTCGCCCAGGGCGTGGTCGAGGAGAAGTCCAGCCGGGTCGTCGAGCTGCTGCTGGCGACGATGAAGCCCTGGCAGCTGCTGTCCGGGAAGATCATCGGGCTGGGGCTGCTCGGCCTGGCGCAGATGCTGGTCATCGCGGTGATCGGGGTGGCCGGCGCGCTGGCCTTCGACGTCGTCGAGCTGCCTGGCCGGCTCATCGGCACCGTGCTCACCGTGGTGGCCTGGTTCGTCCTCGGCTACGCCTTCTACGCCGCGATCTTCGCCGCCGCGGCATCGCTGGTGAGCCGGCAGGAGGACCTCGGCAGCGTGCTCACCCCGGCCACGCTGCTGCCGGTCGTCGGGCTGGTCATCGCGCTGCAGGCCGCCCAGGACCCGACCAGCACCCTGGCCCGCGTGACGTCCTTCGTCCCCGGCCTCTCCCCGATGGTGATGGCCGTGCGCCAGGCCGCCGGTGAGGCCGCGCTGTGGGAGGTCGCGGTGGCCGTGCTGATCATGCTGGTCTCGATCGCGGTGATCGTGCGGGTCGGTGGCCGCATCTACGCCGGCGCGCTGCTGCGCACCGGCGGCAAGGTCAAGCTCCGCGACGCCCTCCGCGCGGAGAGCTGACGGGACCCCGCGCGTCCGAGGGCAGAAGTGGCCACTTCTGCCCTCGGACGCACCGCGTCAGAGCTGGGACAGCGCCCCGAGCGGGCCGCGGTAGGGGCGGGCGCCGGGGCCGGTCACCCCGGTGCGCACGGTGAACAGCTTCCCGGCGTCGGGCTGGGCCGCCCTCGCCTCGTCGCTCATGCCGTGCACCGAGGTGCTGATCACCAGTAGGTCGCCGCTGAACGCGCAGCTGGTGGTGTTCTGCGCGTCGACGTCGACCACGGTCAGCAGCTCGCCGGTGGGGGAGTAGCGCCGCACCTGCGCCCCGCCCCACAGCGCCGTCCAGAGGCAGCCCTCGTCGTCCACGGTGAGGCCGTCGGCGACGCCGTCCGGGTCCTCGCTGAAGTCCAACAGCACGCGGCGATCCGTCATCGCGCCGGAGTCCAGGTCGTAGTCGAAGGCCCAGACGCTGGTCTGACCGGAGTCCGACAGGTACATCGTGCGGTCGTCGGGCGACCAGCCGATGCCGTTGGAGACGGTCAGCCCGTCGAGCACGGTGCGCACGGTGCCGTCGAGGTCGAGCCGGTAGAGGGTGCCGCCACCGGGCCGCTCGTCGAAGGCCATCGTGCCGCCGAAGAACCGGCCGGCCCGGTCGCAGGCGCCGTCGTTCATCCGGGTGCCGCCGGTCTCCTCCGAGCCGCCCTCGTCGGTCAGCTCGATGAGCACGTGCGCCTCGCCGTCCTCGGAGAGCCGGCTGACCCCCGCGCCGGCGCCGAGCAGCCACCCGCCGGCGGCTGCGGGGACGACGAACCCGACGGTGTCACCGCCCCGGTGGGACGCCAGGTCGAGGACGTCGTCGCCGGAGACGCGGCCGCGGCGGACCTGCCCCTGCGTGATGTCCACCCACACCAGCTCGGACCGGGCGGCGTCCCAGATCGGGCCCTCCCCGTGCTCGGCGGGGGAGGCGCTGGCCGGGGTCGCAGTCAGTCGGATCACCCGCCCATGGTCCCCAGGCAACCGGGGTGTCACACGCACCCCCGATACTGCGCATGTGTCAGAAGCCACCGTCGACGTCGCCGACCTCCGTACCCCGGGCGGAGCCGAGCCCGATGAGCGCACCGACGACCCGTTGCGCGCCGACATCCGCCTGCTGGGCCGGGTGCTCGGCGAGGTGATCGGCGAGCAGGCCGGTGCCGACGTCCTGGACCTGGTCGAGCAGACCCGGGTCGAGGCCTTCCGCATCCGCCGCTCCGAGGTCGACCGGTCCGAGTTGGCCGATCGGCTCGCCACGCTGGACCCGAGGTCGGCCAACCACGTCATCCGCGCCTTCAGCCACTTCTCGCTGCTGGCCAACATCGCCGAGGACGTGCACCACGAGCGGCGCCGCCGCCACCACCGCCGGGAGGGCTCGCCGCCGCAGAAGGGCAGCCTGGCCGCCTCCTTCGAGCTGCTGGACGCCGCCGGCCTGGACGGCGAGACCGTGGCCGCCGAGCTGGCCGGCGCGCTGGTCGTCCCGGTCGTCACCGCGCACCCCACCGAGACCCGCCGGCGCACCGTCACCGCGGTGCAGACCCACGTCAGCGAGCTGATCCGGCAGCGCGACAACGCCGGCCCCGACGGGATCGACGAGCGGGCCTGGGCCGCGCACCTGTGGCGCGAGGTCCTCACCCTGTGGCAGACGGCGCTGCTGCGGCTGAGCCGGCTGCGGCTGGCCGACGAGATCGAGGAGGCGCTGCGCTACTACGAGCTGTCGCTGTTCGAGGTCATGCCGGCGCTGAACACCGAGCTGCGCCAGGCCCTGCGCCAGCGCTGGCCGGACGCCGACCTGCTGCCCACCCCGATGCTGCAGCCGGGCTCGTGGATCGGCGGCGACCGCGACGGCAACCCGTTCGTCACCGCCGACGCCGTCCGCCGGGCCACCACCAGCCAGGCGGAGACGGCGCTGCGCCACCACCTGTCCGAGCTGGACGCCCTCGGCGGTGAGCTGTCGATGAGCGACCGGCTGGTCGTCCCGACCGACGCGCTGTACGCGCTGGCCGAGGTCGCCCAGGACGACTCCCCGTTCCGCGCCGACGAGCCCTACCGCCGGGCGATCCGCGGCATCCACGACCGGCTCGCCGCCACCGCGCTGCGGGTGCTCGGCTCGGTGCCCGACGCCGAGCCGGACGTCGTCCTGCCGCCCTACGCCCTGCCCGAGGACCTGCTCGCCGACCTCGCGACCGTGGACGCCTCGCTGCGCAGCCACGGCGCCGGGGCGCTGGCCGACGACCGGCTGGCCCGGCTCCGCGACGCGGTGGAGGTCTTCGGCTTCCACCTGTGCGGGCTGGACATGCGGCAGAACTCCTCGGTGCACGAGGAGGTGCTCGGCGAGCTGCTGGCCTGGGCCGGGGTGTGCGAGGACTACGCCGCCCTGGACGAGGACGCCCGGGTCGCGCTGCTCACCGCCGAGCTGCAGCTGCGCCGGCCGCTGGTGCGCGCCGACGCCGAGCTGTCCGAGCTGGCCCGCGGCGAGCTGGACCTGGTGATCGCCGCCGCCGAGCAGGTGCGGCTGATCGGCCCGCGCACCATCCCGAACTACGTCATCAGCATGTGCGAGTCGGTCAGCGACGTCCTGGAGGTCGCCGTCCTGCTCAAGGAGGTCGGCCTGCTCGAGTTGGACGCCGAGGGGCGGCCGCACTCCAGCGTCGGCATCTCGCCGCTGTTCGAGACGATCGGTGACCTGCAGGCCTCCGGCGCGATCCTGACCGCGATGCTGGAGCAGCCCCTGTACCGGGCGCTGGTGGCCAACCGGGGCGACGCCCAGGAGGTCATGCTCGGCTACTCGGACTCCAACAAGGACGGCGGCTACCTGGCCGCGCAGTGGGCGCTGTACCGGGCCGAGCTGGCGCTGGTCGAGGTCGCCCGGGCCAACGGCATCCGGTTGCGGCTGTTCCACGGCCGCGGCGGCACCGTCGGCCGCGGCGGCGGCCCCAGCTATGAGGCGATCCGGGCGCAGCCGCCGGGCTCGGTGGCGGGCTCCCTGCGGATCACCGAGCAGGGCGAGGTGATCGCGGCCAAGTACGCCTCCCCGGACCGCGCCCGCCGCAACCTGGAGGCCCTGGTCGCGGCGACCCTGGAGTCGACGCTGCTGGACATCGAGGGCCTGGGCTCCGACGCCGAGGACGTCTACGCCCTCTTCGACGACCTGGCCGCCCGCGCGCAGGGCGCCTACCGCGCGCTGGTGCACGAGACGCCGGGCTTCGTGGAGTGGTTCCGCGCGGCGACCCCGATCCGGGAGCTGGCGGAACTGAACATCGGCAGCCGCCCGCCGTCGCGCAAGGCCGGGGACAACATCTCCGACCTGCGCGCCATCCCGTGGGTGTTCAGCTGGTCGCAGGCCCGGATCATGCTGCCCGGCTGGTTCGGCACCGGCTCGGCGCTGGAGTCCTGGGTCGACGGCGACCCCGAGCGCCTGGCCCGACTGCAGGACCTGCACAAGCGCTGGCCGTTCTTCCGCACCGTGCTGTCCAACATGGGCATGGTGCTGGCCAAGACCGACCTGGAGCTGGCCGCCCGCTACGCCTCGCTGGTGCCCGACCCCGAGCTGCGCGACCTGGTGTTCGGCCAGATCACCGCCGAGCACGAGCGCAGCGTGCGGATGCTGCTGGCGGTCACCGGCGACGACCAGCTGCTGGCCGACAACCCCTCGCTGCGCCGGTCGATCCGCAACCGGTTCCCCTACCTGGAGCCGCTGCACCACCTGCAGGTGGAGATGCTGCGCCGCCGCCGCGCCGGGGACGACGACGAGCTGGTGCGCCGCTGCATCCAGCTGACCATCAACGGCGTCGCCACCGCCCTGCGCAACTCCGGCTGACGCACCGCATGGAGTCCCAGGGCGCGGTTTCCGCACCCCTGGGACTCCATGAGCGGTGCTACGCGCGCGCGGCCTCGATGGCGGCGGCGAGGCGCTGCACGCCCTCGTCGACGTCGGAGGGCTGGACGGCGGAGTAGGCCAGCCGGAAGGAGTTCTGCCCACCCTCTAGCAGGAAGTCCGTGCCCGGCACGATCCCCACCCCGCGGGCGGCGGCCTCGGCGGTGATCCGGGCGACGTCGTGACCCTCGTCCTCGGGCAGCGACACCCACAGGAAGTAGCCGCCCTCGGGACGGCGGAACGTCGCCTGCGGCAGGTGGGTGCGCAGCGCGGTGTCCAGCAGCCCGACCCGCTCGGCGAGTGCGGTCTTCACCGTCTCCAGTGCCGCGGGGAACCGGTCGCCGGTCATGAACTCGTAGACCATCGCCTGGGCGACCATGTTCGGCGCGATGTAGGTGTTGGTGGCCCGCACCCGGATCCGCTCGATGATCGCCGGCGGCCCGACCAGGTAGCCCACGCGCACGCCGGGGCAGACGGTCTTGGAGAACGAGGACGCGTAGACGACGTGCTCGCTCGCCGCGCCGCCGTCGAGCTCCAGCATCCGCGGCAGCGGCTCCCCGGAGAACCGGATGTCGACGTAGGGGTCGTCCTCGAACAGCACGAACCCGTGCTCGCGGGCCAGCTCCAGCAGCCGGTGCCGCTTGGCCAGCGACAGCGTGTAGCCCGCCGGGTTCTGGAAGTTCGGGATGACGTGCGCCATCGTCGGCTTCAGCCCGCCCTCGAGCAGGGCCGCGACCTCGTCGACGGCGATCCCGTCCTCCTCCAGCGTCACCAGGTGCACGTCGGCGCCGCGTCCGCGCAGCCCCAGCAGGGTGCGGTCGTAGGTGGGCCGCTCGGTGATCACGGCCGCGCCGGAGGTGGCCAGCTCGTCGAAGAGGAAGGCGTCGGCCTGCATCGAGCCGTTGGTGACCAGCACGTGGTCGACCGGGACGCCGTGCTTCTCGGCGATCCACTTGCGCAGCGGCACGTAGCCGACCGCCGTGCCGTAGCCGGTGACGCCGGCGGGGTCGTGGTCGAAGGCGGCGACGGCGGCCTGCTTGAGGCCCTCGACGTCGACGATGTCGGTGGAGGGGGCGCCGCGCGCGAAGGAGATCATCGTGGTCGCCGGGGAGGTCTGCGCTGAGCCGGTCACGGCGTCGAGTCTGCCGCATCGCGCCACTCGGGGTTCAGTCCCGCGGTGGCCGGTACCGGCGGGTGGCCAGCCAGGTCGCCCAGCCCGCCAGTCCGGCGAGGAAACCGACCAGCAGGACGACGGACCACACCGACAGCCCGCGGCCCGACACGGCCGCCACCCCGACCAGCGCGGACTCCCCGGCCAGCAGGAACAGCGCGGCCGCACCGACGACGAGCACGTCGGTGCGCACCCGGCGGCGGAGCTCGCCCTCGTGCTCCGGCGTCTTCCAGTACCGCTCGTGCGGCACGTTCACCAGGTCCAGCCGCACCCCGCCCATCGCCCTGGCCAGGCCGCCGAACACCGCCGCGAGCAGGAGGCCGGCGAGCCCCACGGCCAGCAGCAGCTCGGTGCGGCTGCCGGTGCGGTCGACCTGCAGGTCGGCGCCGAAGTGCAGCGGCACCCGGTCCGGCACCGTGCCGGCGAGGACGGCGACCACCACGGCGTGGACCGCGCAGGAGGCCCGGAACGCGAACGCCGCCACTCAGCCCTCCAGTCGCCCTGCGGCGGTGCGGACGGCGGCGAGCAGCTCGCCCCGGTCGTGGATGGTCGTGCGGGCCCGGCCGCGGCTGGCGCCGAGGGCGATCTCGGCGGCGTCGATGGCCCGCCAGTCCGACAGCAGCACCGGGTGCCCGCCGCGGGCGCGCAGGGTGTCGACCCAGTCGTCGTCCCCACGGGGGGCCAGCGTGCCGGCGGCGACGTCGGCCAGCAGCGAGGCCACCGTCTCGCGGGCGTCGTGCTTGTTGGTGCCCACCACCCCGGTCGGCCCGCGCTTGATCCAGCCCGCCACGTACTCACCGCGGCTGGGCGCCCCGTCGCGCAGCACCCGGCCCGCCTCGTGTGGCACCGTCCCACCGTCCAGCGGCAGCCCCGGCAGCGGGTGCCCGCGGTAGCCGACCGAGCGCACCACCAGGTCGGCCGGGACGACGTCGAGCTCGCCGGTGCCCACCGCGCGGCCGTCGGCGTCGACCGTCGTCCGCTCGACCTCGACGCCGGTGACCCGGTCGGTGCCCAGCAGTCGCACCGGGCGGGCGTGGAAGCGCAGCCGCACGCCCACCGTGCCCGGCACCGGCTCGTGCCCGGCGTAGTCGGCCAGCGCAGCCAGGTTGCGGGCGACGTGCCGGTCCTCGGCCGCCAAGGCGACGTCCCCGACGTCGGTCAGGTCGGCGGGGTCCACCAGCACGGTCGCTGCAGCCAGGTGCCCGAGCTCGCGGAGCTCCTGGGTGGTGAAGGTGGCCTGCGCCGGCCCGCGGCGGCCCAGCACCGTGATCCGCTCGACCGGTGCGGCGGCCAGGGCGTCGAGCACGTGCTGCGGCATGTCGGTGGGGTGCAGCTCGGCGGGGGAGCGGGCCAGCACCCGGGCGACGTCGAGGGCCACGTTGCCCACCCCGACGACCACGACGTCGCGCGCGCGGGACACCTGCTGCTCGACCCGCGCCCGGTCGGCGTCGGGGTGGCCGGTGTACCAGGCGACGACGTCGGTGGCGGCCAGGCTGCCGGGCAGGTCCTCGCCGGGGACGCCCAGCGCACGGTCACCGGCGGCGCCATAGGTGTAGACGACGGCGTCCACGTGGGCGCGCAGCTCGTCCACGCCGAGGTCCGCGCCGATCTCCACGTTGCCGACGAAGCGCACCCGCTCGTGGTCCAGGACGTGGTGCAGCGTCTCGCGCAGCGCCCGCATCTTCAGGTGGTCCGGGGCGATGCCGTACCGCACCAGCCCGAACGGCGTGGGCAGCCGGTCGACCAGGTCGACGGCCACCGGGACGGCGTCCTGGGAGGTCAGTGCGTCGGCGGCGTAGATGCCGGCCGGGCCCGCGCCCACCACCGCCACCCGCAACGGTCGTGCGGTCTCGGCCACGTCCGGCATCGTCGTCCTCACCGGGGGTAGGCGCCAGAGGTGGCTGCCGTCCGGCGGCCCCGATCTCCAGGAGCCCTCGTGTCCCACGTCATCGTCGCCAGCTTCACGCCCAAGCCCGGACGCCGGGACGCCCTGCGGGAGGTGTTCCTGGCGGCCGTGCCGGAGGTGCACGCCGAGGCAGGCTGCGAGCGCTACGCGGTGCAGGAGGACGAGGAGGGCTTCGTCTTCCTGGAGCGCTGGGAGAGCGAGGAGGCGCGGCTGGCACACGAGGCGGGCGAGCCCTTCCTCACCATGATGGCCGCGGCGGGCGACGACCTGTCCGGCCCGCCCGCGGTCCGCGTCCTCTCCCTGCTGCCCGCCGGCGACCCGGCCAAGGGCCAGCTCTGAGCTCGTGGAGTCCCAGCGCGTCGGAGTCGAGCGCTGGGACTCCATCGACACAGCGGGTGGAGTGGATCCGTCGGCGTCAGCTCGACGGGGCCACTCCGCTCACACCGCCTGGCAGGTGGGGCACCAGAAGAGGTTGCGGCCGACCATGACCTCGGTGCGCACCTCCGTGCCGCAGATGCGGCAGGGCAGGCCCTGGCGGCGGTAGACGTAGTGCGCGTCCTCGCGCAGTGCCGGGCCGCGGCGGCGTTCGCGGTCCTCGCGCTCGGTGGTGACGATCCGGCCGGCCTTGACCCCGGCCCGCAGCAGGACGACGAGGTCGGCCCACATGCGCTCCCAGGCGTCGGCATCGACGTCCTTGCCGGGGCGGAAGGGGCTGATCCGCTGCCGGAAGAGGATCTCGGCCCGGTAGACGTTGCCGACCCCGGCGAGCACGGCCTGGTCCATCAGCAGCGCGCCGATCGAGACCCTGCTGCGGCTGATCCGGGCGAACGCCTTGGCCGGGTCGGACTTCTTCCGCAGCGGGTCCGGGCCCAGCCGGTCGAGGATCAGCTGCACCTCGCCGTCGGTGATCAGGTCGCAGGCGGTGGCGCCGCGCAGGTCGGTCCACACGCCCTCGCCGTCCTCACCCGGTCCCTCCCAGCGCATCCGCAGCGCGCCGCGGGGCTCGGGCGGCAGGCCGGTGCCGGAGGTGAACTTGCCGTACAGACCGAGGTGGACGTGGACGACGTCCGGGCCGAAGTACGCGAACAGGTGCTTGCCCCAGGACGTGACGTCGTCGAGCACGCGGCCGTCGAGCAGCTCGGCCTGGCTGGTGAAGCGGCCCTGCGGGCTGGTCACGTGCACCTCGCGGCCGGCGAAGGCGGCCTGCTGCTCACGGGCCAGCCGGAACAGGGTGTGGCCCTCAGGCACTCTCGATCACACCGTCCAGCTTTCCTGCGCTCGCACGGCCGTGCCACGACGGGCGGCGTGATCGACGCGACACGGCGGCGAGCAGGGCGAAGACGGCCACTCTCGCCCTGCGGTCAGCGGTCACGGACGGCGTTGTACCGGTCCAGGGAGACCAGCCGCTCGTGGGCGTGGTCGACGATCGGCTCCGGGTAGCCGGCCGGGATGCCGCCGGGTGCGGTCCACGGCTCGTGCACGTACTTCGGGTCCAGGTCGCGCAGCTCGGGCACCCACTGCTTGACGTAGGTGCCGTCGGGGTCGAACTTCTTGCCCTGGGTGACCGGGTTGAACACCCGGTAGTACGGCGAGGAGTCGGTGCCGGTGCCGGCCACCCACTGCCAGCCGTGCTGGTTGCTGGCCAGGTCGCCGTCGACCAGGTGCTCCATGAACACCTTGGCGCCCACCGTCCACTCCTGGTGCAGGTCCTTGACCAGGAAGGAGGCGACGATCATCCGCACCCGGTTGTGCACGTACGCCTCGCCGAGCATCTGCCGCATCCCGGCGTCGATGATCGGGAAGCCGGTGCGGCCGGTGCGCCAGGCCTCGAGCAGCTCGTCGGCGTGCGGGCCGGAGTCGTAGGCCATCGACTGCAGCTCGGGCTTGAGGTAGGCCCGCGCGGAGTCGGGGCGGTGCCACAGGACGTCGGCGTAGAAGTCCCGCCAGGCGAGCTCGTCGGTGTAGCGGCGCACGGACTCCCCGCCGTCGTCGTGCGCGGCCAGGTCGGCGACCAGCGTCCGCGGGTGCACGCAGCCGTACTTCAGGTAGGCCGACAGCCGGCTCGTGCCGTTCGTGCCCGGGGTGTTGCGGCCCTCGGCGTACCCGAGCAGCCGCTCGTCACGGAAGTGCGCCCACGCCTCCAGCCCGGCGGCCTCACCGGCCGGGGGCAGCCGGACGCCGTCCAGCTCCGGCCGCGGCCGCGGGTCCTCCGAGCGCACCCCGGTCGCCCACGGGACGCCGTCCGGACGCGGGGCAGGAGCGTGCCAGCCGTGCTCGCGCCAGGCCCGGGAGAACGGCGTGAACACCTTGAAGGGGGTGCCGTCGTTCTTGACCACCCGGCCGGGGGCGACCAGGTACGGCGAGCCGGTGCGCACGAACGGGACGTCGCCCAGCGCCTGCTCGACCGCGGCATCACGCTGCCGGCCGTAGGGGCCGGCGTCGGCGGTGACGTGCACCGACCCCGCACCCAGCTCCTCGACCAGCTGCGGGAGGACCTGCGCCGGGTCGCCGTCGCGGAAGACCAGCGCCCCGCCGGTCTGCTCGCGCAGGTCGGCCAGGCAGTCGAGCAGGAACGCCCGCCGCGGGTCTCCCGAGGGGCCGTAGATGCGGTCGTCGAAGACGAACACCGGCAGGACGGCGCCGTCGGGACCGGCCGCCTCGATCGCGGCCAGCAGTGCCGGGTGGTCGGTCAGCCGGAGATCGCGGCGGAACCAGAGGACAGCGGTGGGCACAGGGCGAGCCTAGGCAACCCGGTTGCACACCGCAGATCAGCTGGCGGCGGTGACCAGCCCGAACGTGGGCCGGTCGGCCTCGGCGACCAGGTCGAGGTCCGCGGGGTGCTCGAGCAGGTACTTGCGGATGAACGAGCAGTAGGGGAGCACGTGCAGGTGCCTCTCCCGGGCCGAGGTCAGCACCCCGGCGACCAGCCGCGTGCCCAGACCGCGCCCGCCCATCGCCGGGTCGACCTCGGTGTGCGGGAGGGTCATCAGCTCGCCGTCCACGTGGTACGTGGCGAAGCCGACGACGCGGTCGTCGTCGCGGATCTCGAACCGGCCCCGCTCGGGGACGTCGACCACCGTGATCTCCATGCGCTCTCCACCTCCCGCAGCCGCGGCGGCGTTGCCGGGCTCGTGCGTGTTGGACAAGGTAACCGTTGCGACACGATGCCGCCCGCATCTCCTCCGACGCGTTCACCCGCGGGGAGGTTCCCTGCTCCTGCGTGGCGGCCCGCTAGCCTCGTCCCCGCACACCCCGGTCGGGAGCGCTGCTCGCGCACCCGACGAGCCCCCGTAGCTCAGGGGATAGAGCATCGGTTTCCTAAACCGTGTGCCGCAGGTTCGAATCCTGCCGGGGGCACCGCCGGGCGTCCAGTCCCGGGACGGCGGCGTCCGGGTGCAGGGGTGTACGCCCCCGGCCCGCCTGGTGTGTACGACCCGGGGAGTACGCGGGAACCGTCCCGCAGCATGACGCGCCCGCTGTCCGCCGCGGCCAGACTCGACCTCGACGACCAGCGGTGCACGCCGGTCCCCGAGCCTGGAGCCGCGACCACCGTGATCACCCTCGTCCGGCCGCCCGTGGAGGGGCCGCGCCAGACCGCCCCCGCACCGGGCCGGCCCGGCGGGGGAGTGGCGCGGCTGCTCCGCCGCGAGGACGGGATCGGGCAGTTCCTGCGCTTCGTGGCCGTCGGCGGCACCTCGATGCTGCTCTACGGGGTCGTCCTCCTGCTGTTGCAGGACCTCGGCACGCAGCCGGCCAACCTGGCCGGGTCGGTGGCCTCGACCGTGCTGGCCAACGAGCTGCACCGGCGGCTCACCTTCTCCGCCGGTGGGCGCGTCAGCCGGCTCGCCGCCCAGCTCCAGGGCGGCGGCATGGCCGCGGCCGGTGCCGCCCTCACCGCGCTCGTCCTCGCCTGGGCGGACGCCGTCGCCGGCGACACGGGGGCGGCGACCCAGCTGCTGCTGGTCACCGCCGTCACCGGACTGGTCGGCCTGGGCCGCTTCGTCGGGCTGCGCTGGGCCTTCGCCGAGCGCACGCCCTGCGCCGCCTGACCGTCCGTCCCGGGCTCCTGCCGAGTCAGCCCAGCGAGGCGGTCGCGGTGCGCAGCTCCTCCAGGGCGGCCAGCGCGTGCTGGGCCAGCCCGGTGCCGTCGTCGCGGTCGGTGGCCGCCCACCGGGCGTAGCCGCGCTTGAACGCCAGCACCCCCAGCTCGGCGGCGAGGTGCGCGGTCGGGTCGGCCACGCCCCGGGCGACCAGCGCGGCGGTCATCGCGGCGGCCATCCCGACGCTCTTGAGCGCATCCCGCTCCTGGAGCTCGGTGCTGGCGGCGACGGCGGCGTGGATGCGGGGACCGAGCTCGCGGTTGGCCGGCCCCATCTCGCTCGAGGCCCGCTCGAGTCCGGCCGCCACGGCCTGCACCGGGGTGGCGTCGGCGGGCGCCTCGGTGATCCCGTCGGCGAGCAGCCGGCTCAGCGTCTCCTGGCCGGCGACCAGCAGCTCGCGCTTGTCGGAGAAGTGCCGGAAGAAGGTGCTGCGGGTGACCCCGGCGCGTTCGGCGATCTGCGCGACCGTGGTCGCGTCGTAGCCCTGCTCGGTGAAGAGGTCGACGGCCGCGACGACGAGCCGCTGCGTCGCGCCCGGTTCCCATCGCCCCATGCCCCCAGCCTAGCGATGGGACAGGTGTCCCATCACTGTGTACGGTGACGGGACACCTGTCCCATCACTCGTCTGGAGCACCCCATGCGCGTCCTCGTCACCGGCGGCACCGGCACCATCGGCTCCGCCGTCGTCACCGAGCTGCTGGCCCACGGCCACACCGTGCTCGGGCTGGCCCGATCCGAGCGCTCCGCGCAGACCCTCGAGGCCGCCGGCGCCCGGACGCTGCGCGGCGGGCTGGCCGACCTCGACGTCCTGCGGGCCGGCGCGGCGCAGTCCGACGGCGTGGTCTCCCTGGCCTTCGGCCGCGACTACGGGACGCCGGAGGCCGTGGCCGCGAGCATCGTCGAGGAGAGCGCCGCCATGGCCGTGCTGGGGGAGGAGCTCGTCGGCAGCGGCCGCCCGCTCGTCGCCGTCTCCGGCACGCCGTGGATCCCGGGCCGCGCGTCCACCGAGGCCGACCCGCTGCCCACCGAGGGCCCGGTCGCCGGGCGGGCGGTGTCGGTCGCGGCGCTGCTGGCCCTGGCCTCCCGTGGGGTGCGCAGCGCCGCGGTGCGGATGCCGCGCACGGTCCACGACCGCGGCACCGGCGGGTTCGCCGGCCTGCTGACCGACATGGCCCGCGCCGCCGGGGTGTCCGGGTACCCCGGTGACGGCACCCAGCGCTGGCCGGCCGTGCACGCGCGGGACGCCGCCGTCCTGTTCCGGCTGGTCCTGGAGTCCGCGCCGGCCGGGACGGCGTGGCACGCCGTCGCCGACGAGGGCGACGCGGTGCGCGACATCGCGACCGTCATCGGACGCCGGCTGGGGCTGCCGGTGGAGTCCCGGCCGGTCGAGGAGTTCGGCCCGTTCGGGCCGGTCTTCGCGATGGACCAGCCGGCCTCGAGCGCGCACACCCGCGAGGTGCTCGGCTGGCAGCCCACCCACCCGGGCCTGCTCGCCGACCTCGAGCAGCTCCGGCCCTGACCACCCGTCGGCGGCCCGGTCCCGCTGGGGCCGGGCCGTCGACGACACTGGGGGCATGGCAGCTCCCTCCGCCGACCGGGCACCCCGACCCCTGACCGGCACCGAGCGCGCACTGCTCGACGCGCTGCTCGCCCACGACTTCACCGGCGCCGGCGTGCTCCGCGCCCAGCTGGACACCGCGACGGCGACCCCGGGCTGCACCTGCGGCTGCGGCACGATCGACCTGCACGTCCCCGGCACCGCCCCCAACGCCGGGGTCGCCGGCCCCGCGCCCGTCGAGGGCACGGTGCACGGTCCCGACGGCCGGCCCACCGGCGGCGTCCTGCTCTTCGTCGAGGACGGCCGGCTGGCCCGCCTCGACGTCACCTCCCACGGCGACCCGCTGCCGGTGCCGGACCCCGCCGACGTCACCTGGGGCGACACGGCCTGGGCCCGCCCGGACACCGTCCGCCGCCCGGCGCGCTACCGCCGCTGAGGTGGGTGACCGGCCCGGTCCCGGGTACCGGCCGCCCCATGGCACTGCGCAGCTCGGCGGTCGCGTCCGCCGACCAGTGGGTCGACCCCGACGACGGCGTCCGCTACCCGGCCGGTGAGGTGCACGGCTGGGTGCAAGGGCACAACGAGACGGTCTGCGGGCTGTCCCTGTCCAGGTCCGGGCTGACCCGGTTCCCGCACGTGAGCTGGGCCGACGTGCAGCCCGAGTCCGGGCGGCACGCGGAGGGCGTGCAGGCCGTCTGCCGCCGGTGCGCGGCCGGCCTGGGAGCACGCCGTGACCAGCGGCGCTGGACCCGTACGGACCCGCGACCCTGAGCTGACCTGGACCGTTCCTGAGAAAAGTCCTCAAGGACCCCGTTCACCCGGTCGATCTACTGGTTGTCAGCAGTCACCGAACGTGAGCGGAGTCCCACAGTGTCCACCCCCCTGGTCAGCGCCAGCCGCAGCGTCACCCGCGTGCTCATCCTCGCCGACGCTCCGGTCCTGCGCCGCGGCCTGATCGGCATGGTCAACGAGACCGCCGGTCTGCAGGCGGTCGGCACCCCCGGGGAGCCCCGCCGGGGGCTGACGCTGGCCGAGACCGCCCACCCCGACGCCGTGATCGTCGAGCTGGGCACCGGCCGGGCCGCCACCCTCAACGCCTGCCGCGACCTGCGCCGCCGCTTCCCGCAGGTCGCCATCGTGGCGCTGGCCACCTCCGAGGACCCCGGTGTGGTCAACGAGGCGCTGGCCGCCGGCGTCCGCGGCTACCTGCTCATGAACACCTCGCCCACGCTCCTGGGCTGGGCCGTGCTGGCCGCCCGCGCCGGGCGCACCGTCGTCGACCCGCAGATCCGCCGCGGCGAGGGCCACACCGAGCCGGTCTCCCGCGAGCTCACCCTCGAGGTGCCGCTGACCCGCCGCGAGTCCGACGTCCTCGACGAGCTCATCCAGGGCCAGTCCAACCGGGTGATCGGCAAGAACCTGTTCATCTCCGAGGACACCGTGAAGTCCCACGTCAAGGCCATCCTGCGCAAGCTCGGTGCCCGCGACCGGGCGCACGCGGTCTCCCTCGTGCTGTCGGCCCGCAACCCCGCCGCCTGCACCTGCGGCGTCCACGCCCTCACCGGCACCCCCGCTCCGGTCCCCGCGCCCGCCGCCACGCCGGCCGACGTCTGACCCCGACGGTCGCCCTGTGCCCCGCGCACGGGGCGACCGTCGGGGACCGACGGGCCGCGGACCCCGACCGGGGTTAGGTTGCCCCGGTGCCGAATGACACCGGTGCCCCGCAGCGGGTCTTCGTGGTCGGGTGCCCGCGCTCGGGCACGACGCTCCTGCAGTCCTTCCTCGCCGCGCACGGGTGCGTCCACTCCTTCCCGGAGACGCACTTCTTCTACCGGCTGCCCGCCGCCGCGACCGCCCCGGTGGGCCCGGACCTGCTCGCCGACCTCCCGCAGGTCGCCGGCTTCCTCGGCCGGCCCGACACCGACTGGCCGCCGCAGCCCACCGTCGGCGCCGCCGTCGACACCTTCCTGGCCACCGCCGACGCGGTGACCGCAGCCGCGGGTGCCACCGCCTGGGTCGAGAAGACCCCGGCCAACCTCTACGCCATCGACCTCGTCGAGGCCCTCGTCCCCGGTGCCCGCTTCGTGCACATCGTGCGGGACGGCGCCGACGTGGTCACCAGCCTGTGCGCCAACGCCGCCGGCTGGGGGAGCACGTACACCGTCGACCAGGCGCTGGACCTGTGGAGCGAGTGCGTGGCCATCAGCGAGTCCCACCGTGGCCGCCCCGGCCACCACCTCCTCGGCTACGCCGACCTCGCCCAGCACCCCGAGCCGACCCTACGGTCGGTCTGCGCGGCGGTCGGGCTGGACTACGACCCGGCGATGGTGGCCGGCCGCGCCGAGGCCGCCCGCGGGTTGATCAAGGACTTCGAGGTCTGGAAGGGCCCGAACCTCGGGCCGCTGGAGTACGCCCCGCGCGCCCGGTTCGCCGAGGCCTTCGACGCCCCGACCCGCGCCCACATCGAGCAGCGGGTGGCTGCGGTGGCACTGCCGGGAACCGCTCACCGCTGAGCCGGCGCGGCAGGGTCGCCCGCCCGCCGCCATCCTGCTCCGCGCACGCCTGTGCGGGCCGCTGGTCGCCCCCAGGAGGGGGCCCGGTGTGGCCGCGACGGTCGATGTCCGGAGCGGTCGATCCCGCACGCGGACGTCGGCCTCATGACGCGGGTGATGCGGTCCATCACGCAGAGCCACGACTAGCCGTCACGGGTCGCCGGAGTTGTGGCGTAGCCCTCTCATCAGCCGGTTTACGACGTAATCGTCGCCGGTAACCCTCGATGCAACGCCTCGTGAACGCGGGGTGGACACGACGACGCAGAGATCCGAATGGTCCTCACCGACACCTCGCGGTGCACGGAGAACCCGGTCGCCAGACCGTTCGGGGAGCGAGTGGCGAGACCGCCGTCCGGCCAGCCCGTCCAGGGCCGGAACAGGAGAGACGTGCAGAACTGCTGAGACCAGCCCTGCTGGTCCCCGGCACGTCGGACGCAGCGAGGCGTCGGGTGTCGCCCCCTCCCCCTTGCTGAGCCCGTCCGCTCGTCCCCTCGACGGCGGCCTGCTCACCACCCCACTGGTTGACGCGCGCGCGTCCCGGTGTCGATCGATGGGTTCTCCGCATGACTCCGACCACGTCCCTCCGCCGCCTGTCGGCGGAGCGCCAGCAGCCGAGGGGTTGCTGAATGGGCGCCTCCCTGTTCACCGACCGCGCGCTCCAGCCGCGGCCCGACTACCCCTACGAGGAGTTCAGCGAGCTGGCCGGGCCGATGCAGGCGCCGCCGTCCGACTCCCGCGTCAGGTTCCAGCTCGTCACCCGCGGCGCGGCCCGCGTCCGGGCCTGGCTCCTGGTGGCCGCCGCCCTCGTCTTCGAGCTGCTCTTCCTGGTCTGGCTGCTCAAGCCCTCGCACTACCCGGAGTTCGCCGGCGACTGGCGCTCCTGGCTGGCGGTGGGGCTCATCGCCAGCGTGGGCATCATCGAGGCGCTGCGACTGCTCAACGTCTTCACCCTCGCCACGGCCACCCTCAACGCCCGCGACCCGATCCCGATGACCCCGGTCACCGGCCAGCGGATCGCCTTCCTGACCACCATCGTGCCGGGCAAGGAGCCGCTGGAGATGGTCCGGCGGACGATGGAGGCCGCGCTGCAGGTGCGGTACGAGGGGACGCTGGACGTCTGGTTGCTCGACGAGGGTGACGACCCGGACGTGCGGGCCATGTGCACCGAGCTCGGGGTCCGGCACTTCACCCGGCGCGGCATCGAGCAGTGGAACCAGAGCACCGGCCGCAACAAGGCCAAGACCAAGCACGGGAACTACAACGCCTGGTTGGACGCCCACGGCGACGGCTACGACTTCTGGGTCTCCGTCGACTGCGACCACGTGCCACTGCCCAACTTCGCCGAGCGGCTGATGGGCTACTTCCACGACCCCGACGTCGCGTTCGTGGTCGGCCCGCAGGTCTACGGCAACTCGGAGGAGTTCATCACCCGGGCCGCGGAGTCCCAGCAGTACCTGTTCCACAGCGTGCTGCAGCGGGCCGGGAACCGGTCGACCAGCGCGATGTTCGTCGGCACCAACAACGCCGTGCGCATCTCCGCGCTCCAGGCCATCGGCGGGCTGCAGGACTCCATCACCGAGGACGCCGCCACGTCCATCGTCTGGCACTCCAGCCGCAACCCGGAGACCGGCGCGATCTGGAAGTCGGTCTACACCCCCGACGTCCTGGCCGTCGGCGAGGGCCCGAGCACCTGGCGGGACTTCCTGGTCCAGCAGGGTCGCTGGGCCCGCGGCACCGACGAGGTCGTGCTGCGCGTGTTCTGGAAGGTCGCCGGCAAGCTGTCCTTCCGGCGGCGGCTGCACTACGGCCTGCTGATGTCCTACTACCCGTCGGCGGCGATCAGCTGGGTGCTGGGGGTGACCAACCTGGCCGCCTACCTGCTCACCGGCGTCGCCGGTGTCCTGGTCGCCGCGCAGCTGTGGCTGATGCTCTACGTCAACGCCGCCGTGATGCAGGTCGGCATCTACATCTGGAACCGCAGGCACAACGTCAGCCCGCACGAGGAGGAGGGCTCCTCCGGCGTCAGCGGGATGTTCCTGTCGGTCATGTCGACGCCCATGTACGTCAGCGCGCTGTGGGCCGCCGTGCGCAACCGCGACATCACCTTCGCCGTCACCCCCAAGGGCGCGGCCAGCCCGGATCGGCTGAGCACCTTCGCCAAGCACCTGCGTTGGGCGGCAGTGCTGCTGGTCGCCCTCGCGCTGTCGGTGCCGCTGCAGAACTCGCACGTGGCCATCCGCAGCTGGGCGCTCGCCAGCGCCGCGGTCTGCCTCATCCCGCCCGTCATGTGGGCCGTCGGGCTGCTGCTCGACCGGCTCCGCCGCCGTCCCGAGGTGCACGAGCCCAACGTCGTCGCGGTGCTGCCGCCCGACGTCGGCTCCTCCGAGCTCGTCTCCACCGGCACCGTGTCCCGAGAGGACCCCCGATGAACCGCCGCAAGCCCCGCACCCTCCGCCGCGTCCGCAACGGCGCGCTGATCGGTGGTGCGGTCGTCGCCCTGGTCGCGGTCAACGGCCCCGTGGTCAGCAGCGCGGCCGGCCGCGCCTACACCGCCTACGAGCGCAGCCAGCCCGAGTACAAGGCCGCGCACGGCCACTGGGAGACCATCGAGCTGCCCGAGCAGTACCGGGCGCAGGCGGTGCACGCCGCCCTGCTCCGCACCGGCAAGGTGCTGCTGGTCGCCGGTTCCGGCAACGACGCGGCCGACTTCGAGGCCGGGAGCTTCTCGACCGTGCTGTGGGACCCGGTCACCGGCGACACCAAGGAGATCCCGACCCCGGAGGACCTCTTCTGCTCCGGGCACGCCTTCCTGCCCAACGGCAACCTGCTCATCGCCGGCGGCACCCGCAAGTACGAGGTGTTGGCCGGTGACGTCACCAACGCCGCCGGTGTGCTCACGGTGAAGAACGAGAGCGTGACCAGCGGCGTCACCCTGCCGAAGGGCAGCCGGTTCACGGCCAACGGGAACGTCTACGTCTCCACGGAGGACGTCGCCGTGCCGGCGGCACACCACATGGCCGGCACGCACATGGCCGGGCAGCAGGACGTCTGGATCCAGGCCGAGGAGGCCGGTGCGGGACCGGTCGTCACCGGTGGCCAGCAGTTCCAGGTCGAGGGGCTGGACGCCGCGCGGAGTCGCGACCTCTACGGCCAGGGCGACAGCATCACGCTGGACAAGCAGAACTACGGCGGCCTGGACGCCTCCTACGAGTTCGACGTCGCCAGCGAGACGTACGTGGCGACCGACCCGCTGACCACCTCGCGCTGGTACCCCACGCTCATCGGCCTGGAGGGCGGCCGGGTCCTGGCCGTCTCCGGCCTGGACGAGCACGGCAAGATCATCGACGGGGACAACGAGGTCTACGAGCCCGGCAGCCGGTCGTGGAACGACCAGCCCAGCCTGGACCGGTACTTCCCGACCTACCCGGCGCTGTTCCGGCTGGCCGACGGACACTCGATCTTCTACAGCGGCTCCAACACCGGCTACGGCTCCGACGTCGAGGGCCGCCAGCCCGGCATCTGGGACCTCGCCGACAACAGCTGGACCGACGTCGCCGGCCTGCGCGACCCGGAGATGAACGAGACCAGCACCTCGTTCCTGCTCGCCCCGGCGCAGGAGCAGAAGGTCGGCATCGTCGGTGGCGGCGCGGTCGGGGACAGCGAGGAGTCCACCGCCCGGTTCGACGTCGTCGACCTCAGCGCCGAGAAGCCGGTGTACGGGCCGGTCGCCGACTACCCGAGCGCGGCCCGCTACATCAGCGCGGTCACCCTGCCCGACGACACCACGATGCTCACCGGCGGTTCCGTGGGCTACCGCGGCAACCACCAGACCGACCTGCACCTGACGAACACGTTCGACCCGGAGACCGGTGCGCTGACCGAGATGGCGCCCAACGAGGTCGGCCGCAACTACCACTCCACGGCGCTGCTGCTCCCCGACGGCCGGGTCATGACCATGGGGTCGGACCCGCTGTTCGCCGACGCCGACGACACGATCCCGGGGCAGTTCGAGACCCGGATTGAGGTCTGGTCCCCGCCGTACCTGTACGCCGGGGCACGGCCGGAGGTCACGGCCGCGCCGGAGGAGGTCACCCGGGGCACCACCTTCCCGGTGTCCGCCACCGGCGAGGTCGCCGAGGCCCGGCTGCTCCGGCCCAGCGCCGTCACCCACCAGACCGACACCGAGCAGCGCTCGGTCGCCCTCGACGTCACCGCGCAGGCCGGGGGCACCGGCTACGACCTCAGCGTGCCGGTGGAGGAGGGGCTCACCCCCTCCGGCTGGTACATGCTCGTCGTGCTGGACGGCGAGGGGGTCCCGTCGCCGGCGCGCTGGGTGCACGTCCAGTGACGTCGCACCGGACCGGACGGCGGCCCGCGCTGGCCGCCGTCCTGGCCGCGGCGGCCGTCGCCGCCCTGGCCGCCTGCGGCGCCGACGGCGCACCGGACCCGGCAGCGGGGACGTCGGCGGCGGCTGCCACCAGCACCGAGGACCGGCTCTCCGGCGAGCTCTGGCTCAACCCGGACGGGCACGCCGCGGTGGCCGCCCGGCAGGCCCGTGAGCAGGGTCGGCCCGCGGAGGCCGACGCCCTCGCCCCCCTGGCCGACCAGCCCACCGCCACCTGGTTCGCCAATCCCGGCAACCCGTACGCGGAGGTGGCCGCGCTCTCGGAGGCGGCTGCCGCAGCCGGGCAGGTCCCGGTCGTGGTCGCCTACTTCGTGCCGGTGCGCGACTGCCGCTCCTACTCCGCCGGCGGCGCCCCGGACGCCGACGCCTACCTGACCTGGGTGGGCAGCCTCGCCGCCGCGCTCGGCGACCGGCCGGCCGTCGTCGTCCTCGAGCCCGACGCCGTCGCCCACGCCGTCGTCGGCTGTGAGGGCGTGCAGCCCGAGCAGCGCTACGAGCTGCTGGCCCGCGCGGTGGAGATCCTCGGCCGCCAGCCGGAGGTGCGCACCTACCTCGACGCCGGCAACCCCGGGTGGGTGACCGACCTGCCCGTGCTGGCCGCGGCCCTGCGCAGCAGCGGGGTCGACGCCGCCGCCGGCTTCGCGCTCAACGTGTCGAACTTCCAGACCACCGAGGACAGCGTCCGGTTCGGCACGCAGCTGTCCCGGCAGCTGGAGCAGGACGCCCCGGCGGGCACGCCCCCGGCTCACTTCGTCGTGGACACCAGCCGCAACGGCGCCGGTCCGCCGCCGTCGGACGGCGGCGCCGACACCGCCTGGTGCAACCCCGCCGGCCGCCGGCTCGGCGAGGCGCCGACGACCGACGTCGACCGGGAGCGGGTGGACGCCCTGCTGTGGGTCAAGCAGCCCGGTGACTCCGACGGCACCTGCGCCGGCGGCCCGCCGGCCGGGCAGTTCTGGCTGCCGGCCGCGCTGGAGCTGGCCGGCAGCTGACGGTCCGGGGAGCACCGGAACGGGCGAGTCACAGGGCCACCTGTTCTCCCGGCCGACGAGGCGACGGCGCTGCTGCTGGCCGGGGTCCTGCTGCCCGGCTGAGCCCGCGGGGGCAGGATGGGGGCATGGGTCAGGTCGTCGCCACAGCCGAACGGGTCGTGCGGGCACCGGCGGACGTCGTCCGCGCCGCGCTCGCCGACTACACCACCACCCGCCCCGCGGTGCTGCCCGAGCAGTACAGCGATTACCGGGTGACCGAGGGCGGCACCGGCGCCGGCACCCGCGTGCACTGGAAGCTGCAGGCGACGTCCAAGCGCGTGCGCGTGCAGGACGTCGTCGTCACCGCCGGCCCCGACGGCGCGCTCGTGGAGAGCGACAGCAACTCCTCGATGGTGACCACCTGGACCGTGCACCCCGCCGACGCCGGCGTGAGCACCGTGCGGGCGCGCACCACCTGGACCGGGGCGACCGGCATCGGCGGCTTCTTCGAGCGCACGTTCGCGCCCAAGGGCCTGTCCCGCATCCACCAGGCACTGCTGGAGAAGCTGGAGCACGCGGTCTCCGCAGGCTGAGGCACGACGGCCTCCGGGCAGGGACCATGGAGGGGTGACCGCACCCGCCACGCTCGCCGGCGTCGCCGAGCTCACCGACCTCCTCGCCGACGGCGGGGCCCTGGTGCTCTCCGGCGCGGGGCTCTCGACCGACTCCGGCATCCCCGACTACCGGGGCGCCACCGGGTCGCTGCGCCGGCACACCCCGATGACCTACCAGACCTTCACCCGCGACCCGCGCGGCCGGCACCGCTACTGGGCGCGCAGCTTCGTCGGCTGGCGGCAGATCGGCGACGCCCGCCCCAACGACGGGCACCGCGCCGTGGCCGCGCTCCAGCAGGCCGGGTGCGTGGGCGAGGTGATCACCCAGAACGTCGACGGGCTGCACCAGGCCGGCGGTGCCCGTGACGTGCTGGAGCTGCACGGCGGGCTGGACCGCACCGTCTGCCTGGGCTGCGGCGACGTCGCCTCCCGCGCCGACCTCGACGTCCGGCTGCGGGCGGTGAACCCCGGCTTCCGGCCCGACGTGGGCGACGAGGTCAACCCCGACGGCGACGTCGAGCTGCCCGAGGAGGCCCTCGACGGCTTCGTGATGGTCGACTGCCTGGCCTGCGGTGGCGGCCCGCTCAAGCCCGACGTCGTCTTCTTCGGCGAGACGGTGCCGCGGGACCGGGTCGACCGCTGCTTCGACCTGGTGGCGGAGGCGGACTCGCTGGTGGTGCTGGGGTCGTCGTTGACCGTGATGAGCGGCTACCGGTTCGTCATCGCCGCGGCCAAGCGCGGCATCCCGGTCGCCATCGTCAACTCCGGACCCACCCGCGGGGACGCGAAGGCCACGGTCCGGGTCGACGCCCCGCTGGGGCTCGTGCTGCCCGAGCTGGCCGGCCGGCTCGCGTGACCCGGGAGGTCGAGCACACCGCCGACGGCCGCTGGATCGTCGTCGACGGACGGCGCTGGCGGACGGCGGACCCGTCGCTGCCCGAGGACGTGCGGGCGCGCCTGCTGCACCACCTGGGCGTGGGCCGCTCCGGCGTGCGCGCCGCCAAGGGCGACGATGCCGCCGTGACCGCGGCCCGGGCGCGGGTGCAGCTGGCCAAGACCGGGCTGGGCGAGCGCGGCACCGCCTGGTGGGAGCAGGACGACGCCGAGCGGCAGGCCCGCTGGGGAGCGGCGCTGGAGCAGCTGGACGCGCTGGACGCCTGAGGGCCGTGTCGGCGAACACGGCCCTGAGGGAGCCTGGGCGGTTGATCGCGGCGCGCTCCGGGCAGGAGGTCCGGCGATGCAGACCTTCCTGCCGGTCGCCGACTTCACCGAGTCCGCCCGGCTCCTCGACAACCCCCGCCTCGGCAAGCAGCGCGTGGAGTGCCTCCAGGTGCTGCGTGCCCTGGAGCTCCCCGACTACGGCTGGGCCAACCACCCGGTCGTGATCATGTGGCGCGGGTACACCGCCGGCCTGGTCGTCTACTCCCTGGCCATGGTGCGGGTCTGGAAGGAGCGCGGTTTCGCCGACTCGACCGAGGCGCTGATCTCCGAGTTCGCCCCCGAGGCCGCGGCCATGACCCAGGCCGAGGCGGCGGAGGCGGGGCTGCTGCCCAGCTGGGTGGGCGACGCCGAGCTGCACCTGTCACACCGGTCCAACCTCGTCGCCAAGGACCCGGAGTTCTACCGGTCGAGGTTCCCCGAGGACCCCGACGACCTGCCCTACAAGTGGCCCGGTGCGGACGACGTCCCGCCCGCCCCCGCACCGGAGGGGACTCCGGTGTGGGTGGTTCGGCCGCGGGCGCACAACGAGCTGGGCGCGGCGGTCTTCGGCGGGATCGTCGGGCTGGGCACCCAGTCCGGCATCGACGTCGACGCCACCGGGCAGTCGCCGGCCGAGCTGCGGGCGTTGTCGAAGGAGCTGTCCGGCAAGCGCCCGGCCAAGGACCTGCGCCAGCTCACCGCCTTCCTCGACGAGGTCGCGCCCGGTGACCTGGTCGGCCTGCCGATCGAGGTGGGCGCCGGGCTGCTGCTCGGCCGGGTGGTCGGCGACTACTCCTTCCACGGCCGCGAGCTGCTGCCGCACCGCCGTCCGGCCCGGTTCGAGGCGGTCGTGCCCCGCTCCGCGGCGCGGCCACCGGCGACGCTGCAGGACCCGCGCGCGCTGTTCCGGGTGACCCTCGACCCGGACGCCGTCCCGCCCGGTCTGCGCTGACGCCTCCTCGGCGCCGCCCCGGCCTGGCGCCGTCCCCGGCCGGCGCCAGGGCGGGCCGCCGTCCGGTGTCCGTCCATCCGGGTCGAGCCCGGTCACCGGACGTGGGGCCGCGCCGCGGCACGGACTCACGTCCGGTGGTGCGCATCAACCCAGCGCGGCGCCGACCTCCCGGACCGCCTCGGCGAGCCGGGCGCGGGCCAGGGGCAGGTCCGCCGGCACCCGCGCCGCGTGCGGGAACCACCAGGCGGTGGCGTGCAGTCGCCTCAGCAGGAGGAAGGGGCGGAGCTCCTCGTCGGTCATCGGGTCGGGCATGGCGTCGACCGCGGCCTGGCCGTCCAGCCGCTGCGTGTGGCGCAGGCAGGCGACGTCCCAGCCGCGCGGGCCCAGCGCGGTGTCCTCCAGGTCGGCCCAGACCCAGCCCGCCGGGGTCGCGAGGAGGTTGCCCGGGTGGGCGTCGCCGTGCAGGGGCTGGACATCGCCGCCCAGCAGCGGGCGCAGCCGCTCCGTCAGCTCCGCGGTCCGCGCCACCAGGTCGGCCGGGGCGCCCAGCCCGACGCCGTGTCGCGCGAAGCCGGCCAGGTCCTCGAGCGGGGTGTCCAGCGGCTCGCCGGACCAGCCGGGGTCGACCGAGGCGAGCACCGTCAGCAGGTCGGCCAGGGTGCGCCCGGCGACCTCGGCGGTGGGGCGCTCGGGGAGCACCTCGACCCACTGCCAGAACGCGATGCTGGACCCGCCCTCGGTGTGCGGGCCCGGCGGCAGCAGGTCGGTGGGCCGCAGCACCGGGGCACCGGCCGAGGACAGCGCCGCGGCCAGCAGCAGGTCGCGGCGCTGGGCGCGGGCCGGGTCGGGGCGCACCAGTGGCAGGTACGTGGCGACCCGGGCCACCACGGGAGCCGGCCGCAGGTGGACCACCAGGTTGATGCCGTCGGCGAGCACCACCGGGTCGGTGACGGTGAGCCCGTGGGCCCGGGCGACCGCGACGGCCGCAGCGACCGCCCGCTCGGTCACACGGCGTCCCAGACAAAGCAGAAGGGGTGCCCGACGGGGTCGGCGTAGACCCGGAAGTCGCCGCCACCGCCGGGCAGGCGGCGCGCGCCCAGGGCGAGCGCCTTCGGCTCCGCCTCCTCGACGTCGGCCACCCGGATGTCGAGGTGGAACTGCTGCGGGTGGTCGGGGTCGGGCCACTCGGGCACCTGCAGGTCCGGTGCCTGCTGGAAGGCGATCCGGTAGCCGGCGCCGGTGACGACCACCCAGTCGTCGCCGGGGGAGCCCTTCACCTCCATCCCGAGCACCTCGGCGTAGAAGCACGCCAGGGCGTGGGCGTCGGGGGCGTCGATGACGATGGAGTGCAGCTGACCGATCATGGGGCCATCTTCTCCGGCGACCGGGTGGCCGCGACAGCGGAGGGCGACCCCGGGCGAGGGCCAGGCGCGCACGTGTCGCACGATCAGCGCATGGCCGCACCGGACCCCGCACCCCAGCTCGGCACGCTCACCTGGCTGCCGGCGCACGAGCACCGGCACCTGCTGGGCGACCCGGTCGCGGCGGCCGTCGCCGGGCTGTCCGGCCCGGCGTGGGTGGCCGAGATCGACGACACGGCTGCCGACACCGCTGCGTTCACCGAGACCTACGAGGTGCCGCTGACCGCCTCGGCCAACTGCGTGGTGGTGGCCGCGCGCCGGGGCGGGGAGACGACGCTGGCCGCGTGCCTGGTCCTGGCCACCACCCGCGCCGACGTCAACGGCCTGGTGCGCCGGCACCTGGGCGCCCGCAAGGCCTCCTTCGCACCGCAGGACGTCGCGGTCGCCGAGAGCGGGATGGCCTACGGGGGCATCACCCCGGTCGGGCTGCCGGCGTCCTGGCCGGTGCTGGTCGACGCCGCGGTGGCCGCGAGCGAGCTGCTGGTGGTCGGCTCGGGCACCCGCGGCAGCAAGCTCGCGGTGCCCGGCTCGGTGCTCGCCGCGCTGCCCGGTGCCGAGGTGCTCGAGGGCCTCGGTCAGCCGCTGGACTGACCCGGTCCCGGCCTAGGCTCGGGGACGTGTCCGCACCACAGCAGCCCGCCGACGACGCCGCCCGACGCCCCGTCCGCGCACCGGACGACAGCGACGTCGGCTGGGGTGAGCGGCTCACCGACCCCGACGACGACGACCGCCGCTACCTGGAGGACCGCCCGCCGCACTGGGGCAGCGACTGAGGGAGGACCCCCGTCCCCCTCATCCCTCGCGAGCTCGGGACGAGCCGCTGGACGGGGGCCGGGCCGGGACGTGCTGGAGAGGTGCGGCTACGGGCGGGGGAACTCCCCGGTGTGGGCGTGCCGGCCGCCGTCCTCGCCGGGCACCTGGTCGAGGCCCTGCTGGGCGCGGAGGAGGTCGCGGATCTCGGCCAGCAGCTCGACCTGGGTCGGGGCGACCGGGCCGGCCTCCTCGCCGCGCCGGCGCCGCTCGACGACGACCTTCATCGGCACGACCACCACGACGTAGATGACCGCGGCGGTCAGCACGAAGGTGATGACCTGGTTGACGAACGCGCCCCAGGTGAAGACCTGCTCGTTGACGACGAAGGTGCCGCCCGTGGCGCCGCCGCCGCCGACCAGCCCGATCAGCGGCTGCAGGAACGACGTGGTGAACGAGGTGACCACCGCGGTGAACGCGGCACCGATGACCACCGCCACCGCCAGGTCGACGACGTTCCCGCGCAGCAGGAAGTCCTTGAAGCCCTTGAGCACGTCTGCACCTCTCGTGTCGTGCCGGGCGGCCTGCCCGGGGGTCACGGCCGGCCGAGGGTAACGGTGAGCGTGGCCGAGGCGGACGCAGCCGCCAGCCGGCCGGCCGTGTCCGGGGGCACGGCGAGCACCAGCAGCCCGTCGGGCTCGGGCGCACCTCCCGCCGGGCCGTCCCCGCCGGTGGCGGCCGGCGCGGTGAGCACCAGGGCGCCGGTGGCGACCACCTGCACGGCGGGGCCGGCGCCTCCCGCGGCGACGTCGCCGGTGGCGAGCACGTCGACCCGGTCCCCGGCCCGCAGCAGGGTCGACACCGCGAGGTCGGCCAGCCGCACCGGGGCCGCGACCTGACCGGCCGGCACCGCCGACCACAGCCCCGCGCCGACGACGCGCACGTCGGTGACCGGCTCGCCGGAGCGCACCGGCGAGGCCAGCACCGCGCCGGTCAGCTGCGGCACGTCGGTCACCGGGCAGGTCGGCTGCGGCCACGACCACCGGGACGGTCGTGGCGACCGGGGCGGCGCCGGGCGGGGGTGGCCGCAGCGCCAGCACGAGGGCCAGGCAGGCGAGGGCGGCAGCGGCGACCTGCCGGAGCAGGTGCACCGGCGAGCGGGGACGGCGCAGTCGTGGGAGCGGCACGCGGTCATGCTCCGCGGCGGAGCGGGCGACCGGCGCGCTCCGCCGCGGGCTGTGGACCGCGGGTCCCGGTGTGGACGGGCGGCAGCGCGCCGCCGTCGTCCGTGGTTCAGCCGGCGGTGCTGCCGCTGCTGGAGGTGGAGGGCTTCGCCGCGGGGGCCGGGGAGCTGGACTCCTTGCCGGCGCTGCCCGAGGACTCCTTCTTCGCGGTCGACTCCTTGGCCGGGGCCGATGCGCTGGTGGCGCTCTCGGCCTTGCGGCTGTCGGTGCGGTAGAAGCCCGAGCCCTTGAACACGACACCGACCGAGCCGTAGACCTTGCGCACGGCCGAGCCGTCCTGCGGGCAGGTGGCC
The DNA here is from genome assembly GCF_026967795.1 of Modestobacter sp. VKM Ac-2986. Lineage (GTDB taxonomy): Bacteria > Actinomycetota > Actinomycetes > Mycobacteriales > Geodermatophilaceae > Modestobacter. Next base: position 354,323 of record NZ_JAPVBH010000005.1, read on the forward strand.
ACCGCGGGGTCGGTGAACGACTGCACGACCTCGAACTCGTGCTTGCCCTCGGGGTTGGAGCAGACGTACTGGTACGTGGGCACGGTGCTGCGAGCTCCTCGATCCGATCCGGACCGGAGCTGGCACTCTGCTCCGGCGACTGCCAATCATGCGCTGTCGGTCCACCTGCCGTCCACGCATGTCGACGAACGTCACCTCGGCGCGCGCTGCGAGCGGGACGGCGATCGCTGGGCACGTCCGAGTGCGGGCTCGGGGAACTCACGACACCCGGTCGTGGAGCGCGGATGGCCGCGGACCGGGTCGTCCGCTCGGGACAGGGCGCGGCCACCTGGACGAAGAGGCTGCAGCACCCGGGGACGCGTGAGGCGTCCCACGTCGTCAAGCCGCTCGGCGGAACCAGTCGAGCGTGAGGTCGGCGACGGCAGCAGGGGCGTCATCGGTGACGAAGTGCGCAGCGTCCTCGACGTAGGCGAACTCGACCCGATCGGCGTACCGCTCCGGGTGCCGGCAGATGCGTCCCATGACGTCCTCGTTCCAGTAACGGTCCAGGCGACCGAAGGCGAACAGGGTGGGCACCGTGAGCCGGCGGTGGCGGTAGACCCCGCGGGCCATGCGCATGCCCTCGGGCACGACGACGCCACGGGTGAGGGTGCGGACCGCGGCGTCGATGTCTGGACGGCGCATCGGGACGAGGTGGGCGTCGATGGTCGCCTGCGCCATCGGGCGCGCGACGTACCTCTCGGAGAAGATGCCGTTCAGTGGGGCGCCAGGGCGGTGCCAGATGAACGAGGGGAGGTGCCGGAAGCCCGGCACGACCCTGGGGCTCACCGTCATGAAGGCCGGCGGGACGGAGAGCTGCACCGCCGTCCGCACCCTCTCTGGGTGGTCGTACGTCAACTGCATCGCAGTGAGGGCACCCAGATCGTGCGAGACCAGGTGGGCGCGCTCGATGCGGAGGACGTCGAAGAGGGTGAGCAGATCGCGTAGACGGGTCTCGCGTCCCACCCGTGGATCGTCGGCCACGGTCCAGCCGGCCCCGCGCAGATCGGGACAGAAGACGCGGTAGCCGCTCTCGGCCATGGCCGGAGCCACTGCACGCCACTGCCACCAGTGCTGCGGGAAACCGTGCAGCAGCACGACGGGTTCGCCCGCGCCGATGACGGCGAGGTGAGTACGGAGGCCGGGCGCCTCGACGACGAGGTGGTCGAAACCGGAGGCCTCTGGCAGCGGCGGCGACCAGGTCGACGCGTCGTCAGGGCGTGTGACACGAGACTCGGTCGTGGCCATGTCGACCTCTTTCGCGCAGAAGATCGTACTACGTTCATAGTAAGCCGTGCAGTGAGGAGGTGTCCATGCCCGCAACCACCCGCGAACGCGCGCTCGAGGCGGCCGTGGAGTTGCTGGGCGCAGAGGGCGTGCGCGCTCTGAGTCATGCTCGGGTCGATCGACGAGCGGGCCTCCCGGCCGGGTCGACCTCGAACTGGTACCGCACCCGGCGGGCGCTGCTCGGGGGCGTCGTCGACTGGATCGCCGAGCGCGAGCGCGCCGACTTCGACGCGAGCGCGATGCCGTCGATCCGGGACGTCGGCGGGCTGATCGAGAGGCTCTCCGCCATGGCGGAGATCCAGTCCGGGCCGTTCGCCGCGCGCACCCGCGCGCGCTATGCACTCTTCCTCGAGCTCGCTGATGACCCTGAGCTCAGCGAGCCGCTGCGGAGGCAACGTCGCGAGTTCGAGCGGTGGACCGAGCAGATCGTGGTCGCCGTCGGTGTGGCTGACCCCGTACCGGCCACCCGGGCCTTGATGGCCCTCGCTGACGGCCTCCTGCTGCACCGGCTCACCGTCGACCCAGGACTCGACATACGCCCCGCCATCGAACGGGCAGTGCGCGCCCTGGCAGAGCGTCCGGGCACGACCACCCCCACGCCCGGTTGAGTCACGGTGCCGACCGCGGAGGACCTGTCCGGCGCAGTCCATGGCCCCACGGTCTCGAGCTGCTGTGTCATCCGAGGCGGACGACACCCAGGACCTGCCGGGCACGCTGTCACGGCTGCGCCGGCACCGGGCCTCACGCGCACGGTGCTCACGGCCGCCCCCGCCGGCGAGTGGCGCAACGACCAGGCGTCACACTCGTGGCCGCACGGGTCGCCCACCCCCGCGATGGCGCCGTCAGGTGCGACTGCCGCTGCGCGTGCAGAGCCCCACTCACCGACGTCTGGCGTCTGACCCAGCCTCGGCAGGACCACCGCGATCGTGACGCCCGCCGATCGCGTCGGGCGCGCGAGTCCCCGTTCGCACGTGGTGTCTCGGACGCGGCGGTACGGTTCCGGCGTGGTCCAGCAGTGGCTCGACGAGCAGCAGCAGCGCACCTGGCGGGCCTGGCTGGCCGTGACGGAGCTGCTGCCGCGCGCGCTCGACGCCCAGCTCCAGCGTGACGCCGGTCTGACCCACCCGGCCTACGTGGTGCTGGCGATGCTGTCCGAGGCCCCCGACCGCAGCCGCCGGATGAGCGACCTGGCGCGGGTGGCCAACCAGTCGCAGAGCCGGCTCTCGCACACCGTAGCCCGGCTGGAGGAGCGCGGCTGGGTGCGCCGGGAGAAGGCGACCGAGGACCGGCGCGGCAACCTCGCCGTCCTCACCGACGCCGGCCAGGACGTCGTGTCCCGGGTGGCGCCCGGGCACGTCACCGCGGTGCGCGAGGGCCTGTTCGCCGCGCTCACCCCCGAGCAGACCGAGCTGCTGGAGGTCGCGCTCACCGCCGTCCTGGAGCGGCTGGACCCCGACGCGACGCTGCGGGTGCCCGAGGCCGGCTGACCGGCCGGGAAGCGTCCCGGACGGGGCGGCGTTGCCGCCGGTGATGTCCGAGACCCCGCTGCCCCTGTCCGTCCTCGAGCTGGCCACGGTCGGCACCGGGCAGACCACCGCCGACGCGCTGGCCAACACCACGGCCGTGGCCCGGGCCGCCGACCGGCTGGGCTACCGCCGGCTGTGGGTCGCCGAGCACCACAACATGCCGGCGGTGGCCAGCACCAACCCGCCGGTGCTGATCGCGCACCTGGCCGCGGTGACCGAGCGCATCGTCGTCGGCTCGGGCGGGGTGATGCTGCCCAACCACGCCCCGCTCGTGGTCGCCGAGCAGTTCGCGCTGCTCGAGGCGCTGCACCCGGGCCGGATCGACCTGGGCATCGGGCGTGCGCCGGGCACCGACCAGCACACCGCGCTCGCGCTCCGCCGGGACCCGAAGGCGCTGTCGGCCGAGGACTTCCCGCAGAACGTGCTCGACCTGCTCGGGCTGTTCGGTGACGCCCGGGTCGAAGGCGGCCTGGCCGAACGGTTCAGCGCCACCCCGGCTGCGGCCACCGCGCCGCGGGTCGTGCTGCTGGGCTCCAGCAGCTTCTCCGCCCAGCTGGCCGGTCAGCTCGGGCTGCCGTTCACCTTCGCCCACCACTTCGGCAGCCCGCACACCGTGGCCGCGCTGGAGGTCTACCGGGACGCCTTCGTGCCCTCGGACCACCTGGCGCAGCCCTACGCGGTGGTCACCGCGAACGCACTGGTCGCCGACACGGACGCCGAGGCCGCCCGGCTGGCGCTGCCCGGTCAGCTGATGCGGCTGTCGATCCGGACCGGCCGGCTGCGCCCGGTGCCGAGCCTGAAGGAGGCGGCGGTGCACCCCGAGCGGGCCGCCGCGGAGAACATGCCGAGCAACGCCGTCCTCGGTGGACCGGAGCGGGTCGTGGCCGAACTGCGCGCGCTGGCCGCCGAGACCGGGGCCGACGAGCTGATGGTCACCGCGTCCACCCACGGGGTGGCCGAGCGAGTGCGCAGCCTGGAGCTGCTGGCCGCGGCCTGGGGTCTCCCGACCGTCGAGCAGGTCGCTGCCTGAACCCGTCGTCCCGCGCCCGTGGGGGCGCGGGACGACGGAGGCCGTGGACTACGCGGCCTTGAGGACGGCGGCCTTCAGGCTGGTGAGGCCGGCACCGAAGGCGCCCCGGACGGTGGAGGCGGTGCGCTGCTGCTCGCCCTGCTGGGCGGCGAGCACGATCAGCACCGCGGTCAGCGCGGGGTTGACCCACTGCAGCGGCTTCTGCGCCTTCTGCGCGTCGGCGACGTCGGCCGGGGTGCCGGCGGAGGGCTCGGTGGCGGTCGCGCTGGGCACGCCGCCGCTGACCGACTTGGCGCCGATCTTCGCGCCGAACGCGCCGCTGGTGGCGGTGGTGACGATGGCGGAGACGGTGAGCACGCTCTTGACCACGGTGTTCAGCGTCGCGCCGGACTCGGTGGCCACCCGGCCACGGTCGGCGCGCAGCATGCCGACCGAACCGATGAGGTGGGCGCCGATGGCCGCGGCCTGGACGGGACCCCAGGCGCCCCAGCCGATCGAGGACAGCCGGGTGCGCTCGGTGCTGTCCTTCGCGGCGGCGGCGGCCTTGTTCAGACCGACCGCGCCCATCAGGTTGCCGCCGAACCAGGCAGCCAGGCCCAGGTCGTGCATCGAGCGGAGGACGGTGTGCTGGTCGTTCGACATGAGATCTCCTCGTGGGGCTCGGCCCGGAGGGCCGCTGCAGTGGCCGGACGGTCTCCCCGGCTCCCCGACAGCCGTGCCCGCTCGCTGCGCCGAGCAACCCCGTTGCGGGCCACCGAGTTCACCCCAGGTGACGGAGGAACGAGCCCGGGGCGCCCAGGAACTGCCGCCAGCTGCGGGTGAGCTCCAGCTCCTCCCACGTCGTCGGGCGCAGCCCCCACTCACCGACCTCCAGCAGCGTCGCGCCGGGCAGCGCCGCCACCACGGGGGAGTGGGTGGCGACGACCACCTGGGCGCCGCGGTCGACCAGGGCGAGCAGGTGGGACACCAGCGCCAGGCTGCCGCCGAAGGACAGCGCCGCGTCGGGCTCGTCGAGCAGGTAGGTGCCCCGCCCGGCCGCCCGGCTGGTGAGCACCTCGAGGAACGCCTCGCCGTGGGAGAGCTCGTGGAAGGAGGTCGGCTCGCCGCCGACGGACTCCAGGTGGCTGTACAGCCCGTGCAGCGTCTCGTCGCGGAGGAAGTACCCCCAGCGGGACGCCCCAGGGCTGCGCTCGACGATCAGACCGAGGGACTCCGGCTCGCTGGGGCGCGTGCTCATCCGGGTGTTCCGCGACCCGCCCTCCGGGTTGAGGCCGAGCGTGACCGCGAGCAACTCCATCACCGTCGACTTGCCCGAGCCGTTCTCCCCGACCAGGACGAGCGCCCCGGCCGGGAGCTCGAGGCCCTCGTCGACCAGTTGAGCCACCGCCGGCACGGTCAGCGGCCAGCTCCGACGCTGGGGGTCCGTCGGCAGGGCACCCGGGTCGGGGCGGACACGGCGGATCGGGCGGGAGTCCACGCGGTGATCCTGGCCCGTGGGTACGACGCGCCGTCCTACTGCACCAATGGCTGTCCTCCCTCACCAACGCTGGTGCGGGAGGACAGACGTGGATCAGGTCACCTGATCCACGTCACGACCACCGACCGACTCCGGACGGACGACGGGCCACGTCCACACGGCGGTGACGCCGGAGGACGGCGCGGGACGTCAGGTGCCGAGGTGGCGCCAGCGGCGGGTGCGGCTGCGCATCCGCTCGACGTCGTCGCGGCCCAGCAGCCCGGCCAGCTCCTGGGCGAGGACCCGCCCCAGCCGTTGGCAGAACTCCACCGGCTCGTCGGCGGCGTCGGGCCGCTCGGGCACGACGCGGTCGACGATCCCGGCCCGCCACAGGTCGGTCGCCCGCACGCCCTGGGCGGCCGCCATCTCGTCGGCCCGGTCGACGGTGCGGTGCACGATCGCCGAGGCGCCCTCGGGTGGCAGTGGGCCCAGCCAGCCGTTGGCCGCGGCCAGCACCCGGTCGGCCGGCACCAGTGCCAGCGCGCCGCCACCGGTGCCCTGCCCGAGCAGCACGGCCAGCGTGGGCGCGGGCAGCGTGACCAGGTCGGACAGGCAGCGGGCGATCTCCCCGGCCAGCCCGCCCTCCTCGGCGGCCACCGACAGCGCGGCACCGGGGGTGTCGATCAGGGTGAGCAGCGGCAGCCGCAGCTCCGCGGCCAGCCGCATCCCGCGGCGGGCCTCGCGCAGCGCGCCCGGGCCCAGCGGGGCGGTGGGGGACTGGTCGCGGCGGTCCTGGCCGAGCACCACGCACGGGGCGCCGCCGAAGCGGGCCAGCGCGAGCATCAGGCCGGGGTCGGACTCCCCGGCGCCGGTGCCGTTGAGCGGGACGACGTCGGTGGCCGCGGCGCGCAGCAGCTCGCGCACCCCGGGGCGGTCGGGACGGCGGGAGGCGGTGACGACGTCCCAGGCGCTGCGGTGGTCCTCGGGGTCGTCGGCGTCGGTGCCGTCGTCGGGGTCGGGGGCGGCGACCGGGGCGTCCCGGTGCCAGGTCGCCCGGGCCGACAGCACCCGCAGCGCCCGGTCGGCGACGTCGGCGATCTCCGCGTGCGGGACGACGCCGTCGATGAGCCCGTGGGCGGCCAGGTTCTCCGAGGTCTGCACGCCCTCCGGGAACGGCTCGCCGTAGAGGGCGGCGTAGACCCGCGGGCCCAGGAAGCCGATGGCGGCACCGGGCTCGGCGATGGTCACGTGGCCCAGCGACCCCCAGGAGGCCAGCACACCGCCGAACGTCGGGCCGCGCAGGTAGACGAGGTAGGGCAGCCCCGCCTCCTTGTGCCGGGCGATGGCGGCGGTGATGCCGACCATCTGCAGGAAGGCGACCGTGCCCTCCTGCATGCGGGTGCCGCCGGAGACCGGGGCGGCCAGCAGCGGCAGCCCCTCGGCGGTGGCCCGCTCGATCGCCGCCATCAGCCGCTCGGCGGTCGCGGTCCCGATGGAGCCGGCCAGGAAGCCGAACTCACCGGCGACGAGTGCGACCCGGCGTCCGCGCAGCGTCGCCTCACCGGTGACGACCGCCTCGTCCTGCTGCGTCTTCTCCGCCGCCCGCGCCAGCTCGGCGGCGTAGGCGTCGTCGACCTCGCGCGGCGGCACCGGGGTGTCCCAGGACCGCCAGGACCCCTCGTCCAGCACCAGGTCCCGCAGCGACCGGGCGTCCAGCCGGGACGTGTTCACGTGGCGTGCCCGTCCTCGACGTCGCCGCCCTCGCCCTCGGGCTGGGGGACGCCGTCCGGGTGCGACAGCCACGCCCGCAGCGCGTCACCGTCAGCGCCCAGGACCGGCGGGGGAGTGTGCTCGCGGCGGGTGGTCTCGACCTCGCCGTCCGGGCTGGGGGCGAAGAAGCGCAGCGGCGGCCCGGGCAGCGTGAGCTGCCCGGCGGTCGGGTGGTCGACGCTGATCGCCAGGCCCTGGGACAGCGTCTGCTCCCAGGCGTAGACCTCGTCGAGGGTGCGCACCTTGCCGGCCGGCACGCCCGCGGCGTCGAGCCGGGCCAGCAGCTCGGGGGCCGGGATGTCGGCGAACGTGCGCTCCAGCAGCTCGATGACCTCGTCGCGGTGCTCGACCCGCTCGCCGTTGGTGGCCATGCCCTCGGCCGCCGGGTCCAGCCCGAACTCGGTGCACAGCCGCTTCCAGAGTCCCTCGCTGCCGCAGGACAGCTGCACGCTCCCCTCCGCGCAGCGGAACAGCCCGTACGGGGCGATCGAGGGGTGGTGGTTGCCCTGCCCGCGGTTGACCTTGCCGGCCACGGTGTACGCCGTGCCCTGAAAGGCGTGCACGCCGACGACGGCGGCCAGCAGCGAGGTGCGCACGACCTGGCCGCGGCCGGTGCGCTCGCGCTCCAGCAGCGCGGCGAGCACCCCGTAGGCGCCGTACATGCCGGCCAGCAGGTCGCCGATCGGGACGCCGACCTTCTGCGGGTCCTCGGGCCCCGAGCCGGTCAGCGACATCAGCCCGGCCTCGCCCTGGGCGATCTGGTCGTAGCCGGCCCGCTGCCCCTCGGGGCCGTCGTGGCCGAAGCCCGAGATCGACAGCTGCACCAGCCGCGGGTTGAGCTCGGCGAGCACGTCGGTGCCGAAGCCGAGTCGGTCCAGCGTGCCGGGGCGGAAGTTCTCCAGCAGCACGTCGGCCCGGCGCACCAGCTCGGTCAGGACCGCCTTGTCGGCGTCGTCCTTGAGGTCGAGGGTGATCGACTCCTTGTTGCGGTTGGCCGAGAAGAAGTACGTCGACTCCCGGCCGGACCCCGTCTCGACGAACGGCGGGCCCCAGCCGCGGCTGTCGTCGCCGGCGCCGGGGCTCTCCACCTTGATCACGCGGGCGCCCAGGTCGCCGAGCATCATCCCGGCGTGCGGGCCGGCGAGGGCCCGGGTCAGGTCGACGACGAGCACGCCGTCCAGTTGTCCGGTCACGGGAGCCTCCTACAGCCAGCCGGGGACGACGAAGACCAACCAGGCCACGAGCGGTCCGATGACCACCACGGCACCCGAGTAGCCCAGCATCTGCTTGTAGAACCGGTCGCGGTCGATGTCCTGGGCGTTGGCCAGCACCAGCGCGCCGTTGGTGGAGAACGGGCTGACGTCGACGATCGTGGCGGCCACGGCCAGGGCGGCCACCACCCCGACGGCACCGATCGACCCGTCGAGCAGGAACGGCACGGCCAGCGAGATGGCCACGCCGAGGATCGCGGTGGAGGAGGCGAAGGCCGAGACGACCGCGCCGATGTAGGCCAGCAGCAGGGCCACCAGCAGCGGGCTGCCCAGCTTCGTGACGGACTCACCGACGTACTCGATCGTGCCGGCCTCCTGCAGCACGTAGACGAAGGTCAGCACCCCGGCGATGAGCAGCACGGTCGACCAGCTGATCTGCATGACCGCGCCCTTGTGCCGGGCGGCGGAGAACAGCGCCAGCACGGTGGCGATGGTGATCGAGACGAAGCCGATGTCGAGGTCGAAGGCCAGGGCCAGCACCGCCAGCGTCACCAGCCCGACCAGCGTGAGCGCCTGCTCGGCGGTGATCCGCCCGGTGGACGGCTCGTCGTCGGCGTCGCCGGTGGTGCGCACCCCGTGGCCCTTGACGACCTGCCCCGCGCCACCGGCGGTGGCCAGCTCGCGCTCGGTGGCGACCTCCTCCTCGCCGACCCGGCGGCTCAGCAGCTCCCGGCCCCCGAAGACCAGGAACAGCACGACGGCGATGGCGATGTTGAAGACCAGGCTGGCGAGGAAGACCGTCAGCGGGCTGCCGGGCAGGCCGTTGTCGGCGACGACCTTGTTCACCGTGACGCCGTAGACGCTGATCGGGGAGAAGCCACCGCCCTGGGCGCCGTGGACGACCATCATGCCCATCAGGAGCGGGTTGATCCGGTACTTCGCGGCGAAGCCCAGCGCGATCGGCGCGACGATCGCGACCGCGGCGGGGGACAGGGCGCCGATCGCGGTGAGCACCGCGGTGACGGCGAACATGATCCAGGGGATCAGGGCCACCCGGCCGGCCACCAGCTTCACCGCACCGCGCACCAGCAGGTCGACGGTGCCGTTGTTCTGCGCGATGGCGAAGAGGTAGGTGACGCCGATCAGCGTCAGCACCAGCCCGGCCGGGAAGCCGTCGAGGATGTCGGCGGTCGTCATCCCGACGGCGAGCGTGCCGACCAGGAAGGCCGCCACGAACGCCAGGGCGCCCATGTTGATCGGCAGCACGGTGGCGATCGCGAAGATCGCCACGAGGGCGAGGATGGAGATGATCTCGGCGGACACGGAGCTCCTACGGCGACGGCGCTGCGGACGGCTGTCGCCCGGAGACGTGGGTCACCCTCTCATGATCGCCAGGAGCACTCAGCCCAGGCTCAGCCAGCCCCCGGAGGGCGTGACGACGGCGTCGACCCGGCGGTCGTGCTCCCCGACCGGCAGCTCGGCGACCAGTTCCTCGTCGAACACCAGCGCCACCAGGACGGCGTCGGGTCGCGCGTGCCGCAGGGCCCGGTCGTAGTACCCGCCGCCGCGGCCCAGCCGGGCGCCGTCGGCGGCGACCGCGAGCGCCGGGACGACGACGACGTCGGCCTCGGCGAGCGCGCCGGCCGGCAGCCGGGGACCGGTGGGTTCCTGCAGCCCGAAGCGGCCGGGGACCAGCTCGCCCCCGGCCACCGCCCAGGACAGCTCCCGGCCCTGCCCGGGCACCACGGGCAGCAGCACCCGGCCGGGCAGCGCCGCCGGCAGCCGCCCGGCGCCGGGCTCCTCGGCCAGCGGCACGTACCCGGCGAGGACGGCGGCGGCCTGCACGGCAGGGGCCGCGACGAGGGCCGCGGCGAGGGCGTCGGCGGCGGCCGCCCGCTGTCCGGCCGGGCGGACAGCACGCCGGGCCTGGACGGATGTGCGCAGCGTCGCCTTCGTGTTCACCACGACGGGGGAGTCGGCCACGGCGGCAGGGTAGTTACCCTCGCCGCATGTCGAGCCCTTCCGAGCCGCGTCCGACCGTCAAGGCCGTCATCCCGGTCGCCGGGATGGGCACCCGCTTCCTGCCCGCCACCAAGGCGGTGCCCAAGGAGCTGCTGCCCGTCGTCGACCGCCCCGCCCTGCAGTACATCGTCGAGGAGGCCGCCCGCGCCGGCCTGTCCGAGGTGCTCATGGTCACCGGGCGCAACAAGGGCGCCATCGAGGACTTCTTCGACCGCACGCCCGAGCTCGAGGCGGCGCTGGAGAAGAAGGGCGACCAGGCGCGCATCGACGCCGTCAACGAGTCCACCGACGTCGCCCAGGTCTTCTTCGTCCGCCAGGGCGAGGCCAAGGGCCTGGGTCACGCCGTCCTGCAGGCCGCCGCGTTCGTCGGCGACGAGGCCTTCGCGGTGCTGCTGGGCGACGACATCATCGACGCCCGCGACCTGCTGCTGGAGCAGATGCTCGCCGTCCAGGCCGAGCACGGCGGCGCGGTCATCGCGCTGCTCGACGTCGGCGCGGAGAACATCTCCAAGTACGGCGCGGTCGCCGTGGAGGACGTCCAGGTCGCCGGTGACGGTGACCAGGTCTTCCGGGTGACCGGCATGGTCGAGAAGCCCCCGGCGGGCGAGGCGCCCAGCTCGCTGGCGATCATCGGCCGCTACGTGCTGCCCGCCGAGGTCTTCGACGCCATCCGCGCGACCCCGCCCGGCCGCGGTGGCGAGATCCAGCTGACCGACGCGCTGCTGAAGCTGGTCGAGGACGGCGTCCCGGTGCACGGCGTGGTCTTCTCCGGCCGCCGTTACGACACCGGCGACAAGCTCGACTACCTCAAGGCCGTCGTCCAACTCGCCGTCGAGCGCGAGGACCTGGGTCCGGACTTCGGGCCGTGGCTGCGGTCTTTCGTCACAGACCTGCCCACCGAGGGCGCGTCGCCGGCCTGACGAGGCGGGTCAGGAGGCACCATCGCTCCCTGAGAGGTCCGTCGAGCGGCGGGTCCTGGCCGATCTCTGGCCGCGGAGGGAGCGACGACGGTGGCGGGCATGACCGACGACACGACACGTGGGTGGTTCTCCAGGTCCAGCCGGGACACGACCCAGCTGGACCTGGAGCAGGGCGGCCTCGTCCCCCAGCCGCGCGAGGTGCACCAGGTCTCCGGCCCGGCGCCCACGGTCAGCCACGACACCGTGCAGGTCGACCGGTCGGTGTTCGCCTCCGACCGGGTGCCCTCCCCGGCGATCGCCACCGGTGACCGCTCGCCGGACCCGCTGGCCGACACCGGCTCGGTCGACGTCTCCGGCGTCCGGCTGCGCACCGTCGAGCACCACCTGGACGAGATCCTCGGTGCGGTGCCCACCCCCGAGCCGATCGAGCTGGCGGTCCTGGACGCCCAGGGCCTGCTCTGCGCCGAGCTGGTCACCAGCGAGCGCGCCCTGCCCTCCTTCGACCAGGCCGGGCTCGACGGGTACGCCGTGCGCTCGGCCGACGTCGCGACCGCCACGGTGGAGACCCCGGTCGCCCTGCACGTCGTGGGGGAGAGCGCTGCCGGCTCCGGCGACGCCACCGCGATCGGCCCGGGCCTGGCGTGGAAGGTCGCCGTCGGCGCGATGATGCCCGCCGGCGCCGACGTCGTGGTGCCCGCCGCGTGGACCGACCAGGGCCTGGCCCGGGTGGCCGTCTACGCCGCGCTGGCCCCGGGCAGCTACGTGCGCCGGATCGGTGACGACGTCGCCCCCGGGGACGTCGCCGTGCAGGTCGGCACCCCGATCGGCCCGGCCCAGATCAGCCTGCTCGCCGCCGTCGGCCGCGAGCGGGTCGCCGTGCGCCCGCGGCCGCGGATCGCCGTGCTGTGCGCCGGTGACGAGCTGGTCGACGTCGGGCGGATCGCCGGCCCCGGCCAGCAGGTCGACGTCAACAGCTACGCGCTGGCCGCCGCCGCCCGGGACGCCGGGGCCGAGGCCTACCGCGCCGGCATCATGCCCAACGACCGCCGCCGCATGGTGGAGCTGCTCGAGGGCCAGATGCTGCGCAGCGACGTCGTCCTCATCGCCGGCACCTTCGCCAACGGCGGCCCGGACCTGCTGCAGGAGGCCCTCGCCGAGCTCGGTGGGCTGGCCTTCACCCAGGTCGCCATGCACCCCGGTCCCGTGCACGCCTTCGGCCGGCTCGGCCCCGAGGGGGTGCCGGTGATCTGCGTGCCCGGCGAGCCGGTCGCGGCACTGGTCGCCTTCGAGGTCTTCGTCCGTCCCGCCATCCGGCTGATGCTGGGCAAGCGCCAGCTCTTCCGGCGCACGGTCCAGGCGGTCTCGGCCGAGCAGCTGCTCTCCCCGCTGGGTTACCGGCAGTACCTGCACGGGCAGGTCATGCGGCACCCCGACGGTGGCTACGTGGTCGAGCCGATCGGCGACGGCGACCAGGCGATGCTGGCTCGGATGGCGCGCGCCAACTGCCTGATCGTGGTGGACGAGGACGTCACCGAGGTCGCGGCCGGCGGGCTGGTCACCGTCATGCCCATGCTGCTCGGCGGCTGAGCTGGACCCCGCACTGCACCCCGGCTGGCCGGCCCGGCTGGCCTGGGGGCCGGTCGAGCTGCGGCCGCTGGAGCGCTCCGACGCTCGGGAGTGGTCCCGGCTGCGCACGGCCAACGAGGCGTGGCTGACCCCCTGGGAGCCCTCGGGCGCCGTGCCCTGGGCGGAGCGCCACACCCCGGCGGTCTACCGCGGCATGCGCCGGGCGACGTCCGCCCGCGCCCGGGCGGGCACCACGCTGCCCTTCGCCGTCCGGCACGATGGCCGGCTGGTCGGGCAGGTGACGGTGGACAACATCGTGCGCGGCGCGCTGCGGTCGGGGCACCTGGGCTACTGGGTGGACTCCGCGGTCGCCGGGCGGGGCGTGGCCTCGCTGGCCGTGGCGCTGGTCTGCGACCACGCGTTCGGCCCGGCCGGGCTGCACCGGCTGCAGGCCGACATCCGCCCCGAGAACGGGCCGAGCCGGCGGCTGGTCGAGCGGCTGGGCTTTCGTCAGGAGGCGCTGTTCCGCGACTACCTGGACATCGACGGCGCGTGGCGGGACCACCTGGGCTACGCCCTGCTCGCCGGTGACGTGCCCGGCGGCGTCCTGGCCCGGTGGCGGGCCCGCGTCCCGTCCTGAGGCCGCCCGAGTGCGCAGTGTGCCCGCTCCCTGACCACCCGTTACCGGGTCGAGACCGGATCTGGACGGCGGCACGCCGGATCGTCGTGCGGACCACGCCGACACACCGGGCGCGTCCCCGACATCGGCAGTCGCCGCCCTTACCGTGACTCCCGAGTGACTGATGTGACTCGTGGTGCCCCAGGGATGGGGTCCTTCCGGTGTGCCAGGGATGGATCGAGGTGTTCGTGATGGGTTCGGGCGTTCTGCTGGCCGCTCTCGTCGTGCTGTGGTTCGTGGTCCTCGTGCCGATGGTGGTCACCCGCGGTGACTCCCACGCCGGCACGGGTGCCGCCGACTCGGGACGGACCCTGCAGCGTCGTCGTCCCGTGGACCCGGTGGTCCATGCGGAGACGGAGCGGGTGGACATCGACCGCGCGCAGTTGCGCAGCAGCGGCGAGCTCAAGGTCGACGTGCACGCGGTGCGCCGGCGCACGCTGGCCGGCCTGGTCGCCCTCGCCGTGCTCGCCCTGGTCGGCGCGCTGGCCTACCGGTCCTGGATGTGGGCGCCGCAGGTCCTGCTCGACCTCGCGGTCGTCGGTTACCTCGTGGTGCTGCGCGCCGCGGCCAAGCGGGAGCACCGGGCCGCCGCCCGCCGCGCCGCCCGCCTCGCGCAGCGTCCGCCGATGCGCGCCCCGGCCCCGCGCCGCGCCGCCTCCCCGGCGCCCGCCCCGCGGTCGGCCCCGGCGGCCGCCCCGGTCGTGGTCACCGAGACCGGCCCGGTCCACCCGAGCCTGCCGCTGGCCCCCGTGCACCCGCTGCGTCCGGGCCGGGTCGTCGCGGCCCGCACCCCGGCCCCGGCCGGGTGGCAGCACAGCGCCGTCGTCGGGCTGGACGACGACGACATCGGCTTCGCCGAGATCGACACCTACGCCCCGCGACGGGTCGTCAACGGCTGAGGGAGGACCCCCTCGCCCCCGCCACGAGCAAGCTCGCGGCGGGTCCCTGCGAGGGGGCCGCGCCGCCCCCGTGACGGGGGCGACGGAGTCGGACGGTAAGCTCTCCGACGCAAGGGGCTGTGGCGCAGTCCGGTAGCGCACCTCGTTCGCATCGAGGGGGTCAGGGGTTCAATTCCCCTCAGCTCCACCCTGGTCAGGCCGGGTCCTCACGGACCCGGCCTGACGCGTTCCCGGGTCCGTGCACCTGTGGCCCGGGTCCTCCCCCGGGCGGGTGAGGGCACCGTCGCCGCCGCACAGGTGGCGTGCGCCGGTGCCGATGTCGGCCCCAACGGGTGCAGACGGCTGCACCCCCGGGTCCGAGGAGCGAGCGTGCACCGGTCCACCCCGCGGGCGCGTCGCACCCTGCTGGCCGCGGCCGTCCCCGTGGGGCTGGTGCTCAGCGGCACGCTGGCCTGGCAGTCGACCCACGCCGCCTTCTCGGTCACCGACCGGAACGCCGACAACTCCTGGCAGAGCGGCCGCGTCGTGCTCGGCACCGGCGGCACGGGCGGGGCGCTGTTCGCCGGCCCGGCCGACGGGGACCTCCGGCCCGGGTCCAGCCGGTCCCGGTGCATCCGGGTCGACTACACCGGCGACGTCGCGGCCGAGGTCCGGGTGCACGTGAGCACGCCGACGGCAGCCCCCTCGACCCTGGACCCCTACCTGGTGATGAGCGTCGAGCGGGGAGCCGACGTGGCCGCCGGTGCCGCGGTGGCCCCTGACTGCAGCAGCGGCTTCACCCCGCGGACCCTGGTCTGGAACAGCGCCCGGGCCGACACGGTGGCCGCCGACCCCGAGCGCACCCTGGCCGACCTCAAGAGCAGGCACCACGACTTCGCCACCGGCCTGCCCGTGGCCCCGACGATCGCGCCGGGCACCCACCTCACCTTCCGGATCACCTACGAGGTGGCCGACGACGACGCCGCCCAGCGTGCGCAGTCCCGCGCGACGTTCACCTGGGAAGCGCACAGCACGTGACCGCGGCACGGACCCCCCGCCGGGCGGGTCGTCACGGCCGGCACCGTCCCACGGCCGAGCCGGTGGCCGCGGCCGTCGGGTCGTGGGCCTCGGCGCTGGCCCGCGCCGTCGTCCTGGCCGCCCTGGTCGCGCTGGCCGGGCTGCTGGTGCTGTGCCTGGTGCCCCAGGCGTTCGGCCTCCGGGCGGACGTCGTCGTCTCCGGCTCCATGCAGCCCCGGATCGCCCCGGGTGACGTCGTGCTGACCGCCCCGGTCACCCCGCAGGAGCTGGAGCCGGGCCAGGTGCTGCTGTTCCGCGACCCCGCGGACCCCGGCCGCACGCTGCTGCACCGGCTCGTCGCCTTCGACGCCCGTGGCGACCTGGTGACCCGGGGAGACGCCAACCAGGGCGACGACCCCAGCCCGGTCCCGGCGGCCGAGGTGGTCGGCCGGGCGCACCTGCGGGTGCCCCACGTCGGGCTGCCGGCGTACTGGTGGCGCACGGGGGACCGGGGCGCCGCGGTCCTCGCCACCGCGCTGCTCGCCGGGGTGACGGTCTGGGCCACCCGCCGGCACGGCACCGGTCCAGAGCCTGCCCGCCCCGGGCGCCACCGGACCGGCCCGTGGCCGGTGCCGGCCGGTTGATGGACCACATGTCGGGCGCAACTCAACATGTGCGCCTCCCGGCCGAAGACGAGGACGTGGCGGTGCAGTCGCCACCGCCCGCCGCACCCTGCGGACGGGTACCGCACCGAGAGGAGAGCACGGTGTCCCGAGCAGCCCGGGCAGGTGGACGGCGTCCTCGCCGTGCTGCCCTGGCCGCCGGCTGGGTGGCCGCCGCGGCCCTGCTCGCCCAGGCGTCGGTGGGCCTGGTGCCCGCGGAGCTCCTGCCCGCCGCCGAGAACTCGACGTCCGTGCGGCTGGTCGACGACCGTGCCGGCGGGGCCCTGTTCACCTCCACCGGGCTGGTGCCCGGGCAGGTGGAGCAGCGCTGCGTCGCCCTCGAGGTGACCGGGGCGGCACAGTCCTTCAGCGGCGTCGGGCTCAGCGCCGAGGTGTCCCAGGCCGACCTCGCCCCCTACCTGTCCCTGACCGTCGAGCGCGGCGCCCTCGCCGACCCCACGCGGTGCGAGACGTTCACCGGTCAGCAGGTGTGGACCGGCACGCTGGCGCAGCTCCCGGGCACACCGGCCACCGACGTCCCCACCGGGTGGCGGCCCGGCCGCGAGCAGCAGGCGGTGTTCCGCTTCTCCGTCGGCGTGCTCGACGACCCGCGGGCCCAGGGCCGGACGGCGCGGGCGTCGTTCGTCTGGTCCCTCGACGTGACCCCGACCCCCGTGCCGGTGGTCGTCGCCGAGCCGGTGCCCGCCCCCGTGCCGGCACCGGCCCCGGCGCCGGCCCCGATGCCCTCGGCGACACCGGTCCCGGTGCCCTCCGCGGCACCCACCGCGGCACCGGCGACCGGCCGGGTCCCGGTCCCGGTGCGCACGTCGGCCCCGGCCCGCGCCTCCGGGTCGGCACCGGCGCCTGCCGTGCAGCCGGTCCCGTCCGCCGAGCCCGCCCCGAGCCCCGGGGCGGCCGTACCGGTCACCGGCTCCGGGCCCTTCGGGGGCGGCAGCCTGCCCCGACGCGGCGGGACCTCCGGCGACGTCCTGCTCGCGCCCCCGATCGACACCACGCCGTCCTCGCTGGTCGAGGTGGCCGCCGCCGTGGGCGAGGTCGCGTTGGCCGTGGCCGACGACGGCCAGTTCCCGCTCGCCCTGGTGGCGGTCGTGATCGGCTTCGTGTTCCTGCAGGGCCGGCTGGACCGCCGGGACCCCAAGCTCGCCCTGGCGCCGGTCCGGCACGACCTCAGCAGCTTCCCCGACTTCCCAGAGAGCCCGCGGAGGGCACCGTCATGACGCAGACGCCCAGCTCCTCGCGCGGCTCGCTGGACATCCTGCCGCTGGCCGACCGGCTCCGCTGGATGCTCGCCGTCCGGATCGGTGTGCTCACGCTGCCGCTGCTGGCCTGGCTCCTGACCCGGTCGGGCACGCCGGCCACCGTCGGCTCGGTGTGGGTGCCGGCGGTGTCGGGCGTGGTGGTGCTGACCACCGGGCTGGTGCTGTCCCAGCTGTCCTCCTTCGGCCGGCGCTGGGCGATCGTGGCCCTGACCGTCCCGGCCCTGCTCGACGCCGTCCACCTGGGACTGGCCATGTACCTCGCCGGCGGGCTCGACGGGCCGGTCGTGTACGTCGTCGTCCTGCACGTGCTGGCGGTGTCGCTGCTCGGCTCGTTCCGCAGCGGGCTGCGGATCGCCCTGTGGCACTCCCTGGTCGTGATGTGCGTGCTGGAGGCGGTGGCCACCGGGCTGCTCCCGGCGCAGCCGGGCATCGCCGGGTTCGACACGATCGGCTACAGCGTCTTCCTGGTCGTGGTCTGGGTGACCGCGGTGACCACCGCCGGCCTGGGGGCGGTCAACGAGCGCGAGCTGCGCCGCCGCCGGTACGACGAGGCGGCGCTGCGCCGGCTGTCGGCCGCCCTCCACGAGGCCGACAGCGGCGCCAAGGTGGCCGAGGCGCTGCTCGACTTCGCCGTCGACGCCGCCGACGCCTCGATCGCCGCGGTGCAGTACCACCTGCCCGACGGGGGTGGCCGGCCCTCGGTCGACCTCGCCGTCCGCATGCACGCCGACCGCGCCGCGGAGAACCTGCGGCTGAGCGGGACGCCGCAGCCGGGCACCCTGCTGCACCTCGCCCAGGAGCGGGGCAGCACGGTGCTGGCCACCATGACCGCCCCCGACCCGTGGGTCGAGGAGGTGCTCGAGGGCGCCGGACGGGTCGTCGTCGTCCCGTTCGCGCTCGAGGGGCAGGGGTCGGGGACGCTGAGCTTCGCCGACGACGCCCGCAGCGGCTCGCGCATCGAGCAGCGCCGGGTGGGTGTGGCCGAGCAGGCGGTCGCCCACGCCGCCACCGCCTTCGCCCGCGTCGCGCTGCTGGAGCACCTGCAGCAGAGCGCGCTCACCGACGGGCTCACCGGGGTCGCCAACCGCCGGGCCTTCGACACCGCGCTGGAGCGGGAGGTCACCGACGCCGTCCGGGCCGACGCGGCGCTGGCCGTGGTGATCATCGACCTGGACCACTTCAAGTCGCTCAACGACACCTTCGGCCACCAGGCCGGCGACGACGTGCTGCGCGCGGTGGGTGCCGCGCTGCGCTCCTGCGTCCGCCGCGGTGACGTCGTCGCCCGCTACGGCGGCGAGGAGTTCGCCCTGGTGCTGCCCGGCGCCAGCGTGGACGACGCCGTCGAGGTGGCCGACCGGGTGCGCGCCTCGCTGCGGGAGATCGACGGGCCGCGCGCCGTGACCGCCAGCCTCGGCATCGCCTCCCGTGCCACCGCCGGGGACACCGGCACCGCACTGCTCACCGCGGCCGACGCGGCGCTGTACTCGGCCAAGGACGGCGGGCGCGACCAGGCCTGGCTCGCCGGCACCGAGGGTCCGGTGACCGCGGTGGTGTCCCGGTACACCGCGGCCCAGGTGCCGGTGCCGCGCTCGGAGCGGGTCCCCGTCGTCTGACCTCCGGCCCCCTCGTCGGCCTCTGCGAGGGGGTCCTCCCTCAGAACCAGGAGGGGAACCACATCCGCTGCAGCCACTCGCCGTGGGTGAGCGGCTGCCCGGTGAGCACCGGGTAGAAGAAGACGAACGTCATCGCGACCACCGCGACGTAGGTGCACACCGCGGCCAGCCCGATCTGGCGGCGCAGCACCGGGGCGTCCCGCGGGCCGAGGACGTCGGCGAGCACGAGCACCACGGCCAGCACGAAGAACGGCAGCGCCGGGGCCATGTAGAACAGGAACATCGTCCGGTCGAGGTTGACGAACCAGGTCAGCCAGCCGGCGGCGACGGCCACCGCGACGGTCAGCGCGGTGGGGTCCCGGCGGGCCACGACCCGCCAGAGCAGCCACAGCACCGCCGGCACGAAGGCGAACCACAGCGTCGGCGTCCCGACCATCAGGATGTAGCGGATCACCGGGTTGCCGTCGGCGTCGGTGAGCCCCTGCGGGTTCCACAGCAGGATCGGTCGGCCGTCGACGACCCACGACCACGGCCCGGACTCCCACGGGTGCGGGCTGGACAGCCCGTTGTGGAAGCGCAGCCACTCGCCGTGCATGTGCCACAGCGAGCGCAGCGCGCCCGGGACGAACCCGTACGCGGTGTCGGGGTGCTGGTCGGCCCAGTGCCGGCCCTGCGCGCCCTCGCCGCGGAACCAGCCGGTGAAGGAGGCCAGGTAGGTCAGCACCGGGACCGCCCCCAGCGCCCAGGCGGCGCCGGGCAGCCCGCGGCGCAGCGCCACCAGGCTCGGCCGCTGCACCCCGGCCTCGCGCCAGGCCGCCCGGTCCCAGAACAGCGACAGCACGCCGAAGAACGCGAGGAAGTAGACCCCGCTCCACTTGACCGAGCAGGCGGCGCCGAACATCAGCCCGGCGGCCAGCCGCCAGCCGCGTGGGCCGAGGGCGAAGCCGCTGGCGCCCACCCGGTCGGCGGCGTCGCGCACCCGCTGGCGCACGGAGTCCCGGTCGACGACCAGGCAGGCCACGGCGCTGAGGACGAAGAGCTGGAGGAAGACGTCGAGCAGGCCGATCCGGCCCAGGCTGAAGGAGAAGCCGTCGAGGGCCATCAGCAGGCCGGCGACCAGCCCCAGCAGCGTCGAGCCGGTCAGCCGGCGGGCCAGCCGCACCAGGACGACGACGGCGATCGTGCCCGCCACCGCCGAGGGCACCCGCCAGCCGAGGGAGTTGTCGCCGAACAGCTGCTCGCCGATCGCGATCAGCCACTTGCCCAGCGGCGGGTGGACGATGAACGTGTAGCCGCGGTTGGCCTCGTAGCCGTACTCGAGCATCTCGGCGGCCTCGGGCGGGTAGTACGCCTCGTCGAACACCAGCTCGGCCGGGTACCGGATGTCCCACAGCCGGGTGACCAGCGTGGCCACGGCCAGCACCGTGGTGAGCACCGCGGCCAGCACCCGGTCGGTGGGCAGCGGCGGCACGACCTCGCGGCGCGGCCGGGGGAGCGGTGGCCAGCGGCGGGGACCCGCGTCCTCGGGTGCCACCTCGGACCGCTCGGGGGACAGCACCGCCATGGGGTGAGGGTAACCAGGGCACCTGGCCGTCCCCGGCCCCTGCGGGCGAGCCGGGGACGCCCGCCGTGACAGGCTCGGGACATGACCGGACGACTCGTGCTGGGCGGCGCGCCCCTCGGACAACCCGGCGACGTCGGCCCCCGGCTGCGCGAGGTGCTGGCCACCGCCGAGGTGCTGGCCGTCGAGGACACCCGCCGGCTGCACCGGCTCGCCGCCGACCTCGGGGTCACCTTCACCGGCCGGCTGGTCAGCTTCTACGAGTCGGTCGAGCAGGCGCGGCTGCCCGGGCTGGTCGCGGCGATGCAGGACGGCGCCACGGTGCTGCTGATCACCGACGCCGGCATGCCCTCGGTCTCCGACCCCGGCTACACGCTGGTGCGCGCCGCGATCGACGCCGGCATCGACGTCACCTCGGTGCCCGGGCCCTCGGCCGTGGTCACCGCGCTCGCCGTCTCGGGTCTGCCCTGCGACCGGTTCTGCTTCGAGGGCTTCCTGCCGCGCAAGGGCGGGGAGCGGCGGTCGGCGCTGGCCGCGCTGGCCCGCGAGCCGCGCACGATGGTGTTCTACGAGTCCCCGCACCGGCTGGCCGACGCCCTCGCCGACGCGGTGGGCGCCTTCGGGCCCGAGCGCCCCGCCGCGGTGTGCCGGGAGCTGACCAAGACCCACGAGGAGGTCCGCCGCGGGTCGCTGGCCGAGCTGGTCGAGTGGGCCGCCGAGGGCGTGCGCGGGGAGATCACCCTGGTCGTCGGCGGCTCGGTGGCCGGGCCCGAGGCGCTGTCACCGGCCGAGCTGGCCCGCGAGGTCGCCGCCGAGGAGGCCGCCGGCGCCGACCGCAAGGAGGCCATCCGCGCCGTCGTCACCCGCACCGGCCTGCCCCGCCGTCAGGTCTACGACGCCGTCCTCGCCGCCAAGAAGCCCTGACCCGCACGCCGTTGTGCGCTCATGGCTCCCTCGTGGGTGAAGAGGCAGCCCTCAGCGCACAACGGGGTTCAGTGCCGCCGCGATACGGGCGACCAGCTGGTCCGGGCGGTGGAGGTCGGCGTCCGTCACGAAGACGATCTGCCAGCCGGCGGCGGTGAGCCGGTTCAGCCGCTGCCGGTCCTTGGCGAACTGACCGGGCTCGGCGTGCCAGAGCCCGTCGTGCTCCACGGCCACCCGGTGTCCCGGCCAGCCGAAGTCGACGTCGGCGACGAACCGGCCGCCGTGGACGACGCGGTGCTGGTCCACCGGGGTCGGCAGGCCACCCCGCCGCATCAGCAGCCGCAGTCTGGTCTCCTGCGGCGCCTGCGCCAGGCCGTCGGCCAGCGCGCACGCCGTCCGCGCCCGGCGACAGCCTGGTCCGAGCGCCGCGTCGGCCGACCGGCGTACGACGGTCAGGTCGGCGCCGCCCAGCACCACGAGCTGGTCGACCGCGACCACCGCCTCGTCGAGGTCCGGGCCGCCGGCGAGCTCGACCGCGGTGGCCGCCGGGCTGGTCACCCACAGCCCGTCGTACCGCAGCACCTCACGTTCCTCGAGGTCGACACGGCGCATGCGGATCCCCGCCGTCCGCACCGGGTGCGCGCCGGGGGAGGAGGTGAGCTCCACGTCGTCGTCCGGGCCGGCCATCGGCACACCCCAGAGGACGGCGGCGCTGCGGCCGCTCACCACCGCGTCGGGGTGCCGCAGTGCGGCTGCCCGCACTCGTAGCTGGTGGGTCACCTCGACGTCGGCGTGCACGTGGACGTCGGGAAAAATCCGTCGCCACGGGCTGCTGCGCAGCCGCGCGCGGGTGGTCAGGCCGGCGGAGATCGCCTCGGTGCCGAGGAAGGGGCCGCGGCGGAGCTGGTCGGGGACGACGGCCGGAACGGGCACCCGACCACGGTGCCGGACCGGGGAGCGGTCGCGCTGCCGTCGTCCACAGGCCGCCGTCGTGCGCGCAGGGCTGTCTCAGCGGCCCGGAGACAGCCCTGAGCGCACGACGGCGGTCCGGCTGGGGCGGGCTGCGGCAGGATCCGGGCATGACGCTGCGCATCCGGCCGGCCGGGGCGGCCGACCTCCCGGGCATCGCCGAGGTCGGCGCCCGGACCTGGCCGGCCACCTACCTGTCGTTCGCGGGTCGCGAGTACGTGGAGCGCAACCTCGCGGCGTACTGGTCACCGGCGGCCCTGGAGCGGGCGCTCGCCGAGGCGCTCCTGCTGCTGGTCGCCGAGGACGACGGGGAGGTGGTCGGGGTGGTCGAGGTCGGCGAGCACGACGGCGTCCCGACCATGTGGCGCCTCTACGTGCTCCCCGACCGGCACGGCGGGGGAGTGGGACGGGCGCTGCTGGACGCTGCGGTCGCCGCGCTGCCGGCGGGCACGGCGGCGCTGCTGACCGAGTACACCGCGGGCAACGACCGGGCCGCCCGCTGGTACGCCGCCCGGGGCTTCGTCGAGACCGGCCGCGACCCGGGTGCCGGCGGCCTGGACGTCGTCTGGCTCCGGCTGTCGCTGCCCCGGTAGGACCCGGGCTACAGCCAGCCGTTGCGCTTGAAGCCGCGGTAGAGGAGGTAGCAGAGGGCGGCCATCAGCAGCAGTGCGAACGGGTACCCGAAGGACCAGTGCAGCTCCGGCATGTGGTCGAAGTTCATCCCGTAGACCCCGGCGACCAGGGTCGGGGCGGCGATCAGACCGGCGTAGGAGGAGATCCGGCGCATGTCGTCGTTCTGCGCCACCGAGATCCGGGCCAGCGCCGCCTGCAGGATGTTCGACAGCAGCTCGTCCAGACCCAGCACCTGGTCCCTGACCCGCAGCGTGTGGTCCTGGACGTCGCGGAAGTAGGACCGCATCGCGTCGGGCACCAGGTCGTTGGGCCGGTCGGCCAGGGCGGTCAGCGGCAGTTCCAGCGGCTGGATGGCCCGGCGCAGCTGCATCAGCTCGCGCTTGAGCTGGTAGATCCGCGGGGTGTCGTCGGTCCGCGCGGGGCTGAACACCGACGTCTCGAGCTCCTCGACGTCGTCCTCGACCGCCTCGGCCACCTCGACGAAGTGGTCGACCACCAGGTCGGTGACGGCGTAGAGCACCGACGACGGCCCCAGCTGCAACAGCTCGGTCTGGCCCTCGAGGGTCCGCCGCAGGTCCTTGAGCCCGCCGTGGTCGCCGTGCCGGACGGTGATCACGTAGTGGCTGCCCAGGAAGACCATCACCTCGCCGGTGTTCACGACCTCGCTGGTGGCGGTGAGGGCGTCGTGCTCCACGTACCGCGTGGTCTTGAGCACCATGAACAGGCTGTCGTCGTAGTTGTCGAGCTTGGGGCGCTGGTGGGCCTCGACGGCGTCCTCGACGGCCAGCGGGTGCAGCCCGTAGACGTCGGCGACCCCCTCCAGCTCGGCCTGGGTCGGCTCGTGGAGCCCCAGCCACACGAAGCCGCCCGCAGCGATCGCGGCCGGCAGCGCCTCGTCGTAGGCCACCGGTGCCTGGCGCTGCCCCTCGACGTAGATAGCGCAGTCGATGACGAAGTCGCTGCCCTGCCGCTCGGTCGGGGGCAGGCTCGGCGGGCCGACCGGGCGCGGACGGCGGTGCACCTGGGGCAACCGTGAGCGGGTGCTGTCCGTGCTCGTCACGGGCACCTCCTGGTCTGGTCGTGCGCCCGGTCGGCGACCGTGCGGGGCGGGGGGAGCCTAGGTCTGCGGGATGCCCCCCGCCGTGGGACGCTCCCCGCACAGTTGATCACCAGCAGGACGGCGGACGTCGCGCCGCCTGCCCGAGAGGGGGCTTCCGTGGCCACCAACAAGGCCCGGGTCAAGAGCGTCGAGGAGTCCATCCGCGACACCGAGGAACCCGACCACCAGCTCAAGAAGAACCTGTCGGGCCTGGACCTCACCGTCTTCGGTGTCGGGGTCATCATCGGCACCGGCATCTTCGTGCTCACCGGCGAGGTCGCGAAGACGACGACCGGACCGGCCGTGGCCATTTCCTTCGTCATCGCCGGCCTGGTGTGCGGGCTTGCGGCACTCTGCTACGCCGAGCTGGCCTCGACCGTGCCGGTTGCGGGCTCTGCGTACACGTTCTCCTACGCCACCCTCGGCGAGCTCGTGGCCTGGATCATCGGCTGGGACCTGGTGCTGGAGTTGGCCTTGGGCGCGGCGACGGTGGCGGTCGGCTGGTCGGGCTACCTCAACCAGTTGCTGGGCGACCTGGGCATCCCGTTGCCCACCTCGATCGCGGGGGAGGAGGCCACGGTCAACCTGCCGGCGATCTTCATCGTCGCGGTGATGACCGGGGTCCTGGTCCTGGGCATCAAGTTCTCCTCGCGGGTGACGTCGGTGATCGTGGCGATCAAGGTGGCCATCGTCCTGCTGGTCATCGTGGTCGGGCTCTTCTACGTCAAGGCCGCCAACTACTCGCCGTTCGTCCCGCCGGCCCAGCCGAGCGAGACCGGCAGCGGGTGGACCGCCCCGCTCATCCAGACGTTGTTCGGCTTCGCCCCCAGCACCTTCGGGGTGGGTGGGATCCTCGCCGGCGCCGCCATCGTCTTCTTCGCCTTCATCGGGTTCGACATCGTGGCGACCGCGGCCGAGGAGACCAAGGACCCGGAGCGCGACCTGCCCCGCGGCATCATCGGCTCGCTGGTCGTCTGCACCGTCCTCTACGTGGCCGTGTCCCTGGTCGTGGTCGGCATGCAGCGGTACTCGGAGTTGTCGTCGGAGGCGCCGCTCGCCGACGCCTTCCGCAGCGTCGGGCTGCCGTTCCTGTCCGGGGCGATCTCGGTCGGCGCGCTGGCCGGGCTGACGTCGGTGGTGATGATCCTGATGCTCGGCCAGTCGCGGGTGCTGTTCGCGATGAGCCGCGACCACCTGCTGCCGCCGGCGCTGGGCGCCGTCCACCGGAAGTACGGCACGCCCTACCGGATCACCCTGGTGACCGGGGCCGTCGTCGCGGTGCTCGCTGGGTTCGTCTCGCTGAACCTGCTGGCCAACCTGGTCAACATCGGCACGCTGTTCGCCTTCGTGCTCGTCTCGGTCGGCGTGATCGTGCTCCGCCGCACCCGCCCGGACCTGCGGCGGGCCTTCCGCGTGCCGCTGGTGCCGGTGCTGCCGATCGTCTCCGCACTGGCCTGCCTGTACCTGATGCTCAACCTCCCCGGGGACACCTGGCTCCGCTTCGGCATCTGGATGCTCCTCGGTGTGGGCATGTACTTCGTCTACGGCCGCCGGCACTCGCGCTTCTCGAAGATCGGCGCCGCTGAGCGCCGGGCGGCCGGGCAGCAGGCCGGCGGGGAGCGGTGACCGCGGGGCCTCACCCCGCAGGGTGAGGCCCCGGCCCCGGCCCTGCTGCCGGGCGCCCGAACGCCCGACCTGATCGGTGAAGCCCGTCACCGATCAGGAGATCCCCCGTGCCCAGCGCCGTCCTCGACGCCTCCCGCGTCCCCGCCGGAGCCCCGCAGGGCGCACCGGCGGTCCGCGCCACCCGGCCTGCCCGCCGGCGGCGCACCCCGCTGCCGGTCGCCGCCGCCGGTGTCCTGTCGGTCGTGGAGTCCCTCGCCCTGCTGGCCTTCGGCCTCACCGGGCTCGGCAGCCTCTTCACCGGGGTCACCCGGCTGCCCGGGGCGGTGGTGGCCGCCGCGCTGCTCCTGCTCGCCGCCTGGGTCGTGCTCGCCGCCGGTGCCGGCGCCGTCCTCGTCGACGGCGCCGGCCGCCGGCTGCTCGTCGGGGTCGCGGTCGCCGAGATCGGCGGGTGCCTGGCCCTCGCCGTCCACGGGCTGACCGGTCCCGGTGGCGTGCGGCTCGTCGCCGTGGCCGGGGACGTCGGCCTGCCGGTGCCCGCGCTCGCGCTGCTGGGCCTCGCCGTCCCGACCGGGAAGCTGCTGCTGGCCAGCGCGCCGTCCGCACTGGCCTGGG
Source organism: Modestobacter sp. VKM Ac-2986 (assembly GCF_026967795.1). Classification (GTDB taxonomy): domain Bacteria; phylum Actinomycetota; class Actinomycetes; order Mycobacteriales; family Geodermatophilaceae; genus Modestobacter. The sequence continues at coordinate 380,703 of NZ_JAPVBH010000005.1, forward strand.
TCGCCGCCGGCGGCCGCCCCCGCGCCCCGCGCCGGGCACCGGTCGCCCCCGAGCACCGCGTGCTGCGCGGCGTCACGGTCGTCTGCATCGGTCTGGCCCTGGCCGGGGTGGCCGTGCTCGGCGCCCCCGCGGACGGCCCGGCACCGACGACGGCCGCGGTCACCGGCGCTCCCTGAGCCCGCCGCCTGCGAACCGGGTGGACCGACCTCACTACCCTCGTGCCGTGACAGATCGGCACATCCTCACCGCCGTCGCGTGGCCCTACGCCAACGGCCCGCGGCACATCGGACACGTCTCCGGCTTCGGCGTCCCCTCCGACGTCTTCAGCCGGTTCCACCGGATGAGCGGCGACAAGGTGCTGATGGTCAGCGGCACCGACGAGCACGGGACGCCGATCACGGTCGCCGCCGATGCCGAGGGGGTCACCCCGCGGCAGATCGCCGACCGCAACAACCGCATCATCGTCGACGACCTGGCCAGCCTCGGGCTCAGCTACGACCTCTTCACCCGGACGACGACGGTCAACCACCGCAACGTCAGCCAGGAGATCTTCCTGGGCCTGCTGAAGAACGGCTACGTCTTCCCCAAGACCACGCTGGGCGCGATCAGCCCGTCCACCGGCCGCACGCTGCCCGACCGCTACATCGAGGGCACCTGCCCGATCTGCGGCTACGACGGCGCGCGCGGCGACCAGTGCGACAACTGCGGCAACCAGCTCGACCCCACCGACCTGATCAACCCGGTGAGCCGGATCAACGGCGAGACGCCGAAGTTCGTCGAGAGCGAGCACTACTTCCTCGACCTGCCGGCCTTCGCCCGGGCGCTGGGGGACTGGCTGGCCACCCGCGGCAACTGGCGGCCCAACGTCCTGAACTTCAGCGTCAACCTGCTGGAGGACCTCAAGCCGCGCAGCTACACCCGCGACATCGACTGGGGCGTGCCCGTCCCGCTCGACGGCTGGCGTGACCGCGACGACAAGCGCATCTACGTCTGGTTCGACGCGGTCGTGGGCTACCTGTCGGCCTCGATCGAGTGGGCCCGCCGCTCCGGTGACCCGGAGGCCTGGCGGCAGTGGTGGCAGACGCCGGACGCCGACGCCTACTACTTCATGGGCAAGGACAACATCGTCTTCCACGCCGAGATCTGGCCGGCGCAGCTGCTGGGCTACAACGGCGGTGGCGACAAGGGCGGGACGCCGGGCTCCTACGGCGCGCTGAACCTGCCCACCGAGGTGGTGTCCAGCGAGTTCCTGACCATGGAGGGGCGCAAGTTCTCCTCCTCGCGCAACGTCGTCATCTACGTGCGCGACTTCCTGGCCCGCTACGACGCCGACGCGCTGCGGTACTTCATCGCCGCGGCCGGCCCGGAGAGCCAGGACACCGACTTCACCTGGGCGGAGTTCCTGCGCCGCAACAACGACGAGCTGGTCGCCGGCTGGGGCAACCTGGTCAACCGCTCGGTGTCGATGGCCGCCAAGAACGTCGGCGCGATCCCGACGCCGGGGGAGCTGACCGACGCCGACCGCGCGCTGCTGGCCGCCACCTCCGGCGCCTTCCCGGTCATCGGTGAGCTGCTAGGGCGCAACCGGCAGAAGGCCGCGGCCGCCGAGGCGATGCGGGTGGTCGGCGAGGCCAACAAGTACCTGTCGGACCAGGCGCCGTGGAAGCTCAAGGAGGACCCGGACCGCCGGGACACCGTGCTGCACACCGCGCTGCAGGCGATCAAGGACTGCAACACGCTGCTGACGCCGTTCCTCCCGCACTCGTCGCAGAAGGTGCACGAGCTGCTCGGCGGGACCGGCGTGTGGTCGGCCGCCCCGCAGATCGTGGAGACGACCGACCTCGACGACGGCTCGCCGTACCCGATCATCACCGGCGACTACGCCGCCAGCCAGGCCGTGTGGGCGTCCACGCCGCTGCCGCCGGCCGGCACGCCGCTGGCCACGCCGACGCCGGTGTTCACCAAGCTCGACCCCTCGATCGTGGAGGAGGAGCTCCGGCGTCTGGAGGAGGGCGGCCAGGGCGGTCCCACGGACGGCGAGGCGTGACCCGCCCACCAGCCGACACCGCTCGCCGGGATCCCAGCGGGGCCATGTCCCCGAACACGGCCCCTCTGGGCCGCGCTCGGACAGGGGCGACGATGGCCACTCCCGCCCTCGGGGGCGAGCGGTGAGCCGGTCGGCGTCGTCGCGGGCGAACAAGCGGGGCGAGCCGCCGCCGTCGCCGGAGCCGCTGCCGGCACCCGCGGTCGACAGCCACACGCACTTCGACATCGCCGTGGGCGGTGAGGACCGCGAGCCCACGCCCGCGGAGGTCGACGAGGCGGTCGAGGCCGCGGTCGCCGTCGGGGTGACCCGGCTGGTGCAGGTCGGGGTGGACGCCGCGTCGTCCCGCTGGTCGGCCGAGCTCGCCGCCCGGCGTCCGGAGGTGCTGGCCGCGGTCGCGCTGCACCCGAACGAGGCCGGCGCCGGTGCGGCCACGCCCGAGGCGCTGGCCGAGATCGACCGGCTGGCGGCGCTGCCCCGGGTGCGGGCGGTGGGGGAGACCGGGCTGGACCGGTACCGCACCGGCGAGGACGGCTGGGCCGCGCAGGAGGCGTCCTTCCGGGCGCACATCGACATCGCCAAGCGGCACGGGATCGCGCTGGTGGTCCACGACCGCGACGCCCACGACGAGGTGCTGCGCGTGCTCGAGGACGAGGGCGCGCCGGAGCACACCGTGCTGCACTGCTTCTCCGGGGACGCGGGGTTTGCCCGGGCCTGCATCGACCGCGGCTACGTGCTGTCCTTCGCCGGCACGCTGACCTTCGGCAACGCCGGGTACCTGCGCGAGGCCGCCGCCCTGACGCCGCTGGACCAGCTGCTGGTCGAGACCGACGCACCGTTCCTCACCCCGGCGCCGCTGCGGGGCCGGCCCAACGCCGCACGGCTGGTGCCGCACACCGTGCGCGCGCTCGCCGAGGTCACCGGCACCGGGCTGGAGCAGCTCTGCGACACCCTCACCGCCACCGCCGAGCGGGTCTTCGGGCCCTGGTGAACCTCCCGCCCCCACCCCTGACGGGTACGGGGCGGGGCGTCCTGGCGGGGCCTGGGTGCGCGACGCGCCCGGGGACGGCCACGACCGGCCCGACAGGGGGACACTGACCACGTGGGCCGCCTGATCGCGTTCGTCCTCTTCATCGCCCTGCTGGTCCCGGCCGCCGCGCTGGCCCGGGCCTGGTCGCTGGCTGCCGGCCGCCGGGCGGTGGCCGCTGCGGCGGTCGGCTTCGTCGAGCTGTCCCCGGCCGGCTCCGCCGAGCTGTCCCGGCAGGCCGTGCACGGCCGCCGGGTGCGGCAGCTGGGCTGGCTGCTCGGGGTGGCCGGCATCGTGGCCAGCGTCGTGCTGTTCGCCGAGGCGTCGGTGTTCCTGTGGCTGCCCGCGCTGGCCGCCGGGCTGCTGGCCGGGGTGCTGCTGGCCGAGGTCACCCGGCCGCGACCGCGCTGGGCGGTCGCCCGCCCCGCCCGCCGTCCCGCCCGCGGGGAGCAGGTGTCGCTGGTGCTGCTGTGGAGCATGCGGGCGGCCGTGGCGGGGGAGCTGGTGACCGCCGTGCTGCTGGGGTCCTCCGGCCACCTGTCCGACGCCGCGCTCACCGCGCTCGTGGTCACCGCCGCCCTCGGCTGGCTGCTGGCCGAGCTGGCGCTGGCCCGGGTGCTGTTCCGGCCGCTGCCGGCCGAGGGTGCCGACCTGCCCGTCGACGAGGCGCAGCGCACCTGGACCGCGCACCTGGTCGTGGCCGGGGCCAGCGTGCTGGCGCTGGTCCCGCTGGGGGTCCTGCTGCTCGTCGCCGGGGTCGACCTCGGCGACGAGGTGCGCGACGGCGCCGGCCTGCTGCCGGTGGCGCTGGTTGCCGGCGGGTTCGGCGCGCTCGCCGCCGGCCTGGCCGTGGCCGGCTACCTGCTCACCTGGCTGCGGCCGCTGCGCCAGGGCGCCGCCGCGCTGGCCTGACCGCCGCGGCGCCGGCCCGACCGTCGGTGCACGGGCCGGACCCTGTGGGCTTGCCCACCGTGCCCGTCGCTGGACGACCCGCCAACACGCCGTCCACTGTCACGTCCCGTGTCGGCGTGCCTGCGGAACGACTTGTCGACCTGCTGGTGTCCTGACTCAGCACGGTTGTGTCAGCGAGTTCGTTCGTTATCGTGTCGTGACCGACAGCCGGGGTGGGGAACACCCAGGTGGTCGTGCACGGCCGGGGTGACCCCCTGATCGCGACGACGACGGGTTCGCCTGCTCCTGGGAGCCGCCTGACGGTGGTGCCCTCCGCCTGCGGCCCGGTTCCCCTGCCCGGGTCCTGCTGACCTGGATGTGTTGTGCGCCGATCGTTGAAGTCCTGCCTGTTCGCGGTGGTCCTCCTGGGCCTCGTGGCGGGCGTCGCCGCCTACTTCGCGGCCGAGAAGTCGTTGACCCTCACCGTCGACGGCCAGTCCCGCCTGGTGACCACCTACGCCGGCACGGCCGCTGAGGTGCTCGCCGACGAGGGGCTCACCCCCGCCGCGCACGACGTCGTGCTGCCCGCCCTGGGCACCGACGTCAACGACGGCGACACGATCGTGGTCAACCGCGCCCGCCCGCTGACGCTCACCGTCGACGGCGTGCGCAGCGAGGTCGTCACCACCGCGCTGTCGGTGGACGACGCGCTCGACCAGCTCGGCTACCGCACCGACCAGCTGCAGCTGTCGGCCGACCGCAGCGAGCGTCTGCCGCTGGACGGCATGGACCTGGCCATCACCACCAGCAAGGACGTGCGGCTGGTCGCCGACGGCCACGAGCGCGTGGTCACCACCACCGCCGCCACGGCCGGCGACCTCCTCGCCGAGCAGGGCATCGCGCTGTCGGCCACCGACCGCACCTCCCTCTACCCGGCCCAGCCGCTGCTGGGCGGGATGGTCCTGCGGGTCACCCGCGTGCAGGTCGAGGAGGTCACCGAGGTCGAGACGATCGACTACGAGACCGTCGAGACCGAGGACGCCGAGGCCCTCGAGGGCGAGCGCACCGTCACGCAGGAGGGCGTCGAGGGCGCCCGCACCACCACCTGGCGGGTCACCGTCACCGACGGCGTCGAGACCGGCCGCGAGCAGGTCTCCTCCGCGGTGACCGAGAAGCCGGTCGAGCAGCAGGTCTCCGTCGGCACCAAGCCCGAGCCCGAGCCGGCGCCCGCTGCAGTCGCGGCCGGCGCCCCGGCCACCGCCGACGGCCTGAACTGGGCCGCGCTGGCCCGGTGCGAGTCCGGCGGCCGCCCCAACGCGGTCAGCGCCAGCGGCACCTACCGCGGCATGTACCAGTTCTCCCGGGCCACCTGGGCCGGCGTGGGTGGCAGCGGCGACCCCGCCGCCGCCTCGGTCGAGGAGCAGACGATGCGCGCGCAGATGCTCTACGCCCGCAGTGGGGCCGGCCAGTGGGGCTGCGGCAGCCACCTGTTCGACTGATGGCGGACCTCTCCACCGGTCCGCGGGTGCGGACCTGAGCGCCACCCCGGAGCAGTCCGACGGGCTGCTGGGCCCGGCCGCCATCCGCGACCTCGCCCAGCAGCTCGACCTGCGTCCGACCAAGCAGCTCGGGCAGAACTTCCTGCACGACGCCAACACCATCCGCCGCATCGTCCGCACCGCCGACCTCAGCCCGGACGACGTCGTCCTGGAGGTCGGCCCGGGCCTGGGGTCGCTGACCCTGGGCCTGCTCGGCGCCTGCGCGCACGTCACCGCCGTGGAGATCGACCCGCGGCTGGCCGAGCAGCTCCCGCGCACCGTCGCCGAGCGGACGCCGCAGTGGGCCGAGCGGCTCACCGTGGTCACCGCCGACGCCCTGCGCGTGACCGAGGTGCCGGGCCCCCCGCCCACCGCGCTGGTGGCCAACCTGCCCTACAACATCGCGGTGCCGGTGCTGCTGCACCTGCTGGAGCTGCTGCCCTCGCTGACCAGCGCCCTCGTGCTGGTGCAGGCCGAGGTGGCCGACCGGCTCGCCGCCGCCCCCGGGACGGCGTCCTACGGCGTGCCCAGCGTCAAGGCCGCCTGGTACGCCGACGTCCGCCGGGCCGGCAACGTCCCGCGCCCGGTGTTCTGGCCGGTGCCCAACGTCGACTCCGGGCTGGTCGCGCTCACCCGGCGGCCCGCGCCCCCCGGTGACCGGGCGGCTACCTTCGCCGCGGTCGACGCCGCCTTCGCCACCCGGCGCAAGGGCCTGCGCGCCGCCCTCGCCCGCTGGGCCGGCAGCCCCGCGGCGGCCGAGACCCGGTTGCGGGCCGCCGGCATCGACCCCACGACCCGCGGTGAGCAGCTGTCGGTCACCGACTTCGCCCGGCTGGCCGCCACCCCCGAGGTCGGCACCGACCCCTCGGGCGCGGTGGCAGGCTGAGGGGATGAGCAACACGACGGCCGGTGGCCCCGGCCGGATCGCCGGTGACGGCTCCGTGGTGGCCCGGGCGCCGGCCAAGGTCAACGTCCACCTCGGGGTGGGCCCGCTGCGCGCCGACGGCTTCCACGAGCTGCAGACGGTGTTCCTGGCCGTCTCGCTCTTCGACACCGTCACCGTGCGCCGGTCGACGGGCCTGTCGCTGGAGGTCCGCGGTGAGGGCACGGCTGACGGCGCCGGGCCGGCCGTCGTGCCCAGCGACTCCCGCAACCTCGTCTGGAAGGCCGCCGAGCTGCTCGCCCGGCACGCCGGGGTGTCCGCCGACGCGCACCTGGTCGTCGACAAGTCGATCCCGGCCGCCGCCGGGCTGGCCGGGGGCAGCGCCGACGCCGCGGCCACCCTCGTCGCCCTCGACGCGCTGTGGGGCACCCACGCCACCCGCGGCGACCTGGCCGCGCTGGCCGCCCAGCTCGGCAGCGACGTCCCGTTCAGCCTGCTCGGCGGGGTCGCGCTCGGCACCGGCCGTGGTGAGCAGCTCTCGCCGGTGCTGGCCCGCCGGCGCTGGGACTGGGTGCTGGGCATCGCGGGGGAGGGGCTGTCCACCCCGACGGTCTACGGCGAGCTGGACGCCCTGCGCGCGGCCGGGGAGATCCCCGACGGCGCCGTCGCCGCCTCGACCGAGCCGGTGCTCGCCGCGCTGCGCAGCGGCCCGGTGGCTGCGCTGGCCGCGGCGCTGACCAACGACCTGCAGGCACCGGCCGTGCGGCTGCGTCCCGAGCTCCGCCGCGCGCTGCGTGCGGCCACCGAGGCCGGCGCCGCCGCGGCCCTGGTCAGCGGGTCCGGGCCGACCGTGGCCGCGCTGGCCGAGGACGAGGACGGCGCCGCCCGGCTGGCCGCCGACCTGGCCGGCGCCGGGACCTTCCGCGCCGTGCGCGCGGTGCACGGCCCGGTGCCCGGCGCCCGCCTGGTGGGCTGAGGGAGGCCCCCCTCGCCCCCACCACTCGCTCCGCTCACGGCGGGCCCCTCCGAGGGGGCCGGAGTCCCGCCCGGACCCGCGAGGGTCGGGGGGGAGAGCGGGTCGGTCAACTACGCTCGACGCTGCACCGCCGGTCCACGCCGGCGGTGGTGGGGGATGGGGTAATCGGCAGCCCGCCGGCCTTTGGAGCCGTGCAGTCTCGGTTCGAGTCCGAGTCCCCCAGCCAGTCCGCGGACGCGCGTGGACGGCGCCGGGCGCACCAGCCCTGCACCGCCGGACGCCGTCCCCCGCCCGTCCCGAGGAGCCAGGTGAGCCAGCAGCAGCCGACCACGACAACAGGGCAGGTGGGCGCGGTCGTCGTGCTCGCCGCCGGCCAGGGCACCCGGATGCGCTCGCGCACCCCCAAGGTGCTGCACCGGCTCGGGGGCCGCTCCATGCTCGGCCACGTGCTCGCCGCCGCCGCACCGCTGGGCGCCGCCCGGATCGTGGTCGTGGTCGGCTCCGGCCGGGAGGCGGTCGAGGCGCACCTGGCCGAGGTCGCGCCCGCCGCCGTCCCCGCGCTGCAGGAGCAGCAGCTGGGCTCCGGGCACGCCGCCGCGGTCGCCCTCGACGCGCTGCCCGAGCTCGCCGGCGCCGTGCTCATCGTCAACGGCGACGCCCCGCTGCTGCGCGCCGCCACCCTCGCCGACCTCGTCCGGGCGCACACCGACGCGGGCAACCTGCTCACCGTGCTCACCGCCCGGGTCGACGACCCCACCGGTCTCGGCCGGATCGTCCGGGACGACGCCGGCGCGGTCACCGCGATCGTCGAGGAGCGGGACGCCGACGCCGCCCAGCGCGCGATCACCGAGGTCAACGCCGGCGTCTACGTCGGTGACGCCCGCGCCGTCCGGGAGGCGCTGCGCCGGGTCGGCGCCGCCAACGACCAGGGCGAGCAGTACCTCACCGACGTCCTCGGGCTGCTCGTCGCCGACGGCGAGCGCGTCGGGGGGCACACCGCCGCCGACGCCGAGGACACCCTCGGCTGCAACGACCAGCGCGAGCTCGCCGCCCGCCGCCGCACCCTCAACGACCGGGTGCTCGACGACCTCATGCGCGCCGGCGTCGTCGTGGTCGACCCGCAGACCACCTGGGTCGACGTCACCGCCGAGGTCGCCGCCGAGGCCGTGCTGCACCCCGGCACCCAGCTGCTGGGCACCACCTCGGTCGGCACCGGCGCCGAGGTCGGCCCCGACAGCACCCTCGTCGACACCCGGGTGGGGGAGGGCGCCACCGTGCTGCGGTCGCAGTGCCAGCAGGCCGACGTCGGCCCGTCGGCCACCGTCGGCCCGTTCAGCTACCTGCGCGCCGGCACCCGGCTGGCCCGCGGCGCCAAGGTCGGCGCCTTCGTGGAGACCAAGAACGTCACCGTCGGCGAGGGCTCCAAGGTCCCGCACCTGTCCTACGTCGGTGACGCCACCATCGGCGCGGGCAGCAACGTCGGTGCCGCCACCGTGTTCGTCAACTACGACGGCGTGGCCAAGCACTCGACCACCGTCGGCGACCACGTCCGGATCGGCTCGGACACCATGCTCGTGGCCCCGCTCACCATCGGCGACGGCGCCTACACCGCCGCCGGGTCGGTCATCACCTCCGACGTCCCGCCGGGGGCCATGGCCGTCGCCCGGGGCAAGCAGCGCAATGTGGCAGGCTGGGTGGGACGACGGCGTCCGGGGAGCCCCTCAGCGCAGGCCGCAGCAGCGGCTGCTGGTGCGGCATCCGCCCCCGCGACCGACACTCCACCAGAGCCCTCCGGCCCGCACCCGGCCCGGACCTCGGACGACGACCAGCAGGGGCAGCCATGAGCGTGATCAGGCAGACGACCAACAAGAGCCTGATGCTCTTCTCCGGACGGGCGTTCCCCGAACTCACCACGGAGATCGCCGGCCACCTGGGGGTGACCCCCACCCCGACCGCCTCCTACGAGTTCGCCAACGGCGAGCTGTTCGTGCGGTTCGAGGAGTCGGTGCGCGGCTGCGACGCCTTCGTCGTGCAGAGCCACACCGCGCCGATCAACACCTGGCTCATGGAGCAGCTGATCATGGTCGACGCGCTCAAGCGCGCCTCGGCCAAGCGCATCACCGTCGTCGCGCCGTTCTTCCCCTACGCCCGGCAGGACAAGAAGCACCGCGGCCGCGAGCCCATCTCCGCCCGCCTGGTCGCCGACATGTTCAAGACCGCCGGCGCCGACCGCCTCATGGCCGTCGACCTGCACACCGCGCAGATCCAGGGCTTCTTCGACGGCCCCGTCGACCACCTCTTCGCCATGGACCTCCTCGTCGACGAGGTCAAGCGCCGGTGGGGCGACCGCGACCTCACCGTCGTCTCGCCCGACTCCGGCCGGGTGCGGGTGTCCGAGCGGTGGAGCGACAAGCTCGGCGGCACCCCGCTGGCCTTCATCCACAAGACCCGCGACATGACCCGGCCCAACGAGGTCGTCGCCAACCGCGTCGTCGGTGAGGTCGAGGGCCGGGTCTGCATCCTGGTCGACGACATGATCGACACCGGCGGCACCATCAGCAAGGCCGCCGAGACCCTGTTCGACTCCGGTGCCGCCGACGTGATCATCGCCGCCACCCACGGCGTGCTCTCCGGGCCGGCGGTCGACCGGCTCAAGAACAGTCGGGTCAGCGCGGTCATCGTCACCAACACGCTGCCCATCGAGCCCGAGCGCCGCTTCGACAAGCTCACGGTGCTGTCCATCGCACCCCTGCTCGCCAGCGCCATCACGCAGGTCTTCGAGGACGGTTCGGTGACGAGTCTGTTCGACGGGGCCAGTTAACTCGCGACCCTCCGGGCCGCACCGCGGGCAGGAGCCATGCTGAGCTCATCGTGATCCTCCGGATCACACCGCGGCCACGAGCCGTGCCCGATCCGCGCTGAGCCGTTGGTGCTGCACCGGCAGGGACCCTCCGGGCCCCGTGCCGGTGCAGCCGGACCGGCTGCGGTCCCGGTCGGGAGCCTCCGGCCCCGCGACCGGTCCCGCAGGCGTCCCTCCGGGACGGCGGTCCGCGTCCCTCCATCGGTCGCGTCAGCACCGGGCCGTCGCCGCGGTGGGTCGGGGTCCTGGGCCTCGATCAGCTGGTGCGCGGCCTTCGGGGGCGTCAGGTCCGCTGGCTGGGCCCGTGTAGCCTGGTTCCTGTTGCCCGGCGAGGGAGTGGCTCCGGCCTGCTCCGTGATCGACGTGCGTGTGGCCTCCAGGGGTCGTCGCGGTCGTGCGCTGGGTGCGCAGACCCGATCCACTGTTGAGGAGCACACCCCGTGGCCGACTTCCGCCTCGCCGCCCAGTCCCGCACCGAGTTCGGCAAGGGCAGCGCCCGCCGCGACCGCCGCGCCGGCCGCGTCCCCGCCGTCCTGTACGGCCACGGTCAGGACGTCGTCCACCTGACGCTGCCCGCCCGCGAGTTCGCCGCGGCGCTGCGCAACGGTGGCACCAACGTGCTGCTGACCGTCACCCTCGACGGCACCGAGCACCTGGCGCTGACCAAGGCCGTCCAGCGCGACCCGATCAGCCGCGAGCACAAGCACGTCGACCTGCTGCTGGTCCGCCGCGGTGAGAAGACCGTCGTCGACGTCCCGGTGATCATCGTCGGCGACGCCGCCCCGGACACGATCAGCAACCACCAGCTGAACACCGTCTCCCTCGAGGCCGACGCGACCCAGCTGCCCGGCCCGATCGAGGTCGACATCACCGGCCGCACCGCCGGCAACGGCATCACCGCCGGCGACCTGGTGCTGCCCGCCGGCGCGACGCTGGTCACCGACCCCGAGGCCCTGGTCATCGGCTTCCTCGGTGCGCCGACCGCCGCGCAGCTGGAGGAGGAGCTCGCCGAGGCCGAGGCCGAGGCCGGCATCGAGCGCGACGAGTCCGACGCCGACGGCGACGTCGTGCCGGAGCCGTCCGACGCCGGCAGCGGCGAGTCGATGGACGCCGCCTCGAACTCCGCCGACAGCTGAGTCCTGCACTGAGCGAGAGCACGACCCGCGGGGGCGCCGGCACTGCCGGCGCCCCCGCGGCGTCACCCGCCCCGGCCCCGGCACCCTCCGAGGGCCCGTTCCTCGTCGTCGGGCTGGGCAACCCCGGACCCGAGTACGCCGGCAACCGGCACAACGTCGGTGCGATGGTGCTCGCCGAGCTCGCCCGGCGAGCCGGGGTCAAGCTGTCCGCGGGCAAGGGCGCGCGCTCCCGGGCGCTGTCCGGTGAGGGGCGGCTGGCCGGCCGCCGCGTCGTGCTGGCCGTGCCGCTGACCTACATGAACGAGTCCGGTGGCCCCGTGCGCGGGCTGCTGGACTACCACCACCTGCCCGCGGCCGACCTCGTCGTCGTCCACGACGAGCTCGACATCGCCTTCGAGGCCGTGCGGCTCAAGCGCGGTGGGGGAGAGGGCGGGCACAACGGCCTGCGGTCGATCTCCCGCTCCACCGGCACGAAGGACTACCTGCGCGTGCGGGTCGGCATCGGCCGCCCGCCCGGCCGGCAGGACCCCGCCGACTTCGTGCTCCGCGACTTCTCCGCCACCGAGCGCAAGACCCTCGACCTGCTGATCAGCGAGGCCGCCGACGCCACCGAGCTGCTCCTCGAACGCGGTCTCGAGGCCGCCCAGAACAGCGTGCACCCCCGCAGCTGACCACCCCCGGTCGCCGTCCTCGCCCGGACGGGTGGACGCCCCGCCCCAGCGGGTGAACCGGCGCGGGGCCGATTGCCCCGGATCGTCACCTCCTGTGATCGTCACTCAGTGTCGCCAATGGCACCGGCGGATGGCCTGCACGGCCACCCGCCGGGTGGACGCCGGCGACGTCGATGACAACGCGTGACGAGAGTCCCCGGGGGAACCATGCTGCTGGAACGTGCAGAGCCGACGAGCGCGCTGGCCCGCCCGGTCCCCGGCCTGCTGCGCGCCGCCGTCCGGACGCCGCTGCCCACGCTCACCGGCGCCCGGACCGACACCCCGCGCCGCTGGGCGGCCCGGCACCGCCGCCGGCTGATCGCCGTCGAGGCCACGCTCGCCGCCGTGGCCGCCGCGGCCGTGCTGTCCGCCCGGGCCGACGACGTCGCCCCGACCGGCGGGCTGCTCTGGGCCAGCCTGTCCCTCGTGGTCGCCTGGCCGACCCTGCTCGCCGTCACCGGCGCCTACGAGGAGCGGTCCTTCGGCATCGGCTCCGACGAGTTCCACCGGGTCTCCCGCGCCGGCCTGCTGCTGCTGGCCGGCCTGGGCTTCCTCAGCTACGCCGCCGAGCTCGACCTCAGCCGCGCCCTGGTGGTCGGCGCCGTCCCCACCCTGGCCCTGGTCACCCTGCTCGAGCGGTACGCCGCCCGCCGGGTGCTCCACCACCAGCGCGCTCAGGGCCGCGGTGTGAAGCGCGTGGTGGTCGTCGGGCGCGGCGGCGCCGTGCTCGAGCTGGTCGACCGGCTCCAGCGCACCCAGCACGCCGGGCTGCAGGTCGTCGCCGCCTGCGTCACCCCCGACGACCGTTCCCGCGTCGCCCGGGCCGCCGGGCTGCCCGTCGCCGGCCTGGACGACGTGCTGGACCTCGCGCGCCGCGTGCAGGCCGACACCATCGCGGTCACCTCGGCCAGCGAGACCGCCGCCCAGTACCTGCGCACCCTGTCCTGGCAGCTGGAGGGCACCGGCCTGGAGCTGCTGGTCGCCCCCGGCCTGGTGGAGGTGGCCGGCCCCCGGCTGCACATCCGGCCCTTCGACGGGCTGCCGCTGCTCTCGGTCGAGCAGCCCCGCTTCACCGGCTGGCGCCGGGTGGTCAAGGGCGCGCTGGACCGTTCGGTCGCGCTGGTCGCGCTGCTGGCCCTCGCCCCGGTCTTCGCCGGGCTCGCGCTGGCCGTGCGCCTCACCAGCCCCGGCCCCGTGCTCTACCGCCAGGAGCGGGTCGGCCTGGGCGGCCGGCACTTCACCATGCTGAAGTTCCGCAGCATGGTCGACGGCGCCCACTCCCAGGTCGCCGGTCTCTCCGACGGCAACGACGCCGACGGCCTGCTGTTCAAGATCAGGCACGACCCGCGGGTCACCCCGCTGGGCCGGCACATGCGCCGCTTCTCCCTCGACGAGCTGCCCCAGCTGGTCAACGTCCTGCGCGGCACCATGTCGCTGGTCGGCCCGCGGCCGCCGCTGCCCGCCGAGGTCGCCCGCTACGACAGCGAGGTGAGCCGCCGGCTGCTGGTCACCCCGGGGCTGACCGGGCTGTGGCAGATCTCCGGCCGCAGCGACCTGCCGTGGGAGGAGGCCGTGCGGCTGGACCTGCGGTACGTGGAGAACTGGTCGCTGGCCCTGGACCTGCAAATCCTGTGGAAGACCGCCCGCGCGGTGGTCCGCGCCTCCGGCGCCTACTGAGCCACCGGGCGCGACGGCGCCCTGCCCGAGCGGAAGCCACCCGGTCCACGACCGGGTGGCTTCCTCCCTCTGGGTGACCAGTTGACAGCGAACGGCGACGCCCTCGCGTGTGCGGGGGATGGTTCTCCCGGGCCGGCCGGCACGGCTGGGCCCACCACCGAGCCGTCGGCCGGTGACCGGGCGTCTCGAGGACGAGGCACCCGCTGAACCCGTAGGAACGGAGCCAGAGGCCATGCCACGCAGGAGGTCGGGAGCGCTTCGCATCGCCCTGGTCGGGACGCGCGGCGTCCCGGCCCGCTACGGCGGCTTCGAGACCGCCGTGGAGGAGGTCGGCCGTCGGCTGGCCGACGCCGGGCACGAGGTCGTCGTCTACTGCCGCACCACCGCCGACGCCTCGCGACCGGCCGAGCACCTGGGCATGCGCCTGGTGCACCTGCCGGCCCTGCGCCGCCGGTCGCTGGAGACGCTGAGCCACACCGGGCTGTCGGTGCTCCACCTGCTCACCCACCGGGTCGACGCCGCGATCGTCTTCAACGCCGCCAACGCCCCGTGGCTGCCGCTGGTGCGCGCCGCCCGCATCCCGGTCGCGACCCACGTCGACGGCCTGGAGTGGAAGCGCGCGAAGTGGGGCGGCATCGGCAAGCGCTACTACCGCATCGTCGAGGCGCTGTCGGTCCGCTGGTCCGACGCGCTCATCGCCGACGCCCGCGGGATCGCCGACTACTACCGCGACGAGTTCGCCGCGCCCACCGAGCTGATCGCCTACGGCGCGCCCAAGATCGACGCCGCCCGGAGTGAGAAGCTGGCCGAGGCGGGGCTCACCGAGCGTGGTTTCCACCTCGTGGTCGCCCGGTTCGAGCCGGAGAACCACGTCGACGTCATTGTCGACGGGTACCGGCGCAGCGACGCGCAGCTGCCGCTGGTCGTCGTCGGCTCGGCTCCCTACGCCGACGACCACACCCGCCGGGTGCACTCGCTGGCCGACGACCGGGTGCAGTTCCTCGGCGGCGTGTGGGACCAGGAGCTGCTCGACCAGCTCTACGCCCACTGCGCCACCTACCTGCACGGGCACTCGGTGGGCGGCACCAACCCCTCGCTGCTGCGGGCCATCGGCGCCGGCGCGGCCACCATCGCCTACGACGTCTCCTTCAACCGCGAGGTGCTGGAGACCAGCGGCCGCTACTTCTCCACGGCCGAGGACGTCGCGGTGGCGGTCACCGCCGCCGAGGCCGATCCGGCCCGCACCCGCAAGGACGGCAAGCGCGCCCGGCTGCTGTCGGCCCGCTACGACTGGGACCACGTGGCCGAGGGCTACGCCCAGCTGTGCCGCCGGCTGGCCGCCCGCGACTTCCCGCGCACCCGCCCCCGCGGGGTGCGGCTGCGCCTCGGCCCGGCCGCCCAGCCGGAGCCGGCCACCCGGGCCGGGCAGACCACCGTCGGCGCCCTCGTGCCCGTGGCGCGCCAGGCCGGTGCGGTCGACGCGCGCCGTCGTCACCTCACCGCCTCCGCCGACGGCGCGCCGGCGCCGGCTGCGTCCGTCGAGGACGCCGCCCCGCGGGCGGCCCGGTCGTGAGCGGGACGCTGCTGAGCCCACCGGCTCCCGAGGTGCGGCCGGCACCGCGCCGGGTGGCGCCGGGGGAGACCCTCCGGGACACCCTCGGCCGGCTGTCCACCGCGCAGAAGGGCGCGGCCGGGGCGCCGGCGTACAGCCGGTTCGTCAACCGTCGTGCCGGCCGGCTGCTGGCCGCGCTGGCGTTCCACGCGGGGCTGACCCCCAACGCCGTCACCGGCATCAGCGCGCTGTGCACGTTCACCGGCATCGCGCTGCTCGCCCTGGTCGCGCCGTCCTGGTGGCTGGGCCTGGCCGTGGCCGGCTGCCTCGCCGTGGGCTACGCGCTGGACTCCGCCGACGGCCAGCTCGCCCGGCTCCGCGGCGGCGGTTCGCCCGCCGGTGAGTGGCTGGACCACATGGTCGACGCGCTCAAGACCTCCAGCCTGCACCTGGCACTGCTGGTCGGGCTGTACCGCTTCGAGCCGGTGGAGCGCGGGCCGGTGCTGCTGGTGCCGCTGGCGTTCTGCGTCGTGGCCGCCGTGCTGTTCTTCGGCACCATGCTCAACGAGGCGCTGCGGGCCCAGCACGGTGCCCCGACCCGCGCCCAGCGGACCGCGGGCCGACCCAGCGTGCTGCGCTCCCTCGTCGTCCTGCCCACCGACTACGGCCTGCTGTGCTGGGTCTTCGTGCTCCTGGGCGCGCCGGTGGTGTTCCTGTCGGTCTACGCCGGGCTGGCCGTCCTGACGGCCGGTTACCTGGCGCTGGCCGCCCTCAGCTGGTTCCGAGAGATGGGCAGGTTGCCTCGATGAGCACTCCCTCCACCACGCCGCAGCCGGCCGGGCCCGACCCGGTCACCGGGCGCCCGGGCCGGCGCCGGCTGGCGCTGGCCGCCGCCGCGACGGCCCTGGTCGCCGCGGTCGTCGCCGCGGTGACCCTCGGCGGTGGCGGCAGCGCGCCGTCGGCCGCGGGCGCCGACGCCACCCCGACCGGGACGGCGGCCACGAGCAGCGCACCGGCGGCGGGGTCCGCGGCGCCGACGAGCGAGGCCCCGCCGCCCTCCCCGCAGACGCCGACGCCCACCGGCCCGACGTCCGACGCCGACGAGGGGCCGCCCGAGCTGCCGGCCGTGCCGCTGGACGCACCCGCGACGGTGGGCAACGGCGTCGTGGCCGCGTTGCCGCGGATCGAGTCGATCGACGCCTCGGCGAACGGACCGGGCAACATCGCCGGCCCGGCGCTGCGGGTGACCGTGCAGGTCACCAACGGCACCGCGGAGCCGGTGTCGCTGGGCGGGGTGGCCACCAACCTCTACCTCGGGCCCGACCGCACGCCGGCCTCCCCGGTGGAGGACCCGTCGCAGGCGCCGTTCACCGGCACCGTCGCACCCGGTGCGTCCGCGACGGGCGTCTACGTCTTCAGCGTCCCGGTCGACGCGCGCTCCGCCGTCACCGTCGAGGTCGGCTACGAGGCCGGCGCCCCGCTGCTGCAGTTCACCGGCCCGGTGGGCTGACCGGTCGTCCGGGCACCCGCCCGGACGGCACCCGTCGCACCGCCCGGAGGGGCCGACCGCACACCGCGGTCGGCCCCTCCCGGCGTTCCCGGGGGCGCCCGGTCCCCGCGTCGGGACCGCCACGCCACCGCACGGACGGGTGACACGGACGGTGACGTGACTGTCACCCAGCTGGGTCCTCCAGGACCAGGTCACCCCGTCCGGGGGGTGTCAGGCCCGCTACACCGTGTGATCGTCACCGAGCGAGTCCGACGCCCGGTGAGGCGGCCGGACCTGGAGCACGACGAGGGTGGGACGACGACATGAGCGGGTCGCCGGTGCCGGTGCGCACGAGGGCCCTGGCGGGTCTGGTCGCGGGGCTCACCGTGGCCGGGGACCTCACCACCGCCGACGGCCAGACCCGCGAGCGGGTGGCCGCCCACGACACCGCCAGCGGCACCCTGGTGACCAGCTGGGAGCCCGCGCTGCAGAGCCGGGTCCGGGCCCTCGCGGTCACGCCGACCACCGTCCACCTCGGTGCGTCACCGGCCTCACCCGATCGGTGGCCACCCGGCGTCACCACCACCTGATCCGGGGATGGGCGGCCGCCGCTTTCCCTGACATCGTCACTCTCAGTACCCGTCGAGCCCGCCACGTCGGCCGGCCGTCCGCCCAGAACCAGGGAGAACACCGCATGAGGTCACCGACAGCGAGCACGACCCGACGGGTCGTTGCGGGCCTGCTGAGCCCGCTGCTGCTCGCCGGCTCCCTGACGCTGCTGGCCGGCACGGCGCGCGCGGACTCCGGTCCGCTGGACGCGACGGACCCCGCGACCCCGCAGACGGTCACCGCCGACGCGCTGCCCACCGTGCAGATCGACGGCGTCGCCTGGTCGCAGGTCGTCGTGGGCGACACCGTCTACGTCGCCGGCAGGTTCGGCTTCGCCCGCCCGGCCGGTGCCGCGCCCGGCACCCAGCAGACGGTGCGCAACAACATGCTCGCCTACGACGTCCGCACCGGTGCGCTGATCACCTCCTTCGCGCCCGACCTCAACGGCACGGCGCTCGTGGTGACCGCCTCGCCCGACGGCTCGCGGGTCTACGTGGGCGGTGACTTCACCCGGGCCAACGGCCAGGTCCGCAACCGGGTCGCGGCCTACAGCACCTCCACCGGTGCGCTGCTGCCGGACTTCAAGCCGAGCGTCAGCGGCCAGGTCCGGGCCATCGCCGCCACGAACACCACCGTCTACCTCGGCGGCGGGATCAACGCCGTCGGCTCGACCAGCCGCAGCCGGCTCGCCGCGGTCAGCGCGAGCAACGGCGCCCTGCTGCCGTGGGCCCCGGTGCCCGGCGTGGGTGACACTAAGGGCAACCGGCTGCCCGTCTTCGACGCCAAGGGCAACCCCACGGGCACGCTCGACACCGCCGCCAACGCCCGCACCAGCAGCGACGTCATGTCCCTGGTCGTCACCGGTGGCGGCCGCCAGGTGGTGGCCGCCGGGCGCTTCGACACCCTCAACGGTGTCGACGCCACCGGCGTCGGGGCCCTGGACGCGGTCACCGGCGCCACCCGGCCCTTCGCGATCAACCAGCTGATCACCAACCAGGGCATCAACTCCGCGGTGTACAGCCTGTCCACCGACGGCACCAACGTCTACGGCACCGGGTACGACTACTACGGCCCCGGCAACCTCGAGGGCGCCTTCGCCGCCGACGCGGTCACCGGCACGGTGCGCTGGGTCGCCGACAGCCGCGGCGACACCTACAGCGGCTTCGCCGCCGGCGGGGCCGTGTACCTGGCGTCGCACACGCACGCCGCGGCGAACTACGGCGGCGCCCCGGAGCAGTCCCCGCAGGTGTTCCGGTTCGCCTCGGCGCTCTCGGTCGCCGCCACCGGCACCAACCGCAGGTACGCCGACGTGCGCGGCAACACCGCCCTCGTCGGCACGCCCGCGCCCGCCGCGCAGATCTGGGACCCCAGCTTCGCCGCCGGTGAGGTCACCGGGCAGAAGCAGGCCGGCTGGTCGGTGACCGGCAACGGCCGCTACGTCGTCTACGGCGGTGAGTTCCCGCGGGTCAACGGCGTCGAGCAGCGCGGCCTCGTGCGCTTCGCCGTCCCCGGCACCGCCCCGGAGAAGATGGGGCCGACCGGCAAGGGCCTGACCCCCACCGTGACGTCCACGAGCCCGGGCACCGCCCGGGTGAGCTGGACCGAGAGCACCGACCAGGACAACCAGTCCCTGACCTACCGGGTGTACCGGGACGGCGGGACGACCCCGGTGTACGAGGTCACCTCGCCCTCGCAGTGGTGGAGCACCGACCTGCTGGCCTTCCACGACACCGGCCTGACCGCCGGTGCGCACACCTACCGGGTCGGCGTGGTCGACCCCTCCGGCAACCGGAACACCGGCCCCACGGCGTCGGTCACCGTGGCCGCGGGCAGCACGCCGGCCCGCAGCTACACCTCCCTGGTGCGCGCCGACGGCGCCAGCGGCGCCTGGTCGCTCGGGGAGTCCAGCGGGACGGTCGCCCGCGACCGCGCCGGCGCCAACGACCTGACCCTCAACGCGGGCGTGAGCCTGCGGCAGGCCGGCGCGGTGGCCCAGGACACCGACACGGCGGCGTCCTTCAGCGGCACCGCCACCGGCTTCGCGGCCACCACCACCAAGGCCTACGGGCCGCAGACGTTCAGCCTCGAGGCGTGGGTCAACACGACCACGAGGAACGGCGGCAAGATCATCGGCTGGGGCACCTCGACCACCGGGACCAGCGGCAACTACGACCGGCACGTCTACATGGACGCCACCGGACGGCTGCTCTTCGGCACCTACACCGGGGCGACGGACTCGGTCACCAGCCCCCGGGCCTACAACGACGGCCGGTGGCACCACGTCGTGGCCACCCTCGGTGCGGCCGGCCAGCAGCTCTACGTCGACGGCGCGCTGGTCGCCTCCCGCGCCGACGCCACGACCGCCGAGCCCAACTACGGCTACTGGCGCATCGGCGGGGACTCCAGCTGGTCCGGTTCCCCCTGGTTCGCCGGGAAGATCGACGAGGTCGCCGTCTACCCGACGGCGCTGACCGCCGCCCAGGTCGCCGGCCACCACCGGGCCGGCACCACCGGCACGGTCACCAACCTGCCCCCGACCGCGTCGTCCACCTCGTCGGTGACCGACCTGACGGCGTCGCTGGACGGGTCGGCCTCCAGCGACCCGGACGGCACCATCGCCTCCTGGGCGTGGACCTTCGGTGACGGGACGACCGGCACCGGGCGCACGACCAGCCACGCCTACCAGGCCGCGGGCACCTACGCGGTCACCCTGACCGTCACCGACGACAAGGGCGCCACGGCGGTCCAGCGGACGTCGGTCACGGTGACCGCGCCGCCGCCGAACGTCGCGCCGACCGCGGTGGCGACCGCAGCGGCCGCCGGCCGCACCGGCACCTTCGACGCCACCGGGTCCACCGACACCGACGGTCAGGTCGCCCGCCACACCTGGGACTTCGGCGACGGCACCACGGGCACCGGTGCCCGGACCACCCACGAGTACGCGGCGGACGGCACCTACGCGGTCACCCTCACGGTGACCGACGACGACGGCGCGACCGGCACCACCCGCACCTCGCTGACGATCAACTCCGCCGTGCTGGCCTCCGACGCCTTCGGCCGCACCGTCACCGGTGGCCTGGGCACCGCCGACCGGGGCGGCGCGTGGACGGCCTCGGCCGGCGCGACCCGCCAGTCGGTGAAGCCCGGTGCCGCGGCGCTGGCGCTGGCCGCCGGCACCAACACCGGCTCGTACCTGGGCGCGGTGTCGCAGACCAGCGTCGACCTGCGCACCACGCTGACCCTGTCGGCCCGGCCGACCGGGACGGGGGCCTCGGTGTACGTCACCGGCCGGCGGGTGGGCGCCAACCAGGAGCAGCGGGCCCGCCTGCGCTTCCTGGCCGACGGCAGCGTCCGGGTGGCGTTCACCGAGCTGGCGGGCACGGCCACGGAGTCCCTGGTCGGGGCCGAGGTCACCGTCCCGGGGCTGACGTACACGGCCGGCACGCCGCTGCAGGTCGCCGTGCAGGTCACCGGCACCGGCCCGACCACGCTGTCGGCCACGGTGTGGCCGGCCGGCACGGCCCAGCCGGCCACGCCGACGCTGACCCGCACCAGCACCACGGCGTCCCTGCAGGCCCCCGGCTCGATCGGCGTCAGCGGCTACCTGGCCGGCAGCGCCACCGCCCCGGTCACGGTCTCCGTGGGCACGCTCACCGCCGCGCCGGCCGGCGCCACCCCGGCCCCGGCCCCGGCGCCGGCCCCGGCCCCGGCCCCGGTCAACGCGAAGCCGACGGCGGTGGCCACGGCCTCGACGGCGGACCTCGCCGCCACGCTCGACGGCAGCTCCTCCACCGACACCGACGGCACGGTGACCGCCTGGTCCTGGGCCTTCGGGGACGGCGCGACCGGCACCGGGGCCACGGCCACGCACACCTACGCCGCGGCCGGCACGTACCCGGTGACGCTGACCGTGACCGACGACGACGGCGCCACCGCCAGCGTCGTCCGCCAGGTGACGGTGACCGCCCCGGCCGCACCGGCCCCGGCGCCGGAGCCGACCCCGCCGGGCGCCCCGGCCGCCGTCGCCTCGGACGCCTTCAACCGCACGGCCACCGGCGGGCTGGGCACCGCCGACCTCGGCGGCGCCTGGACCGCCACGGCCGGGGCGACCCGGCAGTCGGTGACCCCGGGCCGGGCCGTGTTCGCCCTGACCCCGGGCACCAACACGGGCTCGGTGCTGGACGCGGTCCGCCGCACCGACGCCGACGTGCGGACCAGCTTCTCCTCCACGGAGACCCCGAGCGGGGCGGGCACCTCCGTCTACCTGGTGGGCCGCCGCGTGGCCGCGAACCAGGAGTACCGGGCCCGGGTGCGGCTGCTGGCCGACGGGAGCACCGGTGTCGCGGTGACCCGGCTGTCCGGGACCGGCACCGAGACGCTGCTGGGCAGCAACGTCGTCCTGGCCGACCGCTACACCAGCGGCCAGGAGCTCAACGTCCGGTTCACCGTCCGGGGCACCGGCACGACCGACCTCGCGGTCACCGTCTGGCCGGCGGGCTCCCCGGAGCCCACGACCCCCACCCTGACGCGCACCGACACCACCGCCTCGCTGCAGGCGCCCGGCTCGGTCGGCCTGCTCGGCTACCTCTCCGGCTCCGCGACCGGACCGGCCACGGTGCGGTTCGGCGAGCTCACCGTGCGGCCCCTCGCCTGACCGCACCCGCGCGACCACCCCTGGCGGGTGAGGCCCGGTCCCGCTGCGGCGGGGCCGGGCCGTCGCGCTGTCACGATGGGCCGGTGACGGGTCTGCTGCGCGTGCTGCGCCGCCCGGCCACCGGTGCGCTGACCGCGCAGGGCACCCAGGCGCTGGCCGGGCTGGCCCTGCAGGTGGCCGCCGCCCGCTCGCTCGGCGCCGGCGGGCTGGCCACCTTCGCCCTGCTGTACGGCGTCATCGTGCTGGCCACCGCCGTCTGCAGCGGGCTGGTCGGCGACTCGCTCACCGTCCTGGACCGGCACGAGCCGCGCACCCGCGCCGGCCTGCTCGTCGGCGCCACCTGGGTGTGCGGCGCCGCCGGCGTGGGCGGTGCCCTGCTCGGGGTGCTGACCGGCGTGGTGCCGCCCTGGGCCGGACCGGTGCTGGGCCTGGCCACGGCCGCCTTCGTCGCCGAGGACGCGCTGCGCCGGCTGCTGATGGCCACCGGCCGCTTCTGGTCGCTGCCGGCCGTCGACGGCACGAGCCTGCTGCTGGCCCTGGGCACCCTGGGCCTGCTCCGGCTGTCCGGCGCGCTCGACCTCACCGACTTCCTGCTGGCCCTGCTCGTCGGCCAGGCCGGTGCCGCGCTGGTGGCCTGGCCGCTCCTGCCCGCGCACGAGCGTCCCCGCGGCCCGTGGCGCCGGCCCGCGCTGCGGGTGGTGGCCGCCTTCGGCGTCTGGCGGGCCGCGGCGCAGGCGATCCGGCCGGCGCTGCTGACCGTGCTGCGGCTGCTGGTGGTCGCGCTGGCGGGCGCGGCCGCGTACGGGCCGCTGGAGGCCGCCCGCGTCTACACGGCCCCGACCCTGGTGCTGGTCGCCGGACTCGGTTCCTGGCTGCTGCCGCACTTCGTCTCGCTGCAGGCCGCCGGCCCCGCCGCCGGGCTGCGGTACGCCGACCGGGCCGCCGCCGCCCTCGCGCTGGCGGTCGCCGCGCTCGGCGGCGCCGCGGTGCTCGTGCTGCCGTGGCTGGGCCCCGCGCTCACCGGCGGGGACTACCCCGTGCCGGTGGGGGCCGTCGTGGGGTGGACGGCCTACGCCCTCGCCTCGGCGGTGCTGCTGCCCTACTCGGGCCTGGCCTCGGTGCACCGCAGGCAGCGCCGGGTGCTCGCCCTGCGGTCGCTGGAGCTCCTGTCGCTGGTCGCGGTGCTCGCGCTCGTGCTGCTCGTGCCCGGGGGCGTCGGCTGGGCGCCCGCCGCGCTGGCCCTCGGCCCGCTGCTGGCCGCCGTCGCGGTCCGCCGCCTGGTGCTGGTGCCGCTGCTGTCGGTCCCGGCCGCCGCCGGCACCACCGCCGCACCCGTCCCGGCCTGACCGCCCCGGTCACCCGGGTCGCCCCGGGGACCGGTCAGCGGGCGGTGCGCTCGACGACGGCGGTCACCGTGTCCTGATAGCGCTGCCGGCTGAACCGGCGCAGCGCCGACCCCCGGCCGGCAGTGGCCAGCGACCCGGCGAGCCCGGCGTCGTCGAGCACCGTGCCGACCGCCCGGGCGAGGTCGGCGGGGTCGCCGGGGGTGACCAGCAGGCCGGTCTCCCCGTCGGTGACGATCTCCCGGAGCCCCTGCACCGCCGAGACGACGACCGGCCGGCCGGCCAGCTGGGCCTCCACCGCGGTGTTGCCGAACGGCTCGGCCCGCGAGGGCACCAGCACGACGTCGGCCTGCGCGAGGGCCGGCCAGGTGGGCGAGGTGTAGCCGGCGAACTCGACGGCGCCGGCGAGGTCGGGCCGGGCCGCGCGGTCGCGCAGCTGCTGCTCGAACCACTCGTAGCCGGGGAAGACCGTGCCGCACAGCTGCAGGACGACGTCCCGGCCCTGCGCGCGCAGCAGCGCGGCCGCCTCGAGGGCGACGTCGGTGCCCTTGCGCGGGGCGAGCCGGCCCACCAGCACGACGCGGCGCGGCCCGGTCGGGGCCGCGAGCGGGGGCAGCGGCTCCGGCGGCCCGGCGACGCCGTTGTGCACCACCTCGGTGCGGCGCCGCAGGGCGGGCACCGCACGCAGCAGCGTGGCCGCGGCGGCGTTGCTGTTGACCACCACCGTGCGGGCCAGCAGCAGCGGGGCGTTGAGCAGGACGCCGACCAGGCGGGGGGCGTCGTCCTCGGCCTCGTGCACGTGGCAGAGGGCCGGCCGTCCGGCGAGCCGGGCCGCGACCAGCCACAGCGGCACGGTGACGGTGTTGACGTAGACGACGGCGGGGTCCAGGGCGCGCAGCCGCCGGACCATCACCGGCAGCGCGCGGCTGGTGTCGACCACCAGGCCGAGCAGCCCCGCCGGGCGCAGCAGCGACTTGCGCAGCACCGGCACGGGGAGAAGCTCCACCGTGGCCCCGGCGGCCTCGAGCCGGGCGCGCAGCGGGCCCTCGCCGGGGAGCGCCACGACGACCTCCCAGCCGGCGGCGGTCAGCCCGCTCACGCTCTCCACCAGCTGCAGGTCCGAGCCGTAGAGGTCGGCCGACGGGTGTGCGACGAGCACCGTCCTGCGCACGTGTCCTCCTCGTTCTCAGTCGCCCGGGCCGCGCCCGGGTCGTGCGGGGCCCCACCCGTCGTCGGGGAGGGCGGGCGTCAGGCGTGCGGCGCGGACGCCGGCGCGGGCGGCCTCCCGGCCAGGGGGTCGGTGCGCAGGTCGTCGGCCAGTCTGTCGCGTGAGGCCCCCTCGCACAGCAGGCTGGTGGCGAAGAAGGCCAGGAACGCCGGGGTGGCGTCGAACAGGCCGCTCTCCAGCACGCTGCGCCCGAGCAGGTAGACCAGCAGGCCGAGGAAGAGCGCGCGCTGCGGGCGGGGGGCGCGCCACGCGCCGCGCAGTGCCCACACCGCCCAGGCGCCGGTCACCAGCACGCCGAGCACCCCGGCCTGCACCAGCGCCGACACCCAGCTGCTGTCCAGCGGCTGGGTCTTCCAGAACTGACCCTGGACGGCGATCTCCTTCACCGACAGACCGCCGCCGAACACCAGCTGCCAGGCCGACTCCGCCCAGGTGGTCGCGGCGCGCCAGGCGATCATCCGGGAGTGCAGGGTGCTGGTGCCCGCGCCGTCGCGTTCGGCGAAACCGGCGGCCGCGCCGGTGCCGGCCACGGCCAACGCGCCCAGCCCGGCCAGAAGCAGTCCGCTGACGACCAGGCCGACGCGGGCCCGCCGCAGGTGCAGGCCGGTCACGAGGACCCCGACGAGCAGCATGAGCAGCCCGGTGCGCGAGCCGGTCTCCCAGATGACGGCGAGCGCGACGGCGGCGGCCAGGGTGCCGGGCACGCTGACCTCGCCGAGCACCGTGCGCCAGGCGACGTGGGCCACGACGACCCCGGCGAGCAGGGCCAGCTCGTTCGGGCTCAGCGGCGGCACGCCCCCGGCCAGCCGGCCGGAGGACAGCGTGGGCAGGCCGGTCAGCATCGACACCAGCGCGATCGCCCCGCAGGCCCGGGCCAGGGCGAGGGAGAACTCGAGCACGGTGGAGGAGCGCAGCAGCAGCAGGACGGTCGCGGCCACCACGACCAGCCGGACGGCGACCAGGCCGCTGGGCAGCAGCGTGCCGTGGGTCAGGGCACCGAGCACCGAGCTGCTGAGCAGCACGGCGAGGAACCAGACCGAGCCGGTGCCCACCCGCCGCCGCGGTCCCGACGCGGCCAGCAGCACGGCACCGGCCAGGGCCAGCACGCTGAGCAGGCCCTTGCCGGCCACGACGGGGTCCAGGGCGCCGGTGAAGTACTCACCGCGCCGCCAGCCCACGGTGCTGGCCACCAGCAGCAGGGCCACCACGGTGCGGGCCACCGTCGCCCGGCCGGGGGCGGCGGACGCGGCGTCCGGTCCTCCTCCGGCGAGGGCGGTGGGACGCCGGACCGGCGCCGCCGTCACCGGGGGGCGGGCGTGGCCCGCGGGGACGGCGACGGCGCCGCCGCCGCGCGCGGGGCCGGCACCACGGCGGGCGTGCCCGGCGCAGCAGCGGCCGGGTCGGTGCCGGCGCCGGTGATCGGCGCCGGGCGGTGCCGGGGCCCGGGCGGGGTGAGCACGAGGGCCAGCACCGTGGCGCCGACCTCGCCGAGCAGGGTGCGCACCTCGGTCACGTCCGCGGCCACCACCCGACCGGTGGGCACGACCAGGACGACGGAGCTCCCCGCCGCCCGGCGCCAGGCGGCGACCGGGGCCAGCGGGTCGGTGACGGAGACCGACACCGGTGCCGCACCCGACGCGACGGCGGCCGGGTCGGCGTCGTCGAGCACGGTGGGCACGTCGCGCGCGGCGAGCTCGCGGGCGAGGTCCGCGGCGAAGGCGGTGGCGGCCGCCTGCTCCGCGGGGGACGGGGAGAGCACCAGCACCGAGCCGGGGCGGTCGTCACCCAGCAGGTCCAGCCGGCGGGCGAGCGTGGCCGCGGGGCGTCCGCTGAGCGCGCCCTGCCGGCGGCCGGTGGGGGCGCTGAGGACGGCCAGGTCCGGGTCGGGGCCCCACGCCTGCCGGACGCCGTCCTCGTCGTGCACGGTCGGGTCGAGCCGGCTGCGCACGATCGAGGCCGCCAGCCCGAGGAAGAGGCCCACGACCAGGCCGAGCAGCAGGGTCGGCAGCGCCTGCGGCGTGGCCGGGCTGACCGGGGCGGTCGCGGGGTTGGTGACGGTCAGGGCCACCGGGGAGGTGCCCGTGCCCGGCTGCTCGAGCTCCTCGACGACGCCGGTGAACTGCTCGGCCACCGCGTTGGCGACCGCCGCTGCGGTCTCGGCGTCGGCGAAGCTCGCGGTGATGTTGATCTGCGAGGTGTCGGAGGGGTTGACCGCGCTCAGGTGGCCGCGCAGCTGCTGGACGGTGAGGCCCAGCTGCAGGTCGTCCTCGGCCGGGTCGAGCACCGCGGCGCTGACGGCGACGTCGGGGTAGCTCTCCACCCGCGCGCTGATGAACTGCGGGCTGGCCGTGCCCTGCGCCGAGGAGCTCACGAACACCTGGGCGGTGGCCTGGTAGGTGCGCGGTGCGACCAGCACGACCGTGCCGGCCAGCACCAGGCAGACCAGCAACGTGCCGGCGCCCACGCGCCAGTGCCGCCGCAGTGCGCCGACGTAGTCCTTCAGTTCCATGTGTCTGCTCCCCGTCGTGCGGCACGGCCGCACCTGCCGCCGGCTCCGCGCACGGCCGGTCGCCGTCCTGCCCTGGTGTCCTGCCGAGTCTGCGGGCCCGGGGCGGGGTGCGACCAGGAGTGGCGGGGGGTGCTCACCCGTGCGGGGTGGCCGGCCCGCCGGCCGTCCGCGGGGCCCACACCCGACGGGGGGAGCGGCGTCACCCGCCGGTGTGCCGGGCGGTGCCCGATGGGGTGACAGCCGCAGATAGATGACGCTGCGTGACGTCTGCGGGGCTTCACTTGCTCACGAACGGGGTGGTGAGGCGGGTTCGGACCGCCGTCCCGTCACCGTGGGTGGTCATCGACCACCAGCACCACGTCAGCGCCAGACGCACCGGGAGACGACATGACCGTGATCGGCTACGCACCAGGGGCCTACGACCTCTTCCACGTCGGGCACCTGAACATCCTCCGGCACGCCGCCGAGCACTGCGACCACCTGATCGCCGGGGTCGTCTCCGACGAGATGCTGCTGCTGACCAAGGGCCGCCTCCCGGTCGTGCCGCTGGCCGAGCGCCTGGAGATCGTGCGCAACCTGCGCGTCGTCGACGGCGTGCACGCCGAGGTCGTGCCGGACAAGATCGACACCTGGCGCGAGGTGGAGTTCGACGTGGTCTTCAAGGGCGACGACTGGCGGGGCACCGCCAAGGGCGACAAGCTCGAAGCCGACTTCGCCGCCGTGGGCGTGGCCGTGCACTACTTCCCGTACACGATGCACACCTCCTCCACGCAGCTGCGCAAGGCGCTGGCCACCCTGGACGCCGCCCGTCCCGCGGGTGCCGCCGTCTCCGTCTGACCGGCCCTCCCACCAGCGCCCGCGGGGTCGTGGAGGTCTCCTCCCGACGGTCCGCGGCGGCCCCGGCACGGGGTTAACCTGGGACCCGGCCCCCGCGCGCACCCGGCGCGCCGTGTGCGGCCCCAGAACCGGGAGTGTCACTGTCGTGAGCCTGCGCGGCGTGCTCGACGTCGTCCTGACCGACCCCGGCATGGCCTCGGTGGTGCAGCACGCAGGGCAGGCGCAGCTCGCGGTCACCGCGCCGCCGTCGGTCCAGCCGCTGGTCGCCGCCGCCCTGGCGGCCCGCCGTCCCGGGGGCGCCGCCGTCCCGGTGCTGGTGGTGACCGCCGGCGAGCGGGACGCCGACGCACTGGCCTCGCAGCTGCGCTGCTTCGTCCCCGACTCCCGGGTCGAGGTCTTCCCCGCCTGGGAGACGCTGCCGCACGAGCGGCTCAGCCCCCGCGCGGACACCGTCGGCCGCCGGCTGGCCGTGCTGCGCGACCTCACCCACCCCGGCGCGAACGGCGGCGTCGACGTCCTGGTCGCCCCGGTGCGCAGCGTCCTGCAGCCGCTGGCCCCGGGCCTGGGCGACCTCGTGCCGGTCGAGCTGGCGCCGGGCCAGTCCGCCGAGCTCGACGACGTGGCGCAGGCGCTGTCCGACGCCGCCTACGTGCGGGTCGAGCTGGTGGAGAAGCGCGGCGAGTTCGCCGTCCGCGGTGGCCTGCTCGACGTCTTCCCGCCCACCGAGCAGCACCCGGTGCGGGTGGAGTTCTGGGGCGACGAGGTCGACGAGCTGCGGTACTTCTCCGCCGCCGACCAGCGCTCCCTCGACGAGCGCCCGGAGCGGCTGTGGGCACCGCCGTGCCGCGAGCTGCTGCTCACCGACGAGGTGCGCGCCCGCGCCGTCCAGCTGGCGGTCGACCACCCCGAGCTCGCCGAGGTCGCCGGCAAGCTGGCCGAGGGCATCGCCGTCGAGGGCATGGAGTCCCTCATCCCGGCGCTGATCGGCGGTGAGGCGATGCAGCTGCTCACCGACCTGGTGCCCGCCGGCACGCACGTGCTGGTCTGCGACCCCGAGCGGGTGCGCAGCCGCGCCGCGGACCTGGTGCGCACCGCCGAGGAGTTCCTCGCCGCCTCCTGGCAGACCGCCGCCGAGGCCGGCCAGGCCCCGATCGACCTGGGCGCCTCCTCCTTCCAGGACCTCGGCGACGTCGAGGACGCCGCCCGCGCCCGTGGCCTGCCGTGGTGGACCACCGGCACCTTCACGCTCTCCCCGGACGACGACGACCAGCACGTGACCCTGGACGCCACCGGCGTCGAGCGCTTCCACGGCGACCAGGCGCGCGCCTTCGAGGCGCTGCGGATGTGGGGCCGCGACGGCTGGCGGGTGGCGCTGACCTTCGCCGGCCCCGGCCCCGCCCAGCGCGCCGCCGACCAGCTCACCGAGGCCGACCTGGGCGCCCGGCTCGTCCCGGGCATCGAGGAGGTCCCGACCGCCGGGGCGCCGTTCGTGACCCAGGGCAACCTGGAGGCCGGCTTCGCCTTCCCCGCGGTCGGGCTGGCGCTGTTGACCGAGGGCGACCTCACCGGCCAGCGCGGCACCTCGATGAAGGACGCCACCAAGATGCCGGCCCGCCGGCGCAACGCCGTGGACCTGGTGCAGCTGCAGCCCGGTGACCTGGTGGTGCACGAGCAGCACGGCATCGGCCGGTACGTGGAGATGGTCAGCCGCACCGTGCACGGCGGCCAGCGCGACTACCTGATCGTCGAGTACGCCCCGGGCAAGCGGAACCAGCCGCCGGACCGGCTCTTCGTGCCGACCGACGCCCTGGACCAGCTGACCCGCTACGTGGGCGGTGAGGCCCCGTCGCTGTCCAAGCTCGGCGGCGCCGACTGGCAGAAGACGAAGGCCTCGGCCCGCAAGGCGGTCAAGCAGATCGCCGCGGAGCTGATCCGGCTCTACTCCGCCCGCATGGCCAGCAAGGGCCACGCCTTCGGCCCGGACACCGTGTGGCAGCGCGAGCTCGAGGACGCCTTCCCGTTCACCGAGACGCCCGACCAGCTGGCCGCCATCGACGAGGTCAAGGCCGACATGCGCCAGCCCGTGCCGATGGACCGGATCATCTGCGGCGACGTCGGCTACGGCAAGACCGAGATCGCCATCCGGGCGGCGTTCAAGGCGGTGCAGGACGGCAAGCAGGTCGCCGTCCTCGTGCCGACGACGCTGCTGGCCAACCAGCACTTCAAGACCTTCTCCGAGCGGATGGCCCAGTTCCCGGTCACCGTCGCGGTGCTGTCGCGCTTCCAGTCGACGACGGAGTCCAACGAGACGCTGCGCAAGCTGGCCGACGGCGAGGTCGACATCCTGGTCGGCACGCACCGGCTGCTGCAGCCGACCACCCGGTTCAAGGACCTCGGGCTGGTCATCGTCGACGAGGAGCAGCGCTTCGGCGTCGAGCACAAGGAGTACCTGAAGACCATGCGGACGGCGGTCGACGTCCTGTCGATGTCGGCCACCCCGATCCCGCGCACCCTGGAGATGAGCCTCACCGGCATCCGCGAGATGTCGACGATCCTCACCCCGCCGGAGGAGCGGCACCCGGTGCTGACCTACGTCGGTGCCTGGGAGGACAAGCAGATGGCCGCCGCCATCCGCCGCGAGCTGCTGCGCGACGGCCAGGTGTTCGTCATCCACAACCGGGTGCAGTCGATCGACAAGGCCGCGGCCAAGATCCGGAACCTGGTGCCCGAGGCCCGCATCGCCGTGGGCCACGGGCAGATGAAGGAGCACGAGCTCGAGAAGATCATGGTCGGCTTCTGGGAGAAGGAGTACGACGTCCTGATCGCCACGACCATCGTGGAGTCGGGCCTGGACATCCCCAACGCCAACACCCTGATCGTCGACCGGGCCGACATGTTCGGCCTCTCCCAGCTGCACCAGATCCGTGGCCGGGTCGGCCGTGGCCGGGAGCGGGCCTACGCCTACTTCACCTACGACCCGACGCGGCCGCTGACCGAGACCTCGGTCGACCGGCTGACCACCATCGCCAACAACACCGACCTCGGTGCGGGCATGGCGGTGGCGATGAAGGACCTGGAGATCCGCGGCTCGGGCAACCTGCTGGGCGGCGAGCAGTCCGGCCACATCGCCGGGGTCGGCTTCGACCTCTACGTGCGGCTGGTGGGCGAGGCGGTCAGCGACTACCGCGCCCAGGCCACCGGGGAGTCCCCGGCGGTCGAGCCGGCCGACGTCCGGGTCGACCTGCCCGTCGACGCGCACCTGCCGCACGACTACGTGCCCGGCGAGCGGCTGCGGATGGAGGCCTACCGCAAGGTCGCCTCCGTCCAGGACGACGACCAGGCGCAGGCCGTGCTCGACGAGCTCACCGACCGCTACGGCCCCGCGCCCGACCCGGTGCTCAACCTGCTCGCCGTCGCCCGGTTCCGTGCGGCCATGCGGGCGCTGGGCGTGGGCGAGGTCTCGATGCAGGGCCGCAACGTGCGGGTCGGGCCGGTGGAGCTGCGCGAGTCGCAGGTGATGAAGCTGTCCCGGCTGGCCGAGGGCGCCACCTACAAG
>NZ_JAPVBH010000006.1 GCF_026967795.1 Modestobacter sp. VKM Ac-2986
TGCGGGTCGGGCCGGTGGAGCTGCGCGAGTCGCAGGTGATGAAGCTGTCCCGGCTGGCCGAGGGCGCCACCTACAAGGAGGCCGTGCGCACCGTGTCGATCAAGGCCCCCGTCGGGCCCGACCGCCGCACCCCGCTGCGGGACGTCGCCCTGCTGGAGAAGCTGCACACGCTGCTCACCGCCGTCCTCGCCCAGCCGGTAGCCGTCGCCGCTTCCCGCTGAGGGTCCTGGGCTCACTCCCGCAGCCGAGGGCCCTCGCCGGTGGGGGAGCAGGTTCGGCGCTGGGTGACCAGTCGGCCACCCCGGCGGACGACGGGCCGGTGACGGCCCGTCCAGGGGCGACCGGTGCGTCCCGGTCGATCCGCATGACCACGTGGTGGGCGCCGCGGTGGACCGGCCGATGGCGACGAGCTGGTCGGTCCCGCTGGTGCACGGTCCGGCGGGACCACGGCACGACCGGCGCGACGCCGGGGCGCCGCCCGCCCGGCCGGACGGCGTCCACGGGCCGGTGCGCGTCGGGTCGTCCCGCGTCGGCTCGAGGTGGCGGCGTCGCCCGACCGGGTGAACTCAGCACCTCGGAGGGCTGAGCGGAGGCCCGCATCGTGGGGCGACCGGGGGCAGTCGCGTGACGATCGACCCACGCGCTCGAGGACTCATCCGGAGATCGGGCGGCCGCTGCGCGTCGGCGTGCGAGCTGCCGACACGGGAGATCGAGGTGCCAGCTGAAGACCAGTGATCGGGTCACCCACCGGCGTCGTGCGCTGCACGTGGTCTGTGCCGTCGGCGTGCTGCTGACGACGGTCGGCAGCCTGGCGGTCACCAGCCAGCTCCTGGACGGCGGGGCGGCCGGGGCCGGCGCCCAGGCCGCAGCCCCGGCCCCGGCCCCGGCCCCGGCACCCCCGGCTCCAGTGGTGCCTCTCGACGGTCCTCCCGGCCTCCGGTCCGACTGGACCCCGGTCTTCGTCGACGAGTTCGACGGCCCGGTCATCGACGCGTCGAAGTGGCGCTCGAACCGTTACGGCGGGGAGACGAACGACGGGGCGTTCAACCCCGAGATCGAGGACGCCTACTACTCACCGGGCAACGTCAGCGTCGTGGACGGCACGGCCGCCCTGACCATCCAGCCGGATCCGCGCACCGTGGACGGGGTCGAGTACACCCACTCGTCCGGGTGCATGACGACACAGGGCAACTTCCTCGCGCAGGACGGTGACTACATAGAGGCGCGCATCTGGATCCCGATCGGGGACGGTCTCTGGCCCGCGTTCTGGACCGTCCCGGACGACAGATGGCCCCCGGAGATCGACATCATGGAGTACTTCGACACCTCGATCCTGCGGCCCCCGGCCTTCGTCTACCACTTCCCGGGACCCGTCGGCATGAGGGGCGAGCACTCGATCCAGCCGTACGGCGACGCAGCCGTCGACTACCGCGACTCGTGGCACACGTACGGACTGCTCCGGACGCAGGGGCGGGTGGTGCCCTACCTCGACGGTGTCGCCTACCCCGAGGCGGGTGTGTCGGCAGGGGTGGACGACCTGCCGCAGTTCCTCACGCTCAACCTCGCGATGTACACCGACCGAGCGCCGACGCCGGGGACGCAGATGCGGATCGACTGGGTGCGGGTCTGGCGACCGAGCTGAGGCCGTGAGCGGCGTCGCGGCCGTGGTGCACGGAGCGGGACCTGCGGCGGGCGCTGTCCGGGAGGGCAGCGGAGACTGAGGGGGTGCCGGCACCCACCTTCGTCACCGTCAGCCCTCGACTGCCCGGGCTCCTCGGCCCTGCAGCCTGGCAGCTGGTCTCCGCAGCCGACCGGCTGGTCGCGCTGCCGGGGGCGGTCGCCACGGCGGAGGCGCTCCGTGTCGCGGGGACGTCCGTCACCGACCTCGCCTCCCTCGCCGAGGTGCCCGCCGGCGCGGTCTGCCTGCTCACCCCGGCCGAGGTCCCCGAGGGCGCGACGGTCCTCGCCGGCGCCCCCGAGCCACCCGGCGCCCGGCTGCTGGACGTCGTCGCGGTGATGGACCGGCTGCGCTCACCCGGCGGCTGCCCCTGGGACGCCGAGCAGACCCACGCCTCGCTGCGCGGTTACCTGCTGGAGGAGGCGCACGAGGCCTACGACGCCATCGTCGAGGAGGACCCGGTCGGCATGCGCGAGGAGCTCGGCGACGTGCTGCTGCAGGTCGCGTTCCACGCCCGGGTGGCCCAGGAGGCGCCCTTCGGCGTCCCCTTCGACGTCGACGACGTCGCCGGTGACCTGGTCGAGAAGCTGGTGCGCCGGCACCCGCACGTGTTCGCCGACGCCGGGCCCCGGGACGTCGCCCAGGTCGAGGCCGGCTGGGACGAGATCAAGAAGACCGAGAAGCAGCGCCGCTCGCCGACCGAGGGCGTCTCCCGCTCGCAGCCGGCCACCTCCTGGGGCGCCGCACTGGCCGGCCGGGCCGCGCGGGCCGGGCTGCCGACCCCGCCGGCCGCCGAGCTGACCGCGACCGACGCCGCCGAGCTGGGGGAGCAGCTGCTCGGCATCGTCGTCGCCGCCCGGGAGCGCGGCTGGGACGCCGAGGACGCGCTGCGCACCGCCGTCCGCCGGTACGCCGACGCCCTGGACGCCGCCGCCCACGCCCGCACCCCGGAGGCGTAGGGCCCTGCCTCGCCCGGCTGTGGGTGAGCACACGGCCGGGACGGGGGCCACGCCCAGCAGCGGCACCTAACGTGGAGCGTTCCGGCCAACGGCGTGCCCGGTCCTCCCGCCCGCGCCACCGCCAGGAGCTGCTGCCGCATGCCCGTGTCCTCCCCGTTCGTCCTCGCCGCCGACGACACCGTCTCCGAGGTGCTGCCGCAGTCCACCTGGCTGCTGCTCCTGGTCGTGGTCGGCGCCGCGCTGGCCGCCTGGCTGGTCGCGGTGGCCATCGGCACCGTCGTCCGCCGCTTCGCCGGCCGCAGCACGGCCGTCGCCGACCTGTCCCGGCGCGGACGCCGTCCGCTGCGGGTGCTGCTGGTGCTCGTCGCGGTCACGGTGGTGCTGGACTCGGCGACCCGCGTCGGGGAGTGGCGCGACGTCGTCGTCCGGGTGCTGGGGCTGGCGCTGATCGCGGTGGTCGCCTGGCTGGTCGCGGTGGCCGCCTTCGTCGTGGAGGACCTCGCGCTGGCCCGCTACGACGTCGACGTCGTGGACAACCGGCACGCCCGCCGGGTGCGCACCCAGGTCACGCTGGTGCGCCGGCTGACCGTGGCGGTGCTGGCCCTGCTGGCGATCGCCGGGATGCTGCTCACCTTCCCCGCGGCCCGGGCGGCCGGCACCTCGATCCTGGCCAGCGCCGGGGTGCTGTCGGTCGTGGCGGGTCTGGCCGCGCAGACCTCGCTGGCCAACGTGTTCGCCGGGCTGCAGCTGGCCTTCACCGACGCCATCCGGGTCGACGACGTCGTGGTCGTGCAGGAGGAGTGGGGGCGGATCGAGGAGATCACGCTGACCTACGTCGTCGTCCACGTCTGGGACGACCGCCGGCTGGTGCTGCCCTCCACGTACTTCACGACGACGCCCTTCCAGAACTGGACCCGCACCGAGTCCGCGGTCCTGGGCTCGATCGAGATCGACGTCGACTGGACGACGCCGTTCGACGAGATGCGCACCGCCCTGGACCGGATGCTGGAGGAGAACAACCTCTGGGACGAACGGGTCAAGGTCCTGCAGGTGACCGACGCGGTGGGCTCGGTGATCCGGGTCCGGGTGCTGGTCAGCGCCAAGGACGGGCCGACCCTGTTCGACCTGCGCTGCCAGGTGCGCGAGGCGCTGGTGGTCTGGCTGCAGCGCGAGCACGGCGCCTCGCTGCCGCGGGTCCGCACCGAGGGCGTGGGCGGCTTCGGCGTCGAGCGCGTCCCGGCTCCCGCGTCGCCGGGGTCCACGGACGCCGTCACCTCACCCAACGCCGGCCTGTTCACCGGCAGCGTCGAGGCCCGGGAGCGGTCGAGGGCCTTCGCCGGCCCCAGCCCCGAGGAGCTCGCCGAACGGTCCCGCAACACCGCCGAGTCCAGGGACGACCGGCCCGCCTGACCGGGGTCCTTCAACTACTGGGTGGTGGCGCTCGGGTCGGAGCCCAGCAGCTGGGGCAGCCAGAACAGCACGGCCGCACACAGCGCGGTCGCGGCCAGGAAGCCCGGCAGGCCGCTGCTGTCGACGTAGGCCCACAGCAGCCCGAGCACCGGGGCCAGGAAGGGCAGGACGCCGTCGGCCCGGGCCTGCCGGGCCATGCCCAGCTCGGTGGCGCCGGGGACGACGGGCGCCTGCCGCACCTGCCCGCGGGGCTCCTTGCCGCGCAG
The DNA here is from genome assembly GCF_026967795.1 of Modestobacter sp. VKM Ac-2986. GTDB lineage: Bacteria > Actinomycetota > Actinomycetes > Mycobacteriales > Geodermatophilaceae > Modestobacter. Next base: position 4,314 of record NZ_JAPVBH010000006.1, read on the forward strand.
CCGGCCCGAGGGCCACACCTCCGCACCCTCCAGCACCGGCAGCACGGGGCGGCGGCCGGCGGGGTCGCCGTGCACCGTGACCCGGGTCCCCGGCGTCAGCCGGTCCAGCTCCGGCGCCCAGTGCACGGGCAGCCAGCGCCGTCCGGTCGGCGTCGTCAGCTCCAGCCAGCTGCGCACCAGCAGCCCCTGGGCGACCACGACGTGGGTGGCCGGCACCGCCGTCCCCGGCCGGGTGCGCAGCCGGGGCCGCCCGAGCAGCCGGGCCAAGGTCAGCGCGGTGACCACGAGCAGCACCAGCACGACGAGCACCAGCCCGAACAGGACGCCGCCGGCCGCGGCATGGGCGGCGTCCCCGTCGGTGTGCACCAGCGCCCGTGCCCCGGCCGGGGCCGCCGGGTCGTACTGCACGGTCAGCCGCGCGCCCACCGGCACCGGCAGGGGGCGGGGCAGTTCGAGGACCCCGGTGCGCGCGGTGCCGGCGGCGTCGGTGAAGGCGACGTCCAGCCCGCGGCCCTCCGGGGCCGTGCCGGTCGCGGTCACCGTGGCCGGGGCGGTGGCGCTCGCCGCGGCCAGCGGCTCCCGCGCCGACCCGAGCCGCACGCCGAGCACGACCAGCAGGACCAGGCCGACGACGAGCACCGGCACCAGCCCGAGCCGGAGCTGACGGACGGCGCGACGGTGCGGCCGCGGCGGGGGAGGCGGGGCGGGCGAGGTCATCGCCGGTCATGCTCCCAGGCCACCCGGTTGCGGCGCGGTGTGTCCGCGGACCGCGCAGCCTGGCTAGGCTGCAGCCCGTGGCCAGCATCGAAGCCGTAGGCGCCCGAGAGATCCTCGATTCACGAGGCAACCCGACCGTCGAGGTCGAGGTCGCCCTCGACGACGGGACCATCACCCGGGCCGCCGTGCCCAGTGGTGCGTCCACCGGAGCCTTCGAGGCGGTGGAGCTGCGCGACGGCGGCACCCGCTACGGGGGCAAGGGCGTGACCCAGGCCGTCGACGGCGTCCTGGACGTCATCGGCCCCGAGCTCGTCGGCTTCGAGGCCGCCGAGCAGCGGCTGGTCGACCAGCGGCTCATCGACCTCGACGGCACCCCCGACAAGTCCCGCCTGGGCGCCAACGCGATCCTCGGCGTCAGCCTCGCCGTCGCCAAGGCCGCCGCCGAGTCCTCCGGCCTGCCGCTGTTCCGCTACGTCGGCGGCCCGTCCGCGCACCTGCTGCCCGTGCCGATGATGAACATCGTCAACGGTGGCGCCCACGCCGACAGCAACGTCGACGTCCAGGAGTTCATGATCGCCCCGATCGGGGCGGCCTCCTTCGCCGAGGCGCTGCAGGTCGGCACCGAGACCTACCACGCGCTCAAGGCCGTGCTGAAGAAGCGCGGGCTGTCCACCGGCCTGGGCGACGAGGGCGGCTTCGCCCCGTCGCTGCCCAGCAACCGCGACGCCCTCGACCTGATCGTCGAGGCCGTGCAGAACGCCGGCTACACCGTCGGCACCGACATCGCCTTCGCCCTGGACGTCGCGGCCAGCGAGTTCCACAGCGCCGAGGGCTACGCCTTCGAGGGCGCGACGAAGACCTCCGACGAGCTCATCGAGTACTACACCGGCCTGGTCGACGCCTACCCGATCGTCTCCATCGAGGACCCCCTCGACGAGGAGGACTGGGACGGCTGGGTCGCCATGACCGCCGCCCTGGGCAACCGCGTGCAGCTGGTCGGCGACGACCTGTTCGTCACCAACCCGACCCGGCTGGCCGACGGCATCGCCCGTGGCGCGGGCAACGCGCTGCTGGTGAAGGTCAACCAGATCGGCACGCTCACCGAGACCCTCGACGCGGTCAACCTGGCCCACCGGGCCGGCTACCGCTCGATGATGAGCCACCGCTCGGGCGAGACCGAGGACACCACGATCGCCGACCTCGCCGTGGCCACCGACTGCGGCCAGATCAAGACCGGTGCCCCGGCCCGCAGCGAGCGCGTGGCCAAGTACAACCAGCTGCTGCGCATCGAGGAGGAGCTGGACGACGCCGCGCGCTACGCCGGCGCCGCCGCGTTCCCGCGGCTGGCCGCCCGCCAGGGCTGATCCCCGTATGAGCACCGCCCGCACCCGTCGCGCCCGGCCCGGTGGCTCCCGCCGCCGGACCTCGTCGCGGCCGGTGCGGGCGGGCTCGCGCGGTGCCGCCGACAGCCGGCCCGGCCGGCGCACCACCCGCAACCCGGCGCGCACCACGCCGGTCAGCCGGGGACCGCGGTTCACCGGCCGCACGGTGCTGCTCGCCGCGACCGTGCTGCTGCTGGCGCTGACCCTCGCCGGGCCGCTGCGGCAGTACGTCGCCGGCCGCCAGCAGCTGGCCGAGCTGGCCGCCGAGCAGTCCGCGCTGTCCCAGCGCGCCGCCGACCTGCAGGCGCAGCTGGACCAGCGCACCGACCCCGCCTACATCGAGCAGCAGGCCCGCGAGCGGCTCACCCTCGTGCCGCCGGGCAGCCGGCTGGTCATCGTCGGGGACGACGGCGGCCCCGGTGACACGGCCGAGGTGCCCACCGGTGTGCCCGACCCCGGCGCCCCGCTGCCCTGGTACGAGGCGCTGCTGGACTCGGTGGCCCGAGCCGACGGCTGACGGACCCCGTTGCCCCCCACCACGGGCGAGCTCGCGGCGGGACCCTGCAACGGGGCCGGAGGGGCCGTGTGCGAGGCGCAGTCGCTGTCACGCAGACTCGGGGTGTGAGCGAGCGCCCGACCGGAGAAGTGAGCAGCCCCGACGGCCCCGGGCCGGTGGTGGCCCCGCCGTCCCCGCCGGTCACCGAGGAGGAGCGCGCCGTCGTCGGCCGCCAGCTCGGCCGTCCGCCGCGGGCCCTGGTCGGGGTGGCGCACCGCTGCCCGTGCGGCCAGCCCGACGTCGTCGAGACCTCGCCCCGGCTGGAGGACGGCACCCCGTTCCCCACGCTGTACTACCTGACCTGCCCGCGGGCGACCGCCGCGGCCAGCCGGCTGGAGTCCGCCGGCCGGATGCGGGAGTGGCAGGAGGAGCTGGGCCGAGACCCCGAGCTCGCCGCCGCCTACCTCGCCGCCCACGAGAGCTTCCTGGCCACCCGCGACGCCCGGGACGTGCTGCCCACCCGGGCCACCGCCGGCGGCATGCCCGACCGGGTCAAGTGCCTGCACGCCCTCGCCGGCCATGCCCTGGCCGCCGGCCCGGGGGTGAACCCCATCGGTGACCGTGCGGTCGCCGAGATGGGGGAGTGGTGGGCCGCCGGCCCGTGCGCCCAGCCCAGCCCCACCGACCCGGAGGACGTGCGATGAGGGTCGCTGCCATCGACTGCGGCACCAACTCCATCCGGCTGCTGGTCGCCGACGTCCCGCCCGAGGGCCCGGCGACCGACCTGCTGCGCCGGATGGAGGTGGTCCGGCTCGGCCAGGGCGTCGACGCCACCGGCCGGCTCGCCCCGGAGGCGATCGAGCGCACCCGCCTGGTGCTGGCCGAGTACGCCGCGCAGGCCCGCGAGCTCGGTGCCGAGCGGGTGCGGATGGTCGCCACCAGCGCCAGCCGGGACGCCGCCAACCGGGCCGACTTCGAGCAGATGGTGCTGACCACCCTCGGCCAGCTGCCCGACGTGGTCCCCGGGGTGGAGGAGGCTGGGCTGTCCTTCCTCGGCGCCACCGCGTCGCTGACCGGGATCACCGCGCCGTACCTGGTCGTGGACATCGGCGGCGGGTCGACGGAGTTCGTCCTCGGTGACGCCGAGGGGGTGCGGGCCGCCCGCTCGGTCGACATCGGCTGCGTGCGGCTCACCGAGCGGCACCTGCGCAGCGACCCGCCGCCGCCGGACGAGGTGCAGGGCGCCGAGGCCGACATCCGGGCCGCGCTCGCGCTGGTCGCCGCCGAGGTGCCGGTGGGGGAGACGGTGACCCTGGTCGGGGTGGCCGGCACGGTCACCACCGTGGCCGCGCTCGCCCTCGGGCTGCCCGCCTACGACCCGGACGCCATCCACGGCTCGCGCATCCCGGTCGCCGCCGTCCGCTCGGTCGCCGCAGGGCTGCTCACCGCGACCCGCGCCAAGCGGGCCGCGTACCCGGTCATGCACCCCGGCCGGGTCGACGTCATCGGCGCGGGCTCGCTGATCCTGCGGGTGGTCATGGACGCCTTCGACCTCGACGAGGTCGTCGTCAGCGAGCACGACATCCTCGACGGCATCGCCCTCCGCCTCGCCCGCGACTGACCACCCTGTGGGGCCGTGTTCGCGAACACGGCCCCACCGGGTGCTTCAGGCGGCGCTGTCGGCGTTCATGTCCGGGGGCAGCTCGCCGGTGATCGCCTCGTAGACCGCGGTGGCCGCGCGCGCGGCCACCAGCCGGCCGGCCGCCACGAGGACGCCGGAGACCGCGGCCCAGGCGAGCGCCTCGCCCCAGCCGACGCCGGGGGCGGCCGGGTTCTTCGGCGGCGGGTAGCCCCGCACCTTCTCCCACGCCATGTCGGCGAGCTTCTTGACCACGATCCCGGTCGGGACGGCCAGCCCGAGCCCGAGGAGCTTGTAGAGCCCGGGCTCCTTCTCCGCCTGCTTCTTCTTCGCCACGACCCGATCCTGCCCCAGGGGGCCTGCGGCGCGCCCACCGGTCGCGTGCTCTGCTGGTGCCATGGCACGCGACGCCGACGGCTTCCCGGTCACCCGCAGCGCCGGCGGGGTGCGGCGCGGGGCCGCCGGGTCCCGGGAGCTCGCCGTCCTCGACGAGCGCATCTCCGGCTGCCGCGCCTGTCCCCGGCTGGTCGCCTGGCGCGAGGAGGTCGCCGAGGTCAAGCGGGCCTCGTTCCGCGACGAGGAGTACTGGGGCCGCCCGGTGCCCGGCCTCGGGCCGGCCGACGCCCGGATCGCCGTCGTCGGGCTGGCGCCGGCCGCGCACGGCGGGAACCGCACCGGCCGGGTGTTCACCGGTGACCGCAGCGGCGACTGGATCTTCGCCGCGCTGTGGCGGGCCGGGTTGGCCAACCAGCCGACCTCGGTCCACAAGGACGACGGGCTGGCCCTCACCGACGTCCGGGTGTGCGCCGCCGTCCGCTGCGCCCCGCCGGCCAACGCCCCGACGCCGGAGGAGCGGGACACCTGCTCGCCGTGGCTGGCCCGCGAGCTGGCGCTGCTGCCCCGGCTGCGGGTGGTCGTCGTCCTCGGTGGGTTCGGCTGGCAGGCGCTGTGGCCGGTGCTGGCCGAGGCGGGGGTGCCGCTGCCCCGGCCGCGGCCGGCCTTCGGGCACGGGGTCGAGGTGTCGCTGACCGGACCGAACGGGCCGCTGACCCTGCTGGGCAGCTACCACGTCAGCCAGCAGAACACCTTCACCGGCAAGCTGACCGAGCCGATGCTCGACGCCGTCCTCGGCCGCGCGACGGAGCTGGCAAGCTCACGCACCGACGAGCCCTCGTAGCCCAATCGGCAGAGGCAGGCCCCTTAAAAGGGTCCCAGTGTCGGTTCGAACCCGACCGGGGGCACTCGTCCGGGTGACCGGGGCGGGGCGGGAACTAGCCGCCCCCACGTGGCGTTGGAACAGACAGCGTGGGGCGTACACAGCCCCACGGCCCGACCAGTCACCTCGAGGAGATGACGATGCCCAGCAGCAACCCGGCCTTCAGCCGGGGCTTCGCCGCGGCCGGCAACAGCCCGTACGCCGGCTGGGGCGCAGGCCCGCAGCCGACCACCGGCGGAGCGCCCACCCAGTACGACCCGTACGGCAAGCCGGTCCAGTCGCCGTACGCCGCGACCGACCGCGCCTACATGACGATGGACGACGTCGTCACCAAGACCGGCATCAGCTTCCTGGTGACGGTGCTGTCCGCCGCCGCCACCTGGGCGCTCCTGCCCCAGGGCCTGGCCTGGGGCCTGGCACTGCCGTCGGTGCTGGTCGCGTTCGTGCTCGGCATGGTGATCTCGTTCAAGCAGATCGCCAACCCGGCCGCGACGCTGGCCTACGGCATCCTGTACGGCGTCGCGCTCGGCGCCATCAGCGAGGCCTTCAACGACATCTACCCCGGCATCGTCATGCAGGCGCTCATCGGCACGTTCGGCGTCTTCGCCGGCATGCTGGTCGTCTACAAGACCGGCGCCATCCGGGTCACCCCGAAGCTGACCCGCTGGGTCGTCGGCGCCCTCGTCGGTGCCCTCGTGCTCACGCTGGTCAACGTCGTGGTCGGCCTCTTCACCGACGGTGACCCGCTGAACCTGCGCGACGGCGGCCCGGTCGCCATCGGCTTCAGCCTGCTGATGATCGGCATCGCGGCGTTCATGCTGCTGCTGGACTTCGACGCCGCCGACGAGGCCATCCGCCGCGGCGCCCCGCCGAAGTTCGCCTGGTACATCGCCTTCGGCCTGCTCGTCACGGTCGTCTGGCTGTACATGGAGATCCTGCGTCTCCTGTCGTACTTCCGCGAGTGAGCTGACCCAGCACCAACCGACCGTGGCCCGGTCCCCGCGAGGGGGCCGGGCCACGGTCGTGTCCGGGGCTGTTCGTGTCCGGGGCTGTTCGTGTCCGGACGACGTCGTGTCCGGACGACGCCGCGGCTCAGGAGCCGACGGGCTCGGTGGGCACCTGGTCGGCGTCGGCCACCGTGATCTCCGTCGGTGCCCGGCGGCGCAGCCGCGCCCACGGCCCACGCGGGCCGCTCTCGGACCCGCGCACCTCGGTGGGCTGCACCTCGGTGCCGGTGCGCCCGGCGGCCTTGGCGGCGGCCTGCGCGATCGGGCGCACGGTGTTGCGCCGCAGCCGCAGACCGCGGTCCAGCGCGGCCGGCCAGACGCCGAGGGAGTCGGCGACCGAGGGCAGCAGCACGGCTGCCGCGGCGGCGTACCCGGCCGCCGAGGGGTGGAACTCGTCGCTGCTGAACATCGCCCGGTCACTGGCGAACGCCGGGCCGAGCACCGAGCCGAGGGAGACGGTGCGGCCGCCGGCGGCCACCACCGCGATGGTCTGCGCGGCCGCCAGGTTGCGGCTCCACCGGCGGGCCAGCAGTCGCAGCGGCTGGCGGATGGGCCGGATCGTGCCCAGGTCCGGGCAGGTGCCCACGACGACCTTGCACCCCGACTCCTCGAGCCGGCGCACCGCGTCGGCCAGGTGCGCGACGGAGACGGCAGGGCGGGTGCGGCTGGTGACGTCGTTGGCGCCGATCATGACCACCGCGACGTCGGGACGCTCGGCCAGCGCCAGGTCCACCTGGGCGTCGAGCCTGCTCGAGGTCGCCCCGGACACCGCGAACTTCACCAGCCGGACGGGGCGCTCGGCCAGCTCGGCCAGCGCCGAGGCGACCAGCACGCCGGGGGTCTCGGCGGCGCGCTCCACCCCGAGCCCGACCGCGCTGGAGTCACCCAGCACCGCCAGCACGATCGGGGTGCCCGGCCCGCGGCCGTAGCGGCCGTTGCCGGTGGGCGGGTCGGCCTGGGTGCGGTGGGACTGCACCGTGCGGCGGGCCGCCCGGGCCTCCTGGCGCAGCAGCGTCACCAGTGCCGCACCGGCCAGGCCGACACCGCCGCCGCCGTAGACGGCCCCGGTCGCCAGCCTGCGGGCCCTGCTCGCTCGCGTCACGCGGTCCCGCCCCTCTGCACCGGCCCCACCGTCGCGTCCTGCGCGTGGGGCACCGTCTCCCACGTTAGTTGCCCCCTAGCGTGGAGCCGTGGCCGACCGAGCTGATCTCACCCCTCCGAACGAGCGCACCGACGACGTCGCCCGCAGCCAGCAGATCATCGACGTCCTGGTCGACGCCTTCTCCGATCTCATGGCCGCCGACGCGGACGCCTTCCGGACCAAGTTCCGCAAGATGGCCGCCGACCCGTTCGCGTTCTACCGCGGCTCGGCCTGCCTGTTCTACGCCGACATGGCGACGCTGGAGGACCGCTGGAGTGACGAGCGGACGTCGCGGGTGTGGATCCAGGGCGACCTGCACGCCGAGAACTTCGGCACCTACATGGACGGCGAGGGCCGCATCGTCTTCGACGTCAACGACTTCGACGAGGCCTACCTGGGGCACCTCAGCTGGGACCTGCGCCGCTTCGCCGCCAGCTTCGCCCTGCTCGCCTGGCGCAAGGCGCTGGGCGACGACGTCATCGGCGAGCTGCTCGAGGTGTTCCTCGGCTCCTACCTCGACCAGGTCGAGGCCTTCACCCGCTCCGACGAGGACCGATCCTTCGCCCTGACCCGGGACAACACGCAGGGCGCGGTGCACGAGGTGGTCCTGGCGACGACCGCCCGCACGCGCATCGGGCTGCTGGACCGGCTGACCGTCGTCGAGCGCTACGAGCGACGGTTCGCCGACCTGCCCCGCAACCGCCGGCTGGAGGACGACGAGCGGGCCGAGGTGCTGGCCGCGCTGGACCGCTGGCAGGGCACGGTGCACCCGCCCCGGCGCCGGCACGACGTCGCCTACGGGGTGAAGGACGTCGTCGGCACCGGCGGCTTCGGCATCGGCAGCGCGGGGCTGCCGGCCTACACGGTGCTCATCGAGGGCTACGACCAGGCGCTGGAGAACGACGTCGTCCTCTCGCTCAAGCAGGGCAACGTCGCCGCGCCCAGCCGGGTCGTCCGCGACCCGGAGATCAGCTCCTACTTCGAGCACCACGGCCACCGGACGGCGGTGAGCCAGCGGGCGCTGCAGGCCAACGCCTCACAGTTCCTGGGGCACACCGAGATCGGCGGGGTCGGCTTCGTGGTGCAGGAGCTCTCGCCCTACGAGAGCGACCTGGACTGGGAGGACCTGACCGAGCCCGCGGAGATCACCACGGTGCTGACCCAGCTGGGCCGGGCGACGGCGAAGCTGCACTGCGTGGGCGACGCCGACAGCGACCACACGATGGTGCCGTTCCAGACCGAGGAGGCGCTCACGGAGCTCCTCGGCGGCCGGCGCGAGGAGTTCGTGGCCGACATGGTCGCCTTCGCGCACTCCTACGCGCGGCGGACCCAGGACGACCACCGGCTGTTCGTCGACGCGTTCCGGGCCGGGCGGATCCCGGGGATCAGCTCCAGCGGGGCCCACCCGACGCGCTGACCCCGCTCAGCGGATCGGCAGCTCGATGACCATCCCGCGGTGCGGGCCGACCGGACGCAGGTCGTACTCCTCGGTGACGCTGGTGAAGCCGATCCGCTCGTAGAAGCCGACGGCGGCACCGCGGGCGTCGCACCACACCAGCTGGCCACCGCGGGCCGCCACCCGGGACAGGCCCTCGGCGACCAGGGCCCGGCCCACGCCGAGCCCGCGCACCCGCGGGTCGGTGGCCATGCCACGCAGCTGCCAGGAACCCTCACCCTCCCGCCACGGGCAGTCGCGCGGGTGGAAGCGGACGACGCCGACGACCTCGCCGTCCTCGAGCCGGGCGGCCAGGTGGACCGTGTACGGGGCGTCGTCCTCGTCGATCTCGGCGGGCCGGCCCTGGCGCAGCTCCTGGACGCGCAGCGGGTAGGTGGTCGCTGCGTCGACCTGCTCGATCGTGATCGTCCCGGTGGGTGCCTCGGTGCTCACGCCGTCCATCCTCCCCGATGCGCCGCCGGTGGCCCGGGTGAGCCGGGCCACCGGCGGTCGGCCCCGCTGCAGGGTCCCGCCGCGAGTGGGAGGACCCCGTCCTCCTCACCACTCGCGAGCTCGCGGCGAGCCTCGGGACGCGGCCGGGGCAGCGGGTCCTCCGACTAGCGGCCGCGGCGGCCCTTGCGGGCCTGGAGGTAGTCGGCCACCACGTACTCGCCGAGCCGGTCGCTGGAGGGCTGGAACACCCGCCCACCGGCCCGCGCGGTGATGTCGTGCACGAACTCGACCAGCCCCGGCTCCGGGTCCAGGGCGAAGACGTTCATCGTCGCGCCCGAGCGGGCCACCTTCTCCACCTCGGCGACCGTGCGGGCGATCGTCTCCGGCATCGGCGGCCAGCAGAAGTACGGCGTCCCGTCGTCCTCCAGGTGGGCGGTCGGCTCGCCGTCGGTGACCACCAGGACCACCGGCTCGGCGTCCCGGTGCCGGGCCAGGAACCGGCGGGCCAGCATCAGCCCGTGCTGCAGGTTGGTGCCCTGCAGGGTGTCGACGCTGAGCTCGGCCAGCTCCTCGGGGCGCAGCACCTGCGCGGTGGAGGAGAACCCGATGATCTCGATGGCGTCCTGCGGGAAGCGGGTGGTGACCAGCGAGTGCAGCGCCATCGCGGTGGACTTCGCGTCGCCCCACGTGCCGCGCAGCGCCATCGAGTAGGACAGGTCGACCAGCAGCGCGACCGCTGCCCCGGTGCGGCGCTCGGTCTCGACCACCTCGAAGTCCTCGACGGCGATCTGCACCTTCCGCTGCCCGTCCTCCCGCGGCGTGCCGGCGCTGCGCAGGACGGCGTTGCGCACCGTCCGGACGACGTCGAGGGGCTGCTCGTCGCCGAACCGCCACTCCCGCGAGGCCCCGGTCAGCTCACCGGTGGCGCCGGCGTCGGCGACGTCGTGCTCGCCGCGGCCGGTGGACGCGAGCTTCGCGAACACCCGCCGCAGCGCCGTGGCGCCCAGCCGGCGGACCGCCTTGGGCGACAGCTCCAGCTTGCCGTCGCTGCGGTTGAGGTAGCCCTGCCGCTCGAGCTCGCGCTCCAGCTGGCGCAGTGCGGCCAGGTCGTCGACGGCCGAGCGGCCCAGCGCCTGCTCCAGCAGCTCCTCGTCGACGTCGGCCAGCGAGGCGCCGGCGTAGCCCTGCGACAGCTGCTGGCTCAGCGCCTCCAGGTCCGCCAGCTCAGCGACGGCGCTGGTGGCGTCGCCCATGCCCAGCCCCTGCTCGCCGTCGGGCACCGGACCGCCCTGACCCCACGGCAGGTCGGGGCGGGCCTGCCGCAGCGCGTCGTTGAGGTGCGCCATCTCGCTCTGCAGACCCAGGTCGCCCATCGCCTGGCCCATGAGGTCCTGCAGCTCGGCGCGCTGCTCCGGCGACAGCCCGGCCATCATCCGCTGCTGGGCGGCGGCCCGGCGGGCGAGTGAGTCGATCAGCTCCTCGACCGACTCGGGGGAGTCGGGGAAGAACTCCCCGTGCTTCTCCATGAAGTCGGCGAACTGCTGGTCGGTGTCCTCGCCCCGGTTGTGCGCGTCGACCAGCGCGGACAGGTCGGCGACCATGTCCTTGACCGCCTGCATGCCGGCGCCGTCGCCGTCCTGCATCTGCTGCAGCGCCTGCTTCATCCCCTGGAACTGGCTGTCCAGGACCTCCTGCTGGAGCAGGTCCTTGATCTGCTGGTAGGCCTGCGCGGCCTCCGGCGAGCGCCACTGCTTGTCCTTCAGCGCCCGCACCGCACCGGCGGTGTCCTCGGGCAGGGCGTCCAGCTCCTGCTCGGCCAGCCGGGCGGCGTCGTCGGGGTCGGGGAACAGCGCCGTCCGCTCGGCCTCGACCGCGCGGTCCAGCAGCTCCCGGACCTCCTCCAGCGTGCCGTCCATCCGGCCGGCCTGGCGGGCCTGCTTGAGCCGGTCGCGGACGGTGCGCCGCAGCTGGTCCAGGCCGCGGCGGCCGTCGACGCCGCGGCGCAGCAGGTCGCGCATCGCCTCCCGGACGCCGGCACCGGCGAGCACCTGGTCGCCGATCTCGTCGACCGCGGCGGCCACGTCGTAGGGCGGGGCCAGCGGGTCGGGCCCGCCGGCCCACCTGCCGTACCGGTACCCCTTCGGCCTGCGATGTCCCGGCACGTCAGGCCCCGTAGACCGTGCGCGAGCCGTCGGTGTCCTTGGCCAGCCGCCGGGTCAGCCACAGCCCCTCGAGCGCGAACTCGACGGCGGCCGCGGCCTGCTCGGCGGACTCCTCGCCCTCGGGCACCCCGAGCCGGCCCAGCAGCTGGGCCAGGTTCGGCACGGTGCCCAGCTGGCCGAGCAGCCGGGTGGCCGGCACCAGGTCGCCGGACTCGACGGTGTCGCCGCCGGTGAAGTGCTCCTGCAGGCCGGTCAGGTCCAGCCCGCCGCAGCGGGCGCGGAAGGTCTGCGCGGTGGCCTGCCGGAGCAGGTGCTCGAGCACCTCCAGGTCCCGGTCGTCGTCGCTGTCGGAGCCGGAGTCGGCGAACTCGACCTTGCCGCGGCTGGCCGGGACGATGCTGGGCAGGTCGACGACCCGGGCCACCGGTCGTGCCTCGCCGGCCACCGCGGCCCGCCGGACGGCGGAGGCCGCGACGGTCTCCAGGCCGGCGATGGCGAACCGGGCGCTGACGCCCGAGCGCTGGTCGACGTGACTGGACTCGCGCACCAGCCGGGTGAACCGGGCGACGATCTCCACCAGGTGCTCGGGCACCAGCGGGGTGTCCAGGGCGTCGTTGCTGAGCCAGGAGGTCTGCGCCTCCTGGTGCAGCAGCCGGATCTCGTCGGCGAGCTCCACGGGGTAGTGCGTGCGCACCTCGGCGCCGAAGCGGTCCTTGAGCGGGGTGATGATCCGCCCGCGGTTGGTGTAGTCCTCGGGGTTGGCGCTGGCGACCAGGAGCAGGTCCAGCGGCAGCCGCACGCGGTAGCCGCGGATCTGGATGTCGCGCTCCTCGAGCACGTTGAGCAGCGCCACCTGGATGCGCTCGGCCAGGTCGGGCAGCTCGTTGATGCTGAAGATGCCGCGGTTGGTGCGCGGCACCAGGCCGTAGTGGACCGTCTCGGGGTCGCCCAGGGTGCGGCCCTCGGCGACCTTGATCGGGTCGACGTCACCGATGAGGTCGCCGACGCTGGTGTCGGGGGTGGCCAGCTTCTCGCCGAAGCGCTCGCTGCGGTGCTGCCAGCCCACCGGGGTCGCGTCACCGTGCTCGGCGACCTGGCGGTGCCCCCAGACGCTGATCGGGGCCAGCGGGTGCTCGTTGAGCTCGCTGCCGGCGAGCACCGGCGTCCACTCGTCGAGCAGGCCGACCAGGGTGCGGATGAGGCGGGTCTTGCCCTGCCCGCGCTCGCCGAGCAGGACCAGGTCGTGGCCGGCGATGAGGGCGCGCTCGACCTCGGGGACGACGGTGTCCTCGAACCCGACGATGCCGGGCAGGGTGGGCTCACCGGCGGCGAGCCGGGCGAGCAGGTTGGCGCGCAGCTCGGCCTTGACCGGCCGGGCGGTGACCCCGGTGGCGCGGAGCTCACCGAGGGTCGTGGGAGCGGGAGGGGTGGGGGACTGCGAGGTCTGCTGCGGTGCGGCGTCCGTCACCTCGACCACGGTACGACGCAGGAGTGACAGTCGGGTGTCCGTCACGTGTGCGCCCGCCGGGCTGGGAGGATCGCGCCGTGGTCGCCCCGAGTGCAGTGCCCCTGGTCAGCGGAGCCGACGTCGAGGCGGCCGCCGCGCTGCTGGCCGGCGTCGTCCGCCGCACCCCGCTGGAGCACTCGCGGGCGCTGGCCGACCGGGTCGGCGGTCCGGTGTGGCTCAAGTGCGAGAACCTGCAGCGGGCCGGCTCGTTCAAGATCCGCGGCGCCTACACCCGGATCGCCCGGCTCACCGACGCCGAGCGCGCCCGCGGCGTCGTCGCCGCCAGCGCCGGCAACCACGCCCAGGGCGTCGCGCTGGCCGCCCGCGAGCTGGGTGCGGCGGCGACGGTCTTCATGCCCGAGAGCGCGCCGCTGCCCAAGGTGGCCGCCACCCGCGGGTACGGCGCGGAGGCCCGGCTCGGTGGGGCGACGCTGACCGAGGCGATGGTCTCGGCGGTCGAGTTCGCCGCCGCCACCGGCAAGGTCTTCATCCACCCCTTCGACCACCCCGACGTCATCGCCGGGCAGGGCACCGTGGGCCTGGAGGTCCTCGAGCAGTGCCCCGAGGTCGCCACGGTCGTCGTCTGCACCGGCGGCGGTGGGCTGGTGTCGGGGATGGCGGCCGCGGTCAAGGCCCGCCGTCCCGACGTCCGGGTCGTCGCGGTGCAGGCGGCTGCGGCCGCCGCCTTCCCCGCGTCGCTGGCCGCCGGGCACCCGGTGCAGCTGGCCGCGATGGCCACCATGGCCGACGGCATCGCCGTCGCGGCCCCCGGCGACCTCACCCTGGCCCACGTCGCCGGCCTGGTGGACGACGTCGTGACGGTGACCGAGGGCGACCTGTCCCGGGCGCTGCTGTTCTGCCTCGAGCGGGCCAAGTTGGTCGTCGAGCCGGCCGGGGTCGCCGCGGTCGCCGCCGTCCTCGCCGACCCCGGTGCCTTCGCCCCGCCGGTGGTCGCGGTCGTCTCCGGCGGCAACATCGACCCGGTGCTGATGATGAAGGTCGTCCAGCACGGCATGACCGCCGCCGGCCGCTACCTGTCGCTGCGGGTGACGGTGCCCGACCGGCCCGGCTCGCTGGCCGGGCTGCTGCGCGAGCTGGCCGGCCTGCGCGCCAACGTGCTCTCCGTCGAGCACGAGCGGACGACGCCGGCGCTCGACCTCGGTGAGGTGCTAGTGGGCGTCCACCTGGAGACCCAGGGCCCCGACCACGCCACCGCCGTGCTGGCCGCGCTGTCGGCCGCCGGCTACCCGGTGAGCGTCGACTGACCCACCGATGAGTTCCCCCGGCGGCGCCGGTCTCCACCTCCGACCCGCCGCCGCGCCCGGTGGCGGGGAGCCGTGCGTCGTCGGAGGAGTGCTCATGCAACGGACCCACCGGGTCTGCCGGGAAACCCCTGGGAACTGTCGGCGGGGGGCCCTACCGTGCGCGGCATGAACAACGCCGTCGTCGTCGAGGGGCTGGTCAAGCGCTTCGGGGAGAACACCGCGCTCGGTGGGGTCGACCTCACCGTGTCCGAGGGCACCGTCCTCGGGCTGCTGGGACCCAACGGGGCGGGCAAGACCACCGTCGTCCGGATCCTCAGCACCCTGCTGCGGCCCGACGGGGGCCGCGCCGAGGTCAACGGCCTCGACGTCGTGACCCAGGCCGGCCAGGTGCGCGCCACGATCGGGCTCACCGGCCAGTACGCCGCCGTCGACGAGTACCTGACCGGCCGGGAGAACCTGGAGATGGTCGGACGGCTGTACCGGCTCAGCGGCAAGGAGTCCCGCACCCGCGCCGGGGAGCTGCTGGAGCGCTTCGACCTCGTCGACGCCGCCGGGCGCCCGGCGAAGACCTACTCGGGGGGCATGCGCCGCCGGCTCGACATCGCCGCCTCGCTGATCGCCCGGCCGCGGGTGCTGTTCCTCGACGAGCCCACCACCGGGCTCGACCCGCGCAGCCGGCTGGGCATGTGGGAGTTCATCGCCGACCTGGTCCACGACGGGACGACGATCCTGCTCACCACCCAGTACCTGGAGGAGGCCGACCGCCTCGCCGACCGGATGGTGGTCATCGACCGCGGCCGGGTCATCGCCCGTGGCACCGCCGACGAGCTCAAGGCCCAGGTCGGCGGCGAGCGGCTGGAGCTCACCGTGCGCACCGCCGAGCAGCTGGCGGCGGTGGGCGAGGCGCTGCGGCCGCTGGCGCACGGCGAGCCGCAGGCCGACCCGCAGACCCGGCGGCTGTCGGTGCCGGTCACCGGCGGCACCGACACCCTGGCCGAGGCGCTCCGCCGGCTGTCCGGTGTCCGGGCCGAGATCCTCGACATCGGGCTGCGCCGACCCGACCTGGACGACGTCTTCCTCACCCTCACCGGCCACAGCGCCGAGGACGCCCAGCCGGCCGCCGAGACCACCGAGCACGACACCGTCAGCGCAGGAGCCCCCCGATGACCACCCTGGCCGAGACCGTCTCCGACAGCATCGTCATCACCCGGCGCAACCTGATCAAGGTCAAGCGGGTGCCCGACCTGATCGTCGCCGCGACCCTCTCGCCGATCATGTTCGTGGTGCTCTTCCGGTACGTCTTCGGTGGCGCGATCGAGCTGCCCGACGGCATCACCTACGCCGAGTTCCTGCTGCCCGGGATCTTCGCCCAGACGGTCATCTTCGGGTCCACGATCACCGGGGCGAGCCTCGCCGACGACATGCAGAAGGGGCTCATCGACCGGTTCCGGTCGCTGCCCATGTCGCGCTCGGCGGTGCTGATCGGTCGCACGGTCGCCGACCTGGGGCTCAACGCCTTCTCCATCATGGTGATGGCGGTGACCGGGCTGCTCGTGGGCTGGCGGATCAACAGCTCGATCGCCGAGGCGATCGGTGGGTTCCTCATCCTGCTGGTGTTCGCCTACGCCATCTCCTGGCTCATGGCGCTGGTCGGCCTGCTGGTGCGCACGCCCGAGGTCGTCAACAACGCCAGCTTCATCGTGATCTTCCCGCTGACGTTCGTCGCCAACACGTTCGTGCCGCTGGAGAGCTTCCCGACGGCCCTGCGGCGCTTCGCCGAGTGGAACCCGGTCTCCACGGTGACCCAGGCCTCTCGTGAGCTGTTCGGCAACATCCCGGCGAGTGCACCGGAGCCCGCGGCCTGGTCGCTGCAGAACCCGGTGCTCTACACGCTGCTGTGGGCGGTGGCGATCCTGGCGGTGTTCATCCCGCTGTCGGTGCGGGCGTACCTCCGCAGCACCCGCTGAGCAGGGGCCTCCTCGCCCCCCACCACGCGCAGGCTCGTGGCGGGCCCCTGCGAGGAGGCCGACCCCGGCCGGTCGTCCAGGTGACGGCCGGCCGGGGTGCGGGACGAAGATGGGGACGATGAGCACCGCTGAACCGGCTGCGACGCCGGCACCCGAGACCCTGTCCCCGGCCAACCCGTTCGCGGCCCCCTCGACGCTGCCCTACGAGCTGCCGCCCTTCGCCGACATCACCCTCGAGCACTGCCGCGAGGCGCTGGTGGCCGGGATGGCGGCCCAGCGGGCCGAGGTCGCCGCGCTGCTCGCCGACCCGGCCGCGCCCACCTTCGACAACACCGTGGTCGCCCTCGAGCGCTCCGGTGCGCTGCTGGGCCGGGCCGAGGCCGTCTTCTGGAACCTCTCCTCGTCGATGTCCAGCGACGAGCTGCGCGGGATCGAGCGCGAGGTGGCGCCGCTGTCGGCCGCGCACTCCGACGCGCTGCGGCTGGACCCGGCGCTGTTCGCCCGGATCGACGCCGTGCACGCCGGCCGGCACGAGGCGGGGCTGGACGACGAGCAGCTGCGCCTGGTCGAGCGGTACCACCTGGACTTCGTGCTCGCCGGGGCCGGACTCGACGACGCCGGGCGCGAGCAGCTCCGCGAGCTCAACCAGCGGCTGTCGGAGCTGTCGACCACCTTCGGGCAGAACCTGGTCGTGGCCACCGAGGCCGCCGCGGTGCTGGTCACCGACGCCGCCCAGCTCGACGGTCTGAGCCCGGCCGAGGTCGAGGCCGCGGCCGGGGCGGCCACCGAGCGCGGGCAGGAGGGCTTCCTGCTCACCCTGGTGCTGCCCTCGGGTCAGCCGGCGATGGCCAAGCTGCGCGACCGGGAGCTGCGACACCGGCTGCACGAGGCCTCGCTGACCCGCGCCTCGGCCGGTGAGCACGACAACGGGCCGATCGCCGCGGAGATGGCCCACCTGCGCGCCGTCCGCGCCCGGCTGCTGGGCTTCGACACCCACGCCGACCTGATCGCCGCCGACCAGACCGCCCGCACGTCGGCCGCCGTCGACGAGCTGCTCGGTGCACTGGTCACCCCGGCGATGGCCAACGCGCGCGCCGAGGCCGAGGTGCTCGCCGAGCTCGCCGCCGCCGACGGCGTCGAGCTGGCCGCCTGGGACTGGGCGTACTACTCCGAGCGGGTGCGCGCCGAGCGCTACGCCGTCGACAGCGGTGCCCTGCGCCCGTGGTTCGAGCTGGACCGGGTGCTCGTCGACGGTGTGTTCCGTGCCGCCGAGCTGCTCTACGGCTGCACGTTCACCCCGCGCCCGGACCTGCAGGGCTACCACCCCGACGTCCGGGTCTGGGAGGTCTTCGGCGCCGACGGTGCAGCGGTCGGGCTCTACCTCGGCGACTTCTTCGCCCGCGACGGCAAGCGCGGCGGGGCCTGGATGAGCTCCTTCGTCGACCAGTCGGAGCTGCTGGGCACCCGCCCGGTCGTCTTCAACTGCCTCAACGTCACCCGGGCCGCGGCCGGTCAGCCCACGCTGCTGACCATGGACGAGGTCACCACCCTCTTCCACGAGTTCGGACACGCGCTGCACGGGCTCTTCTCCGCCGTCACCTACCCGCGGTTCTCCGGCACCAGCGTGCCGCGGGACTTCGTGGAGTACCCGAGCCAGGTCAACGAGATGTGGGCGCTGTGGCCGGAGGTGCTCTCGCACTACGCCCGGCACGTGGAGACCGGCGAGCCGCTCGCCCAGGACGCCGTCGACGCGATGGAGGCCGCCGCGCTGTGGGGCGAGGGCTTCGCCACCGTCGAGTACCTGGGCGCCACGCTGCTGGACCAGGCCTGGCACCGGCTCACCCCCGACACCGAGGTCACCGACGCGCAGGCGTTCGAGGCCCGGGCGCTCGCCGACGCCGGCGTCGCCTTCGACCTGGTGCCCCCGCGCTACCGGACGACGTACTTCCAGCACGTCTTCGCCGGCGGCTACTCGGCCGGCTACTACTCCTACATCTGGTCGGAGGTGCTCGACGCCGACACCGTGGAGTGGTTCAAGGAGAACGGCGGGCTGCGCCGGGAGAACGGCGACGTCTTCCGCGGCCGGCTGCTGTCCCGTGGCGGCTCGGTCGACCCGCTGGGCGCCTTCCGCGCCGTGCGCGGCCGGGACGCCGACACCGGCCCGCTGCTCCGCCGCCGCGGCCTCACCCCGGCCTGACGTGGGTGGGCTCCGCGGACGACGTCCGCGGAGCCCACCGCCGTCCCACCTGCGCCCGGGCAGGACCGCCTGCGGGGAGGGGTCAGTACATGTCGTCGACGTACTCCGGCGCCTCGCCGGCCGGGAAGTCCTCGTAACCGGGCGGGGGCTGCTCGCCGTCCGGCGCGCAGGCGAGACCGGAGTCCGAGGGGTCCACGGTGCGCACCGGGTGCTCGCCGGAACTGCAGACGCGCTCCCGGTAGGAGCAGCCGCTCGCGCCCGCCGCCGTGAGCACGAGCAGCGGGACCAGCAGGGTCGTCAGGCGCCTCGACACGACGCGCAGCCTACGGAGCCGGCCCGGCGCCCGGGGGCCTCAGAGCCAGGGGAGCTCGAGCACCAGGTCCAGGTCGTCGGGCGCGGCGCCGTCCCGCACCAGGCGGTTGGGCTGGCGGTGGCCGCAGGCGGTGCAGCGGTGCACCACCTGCCAGCCCTTGCCCGACTTCTCCACCAGGCCGATCGGCTCCATCAGCTGCCGGCACTCGCTGGCCCGGTCCCCGGGCAGCTCGTCGACGTGCAGCGACCACAGGCACCACGGGCAGTGGTTGCGGTAGTGGCCGTCGGTGTTGGCCGGCACCAGCGTCGAGCAGTGCCCGCAGACGAAGTCGGTGTTCTCCGCCCGCCGCCCGCGGGCCCGCCCGCCGTCCACCGTGCTGGTCACGCGCTCGCTCAGGGGACGAACGGCTCGACGGCCAGGACCTTGACCGAGATCGTCTTGCCGTTGGGCGCGGTGTAGGTGACCGTCTCGTCCGGCGCGGCACCGATGATGGCCGCGCCCAGGGCCGACTCGGGGGAGTAGACGGTGAGGTCGGTCGTGCCGGCGATCTCGCGCGAGCCCAGCAGGAACTTCTCGGTGTCGTCCTCGTCGCCGTCGAAGGCGATGGTGATGACCGTGCCGAGCGCGGCGTTGGTGGCCTCGGTGGGCGCGGCGCCGACCTGGGCCTTGCGCAGCAGGTCGGTGAGCTGGCGGATGCGGCCCTCGGCCTTGCCCTGCTCCTCGCGCGCCGCGTGGTAGCCGCCGTTCTCCTTGAGGTCGCCCTCCTCGCGGCGGTCGTTGATCTCCTTGGCCATGGCCGGGCGGTTTGCGATCAGCTGGTCGAGCTCGGCCCGCAGCCGGTCATGGGCCTCCTGGGTCAACCAGACGCCCTGGTCCTGCTGGTCGGTGGGGGATCCCACGGATGACTCCCGGTGCTCATGAGGCGACCCCCGGCGACGGGGGTCCTCTCTGGTCAATCCGGGCAACCTAACACCGGCAGGTGGCCGTGTGCAGCCGTCCACAGGACGCCGACGTGGCGCGGGGCACACCAGGGGAGGCCCGGGTGCCCGGCCGGAGGGCCCGGGGGAGGGGGATGATGGGAGGCCAGCAGCACGGCATCGTCGGGCACGGGCCCGACGGGCGCAGCGAGGAGAGATCGTGACCGAACCGGACCAGTTGCGCCTGCTCGCGGTGCACGCCCACCCCGACGACGAGTCGAGCAAGGGCGCCGCGACCATGGCCAAGTACGTCGCCGAGGGCGCCCGCGTCCTGGTGGCCACCTGCACCGGTGGTGAGCGTGGCTCGGTGCTCAACCCGGCGATGGACCGCCCCGAGGTGTGGGAGCGGATGACCGAGATCCGCGCCGCGGAGATGGACCGCGCCCGCGAGATCCTCGGCGTCGAGCAGGAGTTCCTCGGCTTCGTCGACTCCGGCCTGCCTGAGGGCGACCCGCTGCCGCCGCTGCCGGAGGGCTGCTTCGCGCTGGTGCCCCTCGAGGAGGCCGCCGCGCCGCTGGTCGAGCTGATCCGCCGCTTCAAGCCGCAGGTGATGACCACCTACGACGAGCGCGGTGGCTACCCGCACCCCGACCACATCAAGACCCACGAGGTCTCGATGTACGCCTTCGAGGCCGCCGCCGACCCCGACCGGTACCCCGACCTGGGCGAGCCGTGGCAGGTCAGCAAGGTCTACTACCAGATGGGCTTCACCCTCCCGCGCACGAAGGCGCTGCACGAGGCGGTGCTGGCCACCGGCGGTGAGTCGCCGTACACGGAGTGGCTGGCCAACTGGGACCCGGCCAACGACATCTCCCACCGGGTGACCACGCGGGTGCCGTGCGCCGAGTACTTCCCGGTGCGGGACGCCGCGCTGATCGCCCACGCCACGCAGATCGACCCGACCGGGCGCTGGTTCTCCGTGCCGCTGGACCTGCAGACCCAGACCTGGCCGACCGAGGACTACGAGCTGGTGCGCTCGGTGGTCGACGCCTCGACGCCCGAGGACGACCTGTTCGCCGGCGTCCGCACCTCCGAGCGCGTCTCGTGACCGAGGCGTGGACGGTCCTGGCCGCCGCCCAGCAGCAGGTGCCCGAGGACGTCGGCAAGGCCGGCCCGCTGGGGCTGCTGATGATGGTCCTGCTGCTCATCGTTGTGCTGTTCCTGGGCCGGTCGATGGGCCGGCACATCAAGAAGGTCCCGGTCAGCTTCGACCCGGCCGACCAGCCGGTCTCGGTGCCCGACAGCCCCGCGGAGCTGATCGACGGCCCGCAGCCGCGGCAGGTCCCGCAGCCGGGGCAGGAGCTGCTGGACACCCTGCGCCGGGCACCGCTGGCCATCGAGCCGCCGCGCCCCGGGGACGACGGCCGGCCGCAGCCCCGGGGCTGACGGCCGGCCGCGCCCTGCGGCCTACCAGCGGTGCGCCACGTCGATGACCAGTCGGTCACCGGCGGCGCCGGGGAGCACGGACACCCGGAAGGGCAGTGTCGCGCGGGTCCCGACGGCGAGGGTGGTGTAGCCCTCGAAGCTCCCCGCCCAGGCCACCTGGCGGAGCGTGCGGTAGCCGGTCACCGGCACGACCGAGCGCTCGTCGGCCACGCGCACGGTCGGCCGGCCGGCCGCGTCGTACGCCGGTGCGTGCACCACGACCTGCAGCGCGGCGCCGCCGAGGACGGGCACCGGCGTGCCCGAGCCGTCCCGGTGCACGACCGGGACGTAGCGGACGTCGTACCCGCCGAGCGGGCGGCCGCGGAGGTCGACCACCAGACGGTCGAAGCAGGCGTGCTGGCCGGCGCGGACACCGGTCACGGCGACGCCGGCCGAGGTGCCGGCGTCTCTCTCGGGGGTCGAGCCCCAGGTGATGCCGCAGTAGGAGGCGGCGGCCGTGGCCGGGCCGGTGAGGCCCAGCACGGACCCCGCGCTCACGGCGAGGACGAGCAGGAGACGGGACAGGGGACGGGGACGGTTCATGGCGGACCTCCTGGTGTGATGTGCGCCACAGAGAGCGTCCTGCGACACGCCGGTCGGCACCAGATCCCGAGGGACACAGCGACCGCCGAACTCGCGCGTGCCCGTTGGTCACTTCTCGTCGTCGTTGTCCAGCGCCACCGTCCGGGGTGGCCGCGGCGCCGTGGGCGGCGGTCCGCTCAGAGCGCAACGGCGGGAGGGTGCAGCGGCTGATTACATGATTACAGTCGGGTCGTCCGCATCCCTGAGGAGGAACCCGTGCACGCACACCACCGTTTCCCGCCCGAGGGCTTCCCCGGTCGTGGCCGGGCCCGTGGCCGGTCCGCCGACGCCCCGCCGCCGGTCGAGCGCGCCGAGGTCGCCGGCTGGTTCGCCGGCCGGCTGCCCGACGGGTGGTTCACCGGACCGGTCGAGCTGAGCATCGACCGCGACGAGATCACCGTCGTCGGCGCCGTCCCCGAGCCCGACGCCGGCGACGGCGACCCGACCGCCGCCCGCGCCGGCCGCATCGCCCGCTTCCGCGAGCAGACCCGCGGCCAGCGGATGGAGATCGCCGACGCCGCCCAGGCCCGCTACGGCCGGTCGGTCGCCTGGGGCGCCACCTGTGGCGACGTCCGCGAGGTGTTCACCACCCTGTCGGTGCCGGTGATGACCCGGCTGCGCCAGCCCGAGCGGATGGTCCTGGACACCCTGGTCGACGCCGGGGTCGCCCGGTCCCGGTCGGAGGCGCTGGTCTGGGCCGTCCGGCTGGTCGGTGAGCACAGCGACGACTGGCTGACCGAGCTGCGCGAGGCCATGGCCCACGTCGAGGAGGTCCGCGCCCGCGGGCCCCGCTGACGGTCCGCCGGGCCCGTCGCCGGGCAGGGGACACTGGACCGCGTGCCTGAGACCGCAGACCCGACCGACACCGACGTGCTCGTGGTCGGTGCCGGTCCGGCCGGCTCCGCGGCCGCGGCCTGGGCCGCCCGGGACGGCGCCGACGTCGTCCTGGCCGACGCCGCCGTGTTCCCCCGGGACAAGACCTGCGGCGACGGGCTGACCCCGCGGGCGATCGCCGAGCTGGACCTGCTGGGGCTCGGCGACTGGGTCCGCGGGCACGCCCGCAACCGGGGCCTGCGCGCGTCCGGCTTCGGCCAGGAGCTGCTGCTGCCCTGGCCCGGCGGTGCGCTGCCCGACCACGGTGGCGCGGTGCCGCGGACGCAGCTCGACGCCCGCATCCGGCAGGTCGCGCTGGACTCCGGGGCCGCGCCGCTGGAGGGCGCCCGGGCCGTGGACGTCGAGCGCGAGGGCGACCGGGTGTCCGCGGTGGTGTTCCGCCGTCCCGACGACACGACGACGACGGTGCGCTGCCGGAAGCTGGTCGTGGCCGACGGCGTCCGCTCGCCGCTGGGCAGGGTGCTGGGCCGGGAGTGGCACCAGGACACCGCCTACGGCGTCGCCGCCCGCGGCTACGTGACCAGCGGCCGCAGCGACGACGAGTGGATCTCCTCCCACCTGGAGCTCCGCGGCGCCGAGGGGGAGCTGCTGTCGGGCTACGGCTGGGTCTTCCCGCTGGGCGCCGCGGCAGGCGAGGTGAACGTCGGGGTCGGCACGCTGGCCACCGGGAAGCGCCCGGCCGAGGTGCGGCTGCGCAGCCTGCTGGAGCTCTACACCGACCAGCGGCGCCAGGAGTGGCAGATCGAGGGCGCGGTGCGGGCCCCGGCGTCCGCGCTGCTGCCGATGGGCGGGGCCGTGTCCGGGGTGGCCGGGCGCAACTGGGCGCTGGTCGGCGACGCCGCCGGGTGCGTCAACCCGCTCAACGGCGAGGGCATCGACTACGGCCTGGAGACCGGCCGCGAGGTGGTCGGGCTGTTCGGCGAGGACGACTGGTCGCAGGCCTGGCCGGCGACCCTGCGCCGGCACTACGGCGAGGCGTTCTCCATCGCCCGCCGGCTGGCCGGGCTGCTCACCGTGCCGCGGCTGCTCCCGGCGGCCGGCCCGGTGGGCATGCGGTCGAAGGTGCTGATGACCGTCGCGCTGCGGGTGATGGGCAACCTGGTCACCGAGTCCGACCGGGACGTCGTCGCCCGCGCCTGGCGGCTGGCCGGCCGCGCCTCCCTGCGCCTGGACCACCGCCCGCCCTTCACCTGATCAGGGCAGGATCGCGCCGTGCGGATCGCGGGGGTGCTGGGTCGTGTCGGTGCCGAGGGCGTCGACCACGGCCTGACCCTCGCCGCCCCCGTCGACGACGTCTGGGCCGCGCTGGTGGAGCCCGACCGGGCCGCCGCCTGGCTGGGCCGCCTCGAGCCGGGGCCGCAGCGGGCCGGTGACCGGTTCGCCGTCCGGCACGACGGGACGACGACGTCGGAGCACACGGTGGTGACCTGGGCACCGGGCCGCCGGCTGGAGCTGACCTGGGAGTTCCCCGGCGAGCAGCCCAGCCGCCTGGCCGTCGCGCTCGCCCCGACGGCCGCCGGGACCCGGCTCGCCCTGCGGCACACCGGTCTCGAGGACCCGGTCGCCTACGCGGCCGGCTGGCACCGGCATCTGGAGCACCTCGGAGCGCACCTGGCCGGCGCGCAGGGCCCGCCGGCCTGGGCCGGCTACGACGAGCTGGTCGAGCGCTACCGGGTCGTTCAGACGAAGGGCGAGTTGTAGAGCGTGAAGTAGACGGCGATGTAGTGGCAGGTGGCGGCCACGATGGTCATCGCGTGGAAGACCTCGTGGTAGCCGAACGTGCCCGGCCACGGGTTGGGGCGCTTCATCGCGTAGGCGACCGCACCGATGCTGTAGAGCACGCCGCCGACGGCCAGCAGCACCATCGCCGTGACGCCCACCAGACGCACGATGTCGACCAGCACGAACACCGCCGCCCAGCCCAGGACCAGGTAGATCGGCACCCCGAGCCAGCGCGGGGCGTGCGGCCAGACCACCTTGAGCGCCACACCGAGGGCGGCACCGGTCCAGACCGCGGCGAGCAGCCACCAGCCGGTCGGCTCGGGGACCGCCAGGAAGGCGAAGGGCGTGTACGTGCCGGCGATGAACAGGAAGATCATCGAGTGGTCGGCGCGTTTCATCAGCTTCCAGCCGCGCGGTGACCACCGCCGCCGGTGGTAGGTGGCGCTGACGCCGAAGAGCCCGAGGATGGTCAGGCAGTAGAGGGCCACCGGCCACCCGGCCCGCGCGCCCTGGACGAACGCGAGCGGGATGAGCACCGCCCCGGCGACGATCGCGCCGAAGAAGGCGAACAGGTGCAGCCAGCCGCGCATCCGCGGCCGGGTGTCGGGGTGGTCGTAGTCGGCGTCGCCGTAGTCGGTGAGCAGGTGGTCGCCCTGGTGGGTGACGCCCTCGACCCGCTCGCCCTCCTCGCGGACGGCGGTCAGCGCCTGGCCGAGCGGTGCCTCGAGCTCGGCGCCGTCAGCGGTGACCCGGACGTCGTCCCCGCTGTCTGAGGAGGAGGTCATGACCCGAGGTTAGGCAGCGCGCTGGGTGCCGTCACCCCGAGCGCCCTGTGAGGTCGCCGGGAGCCGCGCCGGGCCGCCGCCAGCCGTCCGGGCGCCGGGGACCTACTGTGACCACGTGGGGCTGCGCCAGGAGATCCGGGACGCGCTCACGGTCGTCTACGAGCACCGGCTGGCCCGCGGTCTGGTGGGCGCCGACACGCCGCGGCACGTGGGCGTGATCATCGACGGCAACCGCCGCTGGGCCAAGGCGATCGGCCTGGAGGACGTCAGCGAGGGACACCGCCGCGGCGCGGACAAGATCGCCGACCTGCTCACCTGGTGCGACGAGGCCGGGGTCGAGGTGGTCACCCTCTTCCTGCTCTCCACCGACAACCTCACCCGCCCCGAGCCCGAGCTCACCCCGCTGCTGCGGATCATCGAGGGCGTCGCGCAGGACCTCGCCGGCTCCGCACGGCGCTGGCACCTGCGCGCGGTCGGCGCCCTGGAGCTGCTGCCGCCGGAGACCGTCGCCGTCCTGACCCAGGCCGAGCACGACACCCGCGACCGGCCCGGCGCCACGGTCAACCTCGCGGTCGGCTACGGCGGGCGGCGCGAGATCGCCGACGCCGTCCGCTCGCTGCTGGCCGAGCACGTCGAGCGCGGGACGACGCTGCCGGAGCTGATCGAGGTGCTGGACGTCGAGCACATCGCCGAGCACCTCTACACCCGCGGCCAGCCCGACCCCGACCTGGTGATCCGCACCAGCGGCGAGCAGCGGCTGTCGGGCTTCCTGACCTGGCAGACCGCGCACTCGGAGTTCTACTTCACCGACGTCTACTGGCCGGAGTTCCGCCGGGTCGACTTCCTGCGCGCCCTGCGGGCCTACGCCGCCCGGCACCGCCGCTTCGGCAGCTGAGGGCCCTGCCCGGGCCCGGCCCGACCGGCTGGGAGACTGCAGGCATGGCAGCCGGTGCGGTCGACGTCCCCCTGGAGTACGTGCGGCTGGGGCTGCGCTTCGACCGGCTCGAGCCCGGGTTCGTCGACGCCTACACCGGTGACCCGCGGGTGCGGGCCCGGGTGGCCGACGAGCCGGCGCCCACCGCGCCGCAGCTGCGCGACCAGGCCCGCGGGCTGCTGGCCGAGCTCGACTCCGCGGCCCTGCCGGCCGGGCGCACGGCGTTCCTGCGCGGGCAGCTGACCGGCCTGGAGTGCTCGGCCCGCAAGCTGGGCGGGGAGCCGGTCGGCTTCATCGACGAGGTCGAGGCCTACTTCCAGGTGCGGGTCACCCTCGGCGACCCGGCCGAGTACGCCGCCGCGCACGCCGAGCTGGAGCAGTTGCTGCCCGGCAGCGGCACCCTGTCCGAGCGCTACGCGGTGCACCGCCGGCGCGAGGAGTGCCCGCCGGCGAAGCTGGGGACGGCGGTGCACGCGCTGTCCTCGGCGCTGCGGGACCGGGTCCGGGCGCAGTACGGGCTGCCCGAGGCCGAGACGGTGACCTACGAGGTGGTCACCGACAAGCCGTGGTCGGGCTTCAACTACTACGAGGGCGACTTCCACTCGCGGGTGGCGATCAACGCCGACCTGCCGCACCGGCTGAGCCAGCTGCCGCACCTGGTCGCCCACGAGGCCTACCCCGGCCACCACACCGAGCACTGCCGCAAGGAGATGGGCCTGGTCGAGCGCCAGCACCACGTCGAGCACACCGTCTTCCTGGTCAACACCCCCGAGTGCCTGATGGCCGAGGGGCTGGCCGACCTGGGCGTCGAGGCCGCGATCGGCGAGGGCTGGGGCCCGTGGGCCGCCGAGGTGCTCGGCGACCTGGGCCTGCGCCTCGACGGGCACCTGGCCGAGCGGATCGCCGCCGCCGCGGCCCCGCTGAACCGGGTCCGCCAGGACGCCGCGATCCTGCTGCACGACCGGCACGCCGACCCCGACGTGGTCACCGCCCACCTGCAGCGCTGGGGCCTGGTCAGCCACGACCGGGCGGTGCAGCAGCTGCGCTTCCTCACCGACCCGCTGTGGCGGGCCTACATCTCCACCTACGTCGAGGGCTACGACCTGCTCGCCGCGTGGCTGGCCGCCCGGCCGGCCGGGCAGCCGGTGGCCGACCGGTTCCTGCGCCTGCTCGACGAGCCGCTGACCCCGGCCGGGGTCGGCGCCGAGCTCGCGGCCGGGTGACGCGCCGGACGGCGGGGGAGCGGCGCACGCTGGGCCTGTGGACGGCGGGCTGGCTGCTGCTCTTCCTCCTCATCGGGCTGCTGTGGGTCGGGGACGCGTCCCTGATGTGGCCGGTGCTGTTCGTGCCGGTGGTCTGGGCGGCGGTCGCGCTCCGGCCACGCCGGGACGGCTGAACACGGTCGACTTCCGTCGGTGCCCGGGTGGACACTGCGCGGCGTGATCCACGCCCGCGGCCTGGCCCGCACCTTCCGCAAGAAGAAGCAGGAGGTGCACGCCGTCGCCGGGGTGGACCTCGACGTCGAGGCTGGGGAGATCGTCGGCTTCCTCGGCCCCAACGGCGCCGGCAAGACCACCACCCTGCGGATGCTCACCACCCTGCTCGCCCCCACCTCGGGCACCGCGACGGTGGCCGGCTGCGACCTGATCGGCGACCCGGTCGGGGTGCGCCGCCGGATCGGCTACGTCTCCCAGAGCGGGTCGACCGCACCCGAGGCGCGCGCCGGGGAGGAGGTCGTCGACCACGCCCGGCTCTACGGCATCAGCACCGCCGAGGCCACCACGCGGGGCCAGCAGCTGTTCCGCGACCTGGACCTCGACGGCCTCTGGGAGCGCCAGCCCAAGACGATGTCCGGTGGGCAGCGGCGGCGGCTGGACATCGCGCTGGGGCTGGTGCACGTGCCCGGCCTGGTCTTCCTCGACGAGCCCACGACCGGGCTGGACCCGCAGGCCCGGGCGAACCTGTGGCAGCACATCCGCGGCCTGCGCGAGGAGCGCGGGACGACGGTCTTCCTCACCACCCACTACCTCGACGAGGCCGACGCGCTCTGCGACCGGATCCTGGTCATCGACGCGGGCTCCATCGTCGCCAGCGGTACGCCGGACGAGCTGAAGTCCGACGTCGGCGGTGACGTGCTGACCGTGACCGTCGAGCGCGCCGAGCAGGCGGCCCAGGTGGCTGCGCTGATGGCGGCCCTGCCGGGTGCGGAGGCCCCGCAGGTCACCGACACCCGGGTGGTCGGCCGGGCACCGCACGGCGGCGCTGCGCTGGTCGCGCTGGTGCGCGAGCTGGACGCCGCCGGGGTCGCGGTGGCCGGCATCGAGAGCCGGCGGCCCAGCCTGGACGACGTGTTCCTCGGCCTCACCGGCCGGTCCCTGCGCGAGGAGTCCGCGCCCGCCCGCCCCGCCGAGCAGCTGGAGACCGCGCGATGACCGGCACCACCACGAGTGCGCTGGCGACCAGCAACCTGGCCCGCGACACCTACACCGTCTTCGCCCGGGCCATGCGGATGTCGCTGCGCAACCCGGCCTGGCTGGTGATCAGCCTGATGCAGCCTGTCCTCTACATCCTGCTGTTCGGCCCGCTGCTGGAGCCGCTGTCCGGGCAGCTGGGCGGCTCCAACGCCTACCAGGTGTTCGTCCCCGGCATCCTCGTGCAGCTGGGCATCTTCGGGGCGCTGTTCGTCGGGTTCGGCCTGATCGCCGAGTACCGGGCCGGCGTCATCGAGAGCCAGCGGGTCACCCCGGCCAGCCGCACCGCGCTGCTGCTCGGGCGGGTGCTGCGCGACGTCGTCGTCCTGCTGGTGCAGGGCACGCTGTTGGTGCTGGTCGCCATCCCGCTGGGGCTGCGGGCGCCGCTGGTCGGCGTCGTCCTCACGCTGGTGGTCATCGGCCTGCTGGGCGCGGCGTTCGCGTCGGTGTCCTACGCGCTGGCCCTGACGCTGAAGAGCGAGGACGCGTTCGCCCCGCTGCTCAACGCCGTCGTCCTGCCGGTGCTGCTGCTGTCGGGCATCCTGTTGCCGATGACGCTGGCCCCGGGCTGGCTGCAGGCGGTCAGCGACGTGAACCCGCTCAAGCACGTCGTGGAGGGCACCCGGTCGTTGTTCGACGGCGACTACTCCAGCGGCACCGTGTGGTGGGGCCTCGGGCTGACGGTGGCGATGGGCGTGGCCGGGTGGTGGTTCGGCGTCCGACGTTTCCGGCAGGAGTCCAGCTGACGAACTGACGCCCTCGCGTCACACGTTCGCGTGTCAACGGGGTGCTCCTGTCGGTGGCAGGGCCTAGCGTCCGCGGTGGAGGACGAGCTCACCTCGTCGTCCACGGGAGGCCCGGTTGGTGCGACTCAGGTTGTTCACCAAGGGGGCCGCGTCCCGGCCCCAGCGCCGGGACCCGGCCACCCTCGAGCCGGGGCGCGCCGTGCGCCCCACGGGAGTCGACTCGTGACCACTCGCCGCACGTTCGTCCTCGACACCTCCGTCCTGCTCTCCGACCCGGGCGCGCTGCTGCGCTTCGAGGGGCACGACGTGGTGCTGCCCCTGGTGGTCATCAGCGAGCTGGAGGCCAAGCGCGACCACCCCGAACTCGGGTGGTTCGCCCGGCAGACGCTGCGCGCCCTCGACGACCTGCGGGTCCTGCACGGCCGGCTCGACGCCCCCGTCCCGGTCGGTGACGCCGGCAGCACGCTGCACGTCGAGCTCAACCACAGCGACGCGTCGGTGCTGCCCGCCGGCTTCCGCAACGACAGCAACGACAGCCGGATCATGGTCGTGGCGCTCAACCTCCGCGCGGACGGCAAGGACGTCTGCCTGGTCACCAAGGACGTGCCGCTGCGGGTCAAGGCCGCCGCCCTGGGCCTGGAGACCGACGAGTACCGGGCGCTGGGCGCCGTCGACGCCGGCTGGACCGGGATGGCCGAGCTGGGGCTGGCGGAGGAGGAGATCCAGGCCCTCTACGAGCACGGGACGGCGCACGTCCCGGCCGCCGCCGAGCTGCCCACCCACACCGGGCTGGTGCTGATGAGCGGCCGCGGTTCCGCCTTGGGGCGGGTGGCCCCGGACAAGTCGGTGCGGCTGGTGCGCGGTGACCGCGACGCCTTCGGGCTGCACGGCCGCTCGGCCGAGCAGCGGATCGCCCTGGACCTGCTGCTGGACCCCGAGATCGGCATCGTGTCGATGGGCGGGCGCGCCGGCACCGGCAAGTCCGCGCTCGCGCTGTGCGCCGGACTGGAGTCGGTGATGGAGCGCCGGGCGCACAAGAAGGTCGTCATCTTCCGGCCGCTGTACGCCGTCGGCGGGCAGGAGCTGGGTTACCTGCCCGGCGGTGGCGAGGAGAAGATGGCGCCTTGGGCGCAGGCGGTCTTCGACACCCTCGGCGCGCTGGTGTCCGCCGCCGTGCTGGAGGAGATCATCGCCCGCGGGCTGATCGAGGTGCTGCCGCTGACCCACATCCGCGGCCGGTCGCTGCACGACTCGTTCGTGATCGTCGACGAGGCGCAGTCGCTCGAGCGCGGGGTGCTGCTGACCGTGCTGTCGCGGCTGGGCACCAACTCCCGCGTCGTCCTCACCCACGACGTCGCCCAGCGGGACAACCTCCGCGTCGGCCGCCACGACGGCGTGACCGCCGTGATCGAGGCGCTGAAGGGACACCCCCTGTTCGCCCACGTCACCCTCACCCGCTCCGAGCGCTCCCCGATCGCCGCCCTGGTGACGGAGATGCTGGAGGACCTCCCGCTCTGACCACGTTGCACGCACTCCGGTCGCTGTGCACGTGGTGCAGCCCGTGCACAGCGACCGAAGAGCGTGCAGTGCGGGTCAGCGAGCGCGATCGAGGGCGCGGGTCCACCGGGCGATCAGGGCGCCCGGTGTGGCGAGCTCCGCCCACACCCAGCGGACCACGCCACGTCCCTCGTCCCGGAGGGCGTCCTCTCGGCGCTTCTCCTCGAACACGGCATCCCCGGGATGCTGGCCGGGGCTTAGCAGGCGCCCGTACTTGACCCGCCCGTCGAACTCCCCGACGACGTCGTGCTCCCGCCAGCCGAAGTCGCACCGGCCGATCAGCGTCCCGTCGGGCCGCCGGACCTCCACCTGCAGGTCCGGGAGTGGCAGACCGGCGTCCAGCATGAGCGCACGGCTGCGGCTCTCGCCCACGCTCTCGCTCCTGCGGTCAGCAGCCAGCACCACCCGGCGTGCCGACCGGCTGCCACGGGTGCCGGCCCCGGCATCGAGTGCGGCGCGCAGCTCCTCGGGCGACGTCAGATCGCGTGCCAGGGCTGCGTCCGCGACGGCCAGGGCGGCCGGGAAGGGGACCGCTCGGGCGATGTCCAGGACCGTCCGGGCGACGCTGGTGACCGCGGTCCCGTCGACCAGGACGACGTCCTCGGGTGCCAGACGAGCGACGTGTGACCGGAGCCTGCCCTCGTCACCGCTGCGGGCCGGTGGCTGCCGGGTCACGTGCACCTGGCGGAGCGGCAGCCCCCACAGCGGCAGGTCGTGCAGGACAGCGGCCGACACGTGACTGACCACAGCAGGCACCCGGAGCCCGGCCAGGGTCGCGCGGACCATCAGTTGGTGCTGGAGCCTCGGGCCGGGCTGGGCTGGCCCGACCAGATAGGCCCCGCGTTGCAGCACCGACCACTCGCCTCGCCTACGCCGTCGGCGTATCTCGTCGTCGACCAGACCGGCGTCGAGGGCCTGGCGGCGCAGGACGAGGAACGGGGGCTCGGCAGAGGGACTCACCGCCGCAGCCTCACCCGGCGACCGGTGCGGCGGGCCGGGGGACGACGGTCTGTGGACGGCGGGCCGCGCTGTGGACCGGCTCATTGCTCGCCGTTCGCGCGCGGTGCACGTGCTGCAGCGCGGGCAACGGGGAAGAAGACCGTGCAGTGCGGCCGGCGGACACCGGTGCCCGGCAGAGCGGCTGTGGATCAGGCGGTGGGGGCGGGTTCGCCGTCTGCGGGGGCGGTGGCGGGGTGGGTGCCCGTGCGGCTGGGCCTGACCGGGGGCGGCGGGGTGCTGGCCCAGCGCAGCAGCGCCACCACCGCCCAGCCGGCGGCCAGGCACCACGGCAGCCGGGTCAGGACGTCGTCGGCGCTGAAGTCGCCGCGCAGTGCCAGCAGGAGGACCGGGACGGCCAGCACGAAGCCGGTCATCACGACGTCCCACCGGAACGGGCTGATCATGCGCCCATCTCCTCCAGGCGCTCGCACAGCAGGGAGGCCCAGCGGTGGGCGGTGGCGCGGGCGCCGTCGACCAGCGCGACCGGCACGTCCACGTGACCGAGCACGGAGGCCGGGTCGGCGGTGGCGTCGGTGTCCTGCACGATCACGGCGTCGACGCGGGGGAGCGCGTCCAGCCACGGCACGAGGTCCTCGGGCTTGCGGGTGGAGTCCATGACCGCCCAGACGGTGGCCGGTGCCCACACCGAGAGCATGTGCTCCAGCCACGGGCCGCCCGAGGTCCGCAGCGGGGCATCGACGGCGACGATGGTGACGGTGTCGCTCGTGGCGGTGCGGCGGCGCTCGAGGGCGGTCTCCAGCGAGGTGATGCGGCTGGTGCTCTGCGCCATGCCGGCCAGCGCGCCGGCGGCGGCCCACTGCACGTCCTCGGGCTCCAGGCGCAGCGACAGGGCCAGCGAGCGGGCCGCGGCGAAGGTCTCCGCGCCCGGGCCGACGACCATGATCACGTCGCCGGGCTCGGCCACCACGTAGGGCGCGGGGGCCAGGTGCTCGGTCAGCGTCCGGGTCAGGGCCGCGTAGACGCCGCGGGTGGCGGCGTCGGCGGAGAAGTCCGGGCCGAGCATGACGTCGGGGACGCCGAGGGTCAGCAGCTGGAGCTCGAGCTCTTCCGGGCCGGTCATCGCGAAGGGGGCCAGCGCGGTGGACGGCGCCGGGACCAGCCGGGTGACGGTGGCCAGCGTGGTCCCGGTCTCCTCCGCGGAGGGCAGGGCCGTCGCCGGACGGGACGCCGGGGCGATGGACACCGGGGCGGTCGCCTGGTGCGGACGGGCGGTCACCGCGGGCCGCGTGGTGGCCGGCACCGGGGGCCGGCCGCGGCGCACCGGGGGCACGCCGGGACGCCCCAGCAGCGCCGGGCGGCCCGACCCGCCGAGCGCCTGCGGCATGAGGGACAGCGCCGGGAAGGCCGTGGTCGCGTCGAGGGGCAGCGGTGCCGGGTCGCTGGCGGTACGGGCCAGCGTCACCGGGACGGCGGACCGCTGCTGCTCGGGCGTGCGTGCGTCCATGTGGCGGACCTCCTCGGCCGGGGACTCGTCGACGACGACGGCGTCCACGACCATGGTCTGGGCGGCGGCCACCTGGGCGGCGCGCTGGGCGACACGGGCGTCGCTGGCGTAAGCGGTGCCGCGCTGGGCGGCGACCCGGTGGGAACCGGTGTCGTAGGCGCTGGGCGCGGTGGTGTCGCAGGCCCACGGCTCGGGGACGTCGCGGACGCGGTCCTCGGCCAGGGCGTCGGGGAAGCGGTGACGCCCGCGGCCGGAACCGTTGGCCGCCAGCACCTCCTCGAGCAGGTCGGCGAGCTCCTCGTCGGCGGTGCGCACCGACTCGACCATCGACAGCGCCGGCACGTCCACCTTGACGGGCGCGACCAGCGCGGCCACCTCCGCCCGGACAGCCGCGGCACGCGCAGCCTCGATGCGGGCAGCCTCGACACGCGCGGCCTCGATGCGGACGGCGTCGATGCGGACGGCCTCGGCAGCTTCGGCCTCGGCCTGCAGCCGGGCGGCCTCGACGCGCACGGCCTCACGGTGGGCGGCCTCGAGGCGGGCAGCCTCGGCGCGGGCGGCTTCGATGCGCGCCGCCTCGATGCGCGTCGCCTCGATGCGCGCGGCTTCGATGCGCGCTGCCTCGATCCGGACGGCCTCGAGCTCGGCCTGACGGCGAGCTGCCTCGACGGCCGCCTCGGCCTGGAGCCGGGCAGCCTCGGCGCGGGCGGCCTCGGCGGCCTCCGCCTCGGCCTGCAGCCGGGCGGCCTCGATGCGGACGGCCTCCGCGCGAGCGGCCTCAGCGGCCTGCGCCTCGGCCTGGCGGCGGGCGGCCTCGGCAGCCTCCAGCTCGGCCTGCAGCCGAGCGGCCTCGAGACGCTCGGCCTCGAGCCGGGCCGCCTCAAGACGCACGGCCTCGAGCCGGGCGGCCTCGATGCGGGCGGCCTCGGCGGCCTCCGCCTCGGCCTGCAGCCGCGCAGCCTCGAGACGCTCGGCCTCGACGCGCTCTGCCTTGAGCCGAGCGGCCTCCACCCGGGCAGCCTCCAGCCGGGCGGCCTCGACACGGGCAGCTTCGATGCGGGCGGCCTCGGCGGCCTCCGCCTCGGCCTGCAACCGCGCGGCCTCGAGGCGCTCGGCCTCGAGACGCTCGGCCTCGACACGGGCGGCCTCGACACGGGCGGCCTCGACACGGGCGGCCTCCAGCCGGGCAGCCTCCACGCGGGCAGCTTCGATGCGAGCGGCCTCAAGACGCGCGGCCTCGAAACGCGCGGCCTCGAGACGCGCGGCCTCGAGACGGGCGGCCTCGAGACGGGCGGCCTCCTCGGCCTCGGCCTGCACCTGGGCGGCCTCCGCCGCGACGGCAGCGGCCGCGGCGGCCTCCGCGGCGGCGCGGGTCCGGGCGGCCTCGGTGCGGGCGGCTTCGACACGGGCGGACTCGACACGGGCGGACTCGACGCGGGCCGACTCCGCTGCAGCGGCCCGGGCCTGCTGACGTGCGGCCTCGGCGGCGGCTGCCTCGACCCGGGCGGCGGCGGTGCGGGCTGCCTCGGCAGCGGCCGCCTCGACGGCGGCGGCCTCCGCGAGGGCGGCGGACTCCTCGGCGGCCTCAGCGGCGGCCACCTCCGCAGCCACCTCCGCGGCGGCCTGGACCGGGCTGGAGGCCACCATCCGGGTCAGCGCAGCGGCGAACGGGGAGGGACGCACGGGCTCCTCGACGGCCGGCTCGGCCGCCGGGCGCTGGGCCCGCAGCTCCTCCGCCGACAGCATCAGGGTCGCCTTGGCGGGAGCGAACGGCTTGGGCGCGGCGGCACCACGCCGGCCGGCAGCGGCTGCAGCGGCGGCGGTCCGCCCCGGGGAGCGGGGCGCGGACCGGACCGGTGCCGGCTCGTCGATCCACTCGTCGACCCACTCGGGGGTGGCGGCGCGGGCGGCGGCGACGGCCCGCGCCGGGCTGGCGACCCGGTCGGCGGCGATCCGGTCGGCGGCGAGGGCGCGGGCGGTCACCGGGCGGCGGGCCGGCTCGGCCGGGGCGGCGGTGGCGCCGGCCCGGTCGTACAGCGCAACCTCTGGTGTCTGCGGGGCGGCCGCACCGAGGAGCTCGGCGAGCTCGGCCATCCGGTCGTCCAGGGACGGCGCGGCGGCCGGGCGGGGGGTGCGGGCGGCGTCCTGGGGCACGGCGGACGCGGCGGCTGCACCGGCGTCCGTGGCCTTGGGGACCTCCACCTCGGCGATGAACCGCTCGTTGGTGAAGAAGCCGAACATCCCGCCGGAACGGATGCGGCGCACCCCGACGACGCGGGCCGAGGGCCCGAACTGCTCACGCGCGGCGGCGATGGCCTCGTCACGCGTGGCGGCCTCAACGGACTGCGTAGGCACCGCTCACCACTCCCAGGGACTCGATCTGTGCTGTGCGGGACACCTCGTTGTAGGAGATGACCGACAACCGGGGCAGGACCTGGCGGACCAGGCGGGACAGTGCGGCGCGGACCTGCGGGGAGCAGACCAGCACGGGGGAGAGGTTGAGCCGTTCGGCGTCCTCGAGGAGGTCGGTGCAGCCACGGACCAGGACGTCGACGGTGTGGCCGTCCAGGGCCAGCACCTGACCGCCCTCGGTCTGCCGCACCGACTCCAGGAGCCGCTGCTCGAACGAGGGGTCCAGGGTGATCACGTGCAGCCGCTCGTCCTCGGTGACGTAGGGGTGACTGATCGCCGCACCCAGCGCGTTGCGCACGGCCTCGACCAGGCCGTCGAGGTCGGTGGAGACCTTCGCCCGCAGCGACAGCGCCTCGAAGATGCGCACCAGGTCGCGGATGGAGACGTTCTCCTCCAGCAGCGCCTGGAGCACCTGCTGCACCTGCCCGAGGCTCAGCAGTGCGGGGGTGAGCTCGTCGGCGACGGCGGGGTGCGAGCGGCGGACCATCTCCACCAGCACCTTGACGTCCTCGCGGCCCAGCAGGGCGGAGGCGTTCTGCCGGACGACCTCGGCCAGGTGCGTGGTGATGACCGAGGAGCGGTCGACCACCGTGGCGCCGGCCATCTCGGCCTGCCGCTGCAGCTCGGCGGGCACCCACTTGGCGGCCAGCCCGAAGACCGGCTCGCGGGTGGCCTTGCCGGGCAGCCCGTCGAGGTGGTCGCCGATCGCCAGCACGGTGCCGGCGGGCGAGGAGCCCTTGGCCGCCGGGACGCCGTTGAGCCAGATGACGTACTGCGAGGCGGGCAGGTCGAGGTTGTCGCGGGTGCGGACCAGCGGGATGACCAGGCCGGTCTCCATGGCGACCTTGCGGCGCAGCGCCTTGACGCGGTCCAGCAGGTCGCCGCCGCGGGCGGTGTCGACCAGCTCGACGAGGTCGAAGGCGACCTCGAGCTCCAGCGGGTCGACCCGCATCCGGTCGGCGATCGCCTCGGGGGAGTCCGGCTGCGGCTCGGCTGCGCCCTGTGCCGCGGCCGCGGCCTCGGCGTCCTCGTCGACCTCGGGCTCCTCGGTCATGCGTGCGGCGAGGACGAGGAAGAGGCCACCGACGAGCAGGAAGGGGAGCTTCGGCAGGCCGGGGATCAGGCACAGGCCGAGGGAGGCGCCGCCGGCGATGCGCACCGGCATCTTGAACCGGCCGAGCTGGGCCATCAGGTCGCTGCCCATGTCGCCGTCGGTGGCCGACCGGGTCACGATGATGCCGGTGGCGGTGGACATCAGCAGGGCCGGGATCATCGACACCAGGCCGTCGCCCACGGTCAGCAGCGAGAACGTCGTCACGGCCTCGGCCGGCGCCATCCCGCGCTGGATCACCCCGATGGCGAAGCCACCGATGAGGTTCACCAGGGTCACGATGATCCCGGCGATGGCGTCGCCCTTGACGAACTTGGACGCACCGTCCATCGAGCCGTAGAAGTCGGCCTCGGCGGTGACCTCGTGGCGGCGCCTGCGCGCCTGCGCCTCGTTGATCAGGCCGGCGTTGAGGTCCGCGTCGATGGCCATCTGCTTGCCGGGCATCGCGTCGAGGGTGAAGCGGGCGCCGACCTCGGCGACGCGGCCGGCACCGTTGGTGATCACCACGAACTGCACGACGGTCAGGATGATGAAGATGACCATGCCGACGACCAGCGAGCCGCCGATGACGATGTGGCCGAAGGCCTCGATCACCTTGCCGGCGTAGCCGTCGGTGAGCACCAGCCGGGTCGAGGACACGTTCAGCGAGAGCCGGAACAGCGTCGCGACCAGGAGCAGCGAGGGGAAGACGGCGAAGTCCAGCGGCCGCCGGATCTGCATGGCGACCAGCAGGACCAGCAGCGAGATCGCCAGGTTCAGGCCGATCAGCAGGTCCATCAGCGCAGCGGGCAGCGGCACCACCAGCATGAGGACGATGGCGACGACTCCGATGGGTACTGCCGCCTTGGCCAGCTTGCCCATGGGACCTCGTTCCTGTGCCGCTGAGGTGCCGGTGCGCTCCTCACCGACCTTCTCGGCAGCCGTGGGAACGGTCCGTACCGCTGGGCCGGACGCGGGCAGCCCGCAGACCCCGCTGGTCACACCCGGCCCCACCGGCCCCGCGGCGGTGGTGGGGGAGTGACCCACGGGTCAGGAGGGTCCTTCCTCAGCGGCGGCGGCGGCCCGCCTTGGGCAGGTCCTCGACGGCCGGGGCCTCGAAGCCGGGGCGGTGGACGCCGCCGCGCACCCCCTTGGCGGACAGGTGCATGACGAAGGCGAGCACCCGGGCGACGGCGGTGAACAGCTGGGCGGGCACCTCCTGGCCGACCTCGCAGGAGCCGTGCAGGGCCCGGGCCAGCGGGATGTCCTGCACCATCGGCACCCGGCACTCCTCGGCCCGCGCGCGCAGCTTCGCCGCCACCTCGCCGGCCCCCTTGGCGACCACCCGGGGAGCGCCGCGGAGCGGGTCGTACTTCAGCGCCACCGCCACGTGCGTGGGGTTGACCAGCAGCACGTCGGCGTCGGCGACCTCGGACATCATCCGGTTGCGCGACATCGCCATCTGGGTCGCCCGCCGCTGGGCCTTCACGTGCGGGTCGCCCTCGGCCTGCTTGTTCTCCTGCTTGATCTCGGTGTGGCTCATCTTGAGCTGCTTCATCATCTTCTTGCGGACGACGACGTAGTCGGCGACCGCGATGGCCAGGCCGGTGATGCCGACGACCCGGAACATCAGCACCGCCGAGTCGGTGAAGGTGCGGGTCACCTCCGACAGCGGCAGGGCGCCGGAGGCGGCGACCAGCTCCTGCGCCCGGTCCGAGGTCACGACGATGACGACGGTCAGCGCGACCGTCTTGATGATCCCCTTGGCCGCCTCCCACAGGCCCTGGGTGCCGAACATCCGCTTGATCCCGGGGAAGGGGTTCAGCTTCTTCAGCGTCGGCTTCATGCTCTTGGTGGCGAAGGTGACGCCGCCCTGGGCCGCCGAGGAGAGCGTGCCGATCAGCATCATGGCCAGCGCCGTGGGCAGCAGGGCGAACATGAAGACGCTCAGCGCCTGCCCGAGCAGCGCCGAGATGGCGGCCGGTTCCGGGTTGCCGGCGATGGCACCGATCTGGACGAACAGGGTCTGGACCTCGCCGAAGCCCTTCTCCACCAGCATCGGCAGCAGCACGCTGGCCGCCGCCGTCCCCAGCCAGGTGCCCAGCTCCTGGGTCCTGGGGATCTGCCCGTCCTTGCGGGCCTTCCTGAGCTTCTCCGGTGTCGGCTTCTCTGTCTTCTCACCGCCCGGTCCGTCCTTGGCCATCAGTCACCTCCTCCCGGGTGGTCGCGCACGTCAGCCGCTGCGCAGCGAGGTGATGGCCTCGAGCGCGTTGTCCATCAGGCCGTCGAGGGCGGAGGGCAGCAGCGGGAAGGTCAACCCGAGCATGGTCAGGGTGATCATGATCTTGACCGGGAAGCCCAGCGAGAAGATGTTCAGCGCGGGCGCGGCCTTGGACAGCAGCGCCAGGGCGACGTCGGCCAGCATCAGGACGGCGACCATCGGCCCGGCGATCTGCACGGCGGCCAGGAACATCATCGAGAACGCCGTCAGCATCACCGGCCCGAGCTGCTCGGCCGGCAGCGAGCCGCCGAGGGGCAGCCCCTGGTAAGAGGTGACGAACCCGCGCACCAGCAGCATGTGCGCGCCGCTGGTGAACAGCAGGGTGATCGCCAGCAGGTGGTGCAGCCGGCCGATCACGCCGTGCGAGCTGAGCGACAGCGGGTCGTAGGCCGGCTGCATGGTGAAGCCGCCGGTCACGTCGATGAGGTCGCCGGCCAGCTGCACGGCGGCGAAGAACAGCTGGACGATGAAGCCCAGCGCCGCGCCGATGACCGCCTCGGTGATCGCCGTGACGACCAGGAACCCGGCGGTCACCTCCGGCACGGTGCCGACGATGTGCGGGAAGGCGACCAGCGACAGCGCCAGGGCGAGCGCGGCCTTGGCCGGCTTGGGGATGCTGCCGGAGTTGAACGGCGGTGCCATGACGATGAACCCGGTGGCCCGCGCACTGGCGAGCAGCAGCGCCGCCAGCGTGGCCGAGGGGACAGACAGGTCCATCGTGACCTCAGGTCCGGCCGAGCAACCGCGGCAACGACTCGAACAGCTGGTTGGTGAAGGAGACCAGCTCCGCCAGCACCCAGTTGCCGGTCACCAGCAGCACGATGGCCACCGCGATGATCTTCGGGACGAAGGAGAGGGTGGGCTCCTGGATCTGGGTCGCCGCCTGGAACAGCGAGATCAGGAAGCCGACGAGCAGCGCGGTCAGCAGCACCGGGGCGGCCACCTTGGCCCCGAGGATCATGGTCTTGACGGCGATGTCGGTGACGTCCGCGTCGCTCATGCGTAGGACCCCACGAGGGCCGAGGCGATCAGCGACCACCCGTCGACGACCACGAACAGCAGCAGCTTGAACGGCAGCGACACGACCGTCGGCGGGACCATCATCATGCCCATCGCCATCAGTGCGGCGCTGACCAGCATGTCCAGCACCAGGAACGGGATGAACACGACCAGCCCGATGATGAAGGCGCTCTTGAGCTCGGAGAACACGAACGCCGGCACCAGGGTCAGCATGCTCACCGACGCCTCGTCGGCCGGCCGCTCCTCACCCGACAGCCCGATCATCATCTTGAGCTCGTCGTCGCGGGTGTTGTCCAGCAGGAAGGTCTTCAGCGGCGCGACGCCGCTGTCGTAGGCGGCCGAGGCCGAGATGGAGCCGTCGAGGTAGGGCTGCACGGCGACGTCGTTGATGTCGCCGAACACCGGCCCCATCACGAAGATCGTCAAGAACAGCGCGATCCCGGTCAGCACCTGGTTCGGCGGCGAGGTGGGCAGGCCCAGTGCGTTGCGGGTCAGCGCCAGCACCACGAGGATCTTGGTGAACGAGGTGACCAGCAGCAGCGCCGAGGGCGCGATCGACAGCACGGTGATCGCCAGGATCAGGGTCACCGCGCTGCTGGGGCTGTCCCCGCCGATGGAGATGTCCAGGCCGCCGCCGTCGACGACGGGGGCGACCGGCTCGCTGGGCGCGACGGGTGCGGTCGGGGCGGCGAGTGCGGGCCCGGCGAGCGCGAACAGGGCGCCGGTGACGGCCAGCATCAGCAGCGGCATCAGCCACGAGAGGCGGCGGACGCGGTGGGCGGCGGCCGGCATCCCGAGGGAGGTGGCCATCAGTGGCGCACCGTCCGCTCGCGCAGCTCCTGCACGACCGACGTCCAGGTGCTCTTGTCCAGGACCGAGCCGGCCAGCGCGCCCGGGCCCGTGGGCACCGGGATCCGCCGGGTCATCGGCACCGGCTCACCGTCGGTGCTGGCCTTGGCCGGCCCGAGCTGGGCGGCCAGCGCGGCCTGCAGCTCCTCGTCCTCCACCTCGGCCAGCAGGGTGACCTGCTCCTCGGTCGAGCCGACGACCAGCACCCGGCCGGCCACGCGCAGCACCGAGACGGTGCTGGCACGGCCCATCCGCTGCCGCGCGACGACCTCGATGACGCCGGTGGCACCGCCGAGCCCGCGCTTCTGCGCCAGCTTGCTCGCGTAGAACAGCACCCCGGCGATGAGCCCCAGGCACAGCACCAGGCGGATGACCATCCACGTCATGACTCGACTCCGAGCTCGTTCCGCTCCTCGGTCGCTGGCGCTCCCTGCGATGCTCGCTCGCTCATCGTCTTCGTGGTCATGCGCCCGGCGCCCCGTACTCGCCGGAGTCGGTCACGATCTCGCTGATCCGCAGCCCGAAGTCCTCGTCCACGACCACGATCTCGCCGCGGGCGATGAGCGTGCCGTTGACCAGCAGGTCGGCCGGTGCGCCTGCGGCCCGGTCCAGCTCGATGACCTCGCCCGGGTGCAGGGAGAGCAGCTCGGCGACCGTCATCCGCGTGCGGCCGATCTCGACGGTGACCTCCATGGCCACGTTGCGCAGCAGGTCCAGGCTGCCGCGCCGCTCGCGCGGACGGGGCAGGGTGACCTGCAGGGCGAGCGTCGCGCAGATCTCGTTGCCCTGCAGCAGCGGGACGGCGAGGAAGACGCCCTTGTCGCGCAGGCCGTCGAGTGCGGGGACGACGTCCTCGACCCGCTCGGCGGCGACCCGGACCTTGCCCAGCGCGGCGGCGGCGGCCTCGAGCGCGGGGCGCAGCGCGGTCGCGACGTCCATGGCGCCGACGGGGGAGTTGGTCAGCGCGCTGACGATCTCCTCCGAGAGCACCAGCACGATGTCGCCGCTGACCTCGCCGCCCAGTGCGGCGGTGACGGCCGCGCCGGGGGCCGGGGGCAGCGGGACCGCCTCCGGGTCGGCGACGGCGTCCCCGGCGCGCAGGTCCAGCTCGGCGGGCATGGCCGCCGCTGCGGCCTGCGCGGCGGCGGCGACCGCGGCGGCGATGGTGTCGGAGTCGGACGGGGTGCTGAAGGCGGTGGTCATGGTCGATCCTGTTCGCCGGTGCCGGTGTCGGGGACGATCTCGGCGGCCAGACGGCGCCGGTGGTTGCTCGGGAGTGCCTGGGCGAAGACCACGTCGTTGGTCGTGACCTCCAGCGGGGAGTCCTGCGCGTGCCGCAGCAGCAGGACGTCGCCCTCGGCCAGCGACAGCAGGTCGCCGGAGGGCACGACGATCGGGTTGAACCGCACGCTGACGTCGACGGGGACGTCGTTGAGCCGCTCGGTCAGCGCCTCGAAGGCGCGCTGCCGCTTGTGCCGCGCGGACTCCGACAGCTGCGGGGACGCCGCGTTGGTCAGCGACGGCGCGAAGGCGGCGAAGGGCAGCACGAGGGTGGCCTCGGGCTCGCGCTCGCCGATGCGCAGGCTGTAGGACCCGACCATGACCGTCTCGGACCCCGAGGCGGCCTGGGCCAGTTGCGGGTTGTACTCGACGCCGTCGACGACCG
The DNA here is from genome assembly GCF_026967795.1 of Modestobacter sp. VKM Ac-2986. GTDB lineage: Bacteria > Actinomycetota > Actinomycetes > Mycobacteriales > Geodermatophilaceae > Modestobacter. Next base: position 47,086 of record NZ_JAPVBH010000006.1, read on the forward strand.
GCTGCAGTGGCGTGATGTGCGCGAAGGCCTCGGCCAGCTCGCCGAGCAGCCGGTCGAGGAGGTGGCCGGTGATGGCGCTCTCCATGCCGGTCATCGGCCGGACGGGCTGCTCGCCCTCGCCGGACCCGCCGAGCATGTGGTCGACGATCGCCATCGCCGTCTCCAGCGGGTAGGCCAGCAGGCCCTTGCCCGGGAGCGGCTCCAGGGTGAAGACGGCGAGGAAGTAGGACGGCGGCAGGGTGGCGATGTAGTCGTCGTAGGAGAACTGCTCGATGCCGACGAGCTCCATCCGGGCCCCGGTGCGCAGCATCGAGGTCAGGGTGGTGGTCGCCTGGCGGGCGAAGTTCTCCTGCGCGATCTGCAGGATGCGGACGTGCTCACGGGAGAGCTTCGTCGGGCGGCGGAAGTCGTACGTGCGCGGTACGCGACGGCGCGAGCGCCCCTGCCCCTCCGGGCTCCGGGGGGCAGGGACGCTGGGCGCGTCGGCCGCGATGTCGGACAGGCTCACGCATGTCCTCATCGGCGGGGCCCGGGGGGACCCTGACCGCCGGGGACCAGCCGGCACCGGGGAACCGGCACCGGCTGGTACGGGAGCGCCCCGGTGGGGGTGAAGCGTCAGGAGTGGTGCTGGCCGGCCCCCTCGCAGGGGCCCGGCACGAGCTGGCGAGTGCCGGGGGGCGAGGGGGTCCTTCGTCTACTGGGTGACGTAGCTCGTGTACCAGATCTCGTAGACGTCGCCGTGGTAGGCCTCGATGACGGCCTCCTCGAAGTGGGCCTTCATCGCCTCGCGGTTGTTCTGCACGTCGGGCAGGGCCGCACCGGAGAACTGCGAGATGGCGATGTCCATGGCCTTGGAGCCGTCGGGCTTGGCGCCGGCGCCGTGCCCGCCGCCGGCGTGCAGGTCGTAGGCGGCCGACATCTGGAGGGTGAAGCCCAGCTTGAGGTAGCTGCCGCCGGCGAGGTTGATCGCCACCGGCTCGACGGCGAGCACCACGGTGCCGGCCTCGGGGGCGGGCTCCGCCTCGGCCTCGCCACTGCCGCTGAAGACGAAGAAGTACGCCGCCGCACCGATCGCCAGGACGGCGACCAGCCCGATGATCAGCAGCTTCTTCTTGCCGCCCTTCGTGCCCTCCTCGTCCGCGGGCTTGGCGTCCTTCGTGGTCCTGTCCTTGCTCATCCGTGTCCTCCCTCGGAGTCGGTGGTGCCGTGACCTGCGTCTTCGGTGGTGCTGACCGTGGTGGCCCCCTGCGTGCCCGCGGCCGGTGCGGCGGTGCCGTCCTGTGCCGCCGCCTCCAGCCCGGGGAGCAGGGCGTTGGCCCCGGGGGACGCGGTGGACGCCACGACGATGTCCACCCGCCGGTTGACGGTGACGAAGCTGGGGTCGCTGTCGGGGACCAGCGGCCGGGTGCTGCCGTAGCCGGCCGCCGACATCCGGTCCTCGGCGAGGCCGTCGGCCTCGGACAGGTGCCGCAGCACCGTGGTGGCGCGGATCGCCGACAGCTCCCAGTTCGACGGCCAAGGGCCGCCGCGGGTGACCGGCAGCGAGTTGGCGTGCCCCTCGACGCGGAGCGGGTTGGGCAGCGCGGACAGCCCGGGCGCCAGCGCGTCCAGCACCGTCTTCCCGGCGGGCAGCAGCACGGCGGACTCCGGCTCGAAGAGCACCGGGTCGGAGACCACCCGCACGACCAGACCGCGTTCGTCGATGACGAACTCCGCCGACCCGGCCTGGCCGGCCGCGGCGACCGCGGCCGCCAGGGCCTCACGTGCCGCCGCCAGCTGGTCGTAGACCGCCTTCGCCTCCGCGGCGGTCCGCTCCGCCTGGTCGGCGGCGACCGCCTCGGCGGCCGCGGCCTCGGCCGCGGTCTGCGCGGTGCCGTCGATCGCGGCCTCCTGGGCGACCTGGACCGGCTTGAGCGGGCTGTCGTTCTCCGTCGGGGCGTCGATGGCGGCGCCGTCGTTGAGGATGGTGACCGGCGCCCCGCCGCCCTCGCGGGCGCCCTCGGCGAAGGCGGTGAACTTCGCCGCGTCGATGGAGCTCATCGCGTACAGCACCACGAACAGCACGAACAGCAGCGTCATCATGTCGAAGCCGGACACCAGCCACCGTTCGTGGTTCTCGTGCTCCTCGTGCTCCTCGTGCTTCTTGGCCCGGCCGCCGTGGCCGCCGTGACCGCCCTTCCCGCTCTTGCCGGTCTTGCTCATGCCGCCTCGCGCTCCTGCTCACTGGGCGGCACGAGGGAGGTGAGCTTGGCCCGCACGGTGCGCGGGCTGGTGCCGGCCTGGATCTCGGCGATGCCCTCGACGAGCAGCTCCATCTGGGCGGCCTCCAGCGCGCTGACGCGCAGGATCTTGGCGCCCATCGGCAGGAACCAGAAGTTGGCCGCCATGACGCCCCACAGGGTGGCGATGAACGCCGCGGAGACCATCGGGCCCAGCGCCTCGGGGTTGCTGAGGCTGCCCATGACGTTCATCAGGCCGACGATGCAGCCGAGGATGCCGATGGTCGGCGCGTAGCCGCCCATGTTGTTCATGAACTTGGCGGCGACCTTGTCCTCGGTCTTCTTGGCCGTGATCTCGCCCTCGAGGATGGTGCGCAGGTCCTCGGGGTCGGTGCCGTCGATGCTCATCTGCAGACCGCGCTTGAGGAACGGCGACTCGATCTTCTTGACCTCGGCCTCGAGGGCCAGCAGGCCTTCCTTGCGGGCCTTCTCGGCCAGGCTGACCAGGACCTGGATCTGCTCGGTGGCCGGCGGCACCTTGCCCGGCACCAGGGCCATCTTGAACCAGGTCGGGATCTTCTTCAGGTCGGCCATCGTCTGGCTGGCCAGCGCGGCCCCGAAGGTCGCGATGATGACCAGGATGATCGCCGGGAGGAAGATCAGCGACGTGGGGTCGGCGCCCTCCAGGACCATGAAGACGAAGAAGGCGACCAGGGAGATGACGAACCCGATCAGGGTGGCGGGGTCCATGGGTCAGCGCTCGTCTCGGCTCGGGAAGGGCACGACCGAGGCGTTCTCGGTCCCCTTCAGATCTGTGGTCGTGGGCGGGCGGTACTCACCGCGGTCCATCTGGAAGGCGACCGCCTGGATGCCCGCGCGGTAGTCGCGGACCTCGCGGACGACCTGGTCGACGGTCTCGGTGACGACGTACTTGGTGTCGTCCCGGAGCGTGACCACGGTGTCGGGGTGGCCCTCTACGCGCTGGATCAGCTCGGCGTTGAGCACGAAGTGCTCGCCGTTGAGGCGCGTCAGACGGATCACGGGGGAGCTCCTGGGGTCGGGGCGACGGCTGCCGGTGCGGGCGTCGTCGCCGTCGCACTGGTGTCATCGGGAGGTGGTGCGGGGTGCTTGAGCCCGGCGGCCCGATCCCCCCGCGGGGGTGAGCGGGCCGCCGGGGCCGGTCATCAGCGCTTGAGCTGGACCAGGTCCTGCAGGATCTCGTCGGAGGTGGTGATCACGCGGCTGTTGGCCTGGAAGCCGCGCTGGGCCACGATCAGGCCGGTGAACTCCTCGGCCAGGTCGACGTTGGACATCTCCAGCGCCCCGGCCGACAGGGAGCCGCGCCCGCCGGTGCCGGCCGCGCCGATCAGCGGGTTGCCGGCGTTGCCGGCCGCGCGGAAGGAGCTGTTGCCGGCCTTCTCCAGCCCGCCGGGGTTGGTGAAGGTGGCCAGGGCAAGCTTGCCGAGGGACTGCTTGAGCCCGTTGGAGTAGGTGCCGACGATCGTGCCGTCGTTGCTGAGCGAGTAGCCCTGCAGGACGCCCATCGCCGAGCCGCTGTCCTCGGTGGTCTTCGCCGCGGCGTCGTTCTTGCCGCCGAACTGGGTCAGGTTCGCCAGGTCGACGGTCACGGGGCCGGACGGGCCGGTGAGGGTGAGGGGGGCCTGACCGGCGGGCAGCGTGCCGTCCGCGTTGAAGGTGATGGTGGGGGGGTTGGAGGCCATCGGCACCGGCGAGCCGGAGAAGGCGTCGGCGAACTCCACCGACCAGGTGTTCGCCCCTGCCAGCTTGGTCATGGTGACGCTGACCGGGTGGGCGTTGCCCAGGTCGTCGTAGACGCTGATCTGCGAGGTGACCGGGGTGGTCGACCCCGCCGCGGACAGGTTGCCGCCGAGCGCGAAGCCGGTGGTGGCGACCGGGGCGAGCACCTGGCCGGAGGGGATCCGCAGGTCACCGATCGGGCCGTTGACGTCGACGGTGCCGTCGGCGCCCGCCGTCCAGCCCTGCAGCTTCGCCCCGTCGGGGGTGACCAGGTTGCCCACGCCGTCCAGGTCGAAGGACCCGGCGCGGGTGAACAGGTTCTCGTTGCCCTGCTTGGTGACGAAGAAGCCGTCGCCGCTGATCATGAAGTCGCTGGCGCGGCCGGTGTTCTGGGTCGAGCCCTGACCGAAGTTCGTGGTGATGCCGGCGACCTTGACGCCCAGGCCGACCTGCGCCGGGTTGGTGCCGGCGGTGTCGCCCTGCGGCGAGGACCCGTTGCGCAGCACCTGCGACAGGGTGTCCTCGAAGACGGTCTGGCTGCCCTTGAAGCCGACGGTGTTGACGTTGGCGATGTTGTTGCCGGCGACGTCGAGCTTGGTCTGGTGGGCGCGCAGGCCGGAGATGGCCGAGAACATGGAACGCAGCACGGGAGGACTCCTCGTGGTCGGTGAGCGGGGTGGTGGGCGGGCGCGGCGGCCCCGGGGTCAGCCGGCGGGCGGCGTGGTGCTGGACGGCGTGCTCGCCGGGGGGGTGGTGACGGGGGTGGCCACCTCGGCGACGGTGATCTCGGTGATCCGGCCCAGCGGCACGGACTTGCCCCCGACGATCGCCTGGGGCTCGGAGCCGGCGGCGACGAGCACGGAGGACACCGCGCCGGTGAGCGTGGTCCCGGTGTCGTCGGTGTAGGCGACGTGCTTGCCCACCAGCGCACCGGCGCTCAGCGAGCGCTGCAGGGTCAGCAGCTCGGCGTTCTGGGCCGCGATCTCCTCGAGCTTCTCCACCTGGGTGAAGGTCGCGGTCTGGGCCATGAACTCGCTGCTGCTGGTCGGGTTGCTGGGGTCCTGGAAGCGCATCTGGGCGACCAGGAGCTTGAGGAAGGTGTCCTTGCCCATCTGGTCGGCGCGGTCGGCGCTGGGGCTGGCGGTCTGCGTCGGGGTGCCGACGGTGCCGGTGATCGGGGTGGTCATCGAGCGGCCTCCTGGTCAGACGCGGACGTCCACGCCGGACGACGTGGACGTGTCGGTGGTCGGGGTGCCGGTGGTCAGGTGCTCCGGAGCAGCTCCCCAGGCGCGGCCGCGGGGGGCCTGCTGGCCGGGCTGGCCCGCGCCCTGCTGCCCGGCGCGGGCGTCCAGCAGCTGCTGCTGGGCCGAGCGCGAGCCGGCGCCGCCGTCGCCGGGGGCGGTGCCCACCTCGAGCGAGTTCAGCGAGAGGCCGGCGCCCTCGAGGTCGCGGCGCAGGTCGGGCAGGGCGTCGAGCAGGGCCCGCCGGCTCGCGTCGTGCGCGCCGAGCAGGGAGAGGTCGAGCGCGCCGTCGGTGACGGTCACCGCGACGGTGACCGGGCCGAGGTCGTCGGGGGTGACGACGACGGTCATCGTCTGGCTGCCGTCGGGGGCGTGGCGCAGCACCGCGAGGTGCCGGCCCAGCTGCTCGGCGACGGGCGGCTGCGGGACGGGGACGGCGGGGGTCGCCGCAGCGGCCGGCGCGGTGGACGCGGCCGGTGCCGCAGCGCCCAGGGTGAACGCCGGCTCGGTGTCGACGGTGACCGCGGGCGCCTCGGCTGCGGGCGCGGCCGGGGCGGTGGGCTCGTCCGACGAGCCGTCGGGGGTGCCGGCGGAGGTGCCCGCCCACGCCGGGGGCGGGAGCAGCAGCGGGGTCACCTCGCCGGCCGGCGAGGTACCGGGCCCGGTGCCCGGGCCGGAGGTGGTGACCGGCGCCGGGTCGAGGACGACGGTGAGGGCGGGGAGTGCGGGGTCCTGGTCGACGGCGGCAGCCGGGTCGGCGGGGACACCGGCCCCCGGCTGCGGGACGGCTGGGCCGGTCGCCGGGACGGGCAGCGGGGGAACGGTGAGCGCGGGGACGGGCAGCGTGGCGGCCGGCAGCTCGCCGGTGGGGCCGGCCACGGTGGCCGCGACGACGACGGCGGCGGGCAGGGCCGCGGCGGGGTCGGCGACCTCCCCGGCGGGCGCGGTGGCCACCGGGGCCGCGGCGGCCAGCAGCGCCCACAGGCCCGGCGGCAGCGGGACGGGGACGGCGGCGTCGGTCGCGGGCTCGGTGTCCTCCGCGGGTCGCTCGCCGTCCGCGGGGTCGGTCGTGGTGGCGTCGGTGGCCGGCGTTGTCGCGTCGTCCCGGACCGGGGTGCGGTCCGTCGCGTCGGTCGTGGCGCGGTCGCTGCGGGCGCGGGCGCGGGCCGCGTCGTCGGCGCGGCTGTCGCGGGGGGTGTCGCGGCTGGTCTGCAGGGCGCTGTCGAGCGCGCTGGCGAAGGCCGGGGCGCTGTCCGGGGACGAGGACGCCGCATGGCGGGCGCCGGCGCGGGTCGCGGCCGGCACCGGGGGGAGGACCGAGGGAGCTGTCATGACCAGGCCTTCGCGGTGTCGGTGACCTTCTGGACGTAGGACTTCGTCTCGCCGTACGGCGGCACGCCACCGGCGCGGCTCACCGCACCGGGGCCGGCGTTGTACGCGGCGAGCGCGAGCTCGGTCGAGCCGAACTGCTGCGTGAGGCTGCTGAGGTAGCGGGCCGCGCCGTCGATGGAGGACGCCGGGTCGCCCGCGTCGACGCCCAGGCTCTTCGCGGTGGCCGGCATGAACTGCATGAGGCCCCGGGCGCCGGCCGGGGAGACCGCCGAGCTGTCGAAGCCCGACTCGGTCTTCGCGACCGCGGCCAGCAGCGCGGGGGAGACCCCGTGCCGCGCGCCGGCGGAGGCGAACAGGTCGGCGTAGGGGAGGCCGGCGAGGGCCCCGCCGCCGGCGGGCGGAGCGGTCGCGGCGGCCGCGCCGTCGGGCAGCACCCGGCGGATGAGGGTCGGGGTGCCGACGTCCTGCACCTTCACCACCTCGCCCTCCTGGGGCGCGGCGATCATCTTGCCGCCGCCGAGGTAGATGCCCACGTGGTCGATGCCGGCGCGGGAGGACGAGTGGTCGAACAGGACCAGGTCGCCGGGCTGGGCCTCGGCGAGGGAGGCGACCGGGCGGCCGGCGGTGGCCTGCTGCGCGGAGGTGCGCGGCAGGTCGATGCCCAGGTCGGCGTAGACCCGCTGGACCAGCCCGGAGCAGTCCAGCCCGGAGGCGTCGGTGCCGCCCCACTTGTAGGGGACGCCGAGGTACTTCGTCGCCGCGCCCACGACCTCCGCGCCGGTCCCGGTGTCGGCGCCGGCCGGGGCGGTCGCGGGCGCGGGGGCGGCGGTGGCCGAGGCGGTGCCGGTGAGCCCGGCGGCCGTGGCGGCGCTGGTCCAGGAGGCGGCCGGCGCCGCGGGCACCGGCGGCAGGAAGCGGGCGTGGATCGCGCTGATCCGGCTCTGGACCGCGGCTAGTCCGTCCACGTCTCCTCCTCCTCCGTCGTCCGGGTGCTGTGCGCGCCGGTGACCAGGTCGTCGATCGCCCGGGCCTCGGCCGCGTCGGCGGCTGTCTGCAGTGCGGACACGTGCCGCTCCCGCAGGCGTTCCAGGGCCTTGGTGCGCTGCGCGGCGGCTGTCCACCGTGCGCGCACCAGTTCGGCCTGCTCCGCCTGGGCGAGTGCGAGTGCCCGTGCAGCAGACACATCGGCAGCCGCGGCGGCCGACGCGACCATCGCGGCGATGAACGCACCGCCGGAGGGGTGCGCGGGCAGCGCCCGGGAGGTCAGGGCGACGGCGGCCCGCTCGGCCCGCTCGGCCGCCTCGGTGGCCTGCTGGGCGGCCTGGGCGGCCGCGAGGGCGGCGGTCCGCTCCTCGGTGCGGCGCAGCCGGAGCACCGGTTCCAGCCGGAAGGCGGGCTGCTTCACGACGCGGTGCCGGGGTCGCCGGTGGTCCCGCGACGGGGGCTCATGCGGCGGTGGCGAGGGCGTGCAGTCGGGCGAACGCCTCCGGTGGCGGGGTGGCGTCCTCGACCGACTGCCGCAGGAAGGCGTCGATCGCCGGCACCAGCCGGCGGGCGCGGTCCACGAGCGGGTCGGTGCCGGTCTGGTAGGCGCCGATCTCGATGAGCTCCCGCACGTCGCGCAGCGCGGCCATCATCCGGCGCACCTCCCGGGCGTCGGTCATCTGCGCACCCGGCACGATCGTGGTGGCCACCCGGGAGATCGACTCCAGGACGTCGATGGCCGGGAAGTGGCCCTGGGTGGCGAGCTTGCGGGTGAGCACCACGTGCCCGTCCAGGATCGACCGGGCGGTGTCGGCGATCGGCTCGTTGTGGTCGTCACCCTCCACCAGCACGGTGTAGAGCCCGGTGATCGACCCGGTGGTCGACGTCCCGGCCTTCTCCAGCAGCTTGGGCATCATCGCGAAGACGCTCGGCGGGTAGCCGCGGGTGGCCGGCGGCTCACCCGCGGACAGGCCGACCTCGCGCTGGGCCATGGCGGTGCGGGTGATCGAGTCCATCATCAGCAGCACGTCGCGGCCCTGGTCGCGGAAGCCCTCGGCGATCCGGGTGGCCACGAACGCGGCCTTGAGCCGCACCAGCGGCGGCTCGTCGGAGGTGGCGACGACGACGACGGTGCGCGCCATGCCCTCCGGGCCCAGGTCCTCCTCGAGGAACTCCCGGACTTCCCGCCCGCGCTCGCCGATCAGCCCGATCACCCGGATGTCGGCGTCGGTGCCGCGGGTGATCTGGCTCATCAGGGTCGACTTGCCCACGCCGGAGCCGGCGAAGATGCCCAGGCGCTGGCCGCGCCCGATCGGGACCAGGGTGTCCAGCGCGCGGACCCCGGTGGCCAGCTGCCGGTCGACCCGGGCGCGGGTCAGCGCGTTGGGCGTCTCGCTGGTGAGGTCGACGAAGCGGGTGGTGCCGCCCAGCGGCGGTCCGCCGTCCATCGGCCGGCCCAGGCCGTCGAGCACGCGGCCGAGCAGCTGCTCGCCGACGGGCACCTGCAGCGGCATGCCGGTGGCCCGGACGCGGGCGCCGGAGCGCACCCCGGACAGGTCGCCCAGCGGCATGCAGGTCAGCCGGTCCTTGCTCAGGGCGACGACCTCGGCCAGCAGCGGCCGCGGCCCGGTGGCCACCTCCACGAGGTCACCGACCGCGGCGGCGACGCCCTCGACGGTGAGGGTGAGCCCCATCGCGCCGGTCACCATGCCGGTGAGCTGCGGGCGGGCGGCCGCGCGGGCGCGGGTCAGGACCTCGGTGGCGCTCACGGGCGGAGCACCTCGCGGACCCGCTGGAAGGCCGCCGACAGCTGGGCGTCGACGCGCTGGGTGCCGGCCTCGGCCAGGGCCCCGGCGCGCTCGACGGTCTCGTCGCCGACCACGGTGACCGACCCGGGCAGCGAGGCGAGCGCCTCGGCGGGGACCTCGGCGAGGTCGTCGGGGTGCAGCCGCACGCGGACCGGGACGTCGGTGGGACAGAGGACGAGGGCGCGGCGGACGGCGTCCATGCCGGCGCTGTCGGCGAGGGCGACCTCGCGGCCGAGCAGGTCGCCGACGAGCAGCACGACCATGTCCAGCACGTCCTCGCGCAGCTGGTCGACGACGGGCACGGCGGTGGCGTCGAGGCGTTCGACCGCAGCGCCCATCGCGGCGGTGGCCGAGGCCAGCCGCCGCTCCCAGCGGGCCTGCACCGCGGCGAGCCGCTCCTCGGCGGCCTGCTCGGCGGCGCGGACCACGGCCTCGGCGGCGACCAGGCCCTCGGCGTGGCCGGCGGCCCAGCCGGCGCGGCGGGCCTCCTCGCGCAGCTTGGCCAGCTGCTCGGCGTAGACCTCGCCCAGCCGCAGCCCGACCCGGGTGGTGGAGGCGGCGTCGGCGCGGGCGGCGGCGTCGGGGACCGGGACCGGGGCGACCCGGACCGGCGGGACGGGCGCCCGGGGCGCGGTGACCGGGGGGACCTCGTCGCGGGGGGCCGGCACCGGCTCGGCGGTCGGGGCCTGCGGGGCGGCGCCGTCGGTCGCGCCCCGGGGGCCCGAGCGCCGTCCCCACGTCGGGGCGCCCTGCGCCCGCTGGTACGGGACGGCGTCGGCGGCCGAGGCCCCGCGCAGGAGCAACGTCTCACGCGACGAAGTCATCGTCCCCGCCACGCGAGATGGTCAGCACGCCCTGCTCCTCGAGCACGCGGATGACCGCGACGATCTTGGCCTGGGCCTCCTCGACGGTGCGGGTGCGCACCGGGCCGAGCAGCTCGATCTCCTCCAGGAGGTTCTCCCCGGCACGCTCGGAGAGGTTGCGGACCACCTTGTCCCGGACGTCCTGCTTGACGCCCTTGAGCGCGGTGGCCAGGTCGTTGGCCTCGACGTCGCGCAGCACCAGCTGCAGCGACCGGTCGTCGATCGTGACGATGTCCTCGAAGACGAACATCTGCGAGCGGATCCGCTCGGCGAGCTCGGGGTCGCTCTTCTCCAGCCACTCCAGGATCGAGCGCTCGGTGGGCCGGGAGGAGCGGTTGATGATCTCGACCAGGGTCTCCACGCCGCCGACGGTGGCCATGTCCTGGTAGGCCAGCAGCGACCCCATCCGGCGGCCGAGCTCCTCCTCGACCATCCGGACCATCTCCGGGGCGGTGCGGTCCATCATCGCGATCCGGTAGGCGACGTCGGCCTGCTGGTCCGGCGGGAAGCCCGACAGCACCTCGGCCGACTGCGGCGCGGGCAGGTGGGCGAGCACGAGGGCGACCACCTGCGGGTGCTCGTCCTTGAGGAAGGTGACCAGCTGCCGCACGTCGCTGTTGCGCAGCGATGCGAAGGGCAGCTCGGTGTAGACGACGTTGAGCCGGGACAGGATGCCGTCGGCCCGCTCCTCGCCGAGCCCGGCTGCGAGGACCTCGCGGGCGAACTCCACGCCGCCGGTGCCCACGAAGCGCCGGGCGTTCATCAGCGTGTGGAACTCGGTGAGGACGTCGTCGACGTCGGCGCCGTCCACGCCCTGCAGCCGCATGAGCTCACCGGTCAGCTGCTCGACCTCGGAGGGGCGCAGCTGCGCCAGGACGGCGCCGGCCTCCTCCTTGGACAGCTGGGCGAGGAACACCGCTGCCTTGCGCAGCCCGGGCAGTTCCCTGCGGGGGACCGCGATCTGGGCGGTCGCCGGCATCCCGACGAGCTGTTCGACGCTGGCGATGCTCATGGCCGGACCCCGCGCTCGTTCCGCTCCTCGGTCGCTGGCGCTCCCTGCGATGCTCGCTCACGCGGTGTCGTCCCGGCGATGCTCACTGCTCAGTCCTCCTGTCACCGGACGCGTTCGGCGTCCCCTTCTTCCATCGGCAGTCCGGGACGCCGACGGGCCGGGTCCGGTCGGACCCGGCCCGTCGGCGTCGCGGTGTCACCTCGACTCGGCGAACCAGCCGCGCAGCATGGTGGCGACCTCGTCGGGACGGTCGCTGACCATCTCGGAGATCTCGCCGCGGACCTTCTCCCGCTGCGCGTTGGCCAGCTGGGCCGCGCGGTCGTCGAGCTCGGGGTCGCGGATGCTCTCGACCTGGATGCGCTCGTAGTCCAGGGGCTCGTCCTCGAGCTCCTCGTACTCCTCGCGGTTGCGCCGCGAGCGGAGCCAGACGACCAGCACCAGCAGGGCGATGCCCAGCGCGATGCCGCCGGTCTTGATCATCGACCACATCTGGGCGGCTTCCTCGGCCTCCCGCTCGGCGGCGAGGTCGGCGGCGGCCTGCTCGGCGGCGGAGGTGTCGAAGGCCATCGTGGCCACCGTGATCGCGTCGCCGCGGGCGATGTCCAGCCCGATGGCGGTGCTCACCAGGTCCTGCACCTGCTGCTGGTTCAGCCCGCCGGCCGCGGCGGAGTCCATGGCCACCGAGACGGTCAGCCGCTGCACGTCGCCGGGGGCGTTCTGCACCGTCTCCACCGTCTTGTCGACGGGGTTGTTCGTGGTGGTCGACTCCTTGTTGTAGGCGGAGTCGCCGCCGGGGGTGCCGGCCGTGTCCTCGGCGCCCAGCACGCCACCGACGGCACCGGCGGTGCCGGTGTACTCCTCGGTGGTGCGGGTCTCCGACGTGGGCACGTTGGCCGGGTTGTACTGGTAGCTCTCCTTGGTGGTGTCCCGCTTGGAGAAGTCCAGGTCGGCCCGGACGGAGACCACCGACCTCCCCGGCCCGGCGACCCGGTCCAGGATCTGCTGGGCGTTGGCCGCCAGCCGGGCCTCGTAGCCCTGCTCGGCCTCGGCCTGGGCGTCGCCCCCGCCACCGGTCACGCCCTCGCCGGCGGCCGACAGCACGGCTCCTGTGGAGTCCGCGACGGTGACCGCGTCCGGGGCCATGCCCTGGATGCTGGAGGAGACCAGGTGGGTGACGGCGGTGATCTGCTCGCCGCCCAGCTCCGCGCCCGGAGCCAGGTCCAGCAGCACCGAGGCGGTGGGCTCGCCCTCGTCGGTGGCGAAGACGTCGTCCTTGGGCATCGCGACGTGCACGACCGCGGACCGCACGCCGTCCAGCGCCTTGAGGGTGGTCGACAGCTCGCCCTCCAGCGCCCGCTGGTAGCTCACCTGCTGCTGGAACTCGCTGGTGGTGATGCCCTGCTTGTCCAGCAGCGCGTACCCGGTCTCGTTGCCCTCGGGCAGGCCCTTCCCGCTCATCGCCAGGCGCAGGTCGTACACCGCGTCCTGGGCGACCATGATCGTCCCGCCCCCGTCGGCCAGCTGGTAGGGCACGCCCTGGGCGGTGAGCTCCTCGACGATCGCCGAGGCGTCGGCCGAGGCCAGGTTGCTGAACAGCGGCGACAGGGTCGGCGCGGTGATCCAGCGCGTGAAGACAAAGCCGCCGAGCAGCAGACCGGCCAGCAGCAGGCCGATCACGATCTTCTGCCCGACGCTGATCGTCGACAGCAGCGTCTTGACCCGGTTCAGCGGGCCGGCGAGGGCGGGGGGCATCAGACCGGCATCCTCATGATCTCGGTGAAGGCGGCGACGGCGGAGTTCTTCAGCGTGACCACGGTGTCGGTGGCCAGGCGGGCCTCGGTGCTGGCGATCATGTAGTCGTGGGCGTCGCGCAGGTCGCCGGTGGCCGCCTTCAGCGCCAGGCTGTCCACGTTGCCCTGGACGGCGTTGAGCTGGTCGATCTGGCCGGTCAGGACGTCGGCGAACCCGCCGTCGCCGACGGCGGAGGTCGCCGACGGGCTCATCGAGACGCCGGAGACACCGGACGTCCCGTCGATGTTCGGCGTGGGCATCCCGGCGGTGAACGCGGAGATGGCGGAGATCGGCGAGGTCATGGTCAGCCCTTCCCGAGCTGCAGGGCCATCTGATAGGCCTCGGTGGCGCTCTTGATGGTGGCGAGGTTCGCCTGGTAGCCGCGCTGGGCCATGAGGAGCTGGGTCATCTGGTCGCCGAGGTCGATGTCGGGGCGGCGGACGTAGCCCTCGGCGTCGGCCAGCGGGTTGCCCGGCTCGTAGACCATCCGGCCCTCGGCCGAGCCCAGCTCGGTGCGCGCGACGCGGACGCCGCCCTCACCGGAGCCGTAGTCGACCGCCTGGGCGACGACCATCCGCTCCTGGAAGGCGTCCTCGCCGGCCGGGTTGACGGTGTTGATGTTGGCGATGTTGTCCGAGACGGCGTCCATCCACTTGCGGTGGACGAACAGCGAGGACCCGGCGATGCCCAGGGTGTCGAAGGCGGCCACGTCACTGCGTCCGGAGTGCGGAGCGGAGGAGGGCGTACTTGCCGTCGAGGGCGCTGATCGACAGCTGGTAGCGCAGGCCGGTCTCGGTGGCGATCACCGTCTCGGTGTCCAGGTTGACGTTGTTGCCGTCGGTGCGGGTCGGGTCCAGCGAACGGCTCGTCATCGACCGGCCGACCACGGGGGTCTCGCCGTTGGCGATCTCGTTCTGCAGGGCCGACTCGAAGTCCACCCGGCCGGCCAGGAAGCCCGGCGTCTGGACGTTGGCGATGTTGTCGGCGGTGACGCGCTGACGCTGCTGGAGTCCGGTCAGGGACGCGTGCAGCGCGGTCATGGTCGAGTCGGTGATGATCACCGGACGCTCGGCAGGGAGCGACGGAGCACGGGGTTCCTCCGGGTACGGCGGGACGCGCGCCCAGGGGGTCCTGGGAGCGAGGGGCCGCCGATCCGTGGCGAATGGTGCGTTCCGTGCTCCTGCCTTCTCGGCAGGGCGGGCGCCGATCATGACCACATGCACCCGATCGGATGCATGCAGTCACACAATGCACACGTCCCCCGGGGCCAAAGTCGCGCTTTTGGCCCCGGGGGACGGGGGAGTGCGGTGGGGCTGGTGGGAGCTACAGGGCCCGGTCGATGAAGGAGGCGACGGGGCGGGTCGGTGCGTAGGACATCCGGGCGGCCACGTCACGCTGCTTCTGCGACTGGGTGATCCGCTCGACCAGGGCCTCGGCGACGGCCAGCTGGTGCTGGAGCAGCCGGGCAGCGCGCTCGCGCAGGTCGTCGGGCAGCGGGCCCAGGTTGCTCGGGGGGATCCAGTCGGTGGACCGGCGACCCCAGGCGGCGATCTCGTCGGCCCGGCCGCGGGCCAGGGTCGCCTCGGCCTCGAAGACGTCGCCCTCGAGCGCGTCGAGGACGGCCGGCCAGTTCCGCGCCCCACCGTGGGCGACGGGGGAGTCCCCGACCCGGTTGCGGGAGGCGTGGCCGGCGGTCATGCGGGGCTCGAGGCGAGGGAGGCCGCGGCCTCCCGCCACGCGTCGCGCAGCGGCTCGACGATCTTGCGGCAGTCACCCACGCGGCGCAGGTCGCCCTTGACGTTGGCGCGTACCAGCTCGCCGTGCAGCCAGGTGTAGAGCGCGGACAGGCGGGGACCGCCCTCCCACGACTCGACCTGCAGGCTGGACTGGAGCTCCAGCACGATGTCCTGGGCGTGCTGGAGCAGGTTGTTGGCCTGCTCGCGGTCGCCGGTGGTCAGTGCCGACTCGGCCCGCTCGAGGTCCAGGGCGAGCCGGTCGTAGAGCATCACCAGCAGGCGCTGGGGCGAGGCGGTGCTGACGGCATCGCCGAGGTAGCGGTTCCGCAGGGTGGCGGCACTCATCGGGTTTCCTCCGGGGGAGCGGTGGGTCAGGAGCTCTTCGACAGGGACGCGAGCTGGGAGGACAGCCAGGACGACTTGCTCTGCAGCGTGCCCAGGGCGGTCTCCATGGCGGTGAACCGTGCGGTGATGCTGGCCTCGCGGAGCTCCAGCCGACGGTCCCAGTCCGAGATCTGGCCGGTCAGGCCGGCGGCCCGCTCGTCCTCGCCCTTGGCCCGCAGGGTCAGGATGCCGGTCGTGGTGTTGCTCGCCTGCTTGGACAGCTCGAGCAGCCGCTGGGCGACGCCCTGGACGGCGACGGTGTCGTCGGCGTCCCCGGTCGTCCCGTTCGGCCCGGCGGTGGCGTCGGTCCCGTTGACCAGGGCCTGCACCTTCGCCGGGTCGGCGGCGAGCGCGGCGGTGAACTTCGCGGAGTCGAAGGCGAGCTTGCCGTCGCGGGTCAGCGAGATGCCCACGGTGGAGGCCGAGGCGCCGCCGATGGACGTGGAGATGGTCGACAGGACCGAGCTGGTCAGCGAGCGCAGCGTGCTGTCGCCCTTGAGCGCGGCCTTGCTGCCCGCGGCGGTGTCGGTCTGGGTGGCGATCGCGGACAGCACCCCGTTGGCGGCGTCGACGAGCGCCTTCACCTTGTCGGCGACGGCGCTCGGGTCGCTGGCGACGCCGACGGTGACCGTCGAGCCGTCGACCTTGGCGGCGGTGATGGTCACACCGGGCAGCAGGTCGGTGAACACGTTGCTGGTGGAGCTGGCCGTCAGGCCGCTGCCCAGCGTGAGCTGGGCGTTGCGCCCCTGGTCGTTGAGCAGGAACCCCGTGGCGGGCCCGGAGCCGGTGACGTCGAAGGCGCCCGCGGCGCCGCCGGTGCTGGCGGTGAGCTGCAGCCGGAACTCGTTCGCCCCCAGCTGGACGACCGACGCGGTGACGCCGGCCTTCGCGCCGTTGATGGCGGACGCGGCATCGGCGAGCGTGGCGCCGGCGGGGACGGCGATCGAGGTGGCGGCCTGGGTGGCGGAGTTGGTGACGGTCATCGACCACGCGGAGCCGTCGGCGGTGGCCGAGGCGGTCCGGGAGCTCCACTGGCTGCCGCTGACCATGCTGTGCGTGCCGGCGAGCGAGCTGACCGTGAAGGTGATGGACGAGCCCGGCGTGGCGGTGGTCCCGGCGGTCGCGACGACGTCGGGGCTGGAGCTGCTCGCCTTCGCGGCGGCGAAGGTGGCCGACCTGGTCATGGCCTCGGCTGCGCTGCGCAGCGCGTCGAACTTGGTGTTGACGGCGCGGTAGGCGGCGGCGTCGGCCTTGACGTCGACCAGCTTGTTCTGCAGCAGCTTCTGCGGGTTCGCCTCGATCTGCATCAGCTGGCTGATCATCGTGTCGTAGTTGATGCCCGAGATCAGGCCCGTGCTCACGCTCATGCCGGCCATGTCGGTTCCTCTGCTCTCGGGCTCGCGGTGGTGACCTGCGGTGGGGGGGAGGACGCCGATGAGGGGGGAGGCCGTGGGGCCTCCCCCCTCACCGGGTGGTGCTCAGGTGGTGCGGGTCGATCAGCCGCGCAGGAGGGAGAGCAGACCCTGCGTGGACTGGTTCGCCTGGGCCAGCATGGCCGTGCCGGCCTGGCTCAGGATCTGGGTCCGGGAGAAGTTGGTCATCTCCTGGGCCATGTCGGTGTCGCGGATGCGGCTCTCCGACGCAGACAGGTTCTCGACCGTGGCGTTCAGGTTGTTGATCTTGTGCTCGAGGCGGTTCTGGGTGGCACCCAGCTTGGCGCGCTCGGTGGAGACGGTGCCGATGGCGGTGTTCACGGCGGTGATGGCCGCCGAGGCGCCGGCGGCGGTGCCGATGGCCGAGGCGTTGACCGACAGGCCGGAGGCGCCCATGTTGCCGATGGACAGCGACAGGGTCTCGCCGGCGTTGGAGCCGACCTGGAAGTTCTTGGCCGTGTAGGTGCCGTTGAGCAGGTTGGTGCCGTTGAAGGTGGTCTTCGTGGCGATGTCGTCCAGCTCGGACTTGAGGGCGGTGAACTCCTCGTTGGCCTTCGCCTTGTCGGTGTCGGACAGCGAGCCGTCGTTGCTGGCCTGCACCGCGAGGTCACGCATGCGCTGCAGGATCGAGTGCGTCTCGGTCAGGGCGCCTTCTGCGGTCTGCACGACCGAGATGCCGTCCTGGGCGTTGCGGGAGGCGACCTTGAGGCCACCGATCTGCGAGCGGAGACCCTCGGAGATGGCCAGGCCGGCCGCGTCGTCGGCGGCGCGGTTGATCCGGAACCCGGAGGAGAGCTTCTCCAGGGACTTGCTCATCTGGCCGTCCGTCACCGACAGGTTGCGGTAAGCGTTCATGGCGGCGACGTTGGTGTTGACGCTGAGACCCATGGTGTTCCTCCGTGGAAGTGGGTTTTCTGGGTGGTACCCGCTGCATCCGTGCTGCGGGGCGTTGCCTCACCTGTAACGGCGCCCGGGGCACCGTCCTTGAGCCGAAACGCAGAGATTTCCCGGACTCCCTCGGGCGGGTGGCACGAGCGGGTGTCCGGGCAGGTCGCAGCGGTCGGCGTGGTGCCGGCGGGTGCGCGCGGTGCCGATACCGGGACCGACGTCTCCTGCGCCGCGTGGCGCGGGCCCACCTCCACGGACCAGGCGGCAGTCTGGCCGGTGAGGGGAGGTGGGCCGAGGCCCGACCGGGGAGGACCCCGCGACCGTGAACGTCCTGCTGTGCACCACCGTATTCAGCGGCTCCAAGTACCACCGCATGACCGAACCCGCGCGGGCGGTGCAGGAGGCCGGTCTGGGGGTGGACGTCACCCTCAGCCACGGCATCTCCACCACGCTGGTCCAGCGCCCCGGCGACGCCGAGCTCTCCATCGGCTCAGTCGACGCCCGGGGTGCCGACGTCGTCGTGCTGCAGCTGCCCAAGACGGTGGCGATGCTGCAGATCGTGCGGCTGCTGCAGGCCCAGGGCGTCGCCGTGGTCGTGGAGATGGACGACCTCTTCTCCGCGGTGCCCTACGGCCACACCGGGCACGACACGCTCGTGCGCGGCGGCATGGCGAAGCTGGCCCTGGCCTGCGCCCGCGAGGCCGACCTGGTCACGGTGTCCACCCCGGCGCTGCTGGGCGAGTACGCCCCCCGCGGGCGGGGCGTCGTGGTGCCCAACGCCATCCCGCGCCGGATCGCCGAACTGCCGCCGGCCTACGCACGCGACCCGGAGACGGTCACCATCGGCTGGACCGGGTCGGTCGGGGTGCACCCCTACGACCTGCAGGTGATGGAGTCCGGGCTGGAGCAGGCGCTGGAGCGGACCAGCGGGCGGAGCCGCTTCCTGGTGGTGGGCGCCGCCGACGACGCCCGGGAGCGGCTGCGGCTGACCCGCGACCCGGAGACCGTCCCGTGGGTCGCGGACGTCGAGGAGTACCTGGGGCTGGTGGGGGAGGCGCTCGACATCGGCATCGCCCCGCTGCGTGACGACCGTTTCAACGCCGCCAAGAGCTGGCTCAAGGTGCTCGAGTACGCCGCCCGCGGGGTCTACGCGGTCCGCTCTCCGAGCGCGGAGTACGAGCGGCTCGGGCTGGGCCGGCGGGCGAAGTCGCCCCGTGACTGGGCCACGGCCCTCACCGCCGCCGTCAAGGACCCCGACCGCCGGCGTGAGCTCGCCGAGGCCGACCGCGAGGCGGTGCTGGCCGGTCACCTGACCGAGCACACCGCGCCCCGCTGGGTCGACGCCTGGCGGCAGGCCCGGGAGAACCGCACCCGCAGCCAGCGACTCAGCGCCTGACCGAACGACGACGACGAAGGCCCTCTCCTCCGCACCGGAGGAGAGGGCCTTCGTCGTCGTGTGTGCCGCCGACCGGGTGGACGTGCGCGTGCCCCCGGCCGACGTCGCCGTCGACCGGGGGCACGGTGGTGCGGGGGTCAGGTGGTGCGGGGGTCAGGCGGACTGCACGGCCGCGTCCCGCTCGGGGAGGATCCAGCGCTGCCGCGAGCGGGGCCGCGGCTGGGGCACCGTCGCAGCCGGCGGGGCTGCGGTCTCGCGGGCGGCCGACTGGCCGGAGGTGACCCGGTCGACGTAGGCCCGCTGCTGGTTGCGGGCCCGCACCCCGCCGGTCGGGGGCACCACGGTGCCGTCCCAGATCTCGCTCATGGCGGCGTGCAGCAGGGTCAGTGCCCGGGCCCGCATCTGCGAGACGCGCGACAGCGTGACCCCGAGGGAGTCCGCGATGTCGGTCAGCGACTCGTCACCGAAGAAGTTGCGCTCGACGACCTCGTCGAGGCGGTCGGGCAGCGCCCGGATCGCCTCGTGCAGGTGCCGGGCCCGCTCGCCGCGCAGCAGGGCGCGCTCGGGGGAGTCGCCGGTGTCGGGCAGGTCCAGGCTGCCGCCCTCGGTGCCGGTCTCGGCGTCGATGCTCACCATCACCGCCCGGTGCACGTCGATCTGCAGCGAGTCCAGCTCCGAGCGCGGGACGCCGAGGCTGGTGGCCAGCTCCTCGCGGGTCGGCGGCCGGCCCAGGCTGAGGGTGAGTGCGTCGGCGGCGGCGTCGGTGCGCCGGGCCGCGGCCCGCACCGACCGGCTCGCCCAGTCCCCGGAGCGGAGCTCGTCGAGGACGGCGCCCTGCAGGCGGGGGAGGGCGTAGGTGGCGAAGGTGGCGCCGGCGTCGGGGTCGAAGCGCCGGGCGACCTCGACCAGCGCGATGCTCGCGCAGGAGAGCAGGTCGTCCCGGCTCACGTGGCTGGGCAGGGAGATGCGGGAGGCCACCGCGTTCACCGCGAACTGAGCCAGCGGGAGATGGGTGGTCACCAGCGCGTCGACGTCGGTCGGTCGGCGGTCGAGCACGGCGGAGCGGGCTGGGGTCACGGCCCTGTACTCGGCTGGTCCGGGCCTGCACGAGACCGGGCTGCGCCACATTTCTCCGCCGGGCAGATCTCGACTTGACCACGCCCGGCGCGATGCCGATGCCACATCGACAGCGCCCACCGGACAGGTGGGCCCGGCCTGCACCAGGGCTGCACACGACCACCACGGAAGGCGGCCTGCGTGGACCACCAGCACCTGTCGACGTTGCTCTGGCGGGAGCAGGAGCTGCTCGACCTCCTGCTGTTCAAGGCCGAGGAGAAGCAGTACCTGATCCTCACCGGCAAGAGCCGGTGGCTCGCCCGGATCGCCCACGAGATCGAGGTCGTCCTCGAGCAGCTGCGGACCCTCGAGGTGGAGCGCGCCGCGGCCACCGAGCAGATCGCCGGCCGGCTCGGCCTGGAGGTCAACCCCTCGCTGCGCACCCTCGCGGACGTCGCGCCGGCCCCGTGGAACGACCTCTACACCAAGCACCACGAGGCGCTGCTCGTCCTGGTCTCGGAGCTGCGCGGGCTGTCCGACGCCAACAAGGAGCTCATCGAGAGCGGCCTGGCGGTCATCGACGACGCGCTCGCCACCAGCCGGCCCGCCGCGTCGGCCGGCACGTACACGCAGTCGGGCCGGGCCTCCGGCAACGCCTACCGCTCGGTCACCCTGGACGGTTCCCTGTGACCGCCGGCGCACGACCCACTGCGTCCCCCACCCGCGAGTCCCACACCAGCGAGGAGTCGTAAGTGAGCACCTTCTCGGGTCTCAACACCGCGACCACCGCCCTCTGGGCGCAGCAGCGCGGCCTGGACGTCACCGGTCAGAACATCGCCAACGTCAACACCCCCGGCTACACCCGGCAGCGCGCCGAGCTGCAGTCGGTGGGCGGCAACGTCGTCCCGGCGCTCTACGCCACCAGCAACCAGGTCGGCCAGGGCGTCGACGCCGACAGCGTCATCCGCATCCGGGACGCCTTCCTGGAGGGACGCGCGCAGCTGGAGAGCGGCGCCACCGCGCGGCTGACGGTCGCCGACGCCACCCTCGCCCAGGTGGAGCAGGCCTTCCGCGAGCCGGGCACGACCGGCGTCCAGGCCAAGCTGACCGCCGTCTACACCGCCTGGCAGGACGTCGCCAACCACCCGAACGACAACTCCACGGCCGGCGCCCGCACCGCGGTCCTGCAGTCGACGGCCAGCCTCGTCGGTGAGCTGCGCACCACCAGCGCCACGCTGGACAAGCAGTGGACCCAGACGCGCGAGAGCCTGTCCGTGCTGTCCGAGGAGGTCAACGCCACCGCCGCCTCGATCGCCGACCTCAACACCGCGATCAAGCGCGGTGTCCAGGCCGGCCTGCCGGTGAACGAGCTGGCGGACAAGCGTGACGGCCTGGTGCTGGAGCTGTCGGCCGCCATCGGCGCGACGTCCCGTCCCGGCGACGACGGCCAGGTCGACGTCGTCGTCTCCGGCGCGACGCTGGTCTCGGGCGGCACGTCGGTGGGCCTGACCTTCCGGGGCGGGCTGGACCGGGTGGCCGCCACCACCGACCCGCCGCGTTTCGTCACGGACCCGGGCGGCACCACGGTGGCCGTGGGCGGCACGGCCGGTGGGAAGGTGACCGCGCTGACCACCACCATCCCGAAGTACCTGAGCCAGCTCGACGCCGTCGCGCAGAAGATCGCCGACGAGTTCAACACCGCCCAGACCGCCGGCTACGACCAGGCCGGCGTCCGCGGGCTGGCCCTCCTGGGCGGCCCCGGTGGGTCCGCCACGGTCACCGCGGCCACGATCGAGGTGCTGCTCGGCGACCCGGCGCAGCTCGCCGCGGCCACGGTCGGCCCCGGGCCGACGTCGGACGGCAGCAACGCCGCCGCGATCGGGAAGCTGCAGAACAAGGCGGGCGGTGCGATGAGCGCCTACCGGTCGCTGATCGTGGGGCTGGGCGTCGAGGCGTCGGTCGCCACCAGCAGCCTGGCCACCCAGGCCGTGGTCAGCAGCCAGGTCGACGCCGCCCGCGACTCGGTCTCCGGGGTCAACCTGGACGAGGAGATGACGAACATGATGCAGTTCCAGCACGCCTACTCCGCCGCCGCGCGCATGATCACCACCATCGACGAGACGCTAGACGTGCTGATCAACCGCACCGGCCGCGTGGGGCTGTGACCTGATGCGGATCACCCAGCGCTCGATCGCGCTCACCAGCCTGCAGGGTCTCAACCGCAACATGGAGGCCATCGGCAAGCTGCAGCAGCAGCTGACGTCGGGGCGCACCATCAACAAGCCCTCCGACGACCCGACCGGCACCAACACGGCGATGCAGACCCGCCAGGAGCTGGCCGGTGCTGTGCAGCACGCGCGGAACATCTCCGACGGGATCAGCGTCCTCGACGCCACGGACTCGGTCCTGCAGAGCATGATCGCCCAGGTCCACACCGCCAAGGAGCGGGCGCTCAACGGGGTCAACAGCGGCTCGATGTCCGAGGCCGGCCGTGCGGCGGTCGCCGCAGAGCTCGTCGGCATCCGGGAGAGCCTGCTCGGCCAGGCCAACACGGTCGTGCAGGGGCACCCGCTCTTCGGCGGGGTCACCAGCGGCACGACCGCCTACGACGTGACCACCGGCGCCTACCAGGGCTTCCGGGCTCCCACGGGCCCTGCCGACACCGCGGTCATGGTGACCCGGCAGGTGTCCGACGCCGAGGCCGTCCGCGTGGACATCACCGGGCCGGAGGCCTTCGGCGTCACCTCGGCGGCCGGGGTCACCCCGGCGACGCGGGACCTCTTCACGATCATCGGCGACCTGGCGGAGAACGTCGTGGACGACCCGGCCGCGGTGGCCGCCGACCTCGACGCGCTGGACGTCGCGCTCAACTCGATGCTGAAGGCGGTCACGGACATCGGCAGCCGGACCAACCGGATCGAGACGGCCAAGCAGGTCAACAGCGACCTGCAGCTGACGCTGACCACGCGCTCGGGCGAGATCGAGAACATCGACCTGGCCAAGACGATCATGAACCTGGAGATGCAGCGGACCGGCTACCAGGCCGCGCTGGGCGCCACGGCCAAGGCCATCCAGCCCACCCTGCTGGACTTCCTCCGCTGATCGCCGGCGGGGGCGCCCGTTTCGCGCCCGCCCCTGCCGAGAAGAGTGTCAGGGCCGCACCACCGCGGTGGTGCGGCCCTGCGTCCCGCCGCAGCGGCGGGACCTGCCACGGATGGCCCACACGAACCCATGGAGGGGTACCCATGCTCACTCTCACCCGCAGCGTCGGCGAGAGCATCCGGATCGGCGAGGACATCGAGGTCTACGTCGTCGAGGTGCGCGGCGGCACCGTGCGGCTGGGCTTCAAGGCCCCCCGCGAGGTCGCCATCCACCGCGAGGAGGTCTACCGCCAGATCGCCGAGGCGAACAGCCTGGCGGCCGAGGTGGCAGCCGACGCGCTGGGTGCCTTGTCAGCATTCGCACCAGCGCTGGAGCACTCGACTAGCAAAGAGTGACATGACTGTGATCGGTTCGACTCAATAGTCGTTCACCTCAGTTGCCACAGTAGTCACAGGACGGCGAGTCTCGCCGTCAGAGGCATCCTGGGTGCGCAACTCTTCCCCCACAGCGCCACCGCTACTGGGGGAGATCGACATGGCACTCAGCGCATTCGCACCGAACACGACCGCCGGCATCGACCTGCGGATCGACCCGTCCGCTGCCGACGGCCTGCGCCTCGTCGAGGCCGTCGGCAGCGACGTGGACGCGCTCGGCCCCGCCTGCGCGGAGTCCACGGACGCGACCTGGTCCGAGACCGTCGTCGTCCACGTCCAGCTGCGCCCCCGGCGCACGGGCACCCGCCGCTGCCTGGCCGCGCTCACCGCGCTGGCCGCCCGGCACGAGCAGGTCTCCTTCTCCCTCACCGGCCTGTCCGGCGACGACCGCGTCGTCCGGGTCACCGTCGGCGTCGAGCTCGGCCCGCGAGAGCTGATCGCCAAGTTCTCCGACGAGGCCCAGGCCGCCTACGCCTTCGTCGACGGTCTCTTCACCGACCTCTACGACTTCATGCCGGTCTACGTCGCCGAGCCCAGCGCCGTCGAGCGCAGCGCCGCCGCCGGCGTCCTCGAGGCCGCCGCCGCCCCCCGCGCCGCCGCCCCGGTCGCCGCCCCCCGCGCCACCGCCGCCCCGCGCATCCCCTCCCCGCGCACGCCCACCGGCGAGTCGCTGCGGCACGCCGTGCCCGTGCCCGCCTGATCGACCGCCCCCGGCGCGCCACACCGGCTCGCGCCACCGGCTTCTGCACCCTCACCCCTTCCACCTGCACTTCCCCTCAGGAGGACCCGGTGTCCGAGTTCGTCACCGCCCCGACCGCCGCCCCGACGACGTCCACCCGCCCCGCGGGGCTCGCCCCGGCGAGCGCCCCCGAGGAGCGCCGCACCCGCGAGCCGCTGGTGTTCGGTGGCATCCCCGAGGCCGACGGCTGGCTCCTGGCCCCCATCACCCCGCGCGACCGGGTGCACTTCCGCACCGACCGGGAGCTGCCGCTGGCCGAGTTCCGCGCCGCCTTCCCCGCCGACGTGACCGTCACCTACGACGAGGGCGACGGCCTCTACCGGGTCGACGGGCAGCCGGGCACCGGGGACGAGATGGCCGCGCTCACCCGCGCCTGGTGCGCCACCCACGGCTACGCGACCGTCGGTCTGCGCCCGGAGACCGGCGTCCGCCGCCGCGCGCCGCGCGACCTGCCGCCGGCCTTCCTCGACGGGCTGTGCCGCCACTACTGCCGGGTCAGCCTCAAGCGCCTCCAGCGGAACATGAGCACGATCCGTCTGCACCTGCCCGACAACGACGACGTCGACCAGCAGGTCGCCGAGTGGGTGCTCAAGGCGGTGTCCCAGTACGACGAGGCCAAGGGCGTCCCGTTCGGCGCCTTCCTGGCCACCCAGCTGTCCAAGTGGGTGCACGACCTCGGGCGCAACGCCTACGGGCGCACCGCGGCCGACACCGAGAACAAGCAGCAGAAGGCCATCGCCGCCTTCACCGCCGAGCACCAGCGGCGTCCCAGCGAGAAGGAGCTGGCCGCCTACATGGGGCAGAGCGTCGCCACCTTGCGCCGCAACTCCCAGACCGTCGCCACCCTCAACGGGCTGCGGAACCTGCAGTCGCTGGACGGCGGGGCGGACGCGGTCGAGTTCGTCGTCCCCGACAGCGCCGAGGTGCCCGACGAGATCATGGGGGAGGCCGAGCAGACCCTGCTCTCCCACGCCCTCACCTCCGCCTGCGCACCCGACCCGACGGCCCGCCGCGACCAGCGCGCCGCGCAGCCGAACGTGCTGGGCTGGGCCACCTGGTACCTGACGACCTGGGGCGGTCAGACCAAGACCCAGCTCTCGGCCGACCTCAACACCTCCGTGCGCAACATGAACGTGCACGCCGACCGCGCCGAGCAGGCGCTCAAGGCGCGCCTCTCCGAGCTCGGCGGCTGAACGGGCGCAACCGTTCGCACGGTGGGCCCCTGCAGCGGTGCCGCCCGAGCACGTCACCTGCGCCCCGGACCGCCTCGGCGGGCCGGGGCGCAGTCGTGTCCGGGATGCCGGGGGAATCTGGGTCGTTGCACGGGTCCAACCGGTCCCCGACCTGCCGATATCCATCTCGTGACCACGCCGGACCGCTCCCGCCGCCCCGCGGGGCGGACCGGGACGACGGCCGCTCCGCCCCGGCTGCCGGTGCGTCCGGGCGACCGCCGGCCGGCGGTCCGCGCATGAGCGTCCCCCCGGCCGTCGAGCCCGACCACGTCGTGCTCGTGCCGCACTGGCTGACCGCCCCCGACCGTGCGGAGGTCGAGCGTGCCGTCACCGAGGCCCTCGAGGTCGGCCCGGTCCACCCGGTCGCCGCCATCCACCTCGGCGACGTCCTCACCGAGCTGCACGTGGCCGCCGCGCGCGAGTTCGTGTGGCCGGCACCGGTCGCCCGCGTCCGCCTGGCCACCGGCTGGGGCGCCGACGTCGTCCCCGTCCGGCTGTCGGCGCTCGAACTGGCCAGCGTCCTGTCGCTGCCCGGCCTGGAGCCGGTCACCCGGGCGGCGCTGACCGGGGGGCGCAGCGCATGAGCGAGACGCTCTTCGGCGCCCCCGCCGGGCTGTTCGCGCGGCTGAACCGCACCGAGGTGCGGGTGCCCGACGTCCGGGCCGCCCTCGCCCGGCTGACCCCGGCCGACGTCGACCCCGAGCTCCGGTTCGACGTCTTCGAGGGCACCGGCGCCGGCCCGATGGTCGTCCTCGAGGAGGCCGGCCGGCGCACCCGCGTGCTGCTGGCCGAGCTCGCCACGCAGATGACCCGGTCCCGCGTCGCGGCGACCCCGGAGGGGGTCACCGCCGCGGTGGTCGCCTGGCTGGCCCGGCGCCCGGTGCCCGACGAGGTCGCCGCCGCCGCCGGCACGGCACTGCTCGACTGGTCCGACCCGGGGGAGACCGTCCTCGGCTGGCGGGTGACGGTGACCCGCGGCGCGCTGGTCGTCCCGTGGCGCCCCTCGCGCACCGCCTCGCTGCCGCTGGTGCACCAGGTGCGCTCCGCGGCTCTGGGCCGGGCCGCCACGGTCGACGCCACGCTCCGCCTGCAGGGCCCGGTCGGGCTGTGCACCGCCACCGACGCCCCCGGCCTGGACACCGCGGTCCTCGTCCGCCCCGAGTCGCTGCTGCAGGAGATGGCCGACCGCGGGCTGCGGCTGCGCGACGGGCACGTGGTCGTCAGCCCCGGCCGCCCGGTGGCCTGCGCCGAGGGCCCGGTCGCCCGCCGGCTGGCCGCCGAGGCGACCGAGCCCTGCGCCACCCTGCCCTGGCAGACCGTCGCCGACCTCGGCTGGGCCTGACCGACCCGACCGGCCCGGCCCCGCTCAGGCGAGGCTGCCGTACTCCCAGTGCCACGGCTCCGGGTTCTGCCCGCGGGCCTGCGCCCAGTCCGGGTGCACCCAGCCGAAGTGGCCGGCGTTGAGCTGCATCCACGCCGTCTGCGCGGTGCCGAAGACGTTGACCCCGCCGCACAGGTCCACCGCGAGCCCCCAGCCGTGGTTCGACGTCCCCGGCACCGCGGTGATGCGCGGCTTGCGGGCGTGCGCGTCGACCTGCGCGCCGAAGGAGCGGTAGGAGTCGGTGATGCACAGCGGCGTGCCGAAGGCGCCCTGGTAGGCCGCCGACATCGCGGTGTACGCGGCGGCCGCGTCGCAGCGCAGCCGGTGGGACGGGCCGATGCCGCACAGCTGGTCGGCCGGGATCCGGCCGTTGGACCAGCCGCCCCAGGCCGCCTCGGCCGGGCTGGCCGCGGTACCGGGGGCCTGCGGCGGTGCGCTGCAGGTCACCGGGCCGGCGGCGGGCACCGGCAGCGGGGTCGGGGTCGCCGACGGGACGGTGACCCGGACGGCGGTGCTCAGGTCGCCGACCTCGTGCACCGCGACCTGCCAGCGGTCGGCGGAGGCGGACAGCACGCTGGTGCCGCCGAGGTAGAGCCCGACGTCGTCCAGGCCGGCGCCGGCGCGGGTGCTGAACACCAGGTCACCGACCTGCAGCTGGCCACTGGGCACCGGGGTGCCCTGCGCCCACTGCCCGGCCAGGTCCCCGGCCAGGCCGAGCCCGGCCTGGGTCCAGGCGGTCGCGGTGAGGCCGGCGCAGTCGTAGCCGTCGGGGCCGCTCTGCCCGGCGAGGTAGGGGCGACCGAGCTGGGCGAAGGCGGCGCTCACCGCGGCGATCGTCTCCGCGGGCAGCACGGTGAGGGTCTGGCCGTCGGCGTAGGCGGTGGCCACCCCGGGCACCGGGTCGCCGGAGCCGGCGCGCAACGGGGCCAGCCCGCGGGGCAGGTCGTCGGCGTCGGTCAGCTCGGCCGCGGTGGGCGGGGTGACGTCGGCGGCGACCAGCCGGTCGAGGTAGGACTGCCACCCGGCGAGGGCGGCCGCGTTGCGCTCCTGCTGCTCGGCCGAGGCCGGGCTGGTCGACAGTGCGGCCCACCGTGCGCTGGTGCCCGGGTGCAGGGTGGCGACGAGGTCGTGGACCTCGGCCAGGACGGCGGCGGCACGGGTGCGGGCGGCGGCCGCGGCGTCCTCGGCCGCGGCGGCCTCGTCGGTGAACCGCGCCGCGTGGACGGCGGCCTGCGCGGCCCGCGCCACCTCGGCGTCCCGGTCGTCGGTGAGGTGCTCGACCAGGCCCGCGGCGTGCAGGACGTCGGCGGTGGCCCCCGGGGCGTCGACCGAGAGCCGGCCCACCGGCCAGCGCTGCGCGGGGGTGCCCTTGTAGGCGGCGGCGGCACGGGTGCCGACGGCGGAGCGGGCGGCGGCCGCGTCGGCCAGGGCGGCGGTGCCGGCGTCCCGGGCCTGCCGGGCGCGCGTGTCGGCGGCGGCCGCCTCGGCCAGTGCGTCGCGGTGGCGAGCGGTCGCCTCGGCCAGGGTGGCGGCGGTGGCGTGGGCGTCGTCGGTGGGCGCCTGCGGGACCTGGCCGGCCTCGGTGGGCGGCTGGGTCAGGACGCCGAGCAGGAGCAGGACGGCGAGCGTGGCGCCGGTGAGCACGCCGAGCCGGTCACGCCACCGTCGCAGCGCCCCGGGAGTGCGGGTCCGCCTGGGTGCGGGACGACGGGCAGCGGGCCGGCGCGTGCCCGCAGGACGCGGCCGGCCGGTGCCGGAGCCGGTGCGGGCTCGAGGCGTGCCGGACCGGGGCGTCCCGGTGCGGGCGGCGGGGGTGCGGGAGGCGGGGGTGCGGGTCGTGGCGGCCGGGCGGCGGGTGGTCGACGACGTCGTCCGGGGTCGCTGCGCGGTGACCTGCGCGCGTGGTGCGGTCACCGTCGTCCCCCGGGTCCGAGATCGGTCCGGGCGCCAGGTGGCGTCCGGTGTCCTGATCCCATCGACGGAGGCCGGGGGGCGGTGTAGGTCCCTCACCCCACCGGGGGACGACGCTCACCCCATGGGGGGAGACGCGACGAGGCCCCGCCGTCCGGGTGGACGGCGGGGCCTCGGGGAGTGCGGGGTCCTGCTCAGCGCTGGGAGAGGTCCACGAACTGGCGCTCCGTGGGGCCGGTATAGACCTGCCGCGGACGGCCGATCTTGGTGGCCGGGTCCTCGATCATCTCGCGCCACTGGGCGATCCACCCGGGCAGCCGGCCCAGGGCGAACAGCACGGTGAACATCTTGGTCGGGAAGCCCATGGCCCGGTAGATCAGGCCCGTGTAGAAGTCGACGTTCGGGTAGAGCTTGCGCTGGATGAAGTAGTCGTCGTTGAGCGCGATCTCCTCCAGCTGGCGGGCCAGGTCGAGCAGCTCGTTGTTGCCGCCCAGCTTGTTCAGCACGGTGTCGGCGGTGGCCTTCACCAGCGCGGCGCGCGGGTCGTAGTTCTTGTAGACCCGGTGGCCGAAGCCCATGAGCTTGACGCCGGGCTCCTTGGCCTTGACCCGGTCGACGAACCGGCCGATGTCGCCACCGTCGCGCTTGATCGCCTCGAGCATCTCCAGCACCGAGGAGTTGGCCCCGCCGTGCAGCGGGCCCGACAGCGCGTGGATCCCGGAGGAGATCGAGGCGAACATGTTGGCCTGCGCCGAGCCGACCAGCCGCACCGTGGAGGTGGAGCAGTTCTGCTCGTGGTCGGCGTGCAGCACGAAGAGCATGTCCAGGGCCTTGACCAGCTCCGGGTCGGCCTCGTACGGCTCTGCCGGGAACCCGAAGGTCATCCGCAGGAAGTTCTCCACCAGGCCCAGCGAGTTGTCCGGGTACAGCATCGGCTGGCCGACGGACTTCTTGTAGGCGTAGGCCGCGATGGTGGGCAGCTTGGCCAGCAGTCGCACGGTGGACAGCTCGACCTGTCGCTGGTCGAAGGGGTCCAGCGAGTCCTGGTAGAAGGTCGACAGCGCGCTGACGGCCGAGGAGAGCACCGGCATGGGGTGCGCGTCCCGGGGGAAGCCGTTGAAGAACCCCTTGAGGTCCTCGTGCAGCAGCGTGTGCCGCCGGATCCGGTCGTCGAAGGCCGCCAGCTGGTCCGCCGTCGGCAGCTCGCCGTAGATCAGCAGGTAGGACACCTCGACGAAGCTGGCCTTGCCGGCCAACTGGTCGATCGGGTACCCGCGGTAGCGCAGGATGCCCGCGTCACCGTCGATGTACGTGATCGCCGAGGTGCAGGAGGCGGTGTTCACGAAGCCGATGTCCAGGGCGACCTGACCGGTCGTGGCCAGCAGCTTGCTGGTGTCGATGCCCTCGGACCCCTCCGTGGAGGGGATGACCCGCATGGGCAGTTCGCCGCCGGGCCAGCGCAGGGCGACGTCTGGGGTGCTCGCTGTCTCGCTCATCACTCCGGACGCTACTGCTTCCGGCGCCGGTTCGGGCGGCAGGGGTCCAGGTGTTCCTCCGGCACGGGTGCCGATGGCGGGACCGGTCGCGTGCACCGGTCCCGCCATCGGCGGGCCACCGTCCCGGTCAGCCCTGGCCGACGGGCCGCGCGAACACGTTGACCTGGCCCGAGTGCCCGGCCGGCAGCGGGAACGGCAGGACACCCCCGTCGCTCTCGGAGAGCGCGGTGAACTCGAACTCGCCGGCGCGGCGGAGCAGGGCGACCGCGTCCTCCTGCGTCCACCCGTGGTCGGCGGCGGCCACCGGCGTGTACTCGAAGACGACCGTGGGCCGGACCGCGGCGATGAAGCCGAGCGCGCCGCGGAGGACGCCGAGCTCGTGGCCCTCGACGTCGATCTTCACCACCGAGACCCCGTCGAGCTCGCCGGCCGCGTGCAGCGTGTCCAGCCGGACGGCCGGGACGGTGACCGACTCCCACTCGTTGAGCAGGCCGAACTGGTGGCGCCGCGCGGAGGCGATGGCGCTGTTGCCCGGGGTCGTGTTGAAGGACAGCGAGCCGTCGGCGTCGCTCACCGCGGCGTCGAGGAGGGTCACGTTGTCCGCGTCGTTGAGGGCGATGGTGGCCGCGGCCAGGCGTGCGGTGTCCGGGGACGGCTCGAACGCCAGCACCTGCCCGCCCGGCGCCAGGTGCGCGGCGATGCTCACCGCGAGCACACCGATGTTGGTGCCCACGTCGACGAAGTCGCCCGGTCGCCGGGAGAGCTCGGCCCTGAGCGCGTCGATGAGGATGCTGTTGCACCCCGGGTCGACCGCGTGGAGCGCGGAGGGCCAGTCCCGGGCGTCGCCCAGGAAGCGGACGCCCCCGGCGTGGGTGCCGGTGAAGAAGGGCCGGTCGGCAGGGACGTCGGCCCGGCGCCGCTCGAAGTCCCGGATGAACTCCTCGCCCACCGTGGTCAGCAGCTCGGTGCGGCGCCCGGACCGCCGGAACTGCGCGTCCACCAGCGCCGTCCACATCGCGCTGGGGTCACCGATCTCCTCCTGCACGCCGGCGAGGACCTCGCGGCACTCGGCGAGACCGCGCCGGGTCAACGGGGGCACCTCGACGGCGCCCGCGGCCGGTCCGGCGGTGTGCCCGGCCGGGTCGAAGGTCCACGTGGCGATCGAGCGGCTCTCGTGCCACCGGCCGCCGTGAGGGACCACGGCCAGCCACGGTCCGGTGAACATCATCGCGGGGGCGTCGGAGGGCACGAGCTCGACGTCGATGTCCGGGCCGGCGGCCAGCGCCGTCTCCAGGAGGGGGATCGCGGCCTCGAGGTCCGCCGGCGGTACCGCCACCACCGCGAGCTCCGCGACCCCGGCGGCGAGCACCTCGCGGAGGGCCTGCACGGTCGCGTCGACCTCGGCCTGGTCGAGAGCCGGGACGGCGAGGGCGACGGGGTGCGCCCGGGTCCACACGTCCAGCTCCTGGGCGAGGTGCTCCCGCACGGCGGCGCCGTGCGCCCGCTCGGGCAGCCCCTGCGTCGGCGTCCCCGCGGTGGGCCGGGTCAGCTCCACCAGCGCGGCGGTGGAGAGGTAGGCGGCCTCGAGGGCGGCGCCGTGGTCGGGGGTGTCGATCAGCGAGTGCAGGCGGGCCGCGGCCTCCAGCAGTGCCCGGGCCTGGGCGCGCCGCTGCTGACCGGCGTCGAGCAGGAAGCCGTTGCGGGCGCCCCAGTCGATCAGCCGGGCCCAGTCCCGCTCGCCCCGGCCGACGTAGCGGGGGTTGTGGGAGTTCTGCCCGGCGTGCTGGCGGAAGCGGCTGAGGGTGTTCGGGGTGTAGAAGGCAGGCCCCTCGGCCAGCAGCTTGAGCCACAGCTGCACGTCGTTGAGCACGTCCACCGTGCGCCCGTCGACGAGCCACAGGTCCTCCGGTGCCACGTCCTCGCGGCGGAAGAGCACGGTGGTGGGCTCGCCGATCACGTTCGCGCAGTTCACCAGGACGTGGTCACCCAGCGGCCGGCCCTCGATCAGACCGGGGCGGTCCGCCACCTTGGCGAACTCGTGGCCGGGTACGGGACGGCCGTCCTCGTCGATGAGCACCCGCTGCGAGAAGGCCAGCGTCGCCTCGGGGTAGGACTCCATGCCGCGGACCAGTTCGCGGACGCAGTCGGTCGCGAGCACGTCGTCGTGCATGAGGAACTTGACGTACTCACCGCGCGCCTCGGCCAGCAGGCGCCGGGGGTTCTCCAGCGGGCCGACGTTCGGGTCGAACCGGAGCACCCGGACCCGCGGGTCCTCGGCGGCCACCGCGCGCAGGATCTCCGGCGTCCGGTCGGTCGACCCGTCGTCGCCCACCAGCACCTCGATGTTGCGGTGGCTCTGGCCGAGCGCCGAGCGCAGCGCCGCCCGGAGGAAGCGCTCACCGTTGTACGTCGGGACGAGGACGCTCACGAGCGGGTCAGCGCGGACGGCGGTGGTCTGGGCGCGCTCGGGCGTCCGGGCGGCCTCCAGGATGCGGCGCCTCGTCCACAGCTGCGCGTCCACCCCGTAGGCGCGTCGCGCGGTCCGGAGTCCCGCCTGCGCGACCCGCTGGAGGCCGCCGGGCTCGGCGACCATGTCCAGGACCCGCTGCGCGACCTCGACGGGGTCCGCCGGGGGCATGTGGATGTCGTGGCCGTCGGTGAAGAGGCGGTTCTGTCCCAGCGGGTCGGTGGCCACCAGCGCGACACCGCAGAGGGCGGCCTCGACGCAGGCGCCCGTGGGGAAGCCGTCGAAGGCGCCGGGGGCCAGTCGCCCCGCGGCCGTCGGGGAGAGGACGACGTCCATGCCCGCGTAGAAGGCGCGCAGCTCGGGCGTGCTCAGCGTGCTGGCGAAGGTCAGCGGCAGGTGCGCGTGCTCCGCGTCGACGTCAGCGGGGCCGAACCCACCCACGACGTGGCCACGCACGGGGAGGCCGGCGTCCGTGAGCAGGCGCAGGGTCTGGAGGAAGACGGGCCAGCCCTTGTCCGAACCGTCGGCGGTGTAGCGATGGGCCACGAAACAGACGTCCAGGACCGGCTTGCCGGTCCCGAAGTGGTCGGTGCGCAGGCCGGGACCGGGTCGCAGGTAGCCGGGGTCGACGGTGACACCGAGGACCTCCGTCACCGGGACGTCGCTCGAGGACCTGATGAGCTCGGTGACGACCGGCTGCGTGGTGATGACGTGCTCGAGCATCGGGGAGGCCAGGACCCTGCGGAGCATGCGCTCGGTGCGGGGCGTGCCGGGGTTCAGCCCGCCGCCCGGGTACAGCGTCAGCACGAAGGGCAACCCAGCGCGCTCCAGGTCGGCCACGAAGTGGGCGGCGTTGTTGAGGAACATCACCGACGCGCACTCGAAGTCCCCCAGCCGACGGGCGTCGTAGGACGACACCTGCCGGTGGGTCTCGGGGTGCAGGGTCGCGTACTCGGTGAGCAGCGACGGGAGGTCGGGCACCGTCGTCATCACCTCGGCGACGACGCCCTGCCGCAGCATCCAGTCGAACTCCGCGATCCGGAAGCCGGTCCCCTTCGTGGGGAAGTAGTCGTCGAGGACGACGACCCCGCGGCGCGCGCCAGGTGTCCTGCCGCCTGCCGTCGCGGCATCCGGTACCGCGGTGGGGACGGCAGCGGAGCCGGTTCGGTCGGCCACGGGGTCGAGGGCTGCGTCGCCTCGGAGCTGCCGGAGGACGGCCGGCCCGAGCAGGTGACCGTGCTCCGGCAGGAGCGCGCGGGCGTCCAGCGGCGCCCCGTCCTGGTCCGGTCCCGGACCGCCGCCGGGGTGGACCCGGTGCGACGTGGCGACGTCCGGCACCAGTCCGACGGGTCCGTACGCCGTGGTCGCGAGGTCGAGCAGACGTCGGCACGCCGACGTCTCGAAGACTCCCGGGTCGAGCCGGTGGAGCACCTCCGACCGGTACACGACGGAGCTCGACGTCACCGGCCAGCCGCCGTCCGCCAGGTCCGCGGCGGTGGCGCCGCCCTCGGGGAGCTGCGCGTCGAGGGCCGGCACGGTCCGTGACCCGCCGGTCGTGCTGTCGACGACGAGGGTCCGGGTGGCGGCCATGGACAGGCCGGGGTGCTCGTCCAGCAACCGCACCCGCTGCTGCAGCGCGTCCACCGACAGCCACTCGTCGCCGGCGTCGAGCAGTGCGACGTAGGCGCCGCAGCACGCGACGAGCCCGCGGTGGAGCGCGAGCTCGGGCTCCTCGTCCGCCCCTGAGGGCTGGACGTGGGCCGGGATGCCCACGCGTCGCGACCACGCCGCCACGACGGAGGCTGTGCGGTCGTCCGCGGAGCGGTCGACGACGACCACCTCGATCGTCGACTCGAGCACCTGGCTCTCGATCGACGCCAGAGCGGTCGCGAGGTGCTCTGCGGAGTCGCCAGCGACCAGCAACACGCTCACTCGGGGATCTGTCACGAGCTGCACTCGCCTTTCGGGTGGGGACGGAGGAGGAGGGGGCGCCGCTCGGGCCGGTGGCCGGGTCCCGGGGGACGGGGTCGGCCAGGATGGTCCTGTTCCCCCTCGTGGGGCGGGCGACCTCGGAGGAGCGCGTGGTGGTGCGACGACTCGTCGTGATGGGTGCTGGCGGACACGCGCGCGAGGTGCTCGACGTCCTGGAGTCCCTCCCCGAGGGCACGGCGTGGGAGCGGGTGACCGTCTTCGCCGAGCCGGGTGCGACCACCCCGGGTGCTGCTGCCCTGATCTGGCAGCGAGGCCACGAGCTGGTCGACGTCCTCCCGACGGACGCCACCCACCACCTGCCCGCGGTCGGCGACCCGGCTCTGCGCCGGCGCTTTGCGGAGCTCGCCGAGCGCCACGGACTGCTGCCGGCCGGCGCGGTGAGCCCGTCGAGCACTGTGCCGGAGGCGCTGCGCGGCGTCCCGGGCCTGGTGGTGTTCCCGCGCAGCCACGTCAGCACGAACGTGACCCTCGGTGCCCACTGCCACCTGAACACCGGGTGCCAGGTCAGCCACGACGGCCGGCTCGGCGACCGGGTGACGCTCGGCCCGGGGGTCCTGGTCGCCGGTGGGGTCACGATCGAGGACGACGCGTTCCTGGGCATCGGCGCGGTGGTGCTGCCCGGTCGCCGGATCGGCCGTGCCGCCGTGGTGGGCGCCGGTGCCGTGGTCGTCCACGACGTCGCCCCGGGGACCACGGTCGCCGGGAACCCCGCCCGCCCGCTGGGCTTGCGCTGACCGGGACCCTGCGGCACCGCCGCCGGTGACCGTCTGCACGCCGCGGTGCGGGTCGGGCCTCACAGCGCCGTGGGGGTGCGGACCACCTGGCCGGCCGCGGGGTGGGCCGCCGTGTGCACGGCCGGCACCGACGCGCGCGGCGCGGGGATGCCCGCCGCGTGCCCGGCGCTGGTGGCCGGGTCCGCGACAGGGCGGCTGACGGGGCCACGAGGTGGGGTCCGGCTGACGCTCAACACGAGGTCCCGGATCCGCTCCAGGGCCGGGGCGGTGAGGTCGTTGGCCATCGGCAGGCCGATGATCCGCTCGGCCAGCGACTCGGTGACCGCCAGGCCCCCGACCTGTCTGAACCGGCTGAGCGCGGGGAGCTGGTGCATCGGCGGGTCGAAGTAGGCGCGCACCTCGATGCGGGAGTCCGACGCCTTCTGCAGCAGCCGGTTGCGCATGGCGTGCGTGGGCAGGGCGATCGGCACGAACTGGAAGGTCGACCCGGCCGAGCCGGCCTGGAAGGCGATCCCGCTGGACTGCAGCTCGTCCCGCAACCAGGCGGCGGCAGCGCGGCGGTGCGCCAGCACGTCGTCGAACCGGTCGAGCACGGCCAGGCCCACGGCACCGGTGAGCTCGGGCATCTTCCCGTTGATGCCGAGGTGCCCGGTCACCGACCGGGTCTGGTCGAAGCCGAAGTTGATCAGCTCGGAGAGGGCGTCGAGGACCGCGGCCGAGCGGGCGGTGACCAGCCCGCCCTCGCCGATCGCGAACGGCTTGGTGGCGTGGAAGCTGAAGACCTCCGCATCGCCCTGGTCGCCGAGCTGGCGGCCGTCCTCGTCGACGGCGCCGAAGCCGGCCGCGGAGTCGACGACGACCGGGACGCCCAGGTCGCGCGCGACGGCGGCCAGCGAGGCCCGTCGCGCCCGGCTGGGGGCGGTGCCGAAGGTGGAGCACTGCAGGACCCCGGCCAGCGAGCCGCCCAGGTCCCGCAGGCGGGCGAGCGAGGCCTCCGAGGGGAGCCAGTCGTGGGGGTCGATGTCGATGAACACCGGCTCGAAGCCGGCCCAGACGACGGCGTTGACGCTGGCCACGAAGGTGAAGGAGGGCACGGCCACCAGGCGGGCGCCGTGCGGGGTGCCGAGGCAGGCGCGCAGCGCGACCATCAGCCCCGACGTCGCGTTGTTGACCGCCACCCCGGGGTGCTCCAGGCCCAGGTGGTCCGCGCAGGCGCGCTCCAGCCGGGCGACGCACGGGCCGCCGTTGGAGAACCAGCGCAGTCGCTCGGCCTCGGCGAACCAGGGCTCGACCTCGCCGAGGCTGGGCAGCATGGGGGCTTGGAACCGGATCAGCTCGTGTGCGACCACCGTGTGCACTCCTCACGTGACAGGACCCGCCCGAGCGTGGGCTCGCAGCGTCCGTCGGTGTGTCGACGGGTGTCCGGACCGGATGGGGTGCGCCCCGGCTGGGGTGCGCACCCGGCGGGGTGGTCCCGCCCCGGCTCCGGACAGGACGGATCCTCGCCCGGCCGGCTCCGGGCTGGTCCTGCGACTCGCCGTCACCGCCGGGCCGGGCAGGGCCCGGGCGGCAGGGGAGTGCACGTGGTCCCCAGGAGCCGCACGAGCCCCAGCCGACGCAGGGCGGCTGGGGCTCGTGGGACGGCCTGGACGGGTGCTCGCGAGGCGTTACGGGTGGGTCATCGACAGCACGTCGAGCGCGGCGTCCAGCTGTTCTTCGGTGAGCTTGCCGGCCTCGACGTAGCCCCGCTCCACCACGACCTCGCGGATCGTCTTCTGCTCCTTGAGCGACTGCTTGGCCACGATCGCAGCCTCCTCGTAGCCGATGTACTTGTTCAGCGGCGTGACGATCGAGGGGGAGGACTCGGCGTAGACGCGGCACTGCTCCACGTCGGCGACGATGCCGTCCACGCAGCGGTCGGCCAGGATCCGGCTGACGTTGGCCAGCAGCCGGATCG
Organism: Modestobacter sp. VKM Ac-2986; assembly: GCF_026967795.1. GTDB lineage: Bacteria > Actinomycetota > Actinomycetes > Mycobacteriales > Geodermatophilaceae > Modestobacter. The sequence goes on from NZ_JAPVBH010000006.1 coordinate 84,432, forward strand.
ACTCCAGCAGGTTGCGGGCCATCAGCGGCAGCGTCACGTTGAGCTCGAAGACGCCCGTGGTGCCGGCGTAGGTGATCGCGGCGTCGTTGCCGATGACCTGGGCGCCCACCTGGATGACGGCCTCGGGGATCACCGGGTTGACCTTGCCCGGCATGATCGAGCTGCCCGGCTGCAGGTCGGGCAGGGCGATCTCGCCCAGACCGGTGCGCGGGCCCGAGCCCATCCAGCGCAGGTCGTTGACGATCTTGATCAGCCCGACGGCGATCGTCTTGAGCTGGCCGGAGCCCTCGACCAGGGCGTCGCGGGAGCTCTGCGCCTCGAAGTGGTTGCGCGCCTCGGTCAGCGGGAGGCCCTGGTCGGCGGCCAGCCGCTCGATGATGGCGGCGGCGAAGCCGGGCGGGGTGTTGATGCCGGTGCCCACGGCCGTGCCGCCCAGCGGCAGCTCGCCGATCCGGGGGAGCGAGGCGTGCAGCCGCTCGATGCCGTAGCGGACGGCCGCCGCGTAGCCGCCGAACTCCTGGCCCAGCGTGACCGGGGTGGCGTCCATCAGGTGCGTGCGGCCGCTCTTGACGACGGTCGCGAACTCCTCGGCCTTGCGCTCCAGCGACGCCGCCAGGTGCTCCAGCGCCGGCACCAGGTCGCGGACGATCGCGCCCGTGGCGGCCACGTGGATCGCCGAGGGGAACACGTCGTTGGACGACTGCGAGGCGTTGACGTGGTCGTTGGGGTGCACCGGCGACCCCAGGGCCTCGGTGGCCAGGGTGGCGATGACCTCGTTGGTGTTCATGTTGCTCGAGGTGCCCGAGCCGGTCTGGAAGACGTCGATGGGGAAGTGGTCGTCCCAGTCGCCGCGGGCCACCGCGGCGGCGGCGGTGGAGACCGCCTCGGCGACGTCGCCGGGCAGGACGCCCAGCGAGGCGTTGACGCCGGCGGCCGCGCCCTTGATCGCGGCCAGCGCGGCGATCAGCTCGCGTTCGATGGGCGTGCCGGAGATGGGGAAGTTCTCCACGGCCCGCTGGGTCTGGGCCCGCCACTTCGCCCAGGCGGGCACGCGGACCTCGCCCATGGAGTCGTGCTCGATGCGGTAGTCCCCGCCGGCGGTCTCGGTGGCCACGCTGCGCTCCCGGTGTGGTGTCGATGGTGATGGTGCTGCGGGAGCGACCCTAGATCCCTCGAGGGGATGACGCGGCCCGGCCCCGTCGGCCCGGGGAGGCCGCGGGGCGCCCCGGCGGACCTACGCTCCGCGCGACCCCGATCCCAGGAGTGACCGTGTCCGGTTCCACGCAGCCCCCGCCCGACGGCGGCGGGTCCCCGTACGTCCAGCCGCCGGCCGGCGCCTGGACGCAGTCGCCCGCGTGGACGCCGTCCTCCGCCTGGACGCCGTCCGGTGGGTGGGCGCCCGCGGCGGCGGCCGCCGAGCCGGTGCCCGGACGCGGGCGGGCTGTGGTGCTCGTGCTCGCGGGGGCGGCCGCCGGTGCGCTGGTGGCCGCTCTGGTCGGCGTCGTCCTCCTGCTGGCGGGCGCCCGCGAGATGGTCGTGGAGGCCGGTGCCGTGGCCGGTGAGGGCATCGCCTCGGGCATGTACGACGACATCGGCGTGTACGAGTACGAGTACGACGAGGAGGGGGCGGTCGACCCCTACGCGATGCCCGAGCCCGAGCAGTTCCCCGCGGTCGAGCCGGGCGCGCTGGGGCCGGACCCGGTGCTCGACGCCTATGCGCAGGGCTGCTTCGGCGGCGACCTGCAGGACTGCGACGACCTGTTCGTCGAGTCGCCGCCGCTGTCGCAGTACGAACAGTACGGCGGGACGTGCGGCGGCCGGGTCAAGCTCGGCTCGGTCTACGCCTGCACCGAGCTCGACTGACCGGCGGAGGACCCACCATGTCGCAGCCACCGGCCGCACCCCAGCACGCCGGGGAGCCGGGCAACCCGGGGGAGCAGCCCCCGTACGGCCAGCCCCCGTACGGCCCGCCGGCCTGGGGGCCGCCGCAGTACGCACCGCAGTACGGGCCACCCCAGTCGTGGCCGCCGTACCCCGCCCCACCGCCGAACCGCACCGGCCTGCTCTGGGGCCTGGTCGCCGCCCTGGCCACGGTCGTCCTCGTGCTGACCGTCCTCCTCGTCGTACGCCCGGCCTCGGGCCCGGGGCCGCTCTCCCTCCCGCCCGTGCCCGTGCCGGCCCCGGCGGCCACCCTCCCGCCCACCGGGCTGGGCGCGGACGCGGACCTGGACCGGCTGGCGCAGCAGTGCTCCGACGGGCAGATGAACCCCTGCGACGACCTGTACCAGGAGTCCTTCCCCGGCTCGGACTACGAGGCGTACGGCGACACCTGCGCCGGCCGCCGGACGGCGGGGGAGGACACCTCCTGCGCCGACGTCTTCTACGACTCCTGAGCTGCCCCGCCGGGCCTGGTGGTCGGGCAGGACCGGCCCATGACGGACGACGCGGGCGGCGCCGACGGGACCGACGCGCGGGAGTCGCCCGGCCGCTGGCGGGCACTGCTGGACCGGCTGGCCGCCCGCCGCCCCGACTCGCCGCCGCTGCCCTGAGCAGCGGGGGGCCGGGACGGCGGAGGGCTCAGCTCCCCGAGCCGAAGGGGACGGCGGCGTACTGCTCGAGCTTCTCCAGCGAGTGCAGGCTCTCGATCGAGCGGATCGTGCCCGACCGCGAGCGCATCACCAGCGACTGCGTCGTGCACCCGTCGGCGCGGTACCGCACGCCGCGCAGGAGCTCGCCGTCGGTGATCCCGGTGGCGACGAAGTAGACGTCGCCGGTGACCAGGTCGTCGATGTGCAGCACCCGGTCGAGGTCGTGGCCGGCGTCCAGCGCCTTCTGCCGCTCGGCGTCGTCCCGCGGCCGGAGCCGGCCCTGCAGGGCGCCGCCCAGGCACTTGAGCGCGCAGGCGGCGATGATCCCCTCCGGGGTGCCGCCGACGCCCATCAGCAGGTCGATGCCGGTGCCCTCCCGGGCCGCGGCGATCGCACCGGCGACGTCCCCGTCGGAGATGAAGGTGATCCGGGCGCCGGCGTCGCGCACCTCCTGGACCAGCTGCTCGTGCCGCGGCCGGTCGAGGATGCAGACGGTGACGTCACGGGGGGCGACCCCCTTGGCCTTGGCGACCCGCCGGACGTTCTCCGCGACCGGCACGGTGATGTCGACGACGTCGGCGGCGGCCGGACCGGTGGCGATCTTGTCCATGTAGAAGACGGCCGACGGGTCGTACATCGAGCCGCGGTAGGCCACGGCCAGCACCGAGATCGCGTTGGGCATGCCCTTGGCCATCAGCGTGGTGCCGTCGACGGGGTCGACGGCGACGTCGAAGGAGCCGCCCTGCCCGTCGCCGACCTCCTCGCCGTTGTAGAGCATCGGCGCCTCGTCCTTCTCGCCCTCGCCGATGACCACCACGCCGTGCATGCGGACGGTGCCGATCATCGCGCGCATCGCGTCGACGGCGGCGCCGTCCCCGCCGTTCTTGTCGCCGCGGCCGACCCATCGGCCGGCGGCCATCGCCCCGGCCTCGGTGACCCGGACCAGCTCCATGGCGAGGTTGCGGTCCGGTGGCGGCCGGTCGGCCGGCCCCCGGTAGTCGGACGGTGCGGGCAGCGGGCCATCGGGGAGCGGCAGGGACACGAGACCTCCGGGAGGCTGCCCGGCGACGCTGTCGGCGCCGGGGGGAGCGGTGCTGCGATCCTAGGGGCATGACCGATCCCGGCCGGCCCGCCCAGCACCCCGGCGAGCAGGTCCCCACCCGCCCCTCCGGCGCGACGGCCGCCGCTGAGCCGGCGACGCCCGAGCAGGCGGTCCAGGCCACGTCGGCCTCGATCAAGCGGATGCAGCGCTTCACTGCGGCCAACATGGTGCGCTCGCTGCTGCCCCTGATCTTGATCTGCCTGGTCCTGGTGGTCTTCCCGACGCTGCGGCAGAACGCCAGCGACCCGGTCCGCGAGGTCGACCCGACCAGTTCCGAGCGCGCGGCCGCCGAGCTGGCCGGCTACCCGCTGCAGGTGCCGCGCGGGCTGCCCGACGCGTGGCGGCCCACGAGCGTGCGCACCAACGCCGGGTCGGCCTCGACCGGTGACCCGGTGACCCTGCAGATCGGCTGGTTCACGCCCGAGGAGGAGTACGCCTCCTACGTGGTCAGCGACGACCCGCGGGACCCCGCCCTGGACGACGTCCTCGCCGGGGCCACCGACGCCGGCACCGCGGAGATCGACGGGGAGACCTGGCAGCGGCGCACCACCGAGCGCGGCGAGACCGCCCTGACCCGGGACGACGAGGGCGCGACGCTGCTGGTCACCGGCTCGGCCGGGGACGCGGAGCTGACCACCCTCGCCGGCTCGCTGGAGCCCTACGCGCCCTGAGGCCTCAGTCCTCGGCGGGGGTGGCCGCGGCCAGGCGCTCGCGGGCGCGGTCCAGCCAGTGCTGGCACACCTCGGCCAGCTGCTCACCGCGCTCCCACAGCGCCAGCGACTCCTCGAGGGTCAGCCCGCCGGTCTCCAGCCGGCGCACCACGTCGGCGAGCTCCTCGCGGGCCTGCTCGTAGGTCTGGGTCGGCTCGGCGGACGCGGGCTCGGGGGTGCTCACGGTGTCCCATCCTCCCCGGTGGCCGCCCGGTCGACGCGCACCGGCAGCCGCCCGCCGGCGACGCGCACCTGCAGCCGCTCGTCGTCGCCCACCCCGGCGGGGTCGCGGACCAGGGCGCCGTCCGCCCGCTGCACCACCGCGTAGCCGCGCTCGAGGGTGGCGGCCGGCGACAGCGCGGTCACCTGCGCCCGGGCGTGCACCAGGTCGCGGTCGGCGACCTCGATGCGGTGGGTCAGCGTCCGGGTCGCCCGGGTGCGCAGGCCGGCGACGTCGTCGGCCCGGCCGGCCAGCAGGCGCTGCGGCTCGGCGAGCACCGGGCGGCTGCGCACCTGCTCCAGCCAGCGCTCCTGCTGGTCCAGCCGGCTGCCCAGCAGGTGCCGGGCGCGGGCGCGCAGCCCCTCGACCAGCCGCCGCTGCTCGCCGATCTCGGGGACCACCCGGTGCGCGGCGTCGGTCGGGGTGGCCGCCCGGACGTCGGCGACGTGGTCGACCAGGGTCGTGTCGGTCTCGTGCCCGACGGCGGTGACCACCGGGGTGCGGGTCGCGGCGATCGCGCGCACCAGGCCCTCGTCGGAGAAGGGCAGCAGGTCCTCGACCGAGCCGCCGCCGCGGGCGATCACGATCACCTCCACGGCCGGGTCGGCGTCCAGCTTGCGCAGGCCGGCGATCACCGACTCGGCGGCGGTCGGGCCCTGGGTGGCGCAGTTGTGCACGGTGAACCGGACGGCGGGCCAGCGGCGGCGGGCGGTGACCAGCACGTCGCGCTCGGCGGCGCTCTCCCGGCCGGTGATCACCCCGATCACGGCGGGGGCGAAGGGCAGCGGGCGCTTGCGGGCGGCGTCGAAGAGCCCCTCGGCGGCCAGCAGCCGGCGGATCCGCTCGATCCGGGCGAGCAGCTCGCCGAGCCCGACGGCGCGGATCTCGGTGGCGCGCAGGGAGAACGAGCCGCGGGCCACGTAGTAGTCGGGGCGGGCCCGCACCACCACCCGGGCGCCCTCGGTCAGCTCCAGCCCGGGCCGGTCGGCGACGTCCCGCGGGCAGGTGACCGGGATGGACAGGTCGGCGGCCGGGTCGCGCAGGGTGAGGAAGACGGTGGCGGCGTTGCCGCGCCGGGACAGCTGGGCGACCTGCCCCTCGACCCAGACCTCACCGAGCCGGCCGATCCACTCGGCCACCTTGCGGGACACCGTGCGCACCGGCCACGGCTGCTCCGGGGAGGAGGGACTCGTCACGCCCCGAGCCTGCCACTGCCGGGGTCGGCCGTCAGCCGGGGTAGTCGGGGGCGGCGGGGAGACCGAAGAACTCCTCCAGGGTCGCGGTGCCGGTGCGCTGCAGCTCGGTGGCCAGCTCGACCCCCACGTACCGCACGTGCCACGGCTCGTACCGGAAGCCGGTGACCTCGGTCTTCCCCTCCGGGTAGCGGACGACCCAGCCGTACTCGGCGGCGTGGGCGGCCACCCAGCGGCCCTCGTCTATGGCGCCGAAGCACCGGTCGATGTCGCAGCCGCCGCCCCCGACGTCGGCCGCGAGACCCGTCTGGTGCTCGCTGTGGCCGGGGCGGGCGACCTGGATCTCGGCCTGCGCCTCCCCGAAGCGCGCGACCTGGGCCCGGAAGACGCCCACCTGGTAGTCGTAGGAGCGGTAGGCGCTCTGCACCGTGATCGTCAGCCCCTCCGCGGCGGCACCGGCGAGCATCGCCTGCATGGCCCCCGCGGCCTCGGCGCGCAGCTCGTACCCGCCGCCGACGGGCACCAGGTCGGCGGGGGCGTGGTCGACCGGGGAGACCGGGCGGGCCTTGTTGACCACGACCCAGGGGCTGGCCGGGTCGTCGAGGGAGAACCGGGACCGGTCGAAGGCCGGCTCCACCGGTGCGCTGCTGGACGGCGTGGGCGTCGGCGTCGCGGACGGGGTGGGCGTCGGTGCCGCCGACGGGGAGGTCGGGGCCGTCACGGGCTGGGCGGCGGGTGCCGGGGTGGCCGGGGGTGAGCGCACCTGCTCGACCACCAGGACGGTGCCGGCCACGAGCGCCACGACCAGCAGGCCGAGCAGCAGCCACAGCCGGGGGCGTCGTCGCCGGGGAGCGGGCGCGGCGGAGGAGTCCCTGCCGTCGGTCACTGGTGCCTCCTGCTCGGTGGCCGGCGTCGTCTGACCGGACGGTGCCCGATCCTGGCAGCAGGCCGGACGGGCCGACCGCAGGTGGGTGCGGTCGGTCCGTCGTCCGGGGAGGTCAGCCCCGGTCGGCGCTGAGCTTCTCCAGGCGGTTCTGCAGCAGCGTCACGTACGGCGCGCGGGCCTGGGTGGCCCGCTCGTAGTCGAGCAGGTCGGCCACCGTCTCGGCCGGGTAGGCCCGCAGGTGCCCGCGCAGCGCCGGGATGCTGAAGGTGTCATAGCCCTCGACCGGGCTGGCCGGCGCCGGCTCGTCCGGTGCCGCCTCGTCGGCCGGCTGCTCGACGGCCTCGTCCGCGCCGTCGGCGGTGGTGAGGACGTCGCCGGTGGACGCCGTGTCGGACGCGGCGTCGGCCGGTGCGGAGTCCACCGCCGGGACGGCGGGGACGTCACCGGCGGCCGGGTCCAGCGCAGGCACACCGGCCACGGTCTCGTCGGTCACGGTCTCGTCGGCCACGGTGCCGTCCGCGTCCGCCGCGGCGGGGGTCGCGGCGGAGCCGTCGAACAGCGTGGGCGCGTCCTCCGGCGGGGTGTCGCCGACGGCGGCGTCGGCGACCAACTCGTCGGCGACCGCCGCACCGATCGACTGCTCGTCCTCGGCCAGGTCGGTGACGGCGTCGGCGGTCAGGTCCTCGAGGACCTCGTCCGGCACGGTGTCGGGCACCTCGGCGGCGACCTCGTCGGCCACCTCCGCGGCCAGCTCGTCGACGGCGGCGGTGATCGCGTCGGCCTCGGGGTCGGCGGGGAGCGCGGCGACCTCGGCGGGGGAGAGCTCGGCGTCGTCCTCGGCGATGGCCTCGATGAGCGCCTCGGCGGAGACCTCCGCGGGCGGGTCGTCGAAGGAGACCTCCTCGGGGTCGGCGTCGGCCAGCTCGTCGGCGAGCTCCTCGGCCACCAGCTGCTCGTCGACGAGGTCGGCGTCGGCCAGTTCCTCGGCGTCGAGCTCGGCGGCCTCCTCCGGGTCCTCCTCGACCAGGTCGAAGGGCGAGGTGCGCAGCCCGCCCGACCCGGCGGTCGGCGCCGGGAGGTCGTCGTCCTCGTCGTCGTCGTCGAAGGTGGCCATGCCACCGCCGACCCCGCCGACGAGGCCGTCGAGCAGTTCGTCGCCCCGGGCGACCAGGCCGGAGTACTGCTGCTGCAGTCTCAGCGAGGACTGCAGGGCCAGCCCGATGAGCCGCACCGGCAGCCCGGGGAGGGTCTCGGGCAGCTTGCGGGCCTCGTCCAGGACGGTGGCGGCCAGTCCGGCGGCAGCGCGGACCGCCTCGGGGATCTCTCGAGCCATGCCCCCAGCGTGCCCCACCTGGGCTTCTGCGGCAGCACGACGAGACGCCCACCACTCGTACGGGCCGTCGCGGGGCCGCGGACGCAACTAGCATGGGGGCATGGCTGAACCGCGCGGACGCGTCCTGCTGGCCGACCCCCGGGGCTACTGCGCCGGCGTCGACCGGGCGGTGATCGCGGTCGAGAAGGCGCTGGAGATCCACGGGGCGCCGGTCTACGTCCGCAAGCAGATCGTCCACAACAAGCACGTGGTGGCCACGCTCGAGCGCCGCGGCGCGGTGTTCGTCGACGAGACCGACCAGGTCCCCGAGGGCGCGGTCGTCGTCTTCAGCGCGCACGGGGTCTCCCCGGCGGTCAAGGAGCAGGCGCGCGAGCGCTCGCTGACCACGATCGACGCGACCTGCCCGCTGGTCACCAAGGTGCACATGGAGGCCAAGCGGTTCGCCAAGGACGACTACGACATCCTGCTGATCGGCCACCGCGGGCACGAGGAGGTCGAGGGCACGATGGGCGAGGCCCCGGCCCACACCCAGCTCGTGGACGACGCCGAGGACATCGCCAACGTGCAGGTGCGTGACCCGGAGAAGGTCGTGTGGCTGTCCCAGACCACGCTGTCGGTCGACGAGACGCTGTCGAAGGTCGACTCGCTCAAGGCCCGGTTCCCCGGTCTGCAGAGCCCGCCGAGCGACGACATCTGCTACGCCACGCAGAACCGCCAGCAGGCCGTGAAGCAGATGGCCGGCGAGTGCGACCTGGTGCTGGTGGTCGGCTCGACGAACTCCTCGAACTCGGTGCGGCTGGTCGAGGTGGCGCTGGAGGCCGGTGCCCGCTCCTCGTACCTGGTCGACTTCGCCTCTGAGATCGACGAGGCCTGGCTCGAGGGCGTGCAGACCGTGGGCCTGAGCAGCGGCGCCTCGGTGCCGGAGATCCTGGTCAGCGAGGTGCTGGACTGGCTGGCTGCCCGCGGCTTCCCGGACGTCGAGACGGTGAAGGCGGCCGAGGAGCGGCTCGTGTTCGCCCTCCCGCACGAGCTGAAGACCCGCCGCGCCACGCTGGCGGTCGACGAGAAGGCCTGAGCCCCCGCCCCCGCACGGGGGCCGGGACGCAGGAAGGGCCGGCACCCCACGGGGTGCCGGCCCTTCCTGCGTGCGGGGGTCAGCGGCGGGCGACGAGCCGGAACAGGCCGAGGACGACGGCGGCGCCGGTGGCCACGCCCATCGCGGGGAAGCCGCGGACGAGCAGGGTCGCCAGCGACGGCAGGCTCAGCGTGGCCGCGGGGGCCAGCGCGACGTTCACGACCGCCACCGCGACGTAGACCAGCGGCGGGGCGACCACGACGGTCAGCAGGTCACGGCGGCGGGTGACCAGCGCGGCGACCGCGGTGCTCGCGGTCAGCGCGACGACGGTGACCAGGCCGAGACCGGAGCTGAGGAACGAGTCGATCCCGGCGGCGACCAGGGTGACCAGGAAGACGCCGAGGACGGCCAGGGCGCCGTGCACCCGGGGACCCGGGGCGGGCTCGACGCGTCGGACGGTGGCCGAGGCGCCGGTGCGCCGTCCGTCGCGGGCCGCCGGCGGGGGAGCCGACGAGCGGCGCTGCTCACCGGGGTGGCCGCCGCGGCGGGGGTCGACGGGCACGGAGGGGCGGCCCTGCGGTGCGCGGGGACCGCGGTCACGCGGCGGCGGGCCACCGGCGTTGCGCGGGGAGTCGCCCCCGCTGCGCTGGGCGCTGCCCCCGGCACGGGGCGACGGGTAGCCGCGCCCCGAGACCTGACCGGCCTCGCTGCGTTCTGCACGCACGGCGTCCTCCCGCCTGGCACTGACAGTGACCGGAGCGATGGTGCACCTCCTCCTCGACGGCGGAGCACCACAGCGCACCACCGGGTCGGGCCACGGTATCGGCCCTCCCTGAGTAGACGCTGCACCTCGGCCGCGCGGCGGGTCAGATCTCGCCCATGTCGGCCGGTGCCGGTGTGGGGATGTGCAGAACCGTGTCCCACCTGCCCCACGGACCCCGTGCGGTCGGATCGGCCGACGTCGGCGGAGGTCCAGGTCACACCGAGGTGCGGCCGACGGGGGTCAGTCGGGGAGGCCGCTCCAGCTCGGGACGTGCCGCGCGGGCGCCGGGACGGCGGGCAGCTCGGTGACCGGGACCGCCCGGCCGGCGAGCGGGGCGGAGACCGGCGGCAGCGGGCCGGAGGTGGCGTGCACCGGCAGCCCCGGCGCCGACAGGCCCGGCAGGGGGAGCTCCCCGGTCGGCCGGGCACCGGCGTCGGACCCGGTGTCGGGGTCGGTGCCGCCGTCGGCCGCCGAGCGGAGCACGCGCACGGACCCCTCGACCGGGGTGGGGGTGGGCACCGGGCTGCCCGCGACGCCGAGGTCGTCGAAGCGCCGGGTCGCCACCAGCACCGACCGCTCGTAGGAGCCGAGGGTCTCGTTGTAGCGGGTGAGCGTGGCGCCCAGCGCGGAACCCAGCCGGGTCAGGTGGCCGGAGAGGGTGGTCAGCCGGGCGTGCACCGTGCGGCCGACCTCGAGCACCGCGGCCGCGTCCTGCGCCAGCCGCTCCTGCCGCCACGAGTAGGCGACGGTGCGCAGCAGCGCCAGCAGCGTGCTGGGGGTGGCGATGATGACGTCGCGGGCGAAGCCGTGCTCCAGCAGCCCGGGCTCGGCCTCCAGCGCGGTGGTGAGGAACCCGTCGGAGGGGACGAAGAGCACGGTGAAGGGCGCTGAGGAACCGAACGCGCTGGGGTACTGCCGGGCGGCGAGCTCGTCGACGTGGGCGCGCAGCTGCCGGGCGTGGTCGGCGACCCGCTGGGCGCGCACGCCCTGATCGGTGGCCTGCACCGCCTCGATGTAGCCGGTGAAGGGCACCTTGGCGTCGACGATCACCTGGCGGCCGTCGGCGAGGGTGACCACCAGGTCCGGCCGCACCCGGGTGCCGTCGGGGGTGGTGCCGCCGGGCTGCTCGACGAAGTCGCAGTGCTCCAGCAGCCCGGCGACCTCCACCACCCGGCGCAGCTGCAGCTCACCCCAGCGGCCGCGCACGTGCGGGGTGCGGAGTGCCGTGACCAGCGCGGCGGTCTCCTGGCGCAGCAGCGCGGAGGTCTGGCCGATGGTGCCGACCTGCTCGCGCAGCTCGCCGTGCGCGGTGGCCCGGTCGCGCTCGATGCCGGCGAGCACCCGGTGCAGGTGGTCCAGCGACTCGTGCACCGGCTCCAGGGCGTCGGGCGCCGCGGGCTGCCGGCCGCGCAGCGCGACCACGCCGAGGGTGATCGCCACGCCCAGCAGTGCGCCGACGAGGAGCCCGAGCAGCAGCGAGGCGGCGTCCATGGCGACCAGGGTGCAACAGCCCGCCGACAGTTCCGGTGAGCGCGCGCCGTCCGCGTGGCCGACAGTGCGTGCATGACCGAGCCGCTTGCCCAGCCCCGGGCCATCCACCACGTCCGCCTCACCGTGACCGACATCGGCCGGTCCAAGGGGTTCTACCGCTCCCTGCTCGGGCTCGACCCGGCCATCGACACCAGTGACCAGGCGGGTGAGCCGGGGGTGTCGGAGGACCCGGCCCGCTACTACGGCGGCTGCGTCTTCGACCTCGGCGACCAGCTGCTGGGCCTGCGCCCGGTCGCCGACGCCGGTGACCGCTTCTCCTCGACCCGGGTGGGGCTGGACCACCTCAGCCTGGCCGTGGGCTCCCGGGACGAGCTGGTCGCCGCCGCCGCGCGGCTGGACGAGGCCGGGGTCGAGCACGGCGAGGTCACCGACCTGACCGACGCCGGGCTGGCGATCCTGTCCCTGCAGGACCCCGACGACATCAACCTCGAGCTCACCGCACCGCTGGCCTGACGGCGGATCAGCTGCCGGCGTGCGCGGCCTCGTGGTCGAGCAGCCAGCGCTTGACCGGCGTCCCCCAGCGGAAGCCGCCGAGCCCGCCGCTGGAGGACAGCACCCGGTGGCAGGGCACGAACAGCGCGGCGGCGTTGCGCGCGCACGCCCCGGCGGCGGCGCGCACCGCCGCCGGGCGGCCGCAGCGGGCGGCGAACCCGGCGTAGGTGTCGGGCTCGCCCGGCGGCACGGTGCGCAGCACCTCCCACGCGTCGGTGAGGAACGGCCCGGACCGCTGCTGCACCGGCACCGCGTCGATGGCCGTGAGGTCACCGTCGGCGAAGGCGGTGACCACGTCGAGCACGGGCAACGTGTCCGCCCGCTCCAGGCCGTCGGGCCGCAGCGACCGGTGCACGACGGGCAGCAGGTCGCCGACGTCGTCGGTCCAGCCGCTGGCCAGCACGACGTCCTCGCCGTCGGGCCCGGTGGTGACGACGACGGTGAACGGGCCGGGCGGGGTGGCCACGGTGGCGTAGCGGGCTGTGCTCATCGAGGTGCGGCTCACGACGGGCTCCGATCGACGGGACGGGTGAAGAGGGACGGCACGGCGAGCGCCCACAGGTGCATCACCGCGTAGGAGCGCCACGGCTGCCAGCGGGCGGCGGCGTCGGCGTCGGAGCTGCCCAGCGTGGCGAGGCTGCGGCGCAGCGCCAGGTCGCCGGGCAGCCAGACGTCGGGGTCGGCCAGCCCGCGCATGGCGACCAGCGCCGCCGTCCACGGGCCGATCCCGCGCAGGGCCAGCAGCGACCGGCGGGCCTCGTCCCGGTCGGCGCCGGGGCCCAGCGACACGGTGCCGTCGGCCAGCGCGGTGGCGAGGGTGCCGACGGCCGCCCGCCGGGCACCGGTCAGCCCGACGTCGGACAGGTCCGCCCCGGCCAGCACCGCCGCGCGGGGGAACGCGTGGGTGAGCGTGCCGACCGGCTCCGGCAGCGGCTGCCCGGCCAGCGGGAGCAGCCGGGCGGTGAGGGTGCGGGCCCCCGCGACGGACACCTGCTGGCCCAGGACCGCGCGCACGGCGACCTCGTCGGCGTCCACCCCGGTGGGCACCCGGCGGCCGGGTGCGCCGGCGACCAGGTCGGCGAGGGCGGGGTCGGCGCCGAGCACGGCGTCGACCGCGGCCGGGTCGGCGTCGAGGTCCAGCAGCCGCCGGCAGCGGGTCACGGCCACGCCGAGGTCGCGCAGCTCGGTCAGCTGCAGCCGGGCGGTGACCGAGGCGCCGGCGCCGGGGGAGAGCCGGACGACGGCCGGCCCGTGCGGCAGGTCGAGCACCCGGGAGAACGTCGTCCCGTCCCACTCCTCCAGGCCGGGGACCGCGTGCGCGCCCAGGAACAGCAGCACCTCGTCGGCGGCGAAGGGGGCGCGGGCGGCCAGTCGCAGGGTCAGCCAGCCGGGGGCGCCGCCGTCGGTGCGCGGGGTCGCCGGGCGGAGCGCCGACGGTGTCGTCCCGAAGACCGACCGCACCGTGTCGTTGAACTGCCGGATGCTGGCGAAGCCGGCGGCGAAGGCCACGTCGGCCATCGACAGTTGGGTGGTCTCGATCAGCAGCCGGGCGGTCTGCGCCCGCTGCGCCCGGGCGAGGGCCAGCGGCCCGACGCCGAGCTCGGTGGTGAGCAGCCGGTTGAGCTGGCGCTCGGAGTACCCAAGCCGGGCGGCGAGCCCGCCGACGCCGGTGCGCTCGACCTCGCCGTCGGCGACCAGCCGCATCGCCCGGGCGACGACGTCGGCGCGCACGTCCCACTCCGGCGACCCCGGGACGGCGTCGGGGCGGCACCGGCGGCAGGCGCGGAAGCCGGCCGCCTGGGCCGCGGCCGCGGTGCGGTGGAAGGTGACGTTGTGCTCCAGCGGGGTGCGTGCCGGGCAGGAGGGTCGGCAGTAGATGCCGGTGCTGCGCACCGCGGTGACGAACCAGCCGTCGAAGCGCGGGTCGCGCCCGGCGACGGCGCGGTAGCAGCGCTCCGCGTCCAGCTCCACCGTCGTCATGACCCGAGCATGGCACCGCGGCGCCACCTCGACCGGCGGCTTTCGGACACGGCGGTGACGCCCACCGGTGTCCATCGACCGGTGGACGGCGGACCCCCGGATCGGGGGTCCCGCCGGGCGCCGCGCGCCGACAGGCTCGGCGCATGACGACGACAGCGGTGGCCCCGCCGCCCGTGCGGACCGGCAACGCGCCGGCCGTGACGGTCCGGGGACTGGTCAAGACCTACGGCGGGACGACGGTGCTGGACGGGCTGGACCTGGACGTGCACCGCGGGGAGTGCTTCGCGCTGCTCGGCCCGAACGGGGCGGGCAAGACCACCACCATCGAGGTGCTCGAGGGCGTGCGGCGCCGCGACGCCGGGACGGTGTCGGTGCTGGGGGAGGACCCGGCGACCGCCGGCCGCACCTGGCGGGCCCGGCTGGGGGTCGTCAGCCAGGGGGAGGGCGCCGGACAGGCGCTCAGCGTCCGGGAGACCCTCGACCACTTCGCCCGCTACACCTCGACCCCGCGGCCGGTCGACGAGCTGCTCGCCGCGGTCGGCCTGACCGGGCAGGCCGACGCCCGGGTGGCCGGCCTCTCCGGCGGCCAGCGGCGCCGGCTCGCCGTGGCCCTCGGCGTCCAGAACCGGCCGGAGCTGGTGTTCCTCGACGAGCCGACCACCGGCATGGACCCGGTCGCCCGCCGGCAGTTCTGGCAGCTGGTGCGCGACCTGCGTGCCGACGGGACGACGGTGCTGCTCACCACCCACTACCTGGACGAGGCCGCCGAGCTCGCCGACCGGGTGGGCGTCGTCGCCGGGGGTCGGCTGGTGGAGGTCGCCCCGCCGGCCGAGCTGGGCGCCGGGCTGCGCCGCGAGGCCACCGTCCGCTGGCGGGAGCCCGGCGGCTGGCGCGAGGTGCGCACCGAACAGCCGGCCGGCGTCCTGCGCGACCTGCTCGCCGCACACCCGTGCGGCGAGGTGCCCGACCTGACCGTCACCCGCCCCGGACTCGAGGACGTCTACCTCGCCCTGGTCGGCGCCACCCCCGGAGGAGACCCCCGATGACCAGCACCCTGACGCCCGCCCGCCCGGCGCCGCCCTCGACCGCGCGGATCGCGCTGGCCCGGGTCGGCCTGGAGCTGCGGCTGTTCGCCCGCGAGCGCCAGCAGGTGGTGTTCTCCTTCGCCTACCCGCTGGTGATGATGGTGGTCTTCGCGTCGGTGCTGGGCGGTGACGAGCGCCCCGGCGGCATCCCGTTCGCCCAGTACTTCCTGGCCGGGATCGCGGCCACCGGGATCATGCTGACCAGCTTCCAGGCCGTCGGGACGGCGATCGCCGCCGAGCGCGAGGCCGGTCTGCTGGGCCGGTTGCAGCTGCTGGGCACCCCGCCCGCGGCCTACTTCGCGGGCAAGGCCGGCCAGGTGCTGGTCACCACCGCGGTGCAGCTGGCCCTGTTGCTGCCGCTGGCCCGCTACGCCTACGACGTCCCGATGCCGGCCGACCTCGGGCACTGGCTGACGTTCGGCTGGGTCGCCGCGCTGGGCGCGCTGGCCGGGACGGTGCTGGGGATCGCGGTGTCGGCGCTGCCGGGCAGCGCGTCCTCGGTCACCACGACGATCTCGGGGTTCGCGATCGTGCTGCAGTTCTTCTCCGGGGTCTTCTTCGGGTTCACCGAGCTGCCCGGCTGGATGCAGCAGGTGGCCGCGCTGTTCCCGCTGAAGTGGCTGACCCAGGGGATGCGCTCGGCGTTCCTGCCCGAGCAGGCCGGCGCGTTCGAGGTCGCCGGCGGGTGGGAGCACGGCCGGACCGCCCTGGTGCTGGTCGCATGGGTGATCATCGGCGTCATGGTGTGCACGAGGACCTTTCGCTGGCGTCGGGCCGCCGGGTGAGGTCCCGGTCCCGGGCCGCCGCCGTCCCCCCGTGGGGGTCCGGCAGCGCCCCGCTGTCCGAGCACGGCTGGCGGACCGCCGTCCGGGTCTGGCACGTCGCGTTCGCCGCGATGGTCGGGACGGCGCTGGTGCGGGCGGTCGCGGTCGTGGATGCCGAGGGCGGGCCGCGGCCGCTGCTGGTCGGTGCGCTGCTCGCACTGGTGGTGGGCTGGGTCGTGCTGGGCACCCCGGCGCTGACCAGGCGCGACCCCGCGCGGGCGACGGCGTACCTCGCGCTGCTGGTGCTGGTGATCGGCGTCGTCGCGTGGATCGAGTCGTCGCTGCTCTTCCTGATGTTCCTGGCCTACCCGCAGGTGTGGTTCGTCGTCCCGACCGTGCCGGGGGGCGTGGTCTGGACGGTGGTGCTGGCCGCCGCCAGCACCACCGGGCCGTTCGTCGCCTGGGCGCGCGGCGACGAACCGCTGTGGGGGCCGGGGCAGACCCTGGTCGGGATGGTGTTCAGCCTGGCGATGGGGCTGTGGGTGCACGGCCTGCTGGCGAAGAGCCAGGAGCGGGCCGACCTGATCGAGCAGCTCGAGGCGACCCGCGCCGAGCTGGCCGAGGCCCACCACCAGCAGGGGGCGCTGGCCGAGCGGGAGCGGATGGCCCGGGAGGTGCACGACACCCTCGCCCAGGGCTTCACCAGCATCGTCGTGCTGGCCCAGACGGCGACGGCCCAGCTGCCGGGCGACCCGGGGGCGGCGGCGGAGCGGGTGGCGCTGATCGAGGAGGTCGCCCGGGAGAACCTCGCCGAGGCCCGGGCGATGGTGGCCGCCTCCGCCCCGGTGGCGCTGGACTCCGCGACGCTGGTCGAGGCCCTGCAGCGGCTGACCGAGCGTTTCGGCCGGGAGACGGGGCTGGCCACCCGGCTGGACACCGCGGCGCTCGGCTCGCTGGACCAGGGGCTGAGCCGCAGCCAGGAGATCGTGCTGCTGCGCGGCGCCCAGGAGGCGCTGACCAACGTCCGCCGGCACGCCTCGGCCAGCGCGGTGGTGCTGCGGATCGGCCGCGTCGGGGACGTCGTCGCGGTGCACGTGGAAGACGACGGCGTGGGCTTCGACCCGGCCGGGTCGGCGGGCATCGGGCTGGCCGGGCTGCGCGACCGGGCCGAGGAGGCCGGCGGCGCCGTCGACGTGGCGTCGGAGCCCGGCCGGGGCACGCGGGTGACCGTCCGGGTGCCGGTCCGGTGACCCGCGTGCTGGTGGTCGACGACCACCCGGTGGTGCGCGGTGGTCTGGTCGGCTGGCTCGCCGCGCAGCCGGACCTGGACGTCGTCGCGGAGGCCGGCGACGGGTTGGAGGCGCTGGCCGCAGTGGCCGAGCACGCGCCGGACGTCGTCCTGATGGACCTGCGGATGCCCCGGATGGACGGCGTGACGGCGACCGGCCGGATCACCGCCGCGCACCCCGGCGTCCGCGTGCTGGTGCTGACCACCTACGACACCGACGCCGACATCGTGCGGGCGGTGGAGGCCGGTGCGGCCGGCTACCTGCTCAAGGACACCCCGCTGCCGCAGTTGGCCGACGCCGTGCGGGCCGCGGCCCGCGGCGAGACGGTGCTGGCCCCGCCGGTGGCGGCGAAGCTGATGTCCCGGATGCGTGCGCCGTCGGTGGAGGCGCCGACCGCGCGGGAGCTGCAGGTGCTCGGCGGGGTGGCGCGCGGGCTGACCAACGCCGAGATCGGCCGCGAGCTGTTCATCGGCGAGGCGACGGTGAAGACCCACCTGGTGCGGGTGTTCGCCAAGCTCGGCGTCGACGACCGCACCCGGGCCGTCATGGTCGCCGTCGAGCGCGGCCTGCTGTCGGGCCCGGGGTCGGCCTGACCCGTTCGTCAAGGGCTCACGGACATCTGTGGACAGGGCTCTGAGCTGCGCTTTCGTCTTGTCCGGTGCGTTGATTGCCGTTGGACTTCGAACACCTGATCGAATGTCCGGGAGGTGTCCGTGAGCGAGTTGTGGTCGGCTCTGGACGCCCTGGCGGTCGAGGAGCTGCACAGGTTGTCCGAGGGGCAGGTGCTGGACCGGACGGCGTTGCTGGTGCAGATCGGCAACCGGGTGGCCGCTGAGCTGACGCGCACGGTCCGGCACGGGGAGCTGACGCAGGCTGCCGAGCATGACGGGCTGAAGAGCATGCGGTCGTGGCTGATCGGTCATGCGCGCGTGGCGCCTGCCGACGCGTCGCGGGTCGTGCGATCCGGTCGGGCGCTGGAGCACTTCCCGGTGCTGGCGGCCGGGTTCGCGGACGGGGACGTGACCGCGGCGCAGGTGGACGTCGTTTCCCAGGCGGTCGGCCCGGTGGAGCGGGCGCGGGCCGAGGAGCAGGGCATCGACCTGGCGTCGTTCGACCAGGCGTGGGCGGCGGTGGCGGTCGAGGCGTCGCACCAGACGCTGGTGACGGCGGTGCGGGCCTTCGAGGACGCCCTGGACCCCGACGGCGCGGAGCCCGACCCGACCGAGGGCCGGCGGCTGTCGATCGCCAGGCACGCCGACGGCAGCGTGACCGGCCGCTTCGACCTGGACGCGGTGGGCGGGGAGAAGGTGCAGGCCGCGATCGAGTCGATCGTGCAGGCCGACCGGCCGAAGGGCGACGACCGCACCCGGGCTCAGCAGAACGCCGACGCACTCGTGCAGCTGTGCGACAACCAGCTCGCGTCGGGTCACCTGCCCACGCTGCGCACGGTGAAGCCGCAGGTGTTCGTCACCGTCGACGTCGAGGACCTCGTCGACCCCTCGGCCGGTCCAGGTGCTGCCCGGACCGGGTTCGGCGCGACGCTGTCGGCGGCTCGCGCCCGATGGGTGGCCTGCGACAGCGCGGTCACCCGGGTGGTGATGGGCCCGGACGGCGTCCCCTTGGACGTGGGCCGCACCCACCGGGTGGTGCCGCCGCACCTGCGCAGGGCCGTCGAGCAACGCGACGGGCACTGCGTGTTCGCCGGCTGCGGCGCACCCACGCACTGGTGCGACGTCCACCACCTGGTCGAGTGGGCCAACGGCGGCGACACCTCGCTCGGGAACTCGGCGTTGCTCTGCGAACGCCACCACACGAAGGTCCACCACGGGTTCCGGGTCGCCCGCGACGACGGTGCGCCACCGGGTCACCGATGGCGCACCTGGCGGCCCGACGGCAGCGAGATCCTGATCGGCCCACCGCTGCAGCGGTGAGGTCGCGGTCGCCGCGCCCGTAAGCTCGTCTCTCGTGAGTCTCACCATCGGCATCGTCGGCCTGCCCAACGTCGGCAAGTCGACGCTGTTCAACGCCCTGACCAAGAACGACGTGCTCGCGGCGAACTACCCGTTCGCCACGATCGAGCCCAACGTCGGGGTGGTGGGCGTGCCCGACCCGCGGCTGGCGAAGCTCGCCGAGGTCTTCGACTCGAAGAAGACCGTCCCGGCGACGGTGTCGTTCGTGGACATCGCGGGCATCGTGCGCGGCGCCAGCGAGGGGCAGGGCCTGGGCAACAAGTTCCTGGCCAACATCCGCGAGAGCGACGCCATCTGCCAGGTGATCCGGGTGTTCAGCGACCCCGACGTCGTGCACGTCGAGGGCAAGGTCGACCCGGCCGACGACATCGAGACCATCAACACCGAGCTCGTCCTGGCCGACATGCAGACGCTGGAGAAGGCGATCCCGCGGCTGGAGAAGGAGTCGCGCAAGGACAAGGAGCGCAGGGTCCTGCACGACGCCGCCGTCGCTGCGCAGGAGGTGCTCAACAGCGGGAAGACGCTGTTCGCCGCCGGGGTCGACCCCGAGCCGCTGCGCGAGCTGACGCTGCTGACGACCAAGCCGTTCCTGTACGTGTTCAACGTCGACGCCGACGAGCTCGGCAACGCCGAGCAGCTCGACCAGCTGCGCGCGCTCGTCGCCCCGGCCGAGGCGATCTTCCTGGACGCCCAGACCGAGTCCGAGCTGATCGAGCTGCCCGAGGAGGAGGCCGCCGAGCTGCTGGCCTCCATCGGCCAGGACGAGCCGGGGCTGGACCAGCTGGCCCGCGTCGGCTTCCGAACCCTCGGCCTGCAGACCTACCTGACCGCCGGGCCGCAGGAGTCGCGGGCCTGGACGATCCCGGTCGGCGCCACCGCGCCCGAGGCCGCCGGCGTCATCCACACCGACTTCCAGCGCGGCTTCATCAAGGCCGAGATCGTCGGCTTCGACCAGCTGATGGAGGCCGGCTCGATGGCCGTGGCCAAGACCAGGGGCTGGGTGCGGATCGAGGGCAAGGAGTACGTCATGGCCGACGGCGACGTCGTGGAGTTCCGCTTCAACGTCTGACGGAGCGGAGACTCCCAGGTCAGTGGCTCGTCAGCGACGTCCAGTCCGCACGGAGTGCGCAGGATCGTCGAGTGCGGCGGACGCCAGGTCGATCGTCGATGTCCCGGACCGAGACGCCGCACCTCGGCGTGGTCCGACCGTCCTGTGAGCGAAGGTTCGAGGTCGGCACGATCGCGTGGCGGTACGGTGTGGTGGTCACGGGACCTCGTCCCAACGGCCTTGGTGCATCTGACACTGGTGCACCCGTGCTGGGTCACCCCTGGGTGTTGACGCTGAGCGGAGCTCCCGCCCAGTCGTGGCCAGAAGGGGGCACGGTGCCCGACACCGGCAACCCGCCCGTCAGCACGGATGCAGCCGTCGATCAGGTCCACGCGCTGGTCCTGAGCGGACACTCGATGGACACCCTCCTGCAAGCGGTCGTCGACACGACCACGAGCAGCCTGCCCGGGCACGTGCAGGCCTCACTCACGGTCGTCGTCGGGTCCCGTCCGGCCACCGCCGCCTACAGCGGGCAGCTGGCCCTGGACCTGGACGAGACGCAGTACGAGCACGGCCACGGCCCGTGCCTGCACGCGGCGAGGACCGGTGAGCTGATGGAGATCACCGACGCACGCACCGACGCACGGTGGCCGGCCTACATGCCCCGGGCCGTCGAGCGCGGCAGCCACAGTTCACTCGCGCTGCCCGTGCCGGTGACCGGTCTGCACGCTGCACTGAACATCTACAGCACCGCGGACCACGTGTTCGACCGGTCCGACCACGCCGCCGCCGCCCGGTTCGCCCGTGCCGCCGCTCACGCGGTCACCAACATGCACGCCCTGCAGGCCGCCCGCGACGTCGCGGGGAACCTCGAGGTGGCCCTGCAGTCCCGAGCGGTCATCGACCAGGCCAAGGGCATCCTGATGGAGCGCGGCAAGCTGACCGCCGAGCAGGCCTTCCAGGCCCTGTCCCAGACCTCGCAGCTCACCAACCGCAAACTGCGCGACGTCGCCGACCACCTGGTCCGGACCGGGGAGCTGCTGCGGCCGGCCGCTCGCCGCTGACCCACCCAGCGCTCGCCGGAACCCGCTGAGGGGTCGGCCTCAGGCGGTCACGCAGGACGCGGGGAGGACTGCCGCCCACACGTGCTCGCGGGTGCCGATGACCGCCCAGCCGACGGCGGCGGACAGGCGGGCGATCAGGTGCAGCCCCAGTCCGCCCGCCCGAGGCCGGGTCGCGGTCGGCGGGCACGCTCACGGGCCGGCGTCAGCGGGGCCGCAGTCGGGCAGTTCGCCGGTCCCCACGAGACGGGCCGCCACGTGCTGCACCGTGCTGCCGGCCCGGCCGGCCGCCTCGGTGAGGAGGTGGTGGGCGGCCTCGGCGGACACGTCGTGCCGCTCGATCACCATGCCCTCGGCCTGGTGGACGACGTCGTCGCGCTCGAGCTCCGTCCGGAGCCGCTCGACCAACGTCTGGGTGGCCTCGTAGTCGCGCACGTTCCGGGCAGCGCCGGCCGCGTAGGAGGCGAGCCGGACGGCGGCCGAGCGTGCCTCGTCCGTGAAGGCGCCCACCTGCGGGGCGTAGATGTTCAGCGACCCGGCCAGGTCCGTGGAGATGGGCAGGGGCACCGAGAGGGAGCTCAGCGTGCCGTGGGCCAGTGCCTGCTGCACGAACGCGGCCCAACGGCTCTCGGAGCGGGTGTCGGCGACCTCGATCGGCTCCCCGGTGACGGCCGAGTGCAGGCAGGGCCCCTGGTCTGATGCGTACTGCGCCTCGTCGAGCGCTGCGGAGAGCGGGCCCGTGGTGGCTGCGGTGGTGGGACGCTGCCCGTCCAGGAGGGTGACCGACGCCTCGACGCCCCCGGGAACGACCTGCTGGGTCAGGTCCGCCACCGTCTGCAGCAGCTTCGCGGTCGAGGTGTCCTGCAGCGGCAGGCCGGCGAGCTGCTCGAGGGCCTGGGCGGTGGACAGGGACGGGCGTCGATCAGCGTGCGGCATGGCTCAGCTCCGGTGTGACGTGCACCGGGGATGAGGGCCTCGGCAGAAATCCCGGACCGGGACTCCGCGAACACGCGCCGTGGGATCGACGCGGCACTTCGCCTCGACCCTACGCCGATCCGTCTGCGAGGGGGCCGGAGTGCAGTGTCCGTCACGCCAGGAGTGCGGGGTCACCACCATCGACCTGCTGGACCGGGGGCGACACGGAGACAGGACGTCCACAGGCGAGGACGACAGGTCTCGACCGACGAGGGGGAGCCGCTCACCCTGGCCCTGGCCGTGGACGGCCCTGACTCCAGCTGCCCATGGCGACGCGCGGGGGTGGTCACTGGGAGCGGTCCCGGTCCAGCGCCAGGTCCTCGACCGGGACGTCCCGGTCGAGGACCTGCCGGGCGAGTTCGTCGAGGGTCACGCCCTCGGCACGGGCGCGGGCGCGGGCGCGGGCGCGCAGCACCGCGAGCGCGTCGCGTCGGGCCGCCCACCGGGAGCCGAGGGGGGCCTCGGCGGCGGCGCGGGCGAGGCGCTCGGGCAACAGCGCGGCCCCGGGCAGGTCCAGGGCGGAGGAGGCCAGCGCGACGCGGACCTGCTCGATGAGGTCCCTGGCCTCCTGGCCGGCCGATGCGCCGACGCGAGCGCCAGGTACCACCAGTCGGCTCAGCTCGCCGACCTCATGGAGGTGTCCCACCGGATGGTCGGCACACGCGTACGGGCGACGTCCGTCGTACGGTGTCCGGCGTGAGCCCTGACGAGCTTGTGGACGAGCTGGTCCAGGCCCAGGCGGAGCTGGCCGCTGCCTTGTCCGACGGCGAGGAGCTGCGGCGCGCGCTGGTGAGCAGCAGGTAGATCGGGATGGCGATGGGCATCCTGATGGAGCGGTACGGGCTCACCGCGGAGCAGGCCTTCGACGGGCTGCGTGACCTGAGCCAGCGGCGCAACGTGAAACTGCGGGAGGTCGC
Source organism: Modestobacter sp. VKM Ac-2986 (assembly GCF_026967795.1). Lineage (GTDB taxonomy): Bacteria > Actinomycetota > Actinomycetes > Mycobacteriales > Geodermatophilaceae > Modestobacter. The sequence continues at coordinate 107,434 of NZ_JAPVBH010000006.1, forward strand.
CGAGCAGCTGGTCTTCACCGGTGAGGCCGACCGACCACGTCCGTGAGCACGCCGAGCAGGACCAGATCCCACTGTGGAGGGCACCGTGTCAGACCAGGCAGATCAGCAGCCCGACCGCGCGGGCGACGGGCACAGTCCTTGGGCAGGTGAGCAGCGGGCGCGCTCGTCCTGGCGCAGCGCGGAGCAGCGGGACGACGCAGCCGAGGCCGCCGACCGTCGGGCGCAGGACCGGGACACGGCCGCCCGCGCCCGCGACGACGCGGCCGACCACCTCGCTGAGAACGCGCGGACGCGCGAGGAGGAGGCGCACCGACGGATCCGGGAGATGACCCAGCGGCTGAACGCCCTGGACGCCGCCGAGGCCGACCAGCACGTGCACCTGCAGCAGGCGGGGCGGGTCATCCAGGACGCGATCGACGCCGGGGCCGACGAGCCATTGGCGGAGCTGTTGCGGGTCGTGCTCCAGCGGCTGGACGTGCAGTTCGGCGACGTGATCGCCGCCGGGATCCAGCGGTCGACGCTGCGCAACGACCTGCGGCACGCCGACCAGCAGCTGGCGGGCGCGGCCGATGACCGGACCGCCGCGTCGGCCGATCGGGCCGCGGCCGCCGCGGACCGGGCCGCCAGCGCCGGGGACCGCGCGGACGCACTGACCGCACGCCGGTCCGCGGCCACCCACCGCGCTCGGGACTGATCCCGGCCGGGCGCCGGGACGTCGATGCGGTCGACGAGGCCAGGTGCAGGTACCGAGCGGACCGAGGCGGCCGTACGAGCGGTGGTCAGGACGTCGGAGCGAGCCCCAGGTGTCCCCACACGTGCTTGCGGCCTCCGCTGACCGACCAGCCGTAGGCGTCGCACAGCCGGGTGATCAGGTAGAGACCCAGGCCGCCGGTGGCCGGGTCCCTGTCCGGTGCCGCGATCGGGGCGTGCTGCACCCCGGCGTCGGTGACGTCGATGAGCCAGCCGCCGTCGGCGGCGGTCACCTCGGCACGGACCGGTGCCCGTCCGTGCCGGACGCCGTTGGACGCCAGCTCCTCGTAGGCCAGCAGCAGTCGTTCGACGTCGTCGTCGACGTGTCCCGGTGGGACTCCCGCCTCCAGCACCCTGGTGCGGAGCTCGGTGCGGGAACGGGTCAGGTCGGCTGCCTGCCGCAGCTCCCAGACCCAGGCGGGGAGTCGCCCGGAGAGCGGTGGGGGCAGCGGTCGTTCCGACCACAGGGGTGCGTCCATGGGTGCGCGGGGATCCCACTCTGCTCGGGGACGGTCCATCGTGCGGAGGTCGACGTCCGGTGTCGAGGGTGTGGGCGGACGTGACCGCAGTTCTGTGGTCAGCGCGCTGACCGTACGTGCCCGGCCGCACATCGGCAGCCTGGCTGCGGTCGGCGACCAACGGCTCTGCCACCGGCGCACCGGCGCACCGGTCATCGGCCCTCGGCGCAGCGGCCCGGCCCGACCCGTCGACGAACGGTCCGGCTCGGATCGGGGTGACGCAGGAGAGGTGGTCGCGCTCAGCCCGGTCGTGCGGCCTCCTACGCTGCAGCGGTGAACTCACCGGTCGACGGCGCGTCGATGGCCCTGGCGGCGGAGCTGCCCAGCGTGGCCCACGACTTCCCGGCCGCGGTGCTGTTGATCGACACGGACGCCGAGCAGGTCGTCTTCGCCAACGACCTGGCCCTCCAGCTCGCCCCGGACCTGACCCTCCCGGTCCGGGTGGAGGACTGGTCGCGGGCCGCGGGGCTGCAGGTCCTCTCCGGTGGTGAGCTCACCGACAGCAGCACCCCGCTGACCGCGATCGCCTCCGGTGACCCGGAGAGCGGGCGGCAGGTCAGTGCCGCCCTGCGCTCGGAGGCCAGCCGCGCCCGGGAGTGGCTGTGGGCGATCGGCATGCCGCTGCAGGGCGCACCCGAGCCGCTGCGGGCCCGCGCGCTGCTGGTCCTGCTGCCGGTGCGGTTCCCGGAGGCGATCGCCGGTGCGCAGGCCGCAGCCGCCGACAGCCGTGCCCACCGGTCGGTGCTGGCCAGCGGGCTGACGCTGGCCATCAGCGACCCCACCGCCGACGACGACCCGCTGATCTGGGTGTCACCGAGCTTCGAGCAGCTCACCGGCTACACCTCGGCGGAGGCGCTGGGCCGCAACTGCCGGTTCCTGCAGGGCCGGGACACCGACCCCGAGCCGCTGGCCACCCTGCGCGCCGGTCTCGCGCGTGAGGAGACGGTCAGCACGACCGTCCTGAACTACCGCCACGACGGCTCGGCCTTCTACAACCACCTCGTCATCTCCCCGGTCTTCGACGCTGAAGGGGTGGTGACCCACCGGGTCAGCGTGCAGAGCGACGTCACCGCGCAGGTGCTGGCCGCGCGGGAGCGGGACGTGGCCCGCGCCGCGGTCGAGGAGGCCCGGCGGGCGGAGGCGGCGGCGGAGGAGGCGGGGCGCTTCGGCCGGCTGCTGCTGACCATGAGCGAGGCGCTGACGGCCACCACGACCCTGCAGGACGTCGCCGCCACCGTCACCGGTGTGCTCGCCCCGGAGCTGGGTGCCTCCAGCGGCGGGCTGCTGATCGCCGACCCGGCCCGCACCTCCCTGGAGTTCGTCACCACCGTCGCGATGCCGGCCGACCTGGACGCCTCCTGGTCCCGCATCGGCTGGGACGAGGACGCGCCCCTGGCCGTCGCGGTCCGCACCCGGCAGACGGTCTTCCACCGCGACGTCGCGGCACTCAAGGCCGCCCACCCCGGCGTCACCGCGCACGCCGAGCTGCCGGCGATGGGCGCCAGCATCAACCTGCCCCTGCTCGCCGGTGCCGACGTCGTCGGCGCGATCGTGCTGATCTGGGACTCGCCGATGGAGCTGCCCCCGCAGCAGCGGACGGCGCTGCAGGCGTTGGCGCGGTACACGGCCCAGGCCGTGCAGCGCGCCAGCCTCCTGGCCGACCGGCGTTCGGCGGTGGAGGTGCTGCAGCAGTCGCTGCTGACCCAACTGCCCGAGCCGGACCACCTGGAGCTGCGCTCCCGCTACGTGCCGGCGGCAGTGGGGGAGTCGGTGGGCGGTGACTGGTACGACGCGGTCGTCCTGCCCGACGGGGCCACCGCGCTGGTCATCGGCGACGTCACCGGTCACGACGTCGCCGCTGCTGCGCACATGGGGCAGCTCCGCGGGCTGCTGCGCGCCTTCGCCTACGACCGGGTCGACCCGCCGGCCGAGATCGTGGGCCGATTGGACCGGGCGGTCGAGGGCCTGCACGTCGAGGGCCTGGCCACCCTCGTGCTCGCCCGGATCGAGCAGACGCCGGAGGACGCCGAGCAGGGACTGCGCCGGCTGCGCTGGACCAACGCCGGGCACCCGCCACCGATCCTGCTGCGCCCCGACGGCAGCACCCAGGTGCTGGAGACGACACCGGAACTGATGATCGGCGTCCGGCCGGATGCCCGACGCAACGACCACACCCAGGTGCTCGCGCCCGGCGCGACGCTCCTGCTGTACACCGATGGGCTGATCGAGCGCCGCGGCCGCGACCTCGACGAGGGCATCGTCGACCTGCGCCGGACCCTCACCGAGTGCGTGGACTGCACGCTGGAGGAGCTCCTGGACCACCTGCTCGCGGAGCTGGTCGGGAGCTCACCGCAGGACGACTGCGCCCTCCTCGCCGTCCGCGCGCACCCGGAGGACCGCCCGCGCCCAGCCGAGGCCGGGCCGGGCCACACCGCACCGAGGTCCGAGGCGACCTGATCCACCGTCACTGCTGTACCGGGACAACACCCCGTGGCGGGGTCGTCGCGACTCCGCCTGCCGGAGTCCGGTGGCAGCCGGAGGTCGGAGGTCCGTCCTCCGGGAACGGTGGGCGGCAGCGCTGGCCGCTGTCCGCCGGGAGGTCGGCGGACCCATCACGGACGACGGCCGGGAGCGGAGGCGAGCAGGTCGCGAGCCGCCCTGACAGAGCGTCCGGTCGGGTGGTCCGTCGGGGGCCGAGGTCGCGTCGTCCAGCCCGCAAGAGCCCGCAGTACCGCATCGTGGCTGGTCATCGACGTCCGAACACCCCATCGACCTCCCGCTTCGACGTCTGAGCCGGACGAGCTGCACGCCTCCACTCGCCGACGACGGTCCAGTGGAGGAGGGTCACGGCCATGACGCTCGGCGACGAGCTCTTCGGGGGCAGTCCCGTCTCGCCCAAGGCCAGGTACGCCGCGACGTGGGTCAGCGGCACCGTCTTCCTGGTCCTCGCCGTGGGCGCGTGGTTCCTCCCGGTCGACCTCGTGCCGGACCCGGCCGGCAGGTGGGGCATCTGCCTGGTCAGCGGGGCGCTGGTCGCCTCCTGCTGGTGGGGCAACCGCTGGATCCGCGCAGGGATGCGCAGGGATCCCGAGGCCGAGGGCCGGGACGCCGGGGCGGGTGGACCGGGCTGAGCAGCGCCCGGCGCGGAGTGGGTCCACCGCGTCCCCCGGTGGAGGGACGGTCCGCCCGACTGGGATCCATCCGGGCCTCGGGGACGTTGGCCTGGAGAACGGCCGCCTGCAGCCGATGTCCGGAGGACGTCACCGGCGGGGACGCCAGGATGACCGGCCGGGCCGCGCGATCGAGGAGAGTCCATGAACTACCTGCGTCAACTGCAGGCCGAGCGACCCGTGCTGTTCTGGGTCGTCCTGCTGGTCGGCTTCTTCGTCGCCTTCCAGCTGCTGATCTTCCTGGCCACGCTGATCATCGGGCCGTTCGGGCTGCCGTCCTGGGTGCCGCTCGTCGTGGTGGTCGGCGGTCTGGTCCTCGTCGCCCGGCGCCAGCAGCGCTGACCCGGGCCCCTGCTCACGGGCAGGGGCGCCAGGTGTCCCCGTCCTCCTCCAGCGGCAGCACGGTGGTGGTGTCCAGCCCGCTCGCGGTCTCGAACACCAGGCGCGCCGCGCCCGACGTGCGGCCGTTGCTGCTGACCACCTCGATGCCCTCCAGCCGGTAGCCGGTGAGGTCGGGCGACGAGTGCTCCTGCGCCAGCGCGTCCGCGGTGACCACCGACCGGTCGCCCCCGCAGAGCTGACCCTGGGCGTCGTCCCACCGGCCGTCCACCAGCGCCGTCGCGTAGTCCTCGGCAGCCTGCTGGGCCGGGCCGAGCGAGCCCAGGAACGCGCGGACGCCGAACCAGACCGCGACACCGAGGCAGACGAACACCAGCAGACCGATCGGCAGGCCGATGGTGAGCCAGCGGGACCGCCGGCGCGGAGGGGCTGGCTGGTACGGGTCGGTCGGCGGGGTCCACGGTCCCTGCGTGTACGTCATCGGGCGCGTGCCTCTCGGTACGGCACCGGTCGTCGCCGGCACCGGCGGGCAGGACGGCGGTCGGCGGCGCCCGGGGGAGGTCCCGTCGGCGTCCGGACCTCGGCCGCCTGCGGCGCGATGGGGCAGGATCGGCCTCGTCGTCCGACTTCCCGGGGAGCCCCTGCCGTGACCGTCCCACCCGCATCCCAGCCCCAGGCCGCCATGGTCGTCCCGCTGTTCTTCATCCGGCAGCGGATCACGGTGATGGTCAACCGCTACGAGGTCCGCGCGGCCAACCCCGACGGCACCGAGGGGCCGCTGATGGCCCTGGCCGAGCAGAAGCGGATGAAGCTGAAGGAGGAGGTGGTCTTCTACGCCGACGAGTCCAAGAGCCGCCGGGTGTTCTCCTTCAAGGCCCGTCAGGTGCTCGACGTCAACGCGCAGCACGACGTGTTCGACGAGTACGGCGCCCCGCTGGGCATGTTCAGCAAGGAGTTCGGCGCCAGCCTGCTGCGCTCGACCTGGAAGCTGAGCGCGCCCGGCGTCGAGGCGGTCGGGCAGGAGCGCAAGCTCTCGATCGCCCTGCTGCGCCGGTTCTGGGACCTGATCCCCTACATCGGCGACATCTGGGTGCCCTTCGTCTTCCACTTCGACTTCCTCGACTCCAAGACCGGGGCGCCGGTGCTCACCAGCGAGCGCAAGATGGCCGTCCGCGACCGCTACACCGTCACCGTCCCCGACCCGCGGCTGGACTTCCGCGTCGCCGCCTCCATGGCCGTCGCCCTGGACGCCCTGCAGAGCCGCTAGTCCGCCGCGGCCCAGTCGATCCGCTCGGCGAGGGCGGCGAGCCGGGCGCCGAACACCGGGTCGAGCGACCCGGCCCAGGCGACGCGGCCCAGCACGTGGTCCCGGAAGGTGCCCGGGTCCCGGCCGCGCGTCTGGCCGGCCCACCCGTGGGTCGCGCAGTTGTGCAGCAGCGCCCGCAGCGCGTCGCGCTCCCGACGGGGCAGCGCAGGGTGCACGTTGACCACCGCGCCGAGCACCGACTGCCGGCGACCCGCGCCGACCGCCGACGTCTTGGCCGGGTTGACCCGGAAGCCCTCCTCGGCCACCACCTCGGCGACCAGCCCGGCGAATCGCTCCCCGCCCACCGACCTCCCGCCGCTGAAGGTCAGGTCGTCGACGTAGCGGGTGTAGCGGGCGCCGTGCGACGCGGCCAGGGCGGTCAGCCGCCGGTCCAGCCGGAAGCAGACCAGGTTCGCCAGCGCCGGGGACGTCGGGGCGCCCTGGGGCAGGTGCGCGATCGCGAGGCGGCGGCCCAGCCGGTGGTGCCGGTCCCGCGCGTCGACGTCCGCGGGGACCGGCAGCGCCCGCCACACCTGCGCCGGGACGACGGTGGTCACCAGCCCGGTGACCACGTGTGCGACCGGCTCGGGCAGCCCGGCCGCGCCGAGCAGCAGCCCGTGCACCCGCCCGGCGGGGATGCCGGCGAAGAACGCCTCGAGGTCCATCCGCAGGACGACGGCGGACCCGGCGTGCGGCGCCACCGCGGTGCGCACCGACCGTCCGGGCACGCACCCGTGCGCAGCGTCGTGGACGGGGACTGGCGCCAGCACGTGCCGCAGCAGCCGGCGCTGGGCCTCCTTGAGCCGGGGCTTCGGGGCGGCGAGCAGCCGGACGCCGTGCGGGCGGTCGACGGCGTGCCAGCGGTAGTGCCGCAGCGCCTCGCCCGCCGTGCGCTCCAGCCCCCGGGTGTCGGCGAACCAGGCGAGCTCGCCGGCGTCGACGTCCAGCAGCCGGGCCACCGCGGCCTGGTCGGGCAGGTCGGTGACCGGGTGCCGCTGCCAGGCCAGCGTGGTCGGCACCGGCTGCCGGCGCACGACCCGGGGGAGCGGGGGAGCGGCATGACCGCGGGCGAAGCCCTGCGTGGTCCGGACGAAGCGGGACAGCTCCCGCGGCCGGTCGACCGGCGGGCGCGGGTGGGCGGTCTGCACCTCCCCGACCATCGTGCCGACCCAGGTCTGCGCGCGGGCCATGCCCAGGGAGACCGCGACCCGCCGGACCATCTCCCGGCGGCGCCACGGGCCGGCCAGCAGCGCGTCGGCGATCCCGGAGGCGGTCGCGGCGAGAGCGCGTTCGGTGCTCACCCGGCGGTGCGGGGTGCGCGACGGGGAGACCAGCCAGTCCCTGGGGGACGTGCCACTGGGTGCGCGGAGCGCACTGCATGGCTCATGACGCTGTGCCTGACCTCTTCACGGGTCCCCGGGGTGACCCCGGGGTGACCGGACGCTGCCGGTCGTCCTGGCCCCCCGTCGCGCACCGGCACACCGTAGGGGCTGCGGCACCCCGGCGACTACAGGTACCGGCTCTCCAGTTCGGCGAAGAACGCCTTGGCCAGGGCGGTGAACTCCGCCTCCCGGACGGCGATCTCGTCGCCGACCCGGAGCCGGAGCACCGAGCGGCCGGCGTCGTAGCGGATGTGCCGGTCGGCCAGCAGGGTGCTGCCCTGGGACAGGGACTCGGCGACCAGCCGCACCTCGGCGCAGGCGGCGCCGTCGATGGTCCCCGGCCCGTGGTCGGGGAACCAGCCGTCCAGCACGATGACGAGGTCGTTGAAGAAGACCGGTTCGAACTCGTGGACGGCGCCGGGGTCGTTGCCGGCGGCCAGTCGCCGGAAGGCGGCGACCCGGTCGTCGACGGCGGCGCGGCGCTGGTCGATGCGGTGCAGTGCGCAGGTGCTCTGGGACAACATGGCGACTCCTCGTGAGAGAACGCCCCGTGGCTGCCGAGGGTCGATCCAGGGTGACACCGGTCACGCCGATGCGCACCGGGTCCGTGCGCGGGGTCGCACCGGGGACGGCGAGTCGGACGGGACAGGCCGGGCGGGGGACGGGGAAGCCTCACGCCGTCCGGGGCGTTGCAGCCGTCAACCGACGTGAAAGGCACCTCATGCGCATCCCGCTGTCCGTCCTCGACCTCGCCCCGATCGCCCGCGGGGAGACCGTCGGCAACAGCATCGCCGCCAGCGTCGCCCTCGCCCAGCGCGCGGAGGAGCACGGCTACCGGCGTGTCTGGTACGCCGAGCACCACAACATGCCGACCATCGCCTCCTCGGCGACGAGCGTGCTCATCTCGCACGTCGGCGCGCACACCAGCACCATCCGGCTGGGCTCGGGCGGCGTGATGCTGCCCAACCACTCGCCGCTCACCATCGCCGAGCAGTTCGGCACGCTCGAGGCCATGTACCCCGGGCGCATCGACCTGGGCCTGGGCCGCGCGCCCGGCTCGGACCAGAACACGATGTACGCACTGCGTCGCGACCCGGCCTCGGCGGAGTCCTTCCCGCAGGACGTGCTGGAGCTGCAGGCCTACCTGGCCGGCCAGACCCGGGTGCCGGGCGTGGACGCCGTCCCGGGCAAGGGCTCGCGCGTGCCGCTGTACATCTTGGGCTCCTCGCTGTTCGGCGCCCACCTGGCCGCCGCGCTGGGGCTGCCCTACGCCTTCGCCAGCCACTTCGCCCCGCAGGCGCTGGAGGCCGCGGTGGCCACCTACCGGCGCGAGTTCCAGCCCTCCGCGCAGCTCGAGGAGCCCCACGTGATCGCCGGCGTCAACGTGATCGCCGCCGACACCGAGGCCCGCGCGCAGGAGAACCTCCAGGCGATGCGCCGCACGATGGCCATCGGGCTGTTCGGCCGTGGCCGCAGCTTCACCGACGCCGAGGCCGACCTGCTGCTCGAGCAGGGAGCCGGGCACCACGTCGACTCGATGTTCACCCACGTCGCGCTCGGCACGCCCCCGCAGGTCGCCGACCACCTGGAGCGGTTCGTGAAGACCGCGGACGCCGACGAGCTGATCGTCGCCCACCAGGCCCCGACGACCGAGGACCGGCTGCGCTCGGTCACCCTCACCGCCGAGGCACTGGACTCCGTCCCCGCCTGAACGTGACCCAGCCCCCGCCGCGTGAGCGACGGGGGCTGGGTCATCCGGCCCCGTCGCAGGGCCCCGCCATGAGCTCGCGAGTGGTGGGGGGCGACGGGGTCCTTCTTCTAGGCGGTGGGGCGCGCCCCACCGATGAAGCCGCCCCAGCGCATCGAGGTCTCGCGGATGCGCGAGCCGCTCTGCGGGGCCTCCAGGATCCGGTCGTCGCCCAGGTAGATGGCCACGTGGTGGATGGTCGCGGGGCTGCTGGTGTTGGTGGCCCAGAAGACCAGGTCACCGCGCTGCAGGTCCGAGCGCGACACCTTGGGCAGCGCGGCGTACTGGGCGCGGCTGTTGCGCGGGATGGCGACGCCGGCCTGGGCGTAGGCGTAGCGGGTCAGGCCCGAGCAGTCGAAACCCACGATCCCGGCGTCGATGCCCCAGCCCATGCTGGGCCCGGTCAGCGAGCCGCCGCCCCAGGAGTAGATGACGCCGATGTGCCGGCGGGCCGCGGCGATCGCGGTCTCGACCGCCGAGGAGTCGCCCGCGCCGGCCGCGGGGCCCACGGGGACGCTCCGGACGGGGGCCTGCACCGGCTGCGTGGTGCCGCGCGGCGCGGGGGCGGTGGCACGCGGGGCGGGCGCGGCGGCGGCGCGCTGCGCGGCGGCGGCCCGCTCGGACTCGGCCCGTGCGGCGGCGGCACGGGCGGCCGCGGCCTGCTCGGCGGCGAAGCGCTCGGCCTCGGCGCGGGCGGCCTGCAGGCCCTGCAGGCTCTGTCGGGCCTGGGCCAGCTGCTGCTCGACGGCGTCCTGCTGGACGGCCAGGGCGGCGGCCTGGGCGCGGGCGCTGGCCTCGTACTGCTCGGCGAGGGCCAGCGCGTCGGCGGCCTCCCGCTCCAGGGCCGCGGCCGCGGCCAGCGCGGCCTGCGCCTGGCCCTCGGCGGCCCGGGCCTGCTCCTCGGCGGCGGTCACCCGGACGACGACGTCGCCCTGGTGGGCACCCGCGGCCTCCAGCAGCGCGGCCCGCTCGAGCATCTGCGCCGGGCCGTCGGCGGTGGTGAGCGCCTCGAGGGTGGGGGAGGTGCTGCCCTGCTGGTAGCTCTGCCGGGCGAAGGCCGCGACGTCGGCCCGGGCCACCTCGAGGTCGCGGGCGGCGGCGTCGGCCGCGGCGGTGGCGGCGTCGGCGGCGACCTCGGCGGCCTCGTGCTCGGCCTGCTTGCCCTGGAACTCGTCCAGCGCGATGGCCGACTGCTCACGGGCGGAGTCGACGCTGGCCTGGGCGCCGGCGAGCGCGGCGGTGATCGCCTCGACCTGCTGGGCGGCGGTCTGCGTCTGCTCCTGCGCGGCGTCGATCTGGGCGTCGGAGGGGTTGGTGGGGACGGCCGCGGCGATGCCGGGGGACGCCACCAGGCTGAGCGCCGCCACGACGGCCACTCCCGCCAGACGGCGCACCGGTCGTCCGGTCCGTCGCTGGGTCGATGCCGTGGTGCCCATGTCCCGTTCCCTCCGTCGTGTCCCGTCGCCCGATCGGGCGACCTGGTACAGAGGTCGGCGCACACAGCGGCGTCCTTGAGCAACGACGCAGAGTGACGTGGTCACCGCGCCCGGCAGTCGACATGGCGACCGGTGAGGATGAGGGGCATGAACGTCTTCACCGACTACGCCGAGACGCACTGGGTCCCGATCAACGCCGAGATGGTCACGGTGCAGACCGTCGACGCCGCGGGACGGCGGGAGACCCACGTCCTGTCGGTCCCCGACGCCCTCGCCCAGTTCAAGGTGAAGTACCCCTTCGTCGACGACGCGCAGGCCGCGGCGCTGTTCGCCCAGGGCGGCTGAGCCGGCGACGAGGTCCGGATCACGGCACAGCGGCACCACCCGGGTCGTTGTACGGAGCGTGACGCTCCGCTTCCTCGTCCTCGGTGACTCCCTCGCCTACGGCACCGGTGCCGCGAGCCCGCAGGACACCCTCGGTTCCCGGCTGACCCGCGTCCTCCGCGAGTCCGGACGGGCCACCGAGCTGTCCGTGCTGGCGGTCCCCGGCGCCACCTCCCTCGGCCTGGCCGAGCAGCTGGACCGGGCGGCCTCGGTCGACGCCGACCTCGCCCTGCTCGTCATCGGCGCCAACGACCTGACCCGTCAGGTGCCCGCCGACCGGTCGGCCGCCGCGCTGGGCAGCGCCGTGCGCACGCTGCGGGAGCGGGGCACCGCCGTGCTCGTCGTCCCGACGCCGGACCTCTCCTCGGTGGCCTGGGTGCCACCGGCCTTCCGCGCCGTCGTCGCCGGGATCTGCGACCAGCTGCGCGCCCGCCAGACCCGGGCCGTCGAGGCCGCCGGCGGGGTCGTCGCGCCGGTCGGGCCCGGGCTCGCCGCCCGGTTCAGCGCCGACCCGGCGCTGTTCTCCGCCGACCGCTTCCACCCCTCCTCGGCCGGCTACGCACTGGTCGCCGAGGCGCTCGCCCCGCACCTGCTCCAGCTGGCGGCCAACCGCCGGGACGCCGCCGCCTAGTCCCGGAGCGGCAGGCGGCAGGCCGGCGTACCCCCGGGCAGCCGGTGCCGGTTGGCCGCGATCAGCCGGTAGACCGGCGGCGCCACCCAGCGCAGCGGCGGCAGCGAGATCAGCACGCCGAGCACCGACAGCGGCAGCCCCGCGGCACGCAGCAGCCGGGCGACGGCCGCGGCCCCGCCGGAGACGGTGCCGTCGGCGTCGACCCACAGCACCTCCTGCTGCGCGCGCCCGGCGGTGGTGCCCAGGGCCGCCAGGTCGGCGAACTGCCAGGCCACCACCGTCACGGAGGCGGGCAGGACCCGGCGGGCGACGCCGACGGCGCTGGTGCAGAAGGCGCAGTCGCCGTCGAAGACGAGCGTGGGGGAGGGCACGCCCCCATGGTCCCCGTTCAGCCGATGTCGACGGTGAGCGCCCGGTGGTCCGACAGGGGCAGGGCCGGTGCGGACGTCGCGGTGACCGGGCCGAGTTCCCCGCGCAGCAGCACGTGGTCCAGCTGCCGGTCCGGGTCCTCCACGGGGAAGGTGAGCCCGTCGGCCAGCGACGTCCACCCGGTGACCCGCGCCGGTGTCGGCGGGGTCATGTTCAGGTCGCCCATCAGCACCAGCGGCCCGGGGAACGTCGTCAGGTCCCGCTGCAGTCGGCGCAGCTGCCGCCGGTTCCAGCCCGGCACGAACGACAGGTGGGTGTTCACCACGGTCAGCGGGCCGGTCGGCGTCTCGACCACCGCGACGACGGCGGCCCGCGGCTCCTCGTGCACCACGATCACCTTGCGCGGGCCGGGCAGCCACAGCGGGAAGCGGAACGGGATCGGGGAGAGCCGGACGACCTGCCAGGAGCGCACCGGGTACCGCGACAGCAAGGCGATGCCGTACTCCGCCGTCCCGGGCTGCTCCCGCCCGGTGGCGGCCATCCAGGTCGCACCCGGTGTGCCGGAGATGGCGGCGACGAACCGGTGCGCGACCGCGCCCATCGCCTCGGCGGCGACGGCGGTGAGGTCGGCGTGGTTCGACCGCTCCTGCCCCCGGTCCACCTCCTGCAGCGCGAGGACGTTGGCGTCCAGGTGCCGGACGGCCGCGGCGAAGCGGTCGACGTCGACCCGGTCGTCGGCGGGGGAGCGGCCGTGGAGGATGTTGAAGGTCGCGAGGCGCACGGGTGACCGACTACCCGCCCGGGTAGGCGCACACCCGATCTGCCCACGGAACAGAGGAGACCGCGTGCCTGCCGACCGGGACGCCCTGCGCGGGGCCCTCAAGCGCACCGCCTCCGCCCTCAAGCACGACGGCGTCCCGTTCGCCCTGGCCGGCGGGTACGCGCTGTGGGCCCACGGGGCGCCGGAGTCGGAGAACGACGTCGACTTCGTGGTGGCCGAGGACGACGTCGAGAAGGCGGCCGCCGTGCTGGACGCCGCCGGGTTCGAGGTGGTCCGCCCGCCCGAGGACTGGCTGTTCAAGGCGTGCACCGACGGCGTCGTGGTCGACCTGCTGCACCGGGTCGTCGGGGAGCCGGTGACCGCCGACCTGCTGGGCCGCTCCGAGGAGATGGACCTGCTGGGCGTCCGGCTCCCGGTGCTGCCGACCACCGACCTGCTCAGCAGCAAGCTGCGCGCGATGACCGAGCACTACTGCGACTTCGGCGCCCTGCTGCCGCACGTGCGGGCGGTGCGCGAGCAGGTCGACTGGACGCGGCTGCGCAGCGAGACCGCGGACAACGACTTCGCCGTGTCCTTCCTGTTCCTGGTCGACCGGCTGGGCATCACCCCGGCCTGACGCAGACCGGGCCGGCACCCACGAGGGGTGCCGGCCCGGGCCGGTGGTGCGGGGGTCCTTCTGTCAGCTGGACGGGACCGCGCCGGCGCGGAGGGCGCCGAGCAGGTCGTGGTTCAGCCGCGAGATGGTCTCCATCGAGATGCCCTTCGGGCAGACCGCGGAGCACTCGCCGATGTTGCTGCAGCCACCGAAGTCCTCGGCGTCCTGCTGGGCGACCATCTTCAGCACCCGGCTGTCGCGCTCGGGCTGGCCCTGCGGCATGAGACCGAGGTGGGCGACCTTGGCGGCGGTGAACAGCATCGCCGAGCCGTTCGGGCAGGCGGCGACGCAGGCGCCGCAGCCGATGCAGGTCGCGGCGTCGAACGCGGCGTCGGAGTCGTTCTTGGGCACCGGGGTGGCGTGTGCGTCCGGGGCCGTGCCGGTCGGGGCGCTGATGAACCCGGCGGCGGAGATGATCCGGTCGAAGGCCGACCGGTCGACCGCGAGGTCCTTGACCACCGGGAAGCCGCCGGAGCGCCACGGCTCGATGTCCAGCACGTCACCGTCCTTGAAGGACCGCATGTGCAGCTGGCAGGTGGCGGTCTGCTCGGGGCCGTGCGCGATGCCGTCGATCATGACACCGCACGAGCCGCAGATGCCCTCACGGCAGTCGTGGTCGAAGGCGATCGGGTCGTCGTCCTCGAGGATCAGCTTCTCGTTGAGCACGTCGAGCATCTCGAGGAAGGACATGTCGGGCGAGACGTCGGTGACGTGGTAGGTCACCATCTTGCCCTTCTTGGTGCGGTCCCGCTGCCGCCAGATGTTCAGCGTCAGGCTCATCGTGCGGGTCTCGGTGCTGGTCACTTGTAGCTCCGCTGTGCGAGGTGGACGACTTCGTACTCGAGGGCCTCGCGGTGCAGCACCGGCGGGACGTCCTCAGGGGTGTACTCCCAGGCCGCGACGTAGGCGAAGTTCTCGTCGTCGCGCAGCGCCTCACCCTCAGGCGTCTGGCTCTCGGCCCGGAAGTGGCCACCGCAGCTCTCGTTGCGGTGCAGCGCGTCGACGCACATCAGCTCGGCGAGCTCGATGAAGTCCGCGACGCGGCCGGCGTGCTCGAGGTTCTGGTTGTAGATGCCCTGCTCGCCGGAGACCTTGACGTTGGTCCAGAACTCCCGGCGGATCTCCGGGATGCGGTCCAGGGCCTTGCGCAGACCCTCCTCCGACCGCTCCATGCCGCAGTAGTCCCACATGAGCTTGCCGAGCTCGCGGTGGAAGGAGGCGACGGTGCGGGTGCCGTTGATCGACAGCAGCTTCTCCGTCTGGGCCCGCACCGACTGCTCGGCCTCGACCGCCGCCGGGTGGGTGGCGTCGACCTTCGGGAACGGGCCGTCGGCGAGGTAGTCGTTGATCGTGTTCGGCAGCACGAAGTAGCCGTCGGCCAGGCCCTGCATCAGCGCGCTGGCGCCGAGGCGGTTGGCGCCGTGGTCGGAGAAGTTGGCCTCACCGATCACGAACAGGCCCGGGATGGTCGACTGCAGGTCGTAGTCGACCCACAGCCCGCCCATCGTGTAGTGCACGGCCGGGTAGATCCGCATCCCGGTCTCGTAGGCGTCCTCACCGGTGATCCGGTTGTACATGTCGAAGAGGTTGCCGTACTTGGCCTCGATGGCCTTGCGGCCCAGGCGCTGGATGGCGTCGGTGAAGTCCAGGTAGACGCCCAGTCCGCCCGGGCCCACCCCGCGGCCCTCGTCGGTGACGTTCTTGGCCTGGCGCGAGGCGATGTCGCGGGGCACCAGGTTGCCGAACGCCGGGTAGATGCGCTCGAGGTAGTAGTCGCGCTCGTCCTCGGGGATCTGCCGCGGGTCGCGGGTGTCGCCGCGCTCCTTGGGCACCCAGACGCGGCCGTCGTTGCGCAGCGACTCGCTCATCAAGGTCAGCTTCGACTGGTAGTCGCCGCTCACCGGGATGCAGGTCGGGTGGATCTGGGTGTAGCAGGGGTTGGCGAACAGCGCGCCCCGCTTGTGCGCCCGCCAGGCCGCCGTGACGTTGGAGCCCTTGGCGTTCGTCGACAGGTAGAACACGTTGCTGTAGCCGCCCGAGGCCAGCACCACGGCGTCGGCCATGTGGGTGCTGATCTCACCGGTGATCAGGTGCCGGACGACGATGCCGCGGGCCTTGCCGTCGACGACGACCAGGTCGAGCATCTCGGTGCGCGGGTGCTGCTCGACGTTGCCCAGCCCGATCTGCCGCTCGAGGGCCTGGTAGGCGCCGTAGAGCAGCTGCTGGCCGGTCTGGCCACGGGCGTAGAAGGTGCGGGAGACCTGCGCGCCACCGAAGGAGCGGTTGTCGAGCAGGCCGCCGTACTCGCGGGCGAAGGGCACGCCCTGGGCGACGCACTGGTCGATGATCGCGCCGCTGACCTCGGCCAGGCGGTGCACGTTGTCCTCGCGGGCGCGGAAGTCCCCGCCCTTGACCGTGTCGTAGAACAGCCGGTGGACGCTGTCGCCGTCGTTGCGGTAGTTCTTGGCGGCGTTGATCCCACCCTGGGCGGCGACGCTGTGCGCGCGCCGGGGGCTGTCCTGGAACCAGAAGTTCTTGACCCGGTAGCCGGCCTCGGCCAGCGTCGCGGCGGCGGAGCCGCCGGCCAGGCCGGTGCCCACGATGATGACCGAGAGACGGCGGCGGTTGGCCGGGTTGACCAGCCGGGCCCGGAACTTGCGCTCGTTCCAGCGCTCGTTGATCGGGACGTCGCGGGGTGCCTTGGTGTCGGCGATCGGCTCGCCGACGGTGAACAGCTCGAGTGTCATGGCTGGGGCTCCTGTCTCAGTCGATCAGGCCGAAGGCGATGGACAGCGGCACGAGCAGGAAGCCCGCGGTGAGCAGGGTGGCGACGACGTAGGCGATGGCGTTGACCGCGCGCTCGCGCTTCTTGTTCGTCTGGCCGAGGGTCTGCGTGGCGGCGAAGACGCCGTGCCGGATGTGCCAGCCCAGGATCAGCATCGAGGCCACGTAGAACAGCGTGATCGGGATGTTGGAGAAGCTGGCGATCAGCCGGTCGTAGGGGGTGGTCCCCGTGCCGGCCGGGTTCACGACCCCGAAGGTGAGGTCGAGGATGTGCCAGATGATGAACAGCGCCAGGATGACGCCGCCCCAGCGGACGGTGCGCGAGGCGAAGCTCTGCTGCACCCGCTTCTTGGTCACGTAGGGCACCGGGCGGGCCCGGCGGGCCTGGCGCCAGAGCGAGATGGCCGCCCAGAAGTGCAGCACCACCGAGGCCAGCAGGACGAGCCGGATGATCCACAGCGTCGTCTGCTCCGGCACGGCGGGCTCGCCGATCGTGCGGATCCAGTGCGAGTAGCCGTTGAACTCCTCGGCTCCACCGAAGGCGTGGAGGTTGCCCACCATGTGGGCCAGCAAGTACAGGATCATGATGATCCCGGAGACCGCCATGACGGTCTTCTTCACGACCGAGTTGCTGAACCGCCCGGTCTTCGGGGCCCTGCGCTGGGCCGGTTGCGTCGTCACTGTCGCCACGGAGGCCACGGTAGGCCCACTCCACACGTGACACGCAGGTGAACCCGCCGTGACGGTCGTCATGTAAGGGCGTACTTCCTCCGGCAGCTGGGCAACACCGCGAGCCGACCGGGCTGTTCCCGGCCCTCCGGTGCCGTTGGACGGCCGTGTGCGCGGTGGAGGAAGATCGGCCCGCCCCGACCCGTGCAGTGCCCCGAGAGGACGACGCCGTGCCCGGACCCACCCGCGGTTTCCTCGGCCGCCGACGCAGCGCCGGCGACCCCCGGCTGCCACCCGGCCAGTACGACGCCGGCTCCGACTGGCCGGTGCTGACCGCCGAGCCCACGCCGCGGATCACCCCCGAGACGTGGTCGATCACCGTCGACGGCGCGGTGGAGAACCCGACGACCTGGACCTGGGACGAGGCGCACGCGCTCCCGGGGGCCGAGTACCGCGGTGACATCCACTGCGTGACGACCTGGTCGAAGTTCGACACCCACTTCGGCGGCGTCAGCGTCGACTCGCTGCTGGAGGTCGCCCGGCCGAAGCCCGAGGGCCGGTTCGTCATGGAGACGGCCAAGACCGGCTACACGACCAACCTGCCGATCGAGGACGTCACCGGCGGCAAGGCGTGGCTGGTCTGGGAGTTCGACGGCAAGCCGCTCGCCGTCGAGCACGGTGGTCCGGTGCGGATGCTGGTGCCGCACCTGTACTTCTGGAAGAGCACCAAGTGGATCAGCCGGATCACGGTCATGGAGCGCGACCAGCCCGGCTTCTGGGAGCAGAACGGCTACCACGACCGCGGCGACCCGTGGAAGCAGCAGCGTTACCAGGGCGACGCGTGAGCGACCCGGGCCCGAACTCGGGCGCGACCGGCCTCACCGCCGGAGGCGGCGCACCGGCGGGCGGCTGGACGACCGCGACCGTCTCCGGCGTCCGCCGCCCGATCCCGAGGTCGGTGGAGCTGCGCCTGGACGTGCACGACCGCGTCGACCACCTGCCCGGTCAGCACTACGTAGTCCGGCTGACCGCCGAGGACGGCTACACCGCGCAGCGGTCCTACTCGGTGGCCTCGCCGCCGGGTGACCCGCTGGTCGAGCTGTTCGTCGAGCGGCTGGACGACGGCGAGGTGTCGACCTACCTCGCCGACGTCGTCGAGCCCGGTGACGAGCTGGAGGTGCGCGGACCGATCGGCGGCTGGTTCGTCTGGGACGGCGTCACGCCCGCGCTGCTGGTCGGCGGCGGCAGCGGCGTCGTCCCGCTGGTGGCGATGGTGCGGCACGCCCGCGACATCGGGCGGCTGGACCTGCTGCGGGTCGCGGTCTCCGCCCGCACCCTGGCCGCGCTGCCCTACGCCGACGAGCTGGCCGAGGCCGGTGCGCAGATCGTGCTGACCCGTGAGGCGCGGGGCATCCGGCCGGCGTCCCGGCTGACCGGGATGGACCTCTTCCCGCTGGTCGAGCCGGGGCAGACGGTGTTCGTGTGCGGCTCGACCGGCTTCGCCACCACGGCCACCCAGCTGCTGGTCGAGCTCGGTGTGCCGACGACGGCGATCCGGGTGGAGCAGTTCGGCCCGTCGGCGCTGGAGCTGCCGAAGCGCTGACGGGCACCCCCTGCGGGGTGTGGGTAAGGACAGGCTAACCTCTGCCGGTCAGTCGTTGATCATGAGGAGCCCGCCCGTGTCCCGCCCGTCCCGTCTCGCCGTCCCCCTCGCCGTGCTGGCGCTCACCGCCGGGCTCTCCGCCTGCGGCGGCAGCTCCGACGACGAGGCGGCTGCTCCGTCCGCCGCCGCCCCGTCGTCCTCGACGGCCTTCCCGGTCAGCATCGAGAACAAGTTCGGCACCACCGAGATCCCGGCCGAGCCGCAGCGGGTGGTCACCGTCGGGTTCAACGACGAGGACTTCGTCCTGGCGCTGGGCGTCGTCCCGGTCGGCGTGCGCGACCTGATCGGCGAGTACGACGCCCCGGCGCGGCCGTGGGCGCAGGAACAGCTCGGCGGGGCGGAGATCCCGACCGTCGGCGGCCTGGAGCTCGACCTCGAGGCCATCGCCGCGCTGGACCCCGACCTGATCGTCGGGGTGTACTCCTACATCGACCAGCCGGTGTACGACCAGCTGTCGCAGATCGCCCCCACGCTGGCGCAGACCGACGAGTACGCCGACGGCGCCACCCCGTGGCAGGAGCAGACGCTGCTCACCGGTGAGGCGCTGGGCCGGGAGGACCAGGCCCAGCAGCTCGTCGACGACGTCGAGGCCCGCTTCGACGAGGCCGTCGGCGCCAACCCCGACTTCGCCGGCAAGCAGCTCTCCGTCGACCTCACCGGCGTGGGCTCGGGCCACTACCTGCTCGGCAGCGACGACCTGCGCACCCAGTTCTTCACCGGCCTCGGCTTCACCGTCCCCGAGGCCAGCACCGACGTCAGCCAGGAGCGGATGGACCTGCTCGACACCGACCTCCTCGCGGTGAACGGCTACGACCAGGCCGAGGCCGACGCCGACACGCTGCTGTCCGCGCTCGACGTCGTCACCACCGGCCGCACCGTCCTGCTCGGCGGGTACGAGGGCGACGTCTCCGCCGCGCTCGGCTTCGGCAGCCCGCTGTCGCTGCCCTACCTGATCGAGGAGGTCGTGCCCGCGCTCGCCGCCGCCGCCGACGGCGACCCGGCCACGACGGTCACCCCGCTCAGCTAGTCACCGCCACGGGGTCCCAGCGCTGCACGAACCGAGCGCCGGGACCCCATCAGCGTGTGCGGGACGCCGTCCCGGGGGTAGCTCCGGGACGACGCGCAGTCCGAGCAGCGGACGTCGGCGTGTGCGAGCACGAGGAGCACCGTGGCAGTCCACGACCAGACCGACGCCCGCAGCGAGCTCGGGGACAGCGACGGCCCGCAGGAGGACCAGCTCCAGGAGGCCTTCGACACGATCGTCAGCGAGGGCGCGCAGCGGCTGCACCGCAGCTGGCGCGAGGTGCTGACCACCGGCCTGGCCGGCGGCATCGAGGTGGCCACCGGCGTCCTGGTGCTCTTCGCCGTCTACGCCGAGACCGGCAGCCACCTGCTCGCCGGCCTGGCCTTCTCCGTCGGCTTCATCGCCCTCGCCCTGGCCCGCAGCGAGCTGTTCACCGAGGGCTTCCTGGTGCCGGTGACCGCGGTCGCCGCCGGCCGTGGGAGCACCGCGCAGCTGGGCAAGCTGTGGTCGGGCACCCTCGTGGGCAACCTGGTCGGCGGCTGGCTGTTCATGTGGCTGGTCGTGCAGGCCTTCCCCGACCTGCACGCCACCGCGATCGAGAGTGCGACCCACTTCGTCGACGCCCCGCTGGACCTGCAGTCGGCCTCGCTGGCCTTCCTCGCCGGCATCGCCATCACGCTGATGACCCGCATGCAGCACGGGACCACCTCGGACGTCGCCAAGATCGTCGCCGCGGTCGCCGGCGCCCTGGTCCTGGCCGGGCTGCAGCTGTTCCACTCGATCCTGGACTCGCTGATCGTCTTCGCCGCGCTGCACGCCGGTGCCCCGTTCGGCTACGGCGACTGGGCGGCCTGGTTCTGGTACACCACCCTGCTCAACATGGCCGGTGGCCTGTTCGTGGTCACCCTGCTGCGCCTGGTGCGCAGCAAGGACATGCTCCAGCGCGAGCGCGCAGACGCCGGGGCCTAGCCCGCCGCGGCCCGCCCGATCGCGGCGACGTACCGGTCCAGGGCGAGGGTCTGCACGCGCCGGCTGACCGGGGCGCCCAGCCGCGACAGCGGGGTCGCCAGCCGGGAGAAGGCCCGCAGCTCGTAGACGACCCCGCCGTCGGGACGCAGCCGGACGACGAAGGACTCCTCGCCGCTCTCCGGGTGCCCGGGCAGCGTGCCGTAGGCGAAGCCGCGGCGGTCGGGCTCGTCGACGACCCAGACCACCCGGCACGGGACGTCCAGCCCCAGCCGCGGCAGCCCGGCGGTCATCAGGACGACGGTGCCCACGGTGCTGGCCGGCCCGTCGGCGCGGATCCGCAGCCCGGCGCCGCGCTGGGCGTCCCAGCGGAACACCGCCGCGGCCGCCCGCTCGAAGGCCTCCCGCCCGGCGCCGACCACGTGCTCGCGCTCGACCAGGTGGTAGCCGGCGGGCAGCGCGCCGGAGCGGGTGCCACCCACCTCGGGGTAGGTGAACGGGGCGTCGGCGTACTGCGCGACGGTGGCGCGGCGGAGGAGTCCCACGAGCCCAGTCTGCGCGCGGCCTGCCGGTAGGGTCGGCCGCACTGTGCTCGCCGCCGTCTCCGCCACCCGCTACGTCACCCCGCTGCGCGAGGGTGGCTCCCTGCCCGGTCTCATGGAGGCCGACGACCTGGGCACCTACGTGGTCAAGTGGCGGGCCGCCGGCCAGGGCGTGAAGGTGCTCGCCGCCGAGGTGGTCTGCGGTGAGCTGGCCCGCCGGCTGTCGCTGCCGGTGCCCGCGCTGGTGACCGTCGACGTCGTCCCCGAGCTCGCGGTGGGGGAGCCGGACTATGAGGTGCAGGAGCTGCTGCGCAACTCCGCCGGGGTCAACCTCGGGATGGACTACCTGCCCGGGGCGCTGGACTTCGAGGCCGGGGCCGCGCGGGTCACCCCGGAGCTCGCCGGGCGGGTGCTGTGGTTCGACGCGCTCATCGGCAACGTCGACCGCTCGTGGCGCAACCCGAACATGCTCTTCTGGCACGGTCGGCTGCACCTGATCGACCACGGCGCCGCGCTGACCTTCCACCACCACTGGCCCGGTGCCCCGGCCGCGGTGACCCGCGCCTACGACGCCGCCCAGCACGCGCTGATCGAGTGTGCCCCCGACGTCCCGGCCGCCGACGCCGCGCTCGGCCGGCTGGTCACCCGGCCGCTGCTCACCGACGTCCTCGCCCAGGTGCCCGACGCGTGGCTGGAGGGTCCGAGCCCGGACGACGCCCCCGACGCCGTCCGCGAGCGCTACGTCGACCAGCTGCTGGGCCGGCTGGACGCCCGGGCCGCCTGGCTGCCCGGGGTGGTCGCCGCCGCGGCCGCCGGGGGCGCCGGCCGGGGGAGTGCCCCGCGGGGTGAGAACCGGCCGTCCTGGCTGGGCCCGCCGCCGCCGGAGGGCGTGACGCAGCGGTGAGGGAGACCTTCGAGTACGCGGTGCTGCGGGTGGTGCCGCGGGTGGAGCGCGGGGAGTCGCTGAACGCCGGCGTCCTGGTCTACTGCCGTCAGCGGGACTACCTGGGCTCGCGCGTGCACCTGGACGTCGACCGGCTGCGGGCCCTCGACCCCACCGCCGACCCCGTCGCGATCACCGCCGCGCTGCAGGCCTCGGCCGACGTCTGCGCGGCCGCGGTGGGCGTGGGGGCCGCCGGGCGGGAGGCGCTGGGCTCGCGGTTCCGCTGGCTCACCGCGCCGCGCAGCACCGTCGTCCAGCCCGGCCCGGTGCACACCGGCCTGACCGCCGACCCCGACGCCGAGGTCGACCGCCTGCTCCGGCTGCTCGTCCTGCCCGTCACCGACTGACCCGCGCACCAGGCGTCACAGCCGACCCACAGATCACCCCGGGTTCACCTGCTGTTCGTGGTCGCGGGGGCTGGCCACACCTAGCGTCGAGCGGGAAGTCACGCCGATCAGAGGACCCTCATGACGGACATCGTCCCCGCTCACCGCCGCCTGCTGCTCCCGCTGCTGAACACGGTCCGGCACGGCAGTCGCAGCCACTCGACGTGCTACTACAAGTGCGGCAACGCCTGCGACTCGCAGGTCCCGAACACGACGGACAACCCGGCCATCGGTGACGTCATCGAGGGTGCTTTCAGCCGGCGCACCCTGTTCAAGGCCGCCGGTGCCGGGGCCCTCGTGGTGGCGGCGGGTCCGCTCCGGTCCACGCCGGCGATGGCCACCGAGATGCCGACGGAGAAGTGGCGTCCGCGGCCCGACTCCGCGCTGACCTTCGAGCCGGTCGAGCAGAACCTCCTCGACGAGCTCGTCACCGCCGACGGCTACCAGTACGCCGTCGTGATGCGCTGGGGTGACCGGGTCCTGCCGAACGCGCCGGAGTTCGACGTCGACGCCCAGACGCCGGAGGCCCAGGCGATGCAGTTCGGCTACAACTGCGACTACATCGGGCTGCTGCCCCTCGACAAGAACGGCCGCCGGGCACTCCTCGTGGTCAACCACGAGTACACCAACGAGCAGCTCATGTTCTCCGGGGTGGCCAGCGAGGACGCGCCCACCACTCCCGTGCAGAAGCGCATCGCGATGATGGCGCACGGCATCTCCGTCGTCGAGGTGCGCCGGGACGGGCGGACCGGCAGCTGGCGGCCCGACCCCGCCGGCAAGCGCAACCGGCGCATCACCACCGACACCGCGTTCGAGCTGACCGGTCCGGTCGCCGGCTCCGAGTACGTGCGCACCAGCGCCGACCTTGCGGGGCGCACCGTCCGCGGCACGCTGAACAACTGTGCCGGCGGGATGACCCCCTGGGGCACCACCCTGCACGGGGAGGAGAACTTCAACCAGTACTTCGGGGCGTCGACGGTCGTGGTCGAGAACCCGAAGGAGCCGCGGAACGCCCGGTACGGCATCTCCACGACCAAGCCCCCCGGTCGCCGGTGGGACCAGGTCGACTCCCGGTTCGACATCACCAAGGAGCCCAACGAGCCGAACCGGTTCGGCTACGTCGTGGAGCTCGACCCCTCCGACCCCACGTCCACCCCGAAGAAGCGCACGGCGCTCGGACGGTTCAAGCACGAGGGTGCGAACGTCCAGATCGCCGAGGACGGACGGGTGGTCGCGTACTCCGGTGACGACGAGCGGTTCGACTACATCTACAAGTTCGTGTCCAGGAAGCGTTACCGGCCGGGTCAGGACAAGGCCTCCCGCGCGCACAACCTGACGTTGCTGGAGGAGGGCGACCTCTACGTCGGACGCTTCACCGGCGACTCCCCGGCCGCGCAGATCGACGGCCGGGCGACGCTGCCGGCCGACGGCGAGTTCGACGGCACCGGTCAGTGGATCCCGCTGGTCAAGGACGGGAAGTCGATGGTGCCGGGCAAGTCGGTGGCCTGGGTGCTCACCTTCACCCGACTGGCCGCCGACCGGCTGGGCAAGCAGCTGGACGCCGCCGGCGACTTCCCGGACCCGACGAAGGTCGTCGTCCTCGACCCGGCCAAGCTGCCGACGCGGATGGACCGGCCCGAGGACATCCAGGTCAACCCGGTCAACGGTCGTGTCTATGCAGCGCTGACGAACAACTCGCAGCGCACGGTCGCCGACGAGGCGAACCCGGTGGCCACCTCCTTCGCCTTCGACGCGGCGGACAGGACCTACAAGGAGCGCGTCGGCAACCGCAACGGCCACGTGCTGGAGTGGCTGGAGACCGACGGGATCGCCGGTGACGACTTCTACTGGCGGGTCTTCCTCGTCGCCGGTGACCCGGAGCTCCCGGGGACGTACTTCGCCGGGTACGACAAGACGCAGGTGAGCGCCCTGTCCTGCCCGGACAACCTGGAGTTCGACCCGGCCGGCAACCTGTGGATCTCCACCGACGGCAACGTGCTGTCCACGGTGAACCGGGCGGACGGCACCTTCGCCGGGAGCAACGACGGGCTGTTCGCCGTGCCGACGGCCGGACCCGAGCGCGGGCACCTCAAGGCGTTCCTGACGGTGCCGCTGGGCGCGGAGTGCAGCGGACCCCTGATCACCTCCGACGCCCGGTCGGTCTTCGTCTCGGTGCAGCACCCGGGTGAGACGAGCGGTTCGACGCTGGACAAGCCGTCGAGCACCTGGCCGGACCGCGCGACCCGGCGGCCGTTCCCGCGCCCCAGCGTCGCGGTCGTCTTCCGCACCGACGGCGGCCGGGTCGGCAGCTGACCCGTTGACACCTGGAGCCCCGGCCGCGGTCGGGCCGGGGCTCCAGCGGGTCGCGGCGCTCGACGGGACGGTCCTGCCGACACCGGCAGGTACCGCAGGCACGCCGCTCAGGTGCAGAACTCGTTGCCCTCCGGGTCGGTCAGCACGGCCCACGAGGTGCCCATCCCGGACCGGTCCTCGACGAACGTCGCGCCGAGGGCGGTGAGCCGCTCGACGGCTGCGGCGATCCGCTGCTGCTGCTCGGCCGGCGGCACCGACGGCCCGCCGCCGGCCTGCAGGTCCAGGTGCACCCGGTTCTTGACCGTCTTGGGCTCGGGCACGCGCTGGAAGAACAGCCGGGGCTGGGTCGGGTCGGTGCTCTCCACGGC
Source organism: Modestobacter sp. VKM Ac-2986 (assembly GCF_026967795.1). GTDB lineage: Bacteria > Actinomycetota > Actinomycetes > Mycobacteriales > Geodermatophilaceae > Modestobacter. The sequence continues at coordinate 132,560 of NZ_JAPVBH010000006.1, forward strand.
GGAGGCGTCGTTCCAGTGGTCCTCCGGCACGCCGCGGGCGGCCAGCCAACTGGGCCAGTCGGCCGCACCGTCGGGTGGGCCGGGTACGCGGTAGCCGCGGTCGCTCAGCGCGGCAGCCCAGAAGGTGGCCAGCCGCCCGGGGTCCTGGGCGTCGAAGACGATCTGCACGGGTCGCACTGCTCCAGCGTGCCCGAGGTCGGCGCCCGCGGGAACCACCGAGTGCGCGGTCAGCCCTCGGCGGCCAGGAGCTCGTCGGCGCGGCGGGCGAACTCCACGTCGAGCTCGGTCACCGCGTCGACCGAGTGGGTCAGCAGGTGCACGGTCAGGGTGCCGTAGCCGATCTCGACGTCGGGGTGGTGGTCCAGGGCGTCGGCGACGTCGGCCAGGGCGAGGACGTGCGCCGCGGCGGCACGGAAGTCGATGCCCCGGGTCCGGCGGTGGATGCCGTGCACGTCACCGGCCCAGTCGGGCAGTTCCGCCAGGGCGTCGGCGAGGTCCTCAGGGCTGAGCGGGGTGCGGGCCATGCGCCGATCCTGCCGTCCTCGGCCTCGTCCCAGGGCCCCGCGGCGCGCGTCGTGGGGAGGGACGAGGTCCTCCCTCAGGTGTGCAGCCCGCACTCGACCTTGTTCCTGCCGGCCCAGCGGCCGGCCCGGGGGTCCTCGCCGGGGGCGACGGGGCGGGTGCAGGGCGCGCAGCCGATGGAGGCGTACCCGATCTCGGCCAGCGGGTTCACCGGCACCTGGTGCTCGGCGATGTAGGCGTCCACGTCGTCCTGCGTCCAGGCGGCCAGCGGGTTGACCTTCACCATGCCGCGCTTGGCGTCCCAGTCGACGACCTTCGTGCCGGTGCGGCTCGCCGACTCGTCGCGGCGCACCCCCGAGCCCCAGGCGGTGTAGCCGGCCAGGGCGGCGGCCAGCGGCTGCACCTTGCGCAGCGCGCAGCACAGGTCGGGGTCGCGCTCGTACAGCCGCGGCCCGTGCTCGGCGTCCTGCTCGGCGACGGTGCGCGCCGGCATGATGCTGTGCACCGTGATCGGCATGACGCTGCTGATCCAGTCGCGGGTGCCGATGGTCTCGGCGAAGTGGTAGCCGGTCTCCAGGAACACCACGTTCACCCCGGGGACGGCGCGGCCGGCCAGGTGCGCCAGCAGACCGTCGGCCATCGAGGAGGTGATGGCGAAGGAGTCGCCGAAGGTCTCCCCGGCCCAGGTGAGCACGGCCAGCGCCTGCTCGACCGGGTCGGCGATGCCCTCGAAGCGGGCGTCGGCCTCGGCGGCGAGCTCGGGCGTCGGTGTCGCGATCGCAGTCGTCATGGGCGCTGGACCCCCGTTCCGGTCAGGTGGACGGTGAAGCTCCGCAGGCAGGCGCCGCAGCGCCAGCCGTCCGGGTCCTCGCCGTGCGGGAGGAGGTCCTCCTCACCGCAGTACGGGCAGTGGAACACCGGCAGCTGGCGCTGCCTTCCCGACCCGCTCTCGCTCATCGCAGCCAGTCGTCCTCGGCCCGCGCCACGTAGGCGGCGAACCGCTCGCCCTCGCTGCGCCGCTCCATGAACCCGCGCAGCACCCGCTCGCAGTAGTCCGCGGTCTCGTCCTTGGTGATCTTGTGGGCGCGCAGCTTGCGGCCGAAGGTCGCCTCGATGCCGAGGTGGCCGCCCAGGTGCACCTGGAAGCCCTCGACGCTCTCGCCGGCGGCGTTGGTGACGATCATGCCCTTGAAGCCGATGTCCGCGGTCTGGAACCGGGCGCAGGCGTTGGGGCAGCCGTTGACGTTGATCGCGATCGGCTCGTCGAAGTCCGGCAGCCGGTTCTCCAGCTCGGTGAACAGCTCCTGGGCGTGGGCCTTGGTCTCGACGATCGCCAGCTTGCAGAACTCCAGGCCGGTGCAGGCCATCGTGCCGCGGCGGAAGGCGCTGGGGCGCACCTGCAGGTCCAGGGCGTCCAGCTCGGCGATCAGCGGCTCGACAGCATCGTCGGCGACGTCGAGGATGGCCAGCTTCTGCTGCGCCGTCGTCCGGATGCGGCCCTGCGCGTACCGGTCGGCGAGCTCGGCGACCTGGGCGAGCAGGGTGCCGCTGACCCGGCCGGTGCGCAGCGCGAAGCCGAGGACATTGCGCCCGTCGCGCTGCTTGGAGACGCCGACGTGGTCGCGCTGGTCGTGCGCGGCCGGCGCGGGGGCCGGGCCGTCGGGCAGCGCCTCGTGCAGGTACTCGTCCTGCAGCACCTGGCGGAACTTCTCCGGACCCCAGTCGGCGAGGAGGAACTTCAGCCGCGCCTGGGTCCGCGACCGGCGGTAGCCGTAGTCGCGGAACACCGAGCACACCCCGGCCCAGACGTCGGAGACCTGGTCGGGGCGGACGAAGACGCCCAGCCGCACGGCCAGCTTCGGGTTGGTCGACAGGCCACCGCCGACCCAGACGTCGTAGCCGGCCTCGCCGTCGGCGTCCACGACCCCGACGAAGGAGAGGTCGTTGATCTCGTGGCCGGTGCAGTGGTCGACGCAGCCGGACATCGAGGTCTTGAACTTGCGCGGCAGGTTGGAGAACTCCGGGCTGCCGACGTACTTCTCCACCGTCTCGGCGATGACGCCGGTGGCGTCGATGACCTCGTCGGCCAGGACGCCGGCCAGCGGGCAGTTGAGCATGGTGCGCGGGGTGTCGCCGCACGCCTCCATGGTCGACAGGCCCACGGACTCCAGGCGGTCCCAGATCTCCGGGACGTCCTCGATGCGGATCCAGTGGTACTGGATGTTCTGCCGGTCGGTGACGTCGGCGACGTCCCGGCCGAAGTCGGTGCTGATGCCGGCCAGCACGCGCAGCTGGTCGGAGGAGAGCTGGCCGCCGTCGATGCGGGCGCGCAGCATGAAGTAGCGGTCCTCGAGCTCCTCGGGCTCCAGCACGGCGGTCTTGCCGCCGGGGATGCCCTGGGCGCGCTGGGTGTAGAGCCCGAACCAGCGCATCCGCCCACGCAGGTCGCCGGGGTCGATGGAGTCGAAGCCGGCCTTGGAGTAGATGTCGATGATCCGCTGGCGCACCTCGAGCCCGTCGGAGTCCTTCTTCATCCGCTCGTTCGGGTTCAGCGGCTCGCGGTAGCCCAGCGCCCACTGGCCCTGTCCACGGACGGGCCGGCTGCTGCTGCGGGTGGGGGTGGACACGTCAGGAGATCTCCATCTGCGCTGCGCACGGGACGTGCGCGACGCGGCCGGGGGGAGTGCAGCGGGGAGGGGCTGCCGAACTGGGGCCGGGGGTCAGCGCGCGGCGCGACACGCGGCGCTGCAGACGCGCGCCAGGTCGACGTGCAGGCGCGCCACGAGGGGAACGCCGCAGTCCGTCACGCCCCGATCGTCCCACACGCGGGGGCCGGAGGGGTCACGGCCGGGCGAGCAGGGCCCGGACGGCGGGCAGCAGCGGCCGGTCGGCGGGGATCCAGTCCAGCGCCTCCAGCTCCTCGGCGCCCAGCCAGCGCAGCTCGGAGTGCTCGTGGGCGACCAGCTCGCCGTCCGTCACCCGCCCGGACCAGACCCGCAGCGTCGAGGCGCCCGGCGCGCCGCCGGCCACCACCCCGTCCAGCGGCACCTCCCCGAGGAAGGACCCCGGGGCGATCGCGACACCCAGCTCCTCCCGGCACTCCCGGACCAGCGCCGACAGGTCGGACTCGCCGCGCTCCACCTTGCCGCCGGGGAACTCCCACAGCCCGGCCAGCCCGCCGGTGCCGCGCTGGGCGACCAGCACCCGGCGCCGGTCGTCGACCAGGGCCGCGCCGACCACCTGGGTAACGTCCAGCGCGCGCCGGGCGGCCGCGGCGGCGTAGCCGTCCAGGTGCGCGGCCATGGCCCGGGCGACCCGCCGCCGCCCGCGCGGCAGCCCGTCGACCTGCTCGTGCACGAGCGTGCCCGCGGCGGTGGCCTGGAACGTGCGGGTGTGCACCAGGCGCCCGCCGCCGTGCGAGGCCCGGTACTCGTCGCGCCAGGGTCGCTGCGACACCACCTCGGTCAGCGGGCGGGCCCACGGGCGCCCCAGTGCGCGGGCGACGTCGAAGGCGACGGTGAGCGGGGCGTCCACCAGAGTGGTGAACCGCAGCTGCGACACGGGGGCCAGCTTCCCAGACACGGCAGACTGACCTCCGTGCGCATCTCCGCCCGGGTCGACTACGCGGTGCGGGCAGCCGTCGAGCTGGCCGCCGTCGCCCCCGAGTCCCTCACCTCCGACCGGATCGCGCAGGCGCAGGGCATCCCGGCGCGCTTCCTGCAGGCCATCCTGGGCGACCTGCAGCACGCCCGGCTGGTCACCAGCCAGCGCGGCCGGGAGGGCGGGTACCGGCTGGCCCTGCCGCCGTCGGAGGTCTCCATCGCCCGGGTCATGCGGGTCGAGCAGGGCTTCCTCGCCGAGGTGCACGGCCAGCGGCCGGAGGACGTCGAGTACCCCGGAGCGGCGGCGCCGCTGTCCTCGGTCTGGGTCGCCGCGCGCGAGGCCTACCGCCGGGTGCTGGAGAACGTCACCCTGGCCGACGTCGTCGCCGGCCGGATGCCCCCGGAGGTCGCGGAGATGATCGAGCTGGACAGCGCCTGGCGCTCCTTCGGTCTCCCCGCCCGCGACTGACCCGCTCGCTCAGCCCGCGGCGTTGCCGGTGACGTTCCAGGCGGCCAGCCGCAGCGCGGGCACCGCGACCCGGTTGTAGCCCATCGGCCCCATCAGCCGGGTCGGCTGCCCCTCCACCACCGAGCCCACCGTGACCGCACCCGGGGCGAGGGCCTCCAGGTAGGACTGGGTGAAGCGCAGCGTGCTCACCGGGGCCACGACCTGCCCGTCCTCGACCAGCCAGACGCCGTTGCGGGTCAGCCCGGTCCACACCGACCGCTTCGGGTCGACGGCCCGGGTGTACCAGAGGTCGCTGACCAGCAGGCCGCGGTCCAGCCCGGCCACGAGCTCCTCGACCGTGCCGCCGTCACCGGCCGACAGCGCCGGGTCGCCGGCCACCGGGCCCCAGGTGGAGCCGACGTCCGAGCCGTGCCCGGACGACGTCCGCCCGAGCGCCGCGGCCACCCGCCGGTCGGTGGTCAGGCCGACCGGGACGCCGTCGCGCACCAGTTCGGTGCGCCCGGTCGGCGTCCCCTCGGTGTCGAAGGGCAGCCCGACGCCGCCCTGCGGGTCGTCGACCAGGGTGACCGCGGGGTCGAACTGCTGGTCGCCCAGCCGCAGCCCCGACGTCCCGTCGACGACGGCCTTGCCGTTGAACTGCCCCGACACCAGCCCGGCGACCAGGTCGGTCACCGCGGCCGGCTCCAGCACCACGGCGTACCGGCCCGGGTCGACCGGGACGGCGTCCACGCCGGCGCGGGCCTTGGCCCCGGCCCGTGCACCGAGGGCGGCACAGTCGAGGTCGGCCAGCCGCCCGGTCATCGCGCGGGCCACGCCGTCGGCGCCGGTGAGCCGGGCGATGCCGTCGCCGATCGCCGAGGTGGTCGCGCCACGCAGGTGCCGGCCGGCGGTGTCGGCGAGCACGGTGGTCAGCGACGCGGTCTGCACGAAGCCGGCGGTGCTCAGCCCGCCGGCGCCCTCGACGAAGGCGGCCACGCCGGCCGCGCGCTCGGCGGGGGAGGCCTCGGCGGTCGCGGGGTCGTGGGAGCCGGCCGAGGTCGGTGGCGCGGGCGTCCCGAGCCCGGGCCAGTCCGGGTCGCGGGGGCGCAGCCGCGCCGCGGCCAGGGTGGCGGCGACCAGGTCGGCGAGCGCACCGGGGCGGGCGCGGGTGGTCGCCGCCGTCGCCGTCCGGCCGCCGTCCACGGCCAGCTGCAGGTGCACCGTCACACGCTCGTCGGCGACGTTCTGGTGGATCGCGGAGTCGGCGAACCGGGTGAGCGCCAGCGCTGCCTGCTCGACGCGCACGGTGGCCTGCGCGGCGGGCCCGGCCTGCCGGCGCACCTCGCCGAGGACGGCGGCGGCGAGGGCGTCGAGGTCGGCGGTCACCCGCGCACCCCCACCCGGACGCCGGAGAAGCGGGCCGGCGCGGTGCCGTGCCCGGTGTGGCCGGTCTGCCCGGGCTGGCCCTTGCCGCAGTTGGGCGTGCCCCACGCCTTCCACTCGCCGGGGGCCGCGCCGCCGAGCATGTCCAGCGACTGCCAGAACCGTGGCCCGATGCCGGTGTAGGAGGGGTTCTTCAGCATCCGCCCGCGCTGCCCGTCCTTGACCTCCCAGCCGATCTCGCAGCCGAACTGGAAGTTGAGCCGCCGGTCGTCGATCGACCAGGAGCGGTTGTGCTCCATGTACACGCCGTCGTCGGTGGCGGCGAGCATCTCCTCCAGCGTGTGCGGCCCGGGCTCCAGGCCGACGTTGGTCATCCGCACCATGGGCAGCCGCGCCCAGCCGTCGGCGCGCACGGAGCCGGCGTAGGGGAGACCGGCCACCGCCGCGGAGTCCCGCCCGGCCAGGACGCCGACCCACACGCCCTCGCGCACGGCGTCCCGGGCGGCGGCCGGGGTGCCCTCGTCGTCGAAACCGAAGGAGCCCAGCGCGCCGGGGATGGTCGGGTCGATGGTGACGTTCATCAGCTCCGAGCCGAAGCGCAGCGAACCCAGCTGGGAGAGGTCCAGCCAGGAGGTGCCGGCGAAGGCGGCCTCCCAGCCGAGGATGCGGTCGAGCTCGATCGCGTGCCCGACCGACTCGTGGACCTGCAGCGACATCTGCTCACCACCCAGGACCAGCGTGGTGTCCCCGGAGGGGCACTGCGGGGCGGTGAGCAGCTCCTGGCACTCCGCGGCGATCCGGTCGGCGTGCGCGGGCAGGTCGATCTCGCGCACCAGCTCGAAGCCCCGGGTGCCGTACTGGCCGCGGAAGGCCGGGTAGGAGCGGCGCTGGGTCTCCCCGTCGCCCATGGTCAGGCAGTGCATGCCCGCGCCGGTCTCGACGACGTGCTGGCCGATCCGCGCGCCCTCGCTGGAGACGAACGCGGTCCGGGTGTCCCAGGCCTGGTACAGCGCCTCGGCGACCGCGACACCCGCCGCCTTCATCGTCGCGGTGACCCCGGTGAGGAGCGCGGCCTTCTCCGCCAGCGGGACGGCGAAGGGGTCCTCCAGGCACGTGCTGGACCACCCGCCCTGCACCGGCGGGACGGCGACCAGCTCCATCGGCGGCCCGGGGACGGCGGCCGAGGCCCGCGCGATCGCGGCGGCCCGCGCCCCGGTGCGCCGGGCGTCGGCGTCCCCGGCCGGGTCGCCGAGGGCGGCGAAGCCCCACGAGCTGCCGACCAGGGCCCGGACGCCCAGCCCGACCGACGCCGTCTGGTCCAGCGTGCGGACGTCGCCGTCCCGGGCGGTGATCGACTCGTGCCGCCGGTCGACCACCCGCGCGTCGGCGTAGCGGGCGCCGGCGGCCAGCGCGGCCTGCACGGCGGCGGTGGCCGCGTCGAACGCGGCGGCGTCCACGGCGGCCGGGACGGCCCCGATCTGGTTAGCAGTGCTCATCACCGGCCATCCTGCGCCCCGACCCGGGCGGGCACAACAGCGCGGGCGTGCCCGGCCCGGACGTGCGAGAGCGCCGCCCCCGACGTTCCGGGGACGGCGCTCTCGCAGCGGCCTCAGCGGCCGCGGTGGCTCACTTGAAGACGTCCTTGACCTTCTCGCCGGCCTGCTTGACGTTGCCCGCGGCCTGGTCCTTCTGGCCCTCGGCCTGCAGGTCGGGGTTGTCGGTCGCGTCGCCGACGGCCTCCTTGCCCTTGCCGGACAGTTCCTGGGCCTTGTTGTTGAGCTTGTCCATGGCGCTCATGGGTCCTCCTCGGTTCGGCAGGTGGTCCGCCCACACCTACCCGGGGGCGCCCGGCGCACACGCACTCCCAGCCACCTGACAGGCCCGCCGGACGCCGTCGCGGGAGCCACGTCTCCTGCGTGTTCCGCGCGCGAGACGAGGTCGTGACGTGAGGTAACAAAACGGTGACGGTCGTGGACTCACTCTTTCGGGTCTGCCTAGGGTTCGCCCGTCGCCCCTGCTCGACAGCGTTCCGACAGCTGTTCGACAGGCGGTGTTCATGCGAGTCCGTCCCAGTCCGCCCGGCGATCCCGGGCTGGTCACACCTGAACGTCCCCCCGCGGTCCCGCGGGTCGAGGAGGCAGTCGAACGTGAAGTTGAGCAAGCGGAGTGCAGCGCTCATCGCCACCGGTGTCACCGGTGCGATGGCGCTGACGGCCTGTGGTGGCGGCAGTGACAGCGAGGGCGGCGGCGGCGAGGCCACCGGCGGCTCGGGTCGTGTCGTCTTCGGTGAGTCCACGGACTTCCCGGAGAACCTGTTCCCCCTGATCTCGGCCGGCAACGCCACCTCGGTGGCGAACATCTCGGCGCAGCTGCTGCCGTCCACCTTCGACGTCCAGCCGGACTTCTCGGTGACGTACAACGAGGACCTGCTGGTCTCCGAGCCGACCCTGTCCACCGAGGGCGGCACGCAGGTCAACGTCTACGAGATCAAGCCCGAGGCGGTCTGGAGCGACGGCACCCCGATCACCGCCGAGGACTTCGAGTTCTCCTGGAACATGCAGAAGAACTCCGACCCGGCGACCGGCGGTTGCGCCGACCTGCTGGGCACCACCGGTTACGACCAGGTGGCCTCGGTCGAGGGCAGCGGTGAGGGCAACAAGACCGTCACCGTCACCTACACGACCCCCTACTCCGACTGGCAGAGCATGTGGGCCGGCGCGAGCAACCCGGTCTTCCCCTCGCACCTGATGGCCCACAGCACCCCCGAGGAGCTGTGCCAGACGGTGTCCACCGGCTGGCCGATCGCCGAGGGCCTGCCCAGCGACGTCTCCGGCGGCCCCTGGCAGCTGAAGAAGGAGAACATCAACGTCGGTCAGCAGACCGTCACGCTGACCCCCAACGCGGAGTGGTGGGGCGAGCCGGCCGGCCTGCAGGCGCTGGTGATCCAGAACATCGGCAACGACCCGACGACCGCCGTCCAGGGTCTGTCCAACGGTGAGATCGGGGTCATCTACCCGCAGCCGCAGCTGGACCTGGTCGAGCAGATCGAGGGCCTGGAGCCCAACGTGACCAGCGACGTGACCTTCGGTCTGTCGTTCGAGCACCTGGACTTCAACACCCTCGACCCGCACCTGGCCGACCTCGCGGTGCGCCAGGCGTTCACCCGGGCGCTGGACCGTCAGCAGATCGTCGACCAGACCGTCGGCCAGTTCTCCGACGACGCCGAGGTGCTGGGCAACCGCATCTACTTCAACAACCAGCCGCAGTACCAGGACACGACCCCTGCCGAGTACAAGACGCAGGACACCGCTGGTGCCAAGGAGCTCCTCGAGGGCGCCGGCTACACCCTCGGTGCTGACGGGGTCTACACCCACCCGCAGCGCGGTCGCCTCTCCATCAAGATCGACACCACGGTGAACAACCCGCTGCGCCAGACCACGATCGAGGTCATGATCCCGCAGCTGAAGGCCGCCGGCATCGAGGCGTCCTTCAACGGCAACCCGGACATCTTCAAGGGTCCGGAGACCCCGACCAGCCTGGTCGGCGGTGGCTTCCAGGCCGCCGTCTTCGCCTGGGTCGGCTCGCCGTTCCGTGGCGCCACGCAGTCGATCTACGAGACCCCGGCCGCGCCGGACTCGGTCGGCCAGAACTACTCCCGTCAGGGCACCCCGGAGATCGACGCCCTGTTCGCGCAGTTCCAGACCGAGCCCGACCCGGATGCACAGGCCGAGCTGGGCAACCAGATCGACGCCCTGCTCTGGGGCCAGGTGGCGACCGTGCCGCTGTACCAGAAGCCCACGTTCATCGCCCACCAGAGCAACATCCAGGGCGTCGAGGACAACTCGACGCAGTCCGGCCCGCTCTGGAACTCGAGCACCTGGACGGTCCAGTGACCCGTCCGGCCTCCCGGACGAGCACCTGCACCACCTGAGATCCCGCACCACCTGCACGACCCCGGTCCGGCGCCGTCCCTCGCGGGCGGCGCCGGGTCCGGACACACCACGGCCCCCAGGTCCTCCCTGGGGGCCGTGGCGCGTCCGGGCCGGATGTGTCACGGCCGTGTCGGTCCCGTGACGTCCGGCGACACCGGGCACGAGCTGCTGCGGGGACGCTCGGGCACGGCCCGCGCCGACCCCCGCACGAGCTCCTCGCACCTGGTCGCTCCCGCCGGACGACTTCCGCTGTCGGCGTAAGGTCACCACATGTTCTTCTTCACGATCCGACGGATCCTGGCTTCCGTCTTCGTGTTGTTCGCCAGCTCGTTCCTCGTGTTCGCGCTGTGCGCCGCCAGCTTCAACCCGCTGGCGAGGTTCTACACGCTGCAGCCGCTCCCGCCGCCGTCGTTCTTCGACGCCAAGCGGGCCGAGCTCGGGCTCGACGACAACTTCGTCGTCCGCTACTTCCGGTGGCTGGGCAACGCCGTCACCGGTGACTTCGGCACGACGATCAACGGCACCCCGGTGGCCGATCAGCTCTTCCCCCGGCTCATGGTCACCGGCCGCATGATCGTCGCCGCGGTGCTGATCGCGGTCGTGCTGGCCGTCCTCGTCGGCGTCATCGGCGCCGTGCGGCAGTACCGGGCCTCGGACTACGTCTTCACGTTCATCGCCTACACGCTGATCGCGCTGCCGGTCTTCTGGTTCGCCGCCCTGCTCAAGGAGTTCGTGGCCGGCGGCATCAACGACCTGTTCGGCAGCCAGGTGCTCTACACGATCGGTGAGGAGACCCCGGGGATCGGCGCCTACGGCACGCCCTCGGAGATCTGGGTCGACCGGCTCGGTCACCTGGTGCTGCCCACCGTCAGCCTGGCGCTGCTGACCTTCGCGGCCTGGAGCCGCTTTCAGCGGGCCGCCATGCTCGACGTGCTGGGCTCGGACTACATGCGGCTGGCCCGGGCCAAGGGCCTCACGTACCGGCGCACCGTGCTCAAGCACGGGCTGCGCAACGCGCTGATCCCGCTCACCACGGTCGTGGCACTGGGCATCGGCACCCTGTTCGGCGGTGCCGTCATCACCGAGACGGTCTTCGTCTGGCACGGCATGGGCGAGTACCTGATCAAGAGCGGGATCGGTCAGGACGACATCAACGTCGTCCTCGGCTGGCTGCTGGTCAGCGCCGTCTTCGTCGTGCTGTTCAACCTGATCGCCGACATCCTCTACGCGGTGCTCGACCCGCGGATCCGGCTGGGCTGATCGGCCCTCCCCGCCGTCCAGCGACCAGAGACCAAGGAAACGACATGGCCCTCACCCACGCCACCACCGACACCGCCGGGGCCGTCCCGCCCGGGCAGTCGGGCTCCGCCCAGACCGGCAGTCCCGACCGCGAGTTCGGCGTCAAGGCGCGCAGTCAGCGTCAGCAGATCATCCGGCGGTTCCTGCACGACAAGGTCGGCATGACCGGCCTGGCGATCTTCGTGCTGCTGCTGGTCTTCGGCTTCATCGGCCCCCTGGTGGACGGCAAGGACTACGCCACCCAGGACGCCAACGCCCAGTCGCTGTCCCCGGGCAACGGCGGGTACCTCCTGGGCAGCGACGCGATCGGCCGCGACCTGCTCGCCGGTCTCATGCAGGGCGTGCAGCGCTCGCTGTTCATCGTGCTGCTCTTCGTCGTGATCGCCTTCCCGCTCGGGCTGATGATCGGTGCCCTGGCCGGCTACTTCGGCAAGCTGCTCGACAGCGTGCTCATGCGCGTGGTCGACCTGATCCTCACCGTGCCGCTGCTGGTCGTGCTGATCGTCGTGGCCAGCAACTTCCCCAGCTCCCGCACCCCGCTGGGCGTCGGCATCATCCTGGGCTTCTTCGGCTGGATGGACCTCGCCCGCATCGTGCGCAGCCAGTTCCTGTCGCTGCGGGAGAAGGAGTACGTCGAGGCCGCGCACGCCATGGGCGCCTCGAACGCGCGGATCATCTTCCGCCACCTGATCCCCAACACCCTGGGCTCGCTGATCGTCTGGACGACGCTGGCCGCGGCCAACGCGATCATCCTCGAGGCGTCGCTGACCTACCTGGGCTTCGGCGTGAACGCGGCCAACGAGACGTCCCTGGGCCGCCTGGTCTCCGAGGGCGTCCAGGCCGCGAGCACCCGCCCCTGGCTCTTCTACTTCCCGGGCATCACCCTGCTGGTCATCGTGCTGTCGATCAACCTGATCGGCGACGGGATCCGGGATGCCTTCGACCCGAGCAACCGCCGCGTGCGGGCCTGACAGAACAGTGACGGAGACCCCCATGTCCACCCCCGGGTCCACCGGCGCCACCGCCGTCTCCTCCACGGGGACGCTGGGCCGCGGCCGCACCGAGCAGGGCCGCAACACCAGCCTCGCCGGCTTCGACGCCTCGGCGCCGCTGCTGGAGGTCACCGACCTCAACGTCCGTTTCCCGACCGAGGACGGCCTGGTCCACGCCGTCCGCGGCGTCGACTACACGCTGCGCTCCGGGGAGGTGCTCGGCATCGTCGGCGAGTCCGGCTCGGGCAAGTCGGTCACCTCGCTGGCCGTCATGGGCCTGCTGCCCGGCTCCGCGCGGGTCACCGGCTCGGTCAAGTACCGCGGCCAGGAGCTGCTCGGGCAGAGCGACCGCAGCCTGTCGCGCGTGCGCGGCAAGGGCGTGTCGATGATCTTCCAGGACCCGATGACCTCGCTGGACCCGGTCTACAAGGTCGGTGCGCAGATCACCGAGACGCTGCGCGTCCACGACAAGTCGCTGTCGTCCAAGGCCGCCGAGGCGCGCGCGGTCGACCTGCTGGAGCTCGTCGGCATCCCGAACGCCGCCGAGCGGGTGCACTCCTACCCACACGAGTTCTCCGGCGGCATGCGCCAGCGCGTGGTCATCGCCATCGCCATGGCCAACCAGCCCGAGGTGATCATCGCCGACGAGCCGACCACGGCCCTCGACGTCACCGTGCAGGCCCAGATCCTCGAGGTGCTGCAGACCGCGCTGAGCGAGACCGGTGCCGCGATGGTGATGATCACCCACGACCTGGGGGTCGTCGCCGGCATCGCCGACCGCGTGCTGGTCATGTACGCCGGCCGCCCGGTGGAGATCGGCAGCGTCGAGGACATTTACTACGAGCCCCGGATGCCCTACACCCTCGGGCTGCTGGGCTCCCTGCCCCGCGTGGACTCCACCACCCGCGAGCGGCTCACCCCGATCACCGGGTCCCCGCCCTCGCTGCTGAACATGCCGCCCGGCTGCCCGTTCGCGCCGCGCTGCCCCCTGCACATCGCCGAGTGCGACGAGGCCGAGCCCGAGCGCTTCCAGGTCGGCCCGGGCCACACCGCGGCCTGCATCCGCACCGAGCAGGTCGCCGGCGCCCACGGCCACGCCGCCGAGGTCTTCAGCGAGACCTCCGACGACGCCGTGCTGGCCTCCGACGCCCTGCCCGCCGACCTCGCCACCGCCGAGGGCGGCCGGGACGCCGCCGCGCCGGCCACCCCGCCGGGCGACCAGGTCGAGCCCGGAGCCGGGGTCCCCGGTGGCACCGGCAGCCTGATCAGCTCCCCGACGAGCCCCACGAACGGAGACCGGGCATGAGCACCGCCATCACCGAGCACGCCACAGGCGGCGCGACCGGGCACGGTGAGCCGATCCTGTCCGTCCGCGGGCTGGAGAAGCACTTCCCCATCAAGGGCGGTGGGCTGATCAAGCGCACCGTCGGCGCGGTGCGCGCCGTGGACGGCGTCGACCTGGACCTCTACCCCGGCGAGGTGCTGGGCCTGGTCGGCGAGTCCGGCTGCGGCAAGTCCACCACCGGGCGGGCCATCCTCAACCTGCAGCCGGCCACCGCCGGGTCGGTCGTGTTCCAGGGCCGCGAGCTCGTCGGCCTGGACCGCAAGGCGATGCGCCCGCTGCGCCGGGACATCCAGCTGGTCTTCCAGGACCCCTACGCCTCGCTCAACCCGCGGCTGCCGGTCTTCGACATCGTCGCCGAGCCGCTGGTCATCCACGGGCTCACCAAGGACGACAAGGAGCTGCGCGCGCGGGTGCGCGAGCTCGTCGAGACCGTCGGGCTCAACCCCGAGCACACCAACCGCTACCCGGCGGAGTTCTCCGGCGGGCAGCGGCAGCGCATCGGCATCGCCCGCGCGCTGGCCCTGCAGCCCAAGGTGCTCGTCCTCGACGAGCCGGTGTCGGCCCTCGACGTGTCGATCCAGGCCGGCGTCATCAACCTGCTCGAGGACCTGAAGAACGAGCTGGGCCTCAGCTACCTGTTCATCGCCCACGACCTGTCGGTGGTCCGGCACATCTCCGACCGGGTCGCGGTCATGTACCTCGGCCGGATCATCGAGGTCGCCGACCAGGACGAGCTGTTCAGCCGGCCGGTGCACCCCTACACCCAGGCGCTGCTGTCGGCGATCCCGCTGCCCGACCCCCGCCGCGAGCGGGCCCGCCAGCGGATCATCATCTCCGGCGACGTCCCCAGCCCGGCCAACCCGCCCTCGGGTTGCCGGTTCCGCACCCGCTGCCAGAAGTTCGCCAACGTCCTCACCGACGGGCAGCGGGAGATCTGCATGACCGTCGACCCGAAGCTCGAGGACCGCGGCACCGGCCACCTCAACGCCTGCCACTACGCCGAGGCTGCATCGGTCTTGTGATCCTGGCGGATCACACCGCGGCCAGGTGCCGTCCCGGCTCGCGGTGAGCCGCTTCGTCGGATCCGAGCAGGACCCTCCGGGTCCGTGCTCGGATCCGACAGCTCGCTCTGCTCGCGCACTGCAGCGCCGCCTCTCGGCGGGGCAGCACGGGTGCCGCGCCTTCGTCGGTGTCGGGCAGGACCCTGCGGGTCCGTGCCCGGCACCGACAGCTCGCTGCGCTCGCGTCCGTGGGAGCGGGGCGTGCCGGACGTCCGTGTCGGTCACGGTCTAATGGGCTGGTGACCGCACCTGCTCGCCGCGTGCTCTTCGTGCACGCCCATCCCGACGACGAGACGATCAACAACGGGGCCACGATGGCCCGGTACGTCGCCGAGGGCGCCCAGGTCACGCTGCTCACCTGCACGCTGGGCGAGGAGGGCGAGATCCTGGTGCCCGAGCTGGCGCAGCTGGCCGCCGACGCCGCGGACCAGCTCGGGGGCTACCGGGTCGCCGAGCTCGACGCGGCGATGAGCGCCCTCGGGGTCACCGACCGGCGGTTCCTCGGCGGCGCCGGGCACCACCGCGACTCCGGGATGATCGGGACCCCGGCCAACGACCGGCCCCGCGCCTTCTGGCGGGCCGACCTGGCCGGGGCCGTCGCGCAGGCGGTCGCCGTCCTCCGCGAGGTGCGCCCCCAGGTGCTGGTCACCTACGACGAGGTCGGCGGGTACGGCCACCCCGACCACGTGCAGGCCCACCGGGTCGCGATGAGCGCGGTCGACGCGGCCGCCGACCCCGGCTGTCACCCGGAGCTGGGCGCGCCGTGGACCGTGGCCAAGGTCTACTGGAACGCCATGCCCCGCTCCGTCGTGCGCAGCGGCACCGACGCGCTGGCCGCGCTGGGGGAGCAGGCGCCGTTCACCCCGCTCGGCGAGCTGGACCACGTGCCGTTCGCCGTCCCCGACGAGCTGGTCACCACCGCGGTCGACGGCGGGGCGCACATCGCCGCCAAGGCGGCGGCCATGCGCGCCCACCGCACGCAGATCACCGTCGACGAGCCGTTCTTCGCCCTGTCCAACGGCATCGGCCAGCCGGTGCTGGGCACCGAGCACTACCGCCTCGTCCGTGGCGTCCGCGGCCCGGCCGGCCCCGGTCCGGAGGGCTGGGAGGACGACCTCTTCGCCGGCCTGGACACCGGGACGCCCGGGGAGCCCGGGTGAGGGGGCTGCAGCTGGCCGGCTGGGCGCTGGCGGCCGTCGTCGTCGCGGCCTGGCTGGCGCTGGTCGAGGTCTTCTGGCTGCCGCTGCGGGTCGGCGGGGTCCCGGTGCCGGTGTCCCTCCTCGCGGCGGTGTTCGGCAACGTGCTCCTGGTGGACGTGGCCCGGCGGCTGTCCGGGTCGCGGCTGGTCGCCGTCCTGCCCGCGCTGGTGTGGCTGGGTGTCGCGCTGGCGGCCGGCTCCCGCCGCTCGGAGGGCGACCTGCTGATCACCGGCGGGGACGCGGTCACCCAGGTGGTCAACCTGGGCTTCCTGCTGGTCGGCGTGGTCGCGGCCGCCTTCGCCGTGGGCCGGACGCTGGGCAGTCCGCCGGTCAGCCGGGCAGCCGCCGGTACCAGTAGCGGTGCTGCTCGATGAGGCCCGCCCGGCGGTAGAGCGCGCGTGCCGGCGCGTTGTCCTCGGTCACCTGCAGGTACACCGAGTGCGCGCCGCGCTCCCCGGCCCAGCCCCGCAGCGCGTCCAGCAGTGCCGTGCCCAGCCCCTGACGGCGGTGCGCCGGGTCGACCTCCACCGCGCTGACGCCGAGCCAGCCGTCGGTGAGCACCCCGCGGGCCACGGCGGCAGCGACCGGCCCACGGCGGACCGTGGCGAAGACGACGTCCTCGGCGCCGGTCAGCACCTGGTGCGCGGCCGGTGGCAGCGTGCCGCCGTCCGCGTAGGTGGCCAGCCAGGCGTCGTCCGGGGTGGGGGAGAGCTCCACCGGCACCGCAGGTGCGGCAGGAGCGCCGAGCGGCGCGGTCAGCACGAGCACGGTGCCCCCGCGCTGCCAGCCGGCGGCGGCGAACGCGGCGTCGGCGGAGCGGGCCTGGACGCCGGGGAGCATCGCGGCCGGGGTCAGCCCGCGGTCGGCGTACCAGCGGGCCACCGCGGCGACGGCCTCGGGCAGCGGGACCCCCGGGTCGCCGACGACCAGCGCCGAGTTCGCCCGGCCGGTGAAGCCGCCCGCGGCGCGCAGCAGCCAGTCGCCCAGCCGGTCCTCCTCCGGTGCCCGCCAGCCCCGCGCCGCGACCCGCTGCAGGTCCGCGACGCCCAGTGGTGACCGTGCCTGTCCCATGCAGGAGATCCTGCGTCCCCGCCCGAGGGGCCGCTGCAGCGGGTCCCGGCCACCCGTCGCGCCCGCACCGGGGGTCCCGGGTGATACTTGCCGTGTTCGATCGCACCCCCTGGCCAGCCAGGGCCGCTCCTCGGAGGAGATCCCCCGTGACCTACGTCATCACCCAGGCCTGCGTCGACGTCCTCGACAAGGCGTGCATCGACGAGTGTCCGGTGGACTGCATCTACGAGGGCGACCGGATGCTCTACATCCACCCCGACGAGTGCGTGGACTGCGGTGCCTGCGAGCCGGTCTGCCCGGTGGAGGCCATCTACTACGAGGACGACGTCCCGGACAAGTGGAAGGACTTCTACAACGCCAACGTGGAGTTCTTCTCCGACCTGGGCAGCCCCGGTGGCGCGGCCAAGACCGGCAAGATCGACAAGGACCACCCGCTGGTCGCCGCCCTCCCGCCGCAGGGCGAGGGGCACTGAGCGCGGTCCGGCTGCCGGACTTCCCCTGGGACTCGCTCGCCGCAGCCCGCGCCCGGGCCGCTGAGCACAGCGGCGGCGTGGTCGACCTCTCGATCGGCACGCCGGTCGACCCGACCCCGCCGCTGCTGGGCGAGGCGCTGGCCGCGGCCGGTGACGCCCCCGGGTACCCGACCGCGCTCGGCACCGCCGACGTGCGCCGAGCCGCCGCCGGCTGGCTCTCCCGCCGTCTCGGGGTGCAGCTCGCCGACCCGTTCGGCGCCGACCCGTCGGTGATCCCGACCGTGGGCTCCAAGGAGCTGGTGGCCCTGCTGCCCACGCTCCTGAGGCTCTCCGGCAGCGGCACCGTGCTGATCCCCGAGGTCGCCTACCCGACCTACGAGGTCGGCGCGGTCGTGGCGGGCCTGTCCGTGCTGCGCACCGACACCCCGCCGGAGACGCCGGGCGACGCCGTCCTGGTCTGGCTGAACTCCCCGGGCAACCCGCACGGCCGGGTGCTCACCGACGACCAGCTGCGCGCCTGGGTCACCTGGGGGCGCAGGCACGGCGTGCCCGTGGTCGCCGACGAGTGCTACGTCGAGCTGGGCTGGGAGGTCCAGCCGCGGTCGGTGCTGCACCCGGCGATCGCCGGCGACGACCACACCGGGCTGCTCGCGGTGCACTCGCTGTCCAAGCAGTCGACGGCCGCCGGCTACCGCGCCGGGCTGCTGTCGGGCGACCCGGCGCTGGTCCGCCGCGTCTGGGAGACCCGCCGTCACCTGGGCCTGCTGGTCCCGACCCCGGTGCAGGCGGCGATGGCCGCAGCACTCGCCGACGACGAGCACGTCGCCGTCCAGCGGGAGCGCTACCGGGCCCGCCGCGACCGGCTGGCCGCCGCGGTGCGCGCCGCTGGCGCCCGGATCGACCACTCCGAGGCCGGGCTCTACCTCTGGGTGACCCGCGACGAGGACTGCTGGACGACGATCGACTGGCTGGCCGGGCTGGGCATCGTGGCCGCCCCGGGCAGCTTCTACGGCCCGGCCGGTGCGCAGCACGTGCGGATGGCGCTCACCGCCACCGACGAGCGCGTCGACGCCGCCGCCGCCCGCCTCGCGGGCTGACGGCGGCGGTGCCGGTCGAGGTGCGGGCGGTCAGTCGGCGCTGATCTGGTGGCGGAACCGGTCGCGGCGGGTGTGCAGGTCCCACAGCACGCCGGCCAGGACGTCGGGGTCCTTCTCCGGGTCGCCGGCGACGATCTTCCCGCCGATGACCAGCTGGGACACCTGGATGCCCTCCTCGCCGAGCACCTCGTGCAGCAGCTGGGCGTAGGCGGCCTGCCCGGCGAAGGCGATCGACGTCCCGGTGACGCCCCGCCCGGGCTTGACGGCGGAGCCACCGTTGACGAAGAGGATCGTGCCCCGGTTCTCGCCCAGGAAGCGCATGCCCGGCAGCACCTGGTGGACGGCGGCGACCGGGCCGTAGATCGAGAACTCGACCGGGCCGACCAGGTCGGCCGGCGTGGTCTCCAGCACCGGGCGCATGAAGTCCTTCTGCGGCAGCGGGCTGTACTGCAGCACCTCGATCGGGCCGAGGGCAGCGGTCACCTGCTCCAGCGCCCGGGTCAGCGAGGCGGGGTCGCGGGCGTCGGCGGCGAAGCCCTGCGCGTGGACGCCGTCCCGGCGCAGGTCCTCGGCCAGGGCGTCGACCCGGGCCTGGGAGCGGGAGAGGAGGCCGACGGAGAAGCCCTCGGCGCCGAACCGGCGGGCCACGGCCGCCCCGAGTCCGGAGCCGGCACCGATGATCGCGATGGAGGTCATGGCAGGTGCAAGCCACCGGTGGCCGCCGGCCTTCCCGCGGGACCGGGGACGCCGGCCCGGTGCGCGGCGGGGCTGACGCCGGTGGCCCGCTTGAACGCCGAGCTGAGCGCGAACGGGCTGGCGTAGCCCACCCGGCGGGCGATGGCGGTCAGCGTGAGCTGCGGGTCGCGGAGCAGGTCGGCGGCGACGGCTATCCGCCACCCGGTCAGGTAGCCCATCGGCGGCTCGCCCACGAGGTCGGTGAACCGGCGGGCCAGCGTGGCCCGGGCGACCCCGACCTCCGCGGCGAGCGAGGCCACCGTCCACGGGTCGGCCGGGCGGGTGTGCAGCAGGTCCAGGGCCGGCCCCACGACCGGGTCGCCTGCCGCCCGGTACCAGCCTGGGGCGCCGACGTCCGGCCGGGCGCCCCAGGTGCGCAGCGCGCAGACCAGGGTGACGTCCAGCAGGCGGTCGAGCACCGCGCCCTGCCCCGGGGTGTCCCGGGCCAGCTCCCCGGCGAGCAGCCCGGTGACCGCCCGGGTGCCCTCGTCGGCCGGGACGACGACCAGCTCCGGCAGCGCCCGCACCAGGCGCTCACCGACCGCGCCGGGCGCCGGGTAGGTGCCGGTCAGCAGCACGGTGTCGCCGTCGGGGTCGTTGCCCCAGGCGCGGGTGCCCAGCTCGCCCATCGGCGCGGTGCCGCGCTCGACGGGCGTGCACACCTGGCCGGGGCCGATCACCACCTGTGGGGGCGTGCCGGGGTCGTCGGCCACCGTGTACGGCCGGGGCCCGCGCAGCAGGACGACGTCCCCGGCGCCCACCTGCGCGGCGAGGCCGTCGGCCGGCACGACCCAGGCGACACCGCGCAGCACCACGAGGACGGTCAGCGGGGCCCGGTCCGCGATCCGCATCGACCACGGTGCCCGGAGCACCGACCGCAGCAGGAAGGCGTCCCGGGCCCGCGGGGCGTCGAGCAGGGCGGCGACGGCGTCCATGCCGGCACCGTAGACGCCGGAGCATGCAGCCGAGCCGTTGGACCATGTCCCGTCTCACCGGGGGCGGCTGTACTGGTCCGCATGAGCGAACAGACGATCCTCGTGACCGGCGGCACCGGGACGACCGGCGCCCGGGTGGCCCAGCGCCTGCGAGCGCGGGGCGTGACCGCACGGGTGGCCTCGCGGACCAGCCCGTGCCACCTCGACTGGGCCGACCCCGGCAGCTGGGACCCCGCCCTCGCCAGGGTCGACGCCGTGTGGCTGGCCTACGCCCCCGACCTGGCCGTGCCCGGCTCCGACGACGTCCTGGCCGCCGTCACCCGCCGCGCGGCCGCCGCCGGGGTGCGCCGGGTGGTGCTGCTGTCCGGCCGCGGCGAGCCGGCAGCGCAGGCCGCGGAGCTGGCGGTGCGGGCGGCCGCCGACGAGGCCGGCCTGGCCTGGACGGTGGTGCGCTGCTCCTGGTTCGTGCAGAACTTCACCGAGGGCCAGTTCGCCGGGCCGCTGCGGGACGGGGAGCTGGCCCTGCCGGTGGACGACGTGGTGGAGCCGTTCGTCGACGCCGACGACATCGCCGACGTCGCGGTGGCCGCGCTCCTGGACGACGGGCACGCCGGGCGCGTCCACGAGCTCACCGGCCCCCGGGCACTGACCTTCGCGGCGGCGGTCGCGGAGGTCGCCGCGGCCACCGGCCGGCCGATGCGCTTCCGGTCGGTGACCCTCGCGGAGCACACCGCGGAGCTGGCGGCGGCGGGTGTGCCCGAGGACGTGGTCGCACTGCTGACCCACCTGTTCCGCGAGGTGCTCGACGGCCGCAACGCGAGCCCGACCGACGGGGTGCAGCGCGCGCTGGGCCGGCCGGCCACCGACCTCACCGAGGCGGTGCGCCGCAGCGCAGCCGCCGGGTGCTGGACGTGACCCCGGCGCTGGCCGCCGCCGCGCTGGGGTCCGGCCTGGTCGCCGGGTGCTTCGCCGTCTTCACCCTGGTGGTGATGCCGGCGCTGGTCACGCTGCCGGCACCGGTGGGCCTGGCCGCGATGCAGTCGGTCAACCGCACCGCCGTCCGCCCGGTGTTCATGACGCTGCTGTTCGGCACCGCACTGCTGTGTCTGGTGCTGGCCGCGCTCGAGCTCGCCGGCGACCGCCGGCTGCTGGTGCCGGCCGCTGCGGCGCTCTACCTGGCAGGGGTCGTGGGGGTGACGGTGCTGGCCAACGTCCCGCTCAACGACGCGCTCGCGGCGCTGGACGCCGGCGACGCGGGTGCGGGGCGGACGTGGGCGGACGCCGCTGGTGTCTGGACCCGGTGGAACACCGTGCGCTCGCTGGCCGCGCTGCTCAGCGCGACCCTCCTGATGAACGCGGCGGGGTAGCCCCGAGGACAGGAGCACCCCGCCGCGGGGGTCAGCGGTGCAGCGAGGTCATGCCCGTGGGGGCGTAGCGCTCGCCCGCGGCGACCCCGACCGGCGCAGCCGCCTCGATGGAGGCCAGCTCCGCAGGCGTCAGGGTGACGTCGACGGCGGCCACGTTCTCCTCGAGGTTCGCGATGCGCCGGGTGCCCGGGATCGGCACGACGTCCTCGCCCTGGGCCAGCACCCAGGCCAGCGCGAGCTGGCTGGGGGTGACGCCCTTGTCCTCCGCGATCGCCACGACCCGGTCGAGCACCTCGAGGTTCTTCGCGAAGTTCTCGCCCTGGAAGCGGGGGGAGGTGCGGCGGAAGTCGCCGTCCTCGAAGTCGTCGACCGAGCGGTACTTGCCCGACAGGAAGCCGCGGCCCAGCGGGGAGTAGGGCACGAAGCCGATGCCGAGCTCGCGGACGGTGGCCAGCACGCCGTTGTCCTCCACGTCCCGGGTGAACAGCGACCACTCCGTCTGCACGGCGGTCAGCGGGTGCGTGGCGTGCGCGCGGCGGATGGTGTCCGGGGCGGCCTCGCTGATGCCGATGTAGCGCACCTTGCCCGCAGCGACCAGCTCGCCGAGGGCACCGAAGGTCTCCTCGACGGGGGTGTCGGGGTCGACGCGGTGCTGGTAGTAGAGGTCGATGACGTCGATGCCCAGCCGCTGGAGCGAGCCGTCGACGGACTTGCGCACGTACTCCGGCCGGCCGTTGTTCCCGCCGGTGCGCACGCCCTCGTCGTCCAGCTCGTTGCCGAACTTGGTGGCCAGCACGACCTCGTCGCGGCGCTCGGCCAGCACGCCGGCCAGCAGCCGCTCGTTGGTCAGGGGGCCGTAGACGTCGGCGGTGTCGAGGAAGGTGACGCCCAGGTCGAGGGCGCGGTGCAGGGTGGCGGTCGACTCGGCGTCGTCGAAGGCGCCGTACCAGGCGCTCATGCCCATGCAGCCCAGCCCGACGGCGGAGACGGTGAGGCCCTGTGTTCCGAGTGCGCGGGTGTCCATGACCTCATCCTGCCGGTCGGCGGACCCCGGTCAGAGAGGGAGCTGCACGGTGAGGACGCCCGGGTCGCCGGCGCCCTCGGCCCAGCCGGTCTCCGCCGTCCACTCCCACCCGGCGTACCGGATCGACGCCAGCTGCAGCCGGGCGGCGTGCGCCACCGCCCAGCTCGCGGCCGGCCAGCCCTCACCGGGGACGGTGATGCTGCCGCCGAGGTGGGGCTCGGCGGGGCCCGCCTCGCGGCGCAGCGCCTCGGCGACCGCGGCCGTGCGCGGGTCGATCGAGCCCGCGACGTCGTCCGGGCGGTAGGTGCAGGTGAACTGGCCCGGCTGGTCGGACAGCAGCGCGCCGGCCAGCGCCGTCGCCATGGGCTCCCACTGCTGGTAGGCCTCCGGGAAGCCGCTGCGCTGCACCGCCTGGGCGACCTCGGTGAGCCGCCCGGTCTCCCAGCCGCGCACCTCGACCAGCCCGTCGAGGAACTTGCCCGTGGCGTACACCGGGTCCTGCACCTGGGCCTCCGAGCCCCAGCCCTGCGAGGGCCGCTGCTGGAACAGGCCCAGGGAGTCGCGGTCGCCGAAGTCGAGGTTGCGGATCCGGGACTCCTGCTGTGCGGTGGCCAGCGCGATCACCGTGGCCCGCACCGGCAGGCCGCGGGAGCGGGCGACGGCGGCGATGGTCGCGGCGTTGGCGGCCACCTCGGCGGACACCCGGAGGTCCGAGCCGGCGATCGAGCAGTCGGTGGCCACGGCCGACGATCCTCCTCCGCCGACGGAGACGACGACCAGGGCGACGAGCACCGCCAGCAGGACCAGCAGCGCCCGCAGCGCGAGGGGGCGCCGACGGGACGGCCGGCGGGCCGGTGGCCGTCGCCTCACCGCCGTGCTCCCCGCCACCCGCCGATCGTAGGGCGGCCGGCTGTGCAGACCGGGGAGCGACGGACCCGTGCCGTCAGTTCGCGTGCAGTGCGGCGTTCAGGCTGCCCCAGTCGCCGTTGCGGGCCACGGCCTCCAGCGCCCCGGAGACCGAGTTGCGCCGGAACAGCAGCCCGTCCCGCCCGGAGAGCTCGGCGGCCTTCACCGTCGTCCCGTCGGGCAGCGTGACCTTGGACCCGGCGGTGACGTAACAGCCGGCCTCCACGACGCAGCCGTCGCCGAGGGAGATGCCGATGCCGGAGTTGGCGCCCAGCAGGGTGCCCTCACCGATGGCGATGACCTGCTTCCCACCACCGGACAGGGTGCCCATGATCGAGGCGCCGCCACCGACGTCGGAGCCGGCGCCGACGACCACGCCCGCGCTGATCCGGCCCTCGACCATGGAGGCGCCCAGCGTGCCGGCGTTGAAGTTGACGAAGCCCTCGTGCATGACGGTGGTGCCCTCGGCCAGGTGCGCGCCCAGCCGCACCCGGTCGGCGTCGGCGACCCGCACGCCGGAGGGGAGCACGTAGTCGACCATCCGCGGGAACTTGTCCACGCCGAAGACGGTCACGTGGCCGTGCGCGGCATGCAGCAGCGCCCGGCGGGCCGGGGTCAGGTCGGTGGCCAGCACCGGGCCGGCGGAGGTCCAGGCCACGTTGGCCAGCAGCCCGAAGACGCCGTCCAGGTTCGCGCCGTGCGGACGGACGAGCCGGGAGGACAGCAGGTGGAGCCGCAGGTAGGCGTCGTAGGTGTCGACCGGGGCAGCGGCGAGGTCGGCGATCGTGGTCGACACCGCGACCACCTGCACGCCGCGGGCGTCGTCGGTGCGCACCAGGCCGGCGTACTCGCCCCCGAGCAGGCCGGTCAGCTCCTCGGCGCCGATCTGCTGGGTGCCGGTCTCGCCCTGGTCGGCGCTGCTGAGCGCGGGGGCGGGGAACCAGGTGTCCAGCACGGTGCCGTCGGTGGTCACGGTGGCCAGGCCCACACCGTTGGCGCCGGTGGTCTGCTCGTTGCTCGTCACGCCCGTCACGCTACCGAGGCGGCTGCCAGCAGCACGGCCGGCAGCGGGTCCCCGGCGGCGAGGAAGGCCAGCACCTGGGCCTCCTGCGGCTGCACCGGGTCGGGCAGCGCGGTGAGCGGGAACCACGCCAGGCCGGCGTTCTTGCCCGGCTCGGCCACCCGCGGCTCACCGGACCACCGGCGGACGGCGAAGAAGAAGTCGACCCGCTGCTCGACCTGCCCGGCTCCCGGCGTGACCCGGTGGACGGCGGTCAGCGGCTGCAGGTCGGCCGGGTCGAGCTCGATCCCGGCCTCCTCCCGCACCTCCCGGACGGCGGCGGCGAACGCGGTCTCCTCGGCCTCGACGTGCCCGGCCAGGCTCGCCCAGTGCCCGTCCATGTAGCCGGTGCCCTGCCGCAGGTGCAGCAGCACCTCGGTGCCACCGCCCGCGCCGTCCCGGAGGAGGAAGACGTAGGACGAGGGGATCAGCAGGCTCCGGGGCACCGCGACACCGTAGGCGGGCCGCGACCGTCCGGAGCGCTGTGGGTGGACGCGGGCACATAGGGTCGTGAGCCGTGAGCCCCGACCAGCCGTTGCCCCCGCTCGACCTGACCGCCGACGTCCTGACCCTGACCCGCGCCCTGGTCGACGCCCCGTCGGTGTCGGGTACCGAGGGGCCGCTGGCCGACGCGGTCGAGACGGCGCTGCGCGGGCTCGGCGGTCTGGAGGTCCTCCGGGTCGGCGACACGGTGCTGGCCCGCACGAACTCCGACCGCGACTCCCGGATCGTGCTGGCCGGCCACCTGGACACCGTGCCGATCGCGGACAACGTGCCGAGCCGGCTGGAGACCGTCGACGGCGAGGAGCGGCTGTACGGCTGCGGCACCTCCGACATGAAGGCCGGCGACGCGGTGATGCTGCGGCTGGCCGGCCGCTTCGGCGTCCCCGGTGCCGAGCCGGCACGTGACCTCACCTTCGTCTTCTACGACAACGAGGAGGTCGAGGCGGTCCGCAACGGCCTCGGCCGGGTGGCGCGGGAGCACCGCGGCTGGCTCTACGGCGACCTCGCGATCCTCATGGAGCCCACCGACGGCGCGATCGAGGGCGGCTGCCAGGGCACGCTGCGCGTCGTCCTCACCGTGACCGGCACGCGCGCGCACAGCGCCCGCTCATGGCTGGGCGTCAACGCGGTGCACGGCGCGGCCGGGCTGCTGGCGACGCTGGCGGCCTACGAGGCGCGCGAGGTGGAGATCGACGGGCTGCACTACCGCGAGGGCCTCAACGCCGTGCGCATCGAGGGCGGGGTCGCCGGCAACGTCGTCCCCGACGAGTGCCGGGTGACCGTGAACTTCCGCTTCGCCCCCGACCGGGACGAGGACGACGCCGTGGCCCACGTGCGCGAGGTGTTCGCCGACGCGCTGGCCGCCGGGGTGGGGTTCGAGGTCACCGACCTCTCCGGCGGCGCGCTGCCCGGGCTGTCCGAGCCCGCCGCCGCGGCGTTCCTCGCCGCGGTCGGCCAGCCGGCGCGGGCCAAGCTGGGCTGGACCGACGTCGCCCGGTTCGCCGCCTTCGGCATCCCGGCGCTCAACTTCGGCCCCGGTGACCCGAACCTGGCCCACCAGGTCGGCGAGTACACCCGCGTCGACCGCCTGCAACCGGCCGAGGACGCGCTGGTGGCCTACCTGACCGACGACACGGGGAGCGACGCATGAGCCAGCCCGAGGACGCACGACGCCGGCCGATCCGGCACCGCGGCCCGATCGCCCTGCGGGGCGGCGAGCCCGACCCCGGCACGGTGGGGACGACGACCGACCAGCGGCTGCTGGACCGGCGGGGGAGCAGCGACTGGGTGCACACCGACCCGTGGCGCGTGCTCCGCATCCAGGCCGAGTTCGTCGAGGGCTTCGGCCTGCTGGCCGAGCTGCCGCGCGCGGTGAGCGTGTTCGGCAGCGCCCGCACCCCGCGGGACTCCGAGTACTACGAGGTCGGCGTGCAGCTCGGCGCCGCGCTGGCCGACGCCGGGTACGCGGTGATCACCGGCGGCGGCCCCGGCGCCATGGAGGCGGCCAACAAGGGCGCCTGCGAGGCCGGCGGCATGTCGGTGGGGCTGGGCATCGAGCTGCCGTTCGAGCAGGAGCTCAACGAGTGGGTCGACGTCGGCGTGCTGTTCCGCTACTTCTTCGTGCGCAAGACGATGTTCGTCAAGTACGCGCAGGCCTTCGTGATCCTGCCCGGCGGCTTCGGCACCCTCGACGAGCTGTTCGAGGCCCTCACCCTGGTGCA
Source organism: Modestobacter sp. VKM Ac-2986 (assembly GCF_026967795.1). Lineage (GTDB taxonomy): Bacteria > Actinomycetota > Actinomycetes > Mycobacteriales > Geodermatophilaceae > Modestobacter. The sequence continues at coordinate 159,236 of NZ_JAPVBH010000006.1, forward strand.
GACCCGCAAGGTCACCCGCTTCCCGGTGATCCTCTTCGGCAGCGCCTACTGGTCCGGGCTCATCGACTGGATCCGGGACACGATGGTCGCCCAGGGCACCGTCGGTCCGGGTGACCTGGAGCTGCTGCACGTCACCGACGACATCGCCGAGGCGGTCGCGATCATCCAGGCCGCCGACGCGGCGCGGGCGAAGCACGGCACCGAGCCGGGGCCGGGCGACCCCGTCCCCGGCTCCACCCCGGTCGACGACTGACGTGGCCGGGCTGCTCTTCGTCCTCGGCCTGCTCGTCGTCGGCGGGCTGCTGTTCCTGGGCGCCTCGCTGCTGCTCGGGCGCGGGGAGAGCCAGCCACCGCCGGTCCCGGGACGCTCGCCGGTCGAGCTGCCCGACGACCGGCCGGTGGTCGCCGACGACGTGCGGGCGCTGCGGATCTCGGTGGCGTTCCGCGGCTACCGGATGACCGAGGTCGACTGGCTGCTGGACCAGTTCGCGCAGGTGCTCGACGAGCGGGACGCCCGCATCGCCGAGCTGGAGGCCGAGCACCGACGGGCGCAGACCGTGCCCCCGGACCACGAGGACGAGGAGCGCGACCGTGCCTGAACTGGTGCTGCAGGTGGACGTGGAGGCACCGCCCGAGCAGGTCTGGGCGGCGCTGGTCGACTGGGACCGGCAGGGCGAGTGGATGCTGCTCACCGACGTCCGCGCCGGCGCGCAGGGCGGGCAGGGCGTGGGCGGTGAGCTCGCCGCCGTGACCGGGGTGAAGCTGCCGGTGCTCGGCCGCCGGCTCGGTGTCCTGGACACCATGCTGATCACCAGCTGGGACGCCCCGCGCCGGGTCGACGTGCGGCACACCGGCCGGGTGGTGCGCGGCACGGGCACGTTCGAGGTGCGCCCGCGCACGGGCGGCGGCTCGACGTTCGTCTGGACCGAGGGCCTGGACCTGCCCCTCGGCGCGCTGGGCCGGGCCGGCTGGCCGCTGGTGAGGCCCGTCTTCGCCGCCGGCGTCCGCCTGTCGCTCAAGCGCTTCGCCACCTACGCGGCCACCTACCCGCGCTGAGGGTTCACGCGGCGGCGAGGGCGGCTCGCTCGGCGGACCGGACGGCATCGCGGGAGCGGTACCACTGCCGCCACAGCACCGCCGCGACGAGCAGGTGCACCGCGGTGCCGCCGTGGTACATCAGCTGGGCGCCCTCCTCGGCGCGCAGCGTGCCGGCCGGCGGGTGCGCGTAGAGCGCCTTGGCCAGCACGTCGTGCGCCGCTGCACCGGCGGCCAGCGCGACCGCCCGGGCGGGGACGCCCCGCCGGTGGGGTGCGGGGTCCAGCGCCAGGACGGCGGCGGTGGCCAGCCAGCCGGTGAGCAGCACGTGCACCGAGACGAGCAGGTGCAGCCCGGGGGAGTGCACCATCGCGGCGAGCAGCCCGGTGCCGTAGAGCACCCACAGCCCGGCCGCGTTCAGCGCGACCGCGACGAACGGGTCGCCGAGCACCCGCAGCGGCGCGCTGCGCAGCACCCGGCTCAGCCGCCGGGCCGCGGGGAGCGGCAGCGTGCGCAGCGCGAGGGTGACCGGCCGGGCGAGCACCAGCAGCAGCGGCGCGACCATGCCCAGCAGCAGGTGGCCGGCCATGTGCGCGCGCAGGTCGCCGTGCGCGGTGGCCAGCGGCCCGGTCAGCGCCGCGGCCACACAGCCCAGCCCGGCCAGCCAGGCGGCCGTCCGCGCCACCGGCCACCGCGGCCGGTCGCGGAGGACGGGCACGAGGTGGGCCGCGCCGACGTAGCCGGCGGCCGCGAGCACGCAGACCAGCACGGTCACGCCGTCGTCCGGTCCCGTCGCAGCAGGACGACGCCGGCCAGCAGCACGAGCACGCCGGCGCCGGTCCAGGCCAGGTCGTAGCCGGTGAGGTCGACGCCGTAGCGGACCTGGTGCAGCCGCAGCAGCTTGTGCTGCACGACGCCGTCCCAGGTCTGGAAGGCCCCGGCGCCCACGAGCACGGCGCCCCACCAGCGGGCCGGGGCGAAGGAGGCCCGGCGGCGGACGTCGGCGAGCAGGGCCAGCCCGGCGACCGTGGCCGACCAGGTGGCCGCGTGCAGCAGCCCGTCGGAGACCAGTCCGGCCGTGCCGCTGGACCGGTCGTAGAAGTGGTGCCAGTGCAGCAGCTGGTGGAACACGATCTCGTCGACCGCGCCGGCCGCGCCCAGCCCCAGCAGCAGCCCGGAGACGAGCAGGCGGCGGCGGTCGTGCCGCGGGCGGTCGTGCGGTGCGGTCACGGGGCCGACCTGCCCGCCGCCCGCCCCCGGGAAACCCACCGCCATGATGGCCGCGTGACGGGTGCGGGGGAGCGGGCGTGAGCCGGCGCGGCTGGGTGCTGTTCGTGGCGCTGGCGGTGATCTGGGGCGTGCCCTACCTGCTGATCAAGGTGGCGGTCGAGGAGTTCTCACCGGTGACGGTGGTGTTCCTCCGCTGTGCCATCGGGGCTTCGCTGCTGCTGCCGTGGGTCCTGGCCCGCGGCCGGCTGGGCCCGGCGGTCCGGCAGCACTGGCGGGCGCTGCTGCTGTTCACGGTGCTGGAGATGACCGTCCCGTGGCTGCTGCTGTCGTGGGCGGAGACCGAGCTGTCGTCCTCGCTCACCGGCCTGCTGGTGGCCGGGGTGCCGTTCGTGGCCGCGCTGACCGCCCGGCTGGCGGGGGAGGAGGAGCGGCTGTCGCCGGTGCGCGTGGCCGGGATGCTCGTGGGCGTGGTGGGCATCGCCGTCCTGCTCGGCCTGGACGTCGGCGGGGCGCAGCTGGGGCCGCTGCTGGCCGTGGCGCTGGTCGTCGTGGGGTACGCGACGGCGCCGATGGTGATCAGCCGCCGGCTGTCCGACGTGCCCGGGGTGACCGCCAGCGCCGTCGCCCTGGTGGTGACCGCGGTGGTCTACGCCCCGTTCGCCGTCCCACGGCTCGGGGACGCCGCCGAGGTCACCGCCGACGCCTGGACGGCGGTGGTGCTGCTCGGCACGGTGTGCACCGCTGCGGCGCTCGCGCTGTTCTTCGCCCTCATCCGCGAGGCCGGGCCGCAGCGGGCGCTGGTGATCACCTTCGTCAACCCGGCGGTCGCGGTCGGGCTCGGCGTCCTGCTGCTCGACGAGCCGTTCACGCTGGGGCTGGCGGTCGGGCTGCCGCTGGTGCTGGTCGGCTGCGTGCTCGCCACCCGGCGCAGCCCCGCTGCGGCGGGCACGACGGACGACGCGGCCGCCGAGGTGCCCGCCGCCCGTCCGTGACGGTCGGCCCGGCTGGGCGGCTCGGCTCAACCCCGGACCGCAGGAGCCGAGAACCGCTGCGGGCACCGGCGCACGGCCGGCGCCCGCAGGAGGTCGGGCATGGGTCGGCACAGCGGTCGCACGGAACGATCCAGGCAGCGCCGGAGCTGGGCGGTCGGCGCAGCAGCGGTCCTGGCCGTGGCGGCGGGGGTCCCCGGCAGCGCCGGCCCGGTGAGCGCGCCGGGGCTGCAGGCGGCCAGCTACACCAACCCGACCCCGCCCAGCAACGTCACGACCCAGCCCGCCGACCGGTCGCTGGTGGTCTCCTGGACCGCCTCGACCGAGCCCGGCGTCGTCGGCTACCGGGTCTGGGTCGACGGGGTGCCGGGGCCGACGAGCACCACCACCTCGGCCACCGTGACCGGGCTGGTCAACGGCCGCAGCTACGTGATCACCGTGCGGGCCGGCACCCTGGTCGCCGGCACCGCGACCGAGGGGACGACGGCGAGCCCCCCGGTCACCGGCGTCCCGGCGGACTCCCTCGCCCCGGCCCGACCGGCCGCCCCGGTCGCGGTGCGCGGCGACGGCCAGGTGACGCTGTCCTGGACGGCGGGCCCCGAGTACGACGTGGACGGCTACCAGGTGCTCCGGGACGGCGTGCCCGTCTCCGGTCTGCTGCCCGGGCGCGGCACGACCACCTGGACCGACACCGGCCTGGTGAACGACCGCACCTACGGCTACGCGCTGCAGGTGCGCGACACCTCGGGCAACTGGTCGCCCGCCTCCACCCCGGTGGCGCCGGCGACCCCGACCGACCTCACGGCGCCGGCCGCGCCCACCGGGCTGTCGGCGCTGGCGGGGGACCGCAGGGTCGAGCTGTCGTGGGCTCCGCCCGCCGAGACCGACGTGGTCGCCCACCGGGTGCTGCGCGACGGCGTCCAGGTCGCGGTGGTGCGCGGCGCGACGTCCCACGTCGACGGTGGCCTGGTCGACGGCCGCACGTACCGCTACACGCTGGTCGCCGAGGACGGGCACGGCAACACCTCCCTCCCCTCCGACGAGGTCGCCGCCACCCCCCGGGACACGACCGCACCGGCGGTCCCGGCCGGGCCGGCCGCCACGGCGGGCGACGGTGCGGTGGAGCTGTCCTGGCCGGCCGACCCCGACGCCGCGACCCACCGGGTGCTGCGGGACGGCCGGCTGGTCGCCACTGTCACCGGCACGACGTACCGCGACGAGGGGCTGGTCAACGGGACGACGTACCGCTACACGCTGGTGGCGGTGGACGCCGCCGGCAACCCCTCGACCCCCTCGCCGGAGGTGCCGGCCACCCCCACCGACCGGACGGCGCCCGGGGCCCCGACCGGCGTGAGCGCGACCCCCGGCGACGGGCAGGCCACGGTGTCGTGGACGGCGGGCACCGAGCCCGACCTCGCCGCCCACCGGGTGCTCGCCGGCGACGGGACGGTCGTGGCGACCGTGACCGCGCCGGCGACGCAGGCCGTCGTCGGCGGGCTGTCCAACGGTGCCACCGCGACGTTCACCGTCGTGGCGGTGGACGCCTCGGGCAACGCCTCCGGCGCCTCGGCCCCGGTCACGGTGACCCCGGCCGCCCGCGCGGTGCCGGTGCAGGGCGCCGGGGAGACCGGTGGGCTGGCCGTCAGCGGGGACGGGCGCTTCGTCGTCGTCGGCACCCGGGCTCCGCTGGAGCCGGCGGACACCAACACCGCCCACGAGCTGTACCTCCTGGACCGCACCGCCGGCACCGCCCGGCGGATCGCGCCGCTGCCGGCCGGCGCCACCGGTGCGAGCGACCCGACCAACACCAGCGCACCGGCGGTCAGCGACGACGGCCGGTACGTCGTCCTGGCCACCACCGCGGCCCTGGTGCCCGAGGACACCAACCGCCTCGCCGACGTCTACCGGCTGGACACCACCACCGGCCGCTGGACGCCGGTCAGCGTCCCGGCCGGCGGCCGGGTGGGCACGGTCGCGGGCACGGTGCTGCAGACCGGGCCGTCGGTGTACGCGACCAGCCCGAGCGTGGCGGTGTCGGCCGACGGGGACCTGGTGGTCTTCTACTCGGCGCGGGCCGACCTGGTCGCCCGGGACACCAACGGCGCGGTCGACGTCTTCGCCAAGTCGATGACCACCGGCACCGTCACCCGCGTCTCGGCCACCGCGACCGGCACCGACCTGCCGCGGACGGCGCTCGGCCCGGCGCTGGCGCTGACGCCCGACGGCCGGTTCGCGCTCTTCCCGGCGACCTCTTCCAGCGGCCCGCTGGTGCTCTACCGCAAGACGCTGTCCGGGGCGGGTGCCGGCGCGGTCACCGTCGTCTCGGCGGTCACCGGCGCCGGGCGGACGACCGAGTTCCCCGTGTTCCGCGACGTCGGCGACGTCGACCTCAGCGACGACGGCCGGTACGTCGCGCTGGTGACGGCGGCGAAGCTCGGCACGGCCACGCCGACCGCCGCCTGGACCACCGGCCTGGCGTACCGCGTCGACACGGCCACCGGCACGGCGGTGGCGATGGGCGACGGGCAGACGACGGCGTGGGAGCACCAGGTCGCCCTCGACCCGACCGGCCGGTGCGGCTTCTTCGGCACCGTGGCCGCCCAGGTGCCCGGGGACGTCAACGGCCACACCGACCACCTGCGCCGCGACCTGGACGGCGGGGTGCGCGGGCCGCTGGTGCTGGTCACCGCCGACGCCGCCGGCCGCGCCGGCCCCGGCCCGACCGGCTCGATCGCCCCGGCGGAGTACGGCCGCACGGTGCCGGTCACCGGCGACCGGGTGTTCGTGACCACCTCCAACGCCCTGCAGCCGACCGATACCAACGGCGTCCGGGACCTCTACGTCGTGGACCTGGCCGGCGGGGCGGTTCAGGCCGCCGTGGGGTGAGGGCGGCGGCTAGCGTCGGCGCCGTGGAGCCGATCCGGTGCGGCTGGGCGACCAGCGCCCCCGAGTACGTGACCTACCACGACGAGGAGTGGGGGTGGCCGCTGCACGGCGACGACGCCCTGTTCGAGCGGCTGACCCTGGAGGCGTTCCAGTCCGGGCTGTCCTGGATCACGATCCTGCGCAAGCGCCCGGCGTTCCGGGCCGCCTTCGCCGGGTTCGACGTCGCCGCGGTCGCGGCGTTCACCGCCGAGGACGAGGCGCGGCTGATGGCCGACGCGGGCATCGTCCGCAACCGGGCGAAGGTGGCGGCCGCGGTGCGCAACGCCCGGGCCGCACTGGAGGTCCCGGAGGGGCTGTCGGCCCTGCTGTGGTCCTTCGCGCCGACCGGTCCGCGGCCCCGGCCGCGCACCCTCGCCGACGTCCCGGCCACCTCGCCGGAGTCGATCGCGCTGGCCAGGGAGCTGAAGCGGCGGGGCTTCGTCTTCGTCGGACCGACCACGGGGTACGCCCTGATGCAGGCCACCGGGATGGTCGACGACCACGTCGCCGACTGCTTCCGGGCCCACCCGGAGGAGCGGTACTGAGGGGTCCGGTTGGTCGATCGGCCCGGATACGGGATCATGGGGGAGAGCTCAGCACGAACAGTCGCCACACCACGGCCCAACCGGACCGTGGGTGGCCGGTGAAGGAGGCACGCATGGCGGCCATGAAGCCGCGCACGGGTGAAGGTCCCCTCGAGGTCACCAAGGAGGGCCGCGGCCTGGTCATGCGCGTCCCGCTGGAGGGTGGCGGCCGGTTGGTCGTCGAGCTGTCCCCCGACGAGGCGACCGCCCTCTCCGAGGCACTGACGGGCGCGACCAGCTGACCCCCGCCGCGAGCCTGCCCCCGGGCAGCCCCGCGGACGACGACACGGCCCCGGCCGCCGGCAGCACGCCGGCGGCCGGGGCCGCGCCGTTCCCCCGGGTCGCCGTCATGCACGAGCTGCCCCCGCTGACCGGGGACGACGTGCTGGTCGTCCCGGTCGGCGCGCGCGGTGCGCTGCCGAACTGGCTGACCGCCGAGGTGGTCGATCCCGCGTTCCTCACCGGCGCGCTCGCCGACACCGGCAACGGCGGCAAGCCCGGTGGGCTCACCGCCGTGCCCGTCCCCGGCCGCCGGCCGCGGACCGTGCTGGCCGTCGGCGTCGGGGACGCCACGCTGCCCCAGCTCCGGTCGGCCGTCGCGGTCGCCGTGCGGCGCGCCCAGGACCTCGCGGGGTCCGGCGCCCGGCGGCTGGTGCTGCCGCTGGACACCGACGTCTCCCCGGCCGGCGCCGACGAGGTGCGCACCGCGGTCGAGACGGCGCTGCTGGCCGGGTACCGTTACCGGGACACCTCCGCCCCGCACCCGGCGCGGCTGGCCGACGTGCTCGTGGTCGCCGCCGATGCCGCGGACCCCGCCGTCGCCGCCGCCGCACGGGCCGGGCAGGTCACCGCGGAGTCGGTCGCCTGGGCCCGCGACCTGGTCAACACCCCCAGCAGCACCAAGGACCCGGCCTGGCTGGCCGCGCAGGTCACCGCGCGCCTGGGCGGGCTGCCCGACGTGACGGTCACGGTGCTCGGCCCCGCCGAGCTCGCGGCCGGGGGGTTCGGCGGCGTGCTCGCCGTCGGCGGCGGTTCGGCGTCCCCGCCGTGCGTGGTCATCGCGGCCTACCGCGCCGCCGGGCCGGTGCACCCGGTGCTGGTCGGCAAGGGCATCACCTTCGACACCGGCGGGCTGTCGATCAAGACCAACGCCGGCATGCGGGACATGAAGACCGACATGGCCGGGGGAGCGGCGGTGCTGGCCGCGGTCGACGCCGCCGCCCGGCTGCAGCTGGCCACCCCGGTGACCGCGGTGGTCGCGGTGGCCGAGAACGCGGTGGGCGGCGCCAGCTACCGGCCGGCCGACGTCGTCCGGCACGTGGGCGGGCGCACCACCGAGGTGCGCAACACCGACGCCGAGGGCCGGCTGGTGCTCGCCGACGCCCTGGCCCATGCCCGGCTCTCCCTCGGCGCCACGGTGCTCGTCGACGTCGCCACCCTGACCGGCGCGATGAAGACGGCGCTGGGTGCCCGCACCGCCGGGCTCTACGCGACCGCCGACGGGCTGGCCGACGCGCTGCTCACCGCGGCCGGGCACGCCGGGGAGCAGTTCTGGCGGATGCCGCTGGGCGAGGAGCACGTCGGGCACCTGCGCGCGCAGCTGGACTCCCCGGTGGCCGACGCCAACAACGCCCCGGGCAACCCCGGCTCGACCACCGCCGCGCTGTTCCTGCAGCCCTTCGCCGGCGACCTGCCGTGGGCCCACCTGGACGTCGCCGGCCCGGCCCGCGCCGGCAGCGACGACGCCGAGGTGGTCAAGGGCGGCACGGGCTTCGCCGCCCGCACCCTGCTGCGCTGGTTGGAGGCCGGCGCGCCGACCGCACCGGCCGGGACGGTCGTCGACTGACGGACGGGCGTGTTCCGCAACCGCTGGAGGTCGTCCGGTCCTAGGGTCGCGCCATGCTGCCGGCCGCTGCCGCACCGACCGATCGTGAGCCGCGCCGTCCACCGGCGAGGCTGCGGGACCCCTGGACGGCGCTGCGGGTGGCGCTGGTCGCCGGGTGGCTGGCGATCGCGCTGGCCACCCTGGTCGCAGGTCAGCGCCCGGCCTCCCTGGACGACCTCCGCGCCGCGGTCGACTCCGGCCGGGTGACCGAGGTGCAGCTCAGCGAGGGGCTGGGACCCGGCGCCACCGGGTACGTCGTCCAGGAGGCCGTCTGGCGCGAGGGGCTGCTGTCCCACCGCACCGAGGGCTGGGACGTCAGCCCCGGCGTCGACGCGCCGCTTGACTCCCGGCAGGTGTTCGACACCGGGATGGCCGACCAGTTGCGCACCGCGGGCGTCCGCGTCCTGCCCCTGGACGAGCCGTCCTCCTCGTCGGAGGTGTTCGGCTGGTGGGTCCCGGGCTGGGTGGGGCTGCTCGTGCTGGCCGAGTGGGTGGCCGTGCTCTTCCTGCTGGTCGCCGGGCCGGTCCCGGAACGGGCCACCCGCTGGGCCTGGTTCTGGCTGCAGTGGAACCCCTTCGGTGTGCTGGCGCTCCTGCTGCTGTCGGGGCCGTTCCCCGGCGTCCGGGCGCCCCGCCCGGGAGCCCGTCGGCTGACCGGCGGCTGGGCGTTCCTGCTGAGCCTGTTCCTGGGCGGCGGGCACCTCGGCGGGAGCTGAACCGCTCAGGGTGCGCTCAGGGCCGGTTCAGGGTCGGCTGGGGGCGCTCCCCGATGGTCGCGGGACGCCCGCGTCGACAGGCTCGTCGGCATGGACACCACACCCCGCCAACGCTCCCGGGGCCGGCGATGATCGTCGCCCGCGACCTCACCAAGACCTACGGCGACAAGACCGTCGTCGACTCCCTGAGCTTCACCGTCGAGCCCGGCCGGGTCACCGGCTTCCTCGGCCCGAACGGCGCCGGCAAGTCCACCACGATGCGCATGGTGGTCGGCCTGGACCGGCCCACGGCCGGCAGCGTCACCGTGAACGGACGCTCCTACGCCGACTCGCCCGCCCCGCTCCGCGAGGTGGGCGCCCTGCTCGAGGCCCGGGCACTGCACCCGGGCCGCACCGCCCGCGACCACCTCCGCTGGCTGGCCGCGAGCAACGGAATACCGCGCAGCCGCATCGACGAGGTGCTCGACCTGGTCGGCCTGGAGTCGGTGGCCGACCAGCGGGTGGGCCGCTTCTCCCTGGGCATGGGCCAGCGGCTGGGCATCGCGGTGGCCCTGCTGGGCGACCCGCCGGTCGTCGTCCTGGACGAGCCGGTCAACGGGCTGGACCCCGAGGGCATCCGCTGGGTGCGGGGCCTGGCCCGGGAGCTGGCCGGGCAGGGGCGCGCCGTGCTGGTCTCCAGCCACCTGATGAGCGAGATGGCGCTGACCGCCGACCACCTGCTCGTGATCGGCCGCGGGCGGATGCTCGCCGACTGCTCGATGAGCGAGTTCATCGCCGACCACGCGGCCTCCCACGTGCGGGTGCGCAGCCCGCGCACCGCCGAGGCCGAGGCGCTGCTGCGCCGCGCGGGCCTGGACGTCGAGGTGCACGGGACCGAGCTGCGGGTGCAGGGCCGCGACGCGGCCGGCGTCGGCGACCTCCTCGGGGACGCCGGGCTGCGCGTCCACGAACTGACCCTGGTCCGGTCCTCGCTGGAGGACGCCTTCATGACCCTCACCGCCGACAGCGTCGAGTACACCGCCGGTGGCCACGCCGTGGTCCCGCCCGTCCGGGAAGCGCAGGCCGTCCGATGACCGCCACGATCGACACCGTCCACCTCGACCCGCACCGCCACGTCCCCGGGGTCCGCCGGGTGGGGTTCCGGGAGTCCCTGGCCGCCGAGTGGGTCAAGTTCTGGACCGTGCGCTCCACCCGCTGGTCCCTCGCGCTGCTCTTCCTGCTCGGCGCGGGCCTGACCACCCTGGTGTGCTGGGCGGCGGCCGACGCGATCGCCAGCGGCGAGGCGGGGGAGTCCCCGGGGTCCTTCATCACCTGGGGGCTGGTCTTCTCCCAGCTCACCGCACTGGCCCTGGGCACGCTGGTGATCACCGGTGAGTACGGCACCGGCATGATCCGCGCGACGCTGGCCGCGGTGCCCCGGCGCGGGCTGGTGCTGGCGGCCAAGGCCGTGGTGCTCACCGGCGTCCTGTTCGTCGCCGGGGTGGTGACCGCCGTGCTGGGCTACCTGGGCGGCAACTGGTTCCTCGACCGCGAGGGCGTCGGTCTGGCGCTGTCCGACGACGGCGTGCTGCGGTCGCTGCTGGGCAGCGGGCTCTACCTCGCCGGGCTGGGCCTGTTCGCCCTGGGCCTCGGACTGCTCATCCGGCACACCGCGGCCGCGCTGACCATCGGCATGGCGCTGGTCCTCGTCATCGGCAACCTGGCCTACGTGCTGCCCGGCGAGTGGGGCGAGTGGGTGGCCAAGCTCCTGCCCGGCAACGCCGGGAGCCAGGTCGCCACCGCCGTGTCGTTCAACCCGGTGGTGCTCGCCCCGTGGACCGGGTTCGCGGTCTTCGCCGCCGAGACCGCCGCCGTCCTGCTGGCCGGCTACGTCGTCCTCCGCCGCCGCGACGCCTGAGCCGGCACGCGGTGGGACCCGACCGGCGGCCGGCCCGGCCGCCGGTCGGCGTGCCCGTGATCAGCCCGCGTCGCGGGCGATCTCCCACAGCCGGTCGGCGGTGCCGGGGTCGACCGCCCAGTCGGCGACCATCCCGGACCCCGGCGCCGTTCCGCCGGGCACCACCTCGGCCTCCTGGTTGTCCTCGAAGTAGCGCCCGCTCACCCCGGCCAGCAGCGGAGAGGCAGCCAGCAGGACGGTGGTGGCGGCGCCCTGGGCGGGCGTCTTGTAGTGCGGCGGGGTGAGCAGCCGGCCCTCGGCGTCCATCGCGCCCATGGCCTGCATGGTGGCGGTGTCCAGGTGCCGGGCCAGGTTGGTGTGGATCCACCCGGGGGCCAGGGCGTTCGCGGTGATCCCGTCGGCGGCCCAGTGCCGGGTGATCCCCACGGCCAGCAGCACGACGGCGGACTTGGACTGCGCGTAGGCCGTCCACGGGTCGTAGGGGCGGCGCTCGAACTGGAGGTCGTCGAGGTCGACCCCGCCCATCAGCTGGGCGCCCGAGCTGACCGTGGTGACACGCCCGCCGGCTGCGGCGAGCGCTCCGTGCAGGCCGGTGGCCAGCTGGGAGTGGCCGAGGAAGTTGGTGGCGAGCTGCAGCTCCCAGCCCTGGGCGGTGAGCCGGCGGGTGGGCAGTGCCATCACGCCGGCGTTGGCCACCAGGCCGTCCAGCGGGCCGGTCCACCCGGCGACGAGGGCGCGGACGGAGGCGGGGTCGGCGAGGTCGAGGGCCACGCTGTCGACCGCGGGGAACCGGGTGGTCAGCTCGGCTCCGGCGGCCGGGTCCCGGGTGGCGATGGTGACCCGGGCGCCGGCACCGGCCAGCGCCCGGACGGTCTCGGCGCCCAGCCCGGAGGCGCCGCCGGTGACCAGGTAGCGGCGGCCGGTCAGGTCGACGCCGTCGAGCACCTCGGCGGCGGTGGCGGAGGCGGGGAACGGTGTGGTGAACGAGCTCATGGCACCATCGTCACCGTGTCCGGCTGGACTGCCCATGCTGCAGAGACCGACGGAGTTGCGCGAGAGTCCGATCTGTCGGCGGACCCGCTGGACGACGTCCTCCGCCTGCTCGGTGTGCGCGGCACGCTGTCGCCCCCGCTCGTCGCCGGGGGCCGTTGGGCCGTGGCCTTCCCGCCGCCAGCCGGGGCGAAGTTCGTCGGCGTCCGGCGCGGCACCGCTCTGCTGCAGGTGGAGGGGGAGCCGGAGCCGGTCGTGCTGAGCGCCGGCGACTGCTGCCTGCTCACCCGCCCCGTGCCCTTCCGGCTGGGCAGCGACCTGACGCGAGACCCGGAGCCGGCGCACCCGCTCTACGTGGCGGCGGCGACCGAGGGGGTGGCCCGGGCAGGGACGGGGAGCGACGTCCTCACGCTCGGCGGCAGCTTCGACTTCGGCGACCGGGCCCGTGACCTGCTGCTGGACGGGCTGCCCCCGGTGGTCCGGGTGCCGGCCGGGACGGCGGAGGCGGGCGCGCTGGACTGGTCGCTGCAGCAGCTGGAGCGCGAGGCCCGGCACCCGGGGGTCGGGTCGCGGCTGGTCGTCGAGCACCTGGTCCTGGTGATGCTCGTGCAGGTGCTGCGCGCGCACCTGGCCACCGCCGGCGCGGCAGCACCCGGGCTGCTCGCCGCGCTGGCCGACCCGGTGGTCGCCGCGGCGCTGCGCGCCATGCACGAGCGCCCCGCGCACGCCTGGACGGTCGCCGAGCTCGCCGCGACCGCCGCGGTCTCCCGGTCGACGATGGCGGCGCGCTTCCGCCGGGCACTCGGGCACGGGCCGCTGGAGCACCTGACCCGCTGGCGCATCGAGCTGGCCGCCGAGGCCGTCCGGGACGGTCGCGACACCCTGGCCGTCATCGCCCGGACCGTCGGCTACGGCTCGGAGAGCGCGCTGAGCAACGCCTTCAAGCGGGTCACGGGCACCTCGCCCCGCCAGTACCGGCACCGCGCCTGACCGGAGGGGCGGAAGTGGCCACTCCCGCCCCTGCGGGCGTCAGCCCAGCCGGAGGGTGGTGCCCTGCGGGTCGTGGGCGTGGGCGCCCACCTCGAGCTCGACGTCGGTGACCTCGGGCAGCACCCGCTCGCGCCGGTCGCCGTCCCACCGGGCCAGGGCCAGCAGCGAGACCGGCACCTCGACGGTCACCGACCCACCGGCGGGCACCGCGACCGGCGCGAAGCCGACCACCGCGCGCTCGTCGGCGTAGCCGCCGGTGAGGGTGCGGCCGTAGACCTGCACCACGTGCCGGCCGTCCCGGGCACCGGTGTTGGTGACCGTGGCGGTGACCCGGTCGGCGGTCGCCGTCACGTCGCCGATGGTGAACGACGTGTAGGACAGCCCGAAGCCGTGCGGGTGGGCGGCCTCGACGCCGAGCCGGTCCAGCAGCCGCTGACCGTGCCACCGGTCGTAGGTGATCGCGGTGGCGTCGCGGTCGAAGAAGGGCAGGTGCTCCTCGCTGGTGGGCACCGAGAACGGCAGCCGGCCCGAGGGGTCCGCGGCGCCGGTGAGGACGTCGGCCAGGGCCACCCCACCCTCCATCCCGGCGTACCACATCAGCAGGACCGCGGGGACCTGCTCGCGCCAGCCCTCGGTGAGCACCGGGCCGGCGGCGACCATCGCCACGACGGTGCGCGGGTTGGCCGCGACCGCGGCCGTGATGACCTCCTCGTCGACCGGGCGCAGGCGCAGCGAGCTGCGGTCGCCGCCGAAGCCCTCGCCGGCGGTCATCACGACCTCGTCGCCGGTGGCCCGCACGCCGTCCGGGCGCGGCGGGTAGAGCGCCAGCAGCGCCGGGTCGCTCATGGTGTCCGGGCCGACGTACTCGCCCTCGTCGGCGGCGTCGAAGCCGGCGACCACGATCGCCACGTCGGCGTCGGCCGCCGCTGCGGCGGCCGCGGCCGGGTCGTCGTCCTCGACCAGGGTGACCCGGGCGCCGGGGAAGGCCGCGGTGATGCCCGCCAGCGGGGTGCTGCTGCTGGGTGCGCGGACGTCGGAGGAGCCGTGGTCGCCCATGTTGCCGGCGGTGGCCAGCCGGCCGATGACCGCGATCGAGGTGACCGTGGCCGGGTCCAGCGGCAGCACGGGTGCGCCGTCCACGGGCTCGTTGCGCAGCAGCACCATGGCGCGGGTGGCCGCCTCGCGGGCCAGCGCGCGGGCCTCGTCGTCGGCCATCAGCGCGGGCGTGAACTCGCCGTCGGTGCGGGCGGCGTAGGAGCGCAGCATCGCCGCGACCATCCGGACGCCGGAGCGCTGCACGCTGTCCCAGGACGCCGTCCCGGCCTCGAGCTGCTCGCGCAGGTGCTGGCCGCGCTGCTGGGTGAACGGCTCCTCGAGGTCCAGGCCGGCCTCCAGCGAGGCGCCGGCGTCGCGCAGGCCCCAGATGAAGTCGCTGACGGTGATGCCGTCCCAGCCCCACTGGTCGCGCAGGACGTCGGTGAGCAGGTACCGGTTCTGCCCGGCCCACTCGCCGTTGACCGAGTTGTAGGCGCTCATGATCGCCGCGACGCCCTCGTCGACGGTGCGCTTGAAGTGCGGCAGGTAGACGTCGTGCAGCGTCTCGTCGTCGATGGTGACGTCGACCTTGAACCGGGCGTTCTCCATCGAGTTCAGCGCGTAGTGCTTGGCGCAGGCCATCACGTGGCGCTGGGTGCCGCGGACGAGTGCGGCGCCCATCTCGCCGAGGTGGTGCGGGTCGTCGCCGTAGGTCTCCTGCGCACGGCCCCAGGCAGGGTGGCGCAGCAGGTTGATGCAGACGCCGCCGAAGAAGTTGCCGCCGACCGCACGCACCTCGCGGCCGATGACCTCGCCGATCCGCTCCTCGAGCTCGGTGTCCCAGGTGGCGCCGCGGGCCATCGACACCGGGAAGGCCGTGCCGTTGCCGGACACGCAGCCGCGGGGGCCGTCGACGAACTGGGTGCCCGGGACGCCGAGCCGCTCGACCGCCGCGTGCGGGATCGGCACGGTGTTGTAGCCACCGGTGAGCATGGCCAGGAAGCCGTCCCAGAACTGCCAGTCGCCGTCGAGCAGGCCGAGTCGCTCGTCGGGGGTCAGCTGGTCGAACAGCCTCATCGCCTCGGCCGCGGGGTCGGCACCCTTCCGGACTGCGGTGACGGCGGCGTCGAAGGCCGTCGTCGTGGCCTGAGCGTCAGTGCTCACGGTTCTCCCTGCAGGTCGACGTACACCGAGAACTCCCGGTACGTCCGACCGTAAGCGTTCGGCCGCGCAGGCGCAGTGCTCAGGCCCGGCCGACGAGCTCGGCGACGATCTGCGCCGACAGGGTCACCAGTGGGAGTCCGCCGCCGGGGTGCGCGGAGCCGCCGACCAGGAACAGCCCGGGCAGCGGCGAGGCGTTGGCCGGGCGCAGGAACGCCGCCCGGGCGCCGTTGCTCGAGGTGCCGTAGATCGAGCCGCCGACGCTCCCGGTCTCCCGCTCCAGGTCGGCCGGGGTGCGTACCACGCGCCAGCGGACCCGGTCGCGGACGTCGAGCCCGCGGTCGGCCAGGACGGCCAGCACCCGGTCGGCCTCGGCGTCGGCCAGGCCCGGCGTCGTCCAGTCGACGCCGCTGCCGGGTTCGTGCCGCGGGGCGTTGACCAGCACGAACCAGGACTCGCTGTCGTCGTCCGGGCGGGTGGCCGGGTCGTCGGGGGCGCTGACGTAGACCGTCGGGTCGGCCACCGGGCGCTTCGGGCCGCGCCGGCCGAACAGCGCGTCGAACTCCGCGTCGTAGTGCTCCGGGAACAGCACCGTGTGGTGGGCGAGGCCGGGCGTGCGGCCGCGCAGGGCCAGCAGCAGGACGAGCCCGGACGACGACGGCGTGACCCGTCGCAGCCCCGCCCGGGCCCGCCGGACCGGGGCGTCGGGACCGAGCAGCCGGCCGTAGAGCGCGGCGGCGTCGGCGTTGCAGACGACCACGTCGGCGGGCACGACCTCGCCGTCGGCCAGTCGCACGCCCGAGGCCCGTCCGCCGGTGGTGAGCACCTCGGCGACGGGTGCGGAGGTGCGGATCACCGCCCCCTGCTCGGTGGCGCGGTCGGCGACCGCCGCGGGCAGCCGGTGCAGCCCGCCGGGGACGTACCAGGAGCCGAAGGCCTGCTCGACCCACGGCACGGTCAGCAGGGCGGCGGGCGCGCGGCGCGGGTCGGAGCCGGAGTAGGTGGCGTAGCGGTCGAGCAGCATCCGCAGCCGCGGGTCGGTGAGGTACGTACCGCCCATGCCGCGCAGGGTGCGGCCGGGGGCGATGGTGCGCAGGTCCGACGTCTGCCGGGCGAGCTTCGCCAGGGTGGCGGCACCGGCGAGCGGGGAGCGCAGGAACGGCTGCTCGGTGGCCCGCCACATGGCCTCGGCGCGGGTGAGCAGGGCGGTCCACTGGGCGCCGCTGCCCGGGCCGAGGTCGGCGTCCAGCCGGTCGGCGATCTCCTCGCGCCGGCCGGGGACCGAGGTGGTCGTCCCGTCGGCGAACCGGTAGGCGACCGCAGGGTCCAGCCGCTGCAGTGGGAGGACCCGGTCGAGCGGGTCACCGGTGGCGGCGAAGAGGTCCTCGAGGACCTGGGGGAGCGTCACCAGGCTGGGGCCGGTGTCGAAGCCGTACCCGTCGCGGGAGTACCAGCCGAGCTTGCCGCCGACCCGCGGCGCCTGCTCGAGCACGGTGACCGCGTGCCCGCTCGCGGCCAGCCGAGCCGCCGCGGCGAGTCCACCGAGCCCGGCACCGACGACGACGACACGGGCCACGCCGCCCACGGTAACCGCCGGCGGCTGCGGGCCCCGGCGGTCTGTGCCGCGGGCACGCCAGCGCGCGCGACCCAGGTGCTTGGAGCACGCGGGTGCGCCGGCCAGTGCTGTCGGGTGAGTGGGTCAGCCGTCGGGTGGGGTGGGTCAGAAGGGCGGCGGGTCGTCGATGGGCGGCGGCTGTTCCGCGAGCGACGGTCCCTCGGGACCCG
Organism: Modestobacter sp. VKM Ac-2986; assembly: GCF_026967795.1. Lineage (GTDB taxonomy): Bacteria > Actinomycetota > Actinomycetes > Mycobacteriales > Geodermatophilaceae > Modestobacter. Next base: position 176,458 of record NZ_JAPVBH010000006.1, read on the forward strand.
GCTCGGGTGGTGGCCGGAGGCCGGGTGGTCTGGTGGTGCGGGTGACACCGGAGGGCGTGGTCACGTGCAGGGTGCCGTCGGCGTCGAGGCGGAAGCGCCAGCCGGGGGCGAAGGTCTTGAGCCGGTGGTGGGACCGGCACAGGCAGCACAGGTTGCTGCAGTCGGTCGCGCCGCCGTCGCCGTGCGCGCAGACGTGGTCGAGATCTGCCCAGCCGACGCGTTGACCGCAGTTGGGGAAGCGGCAGCGCTGGTCGCGGGTGGTGACGAACGCCCGCTGCCGGTCGGTGGGTGTGTAGGCGCCGGTCGGTGGTGGCGGACCGAGGGCCGGGCAGCTGCAGGGGGCATCGGCGTTGTCACGGGTGCGGTCGCCATCGGTCCGGGCGGCGATGCCGTGAGCGGGGTGGTCAGGGCAGTCGCGGCGGGCGAGGCGGCCCAGCTCGGCGGGGGTGGTGGTGGCCAGCAGCTGCCCGTCGGGGCCGGTGACCGCATAGGCGAGCGTGCCGCCGTCGGGTGCGGTGAGGCCGAGGACGCCGACGCGGGCCAGCAGCTCGCGCAGGTGGGCTGCGGTGATCGGCAGCCCGTTGACCTCGCCGGGCGCGCTGCTGGCGCCGGTCAGCGAGTCGAGGCCGGCGGTGATGCGGACGTCGGCCGCGATCAGCGGCAGCCCGGAGTCGGCCGGGCGCCGGATCAGCGTCGAGAGCACGTGGGCGCGGAGCTGTCCGATGGGGCGTTGGTCGCCGTCGGCCTTGAGCATCCGGGCGAGCTGGTCGACGAGGTCGTGGCACTCGACGGCCTCGTCGGTGGGCAGGTCGGCGGCCAGCGTCGCGCGGCCGGGTGTGGCCGAGGTGTACACGTGGACGTCGGCGGTGCGCTCGGCGTCCTTACGTCGTGCTTCCGCAGCCGCGGCGTCCAGCTGCAGCATGAGGGCGGTGGCCCGGTCGCGGAGCCGGTAGACCGACAGGTCGCGTGCTTCGGGCAGCAGGGCGTCCTCGACCTGCCCGGCGATCTCGGCACCGGTGTGGGCGAGGACGTCGGCCAGGGCGTCGGCGCGGCGCTCGTCGATCTGCCCGGCCTTGAGCGCGGCGAAGGTGGCGGGGAGCTTGCGCGACCAGGTCAGTGCCCGGCCCAGCCGGTGCGAGGCCGTGCCGCGGCCGAGGTTGAGCACCGCCGACAGCTCGGCGAGGAAGAAATCGCTGATCTCGCCGCCGCCGTCCCGTTCGCCGGCGGTCCAGCCGGGTCGGCGGGCGCCGGGACCCGACGGGTCGGAGGAGGCGGGGCGGTGGCCGGCCAGGGCCAGGATCAGCTCGGCCTCCTCGGCGGCGTCCATCGCGCGCCGTCGCTGCAGGGCCTGCAGCTCGGTGGTCAGCACCTCGTCCGACCAGGCCGACCGGTCGGGCTCACCGTGGCGGCGTCCGGTGTAGACGACGTCGACGACCAGCCCGAGGGGACCTGGAGGCGGCGCGGTCGTCGTCACGCATCGAACATACGTTCGAGGTACGACAGTTCCGGGCGGTCGACTGGCTGTGGATCCGGGGGTTCCGAGCAACGCGTCCACGAGGTCTGGCGCGGGCGCCCTCCGCGGGGTCACGCCACGCCTGCGGGATGTCGTGCCGAGCGCATTCGCGCCAGCGCTCGCGGCCACGCGACACCCACCGAGACGTACCGCCCGCGCGGACCTCACCGACGTCCGGCTCGTCAGCGCACCAGGCGCACCTGCGCCAGCCCCTCCCAGGACTCGACGACCTCGCGTGCCCCGTCGGCGGTGAAGCCGTTGCGCTCGTAGAAGCGCCGCGCCCGCGGGTTCTCCTCGGCGACCCACAGCGAGGCGGGGCGGTCGGCCAGCACCGCGTCCAGCAGCGCCTGGCCGAGGCCGCTGCCGTGGTGCGCGGCCCGCAGGTACAGCGACGCCACCTCCTCCTCGCGCACCGGCGGGGTGTCCCGGCTCGGCACGACCTGTGCGAAGCCGACGACCTCGCTGTCGACCTCGGCGAGGGTGACCGTCGCGGTCGCCGGGTCGGCGAGCAGCTGCGCCCAGTTGGCGGCGAACCGCGCGGGGGAGCGGCCGGCGAAGAAGGCCGGGGAGAGCAGCCCGGCGTAGGTCTCCTGCCAGCAGGCGAGGTGGCAGGGGCCGAGGCTCCCCGCGTCCCCCGGCTCCGCAGGACGCAGGTCGAGCACGCGGGTCACTGCGCGTCGCGCCGGCTGAACAGGACGACGCCGACGCCGACCACCACCGCGGTCACCACGGTCATGTAGACCCCGGCCTGCATGTTGCCCAGCTGGTCGGTGATCGACTCGCCGGTGATCTCGTCGTAGCCCAGGTAGAGCTCCAGACCGCCCGGGAACACCAGGGCGATGGCGTTGTTGGTGAGCAGCCACTGCTGCCAGGTCGGCTCGACGATGCGGACCGCGGTCTCCAGGACGGCGAAGTACACGAACCCCAGCCCGAGCGCGGCCCCGGTGTTGCGCACCAGGTTGGTCAGCCCGAAGCCCAGCAGCCCGGCGCACACTGTGAGCAGGACGCCGCGGCCCTGGGCGGCCAGCACCTCCGTCCAGAAGCCCTCGGGCAGCGCGACGCCGTCGCCGACCGCGGCCTGCCAGATGCCGGCCATGGCCAGCCAGGCCAGCTGGGCGACCACCCCGACCAGCAGGGCAGCGACCGCGACGACGGCGATCTTGGCGCCCATCACCCGGGCGCGACGGGTCTCCCAGAACAGCAGCGCCGTCATCGACCGGCTCGACCACTCGGCGCCCACGTAGGTGGCCGCGACGAGGAAGGCCAGCACGGAGGCGGCCGCGCTGAACGCCACCGCCCCGTTGGTGCCGTCCTGCGACAGGGAGAACGGCACCGGGTCCAGGAAGTACTGGAGCTCGAACTCCTCGACGGTGGTGACCGGGCCGCAGTAATCGTCGGCCGAGACGCCCTCGGGGACGTCGGCGCTGGCCAGGCACTCCTCCCGGTACCCGTTGATCTCGTCGACCTGCTCCTGCCGGGCCTGCTCGGCCGCGGCCAGGCGCTCCGGCGTCGTGGAGCCGTAGCCGACCAGGCCGATCAGCAGGACGCCGATCCAGCCGAGCACCGCCAGGCCCAGCAGCACCCGGATGAACCGTCGGGCGGTGAAGCGGTGCCCCTCGGCGCGCAGCAGGCCGCCGAAGCGCCCGGCCGGGCGGGTGGTCGGGGCCTCCGGCGGGGTCAGGACGGCGCTCATGCCGGCTCCGCCGTCAGCGCCAGGAACGCGCTCTCCAGGTCCGCTGCCACCGGTGTCAGCTCCTCCAGGTAGTGACCGTGTTCGGCGAGCACCCGGGTGACCTCACCCGGGGCCGCGACGGCGGACACGAGCAGTCCGTCGTCGGTGGGGCCGACCGTGTAACCGGCGGCGGTGAGCACGGCGGCCGCCGCCGCGCGGTCGGGCACCTTCAGTCGCACGTCGCCGGACGAGCGGCCGGCGAGCACCTCGCGCACGGGGCCGGTGGCGATGCAGCGGCCGCGGGCCATGATCGAGACGCGGTCGGCGACCTGCTCGATCTCGGTCAGCAGGTGCGAGCTGAGCAGCACGGTGGTCGACCCGTCGGCGCCGAGCCGGCGGATCAGCTCACGGACGTCGCGGATGCCGGCCGGGTCCAGGCCGTTGCTCGGCTCGTCCAGGATCAGCAGCTGCGGTGACTTGAGCAGCGCCGCGGCGATGCCCAGCCGCTGCTTCATGCCGAGTGAGTAGCCCTTGAACCGGTCGTCGGCGCGGTCGCGCAGCTCGACGGTCTCCAGCACCTCCTCGACCCGGGTGCGGGGCAGCCCGGCGGTCTCGGCGAGCAGCTGCAGGTTCCGCCGTCCGGAGAAGCCGGGGAAGAACAGCGGCGTCTCCACCAGGGCGCCGACGCTGCCGATCACGTCGGGCAGCCCGGCGGGCACCGGCCGGCCGAGCAGCCGCACCTCGCCGGCGTCGGGGCGGATGAGCCCGAGCAGGACCCGGATGGACGTCGTCTTGCCCGAGCCGTTGGGGCCGAGGAAGCCGTGGACGCCGCCGGACTCGACCACCAGCTCCAGGTCGTCCAGCGCCTTCTGCGGGGACTTGCCGCGGCGGGCGTAGGTCTTGGTCACCGCGTGCATCTCGACGGCTGGCACGAGGCCTCCTGGACGAGGGGTGGGCTGGTCGGGAGCACCGTGGCACAGCTCGTCCCCGGGTGGGCCCGGTTCGGGCCCGTGTCCGCGAGTCGTGGCCGAACTCGTTCCGGAGTGACCACCCTGGCAGGCTGCGCAGGTGGTCTCCCTCCCCGCGCTGGCCCGCCGCGCCGACGCCGCAGTCCGCGAACTGGCCTCCCGGGCGGCGCGGCGCGCCGGGTGGACGCCGGCCGTGCTCGCCCATCCCGGCTACGGCAGCGGCGACCGGGTGCGGGTGCTCGGCCGCGTGCTGCTGGCCCCGCGCAGCGCCCACCCGGCCGACCGCCGTCCGGTGCCGGGCTGGCAGCGGTTCCTCACCCTGGAGAGCGCCGGGTCCGAGGTCGTGGTCGAGGTCGGCGGGCTGCGCACCGTCGTCCGCAGCGACGACGACGGCCTCGTCGACGTGACGCTGACGCTGGACCTGCCCGACGCCGGGGCGCTGCCGGTCGTGCTGCGGGCCGGCGACCGTTCGGCCACCGCGAGCGTGCACCTGGCCTCGCCCGACGCCGCCCGGGGCGTGGTCTGCGACATCGACGACACGGTGCTGGTGACCGGCATCGCCACCCCGCTGCGGGCCGCCTGGCGCACCTTCGTGCTGCCGATGACCCGGCGGGAGCCGGTGCCGGGGATGGCGCGGCTGCTGCGCGAGCTGACCTCCGGGGCGCCGCACGTGCCGGTCGTCTACCTGAGCAACGGGCCGTGGAACCTGGCCGGTCCGCTGGCCCGCTTCCTGGACACCCACGGCTTCCCGCCCGGCGCGCTGCTGCTCACCGACTGGGGCCCGACCGACACCCGCTGGTTCCGCGACGGGCAGGCGCACAAGCGGGCCTCGCTCGCGCGGCTGGCCGCCGACCTGCCCGGCGTGCGCTGGACGCTGGTCGGGGACACCTCCGAGCACGACCCCGCGCTGTACGGGGAGTTCGCCCGGGCCCGACCGGACCGGGTGCGCGCCGTCCTGCTGCGTGACACGGCCGGCCCGGCGCGCGTCGAGCACGTCGGGGAGGTGCCGGTGGTCTACGGCCCGGACGGCGACGCCATCGCGGGCGCCCTGCCGGACTGAGCGACCGGGAGGACCTACCTGCCCCCCATCGCTCGCAGGCTCGCGCGGGCCCCTGCACGCAGGCCGGACAACTGCGCCACAGCCGCGTCGGACGCGGCCAGCGCCTGCCGGTCGTACGTGCTGCTGGAGGCGACCAGCTCGGCCGCGCCGGTGCGCTCCAGCAGCTCGGCCAGCCGGCTCTCCACCTGGGCGGCGGTGCCGGCGACCGCCCCGGCGGTGGTCTGCTCGACGTACTGGCGCTGCCGCGGGGTCCAGTCGTGCGCCCGGACCGCGGCCACCGGCTCCAGCGCGGGGAAGGCGCCGGTGGTGCGGGCCTGCGCCATCGCCCAGGCCTCGGGGAGCAGCAGGTCGGCGGCCTCGGCGGCGGTGTCGGCGACCAGCACGTCGAGGCTGACCGACACCCGCGGCTCCGGCGCCTGCGCGCTGGGCCGGTAGGTGCGCCGGTAGTCGGCCAGCGCGGCCAGCCCCGGCTCCGGGTCGCCGGCCACGCCCAGCAGCGGGCCGCCGACGATGACCGGCAGCCCGAGCTGCGCGGCCACCGCCAGCCCGGAGCCGGTGGCCAGCACGTGCAGCGGGACGTCGCCGGCGGGGCGCGGGTGCAGCGTGACCTCCGCCGTCCCGGTGAGGAACGCGCGCAGCTCGGCCAGGTCGGCGGCGAAGTCGGTCTTCCCGGCCGACCGCAGGGCCCGGCGCACCGGCGGGGTGAAGCCGGGGGAGCGGCCCAGCCCCAGGTCGACCCGGCCGGGGGCGAGGGCCGACAGGGTGGCGAACTGCTCGGCGACCACCAGCGGCTGGTGGTGCGGCAGCATCACGCCGGCCGAGCCGAGCCGGATCCGCGACGTCCGGCCGGCGACCGCGGCCAGCAGCACCGCCGGGGCCGAGCCGGCGATCCCGGGGACGCCGTGGTGCTCGGCCACCCAGAACCGCTCGTAGCCCAGCTGCTCGGCGCACACCGCTCTCTCCACGGCGCCGGTCAGGGCAGCCGACTCGGGCTCGCCGGCGCGGGTGCGGGCACGGTCCAGCAGCGACAGGTGCATCAGAACGCGTACCGGACGCGCAGCCACGGGGCGTGCCGGGCGATCAGCTGCTGCAGCCGGTCGACCCCGGCCCGCTTGACGTCGTTGCGGTAGCGGACGTTGAGCATCCCGTTCTGGCTGACCTTGAGCTGCTGCACCTCGGGCCGCCAGAGCAGGTCCTCGGCCTGCGGGTGCCAGCCCAGGTTGACCTCGTGCAGCTGCTCGTTGTGGGTCAGCATGATGATCTCGGTGGCCGCCTGGGCCTTGGTGGCCTCGGACAGCTCGTCGTCCAGCCGGCGCAGCAGCGTCGTCCAGTCCGCCTCCCAGCCCTCGCGCAGCACGACGGGGGAGAAGTTGAGGTGCACCTCGTAGCCGGCCTCGACGAAGTCGTCGATGGCGGCGATCCGCTCGTCGATGCGGCTGGTGCGCACGTCGAGCAGGTGTGCGTCGGCCTCGGGCATGAGGGAGAAGCGCACCCGGGTGCGGCCCTGCGGGTCCAGGTCCAGCAGCTGCCGGTTGACGAACTTGGTGGCGAAGGAGGCCTTGGCGGTCGGCAGCGTGCGGAACGTGGCGATGAGGTCGGCGACGTTGTCGCTGACCAGCGCGTCGACCGAGCAGTCGCTGTTCTCGCCCAGGTCGTAGACCCAGTCGAACGGGTCGCACTCGTTGGGCTCGGGCTTCACGCCCTGCCGGTCGACGTGCCGGCGCACCGCCCGGGTGATCTGGTCGATGTTGGTGAACACCGTGATCGGGTTGGCGTAGCCCTTGCGCCGCGGCACGTAGCAGTAGGCGCAGGCCATCGCGCAGCCGTTGGCGGTGGAGGGCGCGATGAAGTCCGCCGACCGGCCGTTGGGCCGCACGGTCACCGCCTTCTTCACCCCGAGGACGAGCGTCTCGGTCTTGACCCGCACCCAGCGCTCGACGTTGCCCTCGTTGCCGTGCAGGTCGGGGATCTGCCAGTGCGAGGGCACCTCGATCAGCTCGGCGTCGGGGAAGCGGGCCAGCACCTGCCGGCCGCGGGGGGACGCGGCGGCGGCGGGCTCGGCGTAGACGGTTCGGACCTGCAGCAACCGGCTGTCCACCGGGGTCTCGGCCGGCTCGAGGTCGTCGAAGAGCGTCAGCGCGTCCGTCACGTGGAGTGCAGCGCCGCCGGGCCGGGGCCTGTTCCACCGTCCGGCGTGGTGCTGCCCCTAGGCTTCGCACGCTCCGCCGTCCCCACCTGGAGGTCCCTCTCGTGCTGGCCAGCATCGGCTACGCCGTCGCCTACACCGGCGTCGGCATCGTGCTCCTCGTCCTGGGCGCCCTCGTCCTGGACCTGCTCACCCCCGGCCGCCTGGCCCGGCACATCTACGAGGAGCGGTCGGTCAACGCCGGCATCGCGCTCGGCGCGGTGTTCCTCGGGCAGGGCGCGATCGCCTTCACCACCATCTGGACCAACGGCACGAGCGGCTTCGGTGACGCCCTGCTCGACACCGTCGTCTTCGGTCTGGTCGGCATCGCCCTGCAGGTGGTCGCCTTCTTCGTCCTCGACGTGCTGACCCCCGGCAAGCTGGGCCACCACCTGGTCGAGGTCGGGTTCCACCCGGCCAGCCTGGTGAGCGCGGCCTCGACGCTGGCCGTCTCGTTGATCGTCGTCGCCTCCATCTGGCCCTGACGCCGGGCCGTTTGCCCAGCTCGGCCGGGGGCACCGGTCCAGGGACGACGTGATCTTGTGCGTCCCTGACGATCGGAACCCCATGAAGGCAGTCACCTGGCACGGCACCGCGGACGTCCGCGTCGAGGAGGTCCCCGACCCCTTCGTCCAGGAACCGACCGACGCGGTGATCCGGGTGACCACCACCAACATCTGCGGGTCCGACCTGCACCTCTACGACCCGCTCTCCCCGTTCATGGGGAAGGGCGACGTCCTGGGCCACGAGGCCATGGGGCAGGTCGTCGAGGTCGGCTCGCAGACCGGTGACCTCCGCGTCGGTGACCGGGTGTCCATCCCGTTCCAGATCTCCTGCGGGCACTGCTGGATGTGCCAGCGGCAGCTGTACACCCAGTGCGAGACCACCCAGGTGCGCGACCAGGGCATGGGTGCGGCGCTGTTCGGCTTCTCGAAGCTCTACGGCGAGGTGCCGGGCGGGCAGGCGGAGTACCTGCGGGTGCCGCAGGCGCAGTTCACGCACGTCTTGCTGCCCGAGGGCCCGCCGGACGACCGGTTCGCCTACCTGTCCGACATCCTGCCCACCGCCTGGCAGGGCGTGGAGTACGCCGCGGTGCCCGAGGGCGGCACGCTGGTCGTGCTGGGCCTGGGCCCGATCGGTGACTTCGCCTGCCGGATCGCGAAGCACAAGGGCTTCCGGGTCATCGGCGTCGACCTGGTCACCGAGCGGCTGATGCGCGCCCGGCTGCGCGGCGTCGAGGTCGTCGACCTGCGCGAGCACGAGAGCGACCTCGGTGACGCCCTCCGTGACATGACCGACGGCCGCGGGCCGGACTCGGTGCTCGACGCCGTCGGCATGGAGGCCCACGGGTCGCCGCTCGCCGGGTTCGTGCAGAAGGCGGCCGGGCTGCTGCCCAAGGCGCTGTCCGCGCCGGTGATGAAGGAGGCCGGCGTCGACCGGCTGAGTGCGCTGTACTCCGCGATCGACATCGTCCGCCGCGGCGGCACCATCTCGGTGTCCGGCGTCTACGCCGGCGCGGCCGACCCGATGCCGCTGTCGGTGATGTTCGACAAGCAGGTCCAGCTGCGGATGGGCCAGGCCAACATCAAGAAGTGGGTCCCGGAGATCATGCCGCTGCTCGGGGACGACGACCCGCTGGGCGTGGACTCCTTCGCCACCCACCGGCTGCCGCTGTCGGAGGCGCCGGACGCCTACGCGAAGTTCCAGCAGAAGGCCGACGGCTACGTGAAGGTGCAGCTCAAGCCGGAGCTCTGAGGGCTGCGGTGGCCGGCCCGGGCGGGCCGGCCACCGTCGTCAGCTGCGGTTCGCGAGCACCTGCTCGTAGACCTGCACGGTCTGCTGGGCGATGGCCGGCCAGCCGAACTCGGCGAGCACCCGCTCGCGGCCGGCCCGGCCCATCTCGGCCGCCCGCGCGGGGTCGGCGAGCAGCTCGGCCATCCGGGCGGCCAGACCGGCGGCGAACGCGGCCGGGTCGTCCTCGGTGTAGGGCACCAGCAGGCCGGTGCGGCCGTCGTCGACCACCTCGGGGATGCCGCCCACGGCGCTGGCCACGACCGCCGTCCCGCAGGCCGCGGCCTCCAGGTTCACGATGCCCAGCGGCTCGTACACCGAAGGGACGACGAAGACCGTCGCCCCGGTGATCAGCGGCACCAGCTGCTCGCGCGGCAGCATCTGCTCGATCCACACCACGCCCGAGCGGCGGGACTGCAGCGCTGCGACGCCGTCGGCGAACTGCTGGCGCTCGGCAGGGGTGTCCGGGGCGCCGGCGCAGAGCACGAGACCTGCCTCGGGCGGCAGCTGGTCGGCCGCGGCCAGCAGGTGCATGAGCCCCTTTTGCCGGGTGATCCGACCGACGAACAGGGCATAGGGCCGGTCAGGGTCGACGCCCACGCTGCGGACGACGTCGGGGGCCTCGATCGGGCGGTAGGCCTGCGCGTCGACGCCGTTGCCCACGACCAGCACCTTCGCCGGGTCGAGCTCGGGGTAGACCGACAGCACGTCGGTCTTCATCCCGCGGCTGACCGCGATGACGGCGTCCGCGGCGAGGTAGGCGGTGCGCTCCACCCAGGAGGACAGCCGGTAGCCCCCGCCGAGCTGGTCGGCCTTCCACGGCCGGCGCGGCTCGAGCGAGTGCGCGGTGACCACGTGGGCCGAGCCGTGCACCAGCTGGGCCAGCTGTCCGGCGTGGTTGGCGTACCAGGTGTGCGAGTGCACCAGGTCGGCGCCGGCCAGCGCCGCGGCGATCTCGACGTCGATGCCGACCGCCTGGAGCGCGCCGTTGGCCGACTGCAGCCCGGCGGGCACGGCGTGACCGGTCGCGTCGGCGCCGGGACTGCCGGCGGGCCGTGGACCGCCGAAGCAGTGCACGTCGATCTCCGGGGCCGGATCGAGCCCGCGCAGGGCCGCGACCAGGTGCTCGACGTGCACCCCCGCGCCCCCGTAGACGTCCGGCGGCCATTCCCTCGTCACCACTCCCACGCGCACGCCGCTCACCCTAGGTCCGCGGGCCGGACGGGGCGCGCCAGCGGGTCCCGCGTCCGGTCAACCGGCGCGGCGGCCCAGGGCGCGGTAGGTCCAGCCCGCGGCCACCCAGCGGTCCATGTCGAGGGCGTTGCGCCCGTCGAGCACCCGCTTCTTGGCCACCACCTCGCCGAAGGCCGCCGGGTCCAGGTCACGGAACTGCTGCCACTCGGTGAGCACGAGCACCGCGTCGGCCCGCTCGGCGGCCTCCTCGGCGGTGTCCACGACGTCCAGCTGCGACCACGACCTCCGGATGTTGTCCCCTGCCGCCGGGTCGGTGACCCGGACGACGGCGCCCTGCAGCTGCAGCTGGGCGGCGACGTTGAGCGCGGGGGAGTCGCGGATGTCGTCGCTGTCGGGCTTGAACGCAGCCCCCAGCACGGCCACGCGCTTGCCGAGCAGGGACCCGTCGCAGACCTCGCGGGCCAGCTCGACCATCCGGATGCGCCGGCGCATGTTGATGTTGTCGACCTCGCGCAGGAACGTCAGCGCCTGGTCGGCACCGAGTTCGCCGGCGCGGGCCATGAAGGCGCGGATGTCCTTGGGCAGGCAGCCGCCGCCGAAGCCGAGTCCGGCGTTGAGGAACTTGCGGCCGATGCGGTCGTCGTGCCCGATGGCGTCGGCGAGCTGCTTGACGTCGGCGCCGGTGGCCTCGCACAGCTCGGCCATGGCGTTGATGAAGGAGATCTTGGTGGCCAGGAAGGAGTTGGCCGCGGTCTTCACCATCTCCGCCGTCGGGTGGTCGGTGACGACCTGCGGGGTGCCGGCGGCAACGATCGGGGCGTACACCTCGTCCAGCACCGCGCGGGCGGTCTGCCCATCAGGACCGGGTGAGATGCCGTAGACCAGCCGGTCCGGGTGCAGGGTGTCCTCCACGGCGAAGCCCTCACGGAGGAACTCCGGGTTCCAGGCCAGCATCGCGCCGGGCACCTTGCCCTCGATCAGCTCCGCCAGCCGCGCCGCGGTGCCGACGGGCACCGTGGACTTCCCCGCCACCAGGTCGCCGGGCTCGAGCACCTCCAGCAGGGACTCGACGGCTGCCTCGACGTAGCGGAGGTCGGCGGCGTACTCGCCGCGCTTCTGCGGGGTGCCCACGCAGACGAAGTGGACGCGGGCACCGGCGGCGTCGGCGATGTCGGTGCTGAAGCGCAGTCGCCCGGAGGCCAGCGAGGTGCCGAGCAGCGCCTCGAACCCCGGCTCGTAGAACGGGGCCTCCGCCCGGGACAGCCGGGCGATCTTCCCGGGGTCGACGTCGATGCCCACCACGTCGTGCCCCAGCTCGGCCATCGAGGCGGCGTGGACCGCACCCAGGTAGCCGCAACCGATGACCGAGATCTTCATGCGAGGACTCTTCTCTGCTGGTCGAGTTCGTGTCCGAGAAAGGGGGGAGAGGGTCGGGGAATGGTCGCCGACAATGGCGAGCGCCGACTCACGGGCAGGCGGTCGAAGGGGTGGGGACCGACCTGCCGGCCTCGTCGTCGAGGCGTCTGGGAACGACCCTGACGGACCGCGCAGCCTGTCGTCAAGTCGAGAAGTCGACACGGAGCGTGATGTCGGTCTCTCGCTCTGCGTGACGAGATGGATGCGCTACGTTGTGACGAGAAGTTGACGAACCCGCAACGCGGCGGGCTGGACAGAACGACATATGTCCTGGTCATCATGGTGTCAGCGCCTCGACGACGAGGCTGTCCGGCGACACGGACCCTCGGGGGACGCTCCGAGGGGCGCGTCGGTGGAGTCAGTTGCAGCGACCTTCAGTAGTCGCCTCCGTCCGGGTCGACACGGCCCCCGGACCACCCCTCTCCCCCCACCGCACGGTCATGGCCCAGCGCTGTGCCGGAATGGCGGAACACAATTCGACTCGGGCGCGGCAGCGCCCGGATGGGACACAGAAATCGTGGCCACAGTCTCCCTGAGCCCACCGCGAGAGATGGCGGTGGAGAAGGCTCCGCCCGCCGTCCGGCGGCACCGCACCGACATCCAGGGCATGCGCGCCGTGGCGGTGCTCCTGGTCGTCCTCTACCACGCCCACGTGCCCGGGGTGACCGGCGGTTACGTCGGCGTCGACGTCTTCTTCGTCATCTCCGGCTACCTGATCACCTCTGCGCTCGCCGCCGAAGCGGAGCGGGACGGTCGGATCTCCTTCGCCCGCTTCTACGGCCGGCGCATGCGGCGCCTGCTGCCGGCCGCCGTGCTGGTGATGGTCTTCTCCGTCGCCATGGCGCGGTGGTTCCTGCCGGTGACCCAGGCGCAGTCGGCGATGACCGACGTCTTCTACGCCGCCGTCTACGGGATCAACTACCACCTCGCCTTCGAGGGGGTGCAGTACCAGAACGCGACCGCGCCGCCGTCTCCGCTGCAGCACTTCTGGTCGCTGTCGGTGGAGGAGCAGTTCTACGTCGTCTGGCCGCTGCTGATCGCGCTGTGCCTGCTGATCGGTCGCCGCAGGCACTACCGCGCGCTGATGGTCGGCGCCATCGCGGTCATCTCCGCCGGCACGTTCCTCGCCTCGGTGGTGCAGACCCCGCAGGACACCTCGCTGTCCTACTTCTCCATCCACACCCGGGCGTGGGAGCTGGGCGTCGGTGCCCTGCTGGCACTGCTGGCCCACCGCCTGGTGATGCCGCAGGGCGTCCGTGCGGTGCTCGCGTGGTCCGGGGTGGCGGCGATCGTCGCCACCGCGTTCCTCTACACCGACCGCACGCTCTACCCCGGGTGGGCGGCCGCCGTCCCGGTCGCCGGGGCAGCGGCGCTGCTGGCCGCCGGCACCCTCGGTGAGGTGCCCTCGCTGCAACGGGTGCTGGGCCACGGGGCGATGCAGTACATGGGCAAGGTCTCCTACGCCTGGTACCTGTGGCACTGGCCGATGCTGATCCTGCTGCCGGCCTGGCTGGGCCGGGAGCTCGGCTGGGGCTACCAGGTCGAGATCGTGTTCCTGGCCTTCTGGGCCGCCGTGCTCACGTACTTCCTCGAGAACGCCGCCGCCCGGCACAGCCTCACGCTGCGCGGCTGGCTGGTGGCCGGGACGGCGATGTCCGCGGTGGCGGCCGGGACGGCGTTCGTCCTGCTGCTGTCACTGCCGAACCTGGTGGGGACAGGTGAGGCCCGGCAGGCCGTGGCGCTGCGGACGGCGGACCTGACCGAGGTCTCCCGGGCCATCGACGCCAGCGCCGGCATCACCGCGCTGCCGTCGAACCTGACGCCGGCCCTGGGTGTGGCGCGGGACGACACCCCGCGCTCCAGCGACGACGGGTGCCACCTGGACTTCCTGGAGACCGAGCAGCCGACGTGCCTGTCCGGGGACCCGCAGGGGACGAAGAGCATGGTGCTCATCGGGGACTCCCACGCCCAGCAGTGGCTCGCCCCGCTGGAGGAGCAGGCCCGCACCCACGGCTACCGGCTCTACAGCTTCACCAAGTCGGCCTGCCCGATCGCGCAGATGGGCCCGGTCTACAGCGACCAGCTCAAGCGCACGTACACCGAGTGCTCCACCTGGCGGACGGCCGTCCAGGAGCGCGTGCGGACGCTGGACCCGGACCTCATCGTGTCCAGCCAGAGCGACCAGGTGGTCTGGAGCTCGATGACCGACGACGAGTGGGGCCAGGCGACGGTCGACGGGCTGCGGGCGATGTCCGGGGCCGACAGCCGCATCGTCTACCTGCAGGACACGCCGTTCGTCGGCGACGACCCGCTGGCCTGCCTGCAGGAGAACCTCGCCGACGCGTCGCGGTGCGCCGTGCCGCTCGACGGGGCCTTCGCCTTCTTCCCCGACCGGCACACCGCCGTGCACACCGCGGTGGACCGGGCCGGCTACCAGTTCGTCGACACCCTGCCCTTCTTCTGCACGCAGACCTGCCCGGCGGTCGTCGAGAACATGACCGTCCGCCGCGACGCCGGACACGTCACGAACACCTACGCGGCCTGGCTCGCGCCCATGTTGGCCCCCCTCTTCGAGGAGCTGTGATGTCCGACCTCACCCACCCCGGGACGTCCACGCCGGTGGCGCTCCGCACCCGGCCCTCGTGGCGCCCGCTGGCCGGGCAGGCCCCGGTCGTCGAGGGCCTCCCCGCGGCGCCGTCGGACGAGGACAAGTTCACCTACTTCGGCAAGCAGCACATCTGGTTCATCACCGCGCGCACCGTCGCCGCCTGCTCGGCGGCGCTGAGCCTGGTGCTGTTCTCGGCGACCACGCCGGCGCTCTGGCTGTTCTGGCCGATGGTCACGATCTTCATCGGCTACATGGTGCTGACGCACATCGCCACCACGCGCCGCCGGCGGATCTCCCGGCTGGACCACGACCGCATCGTCGCGACGTGGGAGCCGGAGACCGTCCCGAGCATCGACGTCTTCCTGCCCTCGGCCGGGGAGCCGCTGGAGGTGCTCCGCAACACCTACGAGCACGTGGCCCGGCTGGCGTGGCCGGGTGAGCTCGTCGTCCGGGTCATGGACGACTCGGCCCGGCCGCAGGTCGCCGAGCTCGCCGCCGAGTACGGGTTCGACTACGACGTGCGGGACAACCGGCCGCTGCTGAAGAAGGCCGGCAACCTCAAGTACGCGTTCGACCGCACCGGGGGCGACCTGATCGTCATCTTCGACGCCGACTTCTGCCCCCGGTCGGACTTCCTGAGCGAGTTGGTCCCGTACTTCGGCGACCCGGAGATCGCGATCGTGCAGTCGCCGCAGTTCTTCGACGCCGACAAGAAGCGGCAGAGCTGGCTGGAGGAGTGCGCGGGCTCGGTGCAGGAGAGCTTCTACCGCTGGGCCCAGGTCTCCCGCGACAAGCTGGGCGCGCCCATCTGCGTGGGCACCTGCGCGATCTACCGGCGGTCGGCGCTGGAGGAGTCCGGCGGGTTCGCCCAGATCGGCCACTCCGAGGACGTGCACACCGGCGTCAACCTGATGAAGGTCGGCTACAAGACCGTCTACGTGCCGGTCGTGGTGGCCAAGGGGCTCTGCCCGGACAAGCTCTCGTCCTTCATCTCCCAGCAGTACCGCTGGTGCCTGGGGTCGATGAGCCTGCTGGCGGACAAGGCGTTCCACGACGCGCCGCTGCGCTACCGCCAGCGGCTGTGCTTCTTCACCGGGTTCGGCTACTACATCAGCACCGGGGTCGGCGTGTACCTGCTGTCCCTGCCCACGCTGGTCATGCTGTGGTTCCTGCCCGACCGCATCGTGCTGTCGAACTTCTTCTGGCTGCTGCCGACCTTCCTGCTCTACCCGCTCATCGCGGTCATCCACCGGACGCACTGGCGGCCGGCGACGCTGCGGGTCTACACGATCTCCTCGTTCGCGCACGCGGCGGCGATCTGGCACGCCCTGCAGGGCCGGGCGGCGGACTGGGTGCCGACCGGGCAGACGCGGAAGACCGGGATGACGGCGCAGGTGACCCGGCTGATGGTGGGCTGGACGGCCTCCACCAACGCGCTCATGGTCGCCGGTGTCGTCCACTGGCTGGCCCAGGGGCGCGGGATCGTCGACGTCGCCCCGATCCTGGTGTTCAGCGTCCTGAACGCCTACATCTGGATGCCGATCGCCTTCCTCGCCTGGCAGGAGCGGCAGCCCTCGCAGCGCACCCGGCCCCGCTTCCTGCCGCGGCGGGCCGCCGCGCGGGCCGCGGCGCAGGCCTGACCCGGCCGCGATGGTCGCGACCTCGCGCGGGACCGGTGCGGTGCGGGCGACCTCGGTCGCCGGCTGCCTGGTCCTCGCCCTGCTCCTGGGCCTGACGATGTCGGGCTCAGGAGCAGGGGGGCCGGTCGCCGGGGTGCGGTTGTGGAAGGGGCCCACGGACGTCGACGCCGTCGTCGGCGAGCACCCCGAGCTGGGGGTCCTGGCCGAGCAGCCCACCTTCACCTGGATCGGTGAGACGACGGAGCCGCGGACGGTCGGCACCTGGGCGCGTGCGGCCGGTGGCCTGCCCGTGCCGCTGGTGCTCTACGCGATCCCGGACCGCGACCTGGGGGGTCACTCCGCTGGCGGCTTCCCGGACACCTCGGCCTACCTGGCCTGGGTCGGTGCCGTCGCGCACCACCTCGGCGACGCACCGGCCGTCGTGGTCGTGGAGCCCGACGCCCTGGGGCTGTCCCTGCAGATGTCACCGCCGGAGCGGGCGGCACGGCTGCGTGTGCTGGGTCGTGCGGTCGACGTCCTGAAGGCCAACAGCCCCCGGGCCCGGGTCTACCTGGACGCGTCCATGTGGGTGTCGCCGGCCGCCATGGCCGGTCTGCTCGAGCGCGCCAACGTCGGCAGCGCCGACGGGTTCAGCATCAACGTCGCCAACCACGTGGCCGACGGGCCGGCGCTCGAGTACGCCAACGCGGTGTCGGCGATGACCGGGGGGAAGCGGTTCGTCGTCGACAGCAGCCGCAACGGCCGGGGCTCCAGCTCTCACGAACGGGACTGGTGCAACGTCGGCGGTCTCGCGCTGGGGCGGCCCCCGGGCACGCTGCTGACCGACGAACCCCTGCTCGACGGGTTCTTCTGGATCAAGACCCCGGGCCGGTCGGACGGCACCTGCAACGGGGGGCCGCCGGCCGGGCAGTTCTGGCTGCGCGGGGCGCTGGAACTGGTGGCCAACACGAGGTCCTGACCCCGGCCGGCCGGGAGGGCCGGCAGGTCAGGCGATCGACCAGTTGTCCAGCTCGTCGGCCTGGGCGCACGCGGGGCTGCAGTACCGTCCGGCGTCGCCCTCGAGGTCCGCCCGGGGACGCACCTCGCAGTGGGCGCACCACGCCGTGCTGGCGAGCTTCCGGGCGCGCAGGCGCCGGCCCACGCGGACCCGCAGGGGCACCCGGTCCGTCGCCGGGGTGGCGGGCTGGGTGCGGGCGGGACGGCCGAGCGGCTTCAGGCGCATGACGTGCTCTCCTCCGTGGGACTCCGACTCGACGCTGAATCGGCACGGGGCGTCCGGTGCTTGAACGGGCAAGCACCCAGGTCACCCCACCGGGCGGGGGTGACCGCGTCCTGGACCAGGTCGCCCCGTGTCGCGGACGACGATGGACGCCCCGTGACCTCGGCGCCCTCTGTGCGGGTCCACCGCTGCTCCGACTGGCGTGCCGCTGACCCAGCGTGCGCGCGCGTGTCCGTTCAGCGGCTGTCCCGTGGTGCCGGCGGCGGCCGGCACGCGGTCAGCGCACGGTGCCGGTGGCCGGGAGGGAGAGGTTCGGGCCGTTCCAGTCCCCGGCGGTGGCACGCAGCGCCCACGCGGTGCCGGGGCCGGCCGGGACGTCGGTGGAGGTGCTGCCGAGCGGGAGGGTGCGGGTGGTCGTGCCGACGGTGAGGAGCCAGCCGGTGGCCCCGGCGGGTGCCTGGGTCGGGAGCCGGACGGTGAGGGTGCCCCCGCTGTAGAGGGTGAACGGCGTCCAGGGAGTGGTCATCGGGACGGCGGTGCCGGTGGTGGCGGTACCGATCGCGGTGGTGGAGGTGGTGGCCGTGCCGGTGACGGTGGCCGCGGCCAGGCCGAGGCGGTGACTGCTGCCGTTGGTCAGCCCGGTGACCCAGTAGGTCCCGGTGGCGACGGGGACCAGGGGGCGGGTGGCCCCGTCGACGGTGAGCTGCCAGTGGGTGGTGCCGGCCGGTGCAGCCGGGAAGGTGAGGCGCAGGGCGCCGTCGCGGGACTCCACCGCGGGGGCTGCGGGGGTGGCCGGTGCCGCGGCGGTGGGGACGCTGCCGGTCGCAGGGAGGGAGAGGTTCGGGCCGCCCCAGTCCCCGGCGGTGGCGCGCAGGGCCCACGGCGTGCCGGGGGTGGCGGCCACGTCGACGGTCGCGGTGCCCAGCGGCAGCGTCCGCGTGCCGGTGCCGACGGTGAGGTGCCAGCCGGTGGCCCCGGCAGGAGCCGAGGCGGGGAGGCGGACGGTGAGCGTCCCGGCGGCGTGGGTGGTGAACGGCGTCCACGGGGTGGTCATCGGGACGGCGGTGCCGGTGGTGGCGGTACCGATCGCGGTGGTGGAGGTGGTGGCCGTGCCGCTGACGGTGGCCGCGGCCAGGCCGAGGCGGTGGCTGCTGCCGTTGGTCAGGCCGGTGACCCAGTAGGTCGTGGTGGCGACGGGGACCAGCGGTCGGGTGACGCCGTCGACGGTGAGCTGCCAGTGGGTGGTGCCGGCCGGCGGCGAGGGGAAGGTGAGGCGCAGGGCGCCGTCGCGGGACTCCACCGCGGGGGCTGCGGGGGTGGCCGGTGCCGCGGCGGTGGGGACGGTCCCGGTGGCGGGGAGGGAGAGGTTCGGGCCGCCCCAGTCCCCGGCGGTGGCGCGCAGCGCCCAGGGGGTGCCGGGGTCGGCCGGGACGTCGGCCGAGGTCGTCCCCAGCGGGAGGGTGCGGGTGGTGGCGCCGACGGTGAGGTGCCAGCCGGTGGCCCCGGGAGGCGCCGAGGCGGGGAGGCGGACGGTGAGCGTGCCGGCGGAGTGGGTGGTGAACGGCGTCCAGGGAGAGGTCATCGGGACGGCGGTGCCGGCGGTGGGGGCGGACACCAGCTGCCCCGTCGTCGAGGCGGACGCCGCCGCCAGCTCCATGCGGTGGCTGACGCCGTTGGTCAGCCCGGTGATCCAGTAGGTCCCGTCCGCCACGGGCACCAGGGGCCGGACGGCGCCGTCGACGCTGACCTGCCAGTGCGTCGTGCCGGTCGGCGCCGGCGGGAAGGTCAGCCGCAGGGCGCCGTCCCGGGACTCCACCGCGGGTGCGGCGGGAGCAGCCGGCGTCATCAGGACCGCGACGGTCGGCCGCGACCAGGCCACGGTGCTGCCGACGTCGTTGGTCGCGGTCTCGGCGACCCGCAGGTACCGGCCGAGGTCGGCGGGGTCCGGGGTGTGGGTGGTGCCGGTGGAGGCCGTCGGGGTGCACGAGGTGACCGCCCGCGGGTCGGTGCAGCGGTGCCAGCGCAGGCCGGTCGTCAGCGCGCCCGAGGCGTCCGAGGCGCGCCAGGTCCCCGGCGTGGCGGTCAGCGGAGCGCCCACCTGGGCCGTCCCGCTCAGGGTCGGTGGGGTCAGCACCAGCGGTGCGGCCACGACGGGGTCGTCCACCTGCCCGGCGCCGCCGAACCAGGGCGAGCTGAGCTCAGCGGCCAGCTGCGCGGCGGCCGGCGGGTCGTTCTCGATGCGGTAGTCGTGCTGGGTGTCCTGGTCGAACCAGGTGAAGCCGACCAGCCGCGGGATCGTGAGCAGGCCGGAGACCAGGTCGTGGATCATCGCCGGGCGGTCGGGGCCCGGGAGCACGGCGGACTCCGCGACGTAGATCGGCTTGGTCGGCGCGATCTGGTCCAGCTGGCGCAGGGTCGGCGGCACGTCGGCGGCGTAGGTCGCGACGGGGGAGCTGAAGTAGACGCTCAGGCCGACCCAGTCGACCACGTCGTCGCCCGGGTAGAGCGGGGCCAGGGGCACGTTCGGCCGGGAGATCACCGTGATCGGCGACCAGGTCCAGATGACGTCGTCCGCCCCGGCGGCGGACACGACCTCGACGACGTGCCGGTAGGCGGCGACGTAGTCCTCCGGGGTGTTGCCGTTGACGCCCTGCCCCCACGGGTACCAGGAGCCGTTCATCTCGTGCCCGAAGCGCACGGCGACCGGCGCGCCGACGGCGGCCAGCGCCGCGCCCTGCGCCCTCAGGTAGCCGTCGAACTCCCCGGCCGCGATCGCGGTCAGCGAGTAGGGGTTCTCCCCGGGCCGGGTGTGGGTCCACGGCTCCCAGGTCAGCATGGGCAGCCGCCCGCCCGCGCTGAGCCGCTGCAGCGCGCCGGTGTCGACCTGGCCGCCGAAGTCGAGGAAGAACGTCGCGCTGCTGGGGGAGACCCCGGTCGCGGCGGTGAACGCGTCCAGCGCGCCCGGGTCGCGGGGCAGCCCGGCGACCGAGGCGCCGACGTGGACCCGCTCCGGGCACAGCACGGGGTCCGGTGCGCAGGCAGCAGCGCCGGCCGGCGGTGCCAGCAGCACGGACCCGGCGCCGACCAGGACGGTGGCGGCGGCGAGCAGCGCGGCCCGGAGCCGGGGTGCCACCCCTCCGCGTCCGGCGGACGCGCTCCGCCCCTGTCGCGTCCGTGTGGCTGCTGCGGTCATCAGTCCCTCGCCCTCGCCGGGTGTCCGCCGCCGGCGTGGGCCGGACGGCGGTGGAGCGCCTGCGGCGGACGACGGTCGACCGAGCCGGCGCCCGGCTCTCATCCTGGCGGAGCCGACCGGCTCTCGTCACGTGCTGTTGATCACTCGTGTACGGATCGTGATCGGGCGGGACGCCGGGTGGAGCGCCACCGGGGGACCACCCTCCGTCCAAGGGGTGAGTCGGCGACGACCTGGGGGCGCACGGTGGCGCGTCAACAGTTACGTTGCCCACATGCGTGGCGGCCCCAGAGTTCTCGGAATCGTGTTGGCAGGTGGAGAGGGGAAGCGGCTTGCCCCGCTGACCCAGGACCGGGCAAAGCCCGCCGTCCCGTTCGGGGGGAACTACCGGCTCATCGACTTCGTGCTGTCCAACCTCGTCAACGCCGACATCCGCCGGATCGCGGTGCTGACCCAGTACAAGAGCCACTCGCTGGACCGGCACATCACCACGGTCTGGCGCATGTCGACCCTGCTGGGCAGCTACATCACCCCGGTGCCGGCACAGCAGCGGCTCGGCCCGCGCTGGTACACCGGCAGCGCCGACGCCATCTACCAGAGCCTGAACCTGATCTACGACGACCGGCCCGACATCGTCGTGGTCTTCGGTGCCGACCACGTGTACCGGATGGACCCGGCGCAGATGATCCAGCAGCACCTGGAGACCGGCGCGGGCGTGACCGTGGCCGGCCTGCGGGTGCCCCGCAAGGAGGCCACCGCCTTCGGTGTCATCGACGCCGACGAGAACGGCAAGGTCGTCCAGTTCCTCGAGAAGCCGGCCGACCCGCCCGGTCTGCCCGGCAGCCCCGACGAGACCTTCGCGTCGATGGGCAACTACGTCTTCACCACCGACGCGCTGCTCGAGGCGCTGCGCCGGGACGCCGAGGACGAGGACTCCGTGCACGACATGGGCGGGTCGATCATGCCGATGATGGCCGAGGCCGGCGACGCCTACGTCTACGACTTCTCCAGCAACCTGGTGCCCGGCGAGACCGAGCGCGACCACGGCTACTGGCGCGACGTGGGGACCCTCGACGCCTACTACGACTCGCACATGGACCTGGTGTCGGTCAGCCCGATCTTCAACCTCTACAACGACCGCTGGCCCATCTACACCCTGCCGCCCATGCTGCCGCCGGCGAAGTTCGTCCTCGGCGGCCGGGCCGAGGAGTCGATGGTCAGCGCCGGGGTGATCATCGACGGTGCCGCGGTGCACGGCTCGGTCGTCTCCCCGAACGTGCGGCTCGAGCGCGGTGCCCGGGTCGAGGGCAGCGTGCTGATGGACGGCGTCCACATCGGTGAGGGCGCGATCGTGCGCCGGGCGATCCTGGACAAGAACGTCGTCGTCCCGCCGGGTGCCCGGATCGGTGTCGACCTCGACCACGACCGCGAGCGCTATCACGTGAGCGCCGGCGGCGTGACCGTGCTCGGCAAGGGCGCCCGCGCAATCCTGTGAACCACCCGGAGACCGGCCCTGCGCCGCTGATCGTCACGCTGCTGCTGGACGAGGAGGCGCAGGGCCGGTTCGACCGGCTGCGCGCGGCGCACTTCCCGGCCGAGCGCAACCACCTGCAGGCGCACGTGACGATGTTCCACGCGCTGCCCGGCGAGCACCTGGCCGAGGTCTCCCGGGAGCTCGCCGAGGTCGCCGACCGCACCCCGTTCGACGTCGCCGTGACCGGGGTGCGGTTCCTGGGTCGCGGCGTGGCGATCGACCTCGACGCCCCGGAGCTGACCGCGCTGCGCCGCGACCTGGCCGCGGCCTTCGACCCGTGGCTGAGCCGGCAGGACCGGCAGTGGTCGAAGCCGCACGTCACCGTGCAGAACAAGGTCGCCCCCGAGGTCGCCCGCGCGCTCTTCGAGGACCTGTCGGCGTCGTTCGTCGCCGAGACGGTCGCCGCGCGCGGTCTCGGGCTCTGGCACTACCTCGGCGGGCCGTGGGCGCCGGCGGGGGAGTTCGCCTTCGCCTCCTGACGCCGGGGCTCAGGTGCGCTTGGTGGCGACCAGCAGGCCGGTGCCGACGGGCAGCACCGCGCAGGTCAGCGTCTCGTCCTCGCGCAGCGTGCGGGCGATCTCCCGCCAGGCCACGGTCTGCTCGTCCCGGGCCGCGCGGTCGGCGATCCGGCCGTCGGCGAGCAGGCCCAGGCACACCAGCGACCCGCCGCGGCGGATCAGCCCGAGCAGGCCGGCCAGGTGGCCGGCGTACTCCAGCGGCGGGCTGGCGCAGGTGACCAGGTCGTAGGCGCCGGGGGACAGTCGGGGGAGCACCTCGCCCGGCGTCCCGAAGATCATCCGCGTGCGCCCGCTGGGGACGCCGGCCTCGGTGAAGGCCCGCCGCGCGGCGCGCTGCTCGGTCGGGTCGCCGTCCAGCGTGGTGAGGACGCCGTCCTTGCGCATGCCCTCCAGCAGCCACAGCCCCGCGACGCCGCCACCGCTGCCCAGCGAGACGACCGACCGGGCGTCGCCACCGGCGGCCAGCACGGCCAGGGCGGCCCCGACCGCGGGCTCGACCGGCAGCGCCGTGCCCAGCTCGGTGGCCGCGGTGACGGCGCGGTGCCGGGCCGCGGCCATGGCCGGGGACTCGGTGGCGAAGCTGTCGGCGAAGGCCGCAGCGCTGGTCGGGGAGCCGCCGGTGGGGGGCGGTCCGGCAACGCTGGTCACCGGAGAAGGGTAGTGGCGCACGGGGGCTGCGTGCCCGGGCGGGGGCGGTCCGACACCCTGCGTCCCGGCTGCCTGGCAACTGCCTGTGGGTCCGCCCGCCCGGGAACACCGGTGTCGGGCCCGTCCGTTGGACCGAGTGTGCGTCTGTCGCGTACCACCAGCCAGCAGTCCCCTCAGCGGTCCACCGAGCAGCCCACCCCCGGTGGGGAGGTGTCCGGGACGGTCGTCTGCGATCCTGGCGGTGTGACCGGAGCAGCCGCCACCGAGCCCGCGGGCGCGGCGCTGCCCGACGCCGGCGTGGAGGCCTGGGTCGCCCCCACGTGGGAGCAGGTCGTGCGCGACCACTCCGCCCGGGTCTACCGGCTGGCCTACCGCCTCTCCGGCAACCAGCAGGACGCCGAGGACCTCACGCAGGAGACCTTCGTCCGCGTGTTCCGCTCGCTGGCCGACTTCTCCCCGGGCACCTTCGAGGGCTGGCTGCACCGCATCACCACGAACCTGTTCCTGGACATGGTCCGGCGCCGTCAGCGGATCCGCTTCGACGCCCTCCCCGAGGACACCGAGCGGCTCCCCGGGTCCGCCCCCTCGCCCGAGCAGGTCTACGCCGACACCCACCTCGACCCGCAGATCCAGGCGGCGCTGGACAAGCTGTCGCCGGAGTTCCGCGTGGCCGTCGTCCTCTGCGACATCGAGGGCCTCACCTACGAGGAGATCTCGGCGACGCTGGGCATCAAGCTCGGCACCGTGCGCAGCCGCATCCACCGCGGCCGCGTGCAGCTGCGCGAGGCGCTGGCGCACCTGGCCCCCGGCCGCACCCCGGTCTCCGCGGAGGGCCTGGCGTGAGCGACCGCGAACGGCCCGACGAGCGCCGCCTGGGCGGCATCGTGAGCATCCCGCCGAGCCACCTCGCCCAGGAGGCCGTCGCGGCCCTGGTCGACGGCGAGCTCTCCGGCAACGCGGCGGCCCGCGCGGCCCGGCACCTGTCCGGCTGCGCGCAGTGCCGGATGGCGGTCGCCGCGCAGCGTGAGGCCAAGGACGCCCTGCAGCACGGCGGCGGCCCCGACGTCCCGTGCGATCTGCTGTCCCGGCTCAAGGCCATCCCGTTCACCGCCGACGTGCCCGGCACCGGTGGCCTGGGCGGGCTCAGCGCCGGCGCCGACGGCCTCACCACCAGTGGTGCCGGCGGCTCGTGGGCCATCCCGCTCACCCCGCCGGAGCCCGCCCCCGCCCGGCACGACCAGGGCTCCCGCTGGCTGCGCCGCGGCATGACCGGGGCGCTGGCCGGCATCGGGCTCGGCGTCGCCGTGCTCGCCTACGGCCTGCCCGCGTCCGAGGCCCCGCCCGCCGCCTCCGAGCCGCGCGGACCCGTGGCCGGGGTCGCCGACCGCACCGTGCCGACCGAGCGCACCGACATCGTGCCCCCGGTGGTGCGCACGCTCACCGTCGGCTCGACCAGCACCCTGCCCCCGGGCGGGACGCCCTGACCGAGACCTCCGGCAGCCCGGACGACCAGGCGAGGGTCTTCGGCCGGCCCCGGGGGACGACGGGGGCCTTCGCGCCGTCGGACTCCCGGCTCCAGCCCAGCACCCCGCCGGCGCCCGAGCCGCACCCGGCGCACCAGGCCGCCTTCGGCCGCCCCCAGGAGGTCGCCGGGTCCTTCGGTGCCGACCGGCCGGCCGCGCCGCCGCCCCCGACCCCGCCGCCACCACCGCCCGAGGCGGTGTTGCGTGCCTTCGCCCCGCGGGGCGGCGCGACCGGCCTCGGTGAGCCGCCCGCCGGCCGGGGGCCGCGCCGCCGGACCGCCGCCGCGCCGTTCTGGAAGCCCGACGCCGACGCCGACCCGTGGCGTGACCCGCACGCGCCCGCCGGCCTCGGCGCACCCGCCGCCTACCCCGCCGAGGTCGACCAGCCCGGCCCGGTGGTCGTCGACGGCCAGGGCCAGCGCCGGCTGCGGCTGCGTGACGTGTCCGTGCGGCTCACCGTGCTGGCGCTCCTGGCCCTGCTGCTGGTCGGCATCACCGGTGGGACGACGGCCTGGTGGCTCGGCCGCACCGCCGACGAGCAGCCCCTGTTGGCCCCCGGCACGCAACTGTCGGAGGTGTCGCCCGGCGTCAGCCGCGAGCCCGGCTCGGTCGCCGACATCGCCGGGCGGGTGAGCCCGGCGGTGGTCTCCATCGAGGTCAGCCTGGCCAACGCCGGTGCCACCGGCTCGGGGGTGGTGGTCGACCCCGCGGGCGGCTACATCGTCACCAACAACCACGTCGTCTCCGGTGCCGCCGACGACGAGGACGCCGAGATCCGCGCGGTCTTCAGCGACGGCAGCGGCTCGGCGGCCACCATCGTCGGGCGCGACCCGGCCAGCGACCTCGCCGTCCTCAAGGTTGAGAAGCCCGGGCTGGTCGGCGCGACGCTGGGGGAGTCCGAGGCGCTCGTCGTCGGCGACCCGGTCGTGGCGATCGGCTCCCCGCTGGGCCTGGCCGGCACGGTCACCACCGGCATCGTCAGCGCCCTGGACCGGCCGGTGCGGCTGTCGGGCGAGGGCAGCGACACCAACGCGGTGATCAGCGCCGTGCAGACCGACGCGCCGATCAACCCGGGCAACTCCGGCGGTGCCCTCGTCGACGGCACCGGCGCGGTCATCGGGATCAACACCGCGATCGCCTCCCTCGGCGGCAACGGCACCACCGGCGGCTCGATCGGCCTGGGCTTCGCCATCCCGATCGACACGGTGCGCGACATCTCCGAGGAGCTCATCGCCACCGGGACGGCGGTGCACGCCAGCCTCGGCGTCAACGCCCGCTCGGTCACCGACGGCACCCGCGACGGCGCCCTGGTGCTCAACGTCGAGCCCGGCAGCGGTGCGGCCGAGGCCGGGGTGGAGGAGCAGGACGTCGTGATCGCCGTCGACGGGGCGCCGGTGGCCAGCTCCGAGGAGCTGGTGGTCGCGGTCGACGCCCGCGAGCCCGGCGAGACGGTGACCCTGGAGCTGGTGCGCGACGGCGGCTCCCGCGAAGTCCAGGTCGTCCTCGGCACGGCCTGACGAAGGACCCCCTCGTCCCCCTGGGAGGGGCCGACACCGACTGTTGGGGCTGCGCTCAGCTGCTGGTCAGCCCGCCCACCTACGCTGGTCACGACCGCGGTGCGCGGCAGGGCGCGAGGAGGAGCGGTGTTCAACTCGATCGGCTGGGGCGAGATCGTCGTCCTGGCGCTGGCTGCCCTGTTCATCTTCGGACCCGACCGGCTGCCCGGCCTGGCCAAGGACGCCGCCACCGGCATCAAGAAGGCCCGTGAGGCGATCACCGGTGTCCGCGGTCAGCTGCACGACACCCTCGGCGACGACTTCGACCACCTGCGCGACGTCGACCTGCGCCAGTACCACCCGAAGACGTTCATCCGGCAGCAGCTGCTGGGCGACGACGAGGACTCCGCGGTGAAGCCCAGCGCCACCGGCGCCACGGCCGCCGGCGCGGGGCGGATGAGGACGGCCGTCCGCCGGGACTCCACCGTCCCGCCGCCGTTCGACGTCGACGCCACCTGACGAAGGACCTCGGTGCCCCCCACCCCTCGCTGACGCTCGCGGCGGGACCCGGCACCGAGGCCATGCTGGACACATCGAATATCGATGGGCACACTGACGCTCCCACCCATCGATGATCGATGTGCCGAGGAGTCGTCATGGACCGCAGCCAGACCTACGTCAAGGCCTCGACCGTCCGCGGGGTGAGTCAGCTCGTCGGCCTGGTCGGCCTGGTGGCCGTCCTCGCCGGCCCGGTTTACGCGGTGGTCCAGGCCACCCGGGCCGGTGGTGCGGTGCAGGTGCCGGTCGAGCTGAGCGGGGGCACCGGGCCGCTGGTCGGCGCCCAGGTCGCGCTCCCCGACGGCGTCCGGCTGCTGCCGTTGCCCGGGGGCGTGCGGACGATGCTCTCGGCCGGGGACTCGACCGTCGCCGAGCAGCTGCTCGCCTCCGGGGACGTCGCGGTGCTCGGGCTCGCCGTGGGCCTCGGTGCCTGGCTGCTGCGCCCGGTCCTCGCCTCGATCGCGGCCGGGCGGCCCTTCGGTGCCGGCAACTCCCGGCGGCTGGCCTGGCTCGCGCTGGTGGTGGCCGTGGCGGGCAGCATTGGCCCGCTGCTGCCGCAGTTCGGCGCGCTCGCCGTCCTCGACCGGCTCGACCTGGTCGGCCCGGACAGCGCGTTCGTCATGGGGGTGACGTTCTCGTTCCTGCCGATCGTCGTGGGGGGCTTCCTGCTGCTGGTCCTCGCCGAGGCGTTCCGGCAGGGCGAGCGGATCGACTCCGACGTCGAGGGGCTGGTGTGAGCCCCGTCGACACCGAGACCCACCGGGTCACCTGCCACCTGGACCAGCTGCTGGCCGCGCGGCAGATGACGCTCACCGAGCTCGCCGAGCGGGTCGGGGTCACCGTCGTGAACCTGTCGGTGCTCAAGAACGACCGGGCACGGGCGGTGCGGTTCTCCACGCTCACGGCCATCTGCGACGCGCTGGACTGCCAGCCCGGCGACGTCTTCAGCGTCGGACCCGCCCGCTGACGCAGCGAGGCCGGCCTCCCCGGCGGGGAGACCGGCCTCGGATGCGGATCAGGTCAGCGGCTGACCGGGGTGAGCCCCAGGGGCATGCCGGCCAGGCCGCGCTGGCGGACGGTGAGGCCCTCGGCGATCTTCTCCAGCGCCTGCGCCGCGGGGGCGTCGGGCTGGGCGAGCACGATCGGGGCACCGGCGTCGCCGGCCTCGCGCAGCCGGGTGTCCAGCGGGATCTGGCCGAGCAGCGGCACCCGGGCACCGAGCACCTTGGTCAGCGCGTCGGAGACGGCCTGGCCGCCACCGGCACCGAACAGCTCCATGCGGGAGCCGTCGGGCAGGTCCAGCCAGGACATGTTCTCGATGACGCCGACCACGCGCTGGTTGGTCTGGGTGGCGATCGCGCCGGCCCGCTCGGCGACCTCGGCGGCAGCGAGCTGCGGCGTGGTCACCACCAGGATCTCGGCGTTGGGCACCAGCTGGGCCAGCGAGATCGCGACGTCACCGGTGCCCGGGGGCAGGTCGAGCAGCAGGACGTCCAGGTCGCCCCACCAGACGTCGGCGAGGAACTGCTGCAGCGCGCGGTGCAGCATCGGGCCACGCCACACGACCGGGGTGTTGCCCGGGGTGAACATGCCGATCGAGATGACCTTCACGCCGTAGGACTGCGGCGGCATGATCATGTTCTCGACCTGGGTCGGCTTGTCCTCGCAGCCGAGCATGCGGGGCACCGAGTGGCCGTAGATGTCGGCGTCGACGACGCCCACGGACAGGCCGCGGCGGGCCATCGAGGCGGCCAGGTTGACCGTGACGCTGGACTTGCCGACGCCGCCCTTGCCCGAGGCGACCGCGAACACGCGGGTCAGCGAGCCGGGCTGGGCGAAGGGCACGACCGGGTCGGCGGCGTCCGTGCCGCGCACGGTCTTGCGCAGCTCGGTGCGCTGCTCGTCGTTCATCACGTCCAGGCCGACCTGGACGGCGGTCACGCCGGGCACGCGGATGACGGCCTCGGTGACGCGGTCGGTGATGGTGTCGCGCATGGGGCAGCCGGAGACGGTCAGGTAGACCTCGACGCGGACCGTGCCCGGGTCGCCCCCGACACCGATCTGCACGTCCTTGATCATGCCCAGCTCGGGCAGGGGACGGTTGATCTCCGGGTCCTGGACGGTCGCCAGGGCAGCGACCACGGCGTCCAGCGCCGGCGAGCCGGTGAGCGTGTCGGACATGCGGGGTGAGTCTCCTTCGACGGGGGGCCCGCGGGAGGCGGCCCCCCAGGGAGCTCGCGCGCGGACGTCCTCACTGTACGGCGGGCCGGACGGCCGTTCCGGTGGTGAGGGTGTGACGCAGGCCAACCCCCGCACCGGTCGCTAGGGTCGCC
This sequence comes from Modestobacter sp. VKM Ac-2986, assembly GCF_026967795.1. Taxonomy (GTDB): domain Bacteria; phylum Actinomycetota; class Actinomycetes; order Mycobacteriales; family Geodermatophilaceae; genus Modestobacter. The sequence continues at coordinate 205,524 of NZ_JAPVBH010000006.1, forward strand.
GCCGTGTCCTCTCCCGCCCGGTCGGCGACCCTGCGCGACTCGCTGGGGCTGGGGCTGGCGGTGGGGCTCTACGGCGTGGCCTTCGGGGCGGCCGCGGTGGGGGCGGGGCTGTCGACCTGGCAGGCGGTCGCGCTCTCGGCGCTGATGTTCACCGGCGCCTCGCAGTTCGCGCTGGTCGGCGTCCTCGGTGCTGGCGGCGGGGCGTTCGCCGCGGTCGGCAGCGCGCTGCTGCTCGGCTCCCGCAACACCCTCTACGGCGTCCGGCTGGCGCCGATGCTGGCTCCGCGGGGTTGGCTGCGCCGGGCCGGCACCGCGCAGCTGGTCATCGACGAGTCCACCGCGATGGCCGTGGCCGCGCCCGACCGGGAGCTGGGCCGGCTGGCCTTCTGGGTCACCGGCGGGTCGGTCTACGTCTGCTGGACGGCGATGACGCTGGTCGGCGCGCTGGGTGCCGGCGGGCTGGGGGAGACCGCGGAGGCCGCGCTGGACGCCGTCGTCCCGGCCGCCTTCCTGGCACTGCTGTGGCCGCGGCTGCAGCGCTCGGCGACCGAGGCGGGGGTGCAGCGGCGGGTGGCCCTGGGCGGGGCGGTCGTCGCGCTGGCGCTGACGCCGTTCGTGCCGGCCGGGCTGCAGGTGGTGCTCGCCGTGGTCGCCGTCCTGCTCGCCGGGCGCCCGCGGGCGGTGGCGGCGTGAGCAACGGCGCGATGTGGACGGCGGTCCTGGTGGGTGCGGTGGGCTGCTACCTGCTGAAGCTGGCCGGGCTGTCGGTGCCGGCCGCGTGGGTGCAGCACCCGCTGGTCACCCGGGTCGTGGAGTTCGTGCCGGCGGCGCTGCTGGCCGCACTCGTCGCGGTGCAGGCGGCGACGTCCGGGCGCGACCTGGTGCTGGACGGCCGGCTGGTCGGGCTGGCGGTGGCCGCACTCGCGCTGGCGCTGCGGGCGCCGTTCATCGTGGTGATCCTGCTGGCCGGCGCGGCCGGCGCGCTGGTCCACGTGCTCGGCGGCTGACGCCTCACTCGCGGTGGCGGCCGCGGTAGGTCATCGCCTCGGGCGGGGGGTCGAGGTCCATGTCCTCGTGGACGTAGAGGCCCGCGCCGTTCGGCGTGTCGACCAGGAACTCGCCCTGGATGAAGTCCCAGGCGTACCCGGGCACCCAGCCCTCGTCCTCGTCGTGGACCAGGACGGGGTGTCCCATCGGCACCCAGGGCGGCCTCGACTGGAGGACCTCGACGGCGCCCAGCTCGTCGGCAGGGACCCCGGCGTGTGCCGCCACCCGGGTCCGGACCGCGGGGCCCAGCTCGCCGGTGCGCCCGACGGTGCCCAGGTCGAGCGGCGCCCCGGACGTCTGCAGCCACAGCCGGTAGGTGCGGTCGGGGAGGTTCTCGACCCGGACGACGAAGCCGCTGCTGGGGTTCACTCGCCCATCGTGGCGGGCCGGGCCGGACGGCGGGCCGCTGCGGGCCCGCCGTCCGGGTGCGTCAGTGCGCCATCGGGACGGCGGCCTCGGACTCCAGGCGCTCGGCGCCTGAGGTCGTCTGCAGCGGCTTCTCCTTGATGAACAGCACCACCAGCAGGGCCAGGGCGGCCAGCGGGGTGGCGATGAGGAACAGCTCGGCGGTGGCGTCGCCGTAGGCGTTCTGCACCACCGTCTGGACCTCCGGCGGCAGGGAGGCGACGTCCGGGACGGCGGCGTGCCCGCCGCCGGAGGACCCGCCGAGCACCGACAGCTCGCTGGCCACGCGGCTGGCCAGCACCGCGCCCAGGACGCTGACGCCGATCGTGCCGCCGAGGCTGCGGAAGAACGACAGCACCGAGGTGGCCGAGCCCAGCTGGCGGGCCGGGACGTCGTTCTGCGCGGCGAGCACCAGGTTCTGCATCAGCATGCCGACGCCCACGCCCATCACGGCCATGTAGGCGCCGATCAGCCACATCGAGGTGTCCGCGCCGATGGTGGCCAGCAGGCCGAAGCCGACGGTCATCAGGGCCGCACCGGCGACCAGGTACCGCTTCCACAGCCCGGTCTTGGTGATCAGCGCGCCGGCGACGGTGGAGGAGACCAGCAGCCCGGCGATCATCGGCAGCGACAGCAGCCCGGCCGCGGTGGGGGAGTAGCCGCGGGAGATCTGGAAGTACTGGGAGAGGAAGACCGTCCCGCCGAACATCGCGATGCCCACCAGGGCGGAGGCGACGACGGTGAGGGTGACCGTGCGGTTGCGGAAGATGTCCAGCGGGATGATCGGCTCGTCCACCTTGGACTCGACCAGCACGGCGAGGGCCAGCAGCACCAGCGCGCCGCCGACCATGAGCGCGGTCGTCCCCGACAGCCAGTCGAAGTCGTTGCCGGCCAGGGTGACCCAGACGAGCAGCAGGCTGATGCCGGCGGTGATGAGCAGGGCGCCCAGCCAGTCGACCCGCACCTGGCGGCGCACGGTCTTGAGCTTCAGCGTCTTCTGCAGCAGCACGATCGCGGCCAGCGCGAACGGCACGCCCATGAAGAAGCACCAGCGCCAGCCCAGCCAGGACGTGTCGACGATGACGCCACCGATCAGCGGGCCGGCGACGGTGGCGACGGCGAAGACCGCGCCGAAGATGCCGGCGTACCGGCCCAGCTCGCGCGGCGGGATCATCGCGGCCATCACGATCTGCACGAGCGCGGTGAGGCCACCGGCGCCGGCGCCCTGGATCACGCGGGCGATGATCAGCGTCGTCGTGTCCTGGGAGAACCCGGCGAGCAGGGAGCCGGCGACGAAGAGCCCCAGGGAGAGCTGCACGAGCAGCTTCTGGCTGACCAGGTCGGCGAGCTTGCCCCACAGCGGCACAGTGACCGTCATCGCCAGCAGCTCGGCGGTGACCACCCAGGTGTAGATCGACTGGCTGCCGCCCAGGTCGGAGATGATCGTGGGCAGGGCGTTGGAGACGACGGTTGCGGCCAGGATCGACACGAAGATGCCCATCATCAGGCCCGACAGCGCCTGGAGCACCTCCCGCCGGCTCATGGCGGCCCGGGTGGTGGCCGCCCCGGGTTCGGTGGTGGTGGTCATGCTGCTCCAGTCGGTGGGTGGGTCGGGATCAGTGGGCGGCGGGCAGGCCGGCGGCGACGGCGTCGAGCGCCTCGTCGGCCAGCGCCGTAAGCGGGGTGGTGCCGCCCTGGGCCTGCCAGCGCAGCAGGCTGACCCGCAGGGCGGCGGAGACGACGGCGGCCAGCAGCGCGGGCAGCAGGTCGGCGTCGGCGTCGAGGCCGGTGCGCTCGGCGACGGCCAGGGCGCACTCGCGCTCGTCGGCGGCGCTCATCTCCACCAGTCGGGGCAGCAGCGAGGGGGTGCCCATCAGCACGGTCAGCCGCTCGAGCAGGCCGACCGGGTCGGCCTCGAGCTCGGTCAGCTCGGCCTGCACCGCGGTCCGGACGGCGTCGAGCGGACCGACGTCGGCGGGCACGGCGCGCAGCCGGGTGGACAGGCGGGGTTGATCGGGGCCGCCGGGCTGCAGCAGCGCCTCCTCCTTGCTGGAGAAGTAGTTGAAGAAGGTCCGGTAGGACACGTCGGCCGCGGCGGCGATCGCCTCGACGGTGACGTGCTCCCAGCCGCGGTCGACGGCCAGCCGCACCGTCGCGGCCGCCAGGGCGGCCCGGGTGTCGGCCTTCTTGCGCTCGCGCAGCCCTCGTCCGGTCACCGGTCGAGCATCCGACTTGCTTGCACAGTGTGCAAGGTTGCCGAGTGTGCATCCGATCACCGGTGGCGGCGCGGCACCGGGACGGCGGCCGGGGACTCCGGCACGATCGCGCGGCATGACCGCACCGACGCGCGTGCCCACCCGTGCGCCGGCCCTGGCACTGGCCGGTCTTGGTGGGCTCGCCGCCGGGACAGCGGCCAAGGCCGCCGACTTCTCCGGCTGGCGGTGGGCCAACGACCTCGGTCACTTCCCGGCCGCATGGGTGCTGGTCGTCGCGCTGATCGGGTGGCGGGCGCCCTCGCTGCGGGCCGCTGCGGTGCGGTCGGCCGTCTTCTTCGCCGCGATGAGCGTCGGCTACTACTCGTGGGCCGCCCTGGTGCTCGACCGCGGGTGGGACGTGCGGCTGCTGGTCGCCTGGCTGGTCCTGTCGGCGACCGCGGTGCCGGCCACGGCCGCCGCCGGCCACCTCGCGACCCGCCGCACCGGCTGGCTGTTCGGCGCGATGCTGGCGATGGCGGCCGGCATCGTCCTCGGCGGCGGGGTGCTGGCCGACCCCGGCGCCCACCCCGTGCAGGCGGTCGTGGAGGTCCTCGTCGTCGCCGTGCTGGTCGTGGTCCTGCCGCGGGACGGGCGCACCCGGCTGTGGGCGGTCGCGCTCACCGCGCCGCTGACCTGGGTGGCCGCGCAGCTGCTCGACGTCCTGCGCTCGGTGCTGGGCTGACCGGCGTGCTGGTCGTGGTCGGTGGGCTGCCCGGGGTCGGCAAGACGACCGTGGCCCGGGCGGTGGCCGGGCGCACCGGTGCCGCGCACCTGCGGATCGACACCTTCGAGGTGGCGCTGGTCCGGCTCGGGCTCCTGACCGAGGTCGGGGCGGAGGGGTACGAGCTGGCGCTCGCCGCCGCCGACACCTGCCTGACCGCCGGCACCGACGTCGTCGTCGACGCGGTGTTCGACGTCGCCGCCGCGCGCCGGCCCTTCCGCGAGCTCGCCGCCCGGCACGGCGCCGACGTCCACTGGGTGCGGCTGATCTGCACCGACCGGGTCGAGCACCGCCGCCGGGTCACCGGGCGCACCGCCGACCTGGCCGGGCACGTCCTCCCGACCTGGCCGCAGGTGCAGGCGTGGACGGCCGACCAGTGGCACGAGCGGCACACCGTGGTCGACACCGCGGTCGGCGACCCGGTGGCCGCCGTGCTCAGCGCGCTGGGTCGCTGAGCGCCTCGGCGGCCTCGCGGCGCTTCTTCTTCTGCTTCTTGCGCTCGGCGGCCTCCTCCGAGGTCTCCTCGGGCATCAGCCGGTTGATCTCCCCGCGGATGAAGTCGCGGGTGGCCAGCTCACCGACCGAGACGCGCAGCGAGGCGAGCTCGCGGGCCAGGTACTCGGTGTCGGCGCGGGTCTGGAACGACCGCTCGCGGTCCTCCTCGGCCTGCACCCGGTCGCGGTCGGCCTGCCGGTTCTGCGCGAGCAGGATGAGCGGCGCCGCGTAGGCGGCCTGGGTGGAGAAGGCCAGGTTGAGCAGGATGAACGGGTAGGGGTCCCAGCGCAGGTTCACCGCCACCACGTTGAGCACGATCCAGACGATCACGATGATCGTCTGGACGGCGAGGAACCGGCCGGTGCCCAGGAACCGCGCGATGCCCTCGGCGAACTTGCCGACCGCGTCGGGGTCCAGCTTCAGGAACTGGGCGAAGGACCGGCTGCCCCGGGGCTGGTCGAGGCGCTGGTCGGCGCGGCGGTCGTCAGCCACGACGGGCCCGCTCGCGCCAGTCCTCGGGCAGCAGGTGGTCCAGGACGTCGTCCACGCTCACCGCGCCGACGAGGCGGCCCTGCGGGTCGACGACGGGGGCCGCGACCAGGTTGTAGGTGGCGAAGTAGCGGGTCACCTCGGCCAGCGGCGCCTCCGGGCGCAGCGGCTCCAGGTCGTCGAGCACGCCGCTGACCAGGGTCGAGGGTGGCTCGCGCAGCAGTGCCTGGATGTGCGCCAGGCCCAGGTAGCGGCCGGTCGGGGTGGCCGAGGGCGGGCGGCAGACGTAGACCTGGCTGGCCAGCGCGGGGGTGAGCTCGGGGGCGCGCACCCGGGCGAGCGCCTCGGCGATGGTGGCGTCGGGGGTGAGGATGACCGGCTCGCTGGTCATGATGCCGCCGGCGGTGTCCTCGGAGTACTTCAGCAGCTGACGGACCGGCTCGGCCTCGTCGGGCTCCATCAGCTCCAGCATGCGTTCGCGGTCGACGTTGGACAGCTCCGAGAGCAGGTCCGCGGCGTCGTCGGGGTCCATCTCCTCCAGGACGTCGGCCGCCCGCCGCTCCTCGAGCGTGCCGAGGATGACGATCTGCTCGGCCTCGGGCAGCTCACCGAGCACGTCGGCCAGCCGCTCGTCGTCCATCGCCTCGGCGACCTCGTGCCGCCGCTTGATCGGCAGCTCCTGCAGGGCGTGGGCCACGTCGGCGGCGTTGAGCTCCCGGTAGGTGGCGATCAGCGTCTCCGCGCTCTGCCCGGTCTCGGGCAGGGCCAGGCCGCTGACCTCGTCCCAGGCCACCTGGTGCAGCTGGCCGCGCCGACGGAACCCGCCGGGCTCCTGGACGGCGAGCCGGGACAGCACCCAGTCGCCGGTGCGGGTCTGCTCGATGGCGGCGTCGACGACGACGGCGGCGCGCTCGGGCTCGCTCATGGTGACCCGGCGGTCCAGCAGCTCGCCGAGCACGAGCGTCTCGCCGGCCCGCTGCTCGAAGCGCTTGAGGTTCAGCGTGCCCGACGACAGCCGCACCGAGGTGGCGTCCAGCCCGGTCACCCGGCCCATCGGGCAGAAGATCCGGCGGCGGGCGACGACCTCGATGATCAGCCCCAGCACGCGGGGCGTGGCGCTGCCGACGCGCAGCGCGACGAGCACGTCGCGCACCTTCCCGACCCGGTCGCCGTTGGGGTCGAAGACGGTCAACCCGGCCACCCGGGAGACATAAGCCCTCGTCACCGTGGTCACGAGAGGTGAGGCTACCGTCGCCGTCGTGACGGCTCCGGGACCCGACCAGCTGGACTACGAGGTCGTGGACGTGTTCGCCCCGCACCCCTTCAGCGGCAACCAGCTCGCGGTCGTGCTGGACGCCGACGCGCTGACCACCGACCAGTGCCAGGCGCTGGCCGCCGAGTTCGGGTACTCGGAGTCGACCTTCGTCGGCGCCCCCACCGAGGCCGGCGCCGACTACCGGGTGCGGATCTTCACCCCGCGCACCGAGCTGCCCTTCGCCGGGCACCCCTCGGTCGGCACCGCGCACACCCTCGTCCGGCTCGGCCGGCTGCCCGCCGGGGTGGTGCGCCAGGAGTGCGGCGCGGGCGTGGTCGAGGTAGAGGTGGACGACGAGGGCGCCCGCCTGGCCGGCGGTCAGGTGTCGCTGCGACCGGGCCCGGACGCCGCCGTCCTGGCCGCGGCCCTGGGGCTGGACGCCGCCGACGTCACCGGGCGCCCCGTGCACCTGGTCGGCTGCGGCATCGACTTCGCCCAGCTCGAGGTGCACCCCGGTGCGCTCGAGCGGGCGGCCCCCGACCCGGCGGCGCTGACGGCGCTGCTGCCCGGCGTCCAGGGCGGGGTGTCCGTGCTCGCCTGGGACGCGGTCGCCGGGGAGGGCACGGTCCGGGTGTTCGCCGACGGGCTGGACTACGCGGAGGACCCGGCCACCGGGTCGGCCGCGCTGGGCACCGGCATCTGGCTGGCGGCCGTGGGGCTGGCCGGCGAGGGCGTCAGCGAGTACCGGCTCGCCCAGGGCGCGGCCGTCGGACGGCCCTCGGTGCTGTCCGGGCGGGTCCGGGTCGTCGACGGCGCGGTCGCCGAGGTCAGCGTGGCCGGCGCCGTGCGGCCGATCGCGACCGGACGCGTCCGGGTGCCTGCCGTATGACCGAGCCGTCGGCGACCCTGCAGCGGGACCCGTCGCAGGCGTGGGCGGTGCACCGGCCGGGTGGGCGGGACGTCGCGCTGATGGCCGTCGCCGTTGTCGGCGTCTCGTTCTCCGGGCCGCTGACCGCGCTGGTCGCCACCTCCTTCCTGGCCATCGCGTTCTGGCGGAACGCCGCCGGTGCGGTGCTGCTGCTGCCGGTGCTGCTGCTGCGCGAGCGGGCGACGCTGACCGGCCTGCGCCCCCGGCAGCTCACCAGCTCGCTGGTCGCCGGGCTGTTCCTGGCCGCGCACTTCGCCGCCTGGCTGCCCAGCCTGTCGATGACCACGGTCGCGGCGTCCACCGCGCTGGTCACCACCACCCCGATCTGGACGGCGCTGGCCGCCCGCGTCTCCGGCGTGCACCTGCCCCGGCAGGTCTGGTGGGGGCTGGCGCTGGCGGTGTTCGGGGCCGCGCTCATCGCCGGGGTCGACGTCGCGGTGTCCTGGCGGGCACTGGCCGGGGACGCGCTCGCGCTGCTGGGCGCGATCTGCGCGGGTGGCTACATGCTGGCCGGCGCCCGGGCCCGCGAGCGGCTGAGCACCTCCGCGTACTCGATCGTCTGCTACTCGACCTGCGCGGTCGCCCTGGCCGTCGCCGCCGTCGTCGCCGACGTGCCGCTGACCGGGTTCAGCGCCCGCGACTGGTGGCTGATCGCGGCGATCACCTTCTGCGCCCAGCTCCTCGGGCACACGCTGCTGAACCTGGTGCTGTCCACGGTCGGCCCGACCGTGGTGGGGCTGGCCATCCTGCTCGAGGTGCCCGGCGCGCTGCTGGTCGCGCTGGTGCTGCTGGACCAGGTGCCGCCGCTGCTCGCGGTGCCCGGCATGGTCGCCGTCGTCCTCGGGGTCGCGCTGGTCATCCGCGCCGGGCGCCCGACGCCGGTGACCGAGCCGGTCACCTGAGCACAGCTCAGCCCAGCGAGCCGTTCGCGATCGCGGTCAGCGCGACGACCCACACGACGACGCCGAGCACCAGCAGCGTGCTGATCACGCCGCCGACCACCACCGCGGCGAGTGCGAGCCCCTCGCCGCCCTCCCCGGTCTGCCGGATCTGCCGGCGCGCGACGATGCCGAGCGCGAGCCCCACCGGGGCCAGGACGCCGAAGAAGCAGAGCACCAGCGCGACCGGGGCCAGCTGGTTGGTCGGCCGGCGCCAGCCGTAGCCGGGCGGGGGGCCGTACGCGGGCGGTCCGTAGGCGGGCGGCGGACCCCAGGACGGCGCGTCGGTGGGGCGGGCGTGCTCGGGGCTCATGCCGTCCTCTCCTGGCCGTCGGTCGGCCCGGCCAGTGTGCCGGTCAGCGCCCGATCGCCGCGGCAGGCAGCGCGGACATGCGGGTCGCGATCGCCCGGCCGGCCGCGGTGGTGGTCGCCGGGTCGTCGCCGATCAGCACCGACAGCACCTGGCCGACCGCCTGGGCCACCACGACCTGGGTGGTGCCGTCGGCCAGCTGGTACTGGAAGACGACGCTCATCTCGGCCAGGCCCTCGGCGCTGGGGGCGGGCTGGAACGTGTAGGTGTCCGGCGGGCAGCTGCTGAAGGCCGCCACCAGCTCGCGGACGGCGCTGCTCGCGGCCTCGGCGGTGTCGTAGCTGATCGCCTCCGACGACAGCTGTGCAGCACCCGCCGGGTCCACCGCGACCACCGGCTGCTTGCTGGTGCGGTGCACCTCGGAGCCGAAGCGCTGGTCGCAGATGCCGTCGAGGCTGGGGTTGTCGGCGATGTCGGTGGCCTCGCCCAGCGGGTTGGCCTGCACCGTCCAGCCGGCCGGGAGGTCCGAGGCGCGCAGGGCGATGGCCACCGCGGCCCCGGCCGGGTCCTGGACGGTCGCCGGGTCGGCGGTGGCGGCGGCAGCCTCCGCGGCCTCGGCGGCACTGGGCTCGGGCTGGGCGGTGCTCGGCCCCGCGGTGGGCCCGGCGCTCGGCTCGCCGGCCCCGGCCGGGGTGTCGCCGTCCGACCCGGTGCAGCCGGTGAGGGTCAACGCCGTCGCGACGGCCAGGGGGAGCAGGAGACGCCTCACCCCGACGACGGTAGCCCCGGCGTCCGGGCGCCGAGGGCAGGTTCGCCGACAGTCGAGCCCTGCCCCCAGGTGGGGGCAGGGCTCGACCGTCACGCGGACGGTCGTCGGTCCTGCGGGCCGACCTCCAGCACCGCGGAGATGACGTGCCGGCGGTGGGCGCTGAGGTCGGCGAACAGGTCGGGGGCTGCGTCGAAGGGGACGACGTCGGTGACCACCGCGGCGCGGACGGCGTGACCGTGGTCGGCCAGCAGCGCGAGGGTCTCGTGCGAGAGCCGTCGCCGGTCCCACAGGTGGCCCAGCCCGCGCGGCACCCGGCCGATCTGGGCGCAGCGCAGCGACAGCCCGTTGTGGTGGAACTCCTCGCCGAGGGCCACCTCGCCGGCGCCGCCGGTGTAGAACGCCAGGTCGACGACGGTGCCCTGGGGGCGCAGGCAGCGCAGCGCGGTGGCCAGCGCCGACGCCGTCCCGCGGCACTGGAACACCACGTCGGCGCCCCGGTCACCGGCCGCGTGCCGCCAGCGGGTCTTCAGCTCCCGGGCGAGCTCGGGGGTGCTGTCGACCGCCTCCAGCCCGAGGGCGACGGCGGCGTCGCGGCGGGCCGGGGTCGGGTCGGCGACCACCACCTCGGCCGCGCCGTGCGCCCGCGCCAGCAGCCCGACCAGCAGCCCGATCGCCCCGCCGCCGGTGACCAGGACCAGCCGGCCGCGCACCCCGTCGGCGAGCTCACTGCCGCCCACGTCGGCGGCGGCGTGCAGCAGCCCGTTGGCGCAGATCGGCCCGAGGTGGGCGGCGAAGACGCCGAGCAGCGGGTCGAGCCCGGCGGGCAGCCGGACGACGTTCTGCGCCAGCGGGTCGCCGTGCACGACGGTCGAGTGCCCGTAGGCCATGGCCACCACGGCGCCCTCGGCGACGGCCGACGTCCGGCTGTCGGTGACCCGGGCGACCTCCATGTAGCCCAGCCGCTCGACCGGGAAGTCCTGCGCGGGCCGGTCGCGGTCGAACAGGCCCAGGTCGGCGTCCCAGCCGGCGGTGAAGTACGGGCTCGTGCCGCGGTACCAGGTCAGCTCGGTGCCCGCGGACACGCCGCTGAACAGCGTCTCGGCGCGGAACCGGCCCTCGGCCAGCGCCGGCTCGGGCGTCTCGACGACCGCCAGCTCCCCGGCGCGGGGCACCACCAGCGTGCGCACCACCCCGCTCACGCGCCGGCCACCCGGACGGCGGTGCCGGTGCGGGTGGCCTCGGCGACCGCCCAGGCCAGCCGGTGGGTGCGCAGCGCCTCGGCGACGTCGACCAGGCCCGCGGACGCCGGTCGCCCGGCGAGCACGTCCAGGAAGGCGCGGTCGACCGCGGTGCGGGCGTCGACGGTGGGCTCGCCGTGCTCCTCGCCGTCCCGGGTGCGCACGTGCAGCGTCGTCTCGGTGAGCTCGACGGCGACGCCGTCCCCGGCCAGCTCCAGGCCGGCGGCGGTGAGCACGGGCAGCACGCAGGAGGTGCTCACCGTGCCGACCGCGCCCGAGGCCAGCCGGAGCACCGCGGCGGTCGCGTCGGGCACGTCGCGCCCCTCGGTGGTCGAGGGCGCAGCCGCGCCGAGGACCTCGGTGACCTCACCGGCCAGCACCCGGACCAGGTCCAGGACGTGGGTGGCCTGCTCGACGACCTGGCCGCCGGACCGGTCGTGCCGGCTCCACCAGGCCGGTGGGGGAGTGGTGCCCCACCAGCGCGCGCTGAGCAGCCGCAGCTGGCGGCCGGCCAGCGCGGTCCGGGCCCGCTCGACGGTGTCCAGGTGCCGCCAGTGGTAGCCGGTGGCCGTGGGCAGCGCGGCCTGCGCGACCAGGTCGGCGACCTCCTCGGCCACCGCGAGGTCGGCGGCCAGCGGCTTCTCGACGAAGAACGGCACCCCCGCCCGGGCGACCGTGCGCTCCAGCTCGCCGTGGGCGAAGGGCGGCACGCAGAGCCACACGCCGTCCAGGCCCCGGGCCAGCAGCTCGTCGAGGCCGGCGACCGCCTCGGTGCCCACCTCGGCCGCCAGCGCCTGAGCGGCGGGGAGCGCGGGGTCGCTCACCGCGACCAGCTCGACGTCGTCGAACCCGGCCAGGGTGCGGGCGTGCCGGGCGCCGACGCCGCCGGCCCCGACCAGGGCCACGCGGAGCGTCATGCCGGTGTCCGCGCGGTGTGTCGCAGGTCGGCTGCGGAGCCGTCGTGGGGGGTCATGCCCGGGGATGGTGCCGGTTCCCGGCGGCCGGCGCCTGTTCTCGGCGCCTCGTCCGTGCCAGCATGCGCACCGACCGTCGGCGTGCCGCCGGTCGCCGTCGGTGCGCTGCGCCGTCGGGGTGCGACGCGTGCGGCGGTGACGCCGACGAACAGGGGAGAAGACCCTATGACCACCACCGGAGCAGTCCGCCCGTGCAGCGCCTCGCCGGGCACACCCACCGGCTTCCCGACGTGAAGATCCTGATGGACGCCGGCCCGTGGCTGCCGGTGCCCCCGGTCGGCTACGGCGGGCTGGAGAACGTCGTCGCCACCCTCACCACCGAGCTGCGCCGCCGCGGGCACCGCGTCGTCCTGGCCGCCTCCGGCGACAGCCGGCAGGACGCCGACGGCCACGTGTCCGCCTTCCCGACCGGCCAGTTCACCCGGCTGGCTGCCCCGTACCCGCAGGTCGTCGGGGCGGCGCACGCCCATGCCCAGGCGGTCGTCGCGGCGGTGCACCAGCACGCCGCGGCCGGGGAGCCCTTCGACGTGGTGCACACCCACCTGGAGGTCGTCGGCCCCGCGGTGCTGGCCGCGCTCGGCGACGCCGCCCCGCCGGTGCTGCACACCCTGCACTGGGACCTGCGGCGCAACGCCGACTTCTACGGCTCCTTCGACGGCGGGGGACGGGTGCACTTCGTCGGCGTCTCGGCCTCCCAGGTGGCGCGCGGCCCGGTGCGGCTGCGGCGGCAGACCCTGGGCGCGGTGCCGCTGTCGGTGCCGATCCCCGACACCGCCCCGGCCGGCCCGGACGAGCGGGACGCCTCGGTGCTGGTGCTGTCCCGGATGTGCGAGGACAAGGGCACCGACACCGCGGTGCGGGCTTGCCGCGCCGCCGGGGTGCCGCTGGTGCTGGCCGGCCCGGTCGGTGGGTTGCCCGACCGCGCCGCGCTGGACGCCGCGCTGGCCGACCCGGCGTCCCCGGTGCGCGGGTACCCCGACGTCCGCTGGTTCCTCGAGCACGTCGACCCGCTGCTGGACGGCGAGCACGCCCGCTGGATCGGCAGCGTCGACGGCGCGGAGAAGGCCGACCTGCTGCGCCGGGCGCGGGCGGTGCTGTTCCCGCTGCGCTGGGACGAGCCCGGCGGCACCGCCGTCTGCGAGGCGCTCGCCGCTGGCACCCCGGTGGTCGCCATGGCCCGTGGCTGCCTGCCCGACCTCGTCGAGGACGGCGTCACCGGCTTCCTCGCCGAGACCGAGGCCGGGTTCACCGCCGCGCTGTCCCGGCTCGACGAGCTCGACCCGGCCGCGTGCGCCGAGACCGCCCGCCGCCGGTTCGCCCCGGCGGCGATGGCCCAGGCCTACGAGCGGCTCTACGCCCAGGTGCGCCGCCGCGCGCTGCTGCGCGTCGCCCCGCGGCACGTGCCCCGGGCGCGGGCGGAGGACCAGCCGGTCACCCGCTGAGGCCGGCGGTGTGTCCGGGACGGCGGAACAGTTGGCGGGCGCAACGTGCTGCCAGGTGACATGAGAGCCGTCGCAGTCACTGAGTTCGGTGGGCCCGATGCCCTGCACGTGGTCGACCTGCCCGAGGAGCACGCCGGCCCCGGCCAGGTGCGCATCCGGGTGACCGCCTTCGCCGTCAGCCCGACCGACACCAACCTCCGCTCCGGCTTCTACGCCGAGCGCGACGCGGTGAAGGAGCCCCCGTTCGTGCCCGGCATGGACGCCGCCGGGGTGCTCGTCGAGATCGGTGCGGGCGTCGAGACCGACCTGGCCGTCGGCGACCACGTGATGGCCGTCGTCGTCCCGACCGGTGCGCACGGCGCCTACCGCGAGGACCTCGTGCTGCCCGCGCGCTCGATCGCCCGGGTGCCCGCCGGCGCCGACGACGTGGCCGCCTCGACCCTGCCGATGAACGGCCTCACCGCCGTCCTGGCGCTGGACTCGATGCAGCTGCAGCCCGGCCAGGTGCTCGCCGTCACCGGCGCCGCCGGCGCGTTCGGCGGCTACACGATCGCGCTGGCCAAGGCCGCCGGGCTCACCGTCGTCGCGGACGCCAAGCCCGAGGACGAGGAGCTCGTGCGCTCCTTCGGCGCCGACGTGGTCGTGCCCCGCGGGGACGGCTTCGCGGACGCCGTTCGCGCGCAGTTCCCCGACGGCGTCGACGGCCTGGCCGACGGTGCGGTCCAGGACGACGTCGCGCTGCCGGCGGTCAAGGACGGCGGCGCCGTGGTGACCGTGCGCGGCTACCAGGGCAACGGCGAGCGTGGGCTGCGGTTCTTCCCCGTCTTCGTCGGCACCTACGCCGAGGAGCAGGAGAAGCTCGACGCGCTGCGGGTCGCCGTGGAGGAGGGCGTGCTCACCCTGCGGGTGGCCGATACCTTCCCGGCCGCGCGGGCCGCCGAGGCCCACCGCCGGCTCGAGGCCGGTGGCGTCCGCGGTCGTCTCGTCGTCACGTTCTGACGCTCTGATCGCGCGCGGCTCGACCCCCTCGCGGCGGGGTCGAGCCGCGCGCGCTCGCGGCTCGACCCGGCCTGGCGCGGGTCGAGCCGATCACGTCTGCCTGACTCAGCTCAGGTGCTTGGCGGCCTCGCGGCGGGAGAGCGGGCTCAGCTCGTGCTCGGCCAGGAAGCTGCGGACCCAGTCGGGATCGGTCTTGGCCAGGTCGCGCAGGGCCCAGCCGATGGCCTTGCGCACGAAGAACTCGGTGTCGGCGGCGTTGACCTCGACCACCTCGGTCAGCAGTGCGGTGTCGGTGCGGTCGCGGGCGCCGAGCTGGGCGATGACGGCGCTGCGGCGCAGCCAGCGGTCGGGGGAGCGGGCCCAGTTGCGCACCACCGGGTGCATCGTCCCCGGGTGGGCGAGCAGCAGGTCGCGGACGCGGGGCTGCACACCGTCGACCAGGTCCCACCAGGCGCCGGTGGTGATCATCTCCTCGTGGAGCGGCAGGAGTGCCAACTGCTGGCGGGCCAGCGGCAGGCCGGTCAGCGCGACCGCCGCGTAGCGCTCCTCGCGGTGGGCGGCGCCGCGCCACAGCTCGGCGGCCGCCGTACCCAGCTCGGCCACCGTGGTCGGCGGGTACGCCGTGGCCGCCGCCATGGTCAGCCGGCGGACCTCGGGCAGTCGCACGCCGAGGCAGGGCTCCGTCGTCTTCAGGTAGGCCTGCATGCCGCGGGCACGCTCGGGGTCGCCCGCCTGGCGAAGGGCGGCGCGCACCGCGGGCACCAGTCCGTCGAGGACCATGCGGCCATCCTGCCGGGACGCCGGGCTCGGCGGGGCGCTCGAGCGCTCCAGTGGCTGTAGCTGGACCCGGGGGTTGCCCGCCCCCGACGGGTGAGGCCTGCGCCCTGCCGGATTGTGCGCAACTGACCACGGGCAGTGAGCGGTCGACCGTCCGCACCGTTGCCCTGGAGTCCTCATGCGCACTCGCCCCGCCGCCCTCGTCCTCGCCACTGCCGCCGCCGCGCTGTCCCTCGGCCTCACCGGCTGCTCGTCGGGAGACGCCGCCGAGGCCGCCGCGGCGCAGGAGGGCCGCAACGACGCCGTGCAGGAGCTGTCCGCTGCACAGGGCGCGACATTGCTGCCGGTGGTGACCGAGGTCGAGCAGCTGACCCGGGCCAGGCAGCGAGCCGTGCTGGCCCTGGACGCCGCCGGCACTGCGGACGTCGACCAGCGGATCGCCGCCTACGACGCGCTGGCCGACGCCATCGAGGACGCCCCCACGGCCGCCGCGGTGCGCGCCGCCGTCGCCGACGCCGGCCTCGAGCTCGACCGCAGCGCCGGCACGGACGACGTCCTGGCCGGCTGACCGACCCCTGGACGTGACGGGACCCCCGGGAGGGGTGCGAGGCACTCCTCCCGGGGGTCCTGGGGGTGGGGATCAGTCGTCGAAGCCGACCTGGAGGTCGCCGCCGGTCCCGGACACGTCGCCGGACATGGTGAAGGTGAACTCGTCCTCGTACGGCTCGACGGTGGTCTCGCCCGTCCAGCTGGTGTCGGTGAGCGTGCCGGTCAGCCGGAGCTCGCCGCGGGACTCGGTCACGATGTCCAGGACGCCGTCGTAGGAGTCGTACTCCAGCGAGTACTGCGGCTCCTCGACGACCTCCATCCGCACGTCGCTGAGGTCGCCGCTGTAGGACGACCAGTACGACAGGAACGGGCAGTTGGTCAGCGGCACCGAGGTGCTCGCCGCGCACTCTGCCAGCCGCTCCTCGATGGCGTCCTCGGCGTCCGACAGCGCCTGCGGCTTGACCGTCGGGTCCATCGACGGGCTGTTGGACTGGTCCATGGTCAGCATGAAGCGGGACGGTGCCGAGGTGAGCAGCGGGTGCTCCGCGGCGTGGGCGACATAGCCGCCGGGCAGGGCCACGTACGACTCCTGCGTGAGCTCTGCGCCAGCGACCTGGGCGCCCAGCTCGCCGCCTGCGTAGTACGACACGGTGGGCAGCGTCGTGGCGACCTCCCAGGTGTCGAAGAGCCCGAACCGGGCGTCCCCGGCGACCAGCGGCAGCGACTCGGTGAACGGCTGCCCGTCGATGGAGTAGCTGACGTCCACCTCTGCCGCGTCGCCGTACTCCGTCACGTCCCCGACGGAGACGTCGGAGATCGGGGAGTAGTCCTCGCTGCCGACCACCTGCTCCGTCAGGAACAGCTGACCCTCGGCGTCCGGAGCCTCGGCCAGCTGGTCGAGCACCGCGGCGACGTCACGGTCGGCGAGGGCGTCCAGGTACTCCTCGGCGGCCGCCTGCGGCGAGAACACGGTCGCGTTGACGGCCGTGACGACCGCAGCACCGAGTGCGCCCAGCACCAGCAGCGCGCCGGCCCCGACGGCGCCGAGGCGGACGGCGGAAGAGCGGGTGCCGGCCGGGGCCGGGGCGGTGCCGGCCAGGGCGGCGGCCCACTCCGGGGCGATGTCCCTGCCGGCCAGGGCGCGGGCGAGCCGCGGCGGGAGTGACAGCGCCAGCGTCGGGCCGAACCGCAGCACCCACACGGCGAACGCGGCCCAGGCGGCGCCGAGCAGCGGCGCCCACAGCAGCGACGGCCCGGCCGACAGCGCGGCGGACGCGCTGACCTCACCGACGAACGCAGCGGAGCCCTCCACGGCGCCGGCGGCGGAGACCCGCACCAGCAGGGCCGCGACCAGCCCGGCCACCGCGCCGATCACGGCTGCGGTCTTCAGCCCCGAGGTGCCGACGGCGGCACCGGGCCGGCGCAGCGAGCGGCGGACGGCGGTGGCCAGCGCGACCGCCAGCGGGACCAGCAGGAGCAGCAGCCAGACCTTGGAGTCGAACAGGGTCCACTGGGCGTTGCGGCCGCCGTCCACGACGTCGTCGACGAAGTCGAGCACGTCGGCGTCGCCGCGACCGGAGGCGGTGACCCCCAGCGGGACGCCCAGTGCGGTGAGCGCGGCGACGAGCACGGCGTTGACGCCCAGCACGACCAGCGCGCCCAGGGCCTGCCAGCGGCCGCCGTCCAGGTCGTCGGTGAGGAAGGCCCGGTAGAGGAACGTCACCGCGATGCCGACCGCGGAGGCGGCGAGCAGGCCGAGCAGGAACGTCGACAGGGTGGCCAGCACCGGCCGGACGCCGGCGGCGCGCTCGGGGGTGCGGTAGGCGGCGAGGGCCGCCGGCAGCGGCAGCGGGCCGGCGACCCGAGCGCGCGCCACGGCGGCGACCACGGTGACCAGCACGGTGGCGCCGAGCAGGGCGCCGAGCGCGCCGGCGCCGATCTCGACCTGGGCGCCGTCGAACTCCTCGGCGATGTCGGCGCCGAACGCGCTGGTGGTGCGGGACAGCGCCACCGCGATCGCCAGGCCGACGCCGGCGACCAGCCCGGTGACCAGCGAGCGGGCGAGCAGGTGCGACCGTCCGGTCGAGGGGGTCTGGCGTTCGGCTGCGGTGTTGGCGCGGGCGACGAGGGCCAGCGCGACGACGGTGACGACGAGGGGGAGCACCCGCAGGCCCACGGCGAGCTCGGCGCCGACCTCCTCGATGCCGACCGAGCCGTCGACGACCGCCCGGCCGCCGAAGGACAGCGCGAGCAGCAGGACGGCGGTGCGCAGCCAGTCGGCGAGCGAGCCGCCGTGGCCGTCGGGGGCGGCGATCAGGGCGACGGCCGCGACGAGCACGGTGAGCCCACCGAGGACCGGGACCAGGGAACGGCCCACGGTGCGGAGTGCGCCGGTGAGGTCGTCGGGGGTGAGCCCGAACGGGAGCTGGGCCGGGGCGGCCGGGCCGGCGGGGGGCTGGGGAGCCGGGGCGGCGTAGGGCGCCGGGCCGGGCTCAGGGGACCAGGTCGGTCCCTCCTGCTGCTGGGTCACTGTTGCCTCCGTGGCGTGTCGGACCGCTCCTCCTGAGCGGTCTGTCCGGCTCGCAGATCGGCAGCGGCCCGGCCGGGATGAAGATCAACTCGATCGGTCCCTCACTCTCAGGGGGTGGGCGGGCCCGCTGTTCGGTGAACCGTTCACCGAACCGGGTGATCTCGGGCCGCAGTTGTCACCCGTTGTCCACAAGGGCTCCCCGAACGGGCCGTCCATCCCCTTACAGTCGCTGCACTCAACTGTCGGATGGCTGCTCAACGGGGGTGTCGTGCCGGTCGCCAGCAACGTCGTCGACCTCGTCGACGGCGAGGTGCGCGAGCTCATCCGCCGCCGCGGGCTCGACCCGTTCGCCGACCCGGCGCCGGTCCGGGTGCTCGTGCGCGACGTGGTCACCGACTACGCGGAGCGGTCGCTGTCCTCGGCGCTGCCGCCGCTCGGTGACCCCGACGGCGTCGTCCGCGACGTGCTGGACCGGGTCGCCGGCTACGGGCCGCTGCAGCGCTGGCTCGACGACCCCGAGGTCGAGGAGATCTGGGTCAACGAGCCCGGCCGGGTCTTCGTCGCCCGCCGCGGGCGCAGCGAACTGACCACCACCATCCTGGGCGCGGGGCAGCTGGCCGACCTGGTCGAGCGGATGCTGCGCACCAGCGGTCGACGCATCGACATGTCGACACCGTTCGTCGACGCGATGCTGCCCGACGGCTCCCGCCTGCACGTGGTGATCCCGGACGTCACCCGCCGCCACATGGCGGTCAACATCCGCAAGTTCGTCCTGCAGGCGCACAGCCTCGACGAACTGGTGGAGCTCGGCACCCTCACCGCACAGGCCGCCCGCTTCCTGGAGGCCTCGGTCGCGGCGGGGCTGAACATCCTCGTGTCCGGCGGCACCCAGGCCGGCAAGACCACGATGCTCAACTGCCTGGTCGCCGCCGTGCCCGCCCGCGAGCGCGTGGTCACCTGCGAGGAGGTCTTCGAGCTCCGCGTCCCGCTGCCCGACGTGGTCGCGATGCAGACCCGCCAGCCCAACCTCGAGGGCGCCGGGGAGATCCCGCTGCGCCGGTTGGTCAAGGAGGCGCTGCGGATGCGGCCCTCCCGGCTGGTGGTCGGCGAGGTGCGCCAGGAGGAGTGCCTGGACCTGCTCATCGCGCTGAACTCCGGGTTGCCCGGCATGTGCACGCTGCACGCCAACAGCGCGCGCGAGGCCGTGGTCAAGATGTGCACCCTGCCGCTGCTGGCCGGGGAGAACATCGGGCACGCCTTCGTCGTCCCCACCGTGGCCGCCAGCGTCGACCTGGTCGTGCACGTGGGCACCGAGCCCAGTGGGCAGCGCCGGCTGCGGGAGATCGTCGCGCTGCCCGGCCGCGCCGAGGGCAGCGTCGTGGAGACCGCCGACGTCTTCACCACCCGCGACGGCCGGTTGGTGCGCGCTGACGGCTACCCGCCGCACGCCGAGCGCTACGCCGCGCACGGGTTCGACCTCGCCGCCCTGCTCGGGGACCGCGGGTGACCGTCTCCGGTGGGCTGCTCGGCCTGCTGCTCGGGGTGGGTCTGCTGCTGGTGTGGCGCAGCGGCTCCCGCGCACCGGTGCGCCGGTCGGGTGACGCGCGTCCGGGCCGCCGCCAGCAGCTGCTCGGCGCGGCCGGCCTGACCGGGATCAACTCCGCGCAGCTGCTCGCGCTGCAGGTCGTGCTCGGGCTGCTGGTCACCGTGCTGGTGCTGCTGACCACCCGGACGGTGACGATCAGCCTGGCGTTCGGCGTCTTCGGGTCCGCCGTCCCGTACCTGCTGGTGCGCCGGCTGGCCGCCAAGCGGCGGGCGGACCTGCGCGAGGTGTGGCCCGAGGTGGTCGACAACCTCGCCTCGGCGGTGCGGGCCGGGCTCTCGCTGCCCGAGGCGCTGTCGGCGCTCGCCGTCCGTGGGCCCGAGGTGCTGCGCGGCTCGTTCGCCCGGTTCGCCGCCGACCACCGCTCGAGCGGCCGGTTCAGCGACGCGCTCGACCGGCTCAAGGACGACCTGGCCGACCCGGTGGGCGACCGGATCGTGGAGACGCTGCGGGTCGCCCGCGAGGTCGGCGGCAGCGACCTCGGCCGGGTGCTGCGGACGCTGGCCAGCTTCCTGCGGGAGGACGCCCGCACGCGGGCCGAGCTGGAGACCCGGCAGGGCTGGGTCGTCCAGGCCGCCCGGCTCGCCGTCGGGGCGCCCTGGGTCGTCCTGCTCCTGCTGGCCACCCAGCAGCAGACGTTGAGCGCGTACGACAGCCCGGTCGGGACGGCGCTGCTGCTCGGCGGCGGTGCGGTGTGCCTGGTGGCCTACCGGCTGATGCTGCGGATCGGGCGGTTGCCGCAGGACGTGCGGGTGCTCCAGTGAGCGCGGGTCTGCTCGGCATGCTGCTGGGGTTGACCGCGGCGGCCGGGGTGCTGCTGGTCGTGGGGTTCGCGCCGCCGATGCGGCAGGTGCGGCTGGTCGACCGGCTGGCGCCCTACGTACACGACACCCCGGCGCCGTCCCGGCTGCTGGGCACCGCGACCCAGCCCGGCATGCTCAGCGCCGCCCGGCGGGTGTTCGGTCCGCTGCTCGCTGACGGGGCGCGGCACGTCGACCGGCTGCTCGGTGGCCGGGTCGCCGTCCGCCGGCGGCTGGACGCCCTCGGCGCGGAGACCTCGGTCGAGGACTTCCGGGTCGAGCAGGTCGTGTGGGGCGGGCTCGGGCTGCTGGGCGGGGCACTCGTCACCACGGTCGGGTCGGCGCTGGCCGGCTCGGTCAACGTGCTGTCGGCCGTGCTGCTGTGCGTGGCCGGGCTGGTCGGCGGTGTGCTGGGCCGCGACTGGTGGCTGACCCAGCAGGTGCAGCGCCGCGAGGAGCTGCTGCTCGCGGAGTTCCCGGTCATCGCCGAACTGCTCGCGCTGGCCGTCACGGCGGGGGAGAGCCCGACCGCAGCGATCGCCCGGGTGACCCGGCTGTCCGGCGGTGAGCTGGCCCGCGAGCTGGGCGCCACGCTGGGCCGCGCCCGGGCCGGCGTCCCGCTGGTGGAGGCCCTGCAGCAGCTGGCCGACCGCACCTCGCTGGACCCACTGGCCCGCTTCGTCGACGGCGTGATCGTCGCCATCGAGCGCGGCACCCCGCTGGCCGAGGTGCTGCGCGCCCAGGCCGCCGACGTCCGGGAGGCCGGCAAGCGCCGGCTGCTGGAGGCCGGTGGCCGCAAGGAGATCCAGATGATGGTGCCGGTCGTCTTCCTGGTGCTGCCGGTCACCGTCATGTTCGCCCTGTTCCCGGGGCTGATCAGCATCGTCTCGCTGGCGCAGTGACGCCGGTGACCAACAGAGAGGACGACGGATGCGCGCCCATGCGTACCTGACCGCTGCGCTCGCCGCCCTGGCGGCCCGGCTGCACGACGACGATCCCGAGCGCGGTGACGTGCCCGGCTGGGTCATGATCACCGTGATGACGGCGGCCCTCGTGCTGGCCATCCTCATCCCGTTTCGCGAGGCCATCGTCACCGCGGTGACCACCGCGCTGGGCTCCGTCACGAGTGTCAAGTGAGCTGACGGCGGCCGACGACCGCGAGCGGGGCAGCGCGGTCGTCGACTTCGTCATGGTCAGCGTGCTGGTCGTGGCGCTGCTGATGGCGGTGCTGCAGGTGGCGGTCTACGTTCACCTGCGCAACGTCGTGGTCGCCAGCGCCCAGGAGGGCGCGCGGTACGGGGCCAACGCCGACGTGCCCGCCTCGGCCGGTGCCGACCGGACGTTGGACGTCGTCGGGCGCGCGACGTCGCCGGCGACCGCGGCCGGGCTGGCGTGCGAGTCGGTGCAGGAGGTCGACCCGACCGGGCTGCCGCTGGTGGTCGTGCGCTGCGCCGGTGAGGTGCCGTCGTTGTTCGCCGCGCTGGGTGACCTGCTGCCGCTGTCGGCGACCGGGCGGGCCGTGGAGGAGGCGCCGTGAGGTGGCTGCGTGCGCGACTGGGTGCGGGTGATGAGCAGGGCTCCGCGATCGTGGAGTTCGTGTTCATCGCGCTGGTGGTGTTCCTGCCGCTGGTCTACATCGTCGCCGGCTTCTCTGCGGTGCAGCGCGGGGTGTTCGCGGCGAACGCGGCGGCGCGGGAGGCCGGGCGGGCGCTGGCGACGGCTCCGGACCTGGCGACCGGGCAGGCGCGGGCAGAGGCGGCGGTGCGGGTGGCGGTGGAGGACCAGTCGGTGGAGGCCACCGACGTCGTCCTGGCCTACGCGCCGGTCGGTTCCGGGTGCGCGGACGCGGGCGGGTACACGCCGTCGCTGGCGCCGGGGGAGGAGTTCTCGGTGTGCGTCACGGTCACAGTGCGGGTGCCGCTGCTGCCGGAGTTCATCGACGCGAACACCGCCACCGGCCAGTTCGTCGTCGAGCGCGACCGGTACGTGAACGGGTGAGGGGCGACCCCGGATGTCCCCCGGGGCCGCCCCTGGTGAGCCGTTGCGTCAGAAGGTGACGCAGCGGAGGTAGGCCAGGCCCTCCCGTGCGGCTTCGAACGGGTCGAACGTCGGGTCGCCGAAGCGCGGGTCGTGCTCGACGACGTAGTACTTGATGCCCTTGCCGGCGGCGAAGATCGACGGGAAGTCGATGTCACCGCGGCCCACGATCTCGATCCGCCGGTTCAGGTCCTCGTTGAGGTCCTTGACGTGCAGCAGCTGGATGCGCTTGCCGTACTGCTCCACCACGTCGACCGGGTCCAGGCCGGCGAAGGACACCCAGTAGACGTCCAGCTGCGAGACCAGGTTCTTGTCGCCGGTGTTCTGCATCAGGATGTCGAAGGCGGTCTGACCGTCGAACGTGGTCGTGAACTCGAAGTCGTGGTTGTGCACGAACAGCGTCTGGCCGGCCTTGCGCGCCTGCGCACCGACCGCGTCCAGGTACTCGGCGTAGGCGACCCAGTCGGCCTCCGTCTTCAGCTGGCCGATCCACGGGGCGCCGGCGGAGCTGCCCGAGCCGAAGTACTTGATGCCCAGCGTGCGGTTGTCGGCCAGGATCTGGTCGATGTCCGCAGGAGTGACCTGCGAGCCCACGTCGACGTGCCGGGCCGAGGCCTTGAGGCCGTACCGGTCGAGCAGGTCGGCGTACTGCTGCGCGGTCCAGCCGCTGAGCGTGTACGGCTCGACGTTGCGGTAGCCCATCTCGGCCAGCCGGCGCAGCACGTCCTCGTGCCGGGCCTGCTCACCGGCGCCGCCGCCGATGTAGCCGGCGAACGTGTAGAGCTGGATCGACGTCTTGCTCAGTGGCACCCCGCGGCCGGCGCAGTCCGCGCCACCGGAGCCCTTCGTGTGCGGTGGAGCGGCGCTCGCCGGGCCGGCGAGGCCGATGAACAGCAGAGCGGACAGGACGGCGACGAGCACGGCCCGCAGGCTGGCAGTCGACTTCATGGATCCCCCTCGGTCGTCACATGGGCGCACGACATCGCCGCAGGTCGGACGCCCCTTCGTCACGGAGCGACCTCGTGCGTTGACGCTGTGCTGTGCGTCACAACCTAGCCGGACTTCCGACCAACGCAAAGCAGAAGTCGGACCGGCTTGGGTGGAAGCCGTGATGTGCCGGGCGGAGCGGTGATCCCCGTGCGATGTCGCGGACGGCTCCTGGCGTACACACCGCCGGCGCCCGGACGGCGGATCAGCGGGTGCCGGCGTCCCGGGCGGGGGTGAGCAGGACGAGGACGACGGCGGCGGCAGCCAGCACGGCGCCGGTGACCGCCAGGGTCGGCGGCTCGGCGGCCAGCAGCAGTTGTGCGCCGAGCACGCCGCCACCGGCGATGCCGACGTTGAACATCGCGTTGGTGAGCCCGGGTGCTGCGTCCCCGGCGTCGGGGGCGGCACGACGGGCGGCGGCCTGCAGCAGCGTGGGCAGCGACCCGAACGCCGCGCCCCACAGCACCACCGCCGCGACCAGGACGGCGGTCGAGCCGGGCGCGCTGATGACGGCGAGCGTGGCGGCGGTCAGGGTCACCGCCACGAGCAGCATCGGGCGGGGGACCCGGTCGACCAGGGCCCCGGCCAGCGCCAGCCCGACGACACCCGCCGTGCCGTAGGCCAGCAGCACGAGGCTGACGTGCGCCGGGTCGATGCCGGCCGCGGTGACGATCGGCGTGACGTAGGTGAACGCGGTGTAGTGCCCGAGCATCAACAGCGCGGTGGTGGCCGCGACGAGCTGCACCGACCGGCGGCGCAGCACCTGCCGCAGCGGGGCCGGTGCGGCGGCCGCCGGGGGCGGGGAGGCCGGCAGCAGGGCCGCCGCCAGCACGCCGAGCAGCAGCAGCACCCCGGCGAGGCCGGCGAACGCCCAGCGCCAGCCCACCGCCGTCCCGAGTGCGGTGCCGGCGGGCACGCCGGCGGCGAAGGCCAGCGTCGTCCCGCCGAAGACGCACGCGGTCGCCCGGCCGGCGCGGTCGGCCGGGACGAGGCTGACCGCGGCACCCACGGCCACGGAGAAGAAGCCGGCGTGCGCGAGCCCGGCCAGCAGGCGGGCCAGGACGGCGACCGAGTAGTCGTCGGTGGCGGCGAAGACGGCGTTGCCGACCGCGTACGTGACCAGCAGCCCGGTGAGCGCCCACCGCCGCGGCCACCGGGCCAGCAGCGCGGTGAGCGGCAGCGACGCCACCGCGACCACCACCGCGTACGCCGAGACCAGCAGCCCCACCCGGGACTCGCTGGTCGACAGGTCCGCCGCGATCATGGGCAGCAGCCCGACCGGCAGCGTCTCGGCCGTGACGGCGGCGAAGGTGGCCAGGGTGAGCACGGCCAGGGCCGCACCGACCCGGAGTCCTCCCTGTGGGGGAGCGAGGGTCAGGGTCGTCACCCGGGCCATTAAACTCCGGGTCCGAGCATTTGGGGAGGTGCAGGCGTGGGCGTGTTGTCCGACCGCGCGGTGGCGATGCTGGCCGCCGTCCACGCCCGCCCCGGGCTGACCCGCGCCGAGGCCAGCCGGCTGCTCGGCATGGGCACCGGGGGAGCGGCCGAGGTGGTCGGCGTCCTGGTGGCCGAGCAGCTGTTGGCCGAGGGCCCGCCGCAGCCCGCGACCACGCGCGGCCGGCCCACCCGTCCGCTCACCGCCCACCCCGCCGGCCCGGTCGTGCTCGCCGCCGCGTTCAGCCACGCGACCTGGCGGGTGGACGCCGTCGAGCTGGGCGGGGCCTCGATCGCGACCCTCGACGGTGCGCACGCCGGGGAGTCCGCCGACACGGTGCTCGGGGTGCTCGGCGACGCGGTGGGCCGGCTCCGCGACCGGCTGGGCGACCGGGTGCGCGGGCTGGGCGTCTCGGCGCCGGGCATCGTCACCGACGAGCGGTACCTCGACGCGACCATCCTCGGCTGGCGTTCCGTCGACCTCACCGCGGTCTGGCCCGGCGCCGGGCTCTTCGTGGCCGACAACGACGCCACCCTGGCCGCGGTCGCCGAGGTGCGCCGGGGCGCGGCGGCCGGTGCCCGCTCGGCCTTGCACCTGATGGTCGACGCCGGTCTGGGCGGTGCGCAGGTCGACGCCGGCCGCCTGGTCGGCGGCGCCCACGGGACGGCCGGGGAGTTCGGGCACCTGCCGTTCGGCGACCCCTCGGTGGAATGCGCGTGCGGTGCCCGCGGGTGCTGGGGCACGGCCGTCGACGCCGGCGCCCTGGCCCGGCTGCTCGGCGACCCGGTGCCGGCCGACCCCGGCGGCTACGCGCGGTCGGTCATCGCCCGGGACGACGTCGCCGCCCGGGCCGCTGTCGCGACCGTCGCCACCTCACTGGGCCGGGGGATCGCCGGGCTGGTCAACGCCCTGG
Source organism: Modestobacter sp. VKM Ac-2986 (assembly GCF_026967795.1). Lineage (GTDB taxonomy): Bacteria > Actinomycetota > Actinomycetes > Mycobacteriales > Geodermatophilaceae > Modestobacter. Next base: position 231,420 of record NZ_JAPVBH010000006.1, read on the forward strand.
ACCCCGACGTCGTCACCCTCGGCGACCTGGCCGCCGACGTGCTCGCCGCGGCACCGGACGAGCTGCACGCCGCCGTCGCCGCCGGGCTGATGCGCTCCCGGCAGGATGCGCCGCCGACGCTGGTGGCGGCGGCGCTGGGCGCAGCCGGCCCGATCACCGGTGCGGCCGAGCGGGTGTGGGACCGCTGGTGGGCCCAGCTGCGGCGCTGAGTCAGGCCGGGCGCGAGCCCAGGACGGCGTCGCGCTGCCCGCCCGAGGAGAGGAACCGGCCCACCGGCAGCGTGGCCGCACCCAGCGCCACGGCGTCGGCGCCCAGGTCGGCGCGCAGCAGCTCGACGTCCTCGAACGGCGTCCGCAGGGCGTTCTGTGCCGCCGCCGCGGCGAGCTCGGGCATCCGCAGCTCGGCCACCTGCCGGCCCAGCCACCCGCCCAGCACCACCCGGCTGGGGCTGTAGACGTTGACCAGGTTGCCGATCCCCGCGCCCAGGTAGCGCACCAGCTCGGCCAGCACGGTCGCCGACGCCGGGTCGGAGTCGGCCCGGGCCAGCAGCTCGGTCACCCGGGTCTCGAGGTCGTCGGGGCCCTCGGCAGGCCCGCCGCGCAGCACGTCGTACCGGGCCGCCACCGCCCCGGCGCCGACGTAGGCCTCCAGGCAGCCGCGGGCGCCGCACCGGCAGGGCTGGCCGTCGACCACGACCGCGGTGTGGCCCCACTCGCCGGGGCTGCTCATCGGCGCCCACGCACCCGAGCCGCGGGTGAAGATGCTCGTGCCCAGCCCGTGCCCGAGCAGCACCACCACGACGTCGGCCGCACCCCGGGCCGCGCCGAACCAGTGCTCGGCCTGGCCCAGCAGCTTCGCGCCGTTGTCGACCGCCAGCGGCAGTGCGGTGCGCTCGTGCAGCAGCGCCTCCAGCGGGACGGCGTCCCAGCCCACGGTCTGCGCGTGCACCACCGCCAGCGGTGAGTGCTCGACGAGGCCGGGCACCCCGACCCCGACACCGAGGACGTCGTCGGTGGCCACCCCCGACTGGGCCAGCACCGCCGCGACCCCGGCCACGATCTGCTCGACCACCTCGGCCGGGGCCAGCCGGGTCAGCTCGGTCGGGATCCGGTGCCGGCCGCGCACCTGCATCGCCAGGTCGAACAGCTCGACGAGCACCGAGGACTCGCCGACGTCCACGCCGACGACGAACGCGTAGCCGGGGTCGATCTGCACGATCGAGGACGGCCGCCCACCCCCGGAGGGCACCGACCCGGACTCCTGGACCAGCCCCTGCTCCATCAGGTCGCCCACCACGTTGCTCACCGTGCCCGTGCTGACCCCGGCGCCCGCGCCGATCCGCTGCCGGCTCCCGGGGCCGTGCAGGTAGAGGTCCCACAGTGCGCGGGCGCGGTTCTCCCGGCGCAGCCCGTGCACCGTCGACGTCTGCCTGCTGCCCACCCGTGCACCTCCGCGCTGAGAACGGCGAGCGTACCGGCGGTGCCCGCCGCTGCGGGGGTCCGCGGGGAAGGTCACGAATCGGTGACGGACACGCCCGCGGTGATTGACGCCACACGCCGGATGCACTTAGTTCACGCCTTGAAAGAAGTGGGTCGGGCGGCGTTCAGCGGAGAACGGCGCGCCCCTTCACCAGGAGGACCGTTGTGAGACTGAAGCGCATCACCAGCGCCGTCGCGGTGTCCCTCGTGGCGGCCTCCCTGGCCGGCTGCGGCGGCAACGAGGAGACCTCGGGCGGCGCGGCCGAGGACGTCACGCTCACCTACTGGGCCAGCAACCAGGGCACCAGCCTGGAGAACGACCAGGAGGTGCTCAAGCCGCAGCTCGACGCGTTCACGGCCGCGACCGGGATCAAGGTCGACGTCGAGGTCGTGCCGTGGTCGGACCTGCTGAACCGGATCCTGGCCGCCACCGCCTCCGGCGAGGGCCCCGACGTGCTCAACATCGGCAACACCTGGTCGGCCTCGCTGCAGGCCACCGGCGCGCTCAAGCCCTTCGACGACGCCACCATGACCGAGATCGGCGGCGCCGACCGCTTCCTGGCCGGCAGCCTCGCCGCGACCGGCGCCGAGGGCCAGCCGCCCACCGCCGTCCCGCTGTACTCGCTGGCCTACGGGCTCTACTACAACAAGGCGATGTTCGCCGAGGCCGGCATCACCGAGCCGCCGGCCACCTGGGCCGACCTGATCGCCGCCGGCAAGAAGCTGACCACGCCCGAGCGCTGGGGCATGTCCATCGAGGGCGGCAGCGTCTCGGAGAACATCCACAACGTCTTCGTCTTCTCCGAGCAGCAGGGCGGGTCGTTCTTCGACGACGCCGGCAAGCCCACCTTCGACACCCCGGAGAACGTCGCCGGCATCAAGCAGTACCTCGACCTGATCCAGACCGACAAGATCACCAACCCCAGCAACGCCGAGTACAGCAACGGCACCGAGGCGCTGGCCGACTTCGCCTCCGGCAAGAGCGCCATGGTGATGTGGCAGGCCGCGGCCGGGTCGCTGGAGGAGCTGGGCATGGACCCCGCCGACATCGGCGTGGCGCCGATCCCCGCACCCGCGGGTGGCGAGGACGTCGCCAGCATCGTCGCCGGGATCAACCTGGCCGTGTTCGAGAACACCGAGCACGAGCAGCAGGCGCTGGACTTCGTCGAGTTCATGACCAGCACGCCGACCCAGATCGAGCTGAACGGCACCTACGGCTCGCTGCCGGCGGTGCAGGAGGCCTACAGCGACCCGGCCTTCCAGACCGAGGCGGTCGAGACCTTCAAGTCCATCCTCGACACCCGGGCCGTCCCGATGCCCGCGGTGCCCGAGGAGAGCCAGTTCGAGACCCTGGTCGGCACCGCGGTCAAGAACATGCTGGCCCAGGCGGCCAGCGGCACCGTCGTCACCGAGCAGGCGATCAGCGAGCAGCTGGCCGCCGCACAGCAGCAGCTCGCGGGGTGATCACGGCCAACCCGGCGCCCGAGGCCGGGACGGAGGCCCGCACCGGCAGCTCGCCGGTGCGGGCGGTGACCCGGCGGAAGAAGCGCCAGTGGCTGCCCTACCTGCTGCTGCTGCCCGTCGTCGTCGCCGAGCTGCTCATCCACATCATCCCGATGCTCATCGGGGTCGGGATGAGCTTCCTGGAGCTGACCCAGTTCTACATCCGGAACTGGACCGCGGCCCCGGCCGCGGGGGTGGGCAACTACCGGTTCGTCCTGCAGTTCGACGAGGCCTCGGGCAAGGCCCTGCTGCACTCGTTCTGGACGACGGTGCAGTTCACCGTGATCGTGCTGGCGCTGTCCTGGCTGCTGGCGATGGCCGCGGCGATCTGGACCCAGCACGCCTTCCGCGGGCGCGGGCTGGTGCGCACGGTCTTCCTGGTGCCCTACGCGCTGCCGGTGTTCGCCTCGGTCATCACCTGGTCGTTCATGCTCCAGCGCGACAACGGGATGGTGAACCACGTCCTGGTCGACCAGCTGGGCGTCACCGACGAGCGGCCGTTCTGGCTGATCGGGGACAACAGCTTCTGGGCGCTGATCGTGGTCGAGGTCTGGCGGCTGTGGCCCTTCGCCTTCCTGGCGCTGACCGCGGGGATGTCCAGCATCCCGGCCGAGCAGTACGAGGCCGCGGCCATCGACGGCGCCGGGGTGCTGCGCTCGGTGCGCTGGGTGACCCTGCCGAACCTGCGCAGCGTCAACCAGGTGCTGCTGCTGGTGCTCTTCCTCTGGACGTTCAACGAGTTCACGGTGCCGTACACGTTCTTCGGGAAGTCGGCGCCGGAGCAGGCGGACCTGATCTCCATGCACATCTACCAGAACTCGTTCGTGACCTGGAACTTCGGCACCGGCTCGGCGATGAGCGTGCTGCTGCTGCTGTTCCTGCTCGCCGTCACCGCGGTGTACCTGCTGCTGACGCGGAAGAAGGACGTCGATGCGTGAGCCGACCTGGTTCGTGTGGTCGCGGCGGATCGGGCTGACGCTGCTGTGTGCGTTCGCGCTGCTGCCGGTGTGGGTCATGGTCACCACGTCGCTCAAGCCGCTGGGCGACGTCCAGGGGGAGTTCCGCTGGTTCCCCTCCACGGTCAGCCTCGACGCCTTCGTCGAGATGTGGCGGACCATCCCGCTGGGCCGCTACTTCGTCAACAGCCTCGTCGTGTCGGTGATCGCCTCGGTGGCCTCGGTGGCGCTGGCGCTGCTGGCCGCCTACGCGGTGAGCCGGTACCGGTTCACCGGCCGCCAGCTGTTCTCGGTGACGGTGCTGTCGACCCAGATGTTCCCCGGGATCCTGTTCCTGCTGCCGCTGTTCGTGATCTTCGTGAACCTCGGCCGGACCCTGGGCATCGACCTCTACGGCAGCCGGCCGGGCCTGATCATCACCTACCTGACCTTCACGCTGCCGTTCGCGGTCTGGATGCTCGTGGGCTACCTGGACTCGGTGCCCCGCGAGCTGGACGAGGCGGCCGCCGTCGACGGCAACGGGCCGATGGGGGCCTTCTTCCGCGTGGTCGTCCCGGCCGCGATGCCCGGCATCATCGCCGTCCTGATCTACGCCTTCATGACCGCCTGGGGCGAGGTGCTCTTCGCCTCGGTGCTGACCGACGAGTCCACCCGCACCCTCGCCGTCGGGCTGCAGGGCTACGCGACCCAGAACAACGTCTACTGGAACCAGATCATGGCCGCCTCGCTCACCGTGAGCGTGCCGGTCGTCGTCGGGTTCCTCCTGCTGCAGCGCTACCTGGTCGCCGGTCTCACGGCCGGCTCGGTGAAGTGAGGAACCCCGTGAGCACACCCTCCCTGCCCGCCGACTTCCGGTGGGGGGTGGCGACCTCGGCGTTCCAGATCGAGGGCGCCACCTCCGCCGACGGCCGCGGGCCCTCCATCTGGGACGACTTCGGCCGGGTGCCCGAGGCGATCGAGCACGGCGACACCGGGGACGTCGCCTGCGACTCCTACCGGCGCTGGGACGACGACCTGGCGCTGATGCGCGAGCTCGGCGTGAACAGCTACCGCTTCTCCACCGCCTGGCCCCGCGTCCAGCCCACCGGCGCCGGCCCGGTCAACGCCGCCGGGCTGGACCACTACGACCGGATGGTCGACGACCTGCTCGCCGCCGGCATCGAGCCGTTCCCGACGCTGTACCACTGGGACCTGCCCTCGGCGCTGCAGCACCGCGGCGGCTGGGTCGCCCGGGAGACCGCCGAGCGGTTCGCCGACTACGCCGGCCTCGTCGCCGGCCGGCTGGGGGACCGGGTCAGCCGGTGGACGACGCTGAACGAGCCGCTGTGCACCGCCTGGATCGGCCACCTCGAGGGCCGGATGGCACCCGGGGTGCGCGACCTGCGCAGCGCGGTGCACGCCGGCTACCACCAGGTGCTGGCCCACGCGCTCGGCAGCGCGGCCGTCCGGGCGGCGGCACCCGCGGCCGAGGTGGGCATCGTGCTCAACCTCAGCCCGATCGAGCCGGCCACCGACAGCGCGGCCGACCGGCAGGCGGCGTTGCGGGCCGACGGGCACGTCAACCGCTGGTGGCTGGACCCGGTGCACGGGCGCGGCTTCCCCGCCGACATGGTCGCCCTCTACGGCGTCGAGCTGCCCGAGCTGCCCGGCGACGCGGCCCTGCTGGCGCAGCCGCTGGACTTCCTGGGCGTCAACTACTACTTCCGGCAGCGCATCACCGCCGACCCCGAGGTCGCCACGCTGGGCTTCCGGCAGGTGCCGGTGCCCGGGGCGGTGACCACCGCGCTGGACTGGGAGGTGCACCCGCAGGGCCTGGCCGACCTGCTGCTGCGGGTCACCAAGGAGTACGAGACCCCCGCCCTGCTGGTCACCGAGAACGGCTCGGCCTGGCACGACACACCCGGCCCGGACGGCGTCGTCGACGACCCCGAGCGCACCGCGTTCCTCGTCGACCACGTCGCCGCGGTGGAGTCCGCGGCCGCGCAGGGCGCCCCGGTGCAGGGCTACTACGCCTGGTCGCTGATGGACAACTTCGAGTGGGCGTACGGGTACTGGCCGCGCTTCGGGCTGGCCCGGGTCGACTACGGGACGCAGGCGCGCACGGTGAAGCGCAGCGGCCGCACCTACGCCCGGCTCATCGCCGAGCACACCGGGCGGGGCTGACCGCAGCACCCGTCCGCCCGTCGTCCCTCGTGGGGACGGCGGGCGGACGGGTCACTGCACGGTGTCGCGGTTCTGCACGTGCTCGCTGAGCTGGGGCACCCCACCGGCCGGGCACGGCTCGGTCGCGGCGGCGCCGGTGCGGGCCCAGCACAGCCGGCACAGGTGGACGGGGTCCGGTGGGAGCAGCGGGTGCCCGCCCAGCGGGCGCACCTCCACCCAGCCCACGGCGGCCGGGGCGTCGGCCACCTCCGCGCACTGGTCGCAGCGGTACTGCACGCTCATGGTCACGGCCTCCCGGGCGGGGAACGTCGTCGGTCCCCGGCCTCCAGCGTCCCCCCGGCACGACGCCTGCGCAGCCTCAGGCCGGCGGCAGCAGCTCGGCCAGCTCCGCCTCGAACCAGGCCGCGCCCAGGTCCTCGACGTCCCGCACGTCCAGCTCGGCCAGCAGGGCGTAGGCGCGCTCGATGTCCATGCCCCGACCCTGCGGGCCGGACCTGGAGGCCGGCGCCAGCGATCCGCAAGAACTCCGCAAGAACGGGAGACACCCGCTCGGTGGGCGCTGCCTCACCCTTTACGGTTCCATGCAGCACGCAGGGGTGCAGCACCGGTGGGCGATGCCGATGGGTCCTGGACGCGGACGTGCCAGCCCGGCCGCCCGGACGACCAGCACAGGGGGTGCACGTGCCGCGAGGGACCGATCGGCGACAGCTGCCCCGCGACATCGGGGACGGCGAGGACACCGGCCGCGCGCACGCCGACCTGGTGGCCGGCGTCCTGGACGCGCTGCCCTCACCGACCGTGCTGATCGACCCCGACGGCACGATGCTGCTGGCCAACTCCGCCTGGCGGGACGCCGGCGACCTGCTGGCCGACGACCGGCTACGGGCCGGCGTCGGGTCCAACTACTTCGACGTCATCCGCAGCCTGACCCACGACGACGCCGACCGCGCCCCCGTCGACGAGCTGCGCGAGCTCGCCGCCGGCAGCCGCTCGCTGGTCAGCCTCGACCACGGCCTGCGCACCGTCGCCGGGTTGCGCTGGTTCCACCTGCAGGCCTCCCGGGCCGACCAGTCCGGCCGGCTCGTGGTCACCCACACCGACATCACCTCCCGGGTCGAGGCCGAGCAGGCCTCGGACTGGCGGGCCCGGCACGACCACCTCACCGACCTGCCCAACCGCGCCCACCTGCACGAGCTGATCGACAGCGAGCTGCGCCGGCCCGGCCGTGGTCCGGTGAGCGTGCTGTTCCTGGACGCCGACGGCTTCAAGGACGTCAACGACACCCTGGGTCACGAGGTGGGCGACCACCTGCTGCGCGAGCTGGCCTCCCGGCTCAGCGGCAGCACCCGCACCCTGGACACCGTCGGCCGCCTCGGTGGCGACGAGTTCGTCGTGCTCTGCCGCGACTGCGACGTCGAGGGTGCCCTCGCCCTCGCCGAGCGCTTCCAGCGCACTTTCGACGCGCCCTTCGACCTCGGCGAGCGCTCCACCCGGCTGACCGTCAGCATCGGCGTGGCCAGCGCCCCCGACGTCGCCCCCGGTCTGCGCTCCACCGACCTCGTCCGGGACGCCGACCTGGCGATGTACGCCGCCAAGTCCGCCGGCCGCAACCGGGTGCGGGTGTTCAGCCCCGACCTGCGCTCCGCGGTCGAGCAGCGGGTGCTGGTCGCCGCCGAGCTGCGCGAGGCCATCGACACCGGCCAGCTCGTGCTGCACTACCAGCCCGTCCTGCAGCTGACGACCGGGGAGGTGACCGGCGTCGAGGCGCTGGTCCGCTGGCAGCACCCCACCCGCGGGCTGCTCGCGCCCTGCGACTTCATCCCGCTGGCCGAGCAGTACGGCATCGTCGTCCCGCTGACCCGGTGGGTGCTGGCCGAGGCCGCCCGGCAGTCCGTCGAGTGGGAGCGCGCCGGCCTGCCGCTGATCACCGGCGTCAACATCAGCGCCGCCCACTTCGCCACCGGCACCCTGGTCGCCGACGTCCTCGACGCCCTGGCCGAGGCGGGCCTGCCCCCGGAGCGGCTGCTGCTGGAGCTCACCGAGACCAGCGTCGCGGAGGACCCGCTGCGGGCCGCCGCCCAGTTCGCCCAGCTGCGCATCGCCGGCGTCGAGGTCTCCATCGACGACTTCGGCAGCGGCTTCTCCTCGCTCAGCCAGCTGGTCTCCATCCCGGCCGGCGTGCTCAAGATGGACCGCAGCCTCATCGCCGGCACCGCCACCCGGCGCAGCGAGTCCGCCGCGGCGATCTCTGCCGTGGTCGGGCTGGCCGCCGCCTGCGGCATGCGCAGCCTCGCCGAGGGCGTCGAGACCGCCGACCAGCTGGCCCTGGTCACCGAGCTCGGCTGCGCCTACGCGCAGGGCTTCTTCATCGCCCGGCCGATGGCCGCCGCCGACGTCCCCGGCTGGCTGGCCGCGCACCGCGCGGCCCGGCCCGGCGGGCAGCTGCGCCAGCTCGCCTGACCGGGTGGGTCAGCCCGGCTCGCCGCGCAGCTTGCGGCGGGCCACCACGACCAGGTCGACCAGCGCGACCGCCGCCAGCACGAACAGCACGACGGCGAAGGCCACGGACACGTCGGAGCCCAGCGCCAGCACACCCAGCACCGTGCACAGCACCAGCCCGAACGCGGCCAGCACCAGCCGCAGGGTCAGGGCGCTGCGGGCCGAGGCGGCACCGCCCTCCTGCAGCGTGCGGGCCGAGTCGGGGATGCCGCGCGGGAAGTCCTCGCGCTCGTACTCGGTGAGGTCGTCGGGGGTGGAGCGGTCGTCCGGGGGAGGCGTGCTCATGTCGCGTGGTCGTACCCCCGGGCGGGGCGCACTACCCTGAACTGCTGTGGCTGCTGACTTCTCCGTCGTCCTGGACGAACTCGACACGACCCTGAAGTCCATCGAGGCCGTGATGCGGGTCGACGACCTCCGTCGCGAGGTCGCCGACCTCGAGGCGAAGTCCGCCGCACCGGACCTCTGGGACAACGTGGAGGCCGCCCAGGCGCTCACCTCCCGGCTGTCCTACCTGCAGGGGGACCTGCGCCGGGTCGAGGAGCTGCGCAGCCGGATCGACGACGTCGGCCTGATGCACGAGATGGCCGCCGACGAGGGCGACGAGGCCACCCTGGCCGAGACCGAGCGCGAGCTCGACGGCATCCGCACCGTGCTCGAGGAGCTCGAGGTGCGCACCCTGCTGTCGGGGGAGTACGACTCCCGCGAGGCGCTGGTGACCATCCGCTCGGAGGCCGGTGGCGTCGACGCCGCCGACTTCGCCGAGATGCTCATGCGCATGTACCTGCGCTGGGCCGAGCGGCACAAGTACCCCACCGAGGTCTACGACGTCTCCTACGCCGAGGAGGCCGGGATCAAGTCGGCCACCTTCGCGGTCAAGCAGCCCTACGCCTACGGCACCCTCTCGGTCGAGCAGGGCACCCACCGGCTGGTGCGCATCTCGCCCTTCGACAACCAGGGACGCCGGCAGACCTCCTTCGCCGGCGTCGAGGTGCTGCCCGTCGTCGAGCAGACCGACCACGTCGACATCCCGGAGAACGAGATCCGGGTCGACGTCTTCCGCTCCTCCGGCCCCGGTGGGCAGAGCGTGAACACCACCGACTCCGCCGTCCGGATGACCCACATCCCGACCGGCATCGTCGTGTCCTGCCAGAACGAGAAGTCCCAGATCCAGAACCGCGCCGCCGCCCTGCGGGTGCTGCAGGCCCGCCTGCTCGTCGTCCGCCAGGCCGAGCAGCGGGCGGAGATGGACGCGCTCAAGGGCGAGGGCAGCAGCTGGGGCAACCAGATGCGCTCCTACGTCCTGCACCCGTACCAGATGGTCAAGGACCTGCGCACCGAGGTGGAGAGCGGCAACCCCTCCGACGTCCTCGACGGCGGCCTGGACAGCTTCATCGAGGCCGGCATCCGCTGGCGGCGTCAGCAGGAGCAGGCGCAGGAGGACGGCAAGGCCCTCTGACGGGCGGGACCCGGCGCCGCGTGTCGCACACAGATCCGGGGCGCGCCGGGCGAACCGGTCATGATGCGGCCCGGGACAGGTACCGTCGTCCCTCGTGATCGAATTGCAACACGTCACCAAGATCTATCCGACCAGCCCCCGGCCGGCCCTGGATGACGTCTCGATGCAGATCGACAAGGGGGAGTTCGTCTTCCTCATCGGCTCCTCGGGCTCGGGCAAGTCGACCTTCCTCCGGATGCTGCTGAAGGAGGAGAACCCCACCAAGGGCGTCATCAAGGTCAACGACAAGAACCTGGGCACGATGAGCAAGTGGCAGGTGCCGAAGCTGCGCCGCACCATGGGCTGCGTCTTCCAGGACTTCCGGCTGCTGCGGAACAAGACGGTCGCCGAGAACGTCGCCTTCGCCCTCGAGGTGATCAACAAGCCCTCGCGCACGATCAAGCGCGTCGTCCCCGAGGTGCTGGAGATGGTCGGCCTCGACGGCAAGGAGAACCGCCTGCCCGGCGAGCTCTCCGGTGGTGAGCAGCAGCGGGTCGCGATCGCCCGCGCGTTCGTCAACCGGCCGCTGGTGCTGCTGGCCGACGAGCCCACCGGCAACCTGGACCCCGAGACGAGCCAGGACATCATGCTGCTGCTGGAGCGGATCAACCGCACCGGCACCACCGTCGTCATGGCCACGCACGACTACCACATCGTCGACTCGATGCGGCGTCGCGTGATCGAGCTCAACGACGGGATCCTCAGCCGCGACCAGAGCCGCGGCGTCTACGGCCTGGGCCGCTGAGATGACCCGCCTGCCGGACCACATGACAGGGAACTGATGCGCGTCAACTTCGTCCTCTCCGAGGTGGCCGCCGGGCTGCGTCGGAACCTGACCATGACCGTGGCGATGATCCTGACCACCGGGATCTCGCTCGGGCTCATGGGCACGGGTCTGCTGATCGCCAACATGATCGGCGACATGCGGGAGATCTACTACGACAAGATCCAGGTCTCGATCTACCTCGCCGACGGGATCACCGACCCGCAGCGGGACTCGATCGCGGCCCAGCTGGACTCCTCGCCGGAAGTCAAGGACTACGTCTACGAGTCCAAGGCCGACGCCTACCAGCGGTTCACCCAGCAGTTCCAGGAGCAGCCGGCGCTGATCGCCAACACCCCGGAGGACGCGCTCCCGGAGAGCTTCCGGGTCGAGCTGGTCAACCCGCAGCGCTACCCGGTGATCGCCGAGCAGTTCCCGAACGGGCAGAACGGCGTGGACGAGGTCCGCGACGAGGGCGACTTCCTCGACCGGCTGTTCAGCCTGCTCAACGGCGCGCGCAACGGCACCATCGCGGTGGCCCTCGTGCAGGCGCTGGCCGCGTTGCTGCTGATCTCGAACACGATCCAGCTCGCGGCCTTCAACAGACGCAACGAGACCAACATCATGAGACTCGTCGGCGCCTCGCGCTGGTACACCCAGCTGCCGTTCATCCTCGAGGCCGCGCTCGCCGGGCTCATCGGTGCGCTGCTGGCGATCGGCGGGCTGGTGCTGACCAAGGTCCTGTTCGTGGACAAGACGCTGGCCGGGCCGATCAAGGCGGGCATCATCCCGCCGGTCGACTGGTCGGCGATCATCGCGATCTCGCCGGTGATCGCCGCTGCCGGCGTCGGGCTGGCCGCCGTGGCCGCCTACGTCACGCTGCGGCTCTACGTCCGCCTGTAGTCCGCTCCTGACGACGGCCCCGCGACCACCCGGTCGCGGGGCCGTCGTCGTCCGTGGCCCCGTGCGGCCGCGAGATCTGCGAAGTCGTGGCTGTTGAGCCCGGGAAGCCCCGAGATCGCAGATCTCGCCGCGCGGACGCGCGAGGGGGCGGGCCGCCGCCGGTCATGGGCGCTGCTGGGTCGGGTAGGCAGTGAGCGTCCTCGAGATCTGCGTACTCGTGGCCCTCGAGGCTCATTGGCCACGAGAACGCAGATGTCACCGGCGCAGGGCGCGGGCGACGGTGGCGACGACGTCCTGCGGGCGGCCGAGGACGTCGGCGGAGGTGAACCGCAGGACCGTCCAGCCCTCGAGCACCAGCCGGTTCTGCCGGCGGAGGTCGTTGACGAACACCCCGCGTTCTCGGTGGACCTCCCCGTCGAACTCGACGAGCACCTTGCGGTCCGGCCACGCCAGGTCGCCGAGGCCGATGAGCCGGCCGCGGTCGTCGGTGGCGCGGAACTGCAGGGTCGGGCGGGGCAGGCCGGCCTCGTGCAGCAGCCACCGCAGCACCGACTCCATCGGGGAGTCGATGCGCGGGTCGGCGACCGCCAGCACGCGGCGGGCCCGCGCCGCTCCGCGTCCGGTGGGGCGGACGGCGAGTGTCCGCTCCAGGTCGGCGGGCGTGCAGAGGACGTCGAGCAGCTGGTCGGTGACGGCGAGCAGCGCGGGCGGGTCGAGCACCGCGGCCAGGTCGCGCCAGGTCCGCGCCGGCGTGGTCACCGGCAGCTGCCACCGTCGTTCGACGTCCTCCGGTGGCAGCGGTGACCGGTGCAGGCGGCGGTCCGGCCGGTTGCGGGCACGCGAGCCCGCCGGGACGGTCAGATCGACCGGGCCGTCGGCCGGGGTGAGCGGCACCTCGACCCGCCACAGCGCCGCCGCGGTCCGGTGGCTGACCACGGTGCCCGGTGGTGCCGTCAGCAGGACCGCCGGCAGCCGTGTCCGCAGGTCCGTCGCCTGGTCGAGCGGCAGGTACGTGTCCCGGGAGAGCCGGACGACGTCGGGGTGGCGGAGCTGCCAGTCGCTGATGCCGGCGGCACGGGCCGTGGACCGGGTGACCGGCTCGTGCAGTCGGGACGGCGGGAGGCGGCGCGGCACCGGGAGAGGGTGACGGCTGGGGCACCGGTCGCGCTGGCGCCGTCCACAGGTCGCTCGACATCTGCGACCTCGTGGCCTCTGCAGCCAGGTGACCGCGGGATCGCAGATCTCACGGACGGCGAGGGCTGCGCGGAACCCGGTCGGCGGGGTGGCGGGGGCTCCGTAGACTGGGGGGATGCCGCGGGAACAGGGGCGCAAGTTCATCGCCCAGAACAAGAAGGCGCGGCACGACTACTCGATCCTCGACACCTACGAGGTGGGCCTGGTGCTCACCGGCACCGAGGTCAAGAGCCTGCGGATGGGTCGTGCTTCGCTCGTCGACGGGTTCGCCACCGTCGACCAGGGCGAGGTGTGGCTGCAGCACGTGCACATCCCGGAGTACACCGAGGGCACGTGGACCAATCACACCCCGCGCCGCAAGCGCAAGGTGCTCATGCACCGGTACGAGATCGAGAAGCTGATCGGCAAGACCAAGGAGGGCGGGTTCACGCTCGTCCCGCTCGACCTGTACTTCAAGGACGGCAAGGTCAAGGCCACGCTCGCGCTGGCCAAGGGCAAGAAGAGCTACGACAAGCGCCAGGACCTGGCCGAGCGCGACTCCCGCCGGGAGATGGAACGCGCCTTCGGCCGCTACGTGAAGGGACGGCGCTGACCTCATGCGCGGCATCGCCTACGACCAGTTCGGCGACGCGTCGGTGCTCCGGCTCCGCGACGACCTGCCCGAGCCGCCCGTCGGGCCCGACGTCGTCCTCGTGCGGGTGCACGCCGCCGGCGTCAACCCGGTCGACATCGGCATCCGCGAGGGTCACCTGGCCGGGCTCTTCCCGCACCACTTCCCGATCGTCCCGGGCTGGGACGTCTCCGGCACCGTCGAGCGGGTCGGCCCCGCGGTGGTCGACTTCGCCCCGGGTGACGAGGTGTTCGGCTACGTCCGCCGGGACGACGTCCAGCACGGGACGACGGCCGAGCTGGTGGCCGCCCCGCAGCGCTGCCTGGCCCGCAAGCCCGAGTCGCTGAACTTCTCCGAGGCCGCGGCGCTCCCGCTGGCCGGGCTGACCGCCTACCAGGCGCTGACCGAGGCCCTCGACGTCGGCGAGGGCGACCGGGTGCTCGTCCACCGTGCGGCCGGGGGCGTCGGCTTCTTCGCCGTGCAGATCGCCGCCGCCCTGGGCGCGCACGTGATCGGCACCGCGAGCCCGCGCAACCACGGCTTTCTCACCAACGCCGGCGCCGCCGAGGTGCTCGACTACAACGCCGGCCCGATCAGCGAGCAGCTCACGCAGAAGGTCGACGCGGTCCTCGACCTGGTCGGCGGCGCGGCGCTGGGCGACGCCCCGGACCAGGTCGAGGACCCGTCCCGGATCGCCAGCATCGTCGACCCGGTGGTGCGCGACCTCGGTGGCCGGTACGTCTTCGTCCGGCCCGAGTGGCACGACCTGGAGGAGCTGGGCCGGATGTCCGACGCCGGTCAGCTGCGGGTGGCGATCGCGAAGGCCTTCCCGCTGGAGCAGACCGCCGCCGCCCAGGCCCAGGTCGCCGAGGGCCACGTCCGCGGCAAGGTCGTCGTCACCCTGGTGTGACCGCGGTGGCCCGCCGCCGGCGGGCCACCCGGAGCACGACCCGCACCACCCGGACGGCGCCCAGTGCCCGAGCCGCGCCGGAGACCGCCGGCTGCCAGAGCGGGTGACGGGTGCCGACCACGGTCCCCGGTGCCGCGCCGGCGGCGAGGGGCAGCAGCAGGTGCGCGGCCATCAGCGCGACCCGCACGGCGCGGCCCGGCCGCCCCGGGAGGTGCATCGACCACCGGCCCAGCTGCGGCGTCACCAGGGCGAGCCCGGCCGTGGCCAGGGTCGGGCCGACCTGGACACCGCGGTCCCCCCGCGCCCACCGCACGAGCGCGACGGCGAGGTCCGGGGCTCCGCCGGCCAGGAGCAGCAGCTGGGTCGCCAGCGCGTCCACCTCGCCCGGGGTCAGCTCGGAGGCCAGGAGGCGCGCACGCTCGGGGCTGGTCACCCGGCGAGCATGCCCGGTCCTCCGGACGTCGGGGCCTCGGACCGTCGGACCCCTGTGCCAGAGTGCCCGGACACCCGAGCCCTGGAGGTCACCATGCCCCGCGCCGTCCTCACCGCCGCCGTCCTCGGGACGCCGGACCCGCGCGGGCTCGCGCGGTTCTACCAGCGGCTGCTCGGCTGGCCGCTCCGGGACGACGACGCGGGGTGGGCGACGCTGCGCCCGACCGACGGCGGCACCGGCCTGTCGTTCCAGCTCGAGACCGATCACGTACCGCCGGTGTGGCCGCCGGCGCCGGGGGAGCAGCAGATGCAGCAGCACCTCGACCTGGAGGTCGACGACCTCGACGCCGCGTGCGCGCTGGCCGAGGAGGCCGGCGCCCGGCCGCTGGGCGGGCACGAGGAGGACGGCGAGGTGGTGCGGGTGTACGCCGACCCGGCCGGCCACCCGTTCTGCCTGTTCGTGCGCGTCTGAGCGCGGCGCTACGGTGCCGACCGTGTCCGTACTGCTGCCCGACGGCCTGACCAGCACCCCGATCACCGCCGACGACCTGCCCGCGCTCGCCGACCTGCTCGCGGCCGCGGAGGAGGTCGACCGCACCGGTGAGCACCACAGCGCCGACGACCTCGCCGAGGAGTGGCTCAACGACCTCGTCGACCTGCCCCGGGACAGCCTGCTGGTGCGCGCGGGGGAAGAGCTCGTCGCCTTCGGAACGGTCGTCGCCCCGCCCACCTTCCGCGACGCGCTCGCGGTGTACCTCGACGGCCGGGTGCACCCGGCGTGGCGGGGGCGCGGCGTGGGCCGGGCGCTGCTGACCTGGCAGCTGGAGCGCGGCGGGCAGGTGCACGCCGAACGGCACCCCGGGGCGCCGGCCCGGCTCACCGCCTCGCTGCCCACGACGATGCCCGACGCCGAGGCGCTGGCCCGCCGGGCCGGGCTGACCCCCACCCGCTGGTTCCACACGATGCACCGGCCGCTGAGCGACCTGCCCGCCGGGCGCGAGGTGCCCGGCATCGAGCTGGTCGCCTTCGACCCGGCCCGGGACGACGAGGTGCGCCGGGCCCACAACCGGGCGTTCACCGAGCACTACGGCTCCAGCGAACGCGACGAGGCCTCCTGGCAGACGATGTTCACCGGCTCGGCGTCCTTCCGGCCGGACCTGTCGGTGCTGGCCCTCGACGACGGCGCGGTGGTGGCCTACGCGCTGGCCTACGTGTGGGAGTCCGACACCGCCGCGACCGGACGGCGGGAGGCCCACTACGGCCAGATCGGTGTCGTCCCGGAGCACCGCGGGCGGGGGCTGTCCAAGGCGGTGATCGCCGAGGCGCTGCACCGGGCGGCGGTGCGCGACTGCCAGCTCGCCGGGCTCGACGTCGACAGCGAGAACGGCAGTGGGGCGCTCGGTCTGTACGAGGGGCTGGGCTTCGTCACGGTGCACACCCGCACGTCCTGGGTGCGGGAGCTGCCGGCGACCTGACCGGACACCGCCCTGAACGCATCCCGCCCTGAACGCACACCGCCCCGCCGCGACCAGGTCGCGGCGGGGCGGGATGCGGTGCAGGGGGCGGTCAGACCGCCAGGGCGCCCTCGGTGGGGAGGTCGTCCTTCTTGGCCGAGATGAGGGCCAGGGCGACGAGCAGGGCCACGCCCAGGAGCACCGCGCCACCGATGAAGGCGACGTGGTAGCCCTGCACGAAGGCGGCGTTCGGCGAGCTGCCCGGGTTGTCCGCCAGGTGGCCGGTGACGGCCGAGGCGTAGAAGGTGTTCAGCAGCGCCAGGCCGAGCGAGCCACCGACCTGCTGCGCGGTGTTGAGCACCGCCGAGGCGATGCCGGCGTCGTGCTCCTCGACACCCACCAGCGCGGTGCTGGACGTCGGCACGAAGACCGCCGCCATGCCGACGCTGATCACGATCAGCGCGGGCAGCACCTCGGTGACGTAGGAGCTGGTCTCACCGATCCCGGTCAGCCACAGCATGCCGGCCACGGCCATGGCCAGGCCGACGATCATCAGCGGCTTGGGGCCGATGCGGGGGAGCAGCTGGGAGACGATCCCGGCACCCACGATGATGCCGCCGCTGAAGGGCAGGAACGCGAAGCCGGACTTCAGCGGCGAGTACCCGAGGGTCTGCTGGAAGTAGAAGGCCAGGAACAGGAAGATCGCGAAGATCCCGGCGCCGACGAGCAGGAAGATCAGGTACGAGCCACCCCGGTTGCGGTCGAGGACCACGCGCAGCGGGAGCAGCGGGTGGCTGGCGCGACGCTCGTAGAGCACGAACGACACGAGCAGGACGACGGCGACGGCGAGCAGGGTCAGGGTGACCGGGTCGGTCCAGCCCACGCCCTCCTCGGCGGCCTTGCTGAAGCCGTAGACCAGGGCGACGAGGCCCAGGGCGGAGAGCAGGACGCCGGGGACGTCGTAGCGACGGTCACCGGTGGCGCGGCTCTCCTTGACCAGCGAGACGGCGGCGATCATCGTCGCGATCGCGATCGGCACGTTGACGCCCAGTGTCCAGCGCCAGGAGGCGTACTCGGTGAGGACACCGCCGAGGATCAGGCCGATGGCGGCGCCACCGCCGGAGATGGCACCGAAGACACCGAAGGCCTTGGCGCGCTCCTTGGGGTCGGTGAAGGTGACGGCCAGCAGCGACAGCGCGGCCGGGGCGAGCAGTGCGGCGAAGGCGCCCTGCAGGCCGCGGGCGGCGAACAGCAGCTCCTGGTTGGGGGCGATGCCACCGAGCGCGGAGGCGAAGGCGAAGCCGGCCAGGCCGATGAGGAAGGCGCGCTTGCGGCCGATGAAGTCCGCGATGCGGCCGCCGAGCAGCAGCAGCCCGCCGAAGGCCAGCGTGTAGGCGGTGACGACCCACTGGGTGTTCGCCTGGGTGATGCCCAGGTCGGCGACGGCCTCGGGCAGTGCGATGTTCACGATGGAGGCGTCGAGCACGACCATGAGCTGGGCGATGGCGATGACCGCGAGGGCCAGCCAGCGCTTCGGGTCGGGTCCGTCGCCGGCCGGGTGGCCGGACGCCGGCGCCGTGGAGGCCGAGGCCCCCGACGACGAGGTGAGACTGTCTGAGGCCATGACGAGGCCGTCCTTCCTGCGCAGCGCGCAGTGGTGAGGGGTGGGACGAGCGGGGACGCACGACCGGCGGCGCTGCGCGGTCGGGCGGGGTGTGGGGACCTGACGGGCGGTGTCAGGCGGTGGAGGGGCTGTGCTCCGGGGCGGCGAGACCGGCGCCGACCCGGTGCAGGCAGGTGCGGACGGAGTCCAGGAGCACGTCGAGGGGGTCGGCGGGGTCCCAGACCTCGAGCGCGGTGATGTAGCCGGCCATGGACGCGTTGAGCAGGAGGCTGGTCAGCAGCCGGTCGCCGTCGGGGGTGCGGCGGCTGATCCAGCGGTACAGGTCGGGGGCGAAGGTGTCGCAGGTGGCCCGGGCGGACTGGGTCAGCCCGGGGTGCTGCTGCAGCACCCGCTTCTGGACGGGCAGCCACTCCGCGAGCACGGTGGCCATGTCGACGTAGAGGTCGGTCAGCGCCGGCCACAGCGGTCGGTCGTCGGTGTCGGTGGCCACGCGCTCGCGCCACTCGGCCAGCGCCTGGGGGTCCAGGTCGAAGGCGACGGCTTCCTTGGTGGGGAAGTAGCTGAAGAACGTCGTCCGGGAGACACCGGCCTCGGCGGCGATGTCCTCCACGCTCACCGCGTCGAACCCGCGCTCGCTGATCAGGCGCAGCGCGGTCGAGCGGATGGTGCGCCAGGCCTCGAGCTTCTTGCGCTCGCGCAGGCCCATCACGGCGGAGATGGAGCAGCGCGGGGTGCCCGCGGTGTGCCCTGTCCTCGCCATGAGGGAGAAGCTAGCCCAAAACCTGAACGCAGTACAAGTTCTTACTGCGTTCGCCTTTCGGTGTTCACCTGATCGACGGACGGCCCGGGCCGGTGGCCCCTCCGGTGGCGCCGCACGAAGAGGTTCCCCTCGAGGCGGACCTGCCCTAGGGTGCGCACTGGCTGTGGTCCACATCACACGACGAGCCACTCGGAGGCCGGATGACCGCGACCGAGCGCAACAGCCCACCGGCGGGCCGGCCGACCGACGTCGACGCCGCGTTCCTGGACAACGCCACCTACCGCAGCCTCGGGGAACAGACCCTGTCGCCGGCGGAGGAGCGCTTCGAGAAGGGACGCCGCACCGTCGGGCTCTTCCTGGCCCCGGCGGTCACGCTGGTCTTCGCCCTGCTGCCCCTGGACCTCGCCCGCGACCAGCACCTGCTGGCGGCCGTCCTGCTCGGGGTCATCGTCCTGTGGATCACCGAGCCGGTGCCCATCCCCATCGGTGGCCTCATCGGCATCGGCGCGATCGTCGTCCTCGGCGTGGTGCCGGCCAACGACGCGCTCGCACCGTTCGGGTCGACGACGGTCTTCACCTTCATCGGGGCGTTCATCCTCGCCCAGGCGATGCTCAAGCACGGGCTCGCCCGGCGGTTCGCGATGTTCGTGCTGTCGATGCGCTGGGTCGGGGCGTCCACCTACCGGGTCGTGATCGCCTTCGGTGCGATCACCGCGCTGCTGTCGGCGTTCGTGTCCAACACCGCGACGGTGGCCATGCTGCTGCCCACCGCGATCGGCATCCTGTCGGTGATCGCCAAGCTCCTGCAGAGCAAGGGCCTGGTGGAGTCGGACTTCGACCCGCTGCGGCTGCGGATCGGCGTTGCGCTGATGCTGATGCTCGCCTACGGCGCCAGCGTCGGCGGCCTGCTCACCCCGGTCGGCACGCCGCCGAACCTGATCGGGCGCGGGCTGATCGAGGAGGCGACCGGGGAGCGGATCAGCTTCCTGGACTGGATGTTGATGGCGGCACCGATCTGCCTGCTGATGTTCGTGGCGCTGGCCTTCGTGCTGCTGGTGCTCAACAAGCCGGAGATCCGGCGGATCGAGGGGGTCAGCGAGTACGTGCGCGCGGAGCGCGCCGAGCTGGGCCGGTTCTCCGTGGCCGAGCGGAACACCCTCATCGCCTTCGGCGTCACGGTCTTCTGCTGGGTCTTCCCCGGCATCATCGCGCTCACCGCGGGCACCGAGTCCAGCCTGTACGAGACCGTCAGCGGCCGGCTCAACGAGGGCATCGTGGCCGTGCTCGGCGCCTCGCTGCTGTTCGTGCTGCCCACCGACTGGGGCAAGCGGGAGTTCACCCTGGCCTGGAGCGACGCCGCGCGGATCGACTGGGGCACGGTGCTGCTGTTCGGCACCGGGATCATCTTCGGGTCGCTGCTCGCCGACACCGGCCTGGCGCTCACCATCGGCGAGGGTTCGGCCGACCTGCTCGGGCTCACGAACACCTTCGCGATCACGGTCTTCGCGGTGCTGCTGGCGATCGTCATCTCCGAGACCACCAGCAACACCGCGTCCGCGGCCGTCGTCGTGCCGATCGTCATCCCGGTGGCCGTGGCAGCCGGGATCGACCCGTTCGTGCCGGCGCTGGCCGCCACCTTCGCCGCGTCCTTCGGCTTCATGCTGCCGGTCTCCACGCCGCAGAACGCGATCGTCTACGGGTCGGGGATCGTGCCGATCACCAAGATGATCCGCAGTGGTGCCTCGTTCGACGTGCTGGGCGCGCTGCTCATCGTGATCGTGCTGCCGGGGATGATCAGCCTGGTCCTGGGTGGGTGACCGGGACCCCGTAGGCCGCATCCGGGGTCGACCGCCGTCGTCCCCGGTGGCGGGGTCGACGGCGCCGGCTCCGCTCGCCCAGGGGTCGACGCGGTCGCCCCGTGCCCCCTCGACCCGGGCGGGAGACGGTCACCGCGGTCATGGGGCCTAATCTGCGGGCCGACGGGCCACCGGGTGTTCACCACCCGGCCGGGCGGCTGGGGTGCGGGGCAGCCGTCCGGGGTGTCACGATGGTCGACGGCCCGCGGACCGCCGCCGGCCGACGTGGAGACAGCAGGAGGTGACCGGGCAGGTGCGCACCGAACCCCCCAGTCACAGTCCCGGGGTCCCTGCCCGCTGACGCACCCGGTCGACGTCCGACCCGGGACGGCGCGCCGTGGGGACCGACCCGGCGTCCCCACCCCCGCGTCCTCCCGGAGTGCCCCGTGACCGAACGCCGTCCTGCGCGCATCGCCCCGCGCGCCGCCCTGTCCACCCTGACCCGCCGGCCCCGCCCGGTGGTCGAGGTCCCGCGCCAGCCGGAGAGCCCGGTGGTGCAGGCCCCGGCCACGCTGCAGTCGCGGATGGTCGACAACGGCGTCTACGCGGGCGGCCGCCGGATCGCCACGCCGTCCTCGGCGGCGGAGAGCCACGACTGGCTGACCGACGGGTTCGACGACCGGATGGTCTGGCTGGGGCTCTACCGCCCGGAGCCGGCCCAGCTCGGTGAGCTCGCCGAGCAGTACGGGCTGCCCGACCTGGCCGTCGAGGACGCCATCCAGGCCCACCAGCGGCCGAAGTTCGAGCGCTACGGCGACACGCTCTTCGTCGTCCTCAAGGCCGCCCGGTACCTCGACGCGACCGAGGAGGTGGAGTTCGGCGAGCTGCACCTGTTCCTCGGCAAGGACTTCGCGATCACCGTGCGGCACAGCGAGTCCCCGGACCTCTCCCGGGTGCGCCGCCGGCTGGAGAGCTCACCGGACCTGCTGGCCCGGGGGAGCGAGGCGGTGCTCTACGCGATCCTGGACGCCGTCGTCGACGGCTACGTGCCGGTGGTCGCCGGGCTGGAGAACGACATCGACGAGATCGAGGTCCAGGTCTTCCGCGGTGACCCGCACGTGTCCCGGCGCACCTACGAGCTGTCGCAGGAGGTCGTGGACTTCCAGCGGGCCGTGCAGCCGCTGACCGGCATCCTCGCCGCCATCACCGCCGGCTTCGAGAAGTACGGCGTCGACGAAGAGCTGCGCAGCTACCTGCGCGACGTCGCCGACCACGTCACCGGCATCACCGAGCGGGTCGAGGGGTTCCGGTCGCAGCTGCGCGAGATCCTCACCGTCAACGCCACGCTGGTCGCCCAGCGGCAGAACGACGAGATCCGCGAGCTGACCCTCACCAGCATCGCCCAGGGCGAGGAGGTCAAGAAGATCTCCGCCTGGGCCGCCATCCTCTTCGCGCCGTCCCTGGTGGGTGGCGTGTACGGGATGAACTTCGAGCACATGCCCGAGCTCGACGAGTACTGGGGCTACCCGTTCGCCCTGACGCTGATGGTCATGGTGAGCGTGACGCTGTACGTCATCTTCAAGCGCCGCGACTGGATCTAGACGAAGGACCCCGTCGCCCCCCACCACTCGCAGGCTCGCGGCGGGCCCCTGCGACGGGGCCGGGAACAACCAGCTTGCAGGTGCCGTTAGTCTCGACGCATAACTGCACAGGGGGTGATTGGTCTCGACTTCGGTCGTGAGGCCAGGGGAAGCGAGCCGAGGAAGGCAACGATGAGCTCGTTAACCATGCGTTGCACAACACACAAGCGCCGACTCCAGTCAGCGCGACTTCGCTCTCGCTGCCTAACAGCAGCTAGGCGAGTCTGTCAGCCCGGGTTCGCCATCGACCCGGTTCCTGGCATCAGCTAGATGGCTCACCTCACGCACCGGTCGCGGGCGCGTGGGGAAAACCAAACAGCGACTGGGCCCGTCACACCGACCTGTTCGTGGGATCGGTGGGGTCGAGTAGAGACACAGCGGACTGCGCTCGGAGAAGCCCTGGCGTTGCGTCGGAGGACGCGGGTTCGATTCCCGCCACCTCCACATCGGTGTCCCGCGAGAGCGGGGATCCGGCGTGACGGCACCCCGCACCACCACGAAGGGCCCGGTCTGGAGACCGGGCCCTTCGTGCGTTCAGTGCGCGGCGGACTTCTTGTGCCGGTGCACCGTCAGGGTCATGACGACCACGATCAGCGCGCCGACGACCAGGCCGATCAGGGCGCTGGCCAGGGTGTTCACCAGCCAGCCGGCGACACCGCCGACGGCGCCGAGGGCGTCGTGCGCGCCCTCCTCGAGGTGGTGCACCAGCTCGTAGGGGCCGTGCCAGCCGAGCTCGTCGGCGCCCACCAGCAGGATGTGCCCACCGACCCAGAGCATCGCGGCGGTGCCCACGACCGTGAGCACGGCGAGCAGCTTGGGCATCGCGCTCACCAGGCCGCGACCGAACCGGGCCACCGCCCCACTGCGCCGCTGGGCCAGCGCCAGACCCATGTCGTCCATCTTCACGATCAGGCCGACGAAGCCGTACACGACGACGGTGATCAGCACGGCGACCACGGCGAGGATGATCGCCCGGGCGACGAAGGCCTGGTCGATGACCTCGTTGAGCGAGATCACCATGATCTCCGCCGACAGGATGAAGTCGGTGCGGACGGCACCGGAGACGATGGCGTCCTCGTCCTTGGGCTCCCCGTCGTCCGCGCCGTGCCCGGCCGAGTGGCCGCTGATCCGGCCCCACACCTTCTCCGCGCCCTCGTAGGCCAGGTAGCACCCGCCGAGCATGAGGATCGGGGTGAGCAGGAAGTCGGCGAACTGGCTGAGCAGCAGCACCGCCGGCAGCAGGATCAGCAGCTTGTTGCGCAGCGACCCGATCGCGATGCGCCGGATGATCGGCAGCTCGCGCTTCGCGGCCAGGCCGCGCACGTACTGCGGGGTGACCGCGGCGTCGTCGACGACGACACCGGCGGCCTTGACGCTGGCCCGGCCTGCTGCCACGCCGATGTCGTCGACGGAGGCGGCTGCGATGCGGGCCAGCGCGGCCACGTCGTCGAGCAGGGCCACGAGTCCACCAGCCACGGGAGGGCCTCCGATCGGTCGGTAGTCAGAACCGGTCGATCTTCGCCTGTCCGGCCGATCCCCGCTGGGAGGTTGCCCTGTGCACCTTGATCGGCGAGCCGGTCAGAGCTCGCCGCGCAGCACCACCGCAGCCTCGGCGAGCGCGCGCATCTTGCCCGCCGCGGACGCCCGGGACAGGTACTTCAGACCGCAGTCGCTGGACAGCACCAGCGTGTCGACGTCGACGTGGTCCAGTGCCCGCCGCACCCGGTCGGCGATCACCTCCGGCGTCTCGACCTCCTCGGTCGACAGGTCCAGGACGCCGAGCGCGACGCCCTTCCCGCGCAGCGGCCGCAGGGTGGCCGGGTCCAGGTGCGACTGCGCCGTCTCCACCGAGACCGCCGCGGCCGGCACCTCGGCCAGCTCAGGCAGGACCGAGTAGCCCTCAGGCCGGTCGGCGACCATCGCCGCGTAGCCGAAGCAGACGTGCACGTGCACCGGGCCGGGGGCACCGGCCAGCGCGGCGGTGAGCACCTCGACGCCGTAGCGCCGCGCCACCTCGGGCCGGGCCTGCAGCCACGGCTCGTCCAGCTGCACGATGTCGGCGCCGGCGGCGAACAGGTCGGCGATCTCCGCGCGCACCACCTCGGCGTAGGCCAGCGCCAGCGCCCGGTCGTCGCCGTAGTGGTCGTCCTGGGCCTGCTGGGCCATCGTGAACGGACCCGGGACGGTCATCTTCACCGCGCGGTCGGTCGCGGCCCGGAGGAACCGCACGTCCTGGACCTGCACCGGCGCGGGCCGCCGGATCTCCCCGACGACGCGGGGGGCCGGGATGTCGATGCCCGACCGGTTGCGCACGCTCCCCGGGTGGTCGAGGTCCAGGCCCTCCAGCGCGGTGGCGAAGTGGTTGGAGTAGGACTCCCTCCGGATCTCGCCGTCGCCGATGATGTCCAGCCCGGCCACCTCCTGCGCCCGGACGGTGGCCAGCGTGGCGTCGTCCTGCGCCTCCTGCAGCAGCTCCGGCGGCACCCGCCACAGCTCCCGGGCCCGGACCCGCGGCGGGAACTGGTGGCCCAGCCGCTCACGGTCGATCAGCCAGTCGGGCTGGGGCAGGCTGCCGACGACCGTGGTGGGCAGCGGCGGGAGTGGGCGGGGCATGCGGGTCCTCCTGGGGTCCTCGGGCCTCGATCCTGCACCTCGGGAGGGCTGCGGGGTACAGCAGGCTGTACTCCTGCCCCGTCGCGCTGTCCCTGCGCCGGCCTGCCGCCTACCGTTCGGACCCGTGCGGACCTGGGGCGGGCAGCGGGGCGTCGTGGCCCGCACCGCCGGCGCCACCCTGCTCGCCCTCGAGCAGCTGCCCGGGGTGCTCGGCACCGCGCTGCTGGCCCTCGGCGTGCTGGTCCTCCTCCTGGTGGCCGGGCTCACCAGCGTCGTCGGGGTCGGGCTGCTCGCCGTCCCGGCCGTGCTGCGCGGCGTGCACGCGGTGGCCGACCGCGAGCGGGCGCGGCTGGGCCGCTGGGGACCGGAGCTGCTGAGCCCCGGGCCGCCGCCGGAACGGCTGCGGGACGCGGTCGCCGCCCCGGCCACCCGGCGCGAGCTGCACTGGCTGGCCGGCCACGGCACCGGCGTCCTGCTGCTGGCCGCGATCGGGGTGCTGCTGCCGGTCTACGCCGTCCGCGACCTGAGCTTCCCGGCCTGGTGGTGGCTGCTGCCGGAGGGGGAGCCGACCGACTCGCTCACCTTCTGGGTCGTCGAGGACTGGGGTGACCTGTACCCGGTCGTGCTGCTCGGGGTCGGCTGGACGGCGCTGATCGTCGTCCTGGTGCCGCACATCGCCCGCTTCGTGCAGGGCCGGGGGCAGCGGCTGCTCGACACCGCGCCCACGGCCGACCTCTCGCTGCGGGTCGCCCAGCTGACCGCCACCCGGGCCGCCGCGCTGGACGCGCACGCCGCCGAGCTGCACCGGATCGAGCGCGCCCTGCACGACGGGACGCAGAACCGGCTGGTCGCGGTCACGGTGCTGCTCGGCGCGGCCCGGCGCGCAGCGGGCCGGGACCCGGCGGCGGCCGAGGAGATCCTGGAGCGGGCGCAGTCCGCGGCCGAGCAGGCGCTGGCCGAGCTGCGCAGCGTGGCCCGCGGGATCCTGCCGCCGGTGCTCGCCGACCGCGGGCTGGCCGGCGCGCTCACCGGCCTGGCCGTCTCCTCCGCGGTGCCCTGCACGGTCGACGTCGACGTCGACGTCCCGGTGCGCTGCGCGGCCTCGGTGGAGGCCACCGCCTACTTCCTGGTCGCCGAGGCGCTGACCAACGCCTCCCGGCACAGCGGCGCCGGCCGGGTCGCGGTCTCGGTGCGCTCCCGTGACGGGCGGCTGTGCGTGCGCGTCACCGACGACGGACGCGGCGGCGCCACCGAGGGCGGCGGCTCCGGGCTGGTGGGCATCCGCCGCCGGGTCGCCGCGCACGACGGCACCATGACCCTGTCCAGCCCACCCGGTGGCCCCACCACCCTGACCGCGGAGCTGCCGTGCGGATCGTGATCGCCGAGGACGACGCCCTGCTGCGCGAGGGCCTGGCCCTGCTGCTGCGCGCCGAGGGCCTGGACGTCGTGGCCACCGCGGGGACCCCGGCGGAGTTCCTCACCGCCCTGGACGACCACCGGCCCGACGTCGCCATCGTCGACGTCCGGATGCCGCCCACGCACACCGACGAGGGCATCGTCGCCGCCGTCGAGGCCCGGCGCCGACGGCCGGACCTCGCGGTGCTGGTGCTGTCGGCCTACGTCGAGCAGTCCTTCGCCACCGAGCTGCTCGCCGGCGGCGCTGCCCGGCTGGGCTACCTGCTCAAGGAGCGGGTCGGCCGGGTGGCGGAGTTCCTCGGCGCGCTGCACCGGGTCGCCGGCGGCGGGACGGCGATCGACCCGGAGGTGGTCGCCCAGCTGTTCGCCCGCACCCGGCACGACGAGCGGCTGGACCGGCTGAGCCCCCGCGAGCGGGAGGTGCTGGCGCTGATGGCCGAGGGGCTGGGCAACACCGCGATCGGCGAGCGGCTGGTGGTCACCGACGGGGCGGTGCACAAGCACATCCGCAGCATCTTCGCCAAGCTCGACCTGCCGCCCGACGACGCCGCCGACCGCCGCGTCACCGCCGTCCTGCGCTACCTGGACGACGTCCGGTCACGGGCGTAGACCGGTGCGGCGCACCGGCCCCGGACGGCCGAGAGCCCGGCAGGTCGGTGACCTGCCGGGCTCTCGAGCGTGGTCGATCAGGCGGTCGGGGCGAGCACCTGGTCGATGATGTAGACGGTGGCGTTGGCGGTCTGCACGTTGCCGCAGATCACGCTGGCGTCAGCGGCCTTGAGCACGGTGTCGGTGCCGGCGATGGTGAAGTCCTCGCCGGAGCCCTCGATGGTGACCATGTCGCCGTTGAGGGTCTCGTGCTCGCCGGCCAGCTCCTCCGGGGTCAGGCGACCCGGGATGACGTGGTGGGTGAGCACCGCGGTCAGCATGGCCTTGTCGGCCAGCAGGGCCTGCAGGGCGTCGGCCGGGACGGCCTCGAAGGCCGGGTTGGCCGGGGCCAGCACGGTGATGTCGTCGGTCGTGTTCAGCGTGTCGCCGAGCTCGGCGGCCGTGACGGCCTGGACCAGGGTCGACAGGACCGGGTTGTTGCTGGCGGCGGTGGCGACCGGGTCGGCCGTCATGCCGGAGAAGCTGCCCGCACCGTCGGCGGGGACCAGGGCGCAACCGGCACCGAAGGGCTCGGCGTCAGCGGCGGCGCTGGTCATGGGGGCGCTGCTGCTGGACGACGGGGACTCGCTGGTCATGCCACCGGCGGCGCTGCTGGCAGCGGCACCCGCGTTGCTGGCCGCCTCCTCGGCGCCACCACAGGCGCTCAGGGACAGGGCCAGGCCGGAGGCGGCGAGGATCAGGGTGCTGCGGGTGAGCAGGTTGGTCTTCACGATGGTGCTCCTCGTCAGTCGTGCGACGGCGGGGCAGGGCCGTCGCGGGGGTGGTGCGTCCGGCCGCAGGGAGCGGCCGGTACGTCCTCGGCGGGTGTCGGGGACGCGGTCTGTGGGGTGGATCGTGTGCGGGTGTCAGGAGATGTTCGTTGCCCGCAACCGATCCGGATGCATCAGCTGGCGACGACCACGATCTGGTGCCAGCCGCTGGAGCCGTTGGGGAACGGCGTGGCGCGCGCGTCGGTCTGCAGTTCGCCGTCCTCGCTGGTGGCGCGGACGGTGACCGAGTGCGAGCCGGGGGTGAAGTCGAAGGGCAGGACCCACTGGCGCCACAGGTCGGCGTCGACCTCGGGCGAGAGCTCGGCCGGCAGCCAGTCGCCGTCGTCGACCTTGACCTCGACCAGACCGATGCCGCGGGTCTGGGCCCAGGCGACGCCGGCGATGGCGCGCCGGCCGGCGGGGAAGCGGCGCAGCGGGGCGGGGGTGTCGATCCGCGAGGCGACCTTGATCGGGCCCTGGGCCGCCCAGTCGCGCTCGGTCCAGTAGGCGTCGAAGGCGTCGTAGGTGGTGGCCTCGATGCCGGTGATCCACTTGCAGGCCGAGACGTAGCCGTACAGGCCCGGGATCAGCATCCGCACCGGGAAGCCGTGCTCGACCGGCAGCGGTTCGCCGTTCATGGCGAGGGCGAGCATCGCGTCGGGGACGTCGAGGGCCGAGCGGGTCGGGGCGCCGATCGTCATGCCGTCGACCGAGCGGCAGACCAGCTGGTCGCTGGTGTCGCGGACGCCGTTCTCCCGGAGGAAGGCGCCCAGCGGGACGCCGAGCCAGCGGGCGGTGCCGGCGAGCCCGCCGCCGACCTCGTTGGAGACGCAGGTGAGCGTGATGTCGCGCTCGATGAGGTCGCTGCGGCCCAGCAGGTCGTCGAGGGAGTAGGTGCGCGGGGTGTCGAACATCCCGGTCAGCTCCAGCGAGTACTCGGCCGGCCGGATCTGCGGCACCGTGATCGCGGTGTCGACGCGGTAGAACTCGCGGTTGTCGGTGAACAGCGGGGTCAGGCCCTCGACGCTCGCGGAGAGGTCGGCGCCGGCCGGCAGCGCGGGGGCCGCGGAGGCCGGGGTGGGCAGGGCCAGCTCGGACCGGGCCCCGGCGACGTCGAAGCGGCGCTGCAGCAGGCGGCCACCGCCACCGGCGACCGCGGTCACGCCGACCGCGACACCGCTGGTGAGCAGGAACCCGCGGCGGTCCAGGCCGGTGCCCTTGCGGTCACCGGAGCCGAGGACGTCGCGCACCCGGCCGAGCAGCCCGTCCTGGGGCTGGACGGTCCCGGTCGCACCGGCGGTGGGCTCGGCGTGCGGGGCGGAGGAGGTGGGGAGGGTCAGCGGCCGCAGCAGGGCCAGCAGCGCCAGGCTGCCGGCGACGGCGCCGACCAGGGAGGGCACCGCGTCGAACAGCCCGCCCGCAGGGCGGGTCAGGGCGGCGACGACGCCGACCAGGCCGAAGACGGCGATGCCGGCGACGCCGAGGCGGCGGCTGCGCAGTCCGACCAGCCCGATGACCAGCGCGTAGACGGCGATGACGACCAGCGTCCCGACGACCAGGGCGATCTTGTCGTCCTCGCCGAAGGTGCTGATGGCGAACTGCTTGACCGACTCGGGGGTCAGCGTGATCGCCGCGTTGCCGACGGCGATGACCGGTGAGGACGCCGCACCGATGAAGCCGGCGAACAGCTCGGCGATCCCGAGGGCGACCCCGGCCGCGAGCAGCCCGGCGAGCGCGGCCAGCAGGCGGCGGACGCCCCGGCCGGCCGTCGGGGCGGTGTGCTGCCCTCCGGCGGGGGCCATGGACTGCTCGATCGTGGTCACGGAGAGTCTTCGGAGCGTGACGCCTCATCGGTTCACCCCGGTTCGGCCATTCTCTGAGACCCACGTCACCCGGTGCTCGGGTCTCCACTCGTGGGGAGCGCCGGGCGGCGGTAGACAGGGGCCATGGAGTTCCGACACCTCGGCCGCAGCGGCCTCAAGATCAGCGAGATCACCTACGGCAACTGGATCACCCACGGCGGGCAGGTCGAGGCCGACGCCGCGACCGCCTGCGTGCGCGCCGCGCTCGACGCCGGCATCACCACCTTCGACACCGCCGACGTCTACGCCGAGGGCCGCGCCGAGACGGTGCTGGGCCAAGCTCTGGCCGGCGAGCGCCGCAGCGGCATCGAGATCTTCAGCAAGGTCTACTGGCCGACCGGTCCGGGCGTGAACGACCGCGGCCTGTCCCGCAAGCACATCATGGAGTCGATCGACGGCTCGCTGCAGCGCCTCGGCACCGACTACCTGGACCTCTACCAGGCGCACCGGTACGACTACGAGACGCCGCTGGAGGAGACGATGCTCGCCTTCGCCGACGTCGTCCGCAGCGGCAAGGCCCTCTACATCGGCGTCTCCGAGTGGCGTGCCGAGGAGATCCGGGCGGGCAAGGCGCTGGCCGACGAGCTGGGGGTCCCGCTGGTGTCCAACCAGCCGCAGTACTCCGCGCTGCACCGGGTCATCGAGGCCGAGGTCATCCCGACCAGCCGCGAGCTGGGCATCAGCCAGATCGTGTTCTCCCCGATCGCGCAGGGCATCCTCACCGGCAAGTACCTGCCGGGCCAGCCCGCGCCGGAGGGCTCGCGGGCCACCGACGAGAAGGGCGGCGGCGCGAACTTCATCGCCCGCTGGGCCAACGACGACGACGTGCTGACCCGCGTGCAAGAGCTCAAGCCGATCGCCGAGGACCTCGGCCTGTCGATGGCCGCCCTGGCCGTCGCCTGGGTGCTGAGCGAGGAGAACGTCGCCGCGGCGATCATCGGCGCCAGCCGGCCCGAGCAGGTCGTGGACAACGTCAAGGCCGCCGGCGTCACGCTCGACGCCGACGTCAAGGCGCGCATCGACGAGGTCCTCGCCCCGGTCGCCGCGACCGACCCGGCGCTCACCGTGAGCCCCGCGAAGCGTCCCTGAGTCGTTGACCTGCCGGGACGCCCCGTTCCGGCAGGTCAGCCTCGCGGCGCACCGCAGCGGCGCTCGGAGCGCGGGTTACCTTGCCCGGGTGACAGTGCTCCAAGGACAGGTCAAGTCGACGATCGACCGGGTCTGGGACTCGTTCTGGTCCGGCGGCATCTCCAACCCGCTCGAGGTCATCGAGCAGATCACCTACCTGCTGTTCATCCGCCGCCTCGATGACCTGCAGACCCGCGCGGAGAACAGGGCCCGGATCACCGGCAAGCCCATCGAGAACCCGGTCTTCGGCCCGGACGAGCAGAACCTGCGCTGGAGCCACCTGAAGAACGAGGAGCCCGGCGTCATGCACGCGCTGGTCGCCCAGGGCGTCTTCCCGTTCCTGCAGCGGATCGGCGGTGACGGCTCCACCTACTCACACCACATGCGCGACGCCCGGTTCACCATCCCGACGCCGGCGCTGCTGGCCCGGGTGGTCGACATGCTCGACGACCTGCCGATGGACGACCGCGACACCAACGGCGACCTCTACGAGTACATGCTCGGCAAGATCGCCACGTCGGGTCACAACGGCCAGTTCCGTACGCCCCGGCACATCATCGAGCTGATGGTCGCGATGACCGCGCCCACGCCGACCGACACGATCGTCGACCCGGCCTGCGGTACGGCCGGGTTCCTGGTGGCGGCGGGGGAGCACCTGCGCCGAGAGCACCCCGAAGCGCTGCACGACGCACAGCTGTCGCGGCACTTCCACCACGGCATGTTCCACGGTTACGACTTCGACTCGACCATGCTGCGGATCGGCAGCATGAACATGCTGCTGCACGGGGTCGAGCAGCCCGACATCCGCTACCGCGACTCCCTGTCTGAGGGCGCCTCGGGTGACGAGGGCCGGTACTCACTGGTGCTGGCCAACCCGCCGTTCGCCGGCAGCCTGGACGCCGAGACGGTGTCGAAGGACCTCCAGCGCGTGGTGAAGACCCGCAAGACCGAGCTGCTGTTCCTGGCGCTGTTGCTCCGGCTGCTGCAGCCGGGTGGTCGGGCGGCCGTGATCGTCCCGGACGGCGTGCTATTCGGCTCGTCGACGGCGCACAAGAAGCTGCGGACGATGCTGGTCGAAGAGCAGAAGCTGGACGCGGTCGTGAAGCTGCCGAGCGGGGTGTTCCGCCCGTACGCGGGAGTCTCGACCGCGATCCTGTTCTTCACTCGCACCGACTCGGGCGGCACGGACAACGTGTGGTTCTACGACGTGCGCGCCGACGGCTTCAGCCTCGACGACAAGCGGACGCCGACCGAGGCCAACGACCTGGGCGACGTGCTGACCAGGTGGGAGCAGCGGGACGGCGAGGAGCTGACGCGGGCGCGGACCGAGCAGAGCTTCTGCGTGCCCAAGGCCGACATCGCCGCGCAGGACTACGACCTCTCGCTGAACCGGTACCGCGAGGTCGTGCACGAGGAGGTCGAGCACCGCGACCCGTTGGAGGTCATCGCCGAGCTCGAGCAGATGGAGAAGGAGATCCAGCAGGGCCTTGCTGATCTGAAGGAAATGCTCTCGTGACGTGGCCGACCGTCTCGCTGGGTGACATTTGTGTATTCAAGTACGGCAAGTCCTTGCCGGCCAGCGCTCGTGTAGGGGGTGCGGTTCCTGTTTATGGCTCGAACGGGCAAATCGGTACACATTCGCAGGGGCTGACGGCGGGGCCGACGATCGTCATCGGACGGAAGGGTTCGTTCGGTGAAATCCACTACTCGCCACGAGCTTGCTGGCCGATTGACACGACTTACTACATCGACGAGGACGCCGCAACGGTAGACCTACGTTGGCTAGCCCACCGGCTTCCAGCGCTCGGCTTGACGACCTTGAACCGAGCAGCTGCCGTTCCTGGACTGAACCGTGACGATGCGTATCGGCAACAACTGCAGCTGCCGTCGCTGAACGAGCAGCGGCGGATTGCGACAATTCTGAACCAGGCCGAACGGCTTGCGCTAATGCGTGTGCGACAGTTAGAGGCTGTCGCGCATCTACAGCAGTCGATCTTCACCGAACATTTCGGTCACCCTGCTACCTGGCCGCAGCGTTGGCCGATGGTGACCATTGGCGAGTTGGCCGAGTCGATCGATTACGGAACGTCGCAGAAATCAACAAGCACCGGCGATCTACCTGTGCTGCGTATGGGCAACCTTAGCTACGCGGGCGAGCTCGACTTGGAAGATTTAAAGTACACAGAGCTGTCCACTGACGCGATTCGGCGATACACCGTCCGCCGCGGCGATCTGTTGTTCAATCGCACGAACAGTCCAGCTCTTGTGGGTAAAACCGCGGTCGTCGATTCAGATCGACTAATGGCATACGCGGGATATCTGATCCGCGTTCGTTTGCGAGAGGGGGTTCAGCCGGACTTCGTCAGCGGCTACCTCAACAGCAGCTACGGGAAAGCTGTGCTGCGGGGAATGGCAAAGTCTGCGGTCAGTCAAGCAAACATCAATGCGAAGGAACTGCGCGCCATGCGCATCGCCCGACCCTCTGTCGAGGCACAGCGCCGCTATGTGAACGTGTTGCGCTTGGTTAAGAGACAGCGGGACAGTCTTGCGAGCGACCAGGTCGCTCGTGCGGCACTCGTGAAGTCGCTCCAAGCGCGGGCGTTCTCGGGGCAGCTCTGATCGACCGCTAGTCGCGAGGGACCAAGGGTTCCAGTGGGTAGCCGACCAGGATCTCCGACCCGTCCGGCCGGCAGGTGCGCCATCGGTGCTCCACCGGATTCCAGGTGATCGAGAACCCGTGGTGCACCTGGGTGTGGTGTCGTTCGCACAGCAACGCGGTGTTCTCGACCGATGTCTCACCGTGGTCGGCGACCCATTCCCGCACATGGTGGGCATCGCACCACCAGGTCGGGGTGGCGCACCCGGCGAAGACGCAGCCGCCGTCCCGGGCCTCGGCGGCCTTGCGGATGTGTGCCGGCACCAGTCGCTGGGCGCGGCCGATGTTCAGCGGCGTCCCGTCAGGGCCGAAGAGCACCCGGGTGATGATCGAGTCGCAGGCCAGCTGGCGGGCCACCTCGTTGGACACCGTCTGGCCGGACCCCAGCCGGGCCGCGTCGGCGACGACCTCGTGGTCGAGCAGGTCCTCGGCGGAGATGGTGGCGGCGACCTGGGCGCGGTGCTTGCGCAGCATCGGCACGCCCTCGCTGGCGAGCAGCACATCGGAGGCCTGCGCCAGCGCGTCGCCCATCTGCTGGGCGTGCGTGCGGTCGTCGTCGGCGACGCGGCCGGCCTGCTGGAAGGCGGTCAGCACGGTGGCGAACCGCTCGTAGGCGACGGCATCGAGCCGGCCGTGGAAGCTGCCGCCCCCGCCCGGCGACGGGGACAGGTGGACCTCGCGCTGCTTCGTGGGGTCGGGCTCGGGGCCGTCGGGGTCGATCCACTCGAGCACTCGCCTGACCACGAAGGGCAGGTCCTCGGCGTGCTCGCCGGTCGCGGAGGCGACCAGGGTGGCGTCGATGCCGTCGTCCCCGTGCAGGTCGGCGCCGAGCTCCTCGGCGCGGGCGAGTCGGGCGGGGGTGGCCGTCTTCGCCACCACTGCGGTCTGCTCTGGGGTGACCCGACCGGTGCGGGCGGCCTCGGCCCAGCCGGGGAGTGCCTCCAGCGTCTTGCCGGCCTTGACGATGTGGGCGGCCTCCGCGCCGCTGAAGTGCAGGTGGCCCTTCAGCCAGGGCGTCATCGCCTTGTGCCCGTCGAACTGCGCTGCGCCGGCCTCCTCGGCCGAGCGCACGGTGCGGGCCAGCTCGGCGGCGAGCGCGTTCTGCGCCTGGACCAGGGCCCGCACCCGGGCGAGCTGCCCGGCCGAGTCGCTGACGGGCGCACCGGACGCGGTGCGCAGTGGCACCTCCGCGCACCGGGTCAGCAAGCTCAGCACCATTGCCACGTCGGGTGGCGGCACCAGCGACCGTTGCCGTGCTGCCTCGCGGTCGGTGGCCTCCCGGGCGGCGCGCGAGTGGGTGGCCTCCTGCTCGGCCGAGCCCCCGGGGCCGAACATGCCCGCGTCCGGGAACGGGTCGAACAGGGGGACGACGACGGTCGGCGCGTCCTCGACGAGCATGTCCACCACCCCTCCCGCCTGTTCGATCAGGTGTTCGAATACCATCCCGGAATTGGGCGCTGATCAACATGAAAGCCCAGGTCAGTTGGCCTGTTGGCTCTCGGGGTAGACCCCGCGCAGAGAGCGCGAGCGGCAGTTGATCCAGTCGCCGCGTCCCACGACGGGATGACCCCGCCCGGTGGGTTCCGGGCGCGGACCTGCCCGGCAGGGCAAGCTGTCGGCGATCCAACGACGGGGGACGGGTGGGGATGAGCAACTTCGGGTTCCTGCGGCAGGACTGGCCGGAGATCGCCGCCGACTGCGGGCGGGCCGAGTCGTACCTGTCCACGGACCCGCGGTCGGCGTGCATCTACGCGCGCCGGGGCATCGAGCAGCTGGTCAAGCACATCTACGCGGTCGACGGCCTCCCGGATGCCTACCGCGACGACCTGGCCGCCCGGATCTCCGACCCCGCGTTCGCCCGCAAGGTCCCGCTCGGCATCACCAACAAGCTCACGCTGATCCGCAAGCTCGGCAACACCGCCGTCCACGACCAGCGGCCGATCCCGCCGCAGGCCGCGTTCGACGCCGTCCGGGAGCTCTTCCACGTCGTCGTCTGGGCTGCGCAGCGCTACTCGCGCGTGCCCGGCCAAACGCCGGTCGCCGCCCGGTTCGACCCCGCGCTCGCCCAGCGGGCTGCTCCGCTCACCCGCGCCGACGTGCAGAAGCTCGCCGAGAGGTTCCAGCGGCAGGACGAGGAACACGCCCGCCAACTGCGGGAGCGTGACGACCTCGCGGCCTCCCAGGCCGCGGAGATCGAGCAGCTGCGCCAGCAGATCGCCGCCGCGCAGGCCGAGCATGTCCTCGACGACACGCACGACTACGACGAGGCCACCACCCGCACCGCGCTCATCGACGAGTTGCTCCGCGAAGCGGGCTGGCAGCTCACCGACGACCGCGACCGCGAGTACCCGGTCACCGGTCTGCCCACCACGTCCGGCGCCGGCCGGGCCGACTACGTGCTCTGGGGCGCGGACGGGCTGCCGCTCGCCGTCGTGGAGGCCAAGCGCACCAGTGTCGACCCGAACAACGGCCAGTACCAGGCCAAGCTCTACGCCGACAGCCTGGAGCAGATGCACGGGCGGCGTCCGGTCGTCTACTGGACCAACGGCTACGAGACCTGGCTGTGGGACGACGCCTCCGGCTACCCGCCCCGCCGGGTCGAGGGCTTCCGCACCGCCGACGAGCTCGCCCTGATGGTGCAGCGGCGCCGCACCCGTGCCTCGCTCGCGGACACCGCGATCAGCAACACGATCGTCGAGCGCCCCTACCAGCAGCGGGCCATCCGCGCCGTCGGCGAGGCGTTCACCGACAAGCAGCGGGCGGCGCTGCTGGTGATGGCCACCGGCTCCGGCAAGACCCGCACCGTCATCGCCTTGGTCGACCAGCTGATGCGCGCCGGCTGGGTGAAGCGGGTGCTGTTCCTCGCCGACCGGCAGGTGCTGGTGAAGCAGGCCGCCAACGCCTTCCGGGCGCACCTGCCCAACGTGACCACCGTGAACCTGCTGGAGGAGAAGTCCGCCGACGGGCGGGTCTTCGTCTCGACCTACCCGACCATGCTCAACCTGGTCAACGCCGTCGAGGGCGGGCGCCGGTTGTTCGGCCCGGGGCACTTCGACCTGGTGGTCATCGACGAGGCGCACCGGTCGGTTTACCAGAAGTACCGCGCCCTGTTCAGCTGGTTCGACTCCCTCCTCGTCGGGCTCACCGCCACGCCGAAGGACGAGATCGACCGCAACACCTACTCGCTGTTCAACCTGGAGGACGGCGTCCCCACCGACGCCTACCCGCTCGACGAGGCCATCGCCGACGGCTACCTCGTGCCGCCGCGCGCGCTGTCCGCGCCCACCACCTTCACGCGCTCCGGCATCCGGTACGCCGACCTCTCCGAGGACGAGAAGGACGCGTGGGACGCCTTGGACTGGGGCACCGACGACGGGACCGCACCCGATGCCGTCGGTGCCGAGGAGCTCAACCGGTTCCTCTTCAACGCCGACACCGTCGACCGGGTGCTGGCCACCCTCATGGAGCGCGGCCTCAAGGTCGCCGGTGGTGACCGGCTGGGCAAGACGATCGTCTTCGCCAAGAACCAGGCGCACGCGGAGTTCGTCAAGCAGCGATTCGACGCCCAGTACCCCGGCTACGGTGGCAGGTACGCGGCGGTCATCACCCACGCGGTCACCACGGCCGGTCACTTGATCGACCAGTTCGCCGTCCCGGAGAACGAGCCGCACGTCGCCATCTCCGTCGACATGCTCGACACCGGCGTCGACGTCCCCGAGATCGTCAACCTGGTCTTCTTTAAGCTGGTGCGCTCATCGAGCAAGTTCTGGCAGATGATCGGCCGCGGCACCCGGCTGCGTCCCGACCTCTACTGCCCGGGCGCCCCCAAGACCGAGTTCCTAGTGCTCGACGTCTGCGGCAACCTGGAGTTCTTCGGCGCCGGGATGACCGGTGCCGCCGGGTCGGTGCAGAAGTCGCTGACCCAGCGGCTGTTCGAGGCGCGGCTCGGCCTGGTCGCCGGGCTGGACGCGGAACTGGGCCCGGATGCCGTGCTGCCCGACGTGGGGGAGGGCGAGCAGAGCAACCCGGGGCTGCGCGTCGACCTGGCCTGGGCGATGCACGACGTCGTCCTGGGCATGAACCTGCAGAACGTGGTCGTGCGGCCGGCCCGTCAGTGGGTGGAGATCTACTCCGACTGGTCGGCCTGGCGGCGTCTGGACCGCGTCAAGACTGAGGAGATCGGCCGGCACCTGGCCGGGCTGCCGTCCGCACGCAGCCGGGACGACGAGGGTGCCAAGCGCTTCGACCTCATGCTCCTGCGTTGTCAGCTGGCCCGGTTGGACGGGGACGGCCCGACCTTCGAGCGCATGCGCACGCAGGTGCAGGACATCACCGCGGCCCTGCTGTCCCAGACCGCCATCCCGTCGGTCAAGGCGGCCGAGCAGCTGCTCGCCGAGCTGGCCGACGACGAGTGGTGGCTCGACGTCACGCTGCCCATGCTTGAGACCGCCCGGAGGCGGGTGCGCGGGCTGGTGCGGTTCGTTGCTCGGGAGCGGCGGGCTGTCGTTTACACGGACTTCGCTGATGATGCCGCTCCGGTGACCGAGGTCGAGCTGCCGTACCTGACCCCCGGCACGGACCTGGGACGCTTCCGGGACAAGGCGCGGGCGTACCTGCGCCAGCACGAGGACCACCTCTCCCTGCAGCGGCTGCGGCGCAACCTCCAGCTCACCGATGCCGACGTGGCCGCGCTGGAGGAGATGTTGCTGGCCTCTGGAGTCGGGACGCGCGAGGACTTGGACAAGGCGCAGGCAGAGGCCAAGGGGCTCGGCTTGTTCGTGCGGTCGCTGGTCGGGCTGGACCGGGAAGCGGCGGTGGCCGCGTTCGCCGACTTCTCCCGCGGTGCCGGGTTCTCCGCCAGCCAGCTGCGGTTCATCCAGCTGATCGTCGAGCACCTGACCGCGAACGGCGTGATGGAGCCGGCCCGGCTCTTCGAGTCGCCGTTCAGCGACGACGCCCCGCGGGGCCCGCAGTCGTTGTTCACCGACGACCAGGTGGACGGCATCGTCACCGTCCTCGCCGACGTCCGCCGCCGTGCGACCGCCAAGACGACCGTTGCCTGACCAACAACACCACGGGGGCTGACATGGGATTCCAGACACCGCTCTACGAGCTGAGCGACTACTTGAGGTGGACGACGAGCGGTCGGATCCAGCTGCCCGACTTCCAGCGCGGCTACAAGTGGGAGGACGAACGGATCCGCCAACTGCTCGTGACCATCCTGCGCGGCCACCCGCTGGGCGTCGTCATGCTGTTGAAGACCGGCAACGAGCAGATCCGATTCAAGCCCCGACCGGTGGAGGGTGTGACGCTGCCGTCCGGCACGACGGCCGACCTCTTGCTGCTCGACGGCCAGCAACGGCTGACCTCGCTGACCCAGGCCCTGACAGGCGACGGTGTGGTCGACACCGAGGACAGCCGAGGCCGCAAGCTCAGCCGCCGCTACTACGTCCACATCAAGACTGCTCTGCTCGGCGAAGACCGGATCGACGACGCGGTCCTGTCGGTGCCGGGCGACGGGGTGGTGCGCTCCAACTTCGGCAAGACAGTCGAGCTCGACTTGTCCGATGCTGACAAAGAGCGATCCGAGGGGTACTTCCCGGTACGCCTCCTGTTCGCCGGAGCGGACACCGTGAACTGGTTGTTCGCCATGGCTGACAACCACGTGGCCAGCCAGTTCCACGCAGCTGTCGTCCAGCCTGCCGGCACCTACAACATCCCTGCGATCGAGCTAGACACCGCGACCAGCAAGTCTGCCGTGGCCACCGTCTTCGAGAAGGTCAACACCGGCGGCCTGCAGTTGAACGTGTTCGAGCTGCTGACCGCGACATTCGCCGGTGATGGCAGCTACTTCGATCAGCACGGTGAGGACTTCCGGCTCAACGACGACTGGCGGGAGATCCAGCTCAAGTTCGCTGGCTACCCCGCGCTCACCGCCGTGGAGAACACCGACTTCCTGCAGGCGGTCACCATGCTCACCACACTCCAGCGGAACCGAGCTGATGCATCCGATCGCCCGCCCGCCGTGTCGGCCAAGCGTGAAGACGTGCTCAAGCTCGGACTTGCCGACTACCTGCAGTGGCGGGACGAGCTCCAGGAGGCGTTCGTCTGGTCCTCCACCTTCCTGGCCGACCTGCATATCTTCGGGTCACGCTTCCTGCCCTACCCCAAGCAGTTGGTGCCGTTGGCTGCCATGAAGGTCCTCCTCGGAGCGGACGCCGACCTCATCGGCGTCCGGGAGCGACTGGCCCAGTGGTTTTGGTGCGGCATCTTGGGAGAGCTCTACGGCGGAGCCATCGAGACGCGCTTCATCCGGGACCTCGAGCAGGTCCCGCCCTGGGCGCGTCAGCTCGAGGGAGCCGTTGTCCCGCGGACCGTGCAGGACGCCAACTTCGTCGAGAGCCGACTGCACTCCCTGCGCACCCGTGGGGCCGCCGCATACAAGGGCATTTACGCGCTGCTCC
This sequence comes from Modestobacter sp. VKM Ac-2986, assembly GCF_026967795.1. Lineage (GTDB taxonomy): Bacteria > Actinomycetota > Actinomycetes > Mycobacteriales > Geodermatophilaceae > Modestobacter. Next base: position 271,157 of record NZ_JAPVBH010000006.1, read on the forward strand.
TCGGCAACGGCGCCCACGACTGGATGAAGGGGCAGGCGCTGGACAAGGTGCAGTACGCCAACCTGGCCGTGGACATCCACCACGTGTTCCCACAACGCTGGTGCTTCGAGCACGGCATCGACGACGAGCGGCGCGAGAGCATCATTAACAAGACGCCACTCTCGGCCGCGACCAACCGGACCATCGGGGGAAGCGCGCCGTCGGCCTACCTGGGGGTAGTGGCCAAGAAGGCAGGAATCGGCGCTGCGCAGCTCGACGGGCTGCTGGCCACTCACCTCGTTGACGCGTCATCTCTGCGCACCGATGACTTCGACAGCTACTTCGTTGCCCGGCGTGAGGCCCTGGTCAAGCTCGTGGAGAAGGCGATCGGTAAGGCGGTACAACGGGACATCAGCGAAGGTGAGCCCGGTGAGACGCTCGACCAGTTCGACGCCAACAGCACGGCGGTCGTCGAGGATCCAGCGGAGTTGACGACTGTCGATGAGCTGTCCGACCCCCTGGAGACGTGATCGCCAGCATCAGCTCAGCAAGCTGGGCCTCGATCCGCACACAAGAAGTGATGTAGATGGTCGCTTTTCCGGGCCTCTCCTGGCCGACCGTGATCTGTGCGCTGTGACGGGGCTTCCCGCCCGGCTTGACCTCAAGGCCGGGTGGGAAGCCTGCTGTGCTCAGTTGGCGGGACCAGTTCACGGGGTGCGGGGCATCTCCGGGGTCGTCGCCGGGCCGCGGGTGCGCGGCGGGCGGTCACCGGCCAGGTCGGCGGCCCGCTGGGTCGGGGTGATCCGTGGCAGCTCGCTGGTCAGCCAGCGCACCGGACGGCGCTGCGCCGGGCGCCGCGCGGCCAGGAAGTCCAGCGCGATCGCCGCCGTCCAGGACTGGTCGCGGCTGCCCAGGGTCTCCCCGGTCACCGGCTGGTAGTACTCGGCGAAGTCGCAGTCGACGAGCTGGCTCAACCCGGCCAGCCGCAGCTGGTTGGCCGCCTCCTGCTCGCCGGAGCGGTTGAGCGCCCAGGCCATGAGCCAGTTGAGCACCGGCCACTGCGGCCCGCGCCAGTAGGTCTGCTCGCGGAAGGCCGGCGAGGCGGGGGAGACCGAGGGCACCACCGGCCAGCGCAGCCGGGAGTGGCCGCACCAGCGCGGGCCCAGCAGCAGGTCGCGCTGCCGGCGGGTGAGCGCGTCGTCGCCACCGCACAGCAGCGGGGCGAAGCCGGCGGCGCTCTCGACGTCCAGCCAGGTGCCGGTGCGCAGGTCCAGGTCCCGGGCCAGCCCGGTCTCGGGGTTCACCGAGCGCAGCACGCCGGTGCGGAAGCGCCGGGCGATCGCCCGGGACTGCTCCACCCCGCCCGAGGCCCCGCCGCCGATGCCCAGCTCCTCGCCCATGTCGGCGAGCAGGTCGCTGGCGGCGGCCAGCAGCGCGGAGACCAGGACGTCGCCCATGACGAAGTCGCCGGTCGCGCGGTAGACCGCGTCGTCGTAGCGGGCATGGACCTTCTGCTCCAGCAGCCACAGGTACTTCGCGTACTCGGCGTCGCTGGGCCGCTGGGAGGGGTCGGCGACGTGCGCCAGGTCGGCCCGGACGAACGGTGGCATCGCCCCGACCCGCACGTTGGCGTACGGGGCGTCCCAGCGGGGGGAGTCGTCCATCCCGGACTCCCAGCCGTGGTGGATCTCGACCAGGCCGTAGGAGTACGGGTCGCGCGCGGTGGCCAGGTAGGAGTGCCAGGCCAGCCAGGCGTCGAAGGTCTCCCGCACGAACTCCTCGGCCAGCTCCTGGTCCGCACCCCCCTTGCGCCGGGCGTCGTGCAGGATCCGGGACAGCGCGATCACGTGGATCGGCGGCTGGCAGATGCCCGAGGTGAGGACGCCGGCCGGGCGGGCCGCGGCCACCTGGGTGCGCCACCGCTCGGGACCGGGGAAGTAGTCGCTGGGGGAGTGGAACAGGATGTGCGGGATCATCCCGGTCGCCCACTGCCCCGACAGCAGACTGCGCAGCTCGCTGAGCGCCCGCGGCACCGACACCGTGGCGATGCCCAGGGCCACGAAGCCGGCGTCCCAGCTCCACATGTGCGGGTAGAGGGTGGGCGAGGCGACCGTGAAGGCACCCCGGTCGTTGGCCTTCAGCACGTACCCCGCGCGCCCGGACATCAGGCCGATCTCGACCGCGCTGGGCTGGGCGACCGTCATCTGCTGGTCCGTCCTCTCACCGGTGGTCAGCATCCTCACCCGGGCGGGGGCGCGGACGGACCTGCGGCCCGTCAGTTCACGAGGTGTTCACAGGGCGGCCGTTGACCGTCCCGGGACCGGTCTCAGCGCGCCTGCGCCGACCTGCCCGGCCGGGACCGGTCGCCGCGCCACCAGGGTGCCTGGGCGAGCACGTACAGCGCCACGCCGGCGGCCAGCAGCACCGCCGACCACAGCCAGGTCGTGGCCTCCTGCTTCCACAGCAGCAGCAGGCACGAGCCGATCGCCAGCACCGGCAGGACCGCCGGGGCGGTGAAGTGCTCGTGCTCGACCCGGTCCCGGCGCAGCACCAGCACCGACAGGTTCGTGCTGACGAACACCAGCAGGAGCAGCAGGACGACGATGTTGGCCAGCGCGCCCAGGTCGCCGATCAGGGTCAGCGCCATGGCCACGACGGTGGTGACCACGATCGCCACCCACGGGGTGCGCCGGCCCGGCAGCACCGCGCCCAGCACCGGGGGCAGCAGCCGCTGCTCGGCCAGGCCGAACACCATCCGGCTGGCCATGATCATCGTCAGCAGGGCACCGTTGGCGACGGCGATCAGCGCGATCGCGCTGAACAGCTGGTCGGGCACGCCGAGCCCGGTGGCCCGGACGACCTCCAGCAGCGGGCCGGTCGAGCCGGCGAGCTCCTCGGTGGGCAGCACGATGGAGGCGACCAGGCCGATGGCCACGTAGACGACGCCGGCGGTGAGCAGCGCCCCGAACAGCGCCCGCGGGTACACCCGGCTGACGTCGCGGACCTCCTCGGCGACGTTGGCCGAGGTCTCGAACCCGACGAAGGAGTAGTACGCCAGGATCGCCGCGGCCAGGACCGCCGACCCGGCGGAGACGCCCTCGGGGAACTGCACGACCCGGCCGACGTCACCGTCGCCGCGGCCGAACACGATGGCGCCCAGCACGATCACCAGCACCAGCCCGGAGACCTCGATGACGGTCATCACCAGGTTGGCCCGCATGGACTCCTTGATGCCACGGGCGTTGACCAGCGCGATGACGGCCAGGAAGACCACGGCCGCGGGCACGGCGGGCACGTCGAGGAAGACCGACAGGTAGTCACCGGCGAAGGCCAGCGACAGCCCGGCCGCGCTGACGACGCCGGCGGCGAGCATGCAGTAGCCGACCAGGAAGGAGATGACCGGCCGCTTGAAGGCCCGCTCGGCGAAGACGGCGGACCCGCCCGCCCTGGGGTACTTGGTGACCAGCTCGGCGTAGCTCGCGGCGGTGAGCAGTGCCAGCAGCAGGGCGACCAGCATCGGGACCCAGATCGCGCCGCCGACCTCGCCGGCGATCTCCCCGACCAGGGCGTAGATCCCGGCCCCGAGCACGTCGCCGAGGATGAAGACGTAGAGCAGCTTGCCGCTGATGGCCCGCTTGAGGGCGGTGCCCTCGGGAGCGGCTGTGGTGTCGCTGGACGCATGGCTCACCCGGCGAGTCTTCGGCGGGCCGGACCGCCCGGCAACTCCAGTGGTGCGTGACCCGGTCGGGCGACGCTGATCGGCGCCGGCCGTCCGGTGCGGTCAGGCGCCGGTGACGGTGCGCCCGTGGGCCTTGACCACCACGAGCACGTCCTCGCTCTGCAGCGTGCCGATCACCGGGTCGTCGAAGCGCAGCGTGCGCCCGCCGCGCGCCACCGACAGGACGACGTCGGTCAGCTGCCGTGGCCCCAGGCCCACCTCGTGCTGGGTGACCGCCCGCTGCTGCAGGTCCAGCCCGCGGCCGCTGGTCAGCAGGTCCTCCACCACCGCGACCACGCCGGGGGAGTCGGTCGCCAGGCCCAGCAGCCGCCCGGACGTCGCCGAGGAGGTGATGACCGTGTCGGCGCCGGACTGCCGCAGCAGGCTGGCGTTCTCCTCCTCGCGCACGGTGGCGGTGATCGGCACGGTGGGGTTGAGCTGGCGGACGGTGAGGGTGATCAGCACCGAGGCGTCGTCCCGGTCGGCGGCCACGACGACGGCGCGGGCCTTCTCCACCGACGTGCGGCGAAGCACCTCCCGCCGTCCGGCGTCGCCGAGGACGGCGGTCAGGCCGGCCGACGTCGCCTCGTCGACCGCCCGCGGGTCCGGGTCGACGACGACGATGTGGTCGGCGTCCGTCCCGGTGCTGAGCAGGGCGCGGATGGCGCTGCGCCCCTTGGTGCCGTAACCGCACACGACGACGTGCTGGCGCACGCGAGACCTCCAGCGTCGGACCCGGAACTCCTCCCGGGAGCGCGCGGTGAGCGCCTCCAGGGTGGTCCCGATGAGGATGAGCAGGAACAGCACGCGCAGGGGCGTGATCACCACGATGTTGATCAGCCGCGCACTGGGGGAGACCGGCACGATGTCGCCGTAGCCGGTCGTGGAGAGGCTGACCGTTGCGTAGTACGTGGCGTCGAGCAGGCTCAGCTCGCCGCCGTTGTTGTCCCGGTAGCCCTCGCGGTCGGCGTAGACGATCAGCACGGTCGCGATCAGGGTCAGCGAGGCGATGAGCACCCGGCGTCCGACCTGGCGGGCCGGTGACTCCTCGCGGTGCGGCAGGGAGACGCCGCTGTGGTCGTCGCTCAGCATGGCGGCCGCTCGCAGGTCACCCGGCGCACAGTAGTGACCCGACGGCCGCAGGAGGCCGCTCCTGCCCCGGACGGGTGTCCGCGGCGGGCAGGCCGGGCCGGTGCGGGCGTGGGCCAGGATGGGCCGATGAGCTCGCAGCGCACGGCCCTGGTCCTCGGCGGCGGCGGCATCACCGGGATCGCCTGGGAGGTCGGGGTGCTGGCCGGGCTGGCCGAGGCCGGCGTCGACCTGGCCACCGCCGACCTGGTCGTCGGCACCTCGGCCGGCTCGGTCGTCGGTGCCGCGCTGCGCAGCGGCACCCCGCTCGAGGAGCTCTTCGCCGCCCAGCTGACGCCGCCGGAGGCCGCGCCGGTCGCCCGGCTCGGCCGCGGCACGCTGGCCCGCTACGGCCTGGCGATGCTGCTCGCCCGCCGGGACGACGCGGTCTTCCGGCGGCGGATCGGCCGGCTCGCCCGGACCGCGGCCGACTCCGGCCGCACCCCCTCCGAGGCCGAACGCCGCGCCGCGATCACCGCCGTCCTGCCCTCGGCGCAGTGGCCGGACCGGCCGCTGGTGGTCACCGCCGTCGACGCCGACAGCGGGGCGTTCACCACCTTCACCCGGTCCTCGCAGGTCGAGCTGGTCGCGGCCGTCGGCGCCAGCTGCGCCGTCCCCGGCGTCTACCCGCCGGTGACCATCGCCGGGCACCGGTACATGGACGGCGGGATGCGCTCCCCGGCCAACGCCGACCTCGCCGCCCGGTACGACCGGATCGTCGTCATCGCCCCGCTGCCCCGCGGTGCCGGGCCGATGACCAGCGTCGACGCCCAGGTGACCGGGCTGGTGAGCCGGGTCGCGGTGGTCTCCCCGGACCGGGCGAGCCTGTCGGCGATCGGGGGCAACGTGCTCGACCCGGCCGCGCGCGAGCCCTCCGCCCGGGCCGGCCGGGCCCAGGCCGCGGCCGTGGCCGACCGGGTGCGGGCGGTCTGGCAGGACTGAGCCCGGCCGACACGCGGGCCGACGCGCCGGGTCGCGCCCGCTTTCACCCGCTGTTCGCCCCGGGGTCGCTGTGCGCGTGCTGTGGTGGGGGTGTGGGCCGTCGGCGAGGGTCGCCGTCCGAGCCCGGAGGAGAAGGCATGTCCCGCTCCCGCAGGCTGACCGTGGCCGGCGTCGCCGTCGCCCTGGCGCTGCCGCTGTCCTTCGCCGTCCCGGCGTCCGCGCTCGCCGACCGTCGTGGCGGCGGTGAACTCGCCGACGAGCTGCTCGTGATCGGCCACCGCGGCGCGTCGGGCTACCGGCCCGAGCACACGCTGGCCTCCTACGAGCTCGCCGCCCGGATGGGGGCCGACGTGATCGAGGCCGACGTCGTCAGCACCGCCGACGGCGTGCTGGTGTCCCGGCACGAGAACGAGATCTCCGGGACCACCGACGTCGCCGAGCGCCCCGAGTTCGCCGACCGCCGCACCACCAAGACCGTGGACGGCGTCGAGCTCACCGGCTGGTTCACCGAGGACTTCACCCTCGCCGAGCTGCGCACGCTGCGCGCGGTCGAGCGACTGCCGGAGATCCGCGAGGAGAACACCGTCTACGACGGGCTGTACCCGGTGCCGACGCTGGACGAGGTGCTCGAGCTGCGCAAGCGGCTGAGCGAGGAGCTGGACCGCGAGATCGGGGTCTACATCGAGACCAAGCACCCCACCTACTTCGACGCCGAGGGCCTGTCGCTGGAGGAGCCGCTGCTGGCCGACCTGCGCCAGGCGCGGATGGACCGGCGCAGCTCCCCGGTGTTCCTGCAGTCGTTCGAGACGACGAACCTGCGCGAGCTGCACGACCTGCGGGTGCGGGTGCCGCTGGTGCAGCTGCTGTCGGCCAGCGGGGCCCCGGCCGACCTCGTCGCCGCCGGCGACCCGCGCACCTACGCCGACCTGTCCAGCGCGGCGGGGCTGGCCGAGGTCGCCGAGTACGCCGACGGGGTGGGCCCGGAGAAGAACCAGGTCATCGCCCGCAACGCCGACGGCAGCCTGGGGGAGGCGACGTCCTTCGTGGCCGACGCGCACCGGGTCGACCTGATCGTGCACCCGTACACGCTGCGCAACGAGAACACGTTCCTGCCCACCGACCTCCGCGAGGGCACCGCCCCCGACGACTACGGCCTCGCCCTGCAGGAGCAGCTGCGCTTCTGGGAGGCCGGCGTGGACGGCATCTTCACCGACAACCCCGACACCGGCGTCGAGTCGCGCCGGCTGTTCCTCGCCGGCGAGACGCTGGACCCCGCCGCCTGAGCCCGCGGCGCCGGCCGGTCACCCCGGCCGGCGCCGTCAGCGCGCGTCGAGGTGACGCAGCAGCGTCTCGCCGATGTCGCGCATCGCCGCGATCTGGGCGGGGGACAGCTGGTCGAACAGGTGCTCGCGCACGCTGGCCACGTGCACCGGGGCCGCCTCCACCAGCGCCGCCATGCCCTGGTCGGTGAGGACGGCGAGCTGGCCGCGGCCGTCCTCGACGCACACCTCGCGGGCGACCCAGCCGCGCTCCTCGAGCCGGGACACCGCGTGCGAGAGCCGGCTGCGGGAGGCCAGGCAGCGGTCGGCCAGCTGGCTCATCCGCATCCGCCGCTCCGGCGCCTCGGACAACTGCACGAGGATCTCGTAGTAGGCGCTCGAGACGCCGGCGGAGTGGGTGAGGTCCCGCTCCAGCCGGTCCTGCAGCAGCGTCGTGCTGTAGAGCCACGCCCGCCAGGCCTTCTGCTCCTCGGCGTCCAGCCAGCGCGGCTGGGCAGGCTCCGCCTCCGGGACCGGACGGGGCGACACGGGGGAAGTCACCCCCTCAGGGTACTGGCGGAATAGTCAAGAGCTCAACTACGCTTCGGGACGACGAAAGCAGTACAACGCTCAACCACCCGGAGGTCACCATGACCAGCACCACCCAGATCCCTGGCTACGTCGTCGGCACGTGGGACATCGACGCCTCCCACTCCACCGTGGGCTTCTCCGTCCGCCACATGATGGTCAGCAAGGTCCGCGGCTACTTCCGCGAGTTCTCCGGTGAGATCGTCACCGCCGCCGACCCGTCGGCCTCGACCGTCCACGCCACCATCGACATGGACTCGATCGACACCCGGCAGGAGCAGCGCGACGCGCACATCAAGTCCGCCGACTTCTTCGACACCGGCAACCACACCGTCATGGAGTTCCGCTCCACCGGCATCCGCAACAAGGGCGAGGACTGGACCGTCGAGGGCGACCTGACGATCAAGGGCATCACCAAGCCGGTCACCCTGGCCCTGGAGCTCAACGGCTTCGGCCCCGACGCCTACGGCGGCACGCGCGCCGGCTTCTCCGGCAAGACCGAGATCTCCCGCAAGGAGTTCGGTGTGGACATCGACATGCCGATGGACGGCGGCGGCGTCGTCGTCGGCGACAAGATCACCGTCGAGCTCGAGATCGAGGGCGTCCTCCGGGCTGCCTGAACAAGTCGAAGGACCCCCTCGCCCCCCACCGCACGCTCCGCGCGCGGCGGGGCCCTGCGAGGGGGCCGCACCGAAGGCCCTGGCGCACTGCGCCGGGGCCTTCGGCGCGTCCGGGGCCGGTTGCCAGGGAACTGACAGCCGCGCGCGGGGAACCGTCCGGGGCGCCGGGACGACAGTCCGGGCATGAGCAGAGTGCGCCCGTGGGCCGCGACCGCGGCCCGGCTGCTGCTGGGTGTCGTGCTGGTCGTGGCCGGGGCGCTCAAGCTGCCCGACCCCGCCGCCGCCGAGCGCGCCGTGCGGGCCTACCGGCTGCTGCCCGAGGGGCTGGTGGGCCCGGTCGCCTTCGGGCTGCCGGTGCTCGAGATCGCCGTGGGGCTGGCCCTGCTCGCCGGGGTCCTCGTGCGCACGGCCGCGCTGGCCGCCGCCGCGCTGATGGTCGTCTTCCTCCTCGGCGTGGGCTCAGCCTGGGCCCGCGGCCTGCAGATCGACTGCGGCTGCTTCGGCGGCGGCGGGACGGTCGCCGCCGCCGACACCGCCTACCCCGCCGAGGTCGCCCGGGACGTCGCGCTGCTGCTGGTCGCCCTGGCCCTCGCCCGCTGGCCGGCGTCCCGGCTGGCGCTCGGTCCCACCCCCACCCCTCTCTGGACGGAGCCCGCCCGTGTCCGCTGACACCACCCGCCCGCAGTCGGGCAAGGCCGCCGCCCGGGCGCGCATCGCCGAGCGCCGGGCCGCCGAGGCCGCCGCGCTGGCAGCCGCGCAGCGTCGCCGCCGCACCATGGTCGGCGGGGTCGTCGCCGCCGCCGTCCTGGTCGTGGCGCTGGTCGCCGTCGTCCTGGTGCAGACCCACCGGACGTCGACCGACGCCGCTGCGTCCCCGCCGAACACGGTCGACGGGTACGCCTTCGCCGTCGGGCCCGCCGACGCGCCGGTGACCGTGGACGTCTACGAGGACTTCCAGTGCCCGGCCTGCGCCCAACTGGAGCAGACCAGCGGCGACACGCTCGCCTCACTGGTCGACGTCGGCACGGTCCAGGTGCGCTACCACGGCATGGCCTTCCTCGACCAGGCCTCCACCACCGACTACTCGACCCGGGCGCTGAACGCCGCCGCGGTCGTGGCCGAGTCCGGCACCGACGCGTACCGGGCCTTCCACGACCTGCTGTTCGCCGACCAGCCGGCCGAGGGCACGGCAGGGCTCAGCGACGACCAGCTCGTCGAGCACGCCGCGCAGGCCGGGGCCGTCGGGGCCGGCGTCGAGTCCGGCATCCGGGACCTGCGCTACGGCGACTGGGTCGCCGCGGCCACCGAGCAGGCCAGCAAGGACGGCGTCAGCGGGACCCCGACCGTGCTGGTCGACGGCAGGCAGCTGGAGGGTGCCGAGCTCACGCCCGCGGGCATCACCGCCGCCGTCCAGGCCGCCGCCGGGAGCTGACCTCCCACTCCGGAACGGATCCGTACGGCATCCTGCGCCGGTGACCGCCGCACGCGCCGCCGTCGTCGGCACCGGCCTGCTCGGTGGGCTGGTCGCCTGGGGAGGGGTCCTGTCCACCGGCCGGTACCGGCCCGACCCCGGTGACATCAACCCCCTGTGTCAGCTGACGGGGGAGTGCACGGCCGCCGACGTCGAGGCTGCCCTGCAGCGTGCCTGGTGGCTGGTCGGCGGGGGGATGGCCTTGGTCGCGCTGGCGGCCGTGCTGCTCGCCTGGACGCTCCCCGGACGGCGGCCCGCTCCCGACGCGCCATCGTTGCCGGCGCCGCTGCAGGCGCTCGTCACCGGCCTGATCGTCTTCTTCGCGGCCTTCCCGGCCGGCATCCCGCTGTTCTTCGCCTCCCTCGGGGGGTCGCACGGGCTGGCCGTCGGGCTGACGGCGGCGTGGCTCGCTCAGGCCGTCGGCGTCCGGGCGGTGGGGCGGTGGTTCCGGGCCAGCCCGGACGTGCCGGGGCGCGAGTGGCTGGGTGCGCTGGCAGTCAGCGGTCTGGGCGCCGGGGCGGTGGTGGCCACCTGGGCAGCCTCCGACGACGGGGCCCTGACCGCGCTGCCCGTGGTCAATGCGGTCGTGGTCGCCCTCGCCCTGCTGGCCCAGCGGTCCCTGCAGCAGCTCGGCCGGCGGCCGGTCTGGCCGTCGGTGGCCGGTGGGGTCGGTCTCCTGGTCGCCGGTGGGCTCCTGCTGGCCGGGGTGTACCTCCCCGACCGCCCGGAGCCGGCGACCGCGTCCCCGGCGCCACAGGCACAGCCGCGCCCGACGCCGACGCCGACTCCAGCCCTGACGCCGACACCCACGCCGCTCCCGGTGCCTGCGCCCACCCCGACGCCCGAGCCGGTCGCGGCCGACGTCCCGTGTGCGCAGCAGGACCTCTCCTTCACCGTCCGCGGGTTCGACGCGGCGATGGGGCTGCGGGCCGCGGCGTTGGTCGCCGCGAACACCGGTGCGACCCCGTGCTGGCTCGAGGGGGTCCCGGTCGTCGTCCTGCTCCAGGGTGGGCGGCCGCTGGCCCTGCAGGTGGGGGAGGGACAGGCGCCCGGGGACGGCGTCCTGCAGTTCCAGCGGGTCGGCGTCGCGCCGGGCGGGACGGCGTCGGCGCTGCTCACCTGGCGCAGCTACGGCGGGTGGGCCGACCAGGAGACCCCGCAGGCGGTGACCGTGGCCCTGGACGCCTCCTCGACCCTGGTCGCAGCCACGGTGCAGGGCGGTGGGGGCGCCGCCCCCTTCGACATCGCCGACGGCGGTGCGTGGCAGATCGCACCCTGGGCGACGCCGACCACCTGCCCGGCTGCTGGGGGAGACTGGAGGTCATGACGACCTCCACGCTGGCGCGGGTCCGCAGCCGGCTGCCCTCCGCCGTCCCGGCCGCGATCGGCCTCGCCGTCGGCTTCGGCATCGCCCAGGCGACCGGGGTCCGGGCGCTCGGCGGGGCGGTGCTGGCCGCCGGCGGGCTGGTCGCCGGCTGGCTGTGGTGGTCCCGTCGCGGGGCGGCGGTCGCGGCGGCGCTGGCGGTGGCCTACCTGGCCGCGTTCGCCCTCGCGCACGTGCTCGCGCTGGGCCTGGGCTGGCCCGCCTGGCTGGCCGTCGGCCTGGTCACCGCGGCCGTCGCGGCGCTGTCCTGGGTGGTCGTGGACCGGCCGGCGGCCTAGGCCCCGACTCCGAGCCTGCGAGGGACGTGGGGGTCGACGTCCTCCGGGAGTGGCAGACCGGTCACAGCGGGTCCGCCGGGGGCCGTCGTCCGTCTACCATGGGAAGGTCTCGGCGCTCCGCGCCGTTGATCGTGTCGCGCGCCGTAGCGCGCAGACTCCCACTTGAACTCCTGAGGTGCCTCTCCGCATGCCCACTCGCAACGACCTGCGAAACGTCGCGATCATCGCGCACGTCGACCACGGCAAGACCACCCTGGTCGACGCCCTGCTCCGGCAGGCCGGTGCCCTCGGGCGCTCCAAGGGGGAGGGGACCGACAACGACTCCACCCAGGACCGGGTCATGGACTCCGGTGAGCTCGAGCGCGAGCGCGGGATCACCATCCTCGCCAAGAACACCGCGATCCACCTGCACGACGAAGAGGGCAACCCCGTCGTCGTGAACATCGTCGACACCCCCGGCCACGCCGACTTCGGTGGCGAGGTCGAGCGCGCGCTGTCCATGGTCGACGGTGTCTGCCTGCTCGTCGACGCCTCCGAGGGCCCGCTGCCGCAGACCCGCTTCGTGCTGCGCAAGGCGCTGGCGAAGGGGATGCCGGTCATCCTCGCGGTCAACAAGACCGACCGTCAGGACGCCCGCATCGAGGAGGTCGTCGACGAGACCTACGAGCTGTTCATGGAGCTGCTCGAGGACGCCGGCCTGCCCGCGGAGACCCTCGAGTTCCCGATCGTCTACTGCAACGGCCGCACCGGCCAGGCGTCGCTGAACAAGCCCGAGAACGGCACCGTCCCCGACAGCCCCGACCTCGGCCCGCTCGTCAAGGTCCTGCTGGACACCGTCCCCGCGCCGGAGTACGACGCCGAGGAGCCGCTGCGCGCGCAGGTCACCAACCTCGACGCCTCCCCGTACCTGGGCCGTCTGGCGCTGCTGCGCATCCACTCCGGTGAGATGAAGAACGGCCAGCAGGTCGCCTGGTGCAAGGCCGACGGCACCATCGAGCGCGTCAAGCTGACCGAGCTGCTGGTCACCGAGGGCCTCACCCGCACCCCGGCCGCGAGCGCCGGCCCGGGTGACCTGGTCGCCGTCGCCGGCATCCCGGACATCGGCATCGGTGACACCCTCGCCGACCCGAACGACCCCCGCCCGCTGCCGGCGATCACCGTCGACGAGCCGTCGATCTCGATCACCATGGGCATCAACACCAGCCCGCTGTCGGGCAAGTCGGGCAAGAAGGTCACCGCCCGGCTGATCAAGAACCGCCTCGACGCCGAGCTGATCGGCAACGTCTCGGTGCGGATGCTGCCCACCGAGCGCCCCGACACCTGGGAGATGCAGGGACGCGGCGAGCTGGCCCTGGCCATCCTGGTCGAGCAGCTGCGCCGCGAGGACTTCGAGCTCACCGTCGGCCGCCCGCGGGTGGTCACCAAGGAGATCGACGGCAAGCTGCACGAGCCGGTCGAGCGGGTCACCATCGACACCCCCGGCGAGTACGTCGGCACGCTGACCCAGGCGCTGGCCAGCCGGCGCGGCCGACTGGAGAACCTGGTGCACCACGACACCGGCTGGGCGCGGATGGAGTACATCTGCCCCTCGCGCGGCCTGATCGGCTTCCGCACCGAGTTCCTCACCGAGACCCGCGGCACCGGCGTGCTGAACCACACCCTCGAGGGCTACGAGCCGTGGCTGGGCGACATGCGTGCCCGCCCGACCGGCTCGCTGGTCGCCGACCGCTCCGGCGTCGCGACCACGTACTCGATGTTCTCCCTGCAGGAGCGCGGCCAGATGATGGTCGAGCCCGGCACCGAGGTCTACGAGGGCATGGTCATCGGTGAGAACTCCCGTCCGGACGACATGGACGTGAACATCACCAAGGAGAAGAAGCTCACCAACATGCGCAAGGCGACCTCGGAGGAGCTCGAGCGGCTGATCCCGCCGAAGATCCTGAACCTCGAGCAGGCGCTGGAGTTCTGCGCCGAGGACGAGTGCGTCGAGGTCACCCCGGGCACCGTCCGGATCCGCAAGGTGGAGCTGGACCAGACCGTCCGCGGCCGGACCCGCAACCGCAAGCCCAAGCCGTGATGTGACGCCCCGTTCCCGCGGGGCTGGTCGAACGCCGTCGTCCCTCCCGGGGACGGCGGCGTTCGTCGTTCCCGGCGCGCCGACGAGAGCTGCTGACGTCGGTGGGGCCGGTGTGGCGACTGTTGCCGTTCGACCACGTTCGGTGAGGACCGGCCGACAGCTGTGCACGACGCGCCGGGCCTCCCTCGTGCCGCACCGTGCCGGCGGGCACGCCGACCTAGGTTGCGATCAGGAGAGGTGGAGTGCGGCGATGTCGGCCGGGCGCCACCTGGGGGATGAGCACGAGAGGGTGGTCGGGCGACCGATGACGGTCCAGCGAGCAGCGGGTTTCCGGAACGGCATCGACGTGCGGGTGCGTCTGAGGCGGGCGGGCTCCGGGTCCGACGCGGCCTTCGACGGCGCCTGGTGGCCGCGGAGCCACGACCTCGCCGCCGAGCTCCCCGAGCTGGTCGCCGCCCTGGACACCCTCGGCGTGCGCGTCGAGCGGTTCACCTACCCCGAGCAGGCCTGGACGCCGATCGAGCGCAAGGTCGCCGTCTCCGGGCGCACGGTGCGCACCGGGGCCTTCCGCAGCATGGACCCCGCGCTGGTCTCCCTCACCGTCGACGGCGACCGCCGGCTGGACCTGCTGGTCGTGCCGCCGGAGGCCGACGCGCTGACCGGCGTCCGCGCCCTGCGCCTCGCGGCCGGCCAGCGCGAGGAGTCCGGCACCCCGGAGCGTGTGCTGGCCACGGCCGGCTCCTGGTCGCGCCCCGAGGTCGTCGTCCCGATCACCGGCGTCCGCGCGGGCTGAGGCCGGACCGGTCCGGGTACAGCCACCCAGGCCACCGTCCAGCCGTGTCCCGACGCGGTGGCACGGTCGGCGGGGCGGCTGTACCCGGCCGGATCAGCGGCGGTGGGCGCGCAGGACCTCGTCCGCCGCGTGGTGCCCCTCGCCACCCGGGCGCGGGCGACGGTCGGCGACCAGCACCTCCCAGTCGGCGGGGTCGAGGTGGGCGGCCACGTCGGCGGCGCGGGCGAACCGGTCGCCGCCCCAGACCGCAGCGCGTTCCGCGTCGAACGGGTGCCCCACCCACAGCAGCGTGCCGCCCGGTGCGACGGCGGCCGCCAGCCGGGCGAGCACGGCCGGCAGCTGCTCGGCCGTCGGGTGCAGGAAGTGCGCGGTGACCAGGTCGACGCTGGCCGCCGGCGGCTGCCACGACTCGACGTCGCCCTGCACCCACGCGACCCGGTCGGTGAGCCCGGCGGCCGCGGCGTGCTCCGCGGCGCGCGCCAGGGCGACGGCGGACCAGTCCAGGCCGGTCGCGTGCCAGCCCTGGCCGGCCAGCCAGAGGACGTCGCCGCCCTCGCCGCAGCCGACGTCCAGCGCCCGGCCCGGGGTCAGGCCGGCGGTCTCGGCGACGAGTGGCGGGTTGACCCGCCCGCTCCACAGCGCCGGGGCGTCCCGGTAGCGGTCCTCCCACGCCGCCTGGTCCAGGCCGGTGTTCGTGGGCTGCTCGTGCTCGTGCTGCTGGTCGCTCATGGTCGTCTCCTCAGATCCCGTGGCGCCGGTCGCCCAGCACCTGCTCGCACAGCTGACGTTCCGACGCGGGGGAGAACGGGGCGGCGCGCCGGGCGGCGACGGCCGTCCGGGTGTCCTCCGTGATCAGGTCCGCGTTGATCATGGCCCCTGTGTTCAGGCCGGCCGCGGCCGAGCTGATCACCTGGGCGCGCAGGTCGGTGACGTTGCCGGCCACGTAGACCCCGGGGACGGCGGTCAGCCCGTTCGGGTCGGCGGGGACGGCGCTGCCGATCACGTGCCCGGCCATCTCCAGGTCGGCCGCCACGAGCCCGAGGGACCCCAGGACGGCGGACCGGGCGGTGAACCGCGGCGCCACCACGACGGCGTCCCGCGCGACCACCCGGCCGCCGGCCAGCCGCACCCCGGAGAGCCGGTCGCCGGTGCACTCCAGCTCGGCCACCTCACCGCTGACCACGCTCACGCCGCGGGCGGCCAGCTGCTCCCACTCCTCGTCGGTGGGCTCGGGCCCGGTGTGCAGGAAGAGGGTCACGTCGGCGCTCCACTGCCGCCACATCAGCGCCTGGTGCGCGCCGAACGGGCCGGTCGACAGCACGCCGATCGCCCGGTCGCGCACCTCCCAGCCGTGGCAGTAGGGGCAGTGCAGGACGTCGGAGCCCCACAGCTCGCGCACCCCGGGCACCGCGGGCAGCTCGTCGACCAGCCCGGTCGTCACGAGCAGCCGCCGGGCGCGCACCGGCCCGCCGTCGGCCAGCCGCAGCACGAACCCGCCCGGGACGACGTCGGCGCCCAGCACCTCACCGGTCCGGAAGGCGCCGCCGTAGGAGGCCACCTCGGCCCGCCCGGTCGCCAGCAGCTCACCGGGGGGCGTGCCCTCACGGCCCAGGTAGTTGTGCACCTGCCCGGCCGGGGCGTTGCGCGGCGCACCGCCGTCGACCACCAGCACCGAGCGTCGCGCCCGGCTCAGCGCCAGCGCCCCGCTCAGCCCCGCGGGTCCACCGCCGACGACCACCACGTCGTACTGCTCGTCCATGCCCCAGCTCCTCTGCTCCGCCGGCGGCCGACCGTCCGGCCGCCGGTCCCGAGCATGGGTCGGATGGTGCCAAGGGCACAAACATCCTTGCTGCTACAGCAAAGCGTCGGCGTCGGACGCACGAGGGCCCCGCCCGGCAGTCGCCGGACGGGGCCCTCGCGGCCTCCCTGCAGGGGCTCGCCGCGAGCTCGCGAGTGGTGGGGGGCAGGGAGGTCCTTCTTCAGTTCTGCGGTGCGCTCGGCCGGCCCGCGGGGACGGTGTCCACCTCGGCGACCTCGTTGGGGAAGGCGAGCCGCTCAGCCTCGGCGCGACGCTCGGCCGCCTCGGTGACCGCAGCGGCCGACTCCAGCGTGCGGTCCTTGCGGTACTCGCGGTACGACCAGGCCACCGCGGCGGCCCAGAGCACGTAGATGACGGCGTAGACGGCGTACCGGGTGCCGGTGTCGGCGTCGATCCAGTCGCTCGTGAGCAGGCTGCGGGCGTTGGTCAGGATGATGATCCCGCCGACGCTGGCGCCGAGCAGACGCGGCGGCACGAACCGCACCAGCCAGGCGGCGACGGGGGCGGCGATCATGCCACCGACCAGTAGGGCGGCCACCCAGGCGAAGTCGATGCCCTGGCTGCCGAGGGCGAAGAGGAAGCCCAGGCTGGCGGCGAGGGAGACCAGCACCTCGGAGGTGTCGACCGAGCCGATGGTCTTGCGGGGCTCCATCCGGCCGCTGGCCAGGATCGCCGGCGTGCTCACCGGGCCCCAGCCGCCACCGCCGGTGGCGTCGACGAAGCCGGCGGCCAGGCCGAGCGGGGCCAGGAAGCGCGTGCGCATGGGCTTGCCGAGGTGGCGTCGGTCGATGCCGCGCAGGGTGAAGCGGACCAGCAGGTAGATGCCCAGCGCCAGCAGGATCAGCTGCATGACCGGGGCAGCGACCTCGGTGGAGAGGTTGGACAGCACCGTGGCGCCGGCGAAGGCGCCGATCGCACCGGGGACGCCGATCCGGCCGACGACCTTCCAGTCGACGTTGCCGAAGCGCCAGTGCGAGACGCCGGAGGCGAGGTTGGTGCCGATCTCGGCGAGGTGGACGGTGGCCGACGCGGCGGCCGGGTTGGTGCCAAGGGCGAGCAGCAGCGTCGTGGAGGTGACGCCATAGCCCATGCCCAGGCTGCCGTCGACGAGCTGGGCGCCGAGGCCGGCGAGGGCGAGCACGATCAGGGTCTTCACGTGGGGGACTCCGGAGCTGGGGGCGCGGGCGCGCGTCAGGGCGCGGGCACCGCAGGGCTGACAGGGAGGGCGCTCAGGGCGCGGGAGGTCAGCAGCCGGGACAGCAGGCGGTGCAGACGCGCAGCAGGTCGACGTGGATGCGGCTCACCAGGAACGAGCCCGGGAGCAGGTGCGGGGGCACCGCCGACGTCGACACGCGTGCATTCCTACCATCCCGGTAGGGATTGTGTGCAACCGACCGGAGTGGCCCCGATCACGTGCGCGGCGTGTCGCTCCTGGGTCGACGGTGCGGCGCCGGGGTGGCTCAGACGCGCAGCGTGTCCCGGCGCACCGTGCGCCAGGCGACGAGTCCGCCCAGTGCCATGACCACGGCGCAGACCACCACCGCAACCTGGAAGCCGCCGGTGAGGGCGGCCGGGTCGGCGTAGTCGTCCCCGCCCAGCCCCACGGCGACCGGCAGTGCCGCCACCGCCAGCAGGGTCGCCGCACGCGCGACGGCGTTGTTCACCCCGCTCGCCACGCCGGCCAGGTGGTCGGGGGCGGCGTCGAGCACGGTGGCCGTCAGCGGGGCGATGACCAGCGACATGCCCAGGCCGTTGAGCAGCGAGCCGGGCAGCACGTCGAGCCAGTAGGAGCTGCCCGGGCCGATCCGCACGAACCACAGCACGCCGGCCGCCGCGACCACCGGCCCGACCGTCATCGGCAGCCGGGCGCCGACCCGCGCGGCCAGCGCGCCGCCGCGGGCCGACAGCAGGGTGATCACGATGATCGCCGGCAGCATGGCCGCGCCGGCCTCGGTCGCGTTGTAGCCGAGCACGGTCTGCAGCTGCAGCACCAGGAAGAAGGAGTAGCCCCCGAGCCCGCCGTAGACCAGCAAGGTGCTCAGGTTCGCGCCGGTGAACTCGCGGTCGGCGAAGACGCCGGGGGGCAGCATCGGTGCGGCGGCCGACCGCTCGCGCAGCAGAAACGCCGCCCCGGCGGCGACGCCGACGGCAGCGGAGACCCACACCTGCGGGTGGCCCGGGCCGTCGCCGGCGGCGATGAGGGCGTAGGTGACACCGGCCAGGGCCAGTGCACCGGTCACCGCCCCGAGGACGTCGAACCGGCCGGAGCTGGCGGTGTCCCGGCTCTCCGGCACGTGCCGGACGGCGACCAGCACGACGACCACCGCGACCGGGGCGTTGAGCAGGAACACCCAGCGCCAGCTGACCGCGTCGATGAGCGCGCCGGCCAGGAACGGCCCGATCAGCCCGGAGATGCCGCCCAGGGCCGACCAGGCGCCGATCGCCCGCGGCCGGTCGGCGTGCGGGAAGGCGGACTGGATGATCGCCAGGCTGCCGGGGGTGAGCAGCGCCCCGCCCACGCCCTGCAGCACCCGGGCGGAGACGAGCTGGCCGGTGGTCTGGGCCAGCCCGCAGGCCAGCGAGGTCACTGCGAACCACACCACCCCGACCAGGAACACCCGGCGCCGTCCGTACCGGTCGCCGAGCGCACCGCCGAGCAGGATCAGCGCGGCCAGGGCCAGCGTGTAGCCCGACAGGGTCCACTGCAGCCCGGCCAGCGAGGAGCCCAGTTCCGCGCCGATCGCGGGCAGGGCGACGTTGACCGCGGTGGCGTCGAGCATCGCCATCCCCGAGGCCAGCACGGTGGCCAGCAGCACCCAGCGGCCGGCGGCCGTGCCGAGCCGGACGGGGTCTGCGGCGACCGGGCCGGGGGGCTGTCCGGGCGCCGTCACGGCCGGACGCTATCTGACGGCGGCGGGCACCGGGCCGACGGCCGCCGTGCGGGGGCGTCGGCCGCGTCACACCCCTTCCTCGCCGGCGGCGGGAACTGGGCGGCCCCGCCCGGCGACTGTCTCCTCGTGCGACAGCTCTCCTCCCGGCGCCCCGCCGCGGCCCCGGTCCCGGTGCCCGCGTGAGGCGGACGGCCGCCGTCCTGCTGCTGCTGTGCGCACTGGTCGGCACCGGGCTGGGCCTGGACGTGCTCACCGCCCGGCCGGCGTCGGCGCACGCGGCGCTGACGACCACCACGCCGGCCGACGGTGCCCGCGTGGAGACGGCACCGGCCGAGGTGAGCCTGGCCTTCAACGAGGCGGTCTCGCTGGGCGCCGGGTACGCCCGGGTGCTCGACGGGGCGGGGGAGCGGGTCGACACCGGTGCGGCCGAGGTCCGCGACGGCACGCTCACCGTGCCGCTGCGCCCCGACCTGCCCGACGCCGGGTACGTCGTCACCTGGCGGGTGGTCTCGGCCGACTCGCACCCGATCTCCGGCGCCTCCTCCTTCGTGGTCGGCGACGGCGAGCCGGTGGCCGCCGGCTCGGTGGGCAGCGGCGACGACACCGACCCGCTGGTGGCGATCGCGCTGCCGCTGACCCGCTCGGTCGGCTACCTCGGGCTGGTCCTCGGGCTGGGCGTGCCGCTGGCGCTGGCCACCGTGTGGCCCGGCGGCTGGGCGGTGGGGCTGATGCGCCGGCTGACGCTGGTCGGGCTGGTCACGGTCGCGGTCACCGCCGGGCTGCTCGTCCTGCTGCAGGGGCCCTACGCCTCCGGCAGCGGCCTCGGGTCGCTGGTCGACGGCGCGCTGGTGGACAGCACCCTGGACTCCGACTTCGGCAAGGCGCTCCTGCTGCGCGAGGCCCTGGCGGTCGCCCTCGCGATCGTGCTGGCCCGCAGTTGGCGCGAGGGCCGGGCGCCGTCGACCGCGCTGCTGGCCGTGCCCGCCGTGGTCGCCGTGCTGCTCGTGGTCAGCGTCGCCGCGGTCGGTCACGCCGTCGCCGGGCCGCTGCCGCTGCTGGCGGTGGCCGCGACCGCCCTGCACGTCGCCGCGATGAGCGCCTGGCTGGGCGGGCTGGTGGCGCTGTTCGCCGGGGCGCTGCGCGCCGCGACCCCGGCCGGTGAGCTGGCCGCGGCGCTGCCCCGCTGGTCGCGGCTGGCGGCGGGCTACGTGGCCGCGCTCGTGCTCACCGGCCTCTGGCAGTCCCTGCGGGAGGTCTCCTCCTTCGCCGCGCTCACCTCCACCACCTACGGCTGGGTGCTGGTGGCCAAGCTCGCGCTCGTCGCGCTCGTGCTGGTCGCCGCCCTGGTCAGCCGGGACGTCGTCCAGCAGGGCAGCCGGCACCGGGGAGGCGGCGGTCAGCGCGGGGGCCGGCGTCGCCCGCCGCGCCGGGTGGTCGCCCACGCCTTCGCCGCCCCGCGGTCGTCGGTGGACGGTCCTGCCGACCACGAGCCCGCCGACGACGAGCCGCCGATCGCGGAGACGGCCGCGCCGGGGGTGCTGCGCCGCTCGGTGCTGGTCGAGCTGGCCGGGGCGGCCGTCGTCCTGGCGCTGTCGGCCGTGCTGGTCGGCACCCCGCCGGCCAGTGCCGCCGTCGCCGAGTCCGTCGAGGTCACCCTCCCGCTGCAGTCGGCCGCCGGCGCGGCCGGCAACGGCAGCGTGCAGGTGACCCTCGACCCGGCGAGCCCGGGGCCCGCCGTCCTGCACGTCTACCTGTTCGACGACGCCGGGCGGCTGGTCCAGCCCCGGCAGATCTCGGTCGGCCTCACGGAGCCCGCCCGGCAGATCGGCCCGCTCGACGTCGACCTCGCCGCCGCCGGCCCCGGCCACTACGTCGGCGACCCCGTCCTGCCCACCACGGGCACCTGGAGCCTCACCGTGACCGTCCGCCTGGACGAGTTCACGGCCGTCACCGCCAGCACCGTCTTCCCGGTCCGCTGACCACCCCCGAACGAGGAGAACCGTTGTCCCTGCACCTGCTGCGTCCTGCCCGCCGGCTGGCCGCGCTCACCGCCGTCTCGCTGGCCGGGCTGCTCGTCCTGGGCACCGGCGCCGCCTCCGCGCACGTGACCGTCGGCTCCGCCGACGCCGCCCCCGGGGGCTACGGGAAGATCACCTTCCGGGTGCCCAACGAGAGCGACGCCGCCAGCACCGTGGCGCTGCGCGTCCAGCTGCCCACCGACACCCCGCTGACGTCGCTGCGGGCGCAGCCGGTGCCGGGCTGGACGGTCACCCTGACCCCGACGAGCATCGACCCGCCGGTGGAGGTGCACGGCGAGACCGTCGACACCGCCGTGTCGGTCGTGGAGTTCCGGGCCGAGGCCGGCGGCGGCATCGCCCCGGGGCAGTTCCAGGAGTTCGCGCTCTCCGGCGGTCCCTTCCCCGAGACCGACTCCCTGGTCTTCGCCGCCGTCCAGACCTACAGCGACGGCAGCGAGTCCGCCTGGATCGAGCCGACCGTCGAGGGCCAGGCCGAGCCGCAGTACCCGGCGCCGGTGCTGGCGCTGGCCTCCGCCGACGCCGCCCCGGTCTCCAGCGATGCCGGGACGCCGGCGGCGCCGGCGAGCGCGTCGGAGGAGGGCGACGGCACGGCCGTCACCGCGCTGGTGCTCGCCGTCCTCGGGCTGCTCGCCGGCCTCGGCGGGCTGTTCCTCGGCCTGACCGCGCGCCGACGTACCGTGGGCTCGTGAGCTCCGCGAACCGCACCGGGCTGACCGCCCTCGCCCTCGCCGCCGGACTGCTGCTGGCCGGCTGCGGCGGGGACGCCGACGCCGACACCACCGCCCAGGGACACGACCACGGCGGGGCCGCGGCCCCGGCGACGGTGGCCGACGACGGCGCGTCTCCCTACTCCGGGCTGCACCTGCAGGACCCGTACCAGAAGCCGGAGTTCACCCTCACCGACGGCACCGGCGCACCGTTCGACTTCGCCGAGCGCACCGCGGCCGGGCCGACGCTGCTGTTCTTCGGCTTCACGAACTGCCCCGACGTCTGCCCGACGACGATGGCCGACGTGACCCTGGCGCTGCGCACCGTGGACCCGGCCGTGGTGGCGGCGACCACCGTGGTGTTCGTGACCACCGACCCGGCGCGGGACACCCCCGAGGTGCTGGAGGAGTACCTGGACCGGTTCGACGCAGACCTGGGCACGGCCTACGTCGGGCTGACCGGTGACCAGGCGCAGATCGACCAGGCGCAGCTGGCCGCCGGCGTGCCGCTGGCCGAGGACGACGGTCAGACCCACTCGGCGATGCTGCTGCTCTACGGCACCGACGGCGAGGCCGACGTGGCCTTCAACGGCGGGAACACCGCCACCGACATCGCGCACGACCTGGCCGTCGTCGCCGCGGAGTGAGCCGCGGGGCGCGGGCCGCCGGCCGGGCGCTGGTGGTCCTGCTCGGCGTCCTCGCCGTGCTCTCCCTCGCCGGCCCGGCCGCGGCGCACGTCGGTGGGGGAGCGGCCGGCAGCGACTTCTCCGCCGAGCTGCGGTCGGTCACCCCGGCGCTGCCCGGGGTGACCGTGCGGGTCCTCGAGTTCGGCGACTCGCTCGAGGTCGTCAACACCAGCGGCACCGAGCTCGCCGTCCCCGGCTACTCCGGTGAGCCCTACCTGCGGATCGGCCCGGACGGCGTCTGGCGCAACGCGCTGAGCCCGGCGACGTGGCTGAACCTCGACCGGTACGGGCGCACCCGGGTCCCGGAGAGCAGCAGCATCACCGAGCCACCGCGCTGGGAGCAGGTGTCGACCAGCCCGCAGTACGTCTGGCACGACCACCGCACGCACTGGACGAGCACCGACCTGCTGCCGCCCGTGGTGGCCGCCGACCCCGGCCGGCCGCACGTCGTGGCCGACTGGACGGTGCCCATGACGCTGGGGGGCACCGAGGTCACCGTGGCCGGCCGGCTGAGCTGGACCCCACCGCCAGCGGCCGGGCTGGTGTGGCCCGCGTACCTCGCCCTCCTGGCCGCGACCGTCCTGGCCGGCTGGCGAGCCCGCGGGCCGGGGCCGCTCGCCGTCGCGCTGGCCGGAGGGGCGGTGGCCTCGCTGTACCACGCGGTGACCACGCCGGAGCCGGCGTCGAGCGTCTCCTCACACACCGGGGCGCTGGTCGCCGCGCTGCTCCCGGCGCTGCTGGTGCTCCTGGTCGCCGTGGTCGGCGTGCGGGCCGCCCGGCGCGGGCGCACGGTGCTGACCGGGCTGATGGCGGGGGTGGCCGGCTGGCTGCTGCTGGTGCAGGGCCTGCCGGACGTCGACGTGCTGTGGACCGCGTACGCGCTGAGCACCGGTCCCGGGCTGCTGGCCCGGGTGGCGGTCGCCGTGCTGGTCGCCGGCGGGCTGGGGCTGGTCCTCGGCGGGGTGGGCGCCGCCCGGCGCGGCCGGGACGCCGGCCGCGAGGACGCCGGGCCGGCGGTGCTCGCCGCGCCCTGAGACGGTCCGGTCCCGGCCGGCCGCCGCGTCGGCCGGTGGTCGTTCGGCGACCGGTTCGACCAGATCGGAGTGGCAACTCGGCGTGTTCCTACCAACACGCCGAGTACCGAATTACAAGTCTGGCATTCGATGTTTCGATGTCTGCCGAACCGATCCGGTGCCAGCGGGGGCCACCGGACGTCATCGAGGGGCAGGCGCGTGGGCTCGAGGATCGCCGGCACGACCATCCGCAGCAGCGAGGTCGAGCCCCCGACCACCGGCACCACCGACCGCCCCGCCCGCACCCCCCGCGCCCAGGTCACCCGGCGCCGTCCGGCGGCGCTGCTGGCCGCGCTCGTCGTCGGTGGCCTGACCGCCGCCCTGCTCGGCACCCAGGGTGCCCCGCGCGCCGTCGCGGAGGAGCCCATCCCGGTCGCGATGCTGCTCGGCTCGGACGCCGAGGGCATCTTCGACGTCGAGATGAACCCGCACGACGCCATCACCGAGGTCGAGGCCCGCGCCCGCCTCGAGGAGGTGGCGGCCAACCGGGCCGAGCGGGCCAAGCGGGCCGCCGACGAGCAGGCCGCCGCCGAGGCGCGCGCCGCGGCCGAGGCCGAGGCAGCCCGGCCCAAGGCCGTCTCCCCGGTCGCGGACGCCCGGCTGTCCAGCTGCTTCTGCCCGCGCTGGGGCACCATGCACTGGGGCATCGACCTGGCCGCCCCGATGATGACGCCGGAGTACTCGGCCGAGGACGGCGTCGTGCTGCGGGCCGGTGCGGCCAGCGGCTACGGCCAGGCGGTCTACATCCTGGGCGTCAGCGGCGACGTGACCGTCTACGGCCACATGGAGAAGATCCTGGTCTCCGCCGGTGACGTCGTGGACGCCGGTGACAAGATCGCGCTGCTGGGCAGTCGGGGTCAGTCGACCGGCCCGCACCTGCACTTCGAGGTGCACAAGGGCGGCATGGGCGGCAAGCGCGTCGACCCCGTGCAGTGGCTGGCCGCCCGCGGCGTCGAGCTGTAGGCGGGACGCCGCGGGTCTGGTCGGTGGGTCAGGCCTCGCGGGACCAGGCGGTCACCATCGAGGGCAGCACGACCCCGACGTGGAACGGCAGCAGGACCGCAGCGGTGGCCACGCCGGCGCCCGGGGCGGCCCAGTCGAACGTCAGCCAGGCCGCGACGACGGCCAGCTCTGCGGTCAGCAGGGCGAAGCCGATCCGGTAGCTGAGCGCGTAGGCCTCCCCGCGCAGCTGCCACTGGCGCTCGTCCAGGGCCTCCGCGGGCAGCTCCTCGACCCCCCGGGTGCTCGCCTTGAGCGCGCCGAGGAGGAACACGAAGGCCACCAGCAGCACGGCCAGGGCCACGGCGAACACGACCGGAGCGCTCTCCATGAACGCGAAGAGCCCCGCCTCGACGACGAGCAGTGCGCCGAGGGCGAGGACGAGCCGTCGCCGGGCCGGGGTGGTGCGGAAGCGCTCGAAGCGCGGGTCGTCCAGGACCTGGGCCCGTCGTTCGGTGCGGGTGCTGCTGGTCATCACGTCTCCTGGGTGCCGGGAGCAGTGCCGTAGACCTGCTCGGACAGTGCGCGGAACGGGGTGAGGGAGAAGACCGCCTCCATCGGGAGGCCGAAGACGGCGGCCAGCCGGAGCGCGAGGGTGGCGCTGGGGCTGTACTCGCCGCGTTCGAGGTAGCCGATCGTCTGGTAGTGGACGCCGACGGCGGCGGCCAGCTCCTGGCGGGACATCCCGCGCTCGGCCCGCAGCAGACCGAGCCGGTTGTACAGCTCGACCTCGTCGGAGCGTTTGCGCGGCGCCATGTAGCAAAAGTACAACAAACCAAACTGCGTGTGCAACGGGTCAGGGCGTGAAGCGGTAGCCCATGCCCGGCTCGGTGTGCAGGTAGCGCGGGTGTGCGGGGTCCGGCTCGAGCTTGCGGCGCAGCTGGGCGAGGTAGACCCGCAGGTAGTTGGTCTCCCGCTCGTAGGCCGGGCCCCACACCGACTGCAGCAGCTGCTTCTGCCCGACCAGCCGGCCCGGTGAGCGCACCAGCTCCGACAGCAGCGCCCACTCCGTCGGCGTCAGCCGCACCTGGACGCCGTCCACGCGCACCTGCTTCGCCGCCAGGTCGACGGTGAAGTGGTCGGTGACCACCTGCGCCTGTCCGGGCTCGGCGGTGCCGCGACGCACCGCTGCGCGCAGCCGGGCCAGCAACTCGGCCATGTCGAAGGGCTTGGTCACGTAGTCGTCGGCGCCGGCGTCGAGGGCGGCGACCTTGTCCTGGCTGTCGGCACGGGCGGAGAGCACGAGCACCGGTCCGGTGAACCACGGCCGCAGCCCGGCGAGCACCTCGGTGCCGTCGAGGTCGGGCAGCCCGAGGTCGAGCACGACCACGTCCGGGTGCGCGGTGGCCGCCTCCCGGAGGGCGGACGTGCCGTCGGGGGCGGTGACCACCTCGTACCCGGCCGCCCGCAGGCTGATCCGCAGGGCCCGCAGCAGCTGGACGTCGTCGTCGACGACGAGCACCCGGCTCACGAGGGCACCGCGACCGGCGCCTCGGCCAGGGCGAGGGAGACCACCATGGTGAGCCCCCCGCCGGGGGTGTCCTCGGCGGTCAGCGTGCCGCCCATCGCCTCGGTGAGCCCGCGGGCCACGGCCAGGCCCAGGCCCACGCCCTGGCCGGCCGGGGCGTCGCCGAGCCGCTGGAAGGGGGCGAACACCCGCTCCCGGTCGGCCGGACGGACGCCGGGTCCGCGGTCGACCACGCGCAGCTCGACCCGGCCGGCGGCGGCGCCGGCGCGGACGTCGACCGGGCCGGTGGCCGCGTGCCGGGTGGCGTTGTCGGCGAGGTTGGCGACCACCCGCTCGAGCAGACCGGGGTCGGCGAGGGCGGCGGGCAGGTCGTCGGGGGAGCTGAACCGCACCCGGGCGCGCTGGTCGTCGTCCAGCCAGGACAGCGCGGCGTGCACCACCGAGGTGAGGTCGGCCGGTGCGCTGACCGGGGTGAGCGCCCCGGACTGCAGCCGGCTCATGTCCAGCAGGTTGTCGACCAGGCCGGTGAGCCGGTCGGCGGACTCGTCGACGGTGGCGATCAGCTCGGTGCGGTCGTCGTCGGTGAGCGCCAGGTCGGTCGAGCGCAGCGCGGAGGAGGCGGCCTTGATGCCGGCCAGCGGGGTGCGCAGGTCGTGGCTGACCGCGGCGAGCAGCGCGGTGCGCATGCTGTTGCCGGCGGCCAGCCGGTCGACCTCGGCGGCCTGCGCGGCGAGCCGGCCCTGCTGCAGCGCGACGGCGGCCTGCTCGGCGAAGGCGACCAGCACCCGGCGCTCGCTGGCCGGCAGCGTGCGCCCGCACAGCTGGAGGGTGAGGGAGTCGGTCACCTCGATCTCCTCGGGCTGCTCGCCGTCGGGGGCGCCGCAGGTGCCCACGGTGCGGTCGCCGTCGGCGGTCTGCTCGACCATGGCCACCGACCGCAGCCCGAACGCCTCCCGCACCTGCTCCAGCAGCGCGGGCAGTGCCCGGTCACCGGCGAGGACCGAGCGGGACAGCGAGGCGAGCATCGCCGTCTCCGCGCCGGCCCGGGCCGCGGCGGTCGCCCGGCGGGCGGAGCGGTCGACGACGCTGGCCACGGCGACGGCCACCACGAGGTAGCCGCCCAGGGCCACGATGTCGTCGACCCGGCCGACGGTGAGCCGGCCGGTGGGCTGGGTGAAGAACCAGTTCTCGGCCAGGCCGCTGGTCACCGCGGCGAACACCGCCGGCAGCAGCCCGCCGACGAGGGCCACCGCGACGACCAGCAGCAGGAAGACCAGCAGCACGCTGGCCAGCGACAGCGCGGCGTCGGCGGCCAGGCAGGCCAGGGTCACCAGCGGGACGCCGGCCAGAGCCAGCGCGACGCCGAGCCAGCGGCGGCGGGCGGTCAGCGCACCGGTGAGCGGGGGCAGCCGCCAGCCGGGGGAGCCGGCGGCGGAGTGGGTGACGATGTGCACGTCGATCTCGCCGGAGGCGGCGATGACCTCGCCGCCGATGCCGCCGCGCAGCGCCCGCGCCCAGCGCGACCGCCGGCTGGTGCCGACCACCAGCTGGGTGGCGTCGACGCCGCGGGCGAACTCCAGCAGGGTCGCGGCCACGTGGTCGCCGACGACCTGGTGGTAGGTGCCGCCGAGGCTCTCGACCAGCGCGCGCTGGGTCTGCAGTGCCTCCGGTGAGGCACCGGCCAGGCCGTCGGAGCTGAGCACGTGGACGGCGAACAGCGCGCCGGTGCCCGAGCGCCGGGCGACCCGGGCGGCGCGGCGCACCAGCGTCTCGCCCTCGGGGCCGCCGGTCAGCGCGACGACGACCCGCTCGCGGGCCTCCCAGACGTGGTCGATGTCGTGCTCGGTGCGGTAGCGGCGCAGGCCCTCGTCGACCCGGTCGGCCAGCCACAGCAGGGCGAGCTCGCGCAGCGCGGTGAGGTTGCCGACCCGGAAGTAGTTGCCCATCGCGGCGTCGACCCGCTCGGCGGGGTAGACGTTGCCGTGCGCCATCCGCCGGCGCAGCGACTCCGGCGACATGTCCACCAGCTCGACCTGGTCGGCCCGGCGCACCACCTCGTCGGGCACGGTCTCCTGCTGGACGACGCCGGTGATCTGCGCGACGACGTCGGTGAGGCTCTCCAGGTGCTGCACGTTGACCGTCGTCAGCACGCTGATCCCGGCGGCGAGCAGCTCCTCGACGTCCTGCCAGCGTTTGGCGTTGCGGGAGCCGGGGGCGTTGGTGTGCGCGAGCTCGTCGACGACCACCAGGTCGGGGCGGCGGGCGCGCACGCCGTCGACGTCCAGCTCGGTCAGCGTCACCCCGCGGTGGGTGACCTGGGCGCGGGGGAGCACCTCCAGGCCCTGCAGCTGCTCCAGCGTGCGCGGCCGGCCGTGGGTCTCGACCAGCCCGACGACGACGTCGGCGCCGCGGTCGGCGCGCCGGTGGGCCTCACCGAGGACGGCGAAGGTCTTCCCGACGCCGGGTGCGGCGCCCAGGTAGATGCGCAACGTGCCGCGGGCCATGGCCCCATGATCGTCCCGCCCGGGGAGGAGGGGGCGCCGCCGGGCGTCAGGAACGCGTCAAGACCACCCGGACGGACTGCCCGGCGGCTGCCATGATCCGGCGGTGAGCCGGGCGAGCGAGGACTCCAACCGGCGGATGCTGCGGGCCCGGGACGCGATGGACCGCAGCTACGCCGAGCCACTGGACGTGCCCGCGCTGGCCCGCATCGCCTGCGTCTCCGAGGCCCACTTCATCCGCACGTTCAAGGCGACCTTCGGCGAGACGCCGCACCGCTACCTGCAGCGCCGCCGGGTGGAGCGGGCGATGGTGCTGCTGCGCACCAGCGAGCAGTCGGTCACCGACGTCTGCATGGCGGTGGGGTTCAGCAGCCTCGGCACGTTCAGCCGGGTGTTCGCCGTCGTCGTGGGGGAACCGCCGAGCGTGTACCGGCGCCGCGGCCCGCTGGCGTCGGTGCCCAGCTGCTTCGGCATGCGCTGGCTGCGGCCGGCGGAGACCGCAGTTCCGGAGAAGCACGCGGCGGCCGCTCGCCCCTAGCGTCGTCGGCATGTTGAACACCATCTCGATCACCAGCCTGTACGTGCTCGACCAGGACGAGGCCCTCGACTTCTACGTCGGGAAGCTCGGCTTCGAGGTCCAGACCGACCAGCAGTTCGGGCCGATGCGCTTCCTCACCGTCGCGCTGCCCACCGACCCCGGGCACGCCGTCCTGCTGGAGCTGCCCGCGCCGCCGGCGGTGAGCCCGGAGGTCGCCGAGCAGGTGCGCGACGCCGTCACCAAGGGCGCCGGCGGGGGCAACCTGTTCTTCACCACCGACGACGCCCACAAGACGCACGCGGAGCTTCGGGAGCGCGGCGTCGACGTCCCCGAGGAGCCGGTCGTGCAGCCCTACGGCATCGACTTCGGCCTGCGCGACCCGTTCGGCAACTCCGTCCGGGTCGCCCAGATGACCCCGCCGCCGTCGTCCTGACGACCTCACATGGGGGGCAAAAGTGGCCACTTTCGCCCCCCGAGGTCCTCAGCCGACGTGGACGTGCGGACGGCGGTCGCGGTCGGGCTCGGCCTCGCGCAGCACCTCGCGGGTGACCGGGGCGACCTCGCCGGCGCCCAGCAGCAGGAAGCGGGCGAAGTTGGCGAACGGGTTGCCCTCGGTCCACTCGAAGTAGACGTGCGGGGTGGCGCCGGTGAGGTCGCGGGCCTCCAGCAGCAGCGCGGCCAGCGCGTTGGGCACCGAGGAGCTCTGCACCCGCAGCACGCGGTACTGACCGTGCACGACGTGCCCGTGCACCTGCAGCGAGCCCTCGAAGTCCGAGGGGTCGGTGACCTCGACCTCCACGAAGAGCACGTCGCCGTCGCGCAGGTCGTGCTCCCGGGTGGTCGCCTCGAGCTTGGCCCGGTACTCCTCCTCGTCACCGGGGCCGGGCTCGTTGGCGACCAGCCGCAACGTGCGCCGGGCACAGTCGCGCAGGAACAGCTGGGCGGTCTCGTCGAACCCGACGTCGGTGACCCGCAGCTCGAAGGACCGGGACAGCCGCGAGGTGACGGAGACGGCGATGATCCCGGCGATGAACAGCGCGCCGATCTTCAGGCCGTCGGGACGCTCGACGACGTTGACGACGGTCGTGTAGACGAAGACCGCCGCGATCACCCCGAAGCCGATCGTCTGGTTGCGCTGCCCGGCTCGGCGTGCGGACAGGGTGACCGCCACCGACGCGGAGGTGATCAGCACCAGCACGCCGGTGGCGTACGCGCCGCCCTGGGCGTCGACGTCGGCGTCGAAGAGCCAGGTGACCACGAACGCGATCGCCGTGAGCACCAGCACCATCGGCCGGGTCGCCCGGGCCCAGCGCGGCGCCATGCCGTAGCGGGGCAGGTAGCGGGGGATGAGGTTGAGCAGCCCGGCCATCGCCGAGGCCCCGGCGAACCACAGGATGGCGATGGTCGAGACGTCGTAGACGGTGCCGAAGCCGCTGCCCAGGTGCTCGTGGGCGAGGTAGGCCAGTGCGCGGCCGTTGGCCTCGCCGCCGTCGGCGAACTCCTGCTGCGGGATGAGCAGCGTGGTGAGGAAGCTGGTGGCCACCAGGTAGCCGCTCATGATCAGCGCGGCGGTGGTGAGCAGCTTGCGGGTGTCGCGGATCCGGCCGGTGGGGCGTTCCTCGGTGTCGCCGGGGTCGCCCTGCACCAGCGGCATCACCGCCACGCCGGTCTCGAAGCCGGACAGCCCTAGGGCCAGCCGGGGGAAGACGATCAGCGCCACCGCAATCGCCATCAGCGGGTTGCTGTGCTGGGTGGTGAGCGCCGTCGTCCAGTCGGTGACGACGCTGCCGTGGGTGGCGATCTCCCAGGCGCCGACCACCACGACGACCAGGTTGAGCCCCAGGTAGACCCCGACCAGGCCGACGGCCACGCCGATCGCCTCGCTGAACCCGCGCAGGAACACCGCGCCCAGCAGCGCGAGCAGGCCCAGGGTGATCAGCACGCGGTGGTCGTCGAGGAGGTGCGGGACGTGCGGGTTCTCCACGATGTGCGCGGTCGCGTCGGCCGCCGACAGCGTCATGGTGATCAGGAAGTCGGTGGCGGCGAAGCCGAGCAGCACCAGCACGAACAGCTTGCCGCGCCAGAACGGCAGCAGCCGCTCCAGCATGGCGATCGACCCCTCGCCGTGCGGGCTCTCCCGGGCGACGCGGCGGTACACCGGCAGCGCACCGAGCAGGGTGAGCGCGACCAGCACCAGCGTGGCGAGCGGGGAGATGACGCCGGCGGCGAGCGCGGCGATGCCGGGCTGGTAGCCCAGGGTGGAGAAGTAGTCCACGCCGGTGAGGCACATGACCTTCCACCACGGACGGCGGTGCGCCTCGTGGGCCGGGGCGGTGTGCGGGCCGGGGTGCTCGGCGCCGCGCTGGGCGGCGTCGTCCAGCAGCCAGTCGCGCACCGGTCGGCGGGTGGGCTGGATCGCGGTGGCCACGCCTGCTCCTCGTCAGCGGCCCGGCTGTCCCGAGCACCGCTCACCGACGCTAGGAGCCCGACGGGGGCCCGGACGGGCACGCCGCGTCAAGATCCCGTCAAGGAGTGGCGTGGGAGTGGTGCCGGGCGGACCGCACGACCAGCACCACGAGCAGGACGGCCAGGACGACGGCCGGCACCCACCCGGCGTCCCGGGCCACCCGTTCCCCGAGCGCCCGGGACAGCAGGACGACGGTGGCCGCCCAGGCCGTGCCGCTGACCACCAGGACCGGCCCGGCCAGCCGCAGCGGCACGTGCGCCCCGCCGGCGACCCGGGGGACCAGCGTGCGGGTGACCGCCACCCAGTGCCCACCGGCCAGCACCGCGGCCGTGCCCACCGGTCCGAGCCGCCCCAGCCAGCTGCGGGCCCTGCGGACGGCGGGGTCGACGCGGGCGCGCAGCCGGCGGTGGGAGCCGGGGTCCAGCGCCCGCCGTCCGTGCCCGCGGCGCCAGCCGGTCAGCGCTCCGCTCACGCTGGCCACGGCGGCCACCGCGACCGGCCACGCCGGGTGGGTCTCCGAGGTCGAGGACCACAGGCCCAGGACCACGAGCGTGGTGGTGCCGGGCAGCAGCATCCCGACCAGGAAGCCGCTCTCCACGCCCAGCACGACCGCCGCGACGCCGAGCACCAGGACCGGCGGCCAGTCGCCGATGCGGTCCAGGAGCGCGCTGAGCATGTCCTGACCGTGCCCTGATCCCGGCCGGTGAACCGGGGCCTGCCGGTCCTGTGAGGGGGCGCACAGGGTCGCCGTCCGGCGTCAGGGAGGCGTCAAGGACGGCGTCCGTCGTCGTCAGGGAACCGTCAGGACCGGGTGCGTCCGGCGTGACCGCTCCTAGCGTCCCGGCTCGCGAGGTGGACGACGACGGGTCGTCCGCGCGAGACGGATGAAGGTGCTCACGACGTGACCGACGTGGTCTACGTGCTCCTCACGCTGGTGGTCTTCGGGCTGCTGGCGCTGGCTGTGCGCGGGGTGGAGGAGCTGTGACCTGGGTCGGACTGGCCGTGGCCGCGGCCCTGGTGCTCTACCTGCTGGCGAGTCTCCTGTTCCCGGAGCGGTTCTGATGAGCGCCGGAGCAGGAGGCTGGCTGCAGGCGGGGCTGCTGGTCCTGGCGCTGGTCGCCGTCCACCGCCCCCTGGGCGACTGGATGGCCCGCGTCTTCACCACCGACGCCGTCGAGGGGCCAAAATCGCGACTTTGGCCCCGGTCGGGGCACTGGCGGGTGGAGAAGCTGGTCTACCGAGCCGTTGGTGTCGACGCCGACACCGAGCAGCGCTGGCCCACCTACCTGCGCAGCGTGCTGGCGTTCTCGCTGGTCTCGGTGCTCTTCCTGTACCTGCTCCAGCGCGTGCAGTCGGTGCTGCCGTGGAGCAACGGCATGGCCGGTGTGGACTCCGGCTCGGCCTGGAACACCGCGGTCAGCTTCGTGACCAACACGAACTGGCAGGGCTACTCGGGTGAGTCGACGATGGGCCACCTGGTCCAGATGGCCGGCCTGGCGGTGCAGAACTTCGTCTCCGCGGCGGTCGGGCTGGCGGTCGCGGTGGCGCTGGTGCGCGGGTTCGCCCGCACCCGCACCGACCGGCTGGGCAACTCCTGGGTCGACCTGACCCGCGCGCTCACCCGCGTCCTGCTGCCGATGGCGGTGCTCGGCGCGATCGTGCTGGTGCTCGGCGGCGTGGTGCAGAACCTGTCGGCGGGCACCGACGCGATGACGCTGACCGGGGCGAGCCAGTTCATCCCGGGCGGGCCGGTGGCCTCCCAGGAGGTCATCAAGCAGCTGGGCACCAACGGCGGCGGCTTCTACAACGCCAACTCCGCACACCCCTTCGAGGGCCCCAGCGCCTGGGTCTCGCTGTTCCAGGTGTTCCTGATGCTGGTCATCCCCTTCTCCCTGCCGCGCACCTTCGGCCGGATGGTGGGCGACAAGCGGCAGGGCCTGGCGATCGTCGGCGTGATGGCGACCCTCGCGACGGCGTCCCTGGCGCTGAACAGCTGGGCGCAGTCCCGGGCCGGCGGTGCCGCGCTGCAGCTGGCCGGGGCGGCGACCGAGGGCCAAGAGGTGCGTTTCGGCGGACCGCTGTCGGCCCTGTTCGGGACGGCGACCACGCTCACCTCGACCGGCGCGGTCAACTCGCTGCACGACAGCTACACCCCGGCCGGTGGGCTGCTGACGATGTTCAACATGATGCTGGGCGAGGTCGCGCCCGGCGGCGTCGGCTCGGGCCTCTACGGGATGCTCGTGCTCGCCGTCATCGCCGTCTTCGTCGCCGGGCTCATGGTCGGGCGGACGCCGGAGTACCTGGGCAAGAAGCTCGGCCGCCGCGAGATGACGCTGGCGTCGCTGTACGTGCTCACCACCCCGGCGATCGTGCTGGTCGGGACGGCGGTGGCGATGGCCACCGACGCCGGCCGGAGCTCGATGCTCAACGACGGCCCGCACGGCCTGAGCGAGGTGCTGTACGCGTTCACCTCGGCCGGCAACAACAACGGCTCGGCGTTCGCCGGGCTGAGCGCGAACACGCCGTTCTACAACACCGCCCTCGGGTTGGCGATGGCCTTCGGCCGGTTCGTCCCGATCGTGCTCGTGCTCGCCCTCGCCGGCCGGCTCGCCCAGCAGGGCCGCACCCCGGCCACCGCCGGGACGCTGCCGACGCACCAGGTGCTGTTCGTCGGGCTGCTGTCCGCCGTCGTCCTGGTCGTCGTCGGCCTGACGTACTTCCCGGTGCTGTCCCTCGGCCCCCTGGCGGAGGCCCTCTCATGACCTCCCACCCCCGGGCGGAAGTGGCCACTTCCGCCCTCCTTGCAGACGTAGAAGGACTGTCATGACTGCGACGCTCGATCGTCGTCCCGAGACCGCTGCCGAGCCCCGCTCGCAGCAGCGCAGCAGCATCGACTGGGGCCCGGCCCTGGTGGGTGCGGTGCGCAAGCTCGACCCGCGCGGCCTGGTGCGCCAGCCCGTCGTGTTCGTGGTGTGGGTCGGCTCGGTGTTCTCCACCGTGCTGGCGATCACCGACCCGTCGCTGTTCGGCTGGCTGATCGCGGCCTGGCTGTGGCTGACCGTGCTGTTCGCCAACATCGCGGAGGCCGTCGCCGAGGGCCGCGGCAAGGCGCAGGCGGCGAGCCTGCGCAAGGCCCGCACCAGCACCGTCGCCGTCCTCGAGGACGGCACCGAGGTGCCCGCACCGGACCTGAAGCCCGGGATGCGCGTCGTGGTCGTCGCCGGGCAGGTCGTGCCCGGGGACGGCGACGTCGTCGAGGGCATCGCCAGCGTCGACGAGTCGGCGATCACGGGGGAGTCCGCGCCGGTGATCCGGGAGTCCGGCGGTGACCGCTCGGCGGTGACCGGCGGGACGACGGTGCTGTCCGACCGGATCGTCGTCCAGATCACCAGCAAGCCCGGCGAGACGTTCGTCGACCGGATGATCGCGCTGGTCGAAGGCGCCTCCCGGCAGCGGACGCCGAACGAGATCGCGCTGAACATCCTGCTCAGCTCGCTGACCATCGTGTTCCTGCTGGCCGTGGTGACCCTGCAGCCGCTCGCCATCTACTCCGGCGCCGAGCAGTCGATGACCGTGCTGATCGCGCTGGTGGTCTGCCTGATCCCGACCACCATCGGGGCGCTGCTGTCGGCGATCGGCATTGCCGGCATGGACCGGTTGGTGCAGCGCAACGTGCTGGCGATGAGCGGCCGTGCCGTCGAGGCGGCCGGCGACGTGAACACCCTGCTGCTGGACAAGACCGGCACGATCACCCTCGGCAACCGGCAGGCAGCCGAGTTCGTCCCGGTCGGCGACGCGACCCAGGCGGAGGTCACCGAGTCCGCGCAGCTGGCCTCGCTGTCCGACGAGACCCCCGAGGGGCGCAGCATCGTGGCGCTGGCCGGGCTGGGGGAGCGGGACACCGGCGGTGCGGAGTTCGTGCCGTTCACCGCGCAGACCCGGATGAGCGGCGTCGACCTGCCCGACGGCCGGCAGCTGCGCAAGGGCGCGGCCGGCGCGGTGCAGAACTGGGTGCGCTCGCTCGACGGCGCCGTCCCGCCGGACGTCGCCGCCGTGGTCGACCGCATCGCCGCCTCGGGCGGGACGCCGCTGCTGCTGGCCGAGGCCGGCGGGGAGGGCACCCGCGTCCTGGGCGTCATCCACCTCAAGGACGTCGTGAAGCCCGGCATGAAGGAGCGCTTCGACGAGCTGCGCCGGATGGGCATCCGCACGGTGATGATCACCGGCGACAACGAGCGGACGGCGCGGGCGATCGCGGCCGAGGCCGGCATCGACGACGTCCTGGCCGAGGCGACGCCGGAGGACAAGCTGGCGCTGATCGTCAAGGAGCAGGACGGCGGCCGGCTGGTCGCGATGACCGGTGACGGCACCAACGACGCACCGGCGCTGGCGCAGGCCGACGTCGGGGTGGCGATGAACACCGGGACGTCGGCGGCGAAGGAGGCCGGCAACATGGTCGACCTCGACTCCGACCCGACGAAGCTGATCGAGATCGTGGAGATCGGCAAGCAGCTGCTCATCACCCGCGGGTCGCTGACCACGTTCTCCATCGCCAACGACCTGGCCAAGTACTTCGCGATCCTGCCGGCCATGTTCGCCGGGGTCTTCCCGGGGCTGGACACGCTCAACGTGATGCGGCTGGCCTCGCCGGAGTCGGCGATCCTGTCGGCGGTCATCTTCAACGCGCTGATCATCGTGGCGTTGGTGCCGCTGGCCCTGCGCGGCGTGAAGTACCGGGCGTCCTCGGCGTCGGCGATGTTGCGCCGCAACCTGCTGGTCTACGGCGTCGGCGGCGTGGTGCTGCCCTTCGTCGGGATCAAGCTCATCGACCTGCTCGTCTCTCTGATCCCCGGGATCGCGTGATGCCCACTCTGCGTTCTGGCCGCCAGCTGGTGGCCGCCGTCCGTGCCGTCCTCCTCGCCACCGTGGTGCTGGGGTTGGTCTACCCGCTGGTGATGTTCGGCATCGCCCAGGTCATCCGCCCCGCTGGCGCCGACGGGTCGCTCGTGTCCCGGAACGGCGCCGTGGTCGGGTCGTCGCTGATCGGTCAGGCGTTCGTGTCCTCGTCCGGGGATGCGCTGCCGGAGTACTTCCAGTCGCGGCCGTCGGCGTCGGACTACGACGGCGCGGCATCGGGTGGGTCGAACCTGGGGCCCAACTCCTCGGACCTGGTCGACGCGATCACCGAGCGGCAGTCGCAGGTGGCGGCCTTCAACGGCGTGACGCCGGCCGACGTGCCGGCGGACGCGGTGACGGCGTCGTCGTCGGGGCTGGACCCGGGCATCTCGCCGGCGTACGCGGCGCTGCAGGTGACGCGCGTGGCTGCCGCCCGTGGGGCTGCTGCCGGGGACGTCTCGGCGCTGGTCGAGGAGGCCACGCACGGCCGTGACCTGGGCTTCATCGGTGCGCCGTACGTCAACGTGCTGGAGCTCAACCTGGCGCTGAACGAGCGGTTCGGCACCGCAGGCTGACGACACGGCGCCGGGCGGGGGACCCCCTCCGTCGGGCGCCGAACACCGTTGTTGTACTGTTCTCCACGGCTCGGACACACCAGACCGGGTCGGCAAGGGGCTGTGGCGCAGCTGGTAGCGCACCACACTGGCAGTGTGGGGGTCAGGGGTTCGAGTCCCCTCAGCTCCACCCCGTTGATCAGGCCGTCCACCCGCTGGGGTGGGCGGCCTGACTCGTTGCCCGGGTGGCGCGTTCCGACCGCCGGGGGCTAGCGGCGGATGAACACCGCCGCCAGGCCCTGCGCGATCAGGTGGAACACGATCAGCGCCAGCACGCCGGCGAACAGGAAGTTGCCGATCCCGCTGAGGACTCCGCCCGTGACGAGGTTGATCACGCCGAACGTCACCGCCACGACGACCGCGAGGACGGTGGCCATCCTGAAGAACGGGGCCTGGCGTGCCTCCCGCGCCCGCGCGGCGCGCGCACGCTCCATCTGCGCCTGACGCTCACGGCCCTCCTGCTCCGCCAGTTCCGCCGCCCGGGCGGCGTCGGCGGCAGCCTCGGCGGCACGGCGAGCCTCCCGCTCCCGCGCCTGGGCGTCCCGCCGGGCCTGCTCGGCCTCGCGCTCAGCCCGTTCTGCTTCGCGTCGCGGGGCCTCAGCCCGCCACCGCTCCATCTCGGCCTCGTGCCGCTCGTGCTCGACCGTGCGCTCGACCTCCTCCTCCACGTCCAGCGCCTCCACCTCGGTGAGCGTGCGGCCCTGGGACGCTGCAGCGTCGCGCGCCTCGGCCAGTGCGCGGCGCTTCCGTCTGGCCAGCTGCTGCTCCTCGGCAGCGGCCTGCTCTCCGGCCTCCTGGCGGGCGCGTTCGGCGGCCTGCCGCTCCCACTCCGCCTCGCGGGCCATCTCGCGGTCCACCTCTGCAGCTGCCTCGGCGCCGCGACGGTCCCACTCCCGCTGCATCTCCGCAGCGGCGGCCTCGCGGCGGCGCTCTGACGCGGCCTCCGCCTCACGCCGCTCCCGCTCGTCCTGGCGGGCGCGGTCCGCGCGGGCACGCTCCTCCGCCTCTCGGACCACTGCGGTCTGTCGGTCCACGGCCTCCGTGGTGGCCCGCTCCGCGTTCACGATGTCGCAGGTCCGGCAGGCCCCGTGGTGCCCGTGGGCGCAGGCGAACAGCCCCATGCTGATGCTCCTGTAGGTAGGTGGTCCCCCTTCACGTCGACCAGTGGAGGGACCACCTGCATCGCCCGTTCGGGCGACTCGAGGAGAACGGCCGTCGTCCTCCCCAGGTGTGGTGTCGCTCAGCACCCCACTCGGGAACCGGGGTCCGCCCGTCCCGCGTCTGCCCTGGAGGGTGACGCGCGAACGCCCCGGTCCGCACGAGGCGGACCGGGGCGTCGCGGGGTGGGTCAGCGCAGGTCGAAGCGGTCCAGCTCCATGACCTTCACCCAGGCGGCGGCGAAGTCCTGGGCGAACTTCTCCTGCATGTCGTCGCTGGAGTAGACCTCGACGATGCCGCGCAGGATGGAGTTGGAGTTGAGCACCAGGTCGTTCGCGGTCGCCGTCCGGATGACGGTGCCGTCGGCGTCGAGGCCCTCGTAGACGTCCTCGTCCGACACCGAGGTGCGCCACTGGATGCCCAGGTCCAGCAGGTTGCGGAAGAAGTCCTGCGACAGGACGCCCGGCCGGTCGGTGAACACGCCGTGCTGCACGCCGGCGGTGTTGGCCCCGAGCACCCGCAGGCCACCGATCAGCACCACCATCTCGCGCGCGGTCAGCTCGAGCATGTACGCGCGGTCGATGAGCAGCGTCTCCGGCTGGAGCTTGGCGCCCGGCTTGAGGTAACTGCGGAAGCCGTCGGCCTTCGGCTCGAGCCAGCGGAAGTTGTCGACGTCCGTCTGCTCCTGGCTGGCGTCCGTGCGACCCGCGTGGAACGGCACGGTGAGCTGCACGCCGGCGTCGGCCGCGGCCTTCTCCACCGCCGCGGTGCCACCGAGCACGATCAGGTCGGCCAGCGAGACCCGCTTGCCGGTCTGCGACTCGAAGTCGCTCTTGACCTGCGCCAGCACCGGCAGCACGTCGGCGACGCCCTGGTTGGCGGCCCAGTTGATCTGGGGCTCCAGGCGCAGGCGCGCGCCGTTGGCGCCACCGCGCTTGTCGGTGCCGCGGTACGACGCCGCCGCCGACCAGCTGGTGTGCACCAGCTGCGACACGGTCAGCCCCGAGGCCAGCAGACGCGCCTTGAGGTCGGCGATCTCCGCCTCGCCCACGAGCTCGTGGTCGACGGCCGGCACCGGGTCCTGCCAGATGAGCTCCTCGGCCGGGACGTCCGGGCCGACGTAGCGGCTCTTCGGGCCCATGTCGCGGTGCAGCAGCTTGAACCAGGCGCGGGCGTAGGCGTCGGCGAAGTACTCCGGGTCGTTGTAGAACCGCTCGGAGATCTCCTTGAAGCCCGGGTCCGCCATCAGGGCGACGTCGGTGGTCGCCATCATCGGGGCGTTCATCTTGCCCTCGATGTGCGCGTCCGGGACGAGCGCCTGCGCCTCGGGGTTCTTCGGCTTCCACTGCTTGGCGCCGGCCGGGCTCTCGGTGAGCTCCCACTCGTAGCTGAACAGCATCTCGAAGTACGTGTTGTCCCACTGCGTCGGCGTCGGGGTCCACGCACCTTCGAGACCACTCGTGATGGTGTCGGCGCCCTTGCCGGTGCCGTGCTGGCTGATCCAGCCCAGGCCGTTGCCGTGCACCGGGCAGCCCTCGGGCTCCGGGCCGATCAGCTCCGGGTTGCCCGCACCGTGCGTCTTGCCGAAGGTGTGGCCGCCGGCGATCAGCGCGACGGTCTCCTCGTCGTTCATGCCCATCCGGCTGAACGTGACGCGGATGTCGTGGGCGGAGCCCAGCGGGTCGGGCTTGCCCTGCGGGCCCTCGGGGTTGACGTA
The DNA here is from genome assembly GCF_026967795.1 of Modestobacter sp. VKM Ac-2986. Taxonomy (GTDB): domain Bacteria; phylum Actinomycetota; class Actinomycetes; order Mycobacteriales; family Geodermatophilaceae; genus Modestobacter. The sequence continues at coordinate 310,967 of NZ_JAPVBH010000006.1, forward strand.
GATCAGGCCCATGGTGACGGCGGCGAGGTGGCCGTCCTCCAGGTTGAGCGGGGCCTCGTCGGCGTAGCGTTCGTCGCCGAGCCAGGTGTCCTCGGGGCCCCAGAAGACCTCACCGGGCTGCCAGTTGTCGGCCCGGCCGAACGCGAAGCCGAAGGTCTTCAGGCCCATGTCGTCGTGCGCGACGTTGCCGGCGAGCACCAGCAGATCGGCCCAGGACAGCGAGCGGCCGTACTTCTGCTTGATCGGCAGCAGCAGGCGCCGCGCCTTGTCCAGGTTGGCGTTGTCCGGCCAGCTGTTCAGCGGGGCGAAGCGCTGCCCGCCCTCGCCACCGCCACCACGACCGTCGGCGATGCGGTACGTGCCCGCGGCGTGCCAGGACATCCGGATGAACAGCGGGCCGTAGTGGCCCCAGTCCGCCGGCCACCAGTCCTGCGACGTCCGCATGACCTCGACCACGTCGCGCTTGACCGTCTCGACGTCCAGCGCGGCCACGGCCGTCTTGTAGTCGAAGTCGCCGCCCAGCGGGTCGGAGTCGGCAGACGTCTTGTTCAGCACCTGGACGTCGACCTGGTTGGGCCACCAGTCGCGGGTGCTGCGGGGGCGACCGCTGGTCACCTGCTCCGGCGCCTTGATGGCCGGGTTCTCGCTCTCGCTGGTGCTCGCCGACTCGGCCTTGGCGACCTCGGTCTTGTCGTAGTCGTCGACGTCGACCTGGGACTTGTCGTACTCGGTCACGGAGCGCTCTTCTCTGCGGGAGGGGCGGGGGAGGGGGCGGCCGGTGCGGTGGCGCAGGAGAGGCACCGGCCCCAGTAGATGACCTCGGCCTCGTCGACGACGAAGCCCGACGGGGAGTCGCCGGACGGCGCCAGGCACGGCGCCTCGCCGGTCGCGCAGTCGACGTCGGTGATGACGCCGCACGACCGGCAGACCAGGTGGTGGTGGTTGTCGCCGACCCGGGCCTCGTACCGGGCGACCGAGCCCTGCGGCTGGATGCGCCGCAGCAGACCGGTGTCGGTGAGCACCCGCAGCACGTCGTAGACGGCCTGGTGGGACACCGCGTCCAGGCGGGTGCGCGCGGCGGCGATGAGCGCCTCGGTGTCCAGGTGCGGATGGGTGTGGACGGCGTCCAGGACGGCGAGGCGGGGCTGGGTGACCCTGAGGCCAGCGGCCCGGAGGTCCCGTTCGAGGTTCTCGCGAAGGGCCATGTGGGGCGAACTGTGTCCCACTTCCTTGAACCGATCAAGGAACGTCTCACCCTGCACCGGTCTGCCGCGCTCACCTGCGGGGCCGCGGTGGCCCACGAGGAGCTCGTCGGCGACGCCGTCAGCCGGGTGACGCGGTGAGCTGGTGCCGTGCTGCGCGTCGTCCCGGCGTCCGGTCGGTCAGCTCCGCGACCAGTGCCGGAGGTAGGAGCGGTGCAGCCAGTCATCGACCCAGGCGCGGTCCGGCTCCGCAGCGATCGATGAGCTCGTGCGCAGGGCGATCAGCCGCTGCTCGGCGTCGTCGATGGCGGCGACCACCTCGTCGAACGGCACCTCGCCACGGCGCACGGCGCGGAGGTACGCGCGCTCGGGCTCCGGCACCGGCAGGGTGATCCGACCCGTCGTCAGCAGCTCGACGCCCTGGAAGCCCAGGCGCAGCGCGTGCATGGCGTACTTGGTGTCGTAGCCGTGCACGGCCACCAGCTCCGGCCGGTTGGTGTGCGCGCCCGACTCCCCGGTCATCGCCGCACGCTGGGCGGACAGGTAGCCGAGGAACCGGCCGGCGGACAGCTGCGAGACGAACCGGTGGGCGTTCTCCACCAGCTCCGCGCCCGCCTCGTCACGGTGCACCACCTCGGCGTCGGGCACGAACAGCAGCAGCAGGACGGTCGGGTTGCCGGCCAGCGCGAGCTTCGCCCACTTGCGTGCGGAGTAGATGACGACGTCCAGGTCGCCGGCGCCCGACCGGTTCGCCAGCCCGCCGGGTCGGTCCCACACCGTGTGCCGCTGGTACTGCTCGAACTCGACCAGGTGCGACTCCGCACCGGTACCGGCCGGCACCCGGGCCACGCCGGTGACGTACTGCGGCGGCTCGAGGCAGATGCCCATCTCGTCCCGGTCGTCCTGGCCGCTGATCGACGTCCCGTGCACCCCGGACCCGACCTGGACGCGCAGGATCGTGCCCTGCTCGGCGATCCGCCGGGCCTCCTCGGAGGCGTGCGGGTGGCGGTAGCCGGCCGGCAGGCTGGTGTCGCCGCGCACCACCGGCACGGGACTGCGCAGGGCATCGGCGGTCATGGGCGCCAGGTTGTCACCGCGGCGGCGCCGAGGGCCAGCAGATACTGACGGCGTGGACGACGACGTGCGGCAGCCCGCGCCCGGGCTGCTGCAGCTCGGCAGCGGGGTCACCGCCGTCCTCGAGGCCGTCCGGTCGGCGGGTGGCCGGCCGTTCCTCGTCGGCGGGTGCGTGCGGGACGCGCTGCTGACCCCGGGGCGCCGACCCGCGGACGTCGACGTCGAGGTGTTCGGCCTCGGCCTCGACCAGGTGGCCGCGGCGCTGAAGACGGTCGGGCGGGTCGACGAGGTGGGCCGCTCGTTCTCGGTGCTCAAGGTGCTCAAGGTGCGCCGGGACGGCGAGGACCTCGACGTCTCCGTGCCGCGAGAGGACCCCACGACCCCGCTGCGCGAGGCTGCCCGTCGTCGTGACTACACGGTCAACGCGTTGATGTTCGACCCGGTGACCGAGGAGGTCGTCGACGCCGTCGGCGGGCTGGCCGACCTGCGCGCCGGCGTCCTGCGGCACACCGGGCCCGCCTTCGGCGAGGACCCGCTGCGGGTGCTGCGCGGCGTCCAGTTCGCCGCCCGCTTCGGCTTCCGGCTGGCCCCGGAGACCGCGCAGCTGTGCCGCGACCTGCTGCCCGCGTACGCGGGGCTGCCCACCGAGCGGGTGTGGGGGGAGTGGCGCAAGGTCGCGGAGAAGGGGCGGCACCTCAGCGCGGCCGTCGCGGTCCTGGTCGACTCGGGCTGGCTCGCGACGGTGCCGCAGCTGGCCCGGCTGTCCGGGGTGCGGCAGGACCCGCGCTGGCACCCCGAGGGCGACGCGCTCACGCACTCCCGGCTGGCGGCGGACGCTGCGGCCGCGCTCGCCGACGAGGCCGGGCTGACCGGCGACGACCGCACCGTCGTCGTCCTCGGGGCGCTCCTGCACGACCTGGGCAAGGCCCGGTACACGCAGCACCGGGCCGACGGGCGGATCACCTCCCACGGTCACGCCGAGGGCGGCGTCCCGCTGGTCGAGGAACTGCTCACCTCGATCGGGGCGCCGGCCGCCGTGATCGCGCGGATCGCCCCGATCGTGCGCGAGCACATGACGGCGATCACCACCGGCGGCCGGCCCAGCGCCGCCGCCGTCCACCGGCTCGCCCGCCGGCTGGAGCCGGCCTCGATCACCGAGTGGTCGCTGGTCTGCGGCGCGGACCACGCCGGCCGCGGCGCCGGCTCGGGGCCGAACCCGACGACGTCCTGGTTGGAGGTGGCCGCCTCGTCGGAGGTGCACCAGCGCGCGGGGCGCCCGCTGCTGCGCGGGCGCGACCTCGTCGCCCTCCGGCTCACGCCGGGGCGCCAGTTCGGCGTGGTCATGCGTGCTGCCGTCGCCGCCCAGGACGACGGGGAGTTCGTCGACCACGCCGGCGCGGTCGCCTGGCTGGCCCGCATGGCGGCCGACGGGCGCCTGGCGCAGTTGGTGGCCTCAGCTCCGGACGCCGACCGGGGGTGAAGGAGTGGGACGACGGTCGCAGGGCCCCGACCAGCCGCTCCCTGTCGAGGTCACCCGTCGGCTGACCAGACCGGCATCCGTGCGCCGGTGGCACGGTTGTACAGCCACACCACCGCGGTCACCAGGGCCACCGAGGCCAGCGCCACCACCAGGGCCGACGGCGCGGTCAGCAGTCCCAGGCTGACGATCAGCGTCGTCGCCCCGGCCGGCGGGTGCGGCCGGTCGAGGAGCACCAGCAGGCCCGCGGTCAGCGCCAGCGACAGCGCCGCGGCACCGATGCGCGGCCAGGTGACGCCCTCGGCCAGCACCGTCCCCGCACCGGTGAGACGGAAGACGACCAGCGACAGGTACCCCGCGGCCAGCGCCACGGCGTGCCCGATCACGGTGTTGCGCGGGCTGGAGGACGGCGACGTCGGCTGCTCGGTCTGCAGCACCGCGGTGGGGCCCAGGCTCGGGAACAGCCACGCCTGTCCGGTCAGCAGCGCGACGGCGCCGGCGGCGACCATCGCCAGCGCGCACCCGACGAACGCGTGCAGCCCCGCCGCCCGCGAGCCTCCCGGCCGGGTCATCCGGTGACCGACGCCTGCGGCGCCGACCCGATGATCAGCGCCTGCGGGGCGATGCTCTTCAGCTGGCTCTGCGCCCACGTCACCTGCCCGGTGGTCTGCGCCGAGCAGCGTTTCGCCAGCGCCAGCAGCTCGTCGTCCCGCAGGCCCTGGGCGGTCTGGCTGACCACCAGCCAGGTCGAGCCGACGAACGTGGCCAGCGTGTGCAGCTCCTGCAGGTCGCGCAGCAGCCCCAGTTCGCCGTCCCGTGCCTCCGGGACGCCGGGGACGTGCAGCCGCTCCGGGTCCCCGCCGGGGCCGTACCGGTCGCACACCGGCGCCAGGTCGGCGACGTGCTCGGCGCACTGGCCGCTGAGCAGCCGGCAGATGAAGTAGATGCCGGCGTCCCGGGAGTGGCCCTGCCCGATCGTGTCGAACGCGGCGCCGAGGGTCTCCTCGCTGCGGGACAGCAGGCCGAGGTAGGTGGCGAGCTGCACGGTCACTCCCCACCCAGCGTCGGCGGCTCGTGGGCGTCGACCTGCTCGTCGACGCCGGCCTCGGGGCCGCCCACCGTGGCCGGCACCTCGATGCCCGGTGCCGGGGCGGACGCCGTCGTCGTCGGGGCGGGGGAGGGGCCGGTGCCCGCGGACACCCGGGTGACCCGCACCGAGGCGTTCTTCACCTGCGGTTGCCGGGACACCGGGTCCCAGGAGGTGAGGGTCAGCTCGTTCGCCGCTCTCGCCCGGCCGTCGGGTCCGGACCGGTCCTCGTCCCAGTAGCCGAAGTGGAAGGGCACGAAGACGACGCCGGTGCGGCCCTGCCCGATCCGGGCCGGCACCTCGATCGCCCCGCGCCGGGACTCCACCCGCACCAGGTCGCCCTCGGCGATGCCCAGGTCGCCGGCGTCGGCCACCGACAGCTCCACCCACGCCTCCGGCGCCGCCTTGCGCAGCTGCTCAGCCCGGGCGGTCTTCGTGCGGGTGTGGAAGTGGTAGACCGTGCGGCCGGTGGTCAGCCGCAGCGGGTACTCGTCGTCCGGCTCCTCGTGCGCCGGCACGTACGGCGCGCCCTTGAGCATCGCCCGTCCCGCCGGGTTCATCGCCCGGTGCTCCTGCTCGCTCACCGAGGCCCCGGTGAGCAGGTCCTGCCCGTAGGTCTCCGCGTAGTCGGTCTCGGTGGGGAAGACGCCGTCCTCGTAGAGCCGCTGCGTGCCGTCGGGGTGCTCGTCGTTCACCGGCCACGGGATGCCGCTGCCACCGCGCAGTCGGTCGTAGCTGAGCCCGGTGTAGTCGCACGGCCGGCCGCGGGTGCACTCCTTCCAGGCCTCGAACACCTCCTCCGGGCTCGTCCAGGTCAGCAGCGGAGCGCCGTCCCGGTCGGTGAAGCCCATCCGGCGCGCGTAGTCCAGGAAGATGTCGAGGTCAGGCTTGGCCTCACCCGGCGGCTCGACCGCCTTGTCGCAGAGGTGCACCGTGCGGTTGACGTTGGTCATCGTGCCGGTCTTCTCACCCCACCCGGCCGCAGGCAGGACGACGTCCGCGAGCCGGGCGGTCTCGGTGAGGAACACGTCCTGGACGACGACGAACGTCTGCTCACCGGCCAGGGCGCGGCGGATGCGGCCGGAGTCCGGCATCGACACCACCGGGTTGGTGCCGGAGATCCAGAAGAACTCGATCGAGCCCTCCTCGACGTAGCGGAAGAGCTGCGAGGCGTGCGTCGGCGGCGCCCAGTGCGGGATCACCTCGGGCTCGACGTTCCACAGCTCCGCCAGCTGCTCGATGTGCGCCGGGTTGCCCCAGTTGCGGAAGCCGGACATGTCGCCGTCCGCGCCGGTCTCGCGGGTGTTCTGCGCGGTGGGCTGGCCGTTCATCTGCAGGATGCCCGCGCCGGGGCGGCCGAGCATGCCGCGCAGCAGGTGCAGGTTGTTGACCTGGCAGGAGGCCGCGGTGGCCTGGTTGGACTGGTAGAAGCCCTGCAGCACCGTCGACAGCACGCGGTCGGTGGTGCCGAACACCTCGGCCGCCCGCTCCAGGTCGGCCGGGTCGACGTCGCAGATCTCGCCGGCGTGCTGCGGGGTGTACGGCTCCACGATCTGCGCCAGCTCGTCGAACATGATCGTGTGCGCGGCGACGTACTCCTCGTCGACCCAGCCGCGGTGGATGACCTCGCGGATGAGCGCGTTCATCGCCGCCTGGTTGGTGCCCGGCCGCACGGCCAGGTGGACGTCGGCCTCGCGGGCCACCGGGGTGAGCCGCGGGTCCATGCAGACGATCGCCGGGCGGTCCGGGCCGTGCAGCCGGTCGAGCACCCGCATCCACAGCACCGTCTGCGTCTCGGCCATGTTGTGGCCGTACAGGAAGATCGCCTGCGCCGACTCGATGTCGGCGTAGCTGCCGGGCTGGCCGTCGCTGCCGAAGGTCTCCTTCAGCGCCGCGCCCGCGGTGGCGGTGCACAGCCGGGTGTTGCCGTCCATGTGCGGGGTGCCGACGCCGGCCTTCCCGAGGACGGCGAGGGCGTAGTACTCCTCGAGGAACAGCTGCCCGGTCGTGTAGAAGCCGTGCGACAGCGGCCCCTTCTCCTCGAGCAGTCGCTGGGAGTTCTCCACGACGCGGCCCATCGCGGTGTCCCAGTCGGTCTCGACCAGCTGACCGCCCTCGCGGACCAGCGGCCGGGTGAGCCGGTCGCCGGACCTGCTCCAGTTCCAGCTGCCGTACAGGCCCTTGGGTCCGAGCCGGCCGTGGTTGACCAGGTCGACGCCGCGGCCGCGGACGCCGACCATCTCGCCGTCCTTGACCGCGATGTCGACCGCGCAGCCGTTGCTGCACAGCACGCAGCCGGCCTGGACCCAGCGGTCGACGTCGCCGGCTCCCAGTGCGGGGTCGAGGTGGGTGTCGATCCGCACCGGCCACGGGGTGTCGATGGCGTGGGGGGTGCGGGTGCCCCAGATGTCCGCGATCCGGTCCATGCCCAGCCTTCGCTGCCGTGCCGACCCCGTCTGCTGAGGGCGGGGTCGACGTGCCCGCCGGGTTGCGTGCCGAAACGGTTGCGGACGACGGGAAGACGGCGGGTGACGGGACGAGGGGACGAGGGGACGGCGGGACGGCGCGGAGTCGGGATATCGGGATGTCGGGACGGCGCGGCGTCGGGATGACGAGGGGTCGGGATGTCGGCGTCACGGAACGTCGGCTGCGGATCGGCGTGCGGCAGGTCCTGACCGTCCTTGTCAAGAGCTCGTACGCATCTGTGGACAAGCCACTGAGCTGCGCTTTTGCGTTGTGAGGGACGCTGATCGGCGGTAGACTTCGAACACCTGATCGAACGGCTGGGAGGTGTCGTGAGCGAGTTGCGGTCAGCTCTCGACGCCCTTGCGGCCGACGACCTCCACGACCTGACCGACGGTCAGGTGCTGGACCGGACGGCGTTGCTGGTGCAGGTCGGCAACCGGATCGCCGCCGAGCTGACCCGCACGGTGCGGCACGCGGAGACCACCCGGGCTGCCGAGCACGACGGGCTGAAGAGCATGCGGTCGTGGCTGATCGGGCACACGCGGCTGGCGCCGAACGAGGCCTCGAAGACCGTACGGGCGGGTCGCGCGCTGGAGCACTTCCCGGCCCTGGCGGCCGGGTTCGCCGACGGGGACGTGACTGCGGCGCAGATCGACGTCGTGGCGGTGGAGGTCGGGCCGGGGGAGGTCGCCCGCGCCCAGGAGCAGGACGTCGACCTCGCTGCCTTCGACCGCGACTGGGCGACGATCGCCGCGGCCGCCTCGCACGACGTGCTGAAGACGGCGGTCGAGCTGTTCGCTGCCGCGCTCGACCCCGACGGCACCGAGCCTGACCCGACCGAGGGGCGGCGGCTGTTGATCGCCAAGCACGCCGACGGCAGCGTGACCGGGCGCTTCGACCTTGACGCCATTGGTGGGGAGAAAGTGCAGGCGGCGCTCGAGTCGATTGTGCAGGCCGCCCGCCCGAGGGGTGACGAGCGCACGCGAGCGCAGCAGAACGCCGATGCGCTGGTGCAGCTGTGCGACAACCAGCTCGCCTCCGGTGACCTGCCGATGCTGCGCACCGTCAAGCCGCACGTGGTGGTGAACGTCGACCTCGACGACCTGGTCGACCCTGCTCCTGCCCTGGGCGCTGCCCGCACGGGCTTCGGGGCGACCATCTCCGCGGCCCGCGCCCGCTACCTGGCCTGCGACGGCAGCATCTCCCGCATCGTGATGGAGCCCGACGGTGTCCCGCTCGACCTGGGCCGCGACCACCGGGTGGTCACCCCGGGCTTGCGTCGAGCGGTGGAACGGCGGGACGGGAGCTGCGTCTTCGTCGGCTGCGAGGCCCCGAGCCACTGGTGCGACGTCCACCATCTCGTCCACTGGGTGCACGGCGGGGAGACGAGCCTCGGGAACTCCGCACTCCTGTGCGAACGCCACCACACCAAGGTCCACCACGGGTTCCGGGTCGAACGAGATCCGGGCGGCCGTTGGCGTACCTGGAGACCTGACGAGACCGAGATCCTGATCGGTCCGCTGCTCTGACCTGCTCCACCACCGGCGTCCGGACGCGGCTCAGCCACGCCCGGACGCCTGCCTGTCTGCGGTCGTGTCCGTGACGCCTGCCTGTCTGCGGTCGCGCCCGTGACGCGGGCGCGTGGTCGGGTGCGGGCCGGACGCGGCTCAGCTCCGCCGGGACGCCCGTTCGTCCGTGGTCGTCACCCCGGTGCCGTCGGGCGAGTGCTGGGGGGCGAGCCTCCACTGCTGCGCCGGCGGAGCTGACCCGGTGATCGTGGAGAGCAGGGCCAGTGACTCGGCCGAGCGGGAACCCGGCTCTGCCTGGTAGACCACCAGCACCTGGTCGTCGGCGTCCGCGACCGCGAACTTGTCGTAGCGCAGCTCCAGCTCGCCGACCTGCGGGTGCTGCACCCGGTACACACCTCCGCCGGGGTGGCGGCGCACGTCGTGCCGCGCCCACAGCCGCCGGAAGAGGTCGCTCCGCACCGACAGCTCACCCACCAGCTCCGCCAGCCGCGGGTCGTCGACGTCCGGCCCGGCCGCGTTGCGGAGGACGGCGACCAGGTCGGCGGCGACGGCCTCCACCTCGGCCGGCGAGGTGAGTGCGCCCGGCTCCAGGAGCACCGTGCGCAGCAGGTTGGTGCCCGGGGCGAACAGCGGGGACAGGGCCACCGCCAGCCGGTTGGCCGCCAGCACGTCGAGGTGCCTGCCCTGTACGAACGCGGGCGTGTGGGCCCAGGACTCGACCAGTTGGCTGACACTGGGCCGCACCCGTTCGGCGCGGCGCTGCGCACGCCGCCGGCGGGGTGCCGGGTCGGCGAGGTCGTGCAGGTGGGCGGTCGACGCACCGTCGAGGCCCAGTGCCCGCGCCACCGCGTCCAGCACCTGCGCCGACGGGTGCCGGTCGCGGCCCTGCTCTAGTCGCGTGTAGTACTCGGTGCTCACCCCGGCGAGCATCGCCACCTCGTCCCGACGCAGGCCCGGGACGCGGCGGTGGTTGGTGACGGCGATCCCCACGTCCTCCGGTCGCACCTGCTCGCGCCGGGCGCGGAGGTACTCGCCGATCAGGTTCGCCGTCACGACCTGACCGTAGGTCGCCGGTGCGCCCACGTGCCTGGCCCTGACGGCACCCCTCTCGCCGGGGGCCTGGCTGCGGCCACGCAGCACCCCGACGCTCGGGTCATGACAACGACCTGGCTCATCACCGGGGTGAGCAGCGGCTTCGGCCGCCAGCTCGCCGAACGGCTGCTCGCCCGCGGCGACCGCGTCGCCGGCACGGTGCGGCGTCCCGACGCCGTCGCCGACCTCGTCGACGCGCACCCCGACACCTTCGCCGTCCACCACCTCGACCTCACCGAGACCGACCGCATCCGACCGGTGGTGGACGCCGCGCAGGCACACCTCGGCCGACTCGACGTCGTCGTGAGCAACGCCGGCTATGGGCTGTTCGGCGCCGCGGAGGAGCTCACCGACGCCCAGGTGCGCCACCAGCTCGACACCAACCTGCTCGGCTCCATCCAGCTCATCCGCGCCGCGCTGCCGCACCTGCGCGCCGCCGGCGGGGGGCGCGTGCTCCAGCTGTCGTCCTCGGCCGGTCAGGCCGCGTGGCCGGGGTCCTCGCTCTACAACGCCTCCAAGTGGGGCATCGAGGGGTTCTGCGAGGCCCTCGCCCCCGAGGTGGCGCCCTTCGGCATCGGCGTCACCATCGTCGAGCCCGGCGGCGCGCGCACCGACTTCGGCCACGGCGGCCTGCGCTCCGCCGACCCCCTCGACGCCTACGACGTCTCGCCGGCCGCGGCCGTGCGGGCGTTCCGGGACGGCGGGCCGCCCGGCGTCATCGGCGACCCGGGCCGGATGGCCGAGGCGATGATCGGCAGCGTCGACCAGCAGCCCGCGCCGCTGCGCCTCGTGCTCGGCAGCGACTCGTGGACCGCGATGACCACCTCGCTCGAGGTCCGGTTGGGGTCGGTGCGGGCGCAGCGGGACACGGCGGCCGCGACCGACTCCTGACCAGGCGTCAGGAGGCGGCGGTCGCGTCGTCCTGCTCGGCGGGCGGCGCGACCAGGACCTGCACGGCCTGGTCGCGCCAGCGCGCCACGGCCGGGCCGTCCTCGGTGACGAGCAGGTCGATCCCGGACGGCGGCAGCACCAGGTGCGGGGCCACGCTGTCGTGCTTGCTGCTGTCGGCCAGCACCGCGGTCCGCCGGGCGGCGCGCACCATCGCGGTCTTCACGTCGGCGTCCTCGGCGCTGACCGAGGTGGCGCCGGCGTCCGGGTCCAGCGCGCACGCGCCCAGGAACGCCCAGTCGGCGCGGTGCCGGGCGAGCGCGGCGACGGTGGCCGAGCCGGTGAAGTGCCGCGACCGGCGGTCCCACCGGCCGCCGGCCACGGTCAGCTCCACCTCGGGGTCGGCCTCGAACACCCGCGCGATGTCCGGTGAGTTGGTGACCACCGACAGCGGGCGCACCTCCAGGGCGCGGGCCAGCGCCAGCACCGTCGAGCCGGCGTCCAGGAGCACCGTGTTGCCGGGCCGGACGAGGTCCGCACCGGCCACCGCGTCGGCGATCGCGTCCTTGGCCGCCGCGGCGACGTCGGCGCGGTCGGCCCAGTCCATCCGTGCGGGGTCCAGCAGCACCGCGCCGCCGTGGGTCTTCTGCAGGTGGCCGAGCACCGACAGTGCCCGCAGGTCCCGCCGCACGCTGTCCTCGGACACCTCCAGCAGGGCGGCCAGGGCGCTGACCTCCACCCGGCCGTGCTGCTGCAGCTCCGCCAGGATCCGGGCCTGACGCTCGCGGGCGAACACGCGCATCCCTGCACCTCCGATGCCGATCTCTGCTTGAGCGTGCACGAGTCTGCGGTATCTACTCCCGGTCGTGCAAGGTCCCGCACGTGCCGTCCCGGTCCTCCCCGCCGTCATCGCCGGGTACGTCCGCCAGGTGCCCGGCGGCCGCGGCGCGACCCGGGTCGTCCCGGCCGGGCCGCTGCCGGCGTCCCCGCTGCTCGGCGCGGTCGTCGAGGGCGCCGGGGTCGTCGCGTGGGTGCTCGCCGGTCTCGCGCCGGCGACGACCGCGTGCGCCCTGTCCCTGGTCTCCCACGGGACGACGGCGTGAGTGCCGCCGGCGTCCAGGTGGTGCTGCAGGACGCGGCCGGCGACGTGCTGCTCCAACTGCGGGACGACGACCCGGCGATCCCGTACCCGGGCACGTGGTGCCTGCCCGGCGGGCACCTCGAGCCCGGGGAGTCACCCGTCGCGTGCGCCGTCCGGGAGCTGGAGGAGGAGATGGGCCTGGTGCTCGACCCCGCGCAGCTGCACCACGTCGGCTCGCAGCAGCGCTCCTACGGCTACGAGCACACCTACCGGGCGGTCGTGGACGTCGACCCGGCGACGATCGTGCTGACCGAGGGGCAGGCGGTGCGGTTCTTCTCCCGCGACCAGCTCGCCGGCATGACGCTCGGCTACGAGGACGGCGCCGTCCTGGCCGACCTGCTGGGCGTCTGAGCGGCGGGCGCCGTGGTCTGCGGCCAGCCGGGAGGGCACGACCCGGCGTGGGACCATGGAGCTCTCCGGTGCCGCGTGACCGAGGCGCCGGGAGCTCCCGGTGCCCCGGAGCAGTGCCGGCCCCTGTCGAACGAGCGGCGGGAACAGGTGAGCACTCCTCATGGAGCACGTACGGCACGGCAACGCCCCTCGCCTCGAGCCACCGACCGCCCCACCTGGTGCGGCGCAGGCCCTCGACGCCGCGGACGACGCCCTGGCCGTCGAGGCCGGGCGGCAGCTCGCACGGTGGCGGGACGACGCGTCCGGCAGTACGCACTGGCCGGCCAGTCGCCGGGTGGAGCGGTGCGTCGGCCCCACCCGGCTGGTGCTCGAGGCGTGGGTGTCCCGCCGCTGACCACGTGCCCGACGCGGGGCCGGGGCGACGGCCCGGTCCCGCGTCCGTAGGTCACCAGCCGACGGCGCCGTGCCGGTCGGTGAAGGTGCCGGTCGGGCCGTCGGCGCCGATGGTGGCCATCGCCACGATCGCGTCGGTGCCCTCGGTGACCGTCTGCGGGCCGGAGTGGCCGTTGAAGTCGGTGGCCGTGTAGCCCGGGTCGACGGTGTTGACCCGCAGCTCGGGCAGGAACTGGGCGTAGACCGAGGTGATCATGTTGACCGCCGCCTTGCTGGCCGAGTAGCCGACCGTGGGGAGCGTGGACTCGATCCGGGACTGGTCGCCCCGCACGGTGAACGACCCCAGCCCGCTGGTCACGTTCACGATGACCGGCGCCGCGGACTCGCGCAGCAGCGGCAGGAACGCGTGCGTCGTCCGGACGACGCCGACGGTGTTGGTGTCCAGGACGGTCAGCACCGACGGGCCGTCGAACTCGTCGACCGCGGCGAACGGGCCGGAGATGCCGGCGTTGTTGACCAGCACGTCGAGCCCGCCGAAGCGCTCGCGCATCGTCGTGGCCGCGGTGGCCACGGACTCGTCGGAGGTCACGTCGATCTCGACCCACTCCACGCCGAGCTCCTCGGCCGCCTGCTGCCCGCGCTGGGCGTCGCGCGCCCCGATGACCACCCGGTGCCCGTGCTCCTTCAGTCGCCGGGCCGTCTCGAAGCCCAGGCTCTTGTTGCCGCCAGTGATCAGTGTCGTCGTCATGGCGAGAACGGTGCGCCCGTCCGGGAGGGGTCAGGTAGGCGCGTTCGACCGTATGACTGCCAGTACCACCCAGCCGGACGCCGGTGGACGACGATGGGCGCATGGCCGACCGTGGGGACTTCGCATCGCTGCTGCGCGCGTGGCGGGAGCGGCTGCAGCCGGCGGCGGTGGGCTTCCCGGCGGGCAACCGGCGCACCAAGGGGCTGCGGCGGGAGGAGGTCGCGCTGCTGGCCGGCGTCTCGGTCGACTACCTGGTCCGGCTGGAGCAGGGCCGCGCCGACCGGCCCTCGGTGCAGGTGGTCGCCTCGTTGGCCCGGGTGCTGCAGCTGTCGGACCTCGAGCGCGACCAGCTGCACCTCGCTGCCGGGCTTCCGGTGCCGCTGCCCACCGCCGTCCCGACGCTCATCCCGGCCAGCGTGCAGCGGCTGCTGGCGCGGCTGCCCGACGTCGCCGTCGGCGTCTGGACCGCGCACTGGACGCTGCTGACCGCCAACCCGGCGTGGCGGTCGCTGCTCGGTGAGGTCAGCCCCGGCACCAACCTGGTGCACGCCCACTTCGCCGGCCGGGAGCCGGAGGTGGTCTGGGCCGAGGGCGACCGCGAGCGGCACGAGCGGGCGTTGGTCTCCGACCTGCGCACCGCGCTCATCCGCTACCCCGACGACCCGTCGGTGCAGGCGGTGGTCGCCAGCTGCCGGGCCTTCGACCGCTTCCGGCAGCTGTGGGACGAGGGCACCGTCGTCGAGCACCGGTTCCAGTCCAAGACCTTCGTGCACCCGATGGTCGGGCAGCTCACGCTGGACTGCGACGTCTTCACCGTCATCGGCACCGACCTGCGGATCGTCGCCTACACCGCCGAGCCCGGCTCCGAGGACGCCTCCCGGTTCGACCTGGTCCGCACGCTCGGCACGGTCGAGGTCGCGCCGCACTGACCGCCGGGGCTCAGTCGGTCGCGGGCTCGGGCCGGTCGTGGCGCGGCATGAGCAGGACCGCGAGCAGGAGCAGCACCGAGACCACCGCCGTGGCGAGGAAGACGTGCTGCACGGCGCCGGTCAGCAGGCCGGCGTCGACCCCGGCGTCCTCCAGCGAGGAGGCGCCCAGCGTGGCGTTGACGACCGCGCCGAAGGCGGCCACGCCCACCGCGCTGCCCATCGAGCGGAAGAACATGTTGGTGCCGGTGACCACGCCGCGCTGCTGCCACCCGACGGCGGTCTGTGCGGCGATGAGCGTGGGTGCGGCCGTGATGCCCATGCCCAGCCCGATGGCGAAGCAGGTGGCCCCGACCTGGACGACGCTGGACGTGGCGTCCAGGAGCAGCAGCAGCGAGGAGGCGGCCACCACCACGACCGAGCCCAGCAGCGCCGTCGCCCGGAAGCCGATGCGCAGGTACAGCTTCCCGGCCTGCGAGGCGGAGATGGGCCAGCCGAGGGTGAGCGCGGCGAGGGCGAACCCGGCGACCAGCGGGCCGGTGCCCAGGACCTCCTGCACGTAGGTGGGCACGTAGGAGGTGAGCCCGATCAGCACGGCCCCGACGCACGCGGAGATCAGGCTGGTCGTGAGGACCAGCCGGTCGCCGAGCAGGGACAGCGGGAGGACGGGGTCCGCCGCCCGCCGCTCCACCAGCGCGAACACGCCCAGCAGCAGCACGCCGGCCCCGAGGACGCCGATGCTCTGCGGTGCGGTCCACGCCCAGGCCTGCCCGCCCTCCAGCAGGCCGAGGACCAGCAGGGTGAGCCCCGCGGTGAGCAGCCCGGCGCCGGCGTAGTCGATCTGCGGGCGGCTGCGGGTGACCGTCTCGCTGAACCTCCGCTGCAGCATCCCGGCGGCCAGCACGCACAGCGGGACGTTGACGAAGAAGATCCACCGCCAGCTGACGTACTCGCTGAACACCCCGCCCAGCGTGGGCCCGACGACCGAGCTGATCGCCCACACGCTGGCCAGGTAGCCCTGCACCTTGGCCCGTTCGGAGAGTGAGTACAGGTCGCCGACGATCGTCATGGCCATCGGCTGGACGGCGCCCGCGCCGATGCCCTGCACGGCGCGGGCGGCGATCAGCGCGGGCATGCTCCAGGCGAACCCGCAGAGCACCGACCCCAACAGGAACAGCCCGATGCCGAACAGCATCACGGGCTTGCGGCCGAAGACGTCGGCGAGCTTGCCGTAGACCGGGACGGTGACCGCCTGGGCCAGCAGGTAGATCGAGAACAGCCAGGGGAACTCGGCGAACCCGCCGACGTCGTCGACGATCGAGGGGACCGCGGTCGCGATGATCGTGGAGTCGATCGCGACCAGCGACGTCGAGAGCATGACGCCGATCAGCACCGGCCCCCGCTCGGACCGGAAGCCGACTCCTGCGGACGCCGTCGCTGTGGTCACGGGGGTCCATGGTCCTCGCCTTCGGCCGGTGGTGCTGAGGGCAACGAACGAGATCGCTCACACCGGGTGGCAATCTGGGGGCATGAGCGAGGTCGTCGTCGTCGGTGGGGGAGTGCTCGGAGTCTCGGCCGCCGCGCACCTGGCGCAGCGCGGGGCCGGGGTCACGCTGCTGACCGAGGCCGGGCTGGCCGGCGAGGCGTCGGGGCGGTCGCTGTCCTGGCTGAACTCCGCCGGCGACTTCCCGCCCGCGTACCACCGGCTGCGCCTGCTCGGGCTGGACCGGTACCGCGCCCTCGGCGCGCACGTGTCCTTCGCCGGTGGGCTGCGCTGGGGCGAGGGCGTCCGGGCGTCGTTCGCGCACCAGTCGGCGATCGGCTACCCCGCCGAGTGGCTCACCCGGGACCAGGTCGCCGCCCGGGTGCCCGGCGTCGACCCGGCCGCGGTCCCGGACGAGGGCGCGCTCCTCAACCCGGGCGAGGGGTGGGTCGACCTCCCGGCGCTGGTCGACCGGCTGGCCGGTGACCTGGTCGCGGCCGGGGGGACGGTGCGCACCGGTGCCGGCCGGTGCTCCCCGGTCGTGGCCGGCGGCCGGGTGACCGGCGTCCGGACTGGGGACGGCGCGGTCGTGGGTGCCGACGCCGTGGTGCTGGCCACCGGTGCCGGCGTGCCGGGGGCCCTCGCCGCGCTGGGCGTCCACGTCCCGGACGCGACGTCGAACGCGCTGCTGGTGCGCACCCGGCCGGTCGACGTCGGGCTCACCGCGGTGCTCAACACCCCGCGGGTGGCGCTGCGGCCGGCACCCGGCGGGTCGCTGGTGATGGACGCCGGCTGGTCGGAGGCCGAGGTGGTCCGCCGGGAGGACGGCGGCTTCGAGGTGCGCGACTCCACGGTGCAGGGCCTGCTGCAGGAGGCGTCACGGGTGCTCGCCGGCAGCCCGGAGCTGACGGCGGAGTCCGTCGGCGTCGGGCGGAAGCCGATCCCGGGCGACGGGCACCCGGTGCTCGGGCCGGTGCCCGGCGTCGGCGGGCTGAACGTCGCCTTCACCCACAGCGGCGCAACCCTCGGGCTGATCGCCGGGGAGCTGCTGGCCGGCGAGGTGCTCGGGGACGGGCCGAGCCCGCTGCTGGGCGACTTCCGGGTGGACCGGTTCGCCCCCGGTCGCTGACCGACCGGCGGTCGACGCCGCCCCGCAGCGTGACCCAGCTCGCGCAGCGGGGTGCGACGGACGGGACGACACTGGCTCGTCGTGCAGCCCAGGGGTGTCCGATGAGCGAGTCCGTGCTGACCCCGGACGTCGAGGGCGGTGCGGCGTCGCGCGCCCCTGGCGGGCACGCCCGCAAGGGGCTGGTGCTCGCCGCGCTCGGCATCGTCTTCGGTGACATCGGCACCAGCCCGCTCTACGCGCTGCAGACCGTCTTCTCCATCGACGACGGCGCCGTCCAGCCCACCGAGGGCGACGTCTACGGCGTCATCTCGCTGATGTTCTGGTCGATCACGCTGATCGTCTCGGTCAAGTACGTCGGCGTCGTCATGCGGGCCGACAACGAGGGCGAGGGCGGGGTCATGGCGCTGGCCGCCCTGGCCCGGCGGCTCTACGCCGACCGTGGCCGGCCCACGCGGTGGCTGCTGCTCGTCGGCGTCGTCGGGGTCGCGCTGTTCTACGGCGACTCCGTCATCACCCCGGCGATCAGCGTGCTGTCGGCGGTCGAGGGCCTCGAGGTCGCCGCCCCGGCACTGAGAAACGTCGTCCTGCCGATCGCCGCGGTCATCCTCACGCTGCTGTTCGCCGCGCAGCGGTACGGCACCGGGCGGGTCGGGCGGCTCTTCGGCCCGGTCACCGCCTGCTGGCTCGCCGCGCTCGCGCTCGGGGGGCTCGGTCAGGTCGTGCAGCACGTCGAGGTGCTCCAGGGCCTCTCGCCGACCTGGGCGGTGTCCTTCGTGCTGGACCACCCCGGCACCGCCTTCATCGCGATCGGTGCGGTCGTCCTGGTCATCACCGGCGCCGAGGCCCTCTACGCCGACATGGGCCACTTCGGCCGTCAGCCGATCCTGCGGGCCTGGTTCGCCTTCGTCCTCCCGGCCCTGGTGCTCAACTACCTCGGCCAGGCAGCGCTGGTGCTGCACGTGCCCGGCGCGACCGACAGCCCGTTCTTCCTGCTCTACCCGGACTGGGCACGGATCCCGATGGTCGTGCTGGCCACCGCGGCCACCGTGATCGCCAGCCAGGCGGTCATCTCCGGCGCCTTCTCGCTGTCCCGCCAGGCCATGCAGCTGGGTCTGCTCCCGCCGCTGACGGTCAAGCAGACCTCGGAGGAGGAGA
The DNA here is from genome assembly GCF_026967795.1 of Modestobacter sp. VKM Ac-2986. Lineage (GTDB taxonomy): Bacteria > Actinomycetota > Actinomycetes > Mycobacteriales > Geodermatophilaceae > Modestobacter. The sequence goes on from NZ_JAPVBH010000006.1 coordinate 329,108, forward strand.
GCGGGCAGATCTACCTGCCCGGCGTCAACGCGATCCTGTTCGTCGGCGTCCTCGTGCTGATGTTGGGCTTCCGGTCCTCCGAGCGGCTGGCCACCGCCTACGGGGTGTCGGTCACCGGTGCGCTCGTCGTCGACACGCTGCTGCTGCTCGTCGTCGCCCGGGTGCTCTGGCACTGGCAGCCGTGGAAGCTCGCGCTGGCCGCGGTCGCCTTCGGCGGGGTGGAGCTGGTGTTCCTTGCCGGCAACCTGTCCAAGGTCGTGCACGGCGGCTGGCTGCCGCTGGTCATCGCCGCCCTGGTGTTCACCGTGATGACCACCTGGCGGCGCGGCCGGGAGATCGTCAGCGCCAACCGCCGGCGGATGGAGGGCTCGATGGAGCAGTTCGTCGAGGACGCCCGCCGGCACGGGGGGTCGCGGGTGCGCGGGGTCGCGGTCTTCCCGCACCCCAGCAAGGAGACCGCACCGCTGGCGCTGCGGGCGAACACCCAGCACAACCACGTGCTGCACGACACCGTGATCATCGTGTCGATGGCCTCGGCCAACGTGCCGCACGTGCCCCCGGCCGAGCGGCTCACCGTCGACGACCTGGGCTACGCCGACGACGGCATCCAGCACGTGTCGGTGCGGCTGGGCTTCGCCGACGAGCCCGACCTGCCCGCTGCCCTGCGCCAGGCGCGCGACGAGGGGCTGCTCGACCCGCCCGGGGTCGACGTGGAGGGCGCGTCGTACTTCCTGTCCCGCGGCTCCATCCGGCGCACCGCCGCCCCGGGCATGGCCCGCTGGCGCAAGACGCTGTTCGTCGGCCTGGCCAAGGGCGCGGCCAACCCGGCGGCCTACTTCAACCTGCCGCCGGACTCGACCGTGACCATGGGCAGCGACGTCGAGGTCTGACCCGCCGGCGGAACGTCAGGTCGTGGGGCTGCCCGGCGCCGTGCCGGGCGGTCGGGCGCCACCCCTGCCACCCGACGGCGGGGCGCCGGAGGGTGCGCCGTCACCGGAGAGCTGGCCCCCGGTCGGGGTGGTCCTGGTGTCGACGCCGACGGTGAGGGAGACGGCGTAGCCGCTGGTGACGTCGCCGGTGACGGTGCCGAGCTGGCTGGCGCCGTCGTCGTCGCCGAACACGTTGTCCTCGGCGAGGCTGACCTGCGCCAAGGTCCTCACCGAGGACTCGTAGCCCGCGGTCGCGTACACCGCGGTGCAGACGTCCTCGGGCACGGCCACCTGCGAGGTGGCGATCGCCGTCGTGGAGTCGGTGATGCTGGCCTGGTCGGGGTAGACCTCGAAGTGGACGTGCGGCCACCGTCCGGTGTAGCAGGCCGGGAAGACGCTGGTGAAGGTGACCGTGCCGTCGGCGTCGGCGATCTGCACGCCGCGCAGGTAGTTCTCCGCGGTGATGCCCTCGGAGTACAGGGAGTAGCCGCCATCGCGGTCGCAGTGCCAGACGTAGACGGCCACCCCGGCGAAGGGGGCACCGCCGTTCGCCAGGTCGGTGACGGTGAGCTCCAGGGTCATCGGCACGCCCTCCGCCGTCCCGCTGGCGTCGCCGAAGCTGGACCGGATGTCGCTGCGCACGATGCCGCTGAGCGCCAGGACGTCCGGCCCGTTCGAGCCATCGCCCGGGTAGGGCCCCGCCGTCTCGTCCGGGATCTCCCCGGACGCCGCGGTCGCGGACGCCGCCACAGAGCTGCCGGCCGACCCGCCGCCGCAGGCGGCGAGCCCGAGGCCGGCGGCGCTCAGGCCCAGGACGCCGAGCATCCTGCGGCGGCTGACCAGGGTGTCGAGGTCGAAGCCCAGGCCCTGGTCGACGACCTCCTCGTCCGGTCTGGCCAGTGGCCGGCCCTCGAAGGTGCGCTGTCGTCCGTGCGTCATGTCGTCCCCCAGTCGTCCTGCTGTCCGTACCGGGCCGACCCTGCCGGGAGCCGCTGTGCGGGGAGCCGTGTCCGCTGTGGTGACGCTGTGAGCTGCCTACCGGCCGGGTGGGGCGGTGAGGAGCGGTGGGCGGGCACCGGACGGCCGGCTGCCGAAGCCGGCCAGTGGGCCGGCGTAGGGCTTGGGCGGTGGCGGGGCGAACTCGCCGCGCTTGCCGGTGGTCAGCCCGAGCCGGACCAGCCCCTCCACGGTGACGACCGCCGCGGCGACCCCGTCGACGACCGGCACCCCGACCCGCACGGTCAGCTCCGCGGCCAGGTCGGCCATCCCGGCGCAGCCCAGCACGATCGCGTCGACGCCCTCGGTGGCCACGACGTCCGCGCACTCCGCGGCGATCCGCGAGCGCGCCGCCGCGTCGGTCTCCAGCGCCAGGACGGCGATCTCGACCGCCCGCACCGTGCGGCACTGCTCGCGGACGCCGTAGCGGGCCGCGAGGTCCCAGGCGCGGCCCGTGGTGCGGGCCAGCGTCGTCACCACGCCGAAGGAGCGGCCGAGGAACGTGGCCGCCCGCATGCCGGCCTCGGCGATGCCGACCACCGGCCCGGCGGCCAGCTCCCGGGCGGCGTCCAGGCCCGGGTCGCCGAAGCAGGCGACCACGTGGCCGTCGGCGCCGCCGGCCTCCCCGGCGGCGATCTGCGCGAGCAGTCCGGGGACGGCGAGCGCCTCGTCGTAGTGGCTCTCGATGGACACCGGCCCCATCGCCGGGTTGACCGCGACGACCGCGGTGCCCGGGCCGGCGGCGGCCCGGGCACTGCGCCCGATCAGGTCGGTCATCGACGCGGTGGTGTTCGGGTTGACGACCTGGATCAACACTGCGCTATGCGCGCGTTCCGTCGGAGACGCCGGCCTCGGCCGGGTCCAGCTGCGGCATCATCGGGCGGATCCGCTCGCACCCGGTGAAGAGGACGAAGCCGAGGGCGCAGCCGATGAACCAGCCGTAGTCGCCCACCGAGGCGAACAGGGTCAGCAGCACGGTCGGCACACCCGCGCCCACCACGGCCAGCACCGCGTTGGGGTTGTAGCCGCCGCGGAACCAGTACCGGCCGGTCGGGGCCATCGAGTACAGGTCGTCGACGGCGACCCGCTGCTTGCCGGCCAGGTAGTAGCCGGCGATGAGGATGCCGAACAGCGGGCCGATGAGGCTGCCCAGGATGCCGAGGCTGAACCGGATGCCCTCCGCGCTGTCGTACCAGTTCCACGGGGTGAGCAGCACCGAGCCGACGGCGGCGATCATCCCGCCGGCGCGCCAGCTGATCTTCTGCGGCGAGACGTTGGAGAAGTCGAACGCCGGGGCGATGAAGTTGGCGACGATGTTGATGCCGACCGTGGCGATGACGAAGGTGAGCCCGCCCAGCAGGATCGCGAACGTCGAGTCGATCGCCTCCACCGTGGCGATCGGGTCGGTGATCAGCTCGCCGAACACCGGCACGGTCGCCGAGGCGCAGACGACCGTGAGCAGGGAGAAGAACAGGAAGTTCAGCGGCAGGCCGAGCAGGTTGCCCCGCTTGACCGCGGCGAAGCTCTTCCCGTACCGGGCGAAGTCGCCGAAGTTCAGCATCGGGCCGGAGAAGTAGGAGACCACCAGCGCGATCGCGCCGAGCATGGTGGAGACCGTGGCCCAGCCGCTCAGCGTCGGGCCGGTGTGCAGGCTCAGGTCGATGTTCGACCAGCCGGCCTTCGAGACCAGGTAGCCGGCCAGGATGATCATGACGACGTAGACGGCCGGGCCGGCGAAGTCGATGAACTTGCGGATCGTCTCCATGCCCCGCCAGAACAGCGCCGCCTGGGCGACCCACAGGACGGCGAAGGAGATCCAGCCCAGCGCCTCCAGCCCGAGGAACGAGTGCTCGAGCAGCGTCTCGGAGCCCGGGACGAACTTCAGCCAGATGATGTTCAGGCTGCTGGCGGCCAGGAAGGTCTGCACGCCGTACCAGGCGACGGCGATGAGCCCGCGGATGATCGCCGGGATGTTGGCGCCCTTGACGCCGAACACCGCCCGGTTGATCACCGGGTACGGGACGCCGGTCTGCTGGCTGGGCTTGGCGACCAGGTTGACGAACACCTGGACGATGACGATGCCGACGACGAGGGCGAGGAGCACCTGCCAGGCGGCGATGCCCAGGGCGAAGAGGCTGCCGGCGGTGACGTAGCCGCCGACGCTGTGCACGTCGGACATCCAGAACGCGAAGATGTTGTAGGAGCCCCAGCGCTGCTCGCGCAGCGGGGCCAGGTCGGCGTTGGTGAGCCGGGGGTCGTACCCGTCGGCGACGAGGGCGCCGTCGGGTGCGGCGGCCGAGGGGGCCGTCGCAGCGAGCGACGTCGGCTCGGGGGCGGTGGTGGTCATGGGGGCTCCTGCGGGTCGTCGGCGGGTGGCGGCTCGGCGGGGTCCGTCGGGATCCGTGGTCCGCCGAGCGGCCGTCGCGGATCCGACGGCGCGAACGCTAGGGAGCAGGTGTTGCCCCCGGATGACGCTGCGGGTATATCCGGGTCAGGGGTCGGCGGGGAGGTCGGCGACGATCCCCTGCAGCCGCCGGTAGTGGACGTCGGTCAGCTCGACCAGCGCCGCGGCGTCCCGGGCGGCGAAGGCGTCCAGCATCCCGACGTGGTCCGCGGCCAGGGCTGCGGTCGCCTGCGGCGAGGCGTGCGACATCGGCCGGCCGGGCTCGGTCACGTTCCAGGCGCCCTCCAGCATCTGCAGCAGCCGGTGCATCTGGCAGGGCGCCAGCAGCGCCATGTGGAAACGGCGGCTCCACCGGTGGTGGTCCGCCGAGCCACCCCGGGCGGTCGCCGCCTCCAGCTCCCGCAGCGCCGCCGCCGCCGTCCCGACGTCCGCCGGGGTGGCCCGGGACACCGCCGCGGTGATCGCGGCGTGCTCCAGCGAGGCCCGGACGACGTAGAGCTCGGCCAGCTCCTCGCGGGTGAGCCGGGCGACGACGTAGGCCCCGCGGACCTGGTGGGTGACCAGCCCCTCGGCGACCAGCGTCTTGAGCGCCTCGCGCACCGGGATGGAGCTCAGGGAGAACCGGGCGGCGACCTCGTCCACCGGGATCGGCGCGCCGGGCCGCACCCGGCCGGACAGGATCGCCGCCCGCAGCTCCTCCAGGACCAGCGCCTGCGAGGGGGTGTCGTGCGGCCCGGCCAGGGCGGCGACCCAGGGCGCGGGCGGGCGCTGTCGGGCCATGCGACCTCCTGTCGGAGCGGGAGCGGGGGACGGTAGTGGAGGCGTGTTACGAGTCGTCGTCCCGACGTCCGGTGGACGTCGCACGGCCGCACCGGGTCGCTACGCTCCGCCCCACCCCGGTCCGGCAGGACGCTGCCGGTGCAGACAGGAGCCCTCGATGGACGCCGGCACCGACACCCTGCAGAAGGCCCTGCAGATCAACCTCGACCCCCGCTGGTACGGCACCATCGCCGAGATCGGCGCGGGCCAGGAGGTCGCCCGCTGGTTCTTCCGGGCGGGCGGCGCGGCCGGCACCGTGGCCAAGTCGATGTCGGCCTACGACATGGCGGTCAGCGACGCCGTCTACGGCAAGTCCGACCGTTACGTGTCCAAGGGCCGGCTGCAGGCGATGCTCGACCACGAGTTCGAGCTGAACGTGGACCGGCTCGGCGAGGCGCGCGGCGACGAGACGGCGTTCTTCGCCTTCGCCGACACCGTGGTGGCCCGCAGCTACCGCGGCGGGAACGAGTGCCACGGCTGGATGGGCGTGAAGTTCCAGGCATCGCCGCGCGACGAGCCCAGCCAGGTCGTGCTGCACGTCCGGATGCTCGACGACGGGGCCGCCCTCCAGCAGGAGGCGCTGGGCGTCGTCGGGGTCAACCTGCTGCACGCCGCGTTCTTCCACCACCACGAGCCCGAGCGGCTGGTCGAGAGCCTGCTCCACCGGCTCACCACCGGGCGCATCGAGATCGACATGATCGAGCTGCGGGGCATCGAGTTCCGCGCGGTGGACAACCGGCTGATCGCCCTGACGCTGGTCCAGCTCGGCCTGTCCGGCGTGGCCATGTTCGGTCCCGACCGGCAGGTGCTGCAGCCGAGCGAGGTGCTGCGGAAGCGGGCCGTCCTGGTCGAGCGCGGCAGCTTCCGGCCACCCACGGTGGTCAACGTGCACATGCTCGAGGCGGCCGGGGAGAAGTTCGCCCAGGACCCGGCGGTGGCCGGCCGCGACGTCCTGGTGCTCACCGAGCTGACCATGGCCAACCTGCGGGCGGGCGGCGACGCCGTCGACCGACGTGACTTCCTGGCCCGCGCCGACCTGCTCGCCGCGTGCGGGATGACCGTGCTGATCTCGGACTTCGCCGCACACCACCGGCTCGCCGCCTACCTGACCCAGCGCACCGACGGCCGGATCGGCATGGTCATGGGCGTCCCGAGCCTCATCGAGCTGTTCGACGAGCCCTCCTACGCCGCGTTGCCCGGCGGCATCCTCGAGGGCTTCGGCCGGCTGCTGAAGAACGACCTGCGGCTGTTCGTCTACCCGATGCTGCGCGACGGCGAGGTGGTCACCGCCGAGACCGTCCGGGTCGCCGAGGAGCTGCAGCCGCTCTACGACTACCTGGCCCGGCGCGGGAGCTTCGTGCCGCTGGACAACCACCGGCCGGAGTACCTGCCGATCCTCAGCCGGGACGTGCTGAAGTTGATCCCGACCGAGGACGAGAGCTGGGAGGCCATGGTGCCGCCCGAGGTGAGCGGACTGATCCGCAAGCGCGGCTTCTTCGGCTTCCCGCGGGACCGCTGAGGTCAGTCCCGTCGGTCCGGGGCCGGGCCGGCGAGCTCCTCGGCCCAGGCGGCGTGCTCGCTGCGCGCCCAGCTCACCGGCACGCGGCCGGTGCGGATGCCGAGCATCGCGACCGGGTCGCGCAGCGCGTGCGACAGGTGGCCGAGCACCAGCAGCCCGAACGCCAGCGCCGTCCAGTCGTGCACGAGCGTCGCCCCGGTGCGCCAGGACAGCGGCGTCAGGTCGGGGAGCCACATGACCGCGCCGGTCATCAGCAGGACGGCGCCGCCCCCGGCGCTGAGCGAGCCGTTGAGCTTCTGCCCGGCGTTGAACTTGCCCACCGCGATCGCCCCGTCGCGCCGGGTCCGTGACCGCAGCCACTGCCAGTCACGGGCGGTGAAGCGGTCGAGCTCGGCGGCGTCGGCGCGCACGCTGCGGGAGGCAAGCCCCAGCAGGACCGGGACCGGCAGGGCGACGCCGCTCCACACGTGCACCGCCTCGACCACCGGCCGGTGCCCGACGAGCACCTGCAGCTCGCTGTTGTAGAGCACCGCCGCGGAGACGATGAGCACCAGCACCAGGACGCCGGCCACCCCGTGCACCCAGCGCACCGCGCGGGAGAAGCGGAGCAGCCCGGCCTCAGGCGGTCGGGTCATCGTCGCGCCCGTTGGTGCTGCCGACCCAACCGTCGAGGTCGTAGCCGCGCTCCTCCCAGTACCCGGGCTGCACGTCGGCGGTGAGCTCGATCCGGTTCAGCCACTTGATGCTCTTGTAGCCGTACATGGGCGCGGCGTAGAGCCGGACCGGGCCTCCGTGGTCGTGGGTGACCGGGGCGCCCAGCATCTGCAGCGCGACCAGGACGTCGGGTCGGCGGGCCTGCTCCAGGGTCAGGCTCTCGGTGTACTCGCCGTCGAAGGAGGTCAGCCGCACCGCGGTCGCGCCGTCCACCGGGCCGGCCAGGTCGAGCAGGTGCGACAGCGGCACGCCGGCCCATGGGACGTCGGGGACCCGCCAGCCGGTGACGCACTGGAAGTCGCGCACCAGCTCGGTCTGCGGCATCGCCTGCAGGTCGGTCAGGGTGTGCTCGGCCGGGCGCTCGACCAGCCCGGACACCGCCAGCCGGTAGCCCGCCGCAGTCGCCTCGGGCACGGCGCCGGTGACGGAGTAGAAGCGGAAGCCCTGGCCCACGGGCAGGGTCGCGATCAGCCCGGTCGGGTCGCGGATCTGCAGCTCGGCCACCAGCGGGGTCAGCCGCTCCTGCAGCGCGGCGCCGCCGACGATGCCCGCCGCGCCCAGGCCCAGCAGGCCGAGGAACACCCGCCGGCCGACCGGTGCGCCCTCGGGACGGCGGCCGGCGGGAGTGGTCATGCCGCCGAGTATCGGCGCCCACGGCCGGCGGCGGTGCCCGGTGGGCAGACTGGGGTGGTGACGTTCTCCTCCCTCTCGCACCTGGAGTGCTCCCGCGACGGGTCGCGGCACGACGCCGACGTCGTCCAGGGGACCTCGCCGCTGGGCGCCCCGCTGCTGGCCCGCTACGACCTGGCGCAGACTGCGGCGACCGTGACCCCGGCCGAGATCGCGTCCCGCCCGCCGACGCTGTGGCGGTACCACGAGCTGCTGCCGGTGCGGGACCCCGCGCACGTGGTCACCCTCGGGGAGGGCATGACGCCGCTGCTGGACCTGCCCACCCACGGTGCCCGGCTCGGCGTCCCGGGGCTGCGGATGAAGGACGAGGGGCTGGTGCCCACCGGTGCGTTCAAGGCCCGCGGCGCGGCGGTCGGCGTCTCGCGGGCCAAGGAGCTCGGCGTGCAGGGCATCGCGATGCCCACCAACGGCAACGCGGGGGCGGCGTGGGCGGCGTACGCGGCGCGGGCCGGGATGGACGCGCTGATCGCGATGCCGGTCGACGCCCCGGAGATCACCCGCCGGGAGTGCGTGGTCACCGGCGCCGAGCTGTACCTGGTCGACGGGCTGATCGGGGACGCCGGTGCGCTCATCAAGGCCGCGGTCGCCGCCCGCACCGGCTACCAGGACACCGCGACGCTGCGCGAGCCCTACCGCATCGAGGGCAAGAAGACGATGGGCTACGAGATCGCCGAGCAGCTGGGCTGGCGCTGCCCCGACGTGGTCCTGTACCCGACCGGCGGCGGGGTCGGCATCATCGCCATCCACAAGGCGCTGCTGGAACTGCGCGAGCTGGGCTGGATCACCGGCGACCTGCCGCGGCTGGTCGCCGTCCAGGCCGCCGGCTGCGCGCCGATCGTCGACGCCTTCGCCGCCGGCCTGACCGAGAGCACCGCGCCGGCCGACCCGTACACGGTGGCCTTCGGCATCACGGTGCCCAAGGCGCTCGGTGACTTCCTGGTGCTCGACGCCGTCCGCTCCACCGGCGGGACGGCGATCGCGGTGACCGACGAGGAGCTGCTGGCCGCCCAGGTGGCGCTGGCCCAGGACGAGGGCACCTGGGTCTGCCCCGAGGGCGCGGCCTGCTTCGCCGCGGTCGGCCGGCTGCGGGAGTCCGGCTGGCTCGACGGCACCGAGGACGTCGTCGTGCTCAACACCGGCACCGGACTGCTGTACCCCGACACCGTGCCGGTCGACGTCCCGACCCTGGCCAGGGACGGCGTCATCCCCTGAGGTCACCGCCGCCGCGGTCGTCCCGGGGACCGGTGGACCCGTGCCGGTGACCCGGCGCGCCGGTGACGGGCAAGAGTTCACCCGCGGGCCATGGCGCCTGTCGTCCCCTCGGCTTACGGTCGACAGCGTCCCGTCGGGCGTGTGCGCCGGCTCACTGCACGCGGCCGGGGACGGCCGCACGGTGGATGCTCCGGGGGGAACACAGGGTGTCGAACTGCATGCCGCACGACGACCGCGAGGCTGCCGCGTGAGCGGGCGCCACCGCCGGGGCGGACGACCCGGTCGGGGCGTCGTCCTGACCGCGGGCCTGACCACGGCGCTGGTCGCGCTCCTGCCCGGTGCCTCCGCGGCGCCGACCACCGTCGCCGGCGCCCCGGTCCCCGGGGACCGGTCCACGAGCACCGCGGCCGCGTCGGTCGCCCGGCTGTCCCCCCACCGTGCCGACCCCGACCTGCTGGCCTCGCCGGTGCTCCAGGGTGCCGCGCTGGCGGAGTCGGCGGCCGCCTCGCCGGCCCAGCCGGCCCAGCCCGCCCAGCCCGCCCCGGTCGGCACCGTCGCGCCACGGTCCGCGGACGCCGCGCGCTCGCCGCTCGCGGCCGGTGGGATCCCCACCACGGCGATGCAGGCCTACACCCGCGCGGCCGAGCTGGCCGACTGCGGCATCAGCTGGACGCTCATCGCGGCCATCGGCCGGGTCGAGTCCAACCACGGCCGGTTCGCCGGTGCGGTGCTGTCGACCGACGGGCTCTCCACGCCGCCGATCGTGGGCATCCCGCTCACCGGCAACGGCACCGCGCGCATCCTCGACTCCGACGGCGGCCGCTTCGACGGCGACACCGTGCACGACCGGGCCGTGGGCCCGATGCAGTTCATCCCGACCACGTGGGCCGTCTACGGCGCCGACGGCAACGGCGACGGCCGCCGGGACCCGTTCAACATCAACGACGCCGCCGTCGCGACGGGGGCCTATCTCTGTGCCGCCGGGGGCGACCTGAGCACCGAGTCCGGCCGCGCCCGCGCCGTCTTCGCCTACAACCACTCCGACGAGTACGTGGCCACCGTGCTCGGGCTGGCCGCGTCCTACGCCGGCACCCCGCCGCCGCACGTCCCGACCCCGGCCGGGCCCGCCCCGACCGTGCCCCCGGCCGACCCGGGCCGGCCCCCGGCGATCGCGCAGGGGCCGGTGGAGGTCCCGCCGGCCGTCGACCGGGGGGTGCCCGCCGGTGACACCCCAGCGCCGCCGCCGTCCAGCGGGCAGCCCCCGGTGCTCGCGGCTCCCCAGCCGCCCACGTCACCTGCTGCCCTGGAGCCTCCTGCGCCGACGACGGAGCCTCCTGCGCCGACGACGGAGCCTCCTGCGCCGACGACGGAGCCCGCGCCGACGACGGAGCCCGCGCCGACGACGGAGCCCGCGCCGACGACGGAGCCTCCTGCGCCGACGACGGAGCCCGCGCCGACGACGGAGCCCGCGCCGACGACGGAGCCTCCTGCGCCGACGACGGAGCCCGCGCCGACGACGGAGCCCGCGCCGACGACGGAGCCTCCTGCGCCGACGACGGAGCCCGC
>NZ_JAPVBH010000007.1 GCF_026967795.1 Modestobacter sp. VKM Ac-2986
GGGGGGGGGGGGGGGGGGCCCCCCCCCCCCCCCCCCCCCCCCCCGGCCGACGACCACCTCACCCACGAGGACGGGGTCCCCCGAAACGGCGTCCCCCGCCCGGGTCCCCCACCAGCACGACCCGTTCCTCCTGCACGTCCCGACCGGCCGCGAGCAGCCGCCGCAGAGCCCGCTGCTCGCCCGTCCGGCGACGGGTCCACGCCCGCGCACAGCCCCGGGGACCCTCGCGCGACCGGGCTCCTGCCGCCGGTCGCCCTGCCCGTCCGCTGCCGCCACCGCCGCGACCACCAGCCGACCGCCCACGGGGCAGGCCGGCACCCGCTGGGACCACGGGCGTGGGGCCGCCCTCCGGGTCACCCGGCCGCCTCCCCTCGTCGTGTCCCGGCGGTCGTGCCGGGGCGGGTCCCCCCGAGGGGTGAGTCCAGGACGCCACGGCTCACGAACACCGGCCGTGCGCCCGATCCCTCCTGCACACGACCCGGTCCCGGCAGCTGCCACCGGATCCCCCCGACCCCTGGACGTCCCATGAGCTCGCACCTCGCCGCACCCACCTCGCGCCGGCCGGCCCGCCTCGGCGCCGCCGTCGCCGCAGTCGTCGGCCTGCTGCTGTCCGGTGTGCTGACCTGGTCGACGTCCTACGCCGCCTTCAGCGCCCGGGCGGACAACGCCGGCAACTCCTGGACCACCGGCACCGTCGAGTTGCACACCGGCCGCACCAGCGCGCTGTTCCAGGCCACCGAGCTGTGGCCGGGCGCCAGCGGGAGCCGCTGCCTCACCGTCACCTCCGGCGGCTCGGTGCCCGGCGAGGTGCGGCTGTACGGCGCCGACCTCGCCGGACCGCTGCTGCTGACCCAGAGCGTGCGGCTCGACGTCGTCCAGGGCACCGGCACCGCGGTCGACTGCACCGACTTCGTGGCCGCCACGGGTGCGCCGGTCGACACCAGCACCCTCGCCGAGTACCCGACCACGTACAGCGCCGGCGGCGCGCCGTGGGTGCTGGCCGGCGACGTGGGCGAGCAGCGCACCTACCGGGTCACCTACCGGGTCGACCCGAACACGGGCAACGCGACGCAGGAGTCCACCGCGACCATGAGCCTCGTCTGGGAGGTCAGGTCCACGGCGCCCTGAGCGCCGCGTCCCTGACCAGCCCCCGACCCGACCCGATGAGCCAGGAGAGCCCCGTGAGCGCACCGCAGGCCGACGGCCCGTCCGCGGGTCACGGCGTCCGGGACAGCTGGGTCGCCGCCGCGGTCACCCCCCTGGCCCGCGGCGCCCTGACGCTGCTGGTCGGGCTGCTGATGTGGGCGCAGCTCCCGGTCCTGCTGGGCTGGGAGACGACCGTGGTGATGAGCGGGTCGATGGCCCCCGCCGTCGTCACCGGCGACGTGGTGGTCGTCCGCCCCCTCCCCGGCTCCCCGGAGGTGGGCCGGGTCCTGCTCGTCGACGACCCCGACCGGCCCGGCACGGCGCGGCTGCACCGGTTGACCGCGGTCGAGGACGGCGGACTGCGCCTGCAGGGCGACGCGAACGCCGACCCCGACAGCTCCCTGGTCGCGCCGTCGGCCGTCCACGGCGCCGGCGTCCTGCGCGTCCCCTTCGTCGGGCTGCCGGTGGTCTGGGCGGCCGGGCAGCGCTGGCTGCCGCTGGCCCTCACCGCCGGGGCACTGGTGGCGCTGGTCGCGGCCGCCGGGTGGTACCGCCCGGCGGGCACCGCGACCGCCGGCCGCACCCGCCGGCTCCTCGGCCGCGGACGGCACGCCGTGCCAGGCACGCCCCGCGCCGTCCAGGTCCGACGCGCGGCGGCGGTGGGCGTCCTCGTCGTCGGCTGCCCGCTGCTGCTGCAGCAGCCGACGCCCGCCCAGGCGACCTACTCGACCACGAGCGCCAACACGGCCAACAGCGTCACGATGGACGAGGTGCTCGCCTGGGGGTGCGTGCACGAGACCGCCACGGTCGCCGCCACCCGCTTCTGGTCGCTGCGCGAGACGACCGGGACGACGTTCTACAACACCGGGACCGTGGCCGTCCCGACCGCCCAGTTCAAGGGGAACGCCCGGCTGCGGGGCGGCGTCACGCAGGGCGCGGTCGGCCCCGACTGCGGACGCGGCGCCACCGGCGCGGTCACCCTCGACGGCTCCTCGGGCTGGATCAGCACGAACCTCTCGGCCCCCGCCTCCGACGACATGACGACGCAGGTCTGGTTCCGGACGACGGTGCGCGGCGGCGTGCTGTTCGGGCTGAACAACCTCGAGGTCGACACCGGCCAGCACGACCGGCACGTGTACATGACCGACGACGGCCAGCTCGCGTTCGGCGTCTACTCCGGCGGGACGCACACGGTGGTCAGCCCGCTCGGCAAGGACTACGCCGACGGCGTCTGGCACCTGGCCACCGCCACGCTCGGGGCCACGGGCATGCGGCTCTTCGTCGACGGCGCCCAGGTCGCCGCCGACGCCACGCAGAAGGTCGGCGAGCCGATGGACCACGCCACCTGGCGGTTCGGCTGGACGGCGCTGGGCAACTGGACGAAGAAGCCGACGAACACCTACTTCACCGGCGACCTGGCCTCGGCGGCGGTGTTCGGTCGCGCGCTCACCGCCGCCGAGGTCGCGGAGCAGTACCTGCTGAGGCGCTGACCGGCCAGCGCCCGCCGGTCAGTCCTCGTCGTCCTCGAAGCCGGCGATCAGCTCGTCCGCCGTGCCCGGGACGTGCAGCGGGAGGACCGAGATCGTCCAGTCCGGCCGCCGGTCGTCCAGCTCGACGCCCAGCTCGAAGGCGGCCGGCGCCGACATCGGGCCGAAGGACACGCCCTCGTCGTCCTCGTCGGCCTCGATCTGGACGAGCCAGGTGTCGGACAGCTCGGCCGCGAGCTCCTCGAACGCGGGCTCCGAGTCCTCGTCGGGCTCGGGAGCGTCGGCCTGGATCGGGTAGATGAGCGCCATGCCTGCACGCTAGGGCCTCGGTCGCCCATCCGACGAACGGAACGCCCAGGGCGCCGGGTCGAGGTGCGGCAGGGCGTGGGCGGCCGGCCGGTGCTCGACCGTGCGGTGGCTGCCGCCGGGCTGTGGCGGGCGTGCCGCGGCCACCAGCTCCGGCGTGGTCACGACAGCCGGGTGGCCTGGACCGCCAGCGGCTGCCCGGCGCCCGAGGACCCCGCCGGCAGCTCGGCCACCGCGGAGGTGTTCCGCGACGTCGGCAGCCACCGGCCCCACCAGCGCAGCACGTGCTCCAGCCGGGCGCGGCGGTGCCCCGGCGTCCCCGACCGCGACAGCTCGTGCCCCTCCCCCGGGAAGAGCAGCAGCTCGGTCGGCACGCCGCGGCGCTTGAGCTCGACGTAGAGCCGGGTGCCCTGCTCCAGCGGGCAGCGCCAGTCCTCCTCCGAGTGGATGACCAGCGTGGGCGTGGTGATCCGGTGCGCGTGCGCCATCGGCGACTGGGCGGCGATCCGCTCGGGGTCGGTGCCCACGTACTCGTCGGGGAAGAAGAACCCGATGTCGGAGGACCCCACGAAGCTGACCGGGTCGTTGAACCCGCGCTCGCTGATCCCGGCGACGAAGCGGTCGGTGCGGCCCAGCAGCAGCGTGGTCATGAAGCCGCCGTACGAGCCGCCCATCAGCCCCACCCGCGTGGCGTCGAGCGTGGGGTCGGCCAGCGCGGCGTCGAGGAAGGCGAGGACGTCGTCGGCGTCCAGCTCCCCCATGCGCTCCTTGACGGCCCGCCCGTGCGCCTGCCCGTAGCCCGAGGAGCCCCGCGGGTTGCACATCAGCACCGCGTAGCCGGCCTCCACGTAGGCCTGGGTCTCGTCGAACAGCGTCCAGCCGTACTGGGCGAACGGGCCGCCGTGCACGGTGAGCAGCACCGGGTGCGGACCGGGACCGGGCGGGGTGGTGACCCAGCCGTGGACCGGGTAGCCGTCCGGCGCGGTGGCCGTGGTCTCCCGCATCCGGTGCAGCCGGCCGGTGGCCTGCAGCGGTGCACCGAAGCCGGTGAGCAGCCGGCGGCGTCCCGGGGTGATCGCGATCAGCTCTCCGGCGGACCGGTCGTGCGCCACGGTCGCGACGACGACGCCGCCGCCGGCACCGATGCCGCGCACCGTGTACGGCCCGTCGACCAGCGCCTCCGGCGCACCACCGTCCAGCGGCACCCGCAGCAGCTCGACGGCGCCGCGGCGCTGGACGCCGAAGAACACCGCCCCGTCGGCCACCACCGTCGCCGGCGTCTCGTCGCCGCGGTCGTGGTCCTCCGGGTCCAGCAGCGGCACCAGCGGTCCCCCGGCGGCGTCGACCCGCACCAGGGTGGAGTTGCGGCCGACGAAGTCCCGGCCGGCCGGCCCCAGGTCCGGGACCGCCGTCGCGTAGATCGTGCTGCCGGTCGGGTCGTAGGCCGGGTGCGAGACCGCGGCCCGGGAGTCGGTGACCCGGCGCAGCCCCGAGCCGTCGGGCCGGACGGCGTACACGTCGCTGACCCGGTCGGTGTCGGCCCCCTCGTGCCGGGCGGAGACGAACGCCAGCTCGGCGCCGTCCGGGCTCCAGGTGACGTCGGAGTCGTCGACGTCGCCGCCGGTGACCTGGAACGGCGCGGCCGGGGCGGTGAGGTCCTCGGCGGTGTCGGCCGGCAGGTCGACGACGAAGACGTGCGGGCGCCGGTCGGTGGTGAACCCGACACCGTCGGCGCGGTACTTCAGGGTGGTGATCAGCCGCGGCGCCTCGGCGGCCGGGGCGACGTCGGGGTCGGTGCCGTAGCGGCCCGCCTCGGGGACCCGGGCGGTGTACGCGATCCGGCGGGAGTCCGGGGACCAGACCGGGGCCCCGGCACCCAGGTGGTGGTCGGTCAGCCTGCGGGCCGCTCCCCCGGCGGTGGCCAGGACGTGCAGCTGCGGCGCGCCCTCCCGCCCGGCGGAGAGGTAGGCCAGCCAGCGCCCGTCCGGGGAGAACGCCGGGGCGGAGTCGCGGTGGCCGTGGGTGAGCGGCCGGGCCGGCGCGGAAGCGTCGGTGGGCACGGTCCACAGCTGGCTGCGGTACTCGTCGGCCGCCAGGTCCAGCCGGCTGACGGCGACGACGGCCGTCGTCCCGTCCGGGGACACCGCCGCGACGCCGGGGGTGCGCAGCAGGGACAGGTCGGTGGGCCGCATGACGGCACGCTAACCCAGGCGGCAGGCACGCAAGTGATGAGCACCGCTAACGGGTGACGCCCTAGGCTGCCGCCATGACCCGACGCGTGTTCTCCGGTGGCCAGGTCCTCGACGGCACGGGCGCCCCCGCGGCCCGCGGTGACGTCGCCGTCGAGGACGGCCGGGTCGTCGACGTCGGCGTCGGGCTGGACGGCGACGAGGTCGTCGACTGCACCGGCGCGACCGTGCTGCCGGGGCTGTTCGACTGCCACGTGCACGTGATGATGAGCGGCGTCGACCTGATGCGGACGCTGCAGACGCCGTTCAGCTACGGCTTCTACGAGGCGCTGCACAACCTGCGCCGCACCCTCGCCCTCGGCATCACCTCGGTGCGCGACGCCGGCGGCGCCGACCTGGGCGTGGCCGAGGCCGTGCGGAAGGGCCTGATCAGCGGACCGCGGATGCAGATCGCGATCAGCATGCTGTCCCAGACCGGTGGGCACGGCGACGGCTGGCACGTCTGCGGCGCGGAGTTCCCGCTGATGGGGCCGCACCCCGGCCGGCCGCGGACCGTCGTCGACGGACCCGACGAGATGCGCCGCACCGTCCGCGAGCTGCTGCGGGCCGGCGCCGACGTGATCAAGGTGGCCACCAGCGGCGGCGTCCTCTCCGCCCGGGACGACCCACGGCACGCCCACTTCCGCCCGGCCGAGCTGGCGGCACTGGTCGAGGAGGCCGACGCCGCGCACGTGGCCGTGATGTCGCACGCCCAGGGCGCCGACGGGATCAAGAACGCCGTCCGGGCCGGCATCCGGTCGATCGAGCACGGCATCTTCCTCGACGACGAGGGGATCGAGCTGATGCTGGCGCACGGCACCTGGCTGGTGCCCACGCTGGCCGCTCCCCGCGCGGTGCTCGCCGCCGCGGACGCCGGCGCCTCGCTGCCCACCGCGGTGGTGGACAAGGCGCGGGCGGTCCAGGCGGTGCACGACGAGGCGGTGACCCGGGCGATCGCCGCCGGCGTCAAGGTCGCCATGGGCACCGACAGCGGGGTCGGGCCGCACGGGGACAACCTCGTCGAGCTGGGGCTGATGGCCGGCTGCGGCATGACGCCGGAGCAGGCCTGGCACGCGACCACCCTGTCCGCCGCCGAGTTGATGGGCGTGGCCGGCGAGCTGGGCAGCCTGGAGCCGGGCAAGCGCGCCGACGTCGTCGTCCTGGACGGCGACGCCGGTGACCTGACCGGGCTCGCCGGGCGGGTGCGCGAGGTCTGGCGGGACGGCGAGCTGGTCGCCGCCGGCGGCGCGACCGTCGAGCGTGGGGTCATCGCCCCGCGCTGACGGCCGCACCGGGGACGGTCAGCGCCGCGCGCTGCCCTCGGACTCCTCGGCCTGGCTGGGCTCCTGGCCCTTGGCCAGGAACCGCGCGTAGAAGAACGCTGCGGCGACGCCCCCGAGTACCGGCCCGAGCACGTAGGCCCAGGCGCCGTTGAACTGGCCCGAGACGATCATCGGGCCCAGTGCCCGGGCGGGGTTGACGGCGCCGCCGGACAGCGGGCCGGCGATGAGGACGCAGACGGCGAGGGTGAACCCGACCGACAGCCCCGCCACCGACTGCGGCACCCGGTCGTCGGTGGCGACCGAGACGATGGTCAGCACCAGGAAGAAGGTCACCAGCGCCTCGATCACCAGCACGGTGGCCGGGGCGGCGTCGGGCGCCGGCAGGGTGGCCGCCAGGTTCGCTCCGTCCCGGGCGGCGTCCCCGAAGGTCGCCCAGACGGTCAGGGCGGCCAGGACCGCCCCGAGGAGCTGCGCGACCAGGTACGCCGGGACGTACCTCCAGGGGAACGTCCCGGTGGCGGCCAGCCCGAGGGTGACCGCCGGGTTGAAGTGCGCCCCGGAGACGTGCCCGAGGGCGTTGACCAGGGCCACCAGCGCCAGCCCGAAGGTCAGGGCCACCGCCAGCGAGTCCGCCGGCCCGCCGGCGATCGGCCGCCCCAGCGAGGCGGAGACGGCCACCGACGTGCCGGCGAAGACCAGGAAGTACGTGCCGATGAGCTCGGCGAGGGCGACCCTCGGGATGTTCTGGGTGGTGCTGCTGCCGTAGAGGCCGGCCATCTGCGTCGTGCTCGCTCTCAGTGACGTCGTGTCCGCCACTGCTCAGCGGGCCGTGTCAGTCTCGGTGGTCACCGATCAGTTCGCCCGACGAGTCCTCGACCCGGCCGCCGACCGGGGTGGTGCGCCCGGTGCGGTCGGTGCCCACCTCGGGGGCGCCCGCCGGCGTCTCGTCGTCCGCTGCGGTCTCGCCGCGGGTCTTCAGCAGGCTGGCCACCGTGGCGACCACGAGGACACCGAGGATCACCGTCAGTGACAGCCAGGTCGGGATCGTGGGCACGCTGTCCAGGGCCTCGCGCTCGCCCATGAACGGGTACTGGTTCTCGTGCAGGGCCTCGAGGATCAGCTTGACGCCGATGAAGGCCAGGATGACCGCGAGCCCCAGGGACAGGTAGACCAGCCGCTTGAGCAGGCCACCGAGCAGGAAGTAGAGCTGACGCAGGCCCATCAGCGCGAAGATGTTCGCGGTGAAGACGATGAACGGCTCGCGGGTGAGGCCGAAGATCGCCGGGATGCTGTCCAGCGCGAAGAGCAGGTCGGTCGTGCCCAGGGCCAGGAACACCACGATCATCGGCGTCCACAGCTTCTTGCCGTCCTGGACGACCCGGATCTTGTTCTCGTGGAAGCCCTGGGTCATCGGCAGGACCTTGCGCATCCGCCGGATGAGGCCGTTCTCCTCGTAGTCCTCGTCCTCGTCGCGGTTCTTCACCAGGTTGATCGCGGTGTAGACGAGGAAGGCGCCGAAGAGGAAGAAGACCCAGATGAACCGCTCGATCACCGCGGCGCCGGCCAGGATGAACAGACCGCGCAGCACCAGCGCGATGATGATCCCGACCATCAGGACCTCTTGCTGCAGCTTCCGCGGCACCTGGAAGCGGGCCATGATGATCACGAAGACGAACAGGTTGTCGACCGAGAGCGAGTACTCGGTCAGCCAGCCCGCGTAGAACTCCGTGGCGAACTGGCCGTTCGTGACGGCCAGGACGATCAGGCCGAACGCCAGCGCCAACGCGACGTAGAAGGCGACCCACGCCGTCGCCTCCTTCACGGAGGGCTCGTGGGGACGGCGGACGACGAGGGCGAGGTCGGCGACCAGCAGGACGGCCAGCCCCACGAACGACGCGATCTCGAACCAGACAGGGAGTTCCACGAGGGGCGACTGTACTGCGCTCTGGTTGGGTGCAGGATCCAACTCTGGCGTTGCGTCGAGCCTGCCGGCGCAGGACGGCCCGCGGGCCGGGGACGACGTCTGTCGTCCCCGGCCCGCGGGTGATCAGTCGGTGCTGGACCTGCGCTGGGTCACCGGGACGTCCCGCGGCTGCGGCGGACCGTCGCCTGACCTGGTGTCCGGGTCTCCGGGGGCCCCGATGTGCCGCCCGGCGCTGTCGGCACCGGGGTCGCCGGCACCGGTCCGCTGCTCGGCGGCAGCGACCTTCTTGTTCTTCCGCAGACTGGCCCACGTGGTGACCGCCAGAGTGAGCAGGATCACCAGCAGCGACAGCCAGGTCGGGATCTCGGGGATCACGGTGACGTGCTCACCGCTGTTGATGAACGGCAGCTCGTTCTCGTGCAGGGCGTGGATGACCAGCTTGATCCCGATGAACCCCAGGATCACCGCCAGGCCGTAGGCCAGGTAGACCAGCTTGTCCAGCAGCCCGTCGAGCAGGAAGAACAGCTGCCGCAGCCCCAGCAGGGCGAACGCGTTGGCGGCGAAGACGAGGTAGGTCTCCTGGGTGAGACCGAAGATCGCCGGGATCGAGTCGACGGCGAAGAGGATGTCGGCGCTGCCGATGGCGATCAGTGCGATGGCCAGCGGGGTGATGTGCCGCTTGCCGTCGATCTTCGCGGTGAGCCGGTCGGAGTGGTACTCGCTGGTCGTCGGCATCACCTTGCGGGTGAGCTTCAGGACGGAGTTCTCCTTGAACTCCTCGTCCTCGTCGTGGCCGCTGCTGCGCGCCTGCGCCCAGGCGGTGTAGATGAGGAACCCGCCGAAGACGTAGAAGATCCAGCTGAAGTTCGCGATGAACGCGGCGCCGGCGAAGATGAAGATCGTCCGGAGCACCAGGGCGAAGGCGATGCCGAACAGCAGCACCTTCTGCTGCAGCTCCCGGGGCACCGCGAAGCTGGCCATGATCAGGACGAAGACGAACAGGTTGTCGACCGAGAGGCTCTTCTCGGTGACCCAGCCCGCGAAGTACTCACCGGCGTAGGTGCCGCCGGCGAAGAACAGCACGAGCAGGCCGAACAGCAGAGCGATGCCGACGTACACCGCCGACCAGGTCGCTGATTCCTTCAGGGTCGGCGCGTGCGGGGTGCGCACGTGGCCGATGAAGTCGAAGACGAGCATCCCGACGATCACCGCGACGGTGATCCCCCAGACCCACAACGGAACGTTCATGCACATCCTCCGGTGCTGGCGCGTGTCAGAACCGGAGGTCTCTCCCGCCGACCGTCGCTGGTCGACCGACAACGCCGGAGGTCATGGGACCTCGTGCTGACGACGCTGCCGCGCAGGGATACTCCCCTCCACGTGACTGCCTCCTGGGCGCGAGTCACTGACACCTCACCCAGGCGGTTCAGGGGGGTGAACGACCGGGCTGCGGACTGAGTTCCCGGCACCGCCCACGAACTCCCACCCGACCCCGGGGGCCGGGCGGGAGCCACGGGTCAGGCGTGCGCCGCGTCGAACTGGCGCAGCTCCCGCTTGAGCTCGTTGAGCTCGTCGCGCAGCCGGGCCGCCACCTCGAACTGCAGTTCGCGCGCGGCGGCGAGCATCTGCTCGTTCATGGTGGTGATCATGTCGGCCAGCTCGTTGCGCGGCAGGCCCTGGACGTCGATCGACCCGGCCTTGGCGCGGCTCTTGGACGACAGGCCCGGCACCGGCGACTTGCCCCGCGACTGCTGCCGCCCCGACCCGCCGAGCAGCTCGGTGGCACCCTCGGCCTCCTCCGAGGCCTGGTAGATGCCGTCGAGGATGTCGACGATCTTCTTCCGCAGCGGCGTGGGGTCGATCCCGTGCTCGGTGTTGTAGGCGATCTGCCGTTCGCGGCGCCGCGTCGTCTCGTCGATGGCCTGCGCCATCGACGGGGTGATCTTGTCGGCGTACATGTGCACCTCGCCCGACACGTTGCGCGCCGCGCGCCCGATGGTCTGGATCAGCGACGTGGCCGAGCGGAGGAAGCCCTCCTTGTCCGCGTCGAGGATCGCCACGAGCGAGACCTCGGGCAGGTCGAGCCCCTCACGCAGCAGGTTGATCCCGACCAGCACGTCGTACTCGCCCTGCCGCAGCTCGCGGAGCAGCTCGACCCGGCGCAGGGTGTCGACCTCGGAGTGCAGGTAGCGCACCTTGATGCCCAGCTCGAGGAGGTAGTCCGTCAGGTCCTCGGACATCTTCTTGGTCAGCGTGGTGACCAGGATCCGCTCGTCCTTCTCGGTGCGGGTGCGGATCTCGTGCACCAGGTCGTCGATCTGGCCCTTCGTCGGCTTCACGACCACCTGCGGGTCGACCAGGCCGGTGGGGCGGATGACCTGCTCGACGACGTCGCCCTGCACCTTGCCCAGCTCGTAGTGCCCGGGCGTGGCGGACAGGTAGACGCTCTGGTGGATGCGGTCGGTGAACTCCTCCCACTTCAGCGGGCGGTTGTCCATCGCCGAGGGCAGCCGGAAGCCGTGCTCGACCAGCGTGCGCTTGCGGCTCATGTCGCCCTCGTACATGCCGCCGATCTGCGGCACGGTCACGTGCGACTCGTCGATGACGAGCAGGAAGTCGTCGGGGAAGTAGTCGATGAGGCAGGCGCCGGCACTGCCGGGGGCGCGGCCGTCGATGTGCCGGGAGTAGTTCTCGATCCCGGAGCAGAAGCCGACCTGGCGCATCATCTCGATGTCGTAGGTCGTGCGCATGCGCAGCCGCTGGGACTCCAGAAGCTTGCCCTGCTTGTCCAGCTCGGCCAGCCGCGTCTCCAGCTCGGCCTCGATGTTGCCGATCGCCCGCTCCATGCGCTCGGGGCCGGCGACGTAGTGGGTGGCGGGGAAGACGAAGAGCTCGTCGACCTCGCGGACCACCTCACCGGTCAGCGGGTGCAGGTAGTACAGCCGCTCGATCTCGTCGCCGAACATCTCGATCCGGCAGGCGAGCTCCTCGTACACGGGGAAGATCTCGATGGTGTCGCCCCGCACCCGGAAGGTGCCGCGGGTGAAGGCGAGGTCGTTGCGGGTGTACTGCTCGGTGACCAGGGTGCGCAGCAGCTCCTCCTGGGACCGCTGCTCCCCCACCTTCACCTTGAGCGCGCGCTCGACGTACTCCTGCGGCGTGCCCAGGCCGTAGATGCAGGACACCGTGGAGACCACGATGACGTCACGCCGGGTGAGCAGGCTGTTGGTCGCCGAGTGCCGCAGCCGCTCGACCTCCTCGTTGACCGAGGAGTCCTTCTCGATGTAGGTGTCCGTCTGCGGGACGTAGGCCTCGGGCTGGTAGTAGTCGTAGTAGGAGACGAAGTACTCGACGGCGGCGTCGGGCAGCAGCTCCTTGAACTCGTTGGCCAGCTGCGCGGCGAGGGTCTTGTTCGGCGCCATGACCAGCGTGGGCCGCTGCACCTGCTCGATCAGCCAGGCGGTGGTGGCCGACTTGCCGGTGCCGGTCGCGCCCAGCAGCACGGTGTCGGTCTCGCCCGAGTTGACCCGCTCCGCGAGTGCCTTGATCGCGGTGGGCTGGTCGCCCGAGGGCTGGAACTCGCTGACGACGCGGAACCGGCCCTTCGTGGGCCGGAGCTCGGTTGATGCGGTCACGCGGACGACGGTACGACGACCCTGCGACAGAACGTCCCGCGTCGCGTGCGCGCACTCCTGCTGCGCCTGGGACGGGTGGTGTGCCGGCGCGGCGCGACACAGCGGGGCCGACTTGATCACCGGGCACCCGGCGGCCTACCGTGCTCCTCGCAGCACGCACGCGACGGTGCCCACCAGCGCCACCCGGACCCCGGGCGAGGTCAGTGGGACCGACGTCCTGAGCACTGCGTACGACGCCCTCCGTGACCGTGTCACGGAGGGCGTCGTCGTGTCCGGACCGTCTCGCGCCGGCGTCGGGCGGCGCGCTGTCCGGGGCCGGCCGGCGGTCATGTCGTTGATCACCCCAGGTGTGCGGAGGCCCCCGCGCGGGCATGCGGTGGCCGACCCCCACAGGACCGCGCCCGAGCGGTCCCGGCCCCGGGACACGGGGCCACCCAGCGCAGGAGGAAACACAGCCCATGACCACCCAGGTGTGGCCCGGTTCCGCTTACCCCCTCGGTGCCACGTACGACGGCACCGGGACCAACTTCGCGATCTTCAGCGAGGTGGCCGAGAAGGTCGAGCTGTGCCTCTTCGACGAGCAGGGCAACGAGGAGCGCATCCGCCTCCCCGAGATGGACGCCTACGTCTGGCACGCGTTCCTCCCCGGCATCCAGCCCGGCCAGCGCTACGGCTTCCGCGTGCACGGCCCGCACGACCCTGCGCAGGGTCACCGCTGCAACCCGAACAAGCTGCTGCTGGACCCCTACGCCAAGGCCATCGACGGCCAGATCGACTGGGACGAGTCGGTCTTCGGCTACCACTTCGAGGACGGCTCCCCGAACGACGACGACTCCGCGGCGCACATGCCGAAGTCCGTCGTGGTCAACCCGTTCTTCGACTGGGGCGTCGACCGCCCCCCGCGCACGCCCTACAACAAGACCGTCATCTACGAGGCCCACGTCAAGGGCCTGACGATGACGCACCCGCGCGTGCCCGAGGACCTCCGCGGCACCTACGCCGGCGTCGCGCACCCGGCCGTCATCGAGCACCTCACCGAGCTGGGCATCACGGCCATCGAGCTCATGCCGGTGCACCAGTTCGTGCAGGACGACACCCTGCTGCAGAAGGGCCTGCGCAACTACTGGGGCTACAACACGATCGGCTTCTTCGCGCCGCACGACGAGTACGCGCAGAACACCGACGGCCAGCAGGTGCAGGAGTTCAAGGGGATGGTCCGCGCCCTGCACGAGGCGGGCATCGAGGTCATCCTCGACGTGGTCTACAACCACACCGCCGAGGGCAACCACATGGGCCCGACGCTGTCCTTCCGCGGCATCGACAACGCGGCGTACTACCGCCTCGTCGAGGACGACAAGCAGTACTACATGGACACCACCGGCACCGGGAACTCCCTCAACGTCGCGACGCCGCAGTCGCTGCAGCTGATCATGGACTCGCTGCGCTACTGGGTCACCGAGATGCACGTCGACGGCTTCCGCTTCGACCTCGCCTCCTCCCTGGCCCGCCAGTTCCACGAGGTCGACCGGCTGTCGGCCTTCTTCGACCTCGTCCACCAGGACCCGATCGTCAGCCAGGTCAAGCTCATCGCCGAGCCCTGGGACATCGGCGACGGCGGCTACCAGGTCGGCAACTTCCCGGCGCTGTGGACGGAGTGGAACGGCAAGTACCGCGACACCGTCCGCGACTTCTGGCGGGGTGAGGACGCCACGATCGGCGAGTTCGCCGCCCGCATCTCCGGCTCGGCCGACCTGTACCAGGGGTCCGGCCGCCGCCCGGTCGCGAGCATCAACTTCGTCACCGCGCACGACGGCTTCACCCTCAACGACCTGGTCTCCTACAACGAGAAGCACAACGAGGCCAACGGCGAGGACAACAACGACGGCGAGAGCCACAACCGCAGCTGGAACGGCGGTGTCGAGGGCGAGACCGACGACCCGGAGATCCTCGCGCTCCGCGCGCAGCAGCGGCGCAACTTCATCGCCACCCTGCTGCTGAGCCAGGGCGTGCCAATGCTGCTGCACGGCGACGAGCTGGGCCGCACCCAGGGCGGCAACAACAACGGCTACTGCCAGGACGACGAGATCACCTGGATCAACTGGGAGGACATCGACGAGGGCCTGCTCGAGTTCACCAAGCTGGTCACCAAGCTGCGCACCGACCACCCGACGTTCCGCCGCCGGCGGTTCTTCCACGGTCGCCCGGTGCGCCGCGAGGAGGGCGACCCGGTCCAGGACATCGCCTGGCTGACCCCGGCCGGTGAGCTGATGAGCGACGAGGACTGGGACGCCGGCTACGCCAAGTCGATGGCCATGTACCTCAACGGCCACGGGATCCGCGAGACCGACGAGCGCGGCGAGGACCTGGTCGACGACTGCTTCGTGCTGGCCTTCAACGCCCACCACGAGCCGATCGAGTTCACCATGCCCGGCGACGACTACGCCGCCGGCTGGACGGTCGTCGTCGACACCGCCGAGCTCGAGGAGGTCGAGCCGGTGAGCGTCAAGGCCGGCGAGACCCTCACCGTCGCCGCCCGCGCCACCGTCGTCCTGCAGGCCCAGGCGTGACCGCGCCGGCCACCGACTCGAGCCGGCGCCGCTCGGTGCCCGCGGGCACCTACCGGCTGCAGGTGACCGCCGACTTCACCCTCGACGACGCCGCGGCGGTGGCCGGCTACCTGGCCGACCTCGGCGTCACCCACGCGTACTCCTCGCCGCTGCTGCGGTCGGCGGCGGGGAGCACGCACGGGTACGACACCACCGATCACGCGCACGTCGACGAACCGCGCGGCGGGCGGGAGGGCTTCGACCGGTTCGTGGCCCAGCTGCACGAGTACGGCCTCGGCCTGGTGCTGGACCTCGTCCCCAACCACATGGGCGTGGCCGACGCGCACGAGTCCGGCTGGTGGTGGGACGTGCTCCAGCACGGCCGGGACAGCGCGCACGCCGACGCGTTCGACATCGACTGGGACTTCGGCGGCGGGAAGATCCGCATCCCGACCCTGGGCAGCGCGGACGACGTCTCCGAGCTCCAGGTCGTCGACGGGGAGCTGCGCTACTACGACAACCGCTTCCCGATCGCACCCGGCACCGAGGGCGGCACGCCGCAGGAGGTGCACGGCCGCCAGCACTACGAACTGGTCGACTGGCGCCGCGCCGACGACCAGCTCAACTACCGCCGGTTCTTCGCCATCAACACCCTCGCCGGTCTGCGGGTGGAGGACCCGGAGGTCTTCCGGGCCACCCACGCGCTGATCGTCGAGCTGGTCGAGAACGGCTCGGTCGACGCGCTGCGGATCGACCACCCCGACGGCCTGGCGGACCCCAAGGGCTACCTGGACCGGCTCGCGGAGGCCACCGGCGACCGGTGGACCGTGGTGGAGAAGATCCTGGAGCCGGGCGAGGAGCTGCCCGACTCCTGGAAGACCGCTGGGACGACGGGCTACGACGCGCTGTCCGAGGTCGACGAGGTGCTGGTCGACCCGGCCGGTGAGGCGGCGTTCACCGCGCTGGACACCGAGCTGGCCGGGCACCCGGTCGACTACGCCGAGCTGGTGCGGATGTGCAAGCGCGAGGTCACCGACGGCATGCTCGGCTCGGAGGTGGCCCGGCTCCAGCGCATCGTCGGCCACCTGTCGGGCGTGCCGGCCGAGCAGGTGACCGAGGGCCTGGCCGAGCTGCTCGCCAGCTTCCCGGTGTACCGCAGCTACCTGCCCGACGGCCGCGCCCACCTCGACGACACGGTGGCTGCGGTCAAGGCCCGTCGTCCGGAGCTGACCGCCGCCGTCGACGCCCTGCACCCGCTCCTGGGCAGTGCCGGGACGGAGCTGGCCACCCGGTTCGAGCAGACCTCGGGCCCGGTCATGGCCAAGGGCGTGGAGGACAGCGCCTACTACCGGTGGTCGCGGTTCGTCATGCTCAACGAGGTGGGCGGCGACCCGGCCGAGTTCGGGACGCCGGTGGCCGACTTCCACGAGGCGCAGCAGCGTCGCGCGGAGCGCCGTCCGGCGTCGATGACGACGCTGTCCACCCACGACACCAAGCGCAGCGAGGACGTGCGCAGCCGGCTGGCGGTGCTGGCCGAGCTGCCCGAGGAGTGGGCGCAGCTGGTCCGCGGCCTCATCGCCCGGCACCCGCTGGCCGACGCCTCGCTGGCGCACCTGGTGTGGCAGAACCTGGTGGGCGCCTGGCCACTGACCAAGGAGCGGGCGCACGCCTACGTGGAGAAGGCCGCCCGTGAGGCCGGCACCTCGACCACCTGGACCAACCCGGTGCAGGAGTTCGAGGACCAGCTGCACGCACTGGTCGACGCCGCCTTCGACGACGCCACCACGAACGCCGAGATCACCGCGTTCGTCGAGCGGATCGCACCGCTGGGGTACGTCAACTCGCTGTCGCAGAAGCTGCTGCAGCTGACCATCGCCGGGGTCCCGGACGTCTACCAGGGCACCGAGCTGTGGGACTTCTCCCTGGTCGACCCGGACAACCGCCGTCCGGTCGACTACGACCTGCGCCGGGAGCTGCTCGCCCGGCTCGACGGCGGCTGGGTGCCCGGGGTCGACGAGACCGGTGCGGCCAAGCTGCTGGTGGTCTCCCGGGCGCTGCGGCACCGGCGCGACCACCCCGAGGCCTTCGCCGGGTACACCCCGCTGACGGCCACCGGGGCAGCGGCCGACCACGTCGTGGCCTTTGACCGCGGCGGCGTCGTGACCGTCGCGACCCGCCTGCCCGCGCAGCTGGCCGGCACCGGCTGGGGTGACACCGCGCTCCCGCTGTCCACCGGTGCGTGGCGCGACCTGCTCACCGGCGCGCGGGTCGTCTCCGACGCATCCGGCGTCCAGCTGGCGGAACTGCTGTCCGCACTGCCCGTGGCGCTGCTCGTCCGCGACTGACGCGAGCCCCCTCGCCGCTCGTCAGCTCGTGACGGGTCCGGCGAGGGGTTCCGGCCGTCCCCAGCCCGGCCCCTCGACCACACCGGTCGGGGGGCCGGTCTGCGTTCCACCCCGGACAGGCCTGTCGACATGTCGATCTGTCGACGGAGCGTGACCAGTCAGTCTCGGAACGCGTCGACGACTAGGCATGTCGCCACATTCTCGCTGCGACGCGCCGCCGATCCGCGACACGCCGCTCGCCAGTTGGCACTTGTCCACCTACCGTCGTCCTCGCGTTCGGGCCTTCCTGGCCGGACGCGGCACCGGACCGCTCAGCCCCGTCCGCCGGTGACCTCAACCAGACCCTTCCGGACGGGGGCGGGGGACCCACATCCGACGCGCCGCCCATCAAGCGCCGCGCGTCTACGGGGTGAAGCCGCAGATCTGCGGCCGGGCACCGATCGCCCGAACCCGACAGCTCACCTCGCAGGCGGTGATCGGAGGAACACGCATGTCCAAGCACTCTCAGTCCCGTCAGGCCCTCGTCCGTCGTGCCCTGCGCGGCGGCGTGGTCACCGTCGGGGCCGCCGCTCTCGGTCTCGGTGCCTCCGTCGGCATCGGCACCGCGACGGCATCCGCCGCCACGCACGACTGGAGCGGCGTCGCCCAGTGCGAGTCGGGCGGCAACTGGAGCATCAACACCGGCAACGGCTACTACGGCGGCCTGCAGTTCTCCCAGAGCACCTGGGCCGGCTACGGCGGCACGTCCTACGCCCCGCGCGCCGACCTGGCCACCCCCGCCCAGCAGATCGAGATCGCCGAGAAGGTCCTCGTCGGCCAGGGTGTCGGCGCGTGGCCGACCTGCGGCAAGCGGCTGACCGGTGGCACGACCGCCGCAGCGCAGCAGGCCGCCCCGGCCCCGGCCCCGGCCCCGGCCCCCAAGGCCGCTCCGGCCGCCCCGAAGGCCGCTGCCCCGAAGGCCGCCCCCCAGGCCTCCGGCAGCGAGCGCACCAGCAAGGCCGCCACCCGCTC
This sequence comes from Modestobacter sp. VKM Ac-2986, assembly GCF_026967795.1. Taxonomy (GTDB): domain Bacteria; phylum Actinomycetota; class Actinomycetes; order Mycobacteriales; family Geodermatophilaceae; genus Modestobacter. Next base: position 17,912 of record NZ_JAPVBH010000007.1, read on the forward strand.
CACCCGTCAGGCGCCGGCCGCCGGCAACTACACGGTGAAGCCGGGCGACACCCTGGGCAAGATCGCGAAGGCCAACGGCACCTCGTGGCAGTCGCTGTACGCCAAGAACCGCGGCGTCGTCAGCAACCCGAACGTGATCTACGTCGGCCAGCTGCTCGCCGTCTGACCCACCCGCCGGGGCATGCCCCGGCACCTGCACGACACGAACGGCCGGGCACCCCAGCGTGGGGGTGCCCGGCCGTTCGTCGTCCGGGCACCGGGTGACCGGGACGACGGTTCAGACCCGGCTGGGCGGGCATGATCGGTCCGCTCTGCCCACCCCCGCACCACCGCTCCGGAGGTCCTCCATGCCCCAGCCCGTCGAGTTCTCCGTCTGGGCCCCGCTCCCCGAGCGGGTGCGCCTCTCACTCGACGGGCAGGTGCACGACATGCAGCGGGACGACGCCGGCTGGTGGCGGGTCACCGCGCCGGCCGAGCCCGAGTCCGACTACGGCTTCCTGCTCGACGACACCGAGCCGGCGCGCCCGGACCCGCGGTCGCGCCGCCAGCCCGACGGCGTGCACGGCCTCTCCCGCCGGTACGACCCCTCCTCCTACAGCTGGGGCGACCGCGCCTGGACGGGGCGCCCGCTCGCCGGCGGCGTCGTCTACGAGCTGCACGTGGGCACCTTCACCCGCGAGGGCACCTTCGACGCGGTCGTCCGCAACCTCGACCACCTCGTCGACCTGGGCGTGGACTTCATCGAGCTGCTGCCGGTCAACGGCTTCAACGGCACGCACAACTGGGGCTACGACGGCGTCGCCTGGTACGCGGTGCAGGAGACCTACGGTGGCCCGGCCGGCTACCAGCGCCTCGTCGACGCCTGCCACCAGCGCGGCATCGGCGTCATCCAGGACGTCGTCTACAACCACCTCGGGCCCTCGGGCAACTACCTGCCGGAGTTCTTCCCGATCTTCGCCGAGGGCGGGGCGAACAGCTGGGGCAACTCGATCAACCTGGCCGGCCCGGACTCCGACGAGGTGCGCCGCTACATCATCGACAACGCGCTGATGTGGCTGCGGGACATGCACGTCGACGGGCTGCGGCTCGACGCCGTCCACGCGCTGGTCGACGAGCGGGCAACCCACGTGCTCGAGGAGATGGCGCAGGAGGTGGAGAAGCTGTCGGTCGCCGAGGGCCGCCCGCTGACGCTGATCGCCGAGAGCGACCTCAACGACCCGGGCATGGTCACCCCGCGGGTGGCCGGCGGCAAGGGCCTGGACGCGCAGTGGAGCGACGACTTCCACCACTCGCTGCACACCCAGCTGACCGGTGAGGGGCAGGGCTACTACGCCGACTTCGCCGCCGGCGGCCTGGGTGGCCTGGCCAAGGTGCTCACCGGGGCCTACTTCCACGCCGGCGACTGGTCCAGCTTCCGGCGCCGGCACCACGGCCGCCCGGTCGACACGAACGCCCTGCCCGGCTGGAAGTTCGTGGGGTACCTGCAGGACCACGACCAGATCGGCAACCGCGCGGTCGGCGACCGGATCTCCGCGACCCTCTCCCCCGGCCTCCTGGGCGTCGGCGCCACCCTGGTGCTGACCAGCCCGTTCACGCCGATGCTGTTCATGGGCGAGGAGTGGGGCGCCTCGACGCCGTGGCAGTTCTTCACCAGCCACCCCGAGCCCGAGCTGGGCAAGGCCACCGCCGAGGGGCGGATCGGCGAGTTCGCCGAGCACGGCTGGGACGCCGAGGTCGTGCCCGACCCGCAGGACCCGGAGACCTTCACCCGCTCCAAGCTGGACTGGGCCGAGCTCACCGAGGAGCCGCACGCGCACGTCCTCGCCGTGCACAAGGCGCTGATCGCGCTGCGCCGGGCGCACCCGGACCTGGTCGACCCCGACCTGACCGCCGTCGCGGTCAGCTGGGACGACGCCGACCGCTGGCTGGTGGTCCGCCGCGGCTCGCTGCGCGTGGTCGCCAACCTGTCCGACTCCCCGCGCGAGATCGATCTGGACGTCGACGCCGACGAGGTGCTGTTCGCCAGCGGTGAGATGCCCACCCTCGACGGCGGTGTGGTGACCCTCCCGGCGGAGAGCGCCGCGGTGCTGTCCACCCGCCGCTGACCCGTGCACCGGCTGCTGCCCGACCCCGGCCCGCTCGATGGTGACACCGAGCTGGCCGGGGCCTACCGGCTGCCGGCGGGGCGGCACCTGCGCGTCAACTTCGTGGCCTCCCTCGACGGCGCGATCAGCGTCGACGGGCGCAGTGGCGGGCTGGGCTCCCCCGGTGACCGGCGCGTGTTCCAGACCCTCCGCGCCCTGTCGGACGCAGTGCTGGTCGGCGCGGGCACCGCGGCGGCGGAGGGCTACCGGCCGGTGCTGCCCGACTCGGCAGTCGGGCGGCTCCGTTCCGTGCTCGGGCGCCCACCGGTGGCCCCGGTCGCGGTCGTGTCCCGGCGGGCGTCGCTGTCCCCGGTCGACCAGCTGGTGACCGACGCCGTCGTCCCGACCCTGCTGGTGACCTGCGCGGCCGCCGACCCCGACCAGCGCGCAGCCCTGGCCGCCGCCGGCGTGGTGGTGCTGGTCTGCGGGGACGACGACGTCGACCTGCCGACCGCGCTCGACGCCCTGGCCGAGCGCGGCCACGAGCAGGTGCTCTGCGAGGGCGGCCCCGCGCTGTTCGCCGCCGCGCTGGCCGCCGGCGTGGTCGACGAGCTGGACCTGTCGATCGCCCCGCTGCTGGTCGGCGGCGGCGCCGGGCTGCTGCCCGCGGTCCTGCCCTCCCCGGCGGGCGGAGAACTGGTGCAGCTGCTGACCGAGGACGACGTCCTGTTCACCCGTTGGGCGCTGCGCTGACCCACCGGCACCCGATCGGGTCCACGCGGCACCCGTCCACCGGCCGGTCAGCTGCTTGACTGAGGTCATGGACCTGCCCGTGATGCCCCCGGTCAAGCCGATGCTCGCCAAGCCCACGGCGACGCTGCCGGTGGGCGAGGACTGGTTCTACGAGCCCAAGTGGGACGGGTTCCGCTGCATCGTCTTCCGCGACGGCGGCGAGGTGGAGCTGGGCAGCCGCAACGAGCGCCCGCTCACCCGCTACTTCCCCGACGTCGTCGCCGCGGCGCTGGAGCACCTGCCCGAGCGCTGCGTCGTGGACGGCGAGATCGTCGTCCCGCGCGGCGACCGGCTGGACTTCGAGTCGCTGCTGCAGCGCATCCACCCCGCGGCGTCCCGGGTGACGAAGCTGGCCGCGGAGACCCCGGCGTCCTTCGTCGCCTTCGACCTGCTGGCCCTGGGCGAGGAGTCGCTGATGGACACCCCCTACGCGCAGCGGCAGCTGCGGCTGCGCGAGGCGCTGGCCGGGGTGCGGGCACCGGTGTACGTCAGCACCGTCACCGCCGACCCCGCCGTGGGGCAGCGGTGGTTCCGCGAGTTCGAGGGCGCTGGCCTGGACGGGGTCATCGCCAAGCGCGGCGACCAGCCCTACTCCCCCGACCAGCGGGTGCTGGCCAAGGTCAAGCACGTCCGGACGGCGGACGCCGTGGTCGCCGGGTTCCGCTGGCACAAGAGCGGGCCGGTCGTCGGCTCGCTGCTGCTGGGCCTCTACGACGACGCGGGCACCCTGCAGCACATCGGCGTCGCGGCGTCCTTCCCGATGAAGCGGCGGGCCGAGCTGGTCGAGGAGCTGGCCCCCTACCGGGCCGAGGCTCTGGACGGCCACCCGTGGCAGGACTGGGCCAACGCCGTCACCGGCGAGGACGGCGAGCACCGGATGCCCGGGGCGACCAGCCGCTGGAACGCCGGCAAGGACCTGTCCTGGGTGCCGCTGCGCCCGGAGCTGGTGGTCGAGATCCGCTACGACCAGCTGGAGGGCAGCCGGCTGCGGCACACCGGCCAGTTCCAGCGGTGGCGCCCGGACCGCGACGCCCGCTCCTGCACCTACGAGCAGCTGGAGGTCCCGGTCCGCTACGACCTCGCCGAGGTCCTGGGCGGCTGAAGGGCCGGGGTGCGCTGACGTGCACAGCTCCGCCTCCTACCCTGGGGTGATCATGACCGGACACCGCCGCCTGGCCGCTGCCGCCGTCCTGCTCGCCGTGACCCTCTCCGGGTGCACCTCCGGCGAGCCCGACGAGACGGCCGCGCCCTCCTCCCCGGCGGCGCCGGCCACCCCGGTCGCCCAGCCGATCGAGTGGACCGACTGCGACGCCGACATCGACCAGATCATCGCCGGGCGCCCCGGTGCCGACCGGGACCTGGCGTTCTCCTGCGGGACGACGAGCGTGCCGGCCAGCTACGACGACCTCGCCGGCGGCCCGCTGGAGCTGTTCCTGGTGCGCGCCACGCTGGCCGGCCAGACGGAGCGGATCGGCTCGCTGCTGGTGAACCCCGGCGGCCCGGGCCAGTCGGCCACCGACGCGGCGGTCCAGTCGGCGCTCACCCTGCCCGAGGACGTGCTGCGCCGGTTCGACGTCGTCGGGCTCGACCCCCGCGGCGCCGGGCTGTCGACCCCGGTCGAGTGCATCACCGACGAGCAGAAGGACGCACTCTTCGCCGTCGACCCGCGCACCGCGGACGCCGCAGCGCTCACCACCGCCTTCGGCCAGGTCGACGCCGTGGCCGCGGGCTGCGCGGAGAAGTACAAGGAGGCCCTGGGCGCCTTCGCCACCGTCGACAGCGCCCGGGACATGGACCTGGTGCGGCAGTCCCTGGGCGACGAGCAGCTGACGTTCCTCGGGTACTCCTACGGCACCACCCTGGGCTCGACCTACGCCGAGCTGTTCCCCGAGCGGGTGCGCGCGCTGGTGCTCGACGGCGCCGTCGACCCCGACGCCACCGCGGAGGAGTTCGCCGAGCAGCAGGCGCAGGCCTTTGAGGTGGCCTTCGACGCGTTCGCGGCCAACTGCACCGCACTGCTGGCCGGGTGCCCGATCGGCGCGGACCCCCGCACCTTCGTCACCGACCTGCTGACCCAGGCCGCCACCACCCCGGTGCCCAGCAGCCGGGCCGGCGAGACCCGGCAGGCGACCCCCGGCCTGGTGCTCACCGGCATCCGGTCGGCGCTGTACCAGCCCAGTGCCTGGCCGCAGCTGGCCCAGTCGCTGGCCGCGGCCCGCAACGGCGACGCCGCCGGCGTCCTCACCCTCGCCGACACCTACACCGGCCGCAACGACGACGGCACCTACACCAACGTCGTCGACGCCAACGTGGCCGTGACCTGCGCCGACACCGAGGAGCGGTTCACCGCCGACCAGGTGCGCACCCGGCTCACGGAGTGGGGCACGCAGTACCCGCTGTTCGGCGCCGACGCCGCGCTGGGCCTCTACACCTGCTCGCCGTGGCAGGCCCCGCGCACGCCGCTGCCCGCGCGGGACGCCGCCGGCAGTGCCCCGATCCTGGTCGTGGGCACCCAGGGCGACCCGGTGACCCCGCTGCCCGGCGCGCAGGACATGGCCGCGGACCTGACGAGCGGCGCGCTGCTCACCTGGGCGGGCAACGGGCACACTGCCTACCCGAAGACCGACTGCGTGACGGCGGCGGTGAACGCCTACCTGATCGACCTGGTCGTGCCCGCCGAGGGGACGGTCTGCCCCGCCTGACCCCGAGAGACCCGATCGGAGCCGCATGGCCAGCAGCAAGGACGCCGTCGTCCTCGAGCTCGACGGGCACGAGGTGCGGGTCAGCAGCCCGGAGAAGCCGTACTTCGGCGACAAGGGCGTGCGCAAGATCGACGTCGTCAACTACTTCGTCTCCGTCGGCGAGGGCATCCTGTTCGCCCTGCGCGACCGGCCGACGACGCTGGAGCGCTGGCCCGGCGGGGTGTTCGAGGGCGCCCGGCTCTCGACCCGGATGGACAACACCGGCGACGCGTTCTACCAGAAGCGGGTGCCCAAGAACGCCCCCGACTGGGTGCCGACGGCGCACATCACCTTCCCCAGCGGGCGCACCGCCGACGAGATCGCACCGGACTCGGTCGCCGTCGTGGCCTGGTGCGCGAACCTGGGCACGCTGACCTTCCACCCCTGGCCGGTGACCAAGGCAGACGTCGAGCAGCCGAACCAGATCCGCATCGACCTGGACCCCCAGCCCGGCACCGACTTCTCCGACGCCGTGTGGGTGGCCCCGCACGTGCGCGAGCTGCTGCACGAGTTCGGCATGGAGGGCTGGCCGAAGACCTCGGGCGGTCGGGGCGTGCACGTCTACGTGCCGATCCTGCCGCGCTGGACCTTCCCCGAGGTGCGCCGGGCGGTGATCGCCTTCGGCCGGGAGCTGGAGCGCCGCATCCCCGACCGCGTGACGATGAACTGGTGGAAGGAGGAGCGCGGCGAGAAGATCTTCATCGACTACAACCAGATGGCCCGGGACCGCACCATCGCCTCGGCGTACTCCATCCGCGCGAGGTCGCACGCCCCGGTCAGCGCCCCGGTCGACTGGGACGAGCTGCCCGACGTCACCCCGTTCGACTTCGACGTCCTCACCATGCCCGCCCGCTTCGCCGCCGTCGGTGACAAGCACGCCGGGCTGGCCGACCACGCCTACGACCTGACGCCGCTGGTCGAGCTGGCCGACCGGCAGGAGCGCGACCTCGGTCTGGGCGAGCTGCCCTATCCCCCGGACTACCCGAAGATGCCCGGCGAGCCGATGCGTGTGCAGCCCAGCCGGGCGCGGAAGGTGACCGCGGAGGACGGCTGACCGGTGGTCGGACGACGCGCGCACCGTCACGCGTGCATGGTCCGCGTCGACGGACCCCGCACGGCGCAGGTGTCGTGCGCGCTGCGCGGGTAGACCCCGGTCATGGACCCCGAGCAGAACACCCCTGAGACCGTGAGCAAGGATGAGGCCCCGACCGGCCCGATGGGCCAGCGGTTCCTGGCCGGCACGGACACCGTGGCGCTGCGGCTGTGGGACGCCCGGCAGCCGGGCGAGGCGGAGCCGCCGGTCGCCCGCGACTACGAGACCGTCGGCTACGTCGTGTCCGGTCGCGTCGAGCTCACGGTGGGCACGTCCGTGCTCGACCTCGGCCCGGGTGACTCCTGGACGGTGCCGCGCGGCGCCGAGCACAGCTACCGGGTGGTCGAGGCGCTCACGGCGGTCGAGGCGACGTCACCGCCCGCACCGACCCGGCTCTGAGCGGCCCGACGCCGCGGCCGGCGAGCAGCCCGGGCACCGCCGTCGTCCGGAGGTGGACGTGACCTCTCCGAGGACGACCGGCACCCGGTGCGGCCGAGCCGTCGCCGGAGGGTGGCCGGCGACGGCGTGACGCCGGTGGGCAGGCCGGTCACCCGCCGACCCGCTCCCCCGACGGCCGGCCGGGGTGCTCGGCCGGGTCGCCGGGCACGCGCCCGGTCGACCGCCGCGCGGCGGTGGGATGCTCCCGCTGTGGACCAGCTCACCGACCCCGCCGCCGTCGCCGCCGCGCTGGAGGCGACCGGCTACCTGCCCGACGAGGGCCTGGCCACGGCGGCGTACCTGGCGCTGGCCCTGCACCGGCCGCTGTTCCTGGAGGGCGAGGCGGGCGTCGGGAAGACCGCGCTGGCCCACGCGCTGGCCGAGGTCACCGGCCGCCCGCTGTACCGGCTGCAGTGCTACGAGGGGCTGGAGGCCAGCTCCGCCCTCTACGACTGGGACTTCGGCCGCCAGCTGCTGCACCTGCGCGCCGCGGAGGCCGCCGGCACCGCCACCGACGCCGCCGAGCTCGAGGCCGGCCTCTACGACCGCCGGTTCCTGCTGGCCCGCCCCCTGCTCCAGGCGCTGGAGGACTCCCCGGCGGTGCTGCTCATCGACGAGGTGGACCGGGCCGACGACGAGTTCGAGGCGTTCCTGCTCGAGGTGCTCAGCGACTTCGCCATCACCATCCCGGAGCTGGGCACGGTGCGGGCACAGACCCCGCCGCTGGTGCTGCTCACCTCCAACCGCACCCGCGAGGTGCACGACGCGCTCAAGCGCCGCTGCCTCTACCACTGGCTCGAGCACCCGGACTTCGCCCGCGAGGTGGCCATCCTGCGGCGCCGGCTGCCCGAGGTCACCGAGACCCTCGCCCGCCAGGTCGCCTCCGCCACCGCCCGGCTGCGCGAGCTGGACCTGCTCAAGCCCCCCGGTGTCGCCGAGGCGATGGACTGGGCCAGCGCACTGCACGCCCTCGGCGCCCGCGAGCTCGACCCCGACACCGCGGCCCGCACGCTAGGCGCGGTGCTCAAGTACCGCGAGGACGGCGAGCGGGTGCGCGCCGCAGGACCCGGGGTGCTGTTCGGTGCCGGCTGATGAAGGACCCCGTCCCCCTCACCCTTCGCGAGCTCAGGGCGAGCCTCTGGACGGGGCCACCATGACGCAGCCGCCGCGGGACGTGGTCACGAGCGTGCTCGGGTTCGCCCGCACGCTGCGGCACGCCGGGGTCGCCGCCTCCCCCGAGCGGGTCGCGGTGATGCTGGACGCCGTCGCGCACCTCGACGTGCTCGACCCCGTCGCCGTGTACTGGGCCGGCCGGCTGACCCTGTGCGGCGGCCCCGACGACCTGGACCGCTACGACGCCGCCTTCCCCGCCTGGTTCGGCGGCGAGGTCCCACGTGCCCGCGCCTCGGCGCCGGCCGTGCGGCCGCGGGTGGTGCGCTCTGCGCCGCTGGAGACCGGCGCGGGGACACCGGACGGCGAGGAGCCCGACGACCTCGCGACGCGGGCCAGCGGCGCGGAGGCGCTGCGCCACCGGGACGTCGGCGAGCTCACCGCCGCCGAGCGCGCGCAGCTGCGGCGGCTGTTCGCCCTGCTCGCCCCGGCCGCCCCGATGCGGCCCTCGCGCCGCCGGCGGCCGGCCCCGCACGGCTCGGTGCACGTCGGGCGCACCGTGCGGGGCGCGCTGCGCAGCGGCGGCGAGGTCACCCGGCTGGTGCACCACCGGGCCCGCCCGCGACCGCGCCGGGTGGTGCTGCTGGTCGACGTCTCCGGCTCGATGACCCCCTACGCCGACGCGCTGCTGCGGTTCGCGCACGCCGCCGTCCGGGCCCGGCCGACCTCCACCGAGGTGTTCACCATCGGCACCCGGCTGACCCGGGTCACCCGGGAGCTGCGGCTGCGCGACGCCGACCGGGCGCTGGCCGCGAGTGGGCAGGCGATCCCCGACTGGTCCGGCGGCACCCGGATCGGCGAGGTGCTCAAGGCGTTCCTGGACCGGTGGGGTCAGCGGGGCACCGCCCGCGGCGCGGTGGTCGTGGTCTGCAGCGACGGCTGGGAGCGGGGCGGCGCCGAGCTGCTGGGCGAGCAGATGGCCCGCCTGCGGCGGCTGGCCCACGCGGTGGTCTGGGTCAACCCGCACAAGGGGCGGCCCGGCTACGAGCCGCTCGCGGCCGGGATGGTCGCGGCGCTGCCGAGCGTGGACGCCTTCGTGTCCGGGCACAGCATGGCCGCCTTCGAGGAGCTGGTGGACGTGATCGAGCACGTCCCGACCCCGGCAGCACCCCCACCGCGCGTCCCGGCTCAGGGCCGCCCACTGCAGGAGGACCGCGATGCGTGCTGAAGGACCCCGTCCCCCTCGTCCCTCGCTGGCTCGGGACGAGCCTCTGGACGGCGCCGGAGGAGGAGCAGTCGGATGAGGGACGTCTTGTCCGACCTCCTCGGGTGGTGGCAGGCCGGGGAGACCGTCGGGGTCGGCACCGTGGTGGACACCTGGCGCTCGGCCCCCCGGCCGGCCGGGGCCGCGATGCTGGTCGGCCCGGGCGGGACGGCGGTGGGCAGCGTGTCCGGCGGCTGCGTCGAGGGCGCGGTCTACGCCGAGGCCGAGGAGGTCGCCGACACCGGGGAGCCGGTGCTGCGGCGTTACGGCGTGAGCGACGACGACGCCCTCGCCGTGGGCCTGACCTGCGGCGGCATCCTGGACGTGTTCGTGGAGGCGGTGTCGCAGCAGACCTTCCCCGAGCTGGGTGAGGTGGCCGCCGCGGTGGCCGCGCACGAGCCGGTCGCGGTGGTCACCTGCGTGCGCGGCCCGGCCGGGCGGCTGGGCAACCGGCTGGTGCTGTGGCCGGACCGGACGGCGGGGTCGCTGGGCAGCGCGCGGCTGGACGAGGCGGTGGCCGACGACGCCCGGGGCATGCTCGCCGCTGGCCGCACCGCGACGCTGGCCTACGGCTCCGACGGCGAGCGGCGCGGGGACGAGCTGACCCTGTTCGTCGCCTCCTACGCCCCGCCGGCCCGGATGATCGTCTTCGGCGCCATCGACTTCGCCGCCGCGGTCGCCCGGGTGGGGTCCTTCCTCGGCCACCGGGTGACCGTCTGCGACGCCCGGCCGGTGTTCGCCACCGCCCGCCGCTTCCCCGACGCCGACGAGGTGGTCGTCGACTGGCCGCACCGCTACCTGCAGGCCGAGGCCGACGCCGGACGGGTCGACGAGCGCACCGTGCTGTGCGTGCTCACCCACGACCCGAAGTTCGACGTCCCGCTGCTGGAGGTCGCGTTGCGGCTGCCGGTGGCCTACGTCGGCGCGATGGGCTCCCGGCGCACCCACGACGAGCGGACGGAGCGGCTGCGCGAGGCCGGGCTGACCGAGACCGAGCTGGCCCGGCTGTCCTCCCCCATCGGGCTGGACCTGGGCGCCCGCACACCGGAGGAGACCGCGATCAGCATCGCCGCGGAGATCGTCGCCGGCCGCTGGGGCGGGTCCGGGGAGCGGCTGACCGGCGGCGACGGCCCGGTCCACCGCACCGTCGACAGGTGACCGCGGCCACCTCCGTCGACCGGAAGTAGTTCACTGCTAAGGGAATCGGGGCTAGGGTGGCCGACGAGGTCGCCGACGGTGGGAGCACCGCGGCAGCCCACCTCGACGACGGCGTCGGCGCCGTCGGTGACCGCAGCCCCACCTCACCCCCTGGAGAGCGCCGTGCCCGCACCGATCGAGGTCCGCAAGGTCCCCCTGCACAACGTCAGCGACGCCTCCGAGCTGGCGAAGCTGATCGACGACGGCGTCATGGACGCCGACCGGGTGGTCGCCGTCATCGGCAAGACCGAGGGCAACGGCGGCGTCAACGACTACACCCGGATCATCGCCGACCGCGCGTTCCGCGAGGTGCTGCTGGCCAAGGGCACCCGCTCCGCCGCCGAGGTCGGGGAGGTCCCGATCGTGTGGTCCGGTGGCACCGACGGCGTGATCAGCCCGCACGCGACGATCTTCGCGACCCTGCCCGAGGACTCGGTCGAGAAGACCGACGAGCCGCGGCTGACCGTGGGCTTCGCGATGAGCGAGACGCTGCTGCCGGAGGACATCGGCCGGCTCACGATGGTCGAGAAGGTCGCCGAGGGCGTGCGGCGGGCGATGGCCGAGGCGGGCATCACCGACCCGGCCGACGTCCACTACGTGCAGACCAAGACGCCGCTGCTGACCATCGAGACGATCCGTGAGGCGAAGTCGCGCGGCCAGGAGACCTACTACGACGAGCCGCACGGCTCGATGGACCTCTCCAACGGCACGACGGCGCTGGGCATCGCGCTGGCGCTGGGCGAGATCGAGATGCCGGAGCAGAAGCAGGTCATGCGCGACTTCGACCTGTTCAGCGCGGTCGCCTCCTGCTCCTCGGGCGTGGAGCTGGACCGGGCGCAGATCGTCGTCGTCGGCAACGCCCGCGGCCACGGCGGCGCCTACCGGATCGGCCACTCGGTCATGACCGACGCGCTGGACTCCGACGGCATCTGGAGCGCCATCCGCAACGCCGGGCTGGACCTGCCCGAGCGGCCGCACACCAGCGACCTGGGCGACCGGTTGGTCAACGTCTTCCTCAAGTGCGAGGCCGACCCGACCGGCTACGTGCGCGGCCGGCGCAACGCGATGCTCGACGACTCCGACGTGTTCTGGCACCGGCAGATCAAGGCCACCGTGGGTGGGGTGGCCGCGGCGGTCACCGGCGACCCGGCGGTGTTCGTGTCGGTGGCCGCGGTGCACCAGGGCCCCTCCGGTGGCGGCCCGGTCGCCGCGATCGTCACGGCCTGACCACCCCGCACGACCCCGCCCCGGACCCGGCTGCACGGTGCAGCCGGGTCCGGGCCGTGCCCACCCCGCCGGCCGGCGGTCGCGCAGCACGTCCGGACGACCGTGTCCGGGACGTGTCCTCGCCGGACCGGACCGCGGCAAACTGCGAGAAGATTTAGCACTGAGGTACTTCCCCCGTAACGTGAGCTGTGACACCTTCCGGTGTGCGGCGATCGACGCCCCGGAACCCGCGCCCAGGACCTGCCTGCGGCGAGCTCCGGACCCCGGTGTCGAGTCCGGTGTCGCACCTGTCGAGGAGGACCTGTGGCGTTGGGACTGGGCTGGAAGCTCTACGAGGGCGGCAAGACCCCGCCGGTGGACGGGGCGGTCGCACCGGACGAGCGGCTGTCGTGGCCGCGCACCATCGGCATCGGCGCCCAGCACGTCGTGTCGATGTTCGGCGCGACGTTCGTCTTCCCACTGATCATGGGCCTGGACGCCAACCTGGCGATCATGATGAGCGGCGTCGCCACGATCATCTTCCTGCTGGTCGTGCAGGGGAAGGTGCCCAGCTACCTGGGCACCAGCGCCGCCTTCGTCGGCGGCGTCGTGGCCATCCGGGCCAGCGGCGGCGACTCCGGCGACGTGCTGGGCGCGATCCTGGTCTCCGGGATCGTGCTGGCGCTCGTCGGTGTGCTGATCAGCGCCCTGGGCCCTCGGATGGTCAACGCCGTGCTCCCCCCGGCGGTCACCGGCGCGGTCGTCCTGATCATCGGCTTCAACCTCGCACCCGTGGTGGCGAACACCTACTGGCCCCAGGACCAGTGGGTCGGCCTGGCCACGATGACCTTCGTCATCGTCGCGGCCCTGCTGCTGCGCGGGTTCTGGGCACGCATCTCGATCCTGCTGGGCCTGGTCTTCGGGTACCTGCTGTCCGCGCTGCTGGACGCCACGGCCGGGCCGATCACCTCGGTCCTCGGCGGCGCCACGGAGGCCACCACCCACGACCGGCTGGACCTCTCCGGCGTCGGGACGGCGCCCTGGATCGGGCTGCCGACCTTCACCGCACCGAGCTTCTCGTTCAACTTCACCCTGCTCGTGCTGCCGGCGGTCATCGCCCTGGTCGCGGAGAACGCCGGCCACGTCAAGGCGGTCGCGGCGATGACCAAGCGCGACCTCGACCCGGTCATGGGCCGGGCGATCTTCGCCGACGGCGTGGCCACGGTCGTCGCCACCTCGGTCGGCGGCTCCCCGACGACCACGTACGCCGAGAACATCGGCGTCATGGCCGCCACCCGGATCTACTCGACCGCGGCCTACTACGTCGCCGCCGTCGTCGCGCTCCTGCTGGGGCTGTGCCCGAAGTTCGGCGCCCTGGTCAACGCCGTCCCCGGCGGCGTCCTCGGCGGGATCACGGTGATCCTCTACGGCATGATCGGCCTGCTCGGCGTGAAGATCTGGAAGGAGAACCGGGTCGACTTCGCCAACCCGATCAACCTGGTGCCGCTGGCCGCCGGGATCATCATCGGGATCGGCAACGTGAACCTGGTGTTCAGCGAGAACTACTCCCTCGGCGGCATCGCGCTCGGGTCGATCGTGGCCGTCGCCGGCTGGCACCTGGCCCGGGTCCTGGCCCCCGCCGAGATGCGCACCGCCCTGCTGGCCGAGGCCGGCCCCTACGGCAGCGGTGAGCCGCTGGCCGACCAGTTCGGCGAGCGGCAGGAGAGCCCCGACCCCTCCTCGCTCGACCAGACCGGCCGCCGGCGGACGCCCGGTGAGGGCACGGTCGGCAGGTGAAGCCGGCCCCCTTCGCCTACGCCGACCCGCGCACCCTCGACGAGGCCCTGGCGGTCCTGTCGGAGGAGGGCGAGGGCGCCAAGGTGCTGGCCGGCGGGCAGTCACTGCTGCCGCTGCTCAACATGCGGCTGGCCGCACCCACCACGCTCGTCGACATCAACCGGGTCCCCGGCCTCGACCGGATCGAGGCCGGGGAGGCCGGGGTCCGGGTGGGCGCCCTGGTGCGGCACGCCGCGTTGCTGCGGTCGGCCGAGGCCAGCGCCGTCCAGCCGCTGCTGGCCCGGGCGACGGCCAACGTCGCGCACCCCGCCATCCGCAACCGCGGGACGACGGTCGGCTCGATCGCGCACGCGGACCCCTCCGGGGAGATGACCGCGGTGCTCGCGCTCACCGGCGGCTCGGTGACCGTGGCCACGCCCGACGGGTCGTCGTCGGTGGACTGGGCGGACTTCTTCCTCGGGCCGCTGGAGACCGCGGTGCACGGCCCGGCCGTGGTGACCTCGGCCTTCTTCCCCGCGCTGGCGCCCCGGTCGGGCACGGCGTTCGCCGAGGTGTCGCGGCGCAAGGGCGACTACGCCGTCTGCGGGACCGGCGTCGTGGTGACCCTGGACGAGGACCGGCGGGTGGCCTCGGCCCGGGTCGCCCACATCTCCGTGGGGCTGGTGCCCGAGGTGCACGACCTGACCGACGCCGTGGCCGGCCGACCGGTGGACACCGCCGACTGGGCCGCCGCAGGGGCGATGGCACAGGGACTGGTCGACCCCGACGGCGACCTGCACGCCAGCGCCGACTACCGCCGGCTGCTGGTCGGCGCCCTCACCACCCGCACCCTGGCCTCGGCGGCGGCCGAGGCGCTGGAGCGCTCCGCGTGACACCTGCACCCCCCACCGCACTGCACCGCACCACACCGCTCGAGCAGCCAGGAGGCCGGCCATGAGCACCACCACCGAACGGACCGTCACGGTGACGGTCAACGGGGTCCCGCAGCAGGTCACCGTCCCGGTCCGGCGGCTGCTGTCGGACGCGCTGCGCCACGACCTGGGCCTGACCGGCACCCACTCCGGTTGCGAGCACGGCGTCTGCGGGTCCTGCACCGTGCTGGTCGACGGCGCACCGGTGCGGTCCTGCCTGGTGCTCGCCGTGCAGGTCGACGGTTCCTCGGTGACCACGGTCGAGGGGCTGAGCCGGTCCGACCACCAGGGGGGTGAGGTGCTGCACCCGATCCAGGAGGCGTTCCGCGAGTGCCACGCCCTGCAGTGCGGCTACTGCACGCCGGGCTTCCTCACCACCCTCGCCGCCGGACTGGACGCCCGCGACCCCGCGGTCCCGATCACCGAGGACGAGGTCGACGAGCTGGTCGGCGGCAACCTCTGCCGCTGCACCGGCTACGCCAACATCAAGAAGGCCTGCCGGCACGCCGCCGAGCAGATGCGCACCGCCGCGGAGGCGACCCGGTGACCACCAAGCTGTTCGGCGAGCCGGTCCGCCGGCGCGAGGACGCCCGGCTGATCGTCGGTGCGGGCCGCTACCTCGACGACATCGGCGCCGACGCGTACGCCGCGGCCTTCGTCCGCAGCCCGTACGCGCACGCCCGCGTGGTCGACATCGACGTCTCCCCCGCGCTCGACGTCGACGGGCTGCTGGCGGTCTACACCTACGAGGACCTCACCGGACCGATGGCCGAGCCGCTGCCGGTGCTCATCCCGCACCCGCAGCTCACCCACGCCCGCACCGGGTACACCCTCGTCCGCGACGTCGCCCACCACGTCGGGGAGGCCGTGGTCATGGTGGTCGCCGTCGACCGGTACGTCGCCGAGGACGCCGCCGCGCTGATCGAGGTCACCTGGGAGGAGCTGCCCGTGGTGGTCGGCGTCGACGCCGCCGAGGCCGCAGTGCACGCCGTCCACCCCGACGTCCCGGACAACGTGGCCGCCCGGCACCACCAGGAACGCGGGGACGTCGAGGCCGCGCTGGCCGCCTCGGCGCACACGCTGAGCTTCACCCAGTACTTCGAGCGCAGCGCGTCCATGCCGATGGAGGGCAAGGGCGTGCACGCCCGCTGGGACGCCGACGACTCCGCCCTGCGCGTGCACTCCAGCACCCAGGCCTCGACCTCGGTGCGGGCGGCGATCGCGGCCAAGCTGGAGCTGTCGCTGGAGAAGGTCGAGGTCATCGCCCCCGACGTCGGCGGCGGGTTCGGCGTCAAGATCATGCACCCGTGGCCCGAGGAGCTGCTGGTCCCGATGGCGGCCATCAAGCTCGGCCACGAGGTGAAGTGGGTCGAGGACCGCCGGGAGCACTTCATCTCCAGCGCCCACGAGCGCCAGCAGCGCCAGGAGGTCGCCGTCGGCTACGACGACGACGGTCGGATCACCGCCTTGGACGTGCTGGTCTGGCACGACAACGGGGCGTACACGAACTACGGGATCATCGTCCCGATCAACACCGCGACCCAGCTGTGCGGGCCCTACGACGTCCCGGTCTACCGGGCACGGGTCAACAGCGTCTACACGAACACCGTGCTGGTCACCCCCTACCGCGGGGCCGGGCGGCCGCAGGGCACCTTCGTCATGGAACGCACCATGGACCGGATCGCCCAGGAGCGCGGCCTCGACCGGCTCGAGGTGCGGCGGCGCAACCTCATCCAGAACGACCAGTTCCCCTACGACTGGGGCATGACGTTCCAGGACGGCCGGCCGCTGGTCTACGACTCCGGCAACTACCCCGGCCTGGTCGACAAGCTCGAGGCGCTGGTCGACTGGCCCGGCCTGGAGACCCGCCGGGCCGAGGCCGCCACCCGGGGGAAGCTGCTGGGCGCCGGCATGGCGATGTACGTCGAGGGCACCGGCCCCGGGCCCTACGAGGGCGCGCACGTGGAGGTGCTCGGCAGCGGCAAGGTGCTGGTCTCCACCGGGCTCACCTCGCAGGGCCAGGGCCACGAGACCGTGTTCGCCCAGCTGGCGGCGTCCGAGCTCGGCGTGCCACTGGAGGACGTCGAGGTGACCACCGGTGACACCCGGCGGTTCGGCTACGCGGTGGGCACCTTCGCCTCCCGGGCCGCGGTGGTCAGCGGCAACGCGGTCGCACTGGCGGCCAAGGGCGTGCGGGAGAAGGCGCTGCGGATCGCCGCGGAGCTGCTGGAGGCCGACCCCGGCGACCTGGAGATCGACGAGGGCCTGGTCCAGGTCAAGGGCACGCCGGGCGCCTCGATCCCGCTGCGCACCGTCGCCGTGCTGTCCAACCCGCTGCGGTACGCCTTCGACGAGGCGGCCCGGCAGGCCACCCAGTTCGCCGGACCGGGCGACGACTCCAAGCCGCCGATCGCGGTCGGGGACTCCCCCGGCCTGGAGTACACCGACTACTACTCCCCGCTGCGCTCGACGTTCGCCGCCGGCGCCCACGCGGCGGTGGTCGAGATCGACCCGGCGACCTGGGAGATCGACGTCGTCCAGTACGCCGTGGTGCACGACTGCGGCAACGTGGTGAACCCGATGATCGTCGAGGGCCAGGTGCAGGGCGGGGTGGCCCAGGGCGTGGGCGGGGCGCTGTACGAGCGGATGGCCTACGACCGCGACGGCCAGCTGCAGAACGCCTCGTTCATGGACTTCCTCATGCCCTACGCCAGCGAGGTGCCCGACGTCGACATCGACCACCAGGAGACGCCCTCGCCGCTGAACCCGCTGGGCATCAAGGGCGCCGGCGAGGCCGGGGTGATCCCCGGCTCGGCCGCGATCGCCTCGGCCATCGAGGACGCCGTGGGCCGGCGGATCGCCGCGATGCCGATCAGCCCCACCGAGCTCTACGACCTGATGCGCTCCGACGGCGAACAGGTGCCCCGCCTCCCCACTGCGACAGGAGTCCCCGCGTGAACCTCGACGGCAGTGCGGTGCTCAGTGCCCCACCCGAGGACGTGTGGTCGGTGATCACCGACCCGGCCGTGCTGGCCCGCACCATCCCCGGCTGCCTGTCCCTCGACCAGGTCGGCGAGGACAGCTACACGATGACCGTCTCGGCGGGGGTGGGCGCCATCCGCGGCACCTACGCCGGCGAGGTGCGGCTGGCCGACATGCAGCGGCCCAGCTCCTACGTCATGCACGCCAGCGGGTCCGGCGGACCGGGGTCGGTGCGGGCGACGGTGCAGATCGGGCTCGCCCCCGCCGGCGAGGGCACCGAGCTGACCTGGTCGGCGGACGCCGTCGTCGGCGGCGCGGTCGCCGGGGTCGGCCAGCGGATGATCTCCGGGGTCGCCAAGCGGATGGCCGGACAGTTCTTCTCCGCGATCGACGGGGAGCTCACGGACCCGGGTCAGGCGGCCGAGGCCGCGTCCGACAGCGGGTCGGAGCCGTCGGCGGTGGCGAGCGCGGCGGCGGTCTCCTCGACCGACGTGGCGGGGCAGCCCCCGTCGTCCCAGCCCTCGTCGTCGCCGTCCGCTCCCCCGGCCCGGCGCGCGCCGTCGGCCCGGCCGGTGGCGGCCTCGGGCGGGTGGGTGCCCGGCGAGGCGCGGCCGCTGCTGGTCGGCGCGGCCGGCGGCGGGCTGCTGACGCTGCTCGGCGTCTGGGTGGGCTCGCGCCTCGGCCGCAGCCGCTGACGCGGTCCGGTGCGGCCGCCCACGCGGCCGCACCGGACCGGCAGTCCCCGCGCCCCCTTCCGCCCGAGGTATCTCACCACTAAGGTAAATCCCATGGGGACACCCGCCCGCGCACGTCAGATCCGCATCGGCATCGACACCGGCGGGACGTTCACCGACGTCGTCGCCGTGGACGAGGAGACCGGCCGCACGGCCACGACCAAGACGCCCTCCACCCCGGCCGACCCGGCCGAGGGCTTCCTCACCGGCGTCCGCAAGGTGCTGGACCTGCTGGGGCTGGACGGCTCGAGCGTCACCGCGGTCAGCCACGGGACGACGGTGGCCACCAACCAGCTGCTGGAGGGCAAGCTCGACCGGATCGGCTTCATCACCACCGAGGGCTACGAGTCGGTGCTGGAGATCGCCCGGCAGTCGGTGCCCGACGGCTACGGCAACAGCTACTTCTGGGTCAAGCCGCCGCGGATCGTCCCGGCCGACCTGGTGCGCACGGTGCGCGGCCGGCTCGACGTCACCGGCGCCGAGGTGCGCCCCTTCTCCCGCGAGGACGCCGTCGCGGCCGCCCGGTTCTTCCGCGACGCTGGCATCACCACCCTCGGCGTCTGCTTCCTGCACTCCTACGCCGACGACGCCCACGAGCGCGCGATGCTCGAGGTGCTGCGCGAGGAGTGCCCGGACGCCGTCGTGTCGATCTCCAGCCAGGTGCTGCGCGAGTACCGCGAGTACGAGCGGTCGGTCACCACGCTGGTCGACGCCGCGGTGAAGCCGAAGGTCGGCGCCTACGTGCGCAACATCCGGCACCGGCTGGACGAGCTCGCGCCGGGCGTGCCGTTCTACGTGATGAAGAGCAACGGCGGCGTGCTGTCGGCCGCAGAGGTGGTGCACCAGCCGATCACCACGATGCTGTCGGGGCCTGCCGCCGGCGCGCTGGGCGCGGCCCTGATCGCCGGGGTCGCCGGCTTCGACCGGGTGCTCACCTGCGACGGCGGCGGCACCTCGACCGACGTCACGGTGGTCGTCGACGGCCAGCCCACGCTCACCACCGAGGGCTCGGTCGGTGACTACCCGAGCAAGATCCCGATGATCGACGTCGTCACCGTCGGCGCCGGTGGCGGGTCGATCGCCTGGCTGTCGCCGGAGGGCACGCTCAAGGTGGGGCCGAAGTCGGCGGGCGCCGACCCGGGCCCGATCTGCTACGCCAACGGCGGCGACCAGCCCACCGTCACCGACGCGCACGTCGTCCTGGGCCGGATCCCCCCGCACCTGCTCGGCGGGGAGATCCCGCTGTCGGTCGACGCGGCCCGCACCGGGCTCGAGGCGCTCGGCGCCACGCTCGGGCTCACGGTCGAGCAGGCCGCGACCGGCATCCTGGAGATCTCGGCGTGGAACCAGGCCAACGCGCTGCGGCAGGTGACCGTGGCCCGCGGCCTCGACGTCCGCGACTTCACCCTCACCACCTTCGGCGGCTCGGGCTCGCTGCTGGCCTGCCGGCTGATGGACGTCCTCGGCCTGCCGCGCACGCTGGTGCCGCCCAACCCGGGCAACGTCAGTGCCTTCGGCCTGCTCACCGTCGACGTCCGCAACGACTACGTGCAGACGATGGTCTCCCGGCACACCGACCTGGACCTCGACCGGCTGCGGTCGATCTACGTCGACCTCGAGGCGCAGGCGGCCGCCGCCCTCGCCGGGGAGGGCTTCGGGCCCGACGCCCAGCGGCTACAGCGCAACGCCGACCTGCGCTACGTCGGGCAGGCCTTCGAGGTGCGGGTGCCCGTCGCCGACGGCGTGCTGGACGCCGCGGCCGTCGAGCAGGCGGCGCAGGCCTTCCACGCCGCGCACCGCCAGCTGTACGGCTACGACTTCTCGGCCGACCCGCGCCAGGCGGTGGAGTGGGTGAACCTGCGGGTGACCGGCATCGGCCCGATCCGCCGTCCCGACGTCGTCGAGCTGCCGGCCCGGGACGGCGGGCCCGACCGGGCGGTCACCGGACGGCGCCCGGTCTTCTTCGACGACTGGGTCGACACCCCGACCTACGACCGGACGGCACTGGCCCCCGGTGACGTGGTCCCGGGCCCGGCGATCGTCGAGGAGTTCGGCTCGACCGTGCCGGTGCACCCCGGCTTCTCCGCCGCCGTCGACGCCCACGGCAACCTGCTGCTGACCCGAGAGGACGTGCGATGAGCGAGACGTCGAGCAAGGTCCAGGCCGACCCGGTGCTCGTCGAGATCGTCGCGGGGACGCTGGCGGCGATCGAGCGCGAGGTGGAGACGTCGATCGGGCGCACCTCCCGCTCGCCGATGATCCGGGACGCGCACGACTTCCGGGCCGGCATCCACGACCGGCAGATGCGCAAGCTCACCGGGCGGTCGTACTCCGCGCTCGTGCAGCCGGTGGTGCGCGACTACCCGATCGCGACGATGGCCCCCGGCGACGTCTACTTCCACAACGACGTCTACCTCTCCGAGGGCGGGATCGGCCACCTGCCCGACCTGTGCGTCACGGTGCCGGTGTTCGCCGACGTCGACGGCGAGCCCACCGTCGTGGCGTTCGTGCAGGCCTTCGGCCACCACGACGACATCGGCGGCGCGGTGCCCGGCTCCATGCCGTCGGCGGCGACCAGCGTGTTCGAGGAGGGGCTGATGGTCCCGCCGATCAAGCTGTGGGACCGCGGGGTGCCCAACGAGAGCGCGCTGAAGATCATGACCCGCAACTCGCGGATGCCGGACTCGCTGGCCGCGGACCTGGACGCGGAGTGCTCGGCCTGCCTGGCCGGCGCCCGGCGGCTCGGCGAGCTGTTCGACCGCTACGGCGTCGAGGCGATCGAGGCCTGCTTCGAGGCCGGCCTGACCAGTTCGACGGAGGTCTACCGACGGGAGGTGCTGTCCCAGATCCCCGACGGCACCTACGTCTGGGAGGACTACGCCGAGCACGACGGCGTCGACGAACCGCAGCTGCACCGGCAGCGGATCACCCTGACCATGGACTCGGCCGCCGACGTCCCGCTGGTCATCGACTTCACCGGCACCGGGCCGCAGGCCAAGGGCCCGATCAACCACTGCGGCGACTACGCCGACGGCAACTTCCTGAAGAAGTGGCTGGCCCCGATCCTGCGCAACCTCGCCGCCACGCCGGAGCGGATGGCGCAGCTGGACGTCAACGAGGGCGTCGTCCCGCTGATCGAGATGCGCTTCCCGGAGAAGGGCACGCTGCTCACGCCGATCTTCCCGGCACCCACCAATGCCAGGACCTTCGTCATCCTGCGCCTGCTCGGGGTGCTGGCCGGGGTGCTGGCCAAGGCCACGGGGGGGAGGATGCCGGCCGACCAGGAGACGATCCGCTACACCGGCGTCTACGGCACCGACGCCGACGGCGAGCCCTACCTGATGCGCGAGGTGCTCGGCGGCGGGTCGGGCGGGCGCTACTACGCCGACGGGGAGGACACGATCCACGTCGTCCCCGACTCCCGGAACCTGCCCACGGAGTTCACCGAGTCGCGGTTCCCGCTGCGGATCGAGCGGCTCGCGCTGGCGCAGGACTCCGGCGGGCCGGGCCGGTACCGCGGTGGTTGTGGCTACGAGAAGGACATCCGGGTGCTGCGCGACGCGCACTTCATGTCCATCGCCGACCGCTCGATCCTGTCCTGCTGGGGCGTCAACGGCGGCAGGGCGGGCCGGCCGTTCTCGATCACCGTCGACCCCGGCGGGCCCGACGAGCACGAGGTCGACGCACTCGCCGACGCCGAACCGCTCAAGGCCGGCACCGTGGTGCGGGTGCGGACGACGGGCGGCGGTGGCTGGGGCGACCCGCTGGAGCGCCCGGTCGACGAGGTGCTCCAGGACATCGCCTGGCGCAAGATCAGCGTCGCCGGTGCCCGCCGCGACTACGGCGTGGTGGTGGCCGAGGACGGCTCGGTCGACCAGGCGGCCACCGACCGGCTGCGGGCCGAGGTCCGGGACGGCCGGACCGACGTCGAGCCGTTCTTCGACCGCGGCCCCGGCTACGCGCTGCTGTCCGGCGGCGCCTCGGCCAACGAGTACGACTTCCTCTGAGCCGATGATCGTCGTCACCGCCGCCGGGGGACGCACGGGGCTGGCCGTGGTCGCCGCGCTGCGCGCCCGCGGTTGCGCCGTCCGCGCCCTGGTGTCGTCCCCGCGCGCCTCGGCGGCGCTGACGGCACTGGGCGCGGAGGTGGTGCAGGCCGACCTCACCGACGTCGACTCCCTGCCGGCGCGGCTGGCCGGGGCACGGGCGGTCCACCTGGTCTGGCCCAACTTCGACGTCCGGGAGGAGTCGGGCTCCCTCGCCGTCCTCGCCGCCGCCCGGCGGGCCGGCGTGGGCCGGCTGGTCCACCACTCGGTCCTGCACCCGCAGGTCCGGGCCATGCCCCACCACGCCGCCAAGGAACGGGTCGAGGAGGCGGTCGTGGCCGGCGGGGTGCCCTGGCGCATCCTGCGGCCCTGCGCCTACGCCGACAACCTCGACGCGGGGCTGGCCGACGTCGCCGCGACCGGGCGCTTCCCGAGCCCCTGGGGGCTCACCCGCGGTCAGTCGCTGGTCGACCTGCGCGACGTCGCCGAGGTGGCCGCCGTGCTGCTCACCGAGGACGGCCTGGACGGCGGCACCGTCGAGGTGGCCGGCCCTGAACCGCTCACCGCCCCGGCGATCGCCCGGCTGCTCGCCGAGCGGCTGGACCGCGAGGTCACCGCGGTGGACGTCGTCCCCGCCGGGCCGGTGCCCCCGGTGTCGGAGTACGCCGCGCACTGCCGCCGGCTGATGTTCGACTGGTACCGGGAGCACGGGTTCGCCGGCAGCCCCTGGGCACTCGAGGCCCTGCTGGGCCGCCCGGCCCGGACGCTGGCCGACCACCTCGCCGACCAGCAGATCTCTCGGTGACCACCCCCGCCGAACGGGCCGGACCCGGGCACCGCGTCGTTAGCATGACCGCCATGGCGCAGGCGGACGCGGACGCGGTGGACCTGATCCTGGAGCAGTGGGGGCGGGAACGGCCGGACCTGGACTGCTCCCCCATGGGCGTCATCGCCCGCGTCACCCAGGCCCAGCGCGAGGTCTACCTCGCCCAGCGGGAGACCTTCGCCCGGCACGGCCTCGACGCCGCCGCCTTCGACGTCCTGGCCGCGCTGCGCCGGGCGGGACGGCCCTACCAGCTCACCCCGACGGCGCTCATGCGCACCGCGCTGGTCACCTCGGGTGCGATCACGCAGCGGCTGGACCGGCTCGAGGAGAAGGGCCTCATCTCCCGTGAGCCCAGCGAGGACGACGGCCGCGCGGTCCTGGTCACGCTGACCGAGCTCGGCGGGCAGGCCCTGGACGCCGCGCTGCCCGACCACCTGGAGACCGAGCGCCGCCTCCTCGCCGGCCTGAGCGCGGAGGACCAGCAGCAGCTGGCCGGCCTGCTGCGCCGGCTGCTCGTCACCCTCGGGCGCACGCCCGCCGCGCCCTGACCCGGTCGGCGTCCCGAACCCCGCGCGAGGTACCTCAGCGCTAAGGTGTCGGGGCGACCCGCTCCGGGCCCGGCACTGCCGACTGACCAGGGATGCCGACGATGACTCCAGTCCACGAAGACCTGTGCACCCGACCGGCGACCGAGCTGGCCGCCCTCCTCCGGGACGGGCAGGTGTCCGCGCGTGAGCTGATGGACGCCCACCTGGACCGGATCGACCAGCTGAACCCCGGGCTCAACGCGATCGTGACGCTGGACGCCGACGGCGCCCGGGCCGCGGCCGACGCCGCCGACGCCGCGCTGGCCGCCGGCGAGGACGTCGGCCCGCTGCACGGCCTGCCGGTGGCCCACAAGGACACCCACCTCACCGGCGGGATGCGCACGACGTTCGGCTCGCCGCTGCACGCCGACACCGTGCCCGCCCACGACGAGCTCGTCGTCGCCCGGCTCAGGGCCGCCGGCGCCATCCGGGTCGGCAAGACCAACACCCCCGAGTTCGCGGCCGGCTCGCACACCTTCAACACCGTCTTCGGCGTGACGCACAACCCCTACCGCCACGGCCTGTCCGCCGGCGGCTCCTCCGGCGGGGCAGCCGCCTCGCTGGCCGCCGGCCTGGTGCCCCTGGCCGAGGGCGGCGACATGGGCGGGTCGCTGCGCAACCCGGCGGCCTTCAACAACGTCGTCGGGCTGCGGCCCACGCCCGGCCGGGTGCCCTCGCATCCCGCGGCGGTCGGGTGGTCGCAGATGCAGGTGCAGGGCCCGCTGGGCCGCACCGTGGCCGACGTGGCGCTGCAGCTGTCGGCCCTGGCCGGGCCCGACCCGCGCGTCCCCATCTCCCTCGGCGACGACGGGGCCTCCTTCGCGGCGGCGCTGCCCGAGCGACTGGACGGCCTGCGGATCGGCTGGGCACCGGACCTGGGCGGCCGCATCCCGGTCGACCCGGCGATCCTGGAGGTCCTGGGCGCCTCGGTCCGGGTGTTCGAGGACCTCGGCGCCCGGGTGGACGAGGCGTGCCCCGACCTGACCGACGCCCAGCAGGTGTTCGAGGTGCTGCGCAGCTGGCAGTTCCAGGCCACCTTCGGCGAGCGGGTGCGCCGCACGCCCGAGTCGTTCAAGGAGTCGATCCGCTGGAACGTCGAGGTCGGCGCGAAGCTGACCGGTGCCGACGTGGGCCGCGCCGAGCTCGCGCACACGAAGCTGTACGAGCGCGTCGTCGCCTGGTTCGACCGGTACGACGTCCTGCTCGCCCCCACCACGCAGGTGCTCCCCTTCCCGGTGGAGGTGGAGTACCCGACCGAGGTCGCCGGCGTGCCGCAGGAGGACTACCTGGGGTGGATGCGCTCGTGCACGCTCATCACCCCGACCGGCTGCCCGGCGCTGTCGGTGCCCGGCGGCTTCACCGCCGACGGCCTGCCCGTGGGCCTGCAGGTCGTCGGCCCGCCGCGGGGCGACCGGCGGGTGCTGGAGGTCGGCCACGCGTTCGAGCAGGCCACCGGCTTCGGACGACGCCGCCCCCCGCTGGGGTGAGCACCGCCGGTCAGCGGGCGGTCCACCCGCCGTCGACCACGAGCACCGTCCCGGTCACCAGCCGGGAGGCCGGGGCGGACAGGTAGACCACCGCCCCGGCGACGTCGGCGGGCGTGCCCAGCACCCCGAGCGGGATCCGGGCGAGCACCTCGTCCCGCAACCCCGGGCCGTCGAGCAACGGCGCCGTGCCGGGCGTGCGCACGAACGTCGGCGCGACCGTGTTGACGGTGATGCCGTGCTCGGCCCACTCCAGGGCCAGCACCTTGCCGAGCTGGTGGACCCCGCCCTTGCTGGCGCAGTAGACCGCGGCGTCGGGCAGCCCGACCAGTCCGCCCTGCGAGCCGATCATCACGATCCGGCCGCCGCCGCGCGGGACCATGACCCGGGCGACGGCCTGGCTGACGAAGAAGGTGCCCCGCAGGTTCACCGCCATCATGTCGTCGAAGTCGTCCTCGGTGACGTCGAGCGCGCGGTGGGCGGTGCCGAGCCCGGCGTTGTTGACCAGGACGTCGATCCGGCCGTGCCGCGCGACGACCTCGGCCACGGCGGTGCCGATCGAGCCCACGTCCCGCACGTCGAGCAGCACCGAGGTCACCGGCAGCCCCCGGTCCGCGGCCTCCGCCTCGATCGCGGCGGCGTCCTGCGCCGTCCGCGCCGTCGCCACGACCTCTCCCCCGGCCTGCGCCAGGTGGAACGCCAGCTCCCGGCCGATGCCCCGGGTCGCCCCGGTGACCAGGACCACGCGGCCGGTCAGGTCGAACCAGCCGGGCACCGGCGTCCGGTCCGGGCTCTGGGTCATCGGTGCCTCCGTGGTCGTGCGGCTGCAGGTCAGGACGCGGTGGCCGGGCCGGCGGCACCGGAGCCGACGGTGGCGTTGACCCGGGTAGGCTCGAAGAGGTGCTCCAGGGCCAGGTGCGCCCCGCCGATCACGCCGGCCAGCGGACCGGCGCGGGTCACCGTGACCTGCAGGGCGTCGGTGGCCAACGGCAGGCACCGCTCGTAGACGACGGCGCGCAGGCCCGCGACGTAAGGCTCGGCCTGGCTCAGCCGGCCACCGAGCACGAGGGTGTCGGGGTTGAAGAAGTTCAGCACGCTGGCCAGCACCTCCCCGGTGGCCCGCCCGGCGGAGCGCAGCAGCTGGGCGGAGACCGGCTCACCGTCGGCGGCCAGCCGCAGGACGTCGGTGGTGTCGGTGACCGGCAGGCCGGCGGCGGCTGCGTCCCGGGTGACGGCGGCACCGCTGGCCACGGCGTCCAGGCAGCCGATGCGCCCGCACGAGCACGGGACGTCGGAGTCGGTGCCGACCGAGGCGTGGCTGATGTCGCCCGCGGCCCCGCGCGCCCCGCGGTGCAGGTGCCCGTCGATGACGACACCACAGCCGATGCCCGACCCCGCCTTGAGGAACACCAGGTGGCTCCCCGGCTCCGGGGTCGCCGCGTACTCCCCCACCGCCATCAGGTTGGCGTCGTTCTCCACCAGCACCGGGACGTCGACCAGCCGTCCCAGCAGCGCGCGGACGTCGACGCCGTGCCAGCCCGGCATCCGGGCCGGGGTGACGACCCGGCCGGCCTGCGCGTCCACCGGCCCGGGCACGCCGACGGTCACCGCGCGCAGCGGCGCGGGCCCTTCCAGCCCGTCGAGCATCTCCGCCAGCTGGCCGTGCACCCAGCCCAGCACCGACTCGGGGCCGTCCTGCACCCGGAGGGATGCCGAGCGGTCGACCAGCAGCCGGCCCCCGAGGTCGAACAGCGCCAGCGCAGCGTGTGAGCCACCCAGGTCCGCCGCGGCGACCACCCCGCCGGTGGTGCGCAGCCGCACCTGCCGCGGCCGGCGTCCGCCGAGCGACACGCCCTCCCCGGCCTCCTCGAGGTAGCCGTGGTCGAGCAGGGCCTGCACGCGGGTGGCCGCGGTCGTGGCGGAGATGCCGGTCAGCCGGGCGATCTCCGAGCGGGACGAGGCGTGCGCGGTGCGGACCAGCTGGAGCACCGCCCCGGGCGAGTCCGGCGACACCAGGCCGCTGGGCGTCCAGGGAAAGACGGGGGCCACATCTCAGTGTGTACCAGGTCCGCCGGCTTTGCCCAGATTTCCGTTGACATACTCCAGAAATTGGACTTACCTCTGCACCCATCGGAGTGAGACGGGTGAGGAGGGACACACGATGGCAGCGATGATCACGGTCTCCGCGGTCAACAAGTACTTCGGCGACCTGCACGTGCTACGCGACATCGACCTCGAGATCGCCCCCCGCGAGGTCGTCGTCGTCGTCGGGCCCTCGGGCTCAGGCAAGTCGACGCTGTGCCGGTGCCTCAACCGGCTGGAGACGATCGACTCCGGTCACATCGAGATCGACGGCCGGCCCCTGCCCGAGGAGGGCAGCGAACTGGCCCGGCTGCGTTCCGAGGTCGGGATGGTGTTCCAGTCCTTCAACCTCTTCGGGCACCGCACCGTGCTGGAGAACCTGGTGATGGCACCGGTCGCCGTCCGCAAGGTGCCCAAGGCCGTCGCCCGCGACCGCGCGCTGGAGCTGCTCGACCGGGTAGGGCTGGCCGGCAAGGCCGACGCGCTGCCCGCGCAGCTGTCCGGCGGCCAGCAGCAGCGGGCCGCGATCGCCCGGGCGCTGGCCATGGAGCCGAAGGTGATGCTCTTCGACGAGCCCACCTCGGCCCTGGACCCCGAGCTGGTCAGCGGCGTTCTCGACGTCATGGCCGACCTGGCCGCCGAGGGCATGACGATGGTCGTGGTGACCCACGAGATGGGGTTCGCCCGCCGCGTCGCCGACCGCGTGGTCTTCATGGACGCCGGAGAGGTCGTCGAGCAGTCGACGCCCGCGGAGTTCTTCGCCGGCGCCCGCACCGAGCGCGCCCGGTCCTTCCTGTCCAAGGTGCTGGCGCACTGAGCCCGCACCCGGCGGCACCGCACCACCGCACGGCCCCCGCAGGACCCACGACCCCGCGCAGGCGGGACAGGAGGAACCTCATGTCGACGACCCGTTCCCGGCTGCGCCCCCGTGCGCTGGTGGGCCCCACCATCGGCGCCACCGTGCTCGCCCTGGCACTCACCGGGTGCGGTGGGAGCTCAGAGTCGGCCTCCTCCGCGGTGCCCGGCGGCGCCCCGTCGTCGGGCACCGCGGTCGACGTGCTCGCCGACGCCCCGGTGGCCGAGGCCGCCGCGATCCTGCCCGGCTCGACCATGGAGCGGATCAAGGAGCGCGGCGAGCTGGTCGTGGCCGAGGCGCTGGACGCCCCGCTGCTGAGCCAGCAGGACCCGGCGAACCCCGACCAGGTCACCGGCTTCGACGCCGACATGGCCAAGGCCCTGGCCACCTACATCCTCGGCGAGCCGAAGGTGAAGATCGTGCCGCCCGCGACCGAGACCCGCGAGGCGCTGCTGGCCAACGGCACCGTCGATGTCGTCTTCAACACCTACACGATCACCCCGGAGCGGGCCGAGCAGGTCGACTTCGCCGGGCCGTACTTCTCCTCCGGGCTGTCCATCGCGGTCAAGACCGGGAACACCGACATCAAGACGGTGGACGACCTCGACGGCAAGAAGGTCATCGTCGGGGCCAACACCCCTGCCGTCACCGCCGTGCCGGAGCTGGCGCCGAACGCCGAGATCATCACCTTCGGCACCGATCCGCAGGCGGTGCAGGCGCTGACCCAGGGCCGCGGCGACGCCTACGTCCAGGACGTCACGCTGCTGGCCAGCAACGCGGTGAGCAACAAGGACATCACCGTGGTGGGGAGCCCCTTCACCTCCGAGCCCTACGGCATCGGCCTGAAGCACGACGACCCGCAGATGAAGCAGTTCGTCAACGACTGGCTCGAACAGATCTACGCCGACGGCACCTGGACGGAGATCTGGGAGAACTCCCTCGGCACCGTCGTCCAGGGCGACGCCCCGACCCCGCCGGAGATCGGCTCAGTCCCCGGCTCCTGACGCCTGCGCACCCCGGCCCGGTCCACTCGACCGGGCCGGGCGTGTGCCCCCACCGGATCCCGCCGCCCCTGAGGACACCCGCCCGTGGAAGCCCTGCTCGACAACGCCGGCCCGCTGCTGCAGGGCCTGCTGACCACGCTGTGGATCGCCGCGGTCTCCGGCGTCGGCGCCCTGGTGCTCGGCGTGCTCGTCGCCGCCGCCCGGGTGAGCCCGGTGCCGGTGCTGCGAGGCGTCGCCTTCGGCTACGTCCAGCTGTTCCTCAACGTGCCGCTGCTGGCACTGCTGGTGCTCTTCGTCTTCGCCCTGCCCGACGTCGGCCTGCTCATGCCGCTGACCACGACCGTCGTGGTCGTGCTGGTCGTCTACGAGGCCGCCTACGTCGCCGAGGCGGTGCGCAGCGGGGTCAACACCGTCCCCCTGGGCCAGGCAGAGGCCGCCCGCGCGCTGGGCCTGACCTTCCTGCAGAGCCTGCGGCTGGTGGTGCTGCCGCAGGCCGTGCGCGCCGTCGTCCAGCCGCTGGGCAACGTGCTGATCGCGCTGGTGATGAACACGGCGCTGGCCGCGGCGGTCGGCGTCGTGGAGCTGACCTCGGCCACGAACAAGGTGAACCTGGTGGAAGCCCAACCGATCCCGATCTTCGCCGGCGCCGGCGTGCTCTACATGCTGGTCGCGCTCACCATCGGGCTGCTCAGCGGCGTGGTCGAGCGCCGGGTGGCGATCGTCCGATGAGCGCGCGCCGCACCCCGACCGCGAGCGTCCTCTACGACGCCCCCGGCCCCCGCACCCGCCGCCGCATCGCGATCGCCTCCGCCGTCACCGTCATCGTGGTCGGTGCCGCCCTGGTCCTCGCACTGCGGGAGTTCGCCTCGCACGGGCAGCTGGACGCCGAGCGCTGGGCGCCGTTCGCCAGCTGGCCGATCTGGTCCTACCTGCTCGTCGGGCTGCGCGGCACCCTGCAGGCGGCCGCCGTCACCGCGGTGCTGTCGGCCGCGGTCGGGGTGCTTCTGGCCCTGGGCCGGCTCAGCCGCGCGCGGCTGGTGCGCTGGCCGGCCACCGCCTACATCGAGGTCGCCCGCTCGCTGCCGGTGCTGCTGCTCATCTACGTCACGCTGTTCGGCCTGCCCCGCTACGGCATCGACCTGCCGCTGCTGTGGAAGCTCGTCCTCCCGCTGACCGTGGCCAACTCCGCGGCCTTCGCCGAGATCTTCCGGGCCGGCATCCTCAGCCTGCCCCGCGGGCAGGACGAGGCCGCCCGCAGCCTGGGCATGAGCGGCGCCCAGTCGATGCGGCTGGTCGTGCTGCCCCAGGCGGTCCGCCGGGTCACCCCCTCGGTGGTCACCCAGCTGGTCAGCCTGCTCAAGGACACCTCGCTGGGCTACGTCGTCGCCTTCACCGAGCTGCTGTTCCGGGCGCAGGTGCTGGCCTCCTACAACCGCCTCCTGGTGCAGACCTTCCTGGTCGTCACCCTCATGTACCTCGTCGTCAACGGGCTGCTGTCGGCCCTGGCCAGCCGGCTGCAGGACGCCAGCCGGCGGCGCACGCCGACCACCCCGGACGTCCCCCTGCTCGCCGCCAAGGAGATCCATGCCTGAGCACCCGTACGCCGAGCTCGCCGTGCTCGAGCGCAACGGCTTCCCCGAGAGCCGACACCTGGGCACCCTGGTCGGCCTGGCCGCCGACGGCACCGTCGCGCTGCGGCTGGGCGACGCGGACACCGCCGTGCTGCCCCGGTCCTCGACCAAGCCGTGGCAGGCGCTGGCCTGCCGCACCGCCGGGCTGCACCTGTCCACCGAGGCCACCGCCCTGTCGGCCGGCAGCCACACCGGCGAGGACCGGCACGTCGCCGTCGTCCGGGAGGTGCTGGCCGCGGCCGGGCTGGACGAGTCCGCGCTGGGCTGCCCGGTCGACTGGCCCGAGGACGAACCCACCCGCGAGCGGCTGATCGCCGCCGGCGAGCAGCGCAGCCGGGTGCGGATGAACTGCTCGGGCAAGCACGCCGCGATGCTGGCCGCCAGCGTGCACAACGGATGGGACGTCGCCGGCTACCTCGACCCCGCCCACCCGCTGCAGCAGCTGGTGGCCGAGACGGTCGCCGGGGCCAGCGGCGGGCCGGTCACCGCGACCGCGGTCGACGGCTGCGGCGCGCCGCTGTTCGGCACCACCGTGCTCGGGCTGGCCCGCGCCGTCCGGTCGATGGTGCTCAGCCCGGGGGGGTCCGACGCCCGCGCGGTGGCCGACGCGATGCGCGCGGCCCCGGAGTTCGTCGGCGGCACCGGACACGTCAACACCCAGGTCATGCAGCTGCTGCCCGGTGTGCTCGCCAAGGGCGGCGCCGAGGGTGTGCTGGTGACCGCGGCGGCCACCGGCCAGGCGGTCGCGATGAAGGTCGTCGACGGCTCGCCCCGGGCGACCACGGTGCTCGCGCTGGCGGCGCTGCGGCACCTGGGGGTCGACACCTCCCCGGCCGCGGCGCTCACCGAGGTGCCGGTGCTCGGTGGCGGCCGCCCGGTCGGCCGGCTGCAGCTCGGTGCCGACCTGCGGACCGCCCTCGGGGACGCGACCGCGTGACCCTGGTCGAGATCTGCGTCGACGACGTCGCCGGGGCCCGGAGCGCCGAGGCCGCCGGCGCGGACCGCGTCGAGCTGTGCGCCGACCTGCTCGAGGGCGGCATCACCCCCAGCGCCGGCATGCTCGAGCGCACGCTGGCCGCAGTGACCCGGGTGAGCGTGCAGGTGCTCGTCCGGCCTCGCGGCGGGGACTTCCGCTACGACGCCGACGAGGTCGCGGTCATGCGCGCGGACATCCGCACCGCCCGCACCCTGGGCGCCGGTGCCACCGTGCCGGTCGGCTTCGTGCTCAGCGGCCTGACCGCCGACGGCCGGGTCGACCGGGCGGTGCTCGCCGCGCTGCTCGAGGAGTGCGGCGACGCACCGACCACCTTCAGCAAGGCCTTCGACGAGGTGCCCGATCGTCGGGCCGCACTCGACGACCTGGCGGCGCTGGGCGTGCACCGCGTGCTCACCTCCGGCGGCGCCGCCACGGCCGCGGCCGGCGCCGAGGAGCTGCGGGCCCTGGCCGCCGACGGACGGGTGACCGTGCTGGCCGGAGGGTCGGTGCGGTCGAACAACGTGGGCGCGCTGCTCACGCGCACCGGCGTACCGGAGGTGCACCTGCGCGCGCCCGGGCCCGCCGGCGGCCGACCCCGCACCTCTCCGGCGGAGGTCGCGGCCGTGGTGGCGGCGGTCCGGGCCACCCGGGACGACGCGTGACCGGCGCGCCGCCGGCCGAGGTGGCCGCTATCGCCGTCGACGTGGGCGGGACGACGGTCAAGGGCGCGCTCGTCGACGCCGCCGGCCGGCCGCTGCACGAGCTGGCCGCACCCACCTCCCCCGCCGACGGGACCCCGGTCGCCGACGTGCTGACCGCGGTGCTCGCCGGGCTGGCCGGCCGCGCCGCGGCGTCGGGGCTGCGCGTGGTCGGTGCCGGTGTCGTCACCCCGGGCACCGTCGACGAGACCACCGGCCGGGTCGGGTTCGCGGCCAACCTGGGCTGGCGGGACTTCGACCTGCGCACCCACCTGGAGCAGCGGGTCGCCGTGCCGGTGGCCGTCGGCCACGACGTGCGGGCCGCGGGAGCCGCCGAGGCGCTGCTGGGCGCCGGCCGCGGCGCACGCGACCTCGCCTTCGTCGCACTGGGCACCGGCATCGCTGCGGCCCTGGTCACCGGCGGGGCCGTGGTGAGCGGGGCCACCCGCGCGGCCGGGGAGATCGGGCACATGCCCGTCCACCCTGGCGGACGACCGTGCACCTGCGGCCAGGTCGGCTGCCTGGAGGCCTACGCCTCCGGCGCCGCCGTGGCGCGCCGCTACGCCGAGCTCGGCGGCCGGCCCGGCAGCACGGCCGGGGACGTCGCTGCGGCGCTGGGCACCGACCCGGCGGCCGACCGGGCGTGGCAGGAGGCGGTGCAGGCGCTCGCGCTGGCGTCGAGCACGCTGACCATGGCCCTGGACCCGGCGCTGCTGGTCTTCGGTGGCGGGCTGGGCCGGGCCGGGGAGCGGCTGCTCGCCCCGCTGCGCTGGGAGCTGGCCGGGCTGCTCGCCTGGCGGGCCGCGCCCCGGCTCGCCGCTGCCGAGCTGGGCCAGGACGCCGGCCGGGTGGGCGCGGCGATGCTGGCCTACCGCGCCGCCGGGCACGGCGCCGTCGTCGAGCGCTGGACCACCGGCGACGTGCTCGGCCGCCGCGCCACGTCCCCGGGCCCCACGACCGTCCCCCCGGCTGCCCGCCGGGTCCGAGAGGAGAGCTGACCGTGGAGGTCGTCCTGCTGCCCACCCCCACCGACTGCGGGCGGGTGGTCGCCGACGCGCTGCAGGCTGGGCTGGCCCGGGCCCGCGTGCGGGGCGCCCCCGCCGTGCTCGGCCTGGCCACCGGGTCCTCGCCGCTGCTGGCCTACCGCGAGCTCGTCCGCCGGCACGCCGAGGAGGGGTTGTCCTTCGCCGACGTCGAGGCGTTCCTGCTCGACGAGTACGTCGGCCTGCCCGCCGGGCACCCGGAGTCCTACCGGGAGGTCATCCGCCGGGAGCTCACCGACGCGGTGGGGATCGACCCGGCCCGGGTGCACGGCCCCGACGGCGCCGCACCGGACCCGCTGGCGGCGGCACTCGCGTACGAGGAGCGGCTGCAGGCGGCCGGCCCGGTCGTGGTGCAGCTGCTGGGGATCGGCACGAACGGACACGTCGGCTTCAACGAGCCCGGCTCGTCGCTGTCCAGCCGCACCCGGGTGAAGACGCTCACCGAGCAGACCCGCGCCGACAACGCGCGGTTCTTCGCCGACGACGTCGACGCGGTGCCCCGGCACGTGCTGACCCAGGGGCTGGGCACCATCCTGCGTGCCGAGCACCTGGTGCTGGTGGCCACCGGCGAGCAGAAGGCCGCCCCCGTGGCCGCCGCGCTCGAGGGCCCGCTCACCGCGTCGGTGCCCGGGTCGGTCCTCCAGCTGCACCCGCACGTCACCGTCGTGGTCGACGAGGCGGCCGGCAGCCGGCTGGCGCTGGCCGACCACCACCGCCACGCGCTCACGCACAAGCCGGCCGACCAGGGCTGGTGACCCGGGCCGGGGCAGCCGGTCGTCCCGGCGACCGGCTGCCGGTCAGGCCGCCTGCGCCGGGTCGGCGAGCTGCGGCACCTGCAGGTGCCAGTCGGTGCGGCGCTGGAACGCCTCGCCCGCGCGCAGCACCGTCTGCTCCTCGAAGGGCCGCCCGGCGATCTGCAGGCCCAGCGGCAGCCCGC
This sequence comes from Modestobacter sp. VKM Ac-2986, assembly GCF_026967795.1. Classification (GTDB taxonomy): domain Bacteria; phylum Actinomycetota; class Actinomycetes; order Mycobacteriales; family Geodermatophilaceae; genus Modestobacter. The sequence goes on from NZ_JAPVBH010000007.1 coordinate 52,431, forward strand.
CGCCGGTGAACCCCATCGGGACCGACAGGACCGGGTTGCCGGTGGTGTTCCAGTAGCCGGCGCGCACCGTCGTGCCCCCGTCCAGCCGGTCCCACCGGGTCTGGACCAGTGGCGGGGCACCGGCGGTCACGGTCGGGGTGACCACCAGGTCGACCTGGGCGAACAGCTCGGCGACCCGGCGCATGCCGACGCGGCGGACCCGCTGGGCCTGCACGAAGTCGGTCGCGCTGTAGTACAGGCCCGCGGCGATCCGGCTGCGCGTGAGCTTCCCGTACCGCGTCCACTGCCGCTCGAAGTCCGGCTGGTGGTAGGTGGCGGCCTCGACGAACATGGTCATGACGTTGACCAGGTTCAGCTCCGCCCACAGCGGCAGCCGCACGTCCACGACCTCCGCCCCCGCCGCGCGCAGCACCTCGACGGCGGCCGCGAGCACCCCGGGCACCGCGGGGTCGTCGCCCCGGGCCGGGGCCGCCGTCATGTCGTCGACGCCGATCCGCAGCCCGGTCAGGTCCCCGGTCAGCGCGGCCGGGTAGTCGTCCACCGGCTCGCGCACCGAGGTGGGGTCGGAGTCGTCGGCGCCGGCGAGCACCGACAGCAGCAGGGCGCAGTCGGCGGCGCTGCGGGCCATCGGGCCGATGCGGTCCATGCTGTAGGCCAGCGGCACGCACCCGGACTTGGGCACCCGGCCGTAGGTGGGCATCAGCCCGGTGATGCCGCAGAACGCCGCGGGGATGCGGATGCTGCCGCCGGTGTCGGTGCCCAGGCCGGCGAGGAACTGCCCCGTCGCCACCCCGCTGCCGGTCCCGGAGCTGGACCCGCCGGGGTGGTGGCCGGCGTCCCAGGGGTTGCGCAGCACCGGGAACGGGCTGCCCTCGTCGGACTCCCCGATGGCGAACTCGGCGGTGGTCGTCTTGCCCATCACGATCCCGCCTGCATGGCGCAGCCGGGTGACCACGACGGCGTCGCGGCGGCCGTTCCACTCCGGGTCGTGCACCAGGCTCTGCGCCGTGGTCGGGCCCTCGGAGGTGGTGATCAGGTCCTTGACCCCCAGCGGGACCCCGGTGAGCGGGCCGACCGGGTCCCCGGAGGAGAGCCGGGCGTCCGCGGCGACCGCCGCCGCGCGGGCCTGGTCCACGTAGCGGTCGAGGAAGGTGCCGAACCGGGCGTCCAGCCGGTCGGCGGCGTCGATCGCCTGCTCCACCAGCTCGACGCTGGACACCTCCCCGGCGCGCAGCGCGGCCGCGGCGGCGGTGACGGTGAGCGGTGCGTCCACGACCGGTTCAGGCCCGCGCGCTGAACAGCACAGCCGGCTCGTCGTAGCGTGCCCCGGGGACGGCGTAGAGCAGCCGCACCGCGGCCCGGGCTGCGCGGAAGCCGTCGACCAGGCCGGCCACCTCGTCCTCGGCCGGCGTCAGGTGGGCCATCGCCAGCAGCGCGCGGACCGCGGTCTCGGGGTCGGGCCCCGGCTCGGCGGGCAGCTCCGCGGCCAGCTCGGCAGCGAGCTCGACCGCCGCCGTCGCGTACATCTGGGTCACTCGTACCTCCGGTGCGAGGGGTGGGGACGCGACGCCTGGGAGGGCACGGCGGGGCGAGGGTATCCACGCGCCCGGCGCGGCGCCGGACACCCGCCCGTGTCGCTACCGCGTCGCGACCGTGGCCCGGCGGGCGAGCAGCTGGCTGGCCACGTTGGCGCCGACGATGGCCACGATGCCGGCCCACGCGTCCCAGCCCAGGCCCTCCCCCAGCACGACCAGCCCGACCACCGCGGCGAGCACCGGGTTGATGCTCATGAACACCCCGTAGGCCCCCGTGGCCACCCGGCGCAGCGCCTGCAGGTCGACGAACAGCGGCACCGCGGAGGCCAGCACCCCGGCGGTGACCGCGCACGCCGCCGTCGCCGCCGACGGCGGGTGCTGGCCGAGCACGACCAGCCCGACCGGCAGGAACACCAGCGCGGAGATCCCCGCCGCCGTCGCCGGGCCGGCCCCGCCGGGCACCCGGGCGCCGAGCTCCCGGTTGACCAGGATGTAGGCCGCCCAGCAGCCCGCGGCCAGCAGGCCGAGCCCGATGCCCACGTAGTCGGTGGTCGGCTGGGGACGGGTGAGGACGACGACCCCGCCGGCCGCCACCAGCGCGCACAGCAGCGGCCCTCGCCCCCGGGCGCCGCGCAGGGCCAGCGCGAGCGGGCCGAGGAACTCCAGCGTCACCGCCAGACCGAGCCCGACCCGGTCGACGGCGGTGTAGAGCGAGAGGTTCATCGTGGCGAAGACGACGACCAGCAGCAGCACCGGCCGCCACTGCGCCGCGGTGAACCGCCAGGGCCGCGGCCGGGCGACGGCCACCAGCACCGCCCCGGCCACCCACTGCCGGACGGCCACCACGCCCACCGCGCCGATCGCCGGGAACGCCAGCGCGCCGACGGCGGCGCCGACCTGGTTGGACAGCGCGCTGCCGGCCATCATCGCCACCCCGACCCACGCACCACCGGCCAGCGGGGTCACCGGTGCCACCGGCCGCTCGGCGGCCTGCTGCACGCCGTCCGCCAGGGGCTGCTCCGTGCGCATGGGAGCACTGTGCGGGACCGGGGTGCGATGCACACAATGCAATCCACGCGTCAGCCATACGCTGCACGCATGGCACTCGAGCTGCGTTCTCTGCGCTGCCTGGTGGCGATCGTCGACGCCGGGACGCTGACCGACGCCGCGATCACGCTGGGTGTCTCGCAGGCGGCGGTGTCCCGCACGCTGGCCGGCCTGGAGACCGAGCTCGGCGTCCGGCTGCTGCACCGCACCGCCCGGCAGGTGACCCCGACCGCGGCCGGCTCCCGGGTGCTCCCCCGGGCCCGGCGGCTGCTGGCCGACGCCGACCAGCTGGTCGCCGACGCCGCCGGCGGCACCGGCCGGCTGCGCATCGGGCACGCCTGGTCGGCGATGGGCCGGCACACGCTGGACTTCCAACGCCGGTGGGCCGCCACGCACCCGGGCGTCGAGCTGCACCTGGTGCGCACCAACTCCCCCACCGCCGGGCTGGTGGAGGGCGCCTGCGACCTCGCCGTGCTGCGCACCGAGCCCGACGCCCGCCGCTTCGACAGCGCCCTGGTCGGGCTGGAGCGGCGGCTGGTCGCCGTGGCCGCCGACGACCCGTGGGCACGCCGCCGGTCGGTGCCGATGGCCGCGATCGGCGCGCGCACCTTGCTCATCGACCGGCGCACCGGCACCACGACCCCGGAGATGTGGCCCGCCGGCGCCCGCCCGACGGTCGAGTACACCAACGACGTCGACGACTGGCTGACCGCGATCGCCACCGGGCGCTGCGTCGGCGTGACCGCGGCGGGCACGGCGGCCCAGTACCGCCGTCCGGAGGTGGTCTACCGGCCGATCCGGGACGCCGAGCCGATCGCGGTCCGGCTGGCGTGGTGGCGCACCGACCCGCACCCGGCCGCGCCCGCCGCGGTCGCCCTGCTCACCGAGCTCTATGGACGGGGCTGACCGGGTCCTGACCCCGCCGGGGCCGGGGTGCTCTCGGGGAGGGACGATCGGGCGGTGCCGGTCCGCCCCCGTCCCCGTGACCGGCGCAGCCGGGTCTCGGTCTGCCTGCTGTTCGCCGCCCTCGGGCTCACCCAGGGCAGCTGGGCCGCCCGCATCCCCGACGTCCGGGACCAGCTGGCCGGGATGACCGACGCCCGGTGGGGCGTGCTGACCGTGTCGATGACGGCCGGCTCCCTGCTGGCACTGGCCGTGACCTTCCTCCTCGTCCGCCGGACCGGCGCCCGGCGGCTGAGCCGGATCGGGGTGGCGGTGCTGCTGGTCGACGCGCCGCTGCTGGCCGCGTCCTCCTCCACCCCCGCCCTGGTCGCCGGGCTGGTCGCCCAGGGGTTCGCCGGCAACCTCCTGGCCATGGCCATGAACGCGCAGGCGGTGCAGGTCGAGCGCGGCTACGCCCGGCGGATCATGTCCGGCTTCCACGCCACCTACAGCGGCGGCCAGCTCGCCGGCGGCGTCCTCGGCACGGTCGCCGCCGGCGCCGGGGTCTCACCCGCCGTCCAGCTCACCGGCACCGGCCTGCTGCTCACGGCCGCACTGCTGGCCACGTTGGGGTGGGCCCCGCCCGACGCCGGCGCCGCCCCGACGGCCGCGGGCGGGCGGCCGCTGCGCCGGCGGCTGTCGCCCCAGCTGCTGCTGCTGGCCGCGATCGGGCTGATGGTGAGCATCAACGAGGGCGCGGCGAGCCAGTGGAGCGCCACGTACACCTCGCACGCCCTGGACGCCGGTCCCGCAGCGGGCGCGGCCACCTTCAGCTGCTTCTCCGTGGCGATGCTGGTGTCCCGGCTGGCCGGGGACCGCGTCGTCCAGCGGGTCGGGCAACGGGCCTTCCTCACCTGGTCCTCCCTGGTCGCGGCGGCCGGGGTGGGGCTGGCCGTCGGCGTCGGCACCCCGGCCGCCGCCTTCGTCGGGTTCGCCCTGCTCGGCATCGGCTCCGGCTGCGTCGCCCCCACCGTCTACGGCCTGGCGGGCAACCAGCCGCACCTGTCGGCCGGCGAGGGGGTGGCCGTCGCCGCGCTGGCCCAGTGGCCGGCCTTCCTGCTCGGACCCCCGCTGATCGGCGCGCTCGCCGGGGCCTTCGGCCTGCGGGCGGCGCTGCTGCTGCTGGTGCTGACCAGCCTGGCGATCGCGGTGTGCTCCCGCCGGGTCCTCGACTCCGGGCAGCCCGAGCGGACGGCGCAGCCGCCGGTCCCCGAGGCCACCACCCAGGCCTGAGCGCACCTCCGCGCTCACCCCTGCGGGTGACCGCAGCCAGGGGAGACGGCTCCGCGGCTCGACCCACGGGCACCCGCTGTCGTTGGGACCTGGTCGGGTCGAGGAGACGGGAGCGCGGGCGATGCGGGTGGCGATCGTGGTGTACGGCGTGCTGTACGTCGTCATCGAGGTCGTCGGGTACCAGCTGGAGCAGGTCAGCTGGCCGGCGATCACCGCGCTGGACGTCGCGACCGCGCTCACCAACGCCTTCCTCACCGTCGCCGTCCTGGTCGGCGTGCTGGTGGGCGTCGACGTCCTGGGTCACCGCTGGCGCCGGACCCGGCAGCTGCGGCTGGTCGAGGAGGCCCGGCTGGCCACCGCCGAGTGGGCCGACCCCGGCACCCTCGACGTCCGGTCCTGGCGGGCCGAGCCGGTCACCCCGCAGCTGGCCCTCCCGGCGGCCCCGCGCCGGCGGCGCCGCAGCACCGGCGAGGAGGCCTACGCCGACAACGCCTACGCCCGCCCGGCGCCCCCGCCCGGTCGCCTGCTCTGAGCCCGGGAGGGCGGGACCGGACCACCGATTCCCGGATCATCGGAACTCTTTGCGCCCCGATCACCCACGGAGGGCCCGGAGCAGCTAGGGTCGTCCACGTCGGGAAGGCCCTGCGCACTGGCAGGACCCCGACGATCAGCCTCAGCTAGGAGCGCGCAATGCCCGAAGGAACAGTGAAGTGGTTCAACGCCGAGAAGGGGTTCGGCTTCGCCACCCCTGATGGTGGCGGCCCGGACGTCTTCGTCCACTACTCGGCCATCCAGACCAGCGGTTACCGCTCGCTCGACGAGGGCCAGCGCATCTCGTTCGACATCGAGCAGGGCCAGAAGGGCCCGCAGGCCGCGAACGTCAACCCGGTCTGATCTTGGACCGGGCTGCGGATGCAGCCCTCTGAACCACCGACAGTGCCCTCGCCCGGGGAACCGGGCGGGGGCACTGTCGCGTTCAGCGGGCTCGCGGGACGTAACCGCCGATGAGCGCGGACATCAGCAGCGCCCCGGCGTCCGGGCCGACCGCGGCCGCGGCGTCGGCGAAGGCCCGCCAGCGCTCCCGCTCCAGCTCCGACATCGCGCCGGTGGCGCGGGCCTCGAGCTGCTCGAGCAGCCGCTCCCACTCCGTCTGCGGGGTGGGCCATAGCCCGGTGAGCCGGCGGGCCTCGGCGGAGACCGTGGTGAACCGGACGATCTTCCCGGCGTGGTTGGTCAGCGCCTGGACGTAGCCGGCGGTGACGAGGGCGTTCGCCGCGCCCACGACCTGCGGCTTGGGCAGGCCGCTGGCCGGCACGACGGCACCGAGGTAGGGCGCGCTGCCGTGCGGCGGTTCGTCGATCAGGCGCGCGATGGCCCGCAGGACGGGCAGGTCGCGGGTGAACCAGGTGTCGGCCAGGGGCAGCGGGGTGGTCATGGGTCCTCACCGTGGACGTCGGCGCCCGCGGTCGCGGCGCCGGGTCCACGGTACGAGCCCGGCACCGGCAGACCACCACGCAGAGGTGGAAGTCACCCTGGGCAGCAGGCCGGTGACCCGCCGCTGACCAGGGCGGACGGCGTCCGTGCCCGCCCGGTGAGGGGACGGCCCGGGTGGCGGGCCGCCGTACCGTGGGGTCATGACCACTTCCGCCCACCAGCCCCAGGTCGTGAAGAGCGACGAGCAGTGGCGCGCCGAGCTGTCGCCGGAGGAGTACGCCGTCCTCCGCCAGGCCGGCACCGAGCGCCCGTACACCGGTGAGTACGTCGACACGAAGACCGTCGGCACCTACTCCTGCCGGGCGTGCGGCGCCGAGCTGTTCCGCTCCGAGACCAAGTTCGACTCCCACTGCGGCTGGCCCTCGTTCTACGAGCCGTCGGCGCAGGACAACGTCGTCCTCCGCGACGACACCCAGTACGGGATGCTGCGCACTGAGGTCCTCTGCGGCAGCTGCCACAGCCACCTCGGCCACGTCTTCGCCGACGCCCCGCAGACCCCGACCGGCGACCGGTACTGCATCAACTCGGTGAGCATCAGGCTCGACGAGGCCTGACGCGCCGAACGCCAGGAGCCCAGGACCCGTCGGGTCCTGGGCTCCTGGCGTTCACGGCGTCACGGCAGGTCGGCGACCAGCTCGATGACCTCCTTGCGGGTGCCGGTGTAGAACGGCACCTCCTCGCGCACGTGCCGGCGGGCGCGGCTGGCGCGCAGGTCGCGCATGAGGTCGACGATCCGGTACAGCTCGTCGGCCTCGAAGGCGAGCATCCACTCGTAGTCGCCCAGGCCGAACGAGGACACGGTGTTGGCGCGCACGTCGGGGTAGGGCCGGGCCTGCATGCCGTGCTCCTTGAGCATGTCCCGCCGCTCCTCGTCGGGCAGCAGGTACCACTCGTAGGAGCGGACGAAGGGGTAGACGCAGACGAAGCGGCGCGCCTCCTCCTCGGCCAGGAAGGCCGGGATGTGGCTGCGGTTGAACTCCGCCGGGCGGTGCAGGGCCATCTGCGACCACACCGGGTCCAGCCGGCGGCCGAGCTCGGTGCGGCGGAACCGCCCGTAGGCCTCCTGCAGCGCCTCCGGGGCCTCGGCGTGCCACCAGATCATCAGGTCGGCGTCGGCCCGCAGCCCGGCGACGTCGTAGACCCCGCGGACGACGACGTCCTTGCCGGCGAGCTCCTCGAACAGTGCGGTGACCTCGGCGGCGGCGGCCGGGCGCTGGTCGTCGGCGAGCGGGCGCGCCAGCTTGAAGACCGACCACATCGTGTAGCGGATCCGGGCGTTCAACTCGTTCGCCCGCTTGCCGATGCTGCGCTCTTCGGTCTGCTCGCTCATGTCCCCCATTGTCGCCCGTGCGCGCGGGCAGGGGGCGCCGGGTCGGGGGCGCTGCGTCACACCACCCGACCCCGGCGGGGCGTCCGCCGTGGGAGGCTGCGCCGGTGCCGCGTCGCCGCCCGCCGACCGAGGACGACGGCACACCCCGTCGGCCCACCGTCGTCGTCCTCATGGCCGAGCACGGAGGGGGCCCGCTGTGGAACCGCTCGCCGCGGCACCAGCGAGGGTGGAACGACTACGTGGTGGACCCGGTCGAGCTCGGCGTGTCCCCCGGTCTGGTCGCGGCGATGGACGAGTGGAACGACGAGTACGGGCGGCACAGCAGCCACGACCCGGACGCGCCGGAGGACCCGGTGACGGCCGCAGCGTGGCTGCGTCGCGGCCTGACCCTGGCGTACCGGCTGCAGCAGGAGCTCGGCGAGGACGTCGAGGTGCGCTACCACGACGACACCGACGAACGGCCGGTCCGCGGCCGCCGCGGACCTTGACCTAGGCGGCCAGCGCCTGGACGGCGGCGCGGGCGTCGCGGATGCAGGACGGGACCCCGACCCCGCCGTAGGCGGCCCCGGCCACGGCCAGCCCCGGGACGGCGGCCACCGCGGAGCGGATCGTGGCGACCCGCTGCGGGTGCCCGACCAGGTACTGCGGCAGCCCGTCCACCCAGCGCACCAGCCGGGTCTGCACCGGCTCGGGCCGCTCGAGGTCCAGCAGGTCGGCCACGTCGGCCACGACCGCCGCGGTGAGGTCGGCGTCGGTGCGCTGCAGGGCGGCGTCGTCGCCGAACCGGCCCACCGAGGACCGCACCCGCAGCAGCCCGTCGCCGGACAGGTGCGGCCACTTCGACGACGAGATCGTCACGCCCTTGACCAGCCGCCCGGTCACCGGCGGCACCAGCAGCCCGGAGCCCGCCGCGACCGGCTGCCCGGGGAAGGCCATCGCGACCACGGCCATCGAGGCGTACGGGATGCCCCGCAGCGGCTCGACGGCGTCGGGGGCGAGGTCGGCGAGCAGGTCGGCGGTCGGCCCGGCCGGGGTGGCCAGGACGACGGCGTCGGCGGTCAGCGTGCCGCTGTCGGCCAGGTCGAGCTCGAAGCCGGCGGTGGTGCGGCGCAGCGCGGTGACCCGGGTACGCAGCCGGACGTCGGCGCGGGAGGCCCGCACCAGCGCGCCGGGCAGCGAGCCGACGCCGTCCCGCACGGTGACGAAGACCGGGCCGTCGACGTCACCGCGGCTGCGGGCGCCGGCGTCCCGGGCGGCGATGGCGGCACCGAGCACGCTGGTGGCCGAGGGCAGCTGGGCGGCCAGCGCCGGCATGGTCGCGGCGAGGGACAGGTCGTCGGGCCGGCCGGCGTAGACCCCGCCGAGCAGCGGCTCGACCAGCCGGTCGACCACCTCGTCACCGAGCCGCTCGCGCAGCAGCCCGCCCACGGTGACGTCGCCGTCCAGGTGCAGCGGGGGCAGGTCGACCTCGGCGCGCACCCGCTCGACCCCGGCCGGGGTGAGCACCCCGGCCAGCCCGTCGGCCGTGGTCGGCACGCCCTGCAGGGTGCCGGCGGGCAGCCGGTGGCGGCCGTCGGGCAGCACGATGGAGGCCTGGGTGGTGGCCGGGGCGACGAGCTGGTCGGCCAGCCCGAGCTGCTCGACCAGCTGCACGGCCTCGGGCACCCGGGCGAGCATCGCCTCCGGGCCGGTGTCGTAGCTCAGGCCGGCGAGGTCGACCGTGTCCAGCTTGCCGCCGACCCGGTCGCCGGCCTCGAGGACCACGACCTCGCCGTCGGGGTGGGTGCGCCGCCACTCGAAGGCGGCGGTGAGGCCGGTGATCCCGGCCCCGACCACCACGAGCCTCGTCGGGGTGGTGGGGCGGGGGGTCATCGCGTGGTCAGCTCGTGGACCAGCTCCACCACGTGGGTCAGTGCGTCCGGGTCGGTCTCGGGCAGGACGCCGTGACCGAGGTTGAACACGTGCCCGCGGGCGGCCTTGCCCTGCTCGACGATGCGGCGGACCTCGCGGTCGATGGTCTCCCGGTCCGACAGCAGCACGGCCGGGTCGAGGTTGCCCTGCAGCGAGTAGCCCGGGCCCACCCGGCGGGCGGCCTCGTCCAGCGGCACCCGCCAGTCGACACCGACCATGTCCGCGCCGGCGTCACCGATCAGCGCGAGCAGCTCGCCGGTGCCCACCCCGAAGTGGGTGCGCGGCACGTCGCGGTCACCGAGCCCGTCGAACACCGCGCGCGAGTGCGGCAGCACCCGCTCGGCGTAGTCGGCGGCCGACAGCACCCCGGCCCAGGAGTCGAACAGCTGGACGGCGCTGGCGCCGGCGTCGACCTGGGTGCGCAGGAAGGTGGCCGCGGAGACCGCCAGGTGGTCCAGCAGCCGGTGCCAGGCCTCGGGCTCGGCGTACATGAACGCCTTGGTGCGGGCGTGCTCCTTGGAGGGGCCGCCCTCGATCAGGTAGGTGGCCAGGGTGAACGGCGCCCCGGCGAAGCCGATCAGCGGCGTCGCACCGAGCTCGGCGACCAGCCGGCCGACGGCGGTGGCCAGGAAGTCCAGCCGGTCGGGCTCCAACGGGGGCAGCGCGTCGACGTCGGCCACGCTGCGGATCGGGTTCGCGATCACCGGCCCGACGCCGGCCTTGATCTCGATGTCGACGCCGGCGACCACCAGCGGCAGCACGATGTCGGAGAAGAGGATGGCCGCGTCCACCCCGTGCCGGCGCACCGGCTGCAGGGTGATCTCGGTGACCAGGTCGGGGTCTTGGCAGGCCTGCAGCATCGCCGTCCCCTGGCGGAGCGCGCGGTACTCCGGCAGCGAGCGGCCGGCCTGGCGCATGAACCACACCGGGGTCCGCGTCACGGGGAGCCCGCGGGCGGCGCGGACGAGGTCGGAGTCGGCGGCCGGTCCTGCAGCTGTTCCCACGGCTGCCGATCCTCCCAGACGCACCGGCGGCCGGCTGAGGCCCACGGGCGGCCGGGTCACGACTGTGCGCCGGCTCACCGGCGGCGGCGCGTCGGGGTCGGCTACCGGTGAGGGGCGACCTACCCTGCGGACGTGGTGCAGCAGCGGACGGGCCCGGCGGACGGGACAGCGCCGACCGCGCCGGTCCCCGCGGAGTTCCGGGCCGCCCTCGAGGCGCTGGCCGCCGTCCGGCCGCGCGCCGAGGTCGCGCTGGAGACCATCCCGGCGCCCAAGCGGCTCGCCCCGTGGTCGCACGCGATCGGCCTGAGCATCGCCGACCCCTCCGACGACGAGGAGGAGCTGGCCAGCGGCCGCTTCATCGTGCTGTTCGACCCCGCCGGGCATGACGCCTGGGAGGGCACGACCCGCTGCGTCGGCTACGTCTCGGCCCGCACCGACTCCGAGATGATCGACGACAGCATGTTCTCCGAGGTGGCCTGGAGCTGGCTGACCGAGGCCCTGGTCACCGCCGGCGCCGGCCACCATGCCGTCGGGGGCACCGTCACCCGCACCGCCTCCACCCGGTTCGGCTCCATCGCCGCCCCCGAGCACTCCGTCGACGTGGAGATCCGGGCATCCTGGACGGCCGAGGGCACCGACCTCGACCGGCACCTCACCGCGTTCCTCGACGTCCTGGCCAACGCTGCGGGCCTCCCACCCGCCGGTGTCCACCTGCTGGGTGCGAGCGCGCAGCGGGCCGACGGCGGCGCATAGACTCCCGCCGTACTCCACTCGGCCCAACGCCCGTTGCGCCGGGTGCGCGGACACGCCGGTCCGTACGTCGGGTGTTCAGCTGCTGACCACCTCCTCGTCGGTCCGGTCCGACGACGGGAGGGTGCATGCCGCTGGGCAGGTTGTGGTCGGACGACGTCCTGTTCGGCCCGCACGCCAGTGCCCTGGTCGTCGACCCCTCCCCCCTCCTGCGCGAGGCCCTCGCCGACCGGCTCCGCACCCTCGGGGCGCGCGACGTGGAGGAGGCCGCCGGACTGGAGGAGGCCCGGGTGCGGGCCCACGTGTCCGGCCCGCGGGCGCTGTGCGTGCTGGAGGTCGACCTCCCCGAGGCCGGTCCCGAGAGCGCCGGCCGCGGCGGTGACCCCGGCCGTGGCCTGGAGCTGCTGCCCACGCTGCGCACCGAGGGCTGGCCGGTGACCGTCGTGCTCACCTCGGTGACCGACCCGGCGGTGGTGCGCTCGGCGTTCCTGGCCGGGGTGCAGGGGTACCTGCTCAAGAGCAGTCCGCTGGCCACCCTCACCGAGGGGCTGCGCGCGGCGCTGTCCGGTGAGGTCTGGGCCGACCCGGGGATCGCCAGCAGCCTGGCCCAGGGCCTCACCCAGTCAGGCGTGGAGGAGGCTGTCGGTGAGCTGTCCGCGCGCGAACGCGACATCCTGCGGCTGGTGGCCGACGGGTACACGAACAAGGAGATCGGCGAGAAGGTGGACCTGTCCGCACTGACCGTGAAGAGCCACCTGGCGCGGATCGCGCGCAAGCTGGGCACCGGCGACCGGGCGCACATGGTGGCGCTGGGCATCCGTTCAGGGGTCATCAACTGAGCACCGACCCGAGCACCGAGGTGGACACCACGAGCGAGAACACTGCCGAGCAGGCCAGCCCCGACCAGACCCCGGCCGAGCCGGAGTCGACCGCGGTGCCCCTGCTGGCCCCGCGGGACGGGCTGACCCCGACCATCGAGACCTCGACCGCGCTGGTCGCCTACGCCGACGCCCTCGCCGGCGGCAGCGGGCCGGTCGCCGTCGACGCCGAGCGCGCCTCGGGCTACCGCTACGGGCAGAGCGCCTACCTGGTGCAGATGCGCCGGGCCGGCGCGGGCACCGGGCTGATCGACCCGGTGCCGCTGCCGGACCTGTCGGTGGTGCAGGCCGCGATCGCCGACGAGGAGTGGGTGCTGCACGCGGCCAACCAGGACCTCCCCTGCCTGGCCGAGATCGGGCTGGTCCCCGCCCGGCTCTTCGACACCGAGCTCGCCGCCCGGCTGGCCGGTCTGCCGCGGGTGGGCCTGGGCGCGGTCGTCGAGTCGCTGCTGGGCCTGTCGCTGCAGAAGGGGCACTCCGCCGCCGACTGGAGCACCCGCCCGCTGCCGGAGGACTGGCTTGTCTACGCCGCCCTCGACGTCGAGGTGCTGGTCGAGCTGCGCGACGAACTGGCCCGCATCCTCGCCGAGCAGGGCAAGACCGAGTGGGCCCGGCAGGAGTTCGAGGCGATCCTGGCCGCGGGCCCGCCGGCGGCGAAGGTCGACCCGTGGCGCAAGACCTCGGGCATGCACGGGCTGCGCAGCCGGCGCCAGCTGGGCATGCTCCGCTCGCTGTGGCAGGCCCGCGACGACCTGGCCCGGCGCCGCGACATCGCGCCCGGCCGGGTGCTGCCGGACTCCGCCATGGTCTCGGCGGTGCAGGCCGACCCCAAGAACGAGGGCGCGCTGCTGGAGCTGCCGGTGTTCCGCGGGCGGGCCAACCGAAAGCTGGTCACCACCTGGTTCGGTGCGCTGACCCGCGGTCGGGAACTCCCGGAGAACGACCTGCCGCTGCACAGCCGGCCCGGTGACGGGCCGCCACCGGTCAACCGCTGGGCCGACCGGGACGCCGCCGCCGCTGCGCGGCTCAAGGCCGCCCGCGCCGGGCTGGCCGAGGTGTCGGAGCGGTGGTCGGTGCCGGTGGAGAACCTGCTCTCCCCCGACCTGGTGCGCCGGCTGATGTGGACCCCGCCGCGGCCCGCCGACGCCGGGACCGTCGCCGAGGCGCTGCGCGCCGGTGGCGCACGGGAGTGGCAGGTCGGGCTGACCGGCGAGCTGCTCACCGAGGCGATCACCGCCGGCTGACCTGCGACCGGGCCGCCGGCGGCGGCTCGGTCGCGGGCGCCCGCGGCGGTCCGGGTCCGCAGTTCGCGGACGGTGCCGCGCGGGTCGTCGGCGGAGGTGACCTGCTCGGCGGCGACCGGGGCACCGTCCGCCGCGCGGTCCCCGGCCATCGAGCGCTCCGTCCGTCGTCCGGAGCCGGACCGTAGCGGACCGGGACGACCCGGGACGTGCGACGGGGCGGCCCCGCGGCGTCGTTGCCGCAGGACCGCCCCGTCGGGTCGGGGAGGGCGCTAACTCTTCCCGGCCGCCGCCCGACGGCGCGCGAGCGCGTCGACGGAGGCGGCGAGCAGGAGCACGCCGCCGGTGATGATGTAGTTCAGGTACGCCGACACCTGCAGCAGCCCGAGGCCGTTGTCGATGATGGCGATCACCAGGCCACCGAGCACCGCGTCCCGGATGCGACCGCGGCCACCGAAGAGGCTGGTGCCACCGATGACGGCCGCGCCCACCGCGTAGAGCAGCGTGTTGCCGCCACCCGAGCCCGGGGTCACCGAGCTCAGGCGCGCGGCGGCCACCAGACCGCTGACCGCCGCCATCGACGAGGACAGCATGAACACCATGATGCGGATCCTGGTGACGCTGATGCCCGCCCGGCGCGCGGCCTCGGAGTTGCCCCCGACGGCGTAGACGTGCCGGCCGAACGTCGTGCGGCCGAGCAGGAAGGTGAGCACCAGCAGCAGGACGACCACGACCGGGATGGCGTACGGGATGCCCTGCAGCTCGACCGCCCGCGACAGCGCGCGGTCGGCGTTCAGGATGGCCGTGAGCACCAGCACGATCACCGCGATCAGCACGATCCGGCCGACCACCACGATCAGGGGCTGGCTGTCCAGGCCCTTGCTGCGCTGCGTGCGCCAGCGGTTGAGCTGCAGGACGGCGTAGGCGGCGATGACCGCCGCCGCGAGCGCCCAGCCGGCCCCGACCGGGATGTAGCTGTTGGTGAGGCCACGGATGGTCTCGTCCCGGATCGGGACGGTGCCGCCCTGGCCGATGACCCGCAGCGTCACGCCCTGGAAGGCCAGGAACAGCGCCAGGGTGACCACGAACGACGGGATGCCGATCAGCGCGACGAGCGTGCCGGTGAACAGGCCGATGACCGCACCGGTGACCAGCGCCGCGAGGACCGCGACCCACCAGGGCGCGCCCTGCTGGGCCAGCAGCTGGGCCGAGACCGCTGCGCAGACACCGCTGACCACACCGGCCGACAGGTCGATGTCGCCCAGCAGCAGGATCCAGACCAGGCCCATCGCCAGCAGCGTGATCGGCGCGGCCTGGATGATCAGGTTGGTGATGTTCAGCGGGGTCAGGAACGTCTCGGGGCGCAGGGCGTAGAACAGCAGCGTCAGGACGACGATGCCCAGCACCGCCGGCAGCGCACCGAGGTCACCGCCGCGCAGCCGGTCGACGTACCCGCGCACCACGCCGCCGAGCGAGCCGGCGGAGCGGTCGCCCTCGAAGCCCGAGGGGGCGGCGCCGCCCGGTTCGAGGTCGCTGGTGGGGACGATGTTGCTCGCCATGGGTCAGACCACCTCGGAGACGGCGGGGGCCAGGCCGATGTCGCCGGAACGGCCCGCGGTGATGAGCTCGATGACCTGGCCGCGGTCGACGGTCGAGATCGGCACGTCGGCCGCCATCCGGCCCAGGTAGAGAGCCGCGATCCGGTCGCTGACCTCGAACACGTCGACCATGTTGTGGGAGATGAAGACGACGGCGTGGCCGGTGTCGGCCAGCCGGCGGACCAGGTCCAGGACCTGCCGGGTCTGCGCGACACCGAGCGCGGCCGTGGGCTCGTCGAGGATGACGACCTTGGACTCCCAGAGCACCGCCTTGGCGATGGCCACCGTCTGCCGCTGGCCACCGGAGAGGCTGGAGACCAGCTGGCGCACCGACTTCAGCGTGCGCACCGACAGCTTGGCCAGGGTGTCGCGGGCGGCCTGCTCCATCGACGCCTCGTCGAGGACGATGCCGTGCTTGCGCTCGCGGCCCAGGAACATGTTCTGGACGACGTCGAGGTTGTCGGCCAGCGCGAGGTCCTGGTAGACGACCTCGAGCCCGAGCGCGGCGGAGTCGCGCGGCCCGGTGATGGACACCGGCTGGCCGTCGAACAGGATCTGCCCACCGTCGATCGGGTGGATGCCGGCGATGGACTTGATCAGCGTGGACTTGCCGGCGCCGTTGTCCCCCACCAGCGCGGTCACCTTGCCGGGGTAGACCTTCAGGTCCACGCCGTGCAGGACCTGGACGGCGCCGAAGCTCTTGTCGACGCCGCGGAGCTCGAGGATCGGCGACCCGCCCTCGGCATGCGGAACGGTCATGCGTGTCCCTTCCTGGAACAACCCTCGGGGCGCCCTCCCCGCGAGAGGAGGACGCCCCGAGGACGAGTGGTTACTGGATGCCGAGCTCGGTGCAGGCGGCGGCGTACTCACCGGTGCAGAGGTCCGCAGCGGACACCTGACCGTCGTCGACGACGTCCTTCACGTTGTCGCGGGTGATGGCGACCGGGTCGAGCAGGACCGACGGGACGGTGCGGCCACCCTCGGCGTCCTCGGACTCGCCGTTGACGATGTCGGGCTGCTCCTCGCCGTTGATGAGCGAGATGGCGAGCTCGGCAAGGGCGTTGGCCTCCTCGGCGGCGGACTTGTAGACCGTCATGCACTGGCGGCCGGCCAGGATGTTCTGCAGGCCCTCGAGCGAGGCGTCCTGCCCGGTGACCGGGACCTGCCCGCCCTGGCCGTTGCGGACCAGGGTCTGGATGGCCGCGTTGCCCAGCTGGTCGTTGGCCGCCAGGACGCCCTGGATGTTGCCGCCGTTCTGGGTGTACATCTGCTCGAAGATCGTGGCGGCCTCGGTCGGCTCCCAGCCCGGGACGGCCTGCTCGGCCACCTGGGTGTAGTTGGTGATCTTGTCGAGCACCTCGTGCGCGCCGTTGGCGAACGACGTGGCGTTGCTGTCGTCGGGCGAGCCGTTGAGGAAGACGATGTTCTTCGCGCCGTCGCCGAGGCAGTCGGCCAGGCCCTGGCCCTGCAGCCGGCCGACCTCGGTGTTGTCGAAGGAGACGTAGTACTCGGCCGAGCCACCGAGGGTGAGGCGGTCGTAGTCGATGGTGGCCACGCCCTGCTGCTCGGCCTGGCTCTGGATCTGCGCGCCGGAGGCGTTGTCGAGGTTGACGATCGCCAGGACCGTGACACCGGAGGTGATCATCTGGTCGGCGATGGTCTGCATGCGCTGGGCGTCGCCCTGGGCGTTCTGGACGTCGGCCTCGATGCCGGCGTCCTCGAAGGCCTTGAGCAGCAGCGGGCGGTCGAAGGACTCCCACCGGGTGGAGGACTCGGTGTCGGGGAGGATGACGCCGACCTTGCCCTCCGCGGCCGCCTCGCCGCCGCCGCCGCTGCCGCTGGCGGCTGCACCGCCGCCGGCCGCGGGCTCGTCCCCGCCACCGCAGGCAGCCAGGCCGAAGACGAGGGAGGCTGCGAGAGCCGTCATCAGGGTGCGCTGTCGCGCCATGCGAGTTCCTGCCGTTTCGTCGTTGATCCGGAAGTGTTCGGTGGGCATCGTGAACCCGGTCCGTTGTGACCGCAAGCACATGCTGAGCCCGTTGCCGGACCGTTATCCGGGCTCCTCCGGGCGAGGGGGTTGGCCCCGGAGTTACCAGCGGGTAACTTCGGCGCGCCGGCGCTGCCGCCGACACCGGAACTCACCGCGGAGGTCCCATGTCCCGCCCCTTGCGTGAGGTCGTCTTCGTCGACGGCGTGCGCACCCCGTTCGGCAAGGCCGGCCCGACGGGCATCTACGCCGAGACCCGGGCGGACGACCTCGTGGTCCGCTGCATCCGCGAGCTGCTGCGCCGCAACCCCTCGCTGCCGCCCGAGCGGGTCGACGAGGTGGCCGTTGCCGCGACCACCCAGATCGGTGACCAGGGGCTGACCCTGGGCCGCACCGCCGCCCTGCTGGCCGGGCTGCCCCGGTCGGTCCCGGGCTTCGCGATCGACCGGATGTGCGCCGGCGCGATGACCGCGGTGACCACCACGGCTTCGGGGATCGCCTTCGGCGCCTACGACGTGGCCATCGCCGGCGGCGTCGAGCACATGGGGCACCACCCGATGGGCGAGGGCGTCGACCCCAACCCCCGGTTCGTGAGCGAGCGGATCGTCGAGGGCTCCGCGCTCGTCATGGGCTCGACGGCGGAGAACCTGCACGACCGGTTCCCGCACCTGACCAAGGAGCGGGCCGACGCCTTCGCCGTGGCCAGCCAGCAGAAGTACGCCGCCGCCGTCGCCGCCGGGCACATCGGCCCGGAGCTGGTGCCGGTGGCCACCCGGTCGGCTGCGGCCGGCTGGGGCCTGGCCACCGTGGACGAGCCACCCCGGCCGGGGACCACGCTCGAGGCGCTCGCGACGCTGCGCACGCCCTTCCGCCCGCACGGGCACGTGACCGCCGGCAACGCCGCCGGCCTCAACGACGGCGCCACCGGCTGCCTGCTGGCCGCCGAGGAGGTCGCCGCGGAGCTGGGCCTGACCCCCGGCATGCGGCTGGTGGGCTTCGGCTTCGCCGGCGTGGAGCCCGAGGTGATGGGCGTGGGCCCGATCCCCTCCACGGAGAAGGCGCTGGCCCGCACCGGCCTGACGATCGACGACATCGGGCTGTTCGAGCTCAACGAGGCCTTCGCCGTCCAGGTGCTGGCCTTCCTCGACCACTTCGGCATCGCCGACGACGACGAGCGCGTCAACCCCTGGGGCGGCGCGATCGCCGTCGGGCACCCGCTGGCCTCCTCCGGCGTCCGGCTGATGACCCAGCTGTCGCAGGCGTTCGCACAGCGGCCCGACGTCCGGTACGGGCTGACCGCGATGTGCATCGGCATCGGCATGGGCGGCACCGTGATCTGGGAGAACCCGAACTGGGACGGGGCAGGGGCATGAGCGACGAGGTCGTCACGCGGGCACTGGTGCGCTACCTGGCGGTGCCGGGGCTCACCGGGGAGCTCGCGCTCATCACGCTGGACAACGGGCACGACCACACCCGGCCCTCGACGTTCGGCCCGGGCGGGCTGGCCTCGCTGGACGCCGCGCTCGACGAGGTCGAGGCGCGCTCCCCCGCGGCCATCGCGGTCACCGGCAAGCCGTTCGTCTTCGCCGTCGGCGCCGACCTCTCCGGCATCCCCACGATCGCCTCGGCCACGGACGCCCGGGAGATCGCCGAGACCGGGCACCGGGTGTTCCGCCGGCTGCGGGACTCCGCCGTCCCGACCTTCGCCTTCGTCAACGGCGCGGCACTGGGCGGCGGGCTGGAGCTGGCGCTGCACTGCCACCACCGCACGATCGCAACGACCGCCGTCGTCGCCTTCCCCGAGGTGTTCCTCGGCCTGGTGCCCGGCTGGGGCGGCACCCAGTTGCTGCCGGCGCTCACCGGCATCGACGCCGCGGTGACCGTGATCGTGGAGAACGCCCTCGCGCAGAACAAGACGACGCCCGGGCCGACAGCGGCCCGGCTCGGCATCGCCGACGCCGTCTTCGAGCCGGCCGACTTCCTGGAGCGGTCGCTGGAGTGGGCGGCCGGGGTGGTGTCCGGGGAGGTGACCGTGCGGCGTCCCCAGCCCGACGAGTCGGCCTGGGACGACGCGATCACGCGGGCCCGCGGCATCGTCGCCGCCCGCACGAAGGGCGCCTCCCCCGGCGCACTGCGCGCGGTCGAGCTGCTGGACCTCGCGCGCGCCGGGGACGCCGGGTTCACGGCGGGGACGGCGGCCGAGGACGACGCCCTGACCGACCTGCTGATGAGCGACGAGCTGCGGGCCGGCCTGCACTCCTTCGACCTGGTCAACAAGCGCGCCAAGCGGCCGGCCGGGGCGCCGGACAAGGCGCTGGCCAGGAAGGTCACCAAGGTCGGCGTCGTGGGCGCGGGGCTGATGGCCTCCCAGCTGGCGCTGCTGTTCGCCCGCCGGCTCGAGGTGCCCGTCGTGCTCACCGACGTCGACCAGGCGCGGGTGGACAAGGGCGTGGGCTGGGTGCACGCGGAGCTGGCGAAGCTGGCCGAGCGCGGCCGGCTGTCCCCCGACGCGCGCAACCGGCTCACCGGCCTGGTCACCGGCTCGCTGTCCAAGGACGCCTTCGCCGACGCCGACCTGGTCGTCGAGGCGGTATTCGAGGAGCTGTCGGTCAAGCAGCAGGTCTTCGCCGAGGTCGAGGCGGTGGTCTCGCCCGAGTGCGTGTTGGCCACCAACACCTCCGCGCTGTCGGTGACCGAGATGGCCGCCGGGCTGCAGCACCCCGAGCGGGTCGTGGGGCTGCACTTCTTCAACCCGGTCGCCGTCCTGCCACTGCTGGAGGTCGTGCGGGCCGAGCGCACCGACGACGCCACGCTGGCCACCGCCTTCGCCGTAGGCAAGGCGCTGAAGAAGTCCTGTGTGCTGGTCGCCGACGCCCCGGCGTTCGTGGTCAACCGGCTGCTCACCCGCTTCCTCGGCGAGGTCACCGCCGCCGTGGACGCCGGCACGCCGGTCGCCGTCGCGGAGCAGGCGCTGGAGCCGCTCGGGCTGCCGATGACGCCGTTCGAGCTGCTGTCCCTGGTGGGCCCGGCGGTCGCGCTGCACGTGGCCGAGCGGATGCACGAGGCGTTCCCCGACCGCTACGGCGTGAGCCCTGGGCTGCAGCGGATGGTGTCGCTGGGGAAGACGAGCGTCTTCTCCGCGCCCGGCGTCCTCGACCCGGAGCTGGCCGGCATCGACAGCGGCGACGCACCGTTGACCGCTGAGGAGCTGCGGGACCGGGCCGAGCGGGCGCTGGCGCAGGAGATCGGCCTGATGCTCGACGAAGGTGTCGTCCAGGCCGTGCAGGACGTCGACCTGTGCATGCTGCTGGGCGCCGGCTGGCCGTTCTGGCTGGGCGGGATCTCGGCGTACCTGGACCGCACCGGCGTCTCCGAGGCGGTCACCGGGTCACGGTTCCTCCCCCGCGGGGTGGCGTCGCTCCCGGGCTGATCGCAGCTGGAGTGGGACAGACGGTGATCAGGTCACCTGATCACCGTCTGTCCTACCGCACCAGCGTTGATGCGGTAGGACAGACGTTGGTGCGGTAGGACGGCGCTGCCGGAGCGCACCGCTGTCAGCGCGAAGCCGCGGTCAGCGGAACTTGTGGGTCAGCGAGTCCATCGTGCGGTCCACCGTGGCGATCTTGACGTGCGAGATGCCGCTGGTCGCGCCGGCGGCGAGCATCGCCTCGTGCGCCGCCCGCAGGGTCGCCCACACCGCGTCGGCGTCCCCCTCGATCGTCGTGCCGAGCG
The DNA here is from genome assembly GCF_026967795.1 of Modestobacter sp. VKM Ac-2986. Lineage (GTDB taxonomy): Bacteria > Actinomycetota > Actinomycetes > Mycobacteriales > Geodermatophilaceae > Modestobacter. The sequence continues at coordinate 73,113 of NZ_JAPVBH010000007.1, forward strand.
CCCCGACCTCCGACCGCAGCCCCGAGGCCTTGACCACGGCGATCGCCGCCTCGACGAACGCGTGCGGGTCCTCGGCGGTCCCCGCCGGCGACGGCGCCACCTGGATCTCAGCGATGACCACAGTTCCCTCGTTCCGCAGGTGACCCGTGGCCACGTCCCGAGGCTCGACCCGAGCTTGCTCGGGTCGAGGAGGACGTGGTCCTTTCAGTGGCCCTCCACCCGGGCGGACTCCTCCGACCCGGACGCGCGGTCGGCGACGCGGGCGGCCCACTCGACGATGCGGCGGGCGACGTCCTGCTCGGTGAGGCCGACGTCGGCCAGCACCTGACCGCGGCTGCCGTGGTCGAAGAACTGCTGCGGCAGCCCGAGGGTGCGCACCGGGACGTCGGAGTCGACGTCCTGCAGCGCCTGGGTGAGCAGCGTGCCCACTCCCCCGGCCCGGCCGCCGTCCTCGACGGTCACCACGAGGCGGTGCTCGGTGGCCAGGGTGCGCAGCTCGTCGGCGACCGGGACGACCCAGCGCGGGTCGACGACGGTGACCTCGATGCCGTGGTCGGCGGCGCGCTCGGCGACCGCCAGGCACATCGGCACCAGCGAGCCGCACGCCACCAGCAGCACCTCCGGCGTCGCGCCGCGGCGCAGCACGTCGACCGGGCCGAGCCGCTCCAGCGCCGGGACCTCGACCGGCAGCGCGCCCTTGGGGAAGCGCACGACGGTGGGGCCGTCGGTGACCGCGACCGACTCGCGCAGCGCCTCGCGCAGCGTGGGCTCGTCCCGGGGCGCGGCCAGCCGCAGGCCCGGGATCACCGAGCAGATCGACATGTCCCACATGCCGTTGTGCGAGGCGCCGTCGGAGCCGGTCACACCGGCCCGGTCCAGCACGACGGTGACCGGCTGACCGTGCAGGGCGACGTCCATCAGGAGCTGGTCGAACGCCCGGTTGAGGAACGTCGAGTAGATCGCGACGACCGGGTGCATGCCGCCCATGGCCAGGCCCGCGGCCGAGGTGAGCGCGTGCTGCTCGGCGATGCCGACGTCGTAGGTGCGCTCGGGGAAGCGCTCGGCGAAGGGCGCCAGGCCGGTGGGGTGCAGCATCGCGGCCGTGATGGCCACGACGTCGGAGCGCTCGGCGCCGATGCGCACCATCTCGTCGGCGAAGACGTCGGTCCACTCCGGGCCCTTGGCCGCCGAGGACAGCCCGCTGTCGGGCTCGAAGACGCCGGTGGAGTGCCAGGCGTCGACGGTGTCGGTCTCGGCCGGCGGGTAGCCGAAGCCCTTGGTGGTGACCGCGTGCACGATGACCGGCCCGCCGAAGTCGCGCGCCCGGCGGAGCGCGGACTCCATCATCTCGATGTCGTGGCCGTCGACGGGGCCGACGTACTTCATGCCGAGGTCCTCGAACATGCCCTGCGGGGCCAGGACGTCCTTGAGGCCCTTCTTGATCGCGTGCAGCGCGTCGTAGAGCGCGGTGCCGACGACGGGGGCGCGGTGCAGGGCCTGCCGGACGGCGGTCAGCGCGTCCTCGTAGCCCGGTCGCAGCCGCAGCGTGGCCAGCGCGTCGGCCACCCCGCCGATCGTCGGGGAGTAGGAGCGGCCGTTGTCGTTGACCACGATGACGACGGGGCGCTCGGCAGCGGCGATGTTGTTCAGCGCCTCCCACGGCATGCCGCCGGTGAGCGCGCCGTCGCCGATGACCGCGACCACCGGCCGGTTCTCCCCGCGCACGGCGAAGGCCTTGGCCAGCCCGTCGGCGTAGGACAGCGAGGTGGAGGCGTGGCTGTTCTCCACCCAGTCGTGCTCGCTCTCCGCGCGGCTGGGGTAGCCGGACAGGCCACCACGCTGGCGCAGCTGGGCGAAGCCCTCGAGCCGGCCGGTGAGCAGCTTGTGCACGTAGGCCTGGTGGCCGGTGTCGAAGACGATCGGCTCGCGCGGGGACTCGAAGACCCGGTGGACGGCGATGGTCAGCTCGACCGCACCGAGGTTGGGCCCCAGGTGCCCACCGGTCTTGGCCACGGCGGCGACGAGTGCGTCGCGGATCTCCGCGGCCAGGGCGGGGAGCTGGTCGGGACGCAGCGCCCGGAGGTCGGCGGGCCCGGTCAACGAGCTGAGCAGCGACACGACGGGGCAGGGTCCTCTCGACGTCGGCCGCGTCCGGAGGGCGCGGCCGGTGGGTTCCCACTGTAACTGCGAACCGGGGACCTGCCGCCTGAGCGGGGACCTAGAGCCGGGGCACCCAGCGCTCGCCCCGCAGTGCCCCGGCGACCACCTCGACACCCCGCGCCGCCCGGGTCAGCCGGGCGCCCTCGCGCTCGTAGGCGCGGATCGCGGCCTCCATCGCGTCGGGGGGCAGCTGGTCGGCCAGCTCGACGCGCACGGTGCGCCAGCCGGCCCGGGCCGCCTCCAGCCCGGCCGCGACGTGGTCGCCGGCGAAGCGGGCCAGCAGCACCGGGTAGCGGCGCAGCACCTCGTGCGAGCGGTAGTCCGGCGGCACCAGGTCGTAGAGCCAGGCGACGGCGGTCTGCTCCCAGTCCGGGGCACCGGGGGGCCGCACCTCGTCCGGCCAGCCCGGTGGCAGTGCGGCGTCCACCCGGTCAGTGTGCGACCGGGCCCGACGGCACCGGACACCGGCTCGCACGTGTGTTCGAAGCGTGACCTGCCGGTGGCCCGGTGCATCCGCGGGGGCGACGGCGGGCGAACGTCAGTCGTGGAACAGCACGCGCACGCGCAGGTGCACCGGGTCATCGAACCGCTGCTCGAGGCCGGCCTCACCGTCGACCGGGTCGAGGCGCTGGTGGTCCGGCTGGCCTTCGAGGCCGTCGTCGGCACGGGGCCGGGCACGGTCGCGGACGTGCACACCGTGGTCGCCGCGGAGTCGCCCGAGGTGCAGGCGGCCTGGGCGGTCACGGTCGGCCGGATGATGGAGCTCGCCGGTCCGGCCTGACCTGCCGCGCTCAGGCCGGGACGAGCAGCGCCACGCACTCCACGTGCGCGGTCATCGGGAAGCAGTCGTAGGCGCGCAGGTCGGCCAGCCGGTAGCCGGCGGTGGCGAACGCGGCGACGTCGCGGGCCAGGGACGCCGGGTCGCAGGCCACGTAGACCACCGCGCGGGGTGCGGCCGCGGCGATCACCCGGCTGACGTCCTTGCCGGCCCCGGCCCGCGGCGGGTCGAGGACGACGACGTCGGGGTGGCCGAGGTCGACCAGCAGCTCGGTGAGCCCGGGGGCGTCGACGTCGCCCTGCCAGATCTCGGCCTGCGGCAGGTCGGCGAGGTTGGCGTCGGCGGCGGCGCAGGCCGCGGCGTCGGACTCCACGCAGACGACCCGGCCGCCGGGCCCCACGCCCGGGGCGAGGGCGCCGCCGAACAGACCGGCGCCGGCGTAGAGGTCCAGCACGGTCTCCCCCGGCTGCACCGCGGCGAAGCCGGACACGGCCTCGACCAGCGCGTCGGCGGCGGCCGGGTGCACCTGCCAGAACCCGGTGCCCTCGACCTCCCAGTCACGGCCACCGGCGGAGCGCTGGGCCCGCCCGGCCGGCTCCTCGGGGACGTCGGCGCCCGGGCGCAGCACCTGGACGTCCTGCGGCCGCCCACGGTGGTCCAGCGTGGACGTGGTGACCACACCGGCGGAGTCGACGGCGACGTCGACCGCCCCGGCGTCCAGCCAGCGCCGTCCCAGCACGGCCTGCGCGGCCGGCTCGACGGTGATCGGGCAGTCGTCGAGGGCGACGACGTCGTGCGAGCGGTGCCGGCGCAGGCCGGGGTCCCCGGCGCGGTCGACGGCGAACCGGGCCCGCGACCGCCAGCGCAGCGGACCGCCGGGCAGCGCCTCGACCGTCACCGGGACCTCCAGCCCGGCCAGCCGGGACAGCTGCTCACGGACGACGGCGGCCTTGAGCTCCAGCTGGCCGGCGTGGCTCACGTGCTGCCAGTCGCAGCCGCCGCACTTTCCCGGACCGCTGTACGGGCAGGGCCGCTCGATCCGCTGGGGGGCGGCCTCGAGCACCTCGATCGCGTCGGCGCGGCAGAACCCGGCGTGCCGGTCCTCGGTCACCTCGACCACGACCCGCTCACCGGGCAGCGTGTGCCGCACGAACACGACGCGGCCCTCGTGCCGGGCGACGCAGTGCCCACCGTGCGCCACCGGGCCCACGGTCACCTCGAACCGGCGGCCCTCCCAGCCCCCACCGGCAGCGGCCGACACCCGCGCCCGGTTCCGGCCCTTCGGCCGCCCTTCAGGGCCCCGCGGCGAGCTTGCTCGTCGTGGGGGGAAGGGTGGTCCTTCGTCAGCCATACGGCGTCTGCTCCACGTCCTCGGTGAGACCGCGCCGGAGGTCGCCGGGCGCGGGTGTGCCGTCACGGGGCACGCGGTCCAGCGAGCTCTCCAGCTGCCACGGCACGCTGGTGATCATCACGCCGGGCTGGAACTGCAGCCGGCTGCGCAGCCGCAGGGCGCTCTGGTTGTGCAGCAGGTTCTCCCACCAGTGCCCGACCACGTACTGCGGCACGAACACCACAACCAGCTCGCGCGGGCTCGACCGGCGGATGTCGCGCACGAAGTCGACGACGGGCCGGGTGATCTCGCGGTAGGGCGAGTCGAGCACGGTCAGCGGGACCGGGATGTCGTAGCGCTCCCAGTCCACCTGCAGCGCCCGGGTGTCGGCGTCGTCGACGTTGACCGTCAGCGCGGTCAGCTGGTCGGGACGGGTGGCCCGGGCGAAGGCCAGCGCCCGCAGCGTCGGCTTGTGCACCTTGGAGACCAGGACGACGGCGTGCACCTTGGAGGGCTTCATCCGCGTCTCGCTGTCGGGCACCAGCTGCTCGGCCACGTGCGAGTAGTGCCGGTTGATCGAGCGCATGAGCAGGAAGATCACCGGCATCGCGGCGATGACGATCCAGGCGCCGCCGGCGAACTTGGTGACCACCACGATGGCCAGGACGACGGTGGTCAGCGTCCCGCCGATCGCGTTGATCACCCGGGACCGCCGCATCCTGCCCCGCGCCGCCGGGTCGGTCTCCTCACGCAGCTCCCGGTTCCAGTGCCGGACCATGCCCCACTGGCCGATCGAGAAGCTGGTGAACACCCCGACGATGTACATCTGGATCAGCTGCGTCGAGTCGGCGTCGAAGACCACCAGGAGCAGGATCGCGAACCCGGCGAGCAGCAGGATGCCGTTGCTGTAGACCAGCTTGTCGCCGCGGGTGTGCAGCTGGCGGGGCATGAAGCGGTCCTGGGCGAGCACCGACCCCAGCAGCGGGAAGCCGTTGAACGCCGTGTTCGCGGCCAGGATCAGCACCAGCGCCGTGGCCGCCTGGACGAGGAAGAAGCCCACCGAGTCGGCACCGCCGAACACCGCCGCGGCGACCTGCGCGATCACGGTGCGCTGTGGCTGGTTCTCGCAGTCGGCGAAGCCCACCAGATCGCAGGCGTTCTCGACGTACTTGACGTCGGAAAGGATGGCCAGCGCGGTGACCCCGGCGAACATGGTCGCGGCGATCCCGCCCATCAGGGCCAGCGTGGTCGCGGCGTTCCTGCTCTTGGGGGGCCGGAACGCCGGGACGCCGTTGGCGATCGCCTCGACCCCGGTCAGTGCCGTGCACCCGGAGGCGAAGGCCCGCAGCACGAAGAAGACCAGCGCCAGGCCGGTGACCTCCTCGTAGCCGGGCTCGGCCTCGATCGCGTACTGCGCGCTCTCGGCGACCACCGGGCTGTCGACGACGAGCTCGCGCACCAGCCCGGTGACGATCATGACCAGGATGCAGGCGATGAACGCGTAGGTCGGGACGGCGAAGGTCTTGCCCGACTCGCGGACCCCGCGCAGGTTCATCGCCACCAGCAGCGCGACCAGGCACACCGAGATCAGCACCCGGTGCTCGTCCAGGGACGGGAACGCCGAGATGATGTTGTCGGTGCCGGAGCTGACCGACACCGCGACCGTCAGCACGTAGTCGGTGAGCAGCGCGCTGGCCACGACCAGCCCGGCGAACTGGCCGTGGTTCTTCATCGCGACCTCGTAGTCGCCGCCGCCCGAGGGGTAGGCGTGCACCACCTGGCGGTAGGACAGCACCACCACGGTGAGCAGCAGGACCACGACCGCGGCCAGCCACGGGGTGAGGAAGAGGAACGTCGTCCCCGCCAGCGTCAGGAAGATCAGGATCTCCTGCGTCGCGTAGGCGACCGAGGACAGCGGGTCGCTGGCGAAGATCGGCAGGGCGAGGTGCTTGGGCAGCAGCGACTCCCCGGCCTTGTCCGTGCGGACCGGCCGGCCCAGGACGAGGCGTTTGGGGAGTTGGCCGAGATCGGACAGGGACGGCACGCGGTGATCGTACGGACGTCGACGGCGCCGATGGGCCCGCTCGGGGCGACGTCACTCACAGCTGCACCCCTCCGGGTGGACCGACGTCCCCGGCGCACGTCCCGGGTCGGACTCCGGGTGTACGTTCGCGCGCTGTACGACCCGGTGTCCCACCGGGCCGGCAGAGGACAGCGGACGGGGTGGGATCGGGTGCACGTGGTCGTCATGGGCTGCGGTCGCGTCGGGTCGGCGATCGCCCGCCGGCTCGAGCAGGTCGGTCACAGCGTCGCGGTGATCGACCAGGACGTCGAGGCCTTCCGCCGCCTCGGCCCGGAGTTCGGCGGTCGGCAGGTCACCGGGCTGGGCTTCGACCGGCAGACCCTGCTGGACGCCGGCATCGACACCGCCGGGGCCTTCGCCGCCGTCAGCAGTGGCGACAACTCCAACATCATCGCCGCCCGGGTGGCCCGGGAGACCTTCGGTGTCGAGCACGTCGTCGCCCGGATCTACGACTCCAAGCGGGCCGAGGTCTACGAGCGGATGGGCATCCCCAGCGTCGCCACCGTGCCGTGGACGGTCAACCGGCTGATGCGCGAGCTGCTCTCGGTGAAGGTGACCGAGCTCTGGCGCGAGCCCACCGGCAAGGTGCTGCTGATGCGGGTCACCGTCACCGACAACTGGGTCGGCCGGCCGCTGGCCGAGCTCGAGACCGCCTCCGGCGCCCGCGCGGCGTGGCTGGTCCGCTTCGGGGAGGCCCAGCTGCCCACCACCAGCACCGTGCTGCAGACCGGCGACCACCTCGTGCTCGCAGTGACCGACGACCTGACCGACCGGGTGCACTCCGTCGTCGAGCAGCCGGCCAGTGGAGGGCAGCACTGATGCGCGTCGCCATCGTCGGGGCCGGCGCGGTCGGCCGCTCCATCGCCACCGAACTGCTGGGCAACGGCCACGCCGTGATGCTCATCGAGCGCAACGGGTCCCGGGTCAAGCCCCGGTCGGTCCCGGGCGCGGAGTGGGTGCAGGCCGACGCCTGCGAGGTGACCTCCCTGGAGGAGGCCCAGCTGGCCACCTGCGACGTGGTCATCGCCGCCACCGGTGACGACAAGGCCAACCTGGTCGTCTCGCTGCTGGCCAAGACCGAGTTCGCGGTCAACCGCGTCGTCGCCCGGGTCAAGGACCCGCGCAACGAGTGGCTCTACACCGAGGCCTGGGGCGTCGACGTCGCCGTCTCCACCCCGCGGGTGCTGGCCGCCCTGGTCGAGGAGGCGGTCACCGTCGGCGACGTCGTCCGGCTGATGAGCTTCCGCAAGGGCGCGGCCAACCTGGTGGAGATCACCCTGGCCGAGGACACCCCGTGGATCGGCCGGCCCGTGCGCGAGGTGCCGCTGCCCCGGGAGACCGTGCTGACGACCATCCTGCGCGGGGACCGGGTGATCAACCCCGACCCCGACGAGCCGCTGGAGGCCGGCGACGAGCTGCTGTTCGTCACCCACGGCGAGGTCGAGGAAGAGCTCCAGCGGATGCTCTGCCCCGACGGCAGCTGCTGAGGCCCCGTCCCGAGGCTCGTCGCGAACCTGCGAGGGACGAGGAGGACGGGGTCCTCCGTCTCGCCCCCACCACGAGCGAGCTCGCGGCGGGACCCTGCGAGGGGGCCGTCTGAACGGGCTCAGGCCGGGGGCTGCTCCGCGGCGCGGTGGCGGTGCAGACGGGCGACGACCCAGAGGGTGACCACCAGCTGGACGGCGGTCACGGGCAGGCCCAGCACGACGCTGGAGGTGCCGAGCAGGCCCACCTCGTCGGCCCGGTAGAGGACGTACTGCACCCCGCCGCGGAGCAGGAAGACCCCGCCCCACAGCACGGTCAGCCAGCCGTAGGCGCGCAGCATCCGCGGGTCCTCGCGCCAGGGCCGGTCCGGCTCGGGGTCGGCCGGGCGTGCCCCGCTGCGCGCCGCGGTGTCCGCGGTGTCGGGGGCGACCGGGTCCGCACCGCGGCGCAGCCGGTCGCGGAACGAGGGCAGCTTGTGGCCGGCCAGCGACCCGAGGTGGCTGGGAGCCAGGAACTCGGCGATGACGCCCACCAGCGGCCGGCGCACGAGCAGCGAGCCGAGGACCACCACGCCGATGGCCAGGTTGCGGATGATGCCGATGACGAAGAAGTCGCGGGCCTCACCGGTGCGCGCGGCGATGAACACGGCCACGGCGACGGCGAACAGGCCGCTGATCGCCTGCTGGATGCTCTCCCGCCGGACCAGCCGCAGCACGAAGACCAGCACCGCGGCGACCACCGCGGCCCAGATGCCGACGGTCAGCCCACCGAGGCCGTTGGCGACGATGAAGGCCAGGGTCGGCAGCGAGGCGTCGACCATGCCGCGCCAGCCGCCCAGCTGGTCCAGCACCATGTGCCGGTCGAAGGTGACGTTCTCGCCCGCGGGCTCGCGGCCCGGTGCCGAACTGCTCACCGGCTAGCCCGGTCGGGTCGTGCCGTCACGCCCGGACCCCCGAGGGGGTCACCCGGCGCTCAGCTCGTACCAGGGGTTGTAGATGACCTGCCGGCCCTCGAAGGCGGCGAAGCGACCGCGGGCGGTGAGCCGGCGACCGGGCTCGATGCCCGGGATGCGGCGGCGGCCCAGCCAGACCAGCGTCACCGAGCCCGAGCCGTCGAACAGCTCGGCCTCCAGCGTGGGCACGGTCTCCCGCGGCGTGTAGACGACCGACTTGATCCGCCCGGTCACGGTCACGACCTCGCCCTTGCGGCACGCGCTGACCGCCGAGCAGCCCGCGATCGCCGCGTCGGAGCGGAGCTCCTGGGCGTCCACGACGCGGTCGTCGGCGGTGAGCTTCTGGAGCTTGCGGGACAGCCAGCTGCGCGCACCCGGCTGCGCTGCCGACGGAACCCTGGTCTCGGTCACGACTCCAGCGTAGTGCGGTCTGCAGCGGCTGTCCGACGTGCTGTCAGCCACTCCACGACCCGGCGCCAGGCCGGACCGTCCAGGTCGATCGCGGCCATGTGGTCCCCGGGGACCACGGCCACCTCGACGACGTCGCCGGCGGCCGTGGCGGCCGCGGCGTAGCGCCGGCTCTGCTCCGGCGGGACCGTCGTGTCGTCCTCGCCGTGCACGCACAGTGCCGGGACGCCGGTGGGCAGCAGGCGCACCGGGTCGGCGGCGGCGTAGCGGTCGGGCACCTCGGCCGGCGTCCCGCCGAGGAGGTCGACCGTGGCGCCGTCGCCGAGGCCGGCGGCGACGGCCGCGTCCAGGTCCAGCACCCCGGCCTGGGACACCAGCGCGGTGACCGGCACCCGCGGGGAGGCGCCGGGCGCACCGTCGGGCAGCCGGCTGCGGCCGGCCGCCCAGGCCGCCAGGTGGCCACCGGCGGAGTGCCCGACCACGGTCACGTCGGTGAGGTCCAGGCGGGCCGCCACCGGCAGGTCGGGCAGGGCGTCCAGCGCCGCCGCGACGTCGGCCAGGGTGGTCGGCCAGCCCCCGCCGGCGCCGACCCGGCGGTACTCCACGGCGACCGCCGCCCACCCGGCCGCGGCCAGGTCGGCGGCCAGCGGCCGCGCCAGCTCGATGCCGTACGGGGCGCGCCAGAACCCGCCGTGCACGACCACGACCACCGGTGCCGGGGCGTCGCCGCCGGGGAGGGTGACCTCCAGGAACTGGTCGGGCCCCGGCCCGTAGGCGTGGGCGGCCGGCGCGGGCACCCGGCTCACGCCGAGGCGTCCGGCGGGATCGGGGAGGCGGCCCGGCCCGTGGTGCGGCCGGCCGCCTGCTGGCGGGCCACCTGCTCGGCGGCCTGTGCCGGCAGGGTCAGCGGCAGCGGCTCGCGCACCGCCATCGGCCCGGTGCCCCGGACGACGACCACGCCACGGAACGCCTGCTCCAGCGGCAGCCCCGCCTCCGGGCCGGTCGCGGCCGGGCCGCTGATCATCCCGCGGAGGAACCAGCGCGGACCGTCCACACCGAGGAACCGGGCCGGCCGCCGGACCATCGTCGGCGCGGTCTCCCCCGGCTGGGGTGCCGTCGGCAGGACCACGGTGCCGGCCAGCTCGCGGCCGAAGGGGCCGTCGACCTCGGTCAGCTGGGCGCCCTGGGCGGCGGCGCCGCGGGCCAGCTCGACCCGCACCTCGTCCCAGAGCCCGGCGGCCCGGGGCGCGGCGAAGACCGACAGCTGCAGCAGGGAGTCGCCGTAGCGGAGGCTGGCGCCCACGACCTGCTGCTGGGCGTTGACGTCGACCCGCAGCTCCATGCCCGCCAGCGCCGGCAGCCGCAGCGCGCCGAGGTCGATGCGCAGCTGGCCGTCGTCCGGGGCGTCGGCTGCGTCCCAGGGTCCGCTGGTGCCGACCTCCTCGCGCTCGCGCACCTGCGGCTCGGGGGGCACCCCCCGCTCGCGGAGGCTGCGGTCGATCCGGTTGCGCCGGCGTCCGATGGGCATCGTCAGGCCCGTCCTTCCAGGGATGAGGTGGTTGCGGGGACCGAGGGGTCCAGCGCGGCGGCGCCGCCGGTCGAGCCGTGGCCGCCGCTGCCGCGCTCGCTGGTGGGCAGCTCGGCCACCGGCACGAAGCGCGCGCGCACGACCGGCTGGACGACCAGCTGGGCGACCCGGTCGCCGCGGGACAGCCGGATCGGCGTCGACGGGTCCAGGTTGACCAGGTTGACCTTGATCTCGCCGCGGTAGCCCGCGTCGATGGTGCCCGGTGCGTTGACCAGGCTCAGGCCCAGCCGGTGGGCCAGCCCCGAGCGGGGGTGCACGAAGCCGGCGTACCCCTCCGGGATGGCCACGGCCACGCCGGTGCCGACCAGCGCCCGCTGGTGCGGGGCCAGCTCGACGTCCTCGGCCAGGCACAGGTCGGCGCCGGCGTCCCCGGGCAGGGCGTACCCGGGGACGACGGCGTCCGGGTCGGTGAGCAGCACCGGGACGTCGACCGCGGCCGCCGGGTCCTCGGCGTGGGGTGCGGGCACGGCGGCGAGGCTAGCCCCGCCGCCACCATCACCCGCGGAGGGCCGGACGCCGTGCACCGGGGGCGTGCTCAGGGCTTCGCGGCGGGCGGCAGGCGCAGGTCGGCCCGCAGCCGGTCGGCCAGGGTGACGGTGGCCTTGCGGTTGCTGCGGGCGGCCAGGCTGGCGCCGACGAGCAGCGGGGCCATCGAGGTGGTGCTGCGGGCCATCCGCCGGGTGAGCCGGCGGCGCACCGCCGAGGCCCCGGCCGTGCCGAGCATGGACAGCAGCCCGCCGGGGCCGGTGGTGCCCACGGCCCGCTGCGTCGTCCAGCTGGCCAGGTAGGCGCCGGCGCGGGCCCGGGCGTCGCCGGGCGCCGGCCGGCCGGCCAGCTCGTGCAGCTCGCCGACGAGGACGACCTCCACGGCGGCCACCAGCACCGTCTGGGCGCCGAGCTCCAGCGGGACGGCGACCAGCGTGGGCGGGGCGAACCACTGCGCGGCGGCCAGGCCACCGGTCGCCGCACCCACCCCGGCGGTCAGCCGGGCCGCCCGCGCGACGAGGACGTCGGCGATCTCGCCGTCGGAGGCCCCGGGGTGGGCCGCCCGCAGCCGGGCCGCGTCGCGGATCGGCAGCCGGGGCGCGGCCGCGTCCAGCAGGTCCGACAGCAACCCACCGGGGCCGATGCCGGCACCCTTGGCCCCGCCCTTGGGATCAAAGCTCGGCCCGGGACGGCCAGCGCCGGACCGGGAGCTGCCGGTGTCGTCGGACCGCGCGGCCCCGGCGAGGGCGGAGATGACCTCGGTGAGCACGCTGCCCGCCGCACGGGCGCCGGCCGAGGGGCGCCGGGCACCGGCGGGGCCGGCCTTGTCGTCGCGGCCCAGCAGGCCCGCGACGGCGTCGGCCAGCGCGCGACCGGCGGCACCGAGCCCGTCGCCGGGTCCGGTGCCGCCGCCGATGACCTCGCCCTCGACCGGCTCGCCCACGGGACGCGGCGGTGGGACGTCGCGCGGTGACCCTGTGCCCTGACCGTGCTGTGTCATCGGTGCCTCTCCCTCGCAGAACTCAGGTACTGCCCTCACCCGGCCGGCGACGAACGTGCCCGACCAGCCGTGCCACCCCGGCCCCCTCGCGAGGCCCACGTCGAGCCGGGGCCCGGCGAGGGTCAGGCGCCGTCGCAGGGCCCCGCCACGAGGAACGAGTGGTGGGGGGCGAGGGTCAGGCCCCCTCGCAGGGCCCCGCCACCAGGAACGAGTGGTGGGGGGCGAGGGGGTCCTTCATCAGGCGCAGTCGCGGCAGTAGAGCGCGTCGCCCTTGGTGGCGGCCAGGCGGCTGCGGTGCTGCACCAGGAAGCAGCGCGAGCAGGTGAACTCGTCCTCCTGCTTGGGCAGCACGCGGACGGTGAGCTCCTCGCCGGACAGGTCGGCCCCGGGGAGCTCCAGTGCCTCGTTGAAGTCGGTCTCGTCGACGTCGACCGAGGAGGACTGCGCCTCCGCCCGGCGGGCCTTGAGCTCCTCGAGGGAGTCCTCACCGAGCTCGTCGGCCTCGTTGCGCCGAGGTGCGTCGTAGTCCTGGGCCATGGTGTGCCCTCTCTCTCTCGTCGCGGGCGCTCGGCCCGCTCGTCTGCCACCGGCGCTCGGAGCCGCCGGTGGGTGGTGCCGGCCGCCGGAGCGGTCGGTGGTCGGTCGTCGGCCTGCGGCCCCCTTGTGGGCCGCCGACCGGGTGGCACGGTGGTGCACCGGAGGCATCCGGCCGACCGGGTGCGGACTCGCGTCCGCGTGGTCGGCCCAGCGCCCCGTGCTGCGCTCCGGCCAGCCGCCCAACGCCGTGGGGTCCCGGTTTGTGCCCGCCGTTCACGGCCGGGCACACCGGGGTCCCGCCGACGTCGTCCTGGGGGCGGAGCGCCAGAGGCTACCCCTCGCCCGGATCGGCCCGGGAAGGCGCCGGACCCGCCGTCGCGACCCGTCCGCCGGGCGGCGGCGCCGGGCCGGTGACCTCCCTGGTCCGGGGCCCGGGGGACCCTGCGGCGCGGGTGCTGACCGGCCGCCACCGGCGCCGGGACGCGCCGGGTCCCCGCGCGGTGCGGCGCAGCAACCGCGCCCGCCACTAGGGTCACTCCCGTGTCAGAGCTCGCCGCTGTGAGGACCCCGTGACCGACCTCGCCAGCGAGCCCGGTGTGCGGCGTACCGCGCCCCGCCGCACCCGGCGTCCGATCCCGGGTCTGGTCTTCCTGCTGCTGCTGGCCCTGGCCGCCCTCGCCGTGTGGTTCAACGTGCTCAGCGACGAGGAGCGCCGGGACGAGGAGCGCGCGGCGGCCTGCAGCAGCGCCGCCGCCGTCCCGACCGAGGTGGACCCCGCGACGTTCACGGTCAACGTGCTCAACGCCTCCGACATCGCCGGCGAGGCCGGGAAGGTCGCCGAGACGCTGCGCTCGCGCGGCTTCACCATCGGCCTGACGGAGAACGACCGCAGTGGCAACGAGGTGACCGGCGTCGGCGAGGTCCGCTTCGGCCCCGGCCGCGACGGGCTGGCCCGCTTCGTGGCCCTGCAGATGCCCGGTGCCGGCGAGCGGCAGGACGGCCGCGCCGAGGCGACCGTCGACGTGGTCATCGGGCCGGAGTTCGCCGGCCTGGCCACCCAGGACGCGGTGGCCGCGGCGCTGGTGCCGCCGACGACCGCCGCCGGGGCCTGCCCGGCCCCGTAGGCCCCGGCCCGGGGGTGCTCCGCCCGGGTCAGCGGTCGGCGTGCAGGCGCTCCAGCAGCTCCACCAGCGAGCCGGCCACCGACGGTGCGGCGGCCACGGCCATCGGCTCGGCGAACGGCCGCCCGGCGGTGCCGGTGACCACCAGCCCGGCCTCGGTGGCGACCAGCGCACCGGCCGCGTGGTCCCAGGGCTTGAGGCCCTGCTCGTAGTAGGCGTCGACCCGGCCGGCCGCGGCCGCGCACAGGTCCAGCGAGGCGCACCCCCAGCGACGGATGTCCCGGACCTCGGGCAGCAGCTGGGCGACCACTGCGCCCTGCGCCCGACGCTCCTCGGCGCCGTAGCTGAAGCCGGTGGCCACCAGCGACTGGCCCAGCGACGCCGGCGCGCTTCCGCGCAGCTGCATGCTGGCCGCGCCCGGGGCGGTCAGCCAGGCGCCCTCGCCGCGGACGGCGGTGTAGAGCTCGCCGGTCGCGACGTTGAGCACCACCCCGGCCTCGGTGCGCCCGTCGACCTCGGCGGCGATGGAGACGGCGAACGCCGGCAACCCGTAGAGGAAGTTGACGGTGCCGTCGATCGGGTCGACGACCCAGCGCACGCCGCTGGTGCCCTCGGTCGAGGCGCCCTCCTCCCCCAGCACGCCGTCGTCCGGTCGCGCCTCGAGCAGCCGGCGCACGATCAGCGTCTCGCTGGCGCGGTCGACGGCGGTGACGACGTCGACCGGTGAGGACTTGGTGTCGACCTGGTCGGCGGCGGTGCTGCGCCCGGCACCGACGAGCAGCGCGGCCTCCTCGGCCGTCGCCCGGGCCAGCTCGAGCAGCTCGGTGGACAGGCCGGGTGCAGGGGTGCCGGAGGTCATCACGAGGAGGGATCCTGCCGGACCTGCACGACTTCGGTGCGGTGGGTCACTAGCCTGTCCGCGTGCAGGGCTTCGGAGTGGACATCGGTGGCAGCGGTATCAAGGGTTGCGTCGTCGACCTGGACAAGGGCGAGCTGGTGGGTGAGCGGGTACGGATCCCGACCCCGCAGCCGGCGCTCCCTGTCCCGGTCTACGGCGTGGTGGCCGACATCGTCGGCCAGTTCGGCTGGGAGGGGCGCATCGGCGTCACCTATCCCGGGGTGATGAAGCACGGCGTGGCGTTCACCGCCGCGAACATGGACCACTCCTGGATCGGCACCGACATGGCG
Organism: Modestobacter sp. VKM Ac-2986; assembly: GCF_026967795.1. Taxonomy (GTDB): domain Bacteria; phylum Actinomycetota; class Actinomycetes; order Mycobacteriales; family Geodermatophilaceae; genus Modestobacter. The sequence continues at coordinate 88,229 of NZ_JAPVBH010000007.1, forward strand.
GTGGGCCTGGAGCAGGTCATCCCCGGCACGGTGCAGACGCTGAACGACGCCGACGCCGCCGGCATCGCCGAGATGGCCTACGGCGCCGGCCGGGGCGAGCGCGGGCTGGTCCTGATGCTCACCTTCGGCACCGGCATCGGCAGCGCCCTGTTCATCGACGGCCAGCTGGTCCCCAACACCGAGTTCGGGCACATCGAGGTCGACGGCGCCGACGGCGAGAAGGCCGCCTCGGCCGCCGCACGCGAGCGCGAGGGCCTGAGCTACCCGGCCTGGGCCAAGCGGGTCGACCGTTACCTGGACACCCTCGAGATGAGCCTGTGGGCCGACCTGATCATCGTCGGCGGCGGGGTGAGCAAGAAGGCCGAGAAGTGGGTGCCGCTGCTGTCGACGCGCACCCGCGTGGTGCCGGCGCAGCTGCTCAACGACGCCGGCATCGTCGGCGCGGCCCTGGCCGCCGAGCAGCACATCGGACAGTGACGGCCGGGCCCCGGGCACGCCCCGGGGCCCACCGTCGGCACGTGCGCGCAGGACCGCGCTGGTCACCGGGCCGACCGCGCAGGGCGAACCCTGTGGACCGCCGCAGCGCCGTCGTTACAATGGAGGAGCCCCGCGCACCGCTCCCCCAGCCAACAGGTCATCCCCCGCTCCCAGCACGGTGAAACGCCTCTCCGGTGGGTCACCGCCCGGGAACGCCGGCGGACGGCTGGTACCGGGCGGCGCCGGAGGCCGCTGCCCGCGGGCCACACGGCTCTCGAGGAACGCACCGCAGTAGTACGGGAAGGAACCTGAGTGCCCGCCGACCAGCCAGGACCGGAGTCGAACACGGTGAGCAGCCCGAGCCGCAGCAGGACGGTCGCCGCCCGTTCCACCGCCGCGACTCAGGCCACCGCCCCGGTCGCCGCGGCAGCCAAGAAGGCCCCGGCCAAGAAGGCCGCCGCGAAGTCCGCTGCCGGCACCACCGCCCGCAAGAGCGCCGCCCGCAAGCCCACGATCGCCCCCTCCCCGGGCACCGGCACCGGCGCGGTCCTCACCGCGGTCGCCTCCGACGGCGCCGCCGTCGCCGTCGTCGACGGGGCCGAGGGCCTCACGCTCGACGAGGCCGTCGTGACCGGCAAGGACGGCGTCGCCGTCGCCGACGCCGCCGACGAGAAGACCGAGGGCGAGGGCCCGGACTTCGAGTGGGACGACGAGGAGGAGTCCGAGGCGCTGCGGCAGGCCCGCAAGGACGCCGAGCTCACCGCCTCCGCCGACTCCGTCCGCGCCTACCTCAAGCAGATCGGCAAGGTCGCCCTGCTCACCGCCGAGGAGGAGGTCGACCTCGCCAAGCGGATCGAGGCCGGGCTCTACGGCTCCGAGCGCATCCGGCAGGTCGAGGAGGAGGGCCAGAAGCTCTCCCCGCAGATGCGCCGGGACCTCAACTGGATCGTCCGCGACGGCGAGCGCGCCAAGAACCACCTGCTGGAGGCCAACCTCCGCCTCGTGGTCTCCCTGGCCAAGCGCTACACCGGCCGCGGCATGGCCTTCCTGGACCTGATCCAGGAGGGCAACCTGGGGCTCATCCGCGCGGTCGAGAAGTTCGACTACACCAAGGGCTACAAGTTCTCGACCTACGCCACCTGGTGGATCCGCCAGGCGATCACCCGCGCGATGGCCGACCAGGCCCGCACCATCCGCATCCCGGTGCACATGGTCGAGGTCATCAACAAGCTCGGTCGCATCCAGCGCGAGCTGCTCCAGGACCTGGGCCGCGAGCCCACGCCGGAGGAGCTGGCCAAGGAGATGGACATCACCCCGGACAAGGTGCTGGAGATCCAGCAGTACGCCCGGGAGCCGATCAGCCTCGACCAGACCATCGGCGACGAGGGCGACAGCCAGCTCGGTGACTTCATCGAGGACTCCGAGGCCGTCGTCGCCGTCGACGCGGTGAGCTTCACGCTGATGCAGGACCAGCTCACCAGCGTCCTGCAGACGTTGTCCGAGCGCGAGGCCGGCGTAGTCCGGCTGCGCTTCGGCCTCACCGACGGTCAGCCGCGCACGCTGGACGAGATCGGCCAGGTCTACGGGGTCACCCGCGAGCGGATCCGGCAGATCGAGTCCAAGACGATGTCCAAGCTGCGCCACCCCAGCCGCTCCCAGGTGCTGCGCGACTACCTGGACTGAGGAAGGACCTTCTCGCTCCCCAGGACACGCTCCGCGTGCCCGGGGACCCTGCGAGGGGCCGTACGACGGCCGGTGCCCTGTGGGGCGCCGGCCGTCGTCGTCCGCCCGGGCCGCGCTGTCCAGCTGCCGGGCCGTCCCGCACTCCCATCGGGTGACGGGACGGTGTACGGCGGCGCCTCCTGGGTAGACGGCGTAGCGTGGACCCCGTCAGAACAGCAGCGGACACACAGCCGGCCTGAGGGCCGGTGACCAGCACGACCAGTACGTGCACGACCCGGACCCAGTTCCGAACCAGCGACGTCCCTGCTGCAACCGTTCCACCCAGGTGTCCGAACGATCACGACCGCATCTCTTTCGGCGAGTCACGGAGTTCGGGCGTCGGATCGGGAACAGGAGGGACCATCCTGGCGCTGTGCAGGAGGCCGATCCGCAGTCGCGGGTCCGTGCGGTAGAGAGCGAGTGATGAGCCAGATGACGACCCAGACGCTGACGACGACCCCGCCCACCGAAGATCTCGTTCTCCCCTTCCACTGCGACCGTTGCGGCGCCATGGCGAAGGTGCGAGTGGTCCTCCCCAGTGGTAGCGACCTGGTCTTCTGTGGACACCACGCACGTGAGTACGAGGACAAGCTCCGCGGCCTCGCAGCCGACATCATCGAGACCGACGGCGAGGCGCGCTTCTCCTCCTGAGTGCGGGAACTATCGTCGCGCCAGCGATGAAGCCCACACCCGACGAAGCCGCTGACGTCCCGACCCCGCACTCCGGGGACGGGGTGTCGGCGGCTTCGTCGTTCCCGGGACCCGGTGCCCCGGACCAGCGACCCGGAGAGCGATCGATGCCGCAGGACCCCTCCGACACCGTGCGTCTCCAGCCGGACGGCACGATCGGCGGCAACCGCCCCGGACCGCCGCCGGTGCCCGGCGGGACGCCGGCCGCCCCGGACGAGACCCGGACGATCGGCGCCCCGGTGCCGGCCGACGAGCCCGCGGCCGGCCCGGCCGACGCCGTCCCCACACACGACCCGACCCGGCACGAGTCCACCCAGCACATCACCCCCGTCGTCGACGAGACCCGCCCCGTCCCCCCGGCTCGCGACGCCGCACCGCACGACGCCACCCAGCACCTCACCCCGGTCCCGGGCGGGCCGCCGTCGCTCCCCGGGGATGTCGACGGTCCCGGCGGACCGCCGTCCGCCGCGCACGGCGAGAGCGGGAACTGGTGGCGACGCCGGGCCGTGCTCGTGCCGGCCGCCGCGGTCCTCGCGCTCGCCGCCGTCTACGGCGTCGACCTGTTCGCCTCCGGCGACGACGTCCCCCGCGGCACGGTCGTGGCCGGCGTGGAGCTCGGTGGCCTGTCCCCCGCCTCGGCCGCCGCCCGCCTGGAGAGCGACCTCGCCCCGCGGGTCGCCGCCGACCGCACCGTGCAGGCCGCCGACGTCCAGGCCACGCTGCACCCGGCCAGCGCGGGCCTGGCCCTCGACGTCCCGGCCACCGTCGACGCCGTCGACGACCAGCCGTTGAACCCCCTCACCCGGCTGACGTCGCTGTTCGGCGACCGCGAGGCCGACGCGGTGCTCACCTCCGACCAGCCGGCGTTCACCGCGCAGCTGGACCAGCTGGCCACCACCGTCGACCGGCCCCCCGTCGACGCCACCATCGAGATCGACGGGACGACGCCCCGGCTGGTCGAGCCCGCCGACGGGCGGACCCTGGACCGGTCCGGCGCGGCCCAGGCGCTCACCGCCGCGCTGTCCTCCGGCGCCGACCCGGCCACGCCCGTCGCGCTGCCCGTCGCCGTCGCCACCCCGCGCGTCGCCACAGCGGAGGCCCAGCGCGTGCTGGACGCCGTGGTCACGCCCGCGCTGGACGCCCCGGTGTCCGTCGTCGGCTCCCCGGTCGGCTCCCCCGTCGAGCTGCCGCCGAGCGCGATCGCGTCCTCGCTGACCTTCACCCCCGCCGACGACGGCACGCTGGCCGTCGCGGTCGACCCGGCCGCGCTGCAGGACGCGATGGGCGAGGACCTCGCCGTGTTCGGCTCCCCCGCCCAGGACGCCGGCTTCGAGGTCTCCGGCGACACCGTCTCCGTCGTCCCCTCGGTCGACGGTCAGGGCATCGACCCCGCCGAGCTCGCCACCCAGCTGCTGCCGGTCCTCGACGACCCGGCACCGCGGTCGGTGACGCCGGTCCTGGGCCCGGTGCCGGCGGCCTTCACCACCGAGCAGGCGCAGGCGCTGGGGATCCGCGAGAAGGTCAGCGACTTCACCACCCGGTTCACCAACGCCGCGAGCGGGACGAACATCCGGGTGGTCGCCGAGGAGGTCGACGGGGCGCTCGTGCGACCCGGGGAGACCTTCAGCCTCAACGGCCACACCGGCCCGCGCGGCACCGCCCAGGGCTACGTGCCGGCCGCGGTGATCAGCGGCGGCGAGCTGTCCCAGGCGGTGGGCGGCGGCATCAGCCAGTTCGCCACGACCATGTTCAACGCGGTCTTCTTCGCCGGGCTCGAGGACGTCTTCCACAAGCCGCACAGCTTCTACATCAGCCGCTACCCCGCCGGCCGCGAGGCCACGGTGTACGAGGGCCAGATCGACCTCCAGTGGCGCAACGACACCCCGACCGGCATCTACGTGCAGACCGAGTGGGTGCCCGGCGCGCTGACGGTCACCTTCTGGGGCACCCGGTACTACGAGGTCGAGTCGGTGAGCGGGGAGCGCCGCAACGCCCGCGAGCCCGCGGTGCAGGAGAAGGTCGACGACGGCAACTGCACCCCGCAGTCGGGTTCGACCGGTTTCGACATCACCGTGACCCGGGTGTTCAAGGACCTGACCAGCGGCGCTGAGCTCCGCCGCGAGGACTTCGACACCCGCTACGCCGCCGAGGCCGTCATCCGCTGCGTCCCGCCGCCGGCCCCCGAGCCCGCCCCGCCCGCTCCCGCACCGGCGCCCGGCGCAGAGCAGCCCCCGGCCACCACGAGCGCCCCGGCGCCGGCCACGCCGTCCGGACGTCGTCCCGGGCACCGCGTCCCGACGGACGCCCGCACGCACCGGCGACGGCGCTGAGGACAGCTCCCCCCAAGGAGGCGCAGCCCGGGGAGGACGACGCCGCGCCCGGACCGGCCGTGCACACTGGGAGCGTGGCCTCCGCCGTTCCCCGCAGCTCGACGGCGCCCGCCGTCCCGCCGCCGGGGGACACCCCGGAGGCTGCCGAGACCTCCCCCGCGCCGCGCCGGGGGCGGCTGGACCGGTGGCCGGCCCCGGTGCGCGTGCCGCTGCAGGTCCTGGGCAGCAGCGCGGCCAAGGCCTGGCACGACCGCATCCTGGGGCTGTCCGCCGAGGCCGCCTTCTGGCAGGTGCTGTCGGTGCCGCCGCTGCTGATCGGTCTGCTCGGGTCGCTGGGCTACCTGGGCTCCTTCATCGGCGCGGACACCGTCGCCGAGATCGAGGACACCCTGGTGCGCGCGTCGGCCGAGGCGCTGACGCCCGGCGTCGTGGACACCCTCGTGCGCCCGACGCTGGAGGACATCCTCGGCTCGGGGCGGCTGGACGTGGTCAGCCTGGGCTTCGTGGTGTCGCTGTGGGCAGGGTCGTCGGCGACGGCGACGTTCCTCAACACCGTCGTGATCGCCTACGACCAGCGTGACGTGCGCGGCCCGATCAAGACCCGGCTGATGGCGCTGTGGCTGTTCATCGTGGGCCTGGTGCTCGCGGTGCTGACCCTGCCGCTGCTGGTGCTGGGACGCACGACGCTGGTCGGGCTGCTGCCGGCGGACTGGCGGGACACCGCCACGCTGCTGGTCAACGCCGTCTACTGGCCGCTGGTGGTGGTCGGGCTGATCCTGGCGATCACGAGCTTCTACCACGTGATCCTGCCGCGGCGGATCCCCTGGCACCGGCACCTGACCGGGGCGGTGTTCGCCGTGGTCTTCTTCATCGCGGCGGCGACGGTGCTGCGCGGCTACGTCGCCGACATCCTGACGACGGCGCTGCCCTACGGCGCGCTGGCCGCCCCGATCGCGGCGCTGCTGTTCTGCTTCCTGCTGGGCATGTCGCTCATCCTCGGCGCGGAGCTCAACGCCACCATCGAGGCCCGCTGGCCCGCCGGGCCCCGCCGGCACGACCGCCGCCGGCAGCGCCGGCGGGCGGCCCGCATCGAACACGAGGCCCGCGCCCTCGGCCTCCGCTGATCGCTCCGGCCCCTACAGGGGCCGGTCAGGCCGTCGGCCCCCGTGCAGGGTCCCGGCCCGCGCGGAGCGGGAGCCGGGGGGCACGGGGGTCCTTCACTTCTTGAGCTGGTTGTAGACCTCTTTGCAGGCCGGGCAGACGGGGCTGCCGGGCTTCGGGGACTTGGTCACGGGGAAGACCTCGCCGCACAGCGCCTCGACCAGGTTGCCCATGACGGCGCTCTCGGCGATCTTGTTCTTCTTCACGTAGTGGAAGACCTCGTTGGCGTTGCCGGTGTCCGACTCGCGGACGTCGGGACGCTCGAGGATGTCGCTGCTGCTCACAGGCTCTCCCTGGATCGGGGTGCGCGACGGTCGCCGGCAGGGCACCGGCCCTCGCTGCACCGCCGTCCATGATGACAGGGCACGGCCGGGCGCCGGCGTCCGCGCCGGGCCCGGCCGGGCTCACATGTCGATGACGCGGGCCCTGCTGCTGCCGGACTCCAGGATGCGGTCCGGCGCCGGCGGGGTGTACCGGTTGACGTCGAGCTTCTTCTTCGGGGGCCGGTCGTTGGCCATGACGACGGCGATCCACGGCAGGATCGTGCCGAGGACGGCGAAGACGGCCATGAGCCACAGTGAGTACTGCGCGGTCAGCGCGGCGACCACCAGGCTGCTGCCACGGATCGCCATGGTGATCGAGTAGCGACGCTTGCGAGCTGCGTGCTGGTCGGCCTGGCTCGGCTCGGCCTCGGTGATGAGCAGCGGCTCACTGCGGTCGTGTCGGCTGGTGTACTGGCTGGAGGCCACGGACGCCCTTCCTGGACCGGGCCGGGGGAAGGGCGGCGGTGGTCGGCTGGGTGGTTCGACCGGCCCCGGAGCCCCCGGCTCCGTACCCCATCGTGCCACTCGATCGTGCACCATGCAGGTGCCCGGGCGGGTCTGTCCGCACCGTCACTCCCCCACGGCCACCGACCCCGCCGCGGCCGTCTGCGCCGCCGTCCGGGAGGCCCTGGCCGCCGCCTGCTCGCTCGCCCGGACCCCCGTCGGCGAGGCCGGCGGGTCACGGGAGGCCAGCTCGTCGGCGGCGTCGTCCTGGGCGGTGCCGAGGGGGCGGCACGGCGCCGGTCCTCGAGCACCCCGCAACCGGACGGTCCGGGGCTGCGCGCTGTGCCAGGGTGACGCCGTGGCTCGCGTGCTGAAGGTGTCCGGACCGCTCGACCTCGCCGCGATCAGGGCGGAGGCGGGGGTCCCGACCGAGTTCCCGGCCGACGTGCTGGCCGAGGCCGACCGGGTGGCCACCACCTCGCCGCTGCCCGACCACGACGAGACCGACCTGCCGCTGGTCACCATCGACCCGCCCGGCGCCCGCGACCTGGACCAGGCGGTGCACCTGACCCGCACCGCGACCGGGTACCGGGTGTCCTACGCGATCGCCGACGTCGGCGCCTTCGTGCCGCTGGGCAGCGCGATCGACGCCGAGGCGCGCCGCCGCGGTCAGACCGTCTACTGCCCCGACGGGCGGACGCCGCTGCACCCGCCGCAGCTGTCGGAGGGGGCGGCCAGCCTGCTGCCCGGGCAGCTGCGGCCGGCCGCGCTGTGGACCATCGACCTCGACGCCGACGGCGAGGTCACCACGGTGGACCTGCGCCGCGCCCGGGTGCGCAGCCGCGCCCAGCTGGACTACGAGTCCGTGGGCGGGCAGGTGCCCCCGGAGCTGGAGCTGCTGCCCGAGATCGGCCGACTGCTGCAGGCCCGGGCCCGCGACCGCGGCGCCATCGAGCTGGGCATGCCCTCCCAGGAGGTGGAGCCCGCGCCGGACGGCAGCTGGGCGATCGCCTTCCGCGGCCAGTCCGACGTCGAGGGCTGGAACGCCCAGATCTCGCTGCTCACCGGGCGCTGCGCAGCCCGGCTGATGCTCGACGGCGGGGTCGGCGTGCTGCGCACCCTGCCGCCGGCGGACCCGGGTGCGGTCGAGGCGCTGCGCCGGCTGGCCCCGGGCCTGGGCGTGGCGTGGCCGGCCGGCGCCGGACCCGGTGAGGTCGTCGCCTCGCTGGACCCCGCCCGCCCCCGCGACGCCGCCTTCCTCGACGCCGCGGCCTCCCTGCTGCGCGGTGCTGCCTACACCGCCTTCGACGGCCCGCCCCCGGCCCAGCCGGGGCACGGCGGCGTCGGCTCCCCGTACGCGCACGTGACAGCACCGCTGCGCCGGCTGGTCGACCGGTTCGGCACCGAGGTGTGCCTCGCGCTGGCCGCCGGGGAGCAGCCCGCCGCGGGGCTGCGGGCCGCCCTGCCGGAGCTGCCGGCGCTGATGGCCGCGTCCGACCGGCGCACGCACGCGGTCGAGCGCGCGGTCGTCGACCTGGTCGAGGCCACCGTGCTGGCCGGCCGGGTCGGCGACGTCTTCGACGCAGTCGTACTGGACGCGGACGAGAAGCGGTCGACCGTGGTGCTCGCCGAGCTGGCCGTGCAGGCCCGCTGCGACGGCCGGCTGACCCCGGGCGAGCGCGTGCGGGTGCGGCTGACCGCAGCCGACCCGGCCACCCGCAGCGTGCGGTTCTCCCCCGCCGGGGACTGACTCAGCGGGTGCGGTAGTGGGCGTGCAGCAGCCCGCCGGAGAGGGCCCGCTGCCCGATCAGCTCGAGCTCCACGCGGACGCCGTCGGGGAAGAACCGCCGGCCGCCGCCGACCGCGGTCGGGGTGAGGAACAGGTGGTACTCGTCCACCAGGCCGGCGGCGATCGCCTGGGCGGCGAGGGTGGGTCCGTCGACGGTCAGGTCGTGCTCGGCGGACTCCTTGAGCCGGCGGACCGCCTCGGGGTCGAAGCTCCGCTCGATCCGGGTCCGCGCGCTCGACACCTGCTCCAGCGTCGTCGACCAGACGACCTTCTCCGCGGCCTGCCACTCCCGCGCGTACCGGACGACGAACGGCGGTGCGTCGGGCAGCGCGTCCGCGGTCTCCCAGAAGACCATCGTGTCGTACATCCGCCGGCCGTAGAGGTAGGTGCCGACGTCACGGAACAGGTCGCCGATGTAGGTGTGCACCTCCTCGTCGTCGGCCGCACCCCAGCCCAGGTCGCCCTCGGCCGCCTCGGTGCAGCCGTCCAGCGAGGTGATCATCGAGTAGATGAGCTTGGCCATGTCGTCTCCTCCGGTGCCGTCCGGTCTCCGCCGACTGGGACCCCCGAGCGCCCCGGAACTCATCGCCCGCCCGGGGTCCGGGGCAGGATGGGCGGGTGCGTGCGGTGGTGACCCGGGTCAGCGAGGCGTCGGTCACGGTGGACGGCGAGGTGGTCGGGGCGATCGGCGCCGGGCTGCTCGCCCTGGTCGGGGTGGGTCGCGAGGACGACGCCGACCGCGCCCGGGTGCTGGGCCGCAAGCTGCACGAGCTGCGGGTCTTCCCCACCGACGACGGCGCCCGCTCGGTCGGTGACCTGGGCCTGCCGGTGCTGGTGGTCAGCCAGTTCACCCTCTACGCCGACACCCGCAAGGGCCGCCGTCCCTCCTGGGCCGACGCCGCACCCGGCGGGGTGGCCGAGCCGCTGGTGGCCGAGGTGGTCGGTGAGCTGGTCCGCCGCGGGACCGTGGTGCGGACCGGCCGGTTCGGGGCCCGGATGTCGGTCGCGTCGGTCAACGAGGGGCCGATGACCCTGCAGCTGGAGGTCTGAGCGCCGCTGCCCGTCCGGGACGGGATGTTCGCCGGCCGCGTCGTCCGGGTATCACAGCGTTGTCGTTCGACCACCAGCAGTGGTCAGGTGGGTGCTGAGCGACACACCTGCTCGTTGCCTGTGAGTTGTGCACCACCGGAACACCGGCCCACCGAGGTCCGTTGTACACGACGTACCACACCGGACAGACGGCTGGAGAGCCACCCGGCGATCCCGGGTCGAGCCTCCGACCTCCACCGGGGTGCACCGCACATCGACGACGCGGTGCATCCGGACCCCGAAGCAAGGACGAAGACTCATCGTGACCGTGCTGCAGTCCTCCCCCACCGACACCCTCGAGGTGCGCTCGCCGCGCCGGGCGCCGGACACCAGTGGCCTGGTGTCCACGGACCTGGTGCGCGTGTACCTCAACACCATCGGCAAGACCGCGCTGCTGACCGCCGAGCAGGAGGTCGAGCTGGCCAAGCGCATCGAGGCCGGGCTGTACGCCGAACGGCTGCTGGGCGAGAAGCAGCTGACCCCGGCGGTCAAGCGCGACTACGGGCTGCTGGCCGCCGACGGCAAGGCGGCCAAGGCCCACCTGCTGGAGGCCAACCTCCGGCTGGTCGTCTCGGTCGCCAAGCGCTACACCGGCCACGGCATGACGTTCCTGGACCTGATCCAGGAGGGCAACGTCGGCCTGATCCGCGCGGTCGAGAAGTTCGACTACACCAAGGGCTTCAAGTTCTCGACCTACGCGACGTGGTGGATCCGCCAGGCCATCACCCGCGCCATGGCCGACTCCGGCCGCACGATCCGGCTGCCCGTCCACCTGGCCGAGCAGGTCAACAAGGTCGTGCGGACCCGCCGCCGGATCCACCAGGAGCTGGAGCGCGAGCCCACCGCCGAGGAGCTCGGCCTCGAGCTGGACATGACCCCGGAGCGGATCACCGAGCTGCTCGAGTACTCCCGCGACCTGGTGTCCCTCGACCAGACCGTGGGCGCCGACGAGGAGTCCCGGCTCGGTGACTTCATCGAGGACGCCGACGCCGCGGTCGCCGAGGACGCGGTCGCCTTCCAGATGATGAAGGGCGACGTGCGCAACGTCCTGCAGACGCTGGAGGAGCGCGAGCGCGACGTCGTGATCATGCGCTTCGGCCTGGACGGCAACCAGCCGCGCACGCTGGAGCAGATCGGCAAGCAGTTCGGCCTGTCCCGCGAGCGCGTGCGGCAGATCGAGCGCGAGACGATGAACAAGCTGCGCGACCCGCAGCGCGCCGACGCCCTCCGGGACTATCTCGGCTGACGTCCTCCGGACGTCACCGCGGCCAGGTGCCGTGCCCGGGCGGCGCTGAGCCGTTTCCCGGGATCGCGTCGGGAGCCTCCGGCCCCGCGACGCGATCCCGGACCGGCCTGCCCGGCCGGGGATCCGTACCCGTCCCCGGCCGAGCAGAGATGACGAGGGCCCGCTGACCGTTCCGGTCAGCGGGCCCTCGTCATGTGCCGGGGCGGAACATGCGGCGGGGGCCCTGCTCGACGCGGGCGGTGGGCGGACCGACGCGGACCTGGGCACCGGCGACGACCAGGGAGCGGCCGCCGTGCCAGGCGTCGGCCGGGCCGACGATGACCGGCTCGAGGTTCAGCGCCAGCACCTCGGGCAGGTCGTCGGCCAGCCGGGCCACTCGCAGCAGCAGGTCCTCCAGCGCGGCGGTGTCCACCGGCGCGCTGCCCCGGTAGCCGTCCAGCAGCGGGAACGCGCGCGGGCTGCGCACCAGCTCGGCGGCGTCCAGGTCGGTCAACGGCAGGGTGCGGAACGCGCGGTCACCGAGCAGGTCGGTGGCCACCCCGCCGACCCCGAAGCTCACCAGCGCGCCGAAGGACGGGTCGTCGACGACCTGCACCACGGTGCCCACCCCCGGCGCGGCCTGCTCCTGCACGATCACCGGGTCCCCGGACGGGATCGCGGCGTAGGCGGCCCGCACGTCGTCGGCGTCGGTCAGGTCGAAGCGCATGCCGCCCAGGTCGCGGCGGTCACGCAGCCAGGGTGCGGTCGACTTCAGCACCACCGGGTGGCCGATCTCCTCGGCCGCGGTCACCGCCGCCTCGACGTCGGTCACCCGCCGGGTGCCCAGCATCGGCACGCCGTAGGCGCCCAGCAGCTCCATCGTCTCGGTGTCGGTGAGCTCCCGGCCCGCCGGCGTCCCGGCCAGCGCGGCCTCCACCACCGCGCGCCCGGCCGCCTCCTGCACGTCGTCCAGCTCTGGCACCACCCCGACCGGACGGCGCCGCCAGCGGGCGTACTCGGCCACCTTGGCCAGCGCGATCACCGCCCGCTCGGGGGTGGAGAACGAGGGCACCGACCCGCGCGCGGGCATGCCGTCCTCGCCGCGGATGGCCAGCTCGTCGGGGATGCCCTCGGTGGACAGGAAGTTGGCCACCAGTGGCTTGGCCGACCCCGCCGACACCTCGCGCAGCACCCGGCCGAAGGGCTGCTCGCCGCGCAGCAGCGGGGGCAGGAACACCGCGACCACCGCGTCGACGCCGTCGTCGTCCAGCGCGGCCTGCAGCGCGGCGCGGAAGTCCTCCGGGCTCGCCTGGGTGCCGATGTCGACCGGGCGCTCGTGCGCCAGCTCCAGCCCCTGCTCCAGCACGGAGTCGGCGACCAGCACCCCCATCGCGGTCGAGTTGCCGACGACGGCGACCCGGTCACCGGCCGGCAGCGGCTGGTGGGCCAGCAGCGTGCCGACGTCGAAGAGCTGGGCCAGGGTCTCCACCCGGATCACCCCGGCCGAGGCGAACAGCGCGGCCACCGACTGCTCGGGGACCGCGACGCTGGTGCCGGCCAGCCCGGCGGTCATCCCGACGTGCCGGCCGCTCTTGACCGCGACCACCGGCTTGGTGCGGCCGACCGCGCGGGCCAGCCGGGCGAACTTGCGCGGGTTGCCGAAGCTCTCCAGGTGCAGCAGCACCACCTCGGTGCCCGGGTCGGTGGCCCAGTACTGCAGCAGGTCGTTGCCGCTGACGTCGGCGCGGTTGCCGGCGGAGACGAAGCTGGACAGCCCGATGCCCCGGCCGCGGGCCCGCTCCAGCAGCGCCACGCCCAGCGCGCCGGACTGGGCGAAGAAGCCCACCCGGCCACGACCGGGGACGTCGGGGGCGAGGCTGGCGTTGAGGTGCACGCCCGGGTCGGTGTTGACCACGCCCAGGCAGTTGGGCCCGACGACGCGCATGCCCGAGGCCCGGGCGGAGGCGACCAGCGCCCGCTCGGCGGCCAGCCCCTCGGGGCCGGTCTCGCCGAAGCCGCCGGAGATGACCACCAGCCCGTGCACGTTCTTGCGCCGGCAGGCCTCGACCACCGCCGCGACCTCGTCGGCCGGCACGGCGAGGACGGCGAGGTCGACGTCGTCGGGGATCGACTCGACGTCGGCGTACGCCGGGACGCCGCGGACGTGCCGCACCGCCGGGTTGACCGGGTAGATCGGGCCGGCGAACCCGTAGCCGAGCAGGTTGTGCAGCACGGCGTAGCCGACCTTGGCCGGGTCGTTGCTGGCCCCGATGACGGCCACCGAGCCGGGGTTGAGCAGCCGGCCGATGGAGCGGGACTCGCTGCGCTGCTCCCGTTCGTGCACCACCGCCAGCGACTGCTCGGTCGGGGCGATGGGGAACGTCAGGTGCACGATCCCGTCCTCGTAGGACCGGGCCGCCGCGTACCCCGCGTCCCGGAACACCCGGACCATCCCGGTGTTCTGGCTGAGCACCTCGGCGACGAACCGGGTGATGCCGCGCTCGCGGGCCGCGGCGGCCAGGTGCTCGAGCAGCACCGAGCCCAGGCCGCGCCGCTGGTGGGCGTCCTCGATGAGGAAGGCGACCTCGGCCTCGTCGGTGCCCGGGAGTCGGTCGTAGCGGCCCACGCCGATCAGGTGGTCGCCCAGCAGCACGACGAAGGCCACCCGGTCGTCGTGGTCGACGTGGGTGAACCGGTACAGGTCCTTGGCCGACAGCTGCCGGACCGGCCCGAAGAACCGGTAGTACCGGGTCTGGTCGGAGCTGCGCTCCATCAGCCCCACGATGCCGTCGGCGTCCTCGGGCGTGATCGGCCGCAGGTGCACCGTCCCGCCGTCAGCCGCCACCACGTCCGCCTCCCACCGCGGCGGCGCCACGGGGGTCACGGTCGCTTCCTCAGCTGCGGTCATGGCTTCCTCCGGCCATCTCGTAGGGACCCGCCACGAGCCTGCGAGTGGTGGGGGGCGAGATGGTCCTTCTGTCAGTCACGGGGGTCGTCCGGGTCGAGTCCGAAGTACGGGAAGGAGGCCTTGCGGGTGCGCATGACCGCCTGGTCGACGCGGTTCTCGGTGAAGGGGTCCCAGCGGGAGTAGCCCACGTAGCCGCCCTCGGTCATGGTGTCCGGCGGGTCGATGCGCAGGCCCCGGCCGCGGACGTCGTCCTGCCAGCTCTGCGGGATCTCCGTGCGCGGGTCCAGCCGGTCGCCGCCGGCCTCGGCGATCAGGTGGGTCCAGGCCCGGGGCACGCAGCGGACCAGGCCGTAGCCGCCACCGCCCAGGGCGACCCACCGGCCGTCGCACAGCTCGTGGGCCAGGTCGTGCACCGCCCGGTAGGAGGCGCGCTGCCCGTCGACGGTGAGCCCGAGGTCGGCGAGCGGGTCCTCGTGGTGGGCGTCGCAGCCGCACTGGGTGACCAGGATCTGCGGCCGGAAGGCCCGGAGCACGCTGGGCACCACGGCGTGGAAGGCCCGCAGCCAGCCGGAGTCGTCGGTGCCGTTGGGCAGCGCCAGGTTGACCGCGCTGCCCAGCGCCTTCTCCGGGTCACCGGTCTCCTCGGGGAAGCCGGTGCCCGGGAAGAGCGTGAGCGGGGTCTGGTGGACGCTGACGGTGAGCACCCGCGGGTCGTCGTAGAACGCGGTCTGGACGCCGTCGCCGTGGTGCACGTCCAGGTCGACGTAGGCGATGCGCTCCCACCCCTGACCGAGCAGCCAGGCGATCGCGACCGCGGCGTCGTTGAAGACGCAGAAGCCCGAGGCGGCCCCGCGCATGGCGTGGTGCATGCCGCCGGCGATGTTGACCGCGTGCTGGGCCCGGCCGGAGGAGACCTGCTCGGCGGCCAGCACGCTGCCGCCGGTGATCAGCGCGGCGGCGTCGTACATGCCGGGGAAGACCGGGTTGTCCGGCGGGCCGAGACCGTGGCCGGCGTCGTAGGGGTGCTCGGGCGCCCGCCGCACGGCCTCCAGGTAGGCCGGGTCGTGGACCAGGGTGAGCAGGTCGGTGTCGGCCGCGGTCGGGGCGACGACCGACAGGCGCGGCCCCGCCAGCACCCCGAGGGTGTCGGCCAGCCGCATGGTGAGGTCCAGCCGCACCGGGTGCATGGGGTGCTCGCCGCCCCAGGTGTAGGCCAGCAGGGCGTCGTCCCAGACGACGGTGACCGAGTCGCTCATCGCTCCCCCGGTCCCGTCGCGGCGCCGGGCGGGACCGGCGCGGTGCTCCTCGTCGAGCAGGCGGGCTGCGTCACCGCACCGACGCTACCGGTGGCCGCACCACCCCGCGGGGTGCTCGGTCGTGGCGAGGGCCCCGCTCGGTGGTCCTCGCCTCGTAGACTCGGGGGACCTGACGGAGGAGTGAGTGTGAACGACCTCATCGACACCACGGAGATGTACCTCCGGACCATCTTCGAGCTCGAGGAAGAGGGCATCGTCCCGCTGCGGGCGCGGATCGCCGAGCGCCTGCACCAGAGCGGCCCGACCGTGAGCCAGACGGTGGCCCGGATGGAGCGCGACGGCCTGCTCACCGTGCAGGGCGACCGGCACCTGCAGCTGTCCGACGAGGGCCGCGCGCTGGCCACCGCGGTCATGCGCAAGCACCGGCTGGCCGAGTGCCTGCTCGTCGACGTGATCGGCCTGGACTACGCCGACGTCCACGAGGAGGCCTGCCGCTGGGAGCACGTGATGAGCGAGGCGGTGGAGCGCAAGCTGCTGAGCCTGCTCAAGAACCCGACCGTGTCGCCCTTCGGCAACCCGATCCCCGGCCTCGACGCCCTGGGCGGTGACACCTCAGCCGTGCTCGACGCGCTCACGCTGCTGTCGACCAGCGCGACGCCCGAGGGCACGCGGGTCGTCGTGCGCCGGATCAGCGAGCAGCTGCAGGAGGACGCCTCCCTGCTGCGCTCCATGGCCGACCAGGGCGTGCGCCCCGGCTCGACCGTGACCGCCTCGCTGGCCAACGGCAGCGTGCTGGTCGACGGGGTCGCCCTGCAGCCCGGGGTCGCCCAGCACGTGTTCGTCAGCGCGGTCGACGAGGAGCTCAGCCCGGCCGAGGCCGCCGAGGCGGTCGCCGCCGTCTCCTGAGGGAGGACCCGGCAGCCCCGTTCCTGCAGCCGGAGCGGACCGAGAGCCGCGACCCCGCCTGGGGCCGCGGCTCTCGTCGTCTGCGGGGCGAGATGCTGAGCCGGGCTCACGACCGGTCACTAGGCTCGGGGCCGTCCTCCTGACCAGCGACGCGAGAGAGAAGGCCCCGGTGAGCGACTCCCCCGCTCCGACCGAACAGGACACCACCCCGCCCAGTCCGTTCCACCGGCTGGCCGACTTCGTCGCCCTCCCCCGGCTGGGTGGCCTCGCCCTCTCCCCCGACGGCAGCCGGCTGGTCACCTCGGTGGCCACCCTGGACCCCGAGGGCACGAAGTGGCAGTCCGCGCTCTGGGAGGTCGACCCCGCCGGTCAGCGGCCCGCCCGCCGGCTGACCCGCGGTGCGGCCGGGGAGTCCAGCCCGGTCTTCGCCCCCAGCGGCGAGCTGCTCTTCACCTCCGCCCGCCCCGACCCGGCGGCGGGCAAGGACGCCGGGGAGCCGAAGCCGGCGCTGTGGGCGCTGTCGCCCGAGGGCGGTGAGGCGCGGCTGGTGCTCAGCCGGTCCAGCGGCGTCTCCGGCGTGGCGGTGGCCGCCGACAGCGGCGACGTCGTGGCCGTGGCCTCCGTGGTGCCCGGCGCGGCCGACGCGGAGGCCGACGAGCAGCGCCGCAAGGCGCGCACCGACGCCGGGGTCACCGCGCTGCTGCACGAGAGCTACCCGGTGCGCTTCTGGGACCACGACCTGGGCCCGGCCTTCCCGCACGTGTTCTGGGTCGGGCACGTCCCCGGCGAGTCCGACCCGGCACCGGAGTGGC
The DNA here is from genome assembly GCF_026967795.1 of Modestobacter sp. VKM Ac-2986. Lineage (GTDB taxonomy): Bacteria > Actinomycetota > Actinomycetes > Mycobacteriales > Geodermatophilaceae > Modestobacter. The sequence continues at coordinate 105,361 of NZ_JAPVBH010000007.1, forward strand.
GTGACCTGACCCCCGACGCGGGCCCGCCCACCGGGGCCGGGGACGACCTGGCGATCTCCCCCGACGGCCGCTTCGTGGTGCGCAGCGAGGACGTCCCCGACGGCCCCGCCGGGCGGCGCTCCCGGCTGGTGCTGACCCAGGTGGCGACGGGCACGACCCGGGTGCTGGTCGACGACCCGCAGGCCGACGTCTTCGCCCCGGCCTTCTCCCCGGACTCGACCCAGGTGGTGTGCGTCCGCGAGTCGGCCTCGACCTACGCCGAGCCGCCGGACTACACGCTGCTGCTGGTCGACGTCGAGTCGGCCGGGACCCGCGACCTCACGGCCGGCTTCGACCGCTGGCCGGGCTCGCCGCAGTTCTCCGCCGAGGGCACCGCGGTGTTCTTCCTGGCCGACGACGACGGCCGGCACGCCCTGTACCGGGTCGAGCTCGCCGGCGGGGCACCGGTGCGGCTGACCGACGCCGGCGCCTACAGCGACCTGCAGGTGGCCCGGGACGGCAGCGCGCTGTACGCGCTGCGCTCGGGATACGACCTCCCGGCGGCACCGGTGCGGCTGGACCCGACGGCCACCGGCCAGGACCCCGTCGCGCTGCCCAACCCGGGCACGATCACCGCCTTCCCCGGCACCCTGCGCGAGCTGGACGCCACCGCTCCCGACGGCACCCGCGTGCAGTCCTGGCTGGTGCTCCCCGAGGGCGCGAGTGAGGCGAGCCCGGCGCCGCTGGTGCTGTGGGTGCACGGCGGCCCGCTGATGAGCTGGAACTCCTGGTCGTGGCGCTGGACGCCGTGGGTGCTGGCCGCCCGGGGCTACGCGGTGCTGCTGCCCAACCCGGCGCTGTCGCAGGGCTTCGGGCAGGACTTCGTGCGGCGCGGCTGGGGCGAGTGGGGCGAGCACCCCTACACCGACCTGATGGCCGCGGTCGACGCCGCCGAGGCGCTGCCGGAGATCGACCAGACCCGGACGGCGGCGATGGGTGGCTCCTTCGGTGGCTACATGGCCAACTGGATCGCCACCCAGACCGACCGGTTCGCCGCGATCGTCACCCACGCCAGCCTGTGGCACCTGGACAGCTTCGGCGGCACCACCGACTCCGCGTACTACTGGGAGCGGGAGTTCGGTGACCCGCTGACCGAGCCGCGCCGCTACGACCAGAACTCTCCGCACCGCTACGCCGACGCCATCCGGACGCCGATGCTGGTGATCCACGGCGACAAGGACTACCGCGTGCCGATCGGCGAGGGCCTGCGGCTCTGGTACGACCTGCAGAAGCGCGGGGTGCCCTCGAAGTTCCTCTACTTCCCCGACGAGAACCACTGGGTGCTCACCCCGGGCAACGCCGCGGTCTGGTACGAGATCGTGCTGGCCTTCCTGGGTGAGCACGTGCTCGGGGAGGACTGGCAGCGCCCCGAGCTGCTCTGACCCACCCGACGCACCGGCCGCGCCCCGGCCGGTCGGTGCGTCAGCGGCCCGCACCGGAGGGGCCGGCGGCCTCGCGGATGACCTGCCGCACCACCGCCGGGGGCAGGCAGGCGTCCAGCGCGGTGCGCAGCAGCCCGGCGAGGGTGTACCCGGGCTCGCTGCCCAGTGCCCGGTCCAGGGCGACGTTGGCCAGCGCGCCGTCCCCGCGGAGCCAGGCGCTGACCGCCAGCAGGGTCGCCGGTGCCGCGTCGAGCGGGGCCGGCGCCCGGCGGGTGAGCTCGGTCCAGACCACCTCGGCGCCCGGCGCGGACTCCCCGAGCGCCAGGGTCAGCGCCCGGTCCCGCAGGTCGGCGTCGCGCAGCCCCCACGCCAGCCGGGCCACCTGCCGGTCCGACAGGCGCGCCGCCCGCGCCGTCCCGGCCTCGTGCACCGCGGCGAGGACGGCGTCCCAGCCCTGCTCGGCCACGGCGTCCCAGCCCCGCTCCGCAGTCGCGGCGGCCAGCTCGTCACCCACCTCGGCACAGGCCCGGTCCATGCCCGCCGAACCGACCGGGGCGATGCGAGCGGGCAGGGCCGCCCGGCCGGCCTCGACGACCGTGCCGTGCACCACCGCGGCGACGGCCAGGTCGCTGGTGCCACCCGGCAGCGGGGTGCCCGCGCCGGGTGCGCAGCAGGAGCGGGGGCAGTCGTAGGACCACCAGCGGCCCCGGCGGACCAGCAGCGCGTCGCGCACCGGCACCCGGTGGTCGTGGAAGGCGAGCACGGCCTCGCGCAGCAGCCCGCGGTGCGGGAGCTCGGCGCCGTCGTCGTCCTCGGAGACCACCACCAGCGCGACGGCGGTGGGGTCGTCGGTGCCCACCGACCGGGCCAGGTCCCGCGCCAGCGCCGCCCGGTGCCCGGGCGGCGGCAGGTCCACCCGGGCGGTGAGCCCGACGGTCAGCGGCTCCGGCCCGCGGAGGCTGACCACCACCAGCGACTCCTCGGGCCGGAAGCCGAGCAGGTGGGGCAGCCCGGCGGCCAGCGCCCCGGGGTCGGCGAGGCGGACGGTGGGCCGGGGGTCCAGGTCGGTCATGTCCCGACCCTGGGCCGGGCCCGGCCGGGAGGGAACGGCACCGGGGTGGTCGAGGAAGCGACCCCCGGATGTGGACGACGGCGGGCGTCAGTCCAGCGCGGTGTGCTGGTGGTCGTGTGCCTGCTGCAGCAGCCGGCCCAGGGCCGCCGGGTCCTCGCTGCCCCCGCCCGCCGGGTCGGTGACGGTGAGGCTGACCAGCCGGTCGCCGTCCAGCGCCATGCCCAGCTGCACCGGCACCGTCAGCGGGGAACCGTCCGGTGCGGTGAGCGAGAGCGTCATGGTCCGCGCGGCCGAGCCGTCCCCGAGGTCGGGCACCTCCAGCGGGGTGAAGGTGACCGTGGCGGTGCCGATCTGCGGTGCCGTGATCGTTGCCCTCGGGCAGTCCGCCAGGCTCCGGTCGAGGTCGTCGAGGGAGCCGGCCACCGACGGACCCGCCACGAGCACCTCGGCGACGGCGGTGCTGCCGGTCTGCGCGGTCTGGGCGGCCAGCCCGGTGACGTCGTCGAGCCGGGGCTGGACCCCCTCGACCGCCGGCGCGCACTCCGGCGGGGTGACGGTCAGGTCCGCCAGCTCGCCGAGACCACCGCCGAGCTGCCCCTGCTGGGCGAGCAGCTGCTCACCCGTGACCGGCGTGACCTCGGTGCCCGGGCCGAACGCCTCGGCGGGGAGCAGACCGGCCGAGAGGTCCTCGGGTGCCCCCGGGTTCGCGGTGGTCGGCGCCGGCACCGGGCTGGAGACGCTCGCGACCGGCGAGGCGGTGCCCGCCACCTCCGAGCTGCACCCGGCCAGCGCGGCGACACCGAGCAGGCCGGCGGCCAGGATCCCGGCGGGGCGCCGGCGGTGTCGGGGCGCGGTGGCCACGCCCGGACCCCACGGCCGGACCACCGGCCCGGGCGGGGGCGAGCTCTCCCACCCGGTCACGGGGTGACCGTCCGCGTCGACCACCACGCCCAGGCCACCAGGACCGGCTGACCGAGCAGGCGCAGGGCGCGCTTCGCGTCGGTGTCCAGCCCGAAGGCGTCCCGGTGCTCGGTGAGCTGGGCGATGTTGCCCGGGAGGACCGCGACGAAGAACAGCGCCGCCAGCAACCCGATCCGGCGCTGCTCCCGCGGCAGGAGGACGAGCATCAGCCCCAGCCCGATCTCCACCACCCCGGACATGAGCACCACCTCGTCGACGTCCAGGGGCACCCAGGGCGGGACCTGCGCGCGGAAGTCCTCGCGAGCGAAGGTCAGGTGGCCGGCGCCGGCGAGCACGAGCACGCCGCCGAGGACGACGCGGGCCACCGACCGCAGCCGGGTGCGGCTGACCGTGCGGGTCATCGGGACTCCAGGGGGTCGAGGGGCCCAGACACCGGGTGCCGGCCCTGGTCCCTTGGTCCTGCCCGGCGCCGCTCCGGGCCATGCGCTCGCGCCGGCACCGGTCGCAGCGCACCCCGGCCCCGTGTGCCGTCCCGGCCGCGCACCGGGTGGCCGGACAGGTGTCCCTCCGCGGCGACCGCTCCGGCGCCGCGGGACGGTCTGGTTAGAGTCCCCGGCATGGGACGGTCGCTCCGGGTCGCGCTGCTGTCCTACCGCTCCAAGCCGCACGGCGGCGGGCAGGGCGTCTACGTCCGGGCGCTGTCGCACGAGCTGCGCGAGCTCGGTCACCGGGTCGAGGTGTTCAGCGGCCAGCCCTACCCCGAGCTGGTCGACGGGGTGCCGCTGACCCGGGTGCAGAGCCTGGACCTCTACCGGGAGCCCGACCCCTTCCGCACGCCGCGGCCCGGCGAGTTCTCCGGCGTCCTGGACGTGGCCGAGTGGGCCGCGATGTGCACGGCCGGCTTCCCCGAGCCGCTGACGTTCAGCCTCCGCGCGGCCCGGCTGCTGGGCTCCCGCGCGGGCGACTTCGACCTGGTGCACGACAACCAGTCCCTCGGCTACGGCCTGCTGCAGCTGCAGCGGCGCGGGCTGCCCACGGTCGCCACCGTGCACCACCCGGTGCAGATCGACCGCGACCTCGAGCTGGCCGCCGCGACCACCCGCCGCCGGAGGCTGCAGCTGCGCCGCTGGTACGGCTTCACCACGATGCAGGCCCGGGTCGCCCCGCGGCTGGACGGCATCACCACCGTCTCCGAGAGCTCCCGGCGGGACGTCGAGACCCACCTGGGCGTGCCCGCCGCAGGCGTCCGGGTGGTCCCGGTGGGCATCGACCCGACGGTCTTCACGCCCCCGCCCGGCACCGCCCGCCGGGACGCCGACCACGTCGTGGTGACCACCAGCGCCGACGTCCCGCTCAAGGGGCTGGTGCACCTGCTGGAGGCCGTCGCCAAGCTGCGCACCGAGCGCGACGTCCGGCTGACCGTCGTCGGCACCGCCCGCCCGGGCGGGCCGGCCGCGACGGCGCTGGACCGGCTGGGGATCGCCGACGCGGTGCGGTTCACCGGCCCGATCCCCACCGAGGAGCTGGTGTCGCTGCTGCAGACGGCCACCGTCGCCGCCGTCCCGTCGCTGTACGAGGGCTTCTCGCTGCCGGCGATCGAGGCGATGGCCTGCGGCACCCCGCTGGTGGCCACCGACGGCGGCGCGCTGCCGGAGGTGGTCGGCACGCACGCCGGCGTGACGGTGCCGGCCGGGGACGTCGACCGGCTGGCCGAGGGACTGCAACTGGTGCTGGACCACCCGACGTTCGGCGAGCAGCTGGGCCGCGCCGGGCGCGCGCGGGTGCTGTCGCAGTTCACCTGGCGGCGCACCGCCGAGCGCACCGCCGAGTGGTACGCCGACGTGCTGGACCGGCGCCGCTGATGCTCACCGTCGACTACGACCTGCTCGGCGTCCGGCCCGGGATGCGGGTGCTGGACCTGGGCTGCGGTGAGGGCCGGCACGCCTTCGAGGCCTACCGCCGCGGCGCCGACGTGCTCGCCGTCGACTGGGGGCAGCACGAGGTCGCCACCACCGCGCAGTGGCTGGGCGCGATCGCCGCCGCCGGCGAGGCACCCGAGGGTGCCCGGGCCGCGGTGGCCCGTGGTGACCTGCGCGCGCTGCCGGTGCCCGACGCCAGCGTCGACCGGGTGATCGCCTCGGAGGTGCTCGAGCACATCGTCGACGACGCGGCGGCGATCGCCGAGATCGCCCGGGTGCTGCGGCCCGGCGGCCGGGTCGCGGTCACCGTCCCCCGCTACGGGCCGGAGGCGGTCTGCTGGGCGCTGTCGGACGGCTACCACGCCAACGAGGGCGGCCACATCCGCATCTACCGCGGCGACCAGCTGTCGGAGAAGCTGTCCGCCGCGGGGCTGCGGCCGACCGACACCCACCACGCGCACGCCCTGCACGCCCCCTACTGGTGGCTCAAGTGCGCGGTCGGCGTCGACCGGGAGAACGTGCTGACCCGGGCCTACCACCGGGTGCTGGTCTGGGACCTGGTCAAGCGCCCGTGGCCGACCCGCACCGCCGAGCGGCTGCTGGACCCGGTGCTGGGCAAGTCGTTCGTCGTCTACGCCGACAAGCCCGCGTGACCGACCTCCCCGAGGTGCCCGGCGTGCTGAGCGCCGACCAGCTGCGGACGACGGTGGCCGCGATCGCCGCCGAGCAGGCCGCCGACGGCGCGCTCCCCTGGCACCGCGGCGGGCAGCTGGACGCCTGGGACTCCGTCGAGGCGGCGATGGCCCTGGACGTCGGCGGCGAGCACGACCGCGCCCTGGCCGCCTACGGCTGGCTGGCCCGCTCCCAGCGCCCCGACGGCTCGTGGGCCGCGGAGTACCGGGACGGCGCCGTCACCGCCCCGGCCGCGGAGAGCAACCACGCCGGCTACCTCGCCGTCGGCGTCTGGCACTCCTGGCTGTGCACCGGGGACGACGGCGCGGTCGACCGGCTGTGGCCCGCCGTGCGCCGCGCACTCGACCTGGTCACGGCGATGCAGCTGGCCAGCGGCGCGATCAGCTGGGCGCTGCGCCCCGACGGCACCCCCGACGACCTCGCGCTGCTGACCGGCAACGCCAGCCTCCTCCAGGCGCTGCGCTGCGGCATCGCGCTGGCCGGCCTGGTCGGTGAGCCGCAGCCGGACTGGGACCTCGCCGCCACCTCACTCGGCACCGCGCTGCGCGAGCGACCCGCGGCCTTCGCCGACCGGTCGCGGTGGTCGATGGACTGGTACTACCCGGTGCTGGCCGGCGCCCTGACCGGCACCGCGGCCGACGCCCGGCTCGCCGCCGGCTGGGACACCTTCGTCGTCCCGGGGAGGGGCGTGCGCTGCGTCGCCGACCGCCCCTGGGTGACGGGCGCGGAGACCTGCGAGCTCGCCCTGGCGCTGACCGCCGCCGACCGCCGGGACGACGCGGCCGCACAGTTGGCCGCCATGCAGCACCTGCGGGCCGAGGACGGGTCGTACTGGACCGGCCTGGTGCTCACCGACGGCGTCCGCTGGCCGGTCGAGCGCACCACCTGGACGGCGGCCGCGGTGGTCCTGGCCGCCGACGCGATCGCCGGCACCGGTCCCGCCGCCGGGTTGTTCGCCGACCCGGCCGCGCTGGACCGCCCGGCCCGGGAGGCGCGGGACCGGCCTGGGAAGATTGCCGGGTGACGCCACCGCCGGAACCCGCCGAGGTGACGTGCGTGATCGCCAGCCGCAACCGCCGCGACGACCTGCTGGCCAGCCTGCCCCGACACGAGGCGCCCGTCGTCCTGGTCGACAACGCCTCCACCGACGACACCGTCGCCGCCGTCGCCCGGGCGCACCCCGAGGTGACCGTCGTCCCGCTGCCGGAGAACGTCGGCGCCGTCGCCCGCACCATCGGCGTCGAGCACGCCGGCACCCCGTTCGTGGCCTTCACCGACGACGACTCGTGGTGGGCGCCCGGCGACCTGGCCCGCGCGGTCGAGGTCATGCGCGCGCACCCCCGCCTCGGGCTGCTCGCCGCGCGGATCCTCGTCGGCCCCGAGAACCGGCTGGACCCGGTCTGTACCGAGATGGCGCAGAGCCCGCTGCGCCGCGAGCCCGACCTGCCCGGCCCCTCGCTGCTGGGCTTCGTCGCCTGCGCCGCGCTGGTGCGGGTCGAGGCGTTCGCCGCCGTCGGCGGCTTCGACGACGTGGTGCGCTTCCCCGGCGAGGAGGAGCGGGTCGCCCTCGACCTGGCCGCCGCCGGCTGGGGGCTGGCCTACGTCGACGAGGTCACCGTGCACCACCACCCCTCGACCCACCGCGACGCGAACACCGTCCGGCAGACCGGCATCTGGCGCAGCCGGGTGCTCACCGCACTGATGCGCTACCCGCTGCCGGCGCTCGCCGGGCAGCTGCTGCGGGCCGCGCGGGCCGGGCGGCCCGGCGTCCGGGGGCTGGCCAGCGCCGTCCCCCGGGTGCCGGCCGCGCTGCGGGCCCGCCGCGTCCTGCCCACCACCGTCATGACCGGAGTCCGGGAGCTGCAGGGATGACCGACCACACCCCCGATCCGCGGGTCGCCGTCGTGGTGATCACGCACAACCGGCGCGACGAGCTGCTGCTCGCGCTGTCCCGGCTGCGCGAGCTGCCCGAGCAGCCGCACGTGGTCGTCGTCGACAACGGCTCGGCCGACGGCACCGCCGCGGCCGTGCTGCGGGACCACCCGTGGGTGGAGCTGATCGCCAGCGACGAGAACCTGGGCGCGGTCGGCCGCAACCTCGGCGTCGCCCGGCTGTCGACCCCCTACGTGGCCTTCTGCGACGACGACACCTGGTGGGACCCGGGCTCGCTGCGCGCCGCCGCCGACGCCCTCGACGCCCACCCGCGGCTCGCGGTGATCACCGCCCGCATCCTGGTCGAGCCCGGCGGCGTCGAGGACCCGATCGTGGTCGAGCTGCGCGACTCCCCCGTCGTCGGCGCGGACTGGCTGCCCGGGCCGGCGCTCGGCAGCTTCCTGGCCGGGGCGAGCGTGCTGCGCCGCTCGGCGTTCGACGAGGTCGGCGGCTTCAGCGCCCGGCTGTGGCTGGGGGGCGAGGAGGAGCTGATGGCCGGCGACCTCGCCGCCCGCGGCTGGGAGCTGTGCTACCTGGAGCACCTGACCATCCACCACCAGGCCAGCACCGCCCGCGACCCGCACAAGCGCCGGGCCGACGGCATCCGCAACACCCTCTGGACGACGTGGCTGCGCCGTCCGCTGCGGCCCGCGCTGCGCCGCACCGTGCACCTGCTGCGCACCGTGCCGCGGGACAAGGTCACCGCCGTCGGGATCGCTCGTGCAGTGCGCGGCCTCCCCTGGGTGCTGCGCGAGCGGCAGGTGCTGCCCCCGCACGCCGAGGCCCGGTTCGCCGCCCTCGAGGACGCACAGAAGAAGTCGACGGCCCGCCGCTACGTCAGCTGACGCCCGCCGGGGTCACCTGCGGGCGGGGCGGCTGGCGCAGGTGATGCAGGTGCGGGCCTGGGGGCGGGCGGCCAGCCGCTCGGGGGCGATCGGCTGCCCGCAGGAGTCGCAGGTGCCGTAGTCGCCGGCCTCGGCGCGGGCCAGCGCGGCGTCGACGTCGGCCAGCCGCTGCTGCGCCTGCGCGATGAGCGCGGCGACCTGCTGCCGCTCGAAGGCGATGGTGGCGCCCTCGGGGTCGTGCTCGTCGTCGGCGTTGGAGGACCGCGACGCGGCCACGACCTCGTCGAACTCGCGGGTGAGCGCGGCGATCTGCGCCAGGGTCTCGGCCCGGGTGCGGGCGAGGGCGTCAGCGGCGGTCACTCCCCCATCGTCCTCCGCTCAGGGAGTCCCACCGCTCGGCGGACGATGCGCGGGGACTCCGTCAGCGGGACGTGCGGCGCAGCAGCCGCAGCGAGCCGGTGCCCGGCAGCTCGGTGAACTCCCCGGACGCCAGCACCCGCGAGTAGACGCCGAACGGGGCCTGGCCGCCGTCGGCCGGGTCGGGGAAGACGTCGTGCACGGCCAGGGTCCCGCCGACGGCGACCTTGGCGACCCAGGCGTCCTGGTCGCGGCGGGCGGACTCCTCGGTGTGGCTGCCGTCGAGGAACAGCAGCGCCAGCGGGGTCGACCACAGCGGGGCCAGCACCTCCGACCGGGCGACGACGGCGACCACGACGTCCTCCGCGCCGGCGTCGGCGATGGTGCGGCGGAAGCCGGGCAGGGTGTCGATCCGCCCCACCCGCGGGTCGACCAGCTCGGGCTGGTGGTACTCCCAGCCGGGCTGGTGCTCCTCGGAGCCGCGGTGGTGGTCGACGGTGACCACCTGACGGCCGGACTCGCGGGCCGCGGCGGCCAGGTAGAGGGCGGACTTGCCCAGCCAGCTGCCGATCTCCAGCAGCGGCCCGGGCACGGTCACCGCACGTGCCGCGGCGTACAGGGCGCGGCCCTCGTCCGGGGGCATGAAGCCGGGTGCGGCGGCCGCGGCGGCCAGCAGGTCGGCGGTCACCGCGGGTCCCGGGGGCGCGGCGCCCCGCCGCTGGGCTCGCCCCGGGGCGGCGGGTCGGCCGGTCGCCGTCCGGCAGGGTGGGCACCGGGACGGCGGACCGCCTGACCCGACGCGGTCGACGGGCCCGGCGCCGCCGCGGCCGCGGCCCGGGCGGCGGGTGCCGGCGCCGGCTCCTCAGCCGGGGTGGCAGAGGAGGCGGCGGTGGCCACCAGGGCGCCGATCAGGGTGGTCACCGGCACGGCCAGCACCAGCGAGATCCCGGCCACCAGCGTGCCGATCACCTGCTCGCCGACCTCGGTGCCGGTGAGCGTCGTCCAGAACGGCCGCTGGTACAGCTCGAACAGCAGCAGCAGCGGCAGTGACGCCCCGGCGTAGGCGAAGACGATCGTGTAGACCGTCGAGGCGATGTGGTCGCGGCCGATCGCCATGCCGCGACGGAACAGCTCCAGCCAGCCGGCCCGCGGCGAGGCCTCGTGCAGCTGCCAGACCGCCGAGGCCTGGGTGATCGTGACGTCGTTGAGGATGCCCAGCCCGGCGACCACCATCGCGGCCAGCACCAGCCCGGAGAAGTCCAGCGTCGGGTCGAACTGGAGCAGCGTCACCGCCTCCTCGCTGGAGAACCCGGTGAGCCGGGCCGCGGCCACCGACGCGGCGCCCAGCACCGCCGACAGGGCGAGCCCGAAGAGGGTGCCCAGCAGCGCCGTCGTCGTCCGGGCGGAGAAGCCGTGCGCCAGGTAGAGGACGACGAACATGATCGTCGAGGAGCCGACCAGGCTGACCCAGATCGGCGAGCCGCCGTCGAGCAGGCCGGGCAGCATGAAGGTGAGCAGGACGGCGAAGGCGAAGCCCAGCCCGAGCAGCGCGAGCAGCCCGCGCAGCCGGGCGACCGCGCCGACGATGGCGGTGAAGGCGATCGCCAGCACCACGATCGGGGTGCCGCGCGGGAAGTCCCGGAAGGCGTAGCTCGGGGAGCCGGTCTCGATGCCGGGGTCGCGGCTGAGCACGAGTTCGTCACCCACCTCGACGCCCTCGGTCACCACCTCGGGGGGCAGTTCGACCTGGACGTACTCACCGGCGCTCTCTCCCTCGGCGACGACCATCACCGCCCGGGCGCAGGTCTGGGCCGGGGCGTTGCCGGTGGCCTCGGCGCACTCGAAGGGCTCCAGCGAGGCGATCGTGCCCTGCGGGTAGGTCGTGCCCGGTGGCAGGAAGGAGGCCGCCGCCTGCTGGGCCGCGGTCTGCTCGCTCTGCGGCCACAGAGCGACCAGGCCGACGAGCGTGGCGATGCCGATCGGGACGAGCACGACGAGCATCAGCCGGACCGCCCGGCGCCGTCTGGCCGTCGCCAGCGGGTCGGGCGGGAGGACCTCGCCGTCGGGTCCGGTGACGGGTCCGTGGCTGTGGGTGTGGGCCGGCACGCGGTCAGGCTAGGCCGCCCGCGCGCCGGCACCGGGGACCCGGGGCTCAGCCGGCCGGCGGGGGCGCGACCTCGCCGAGCAGCTCGGCGCCGGCGAGGTAGCCGGCCAGCAGTGCGGTGGCCACCTGCCCGACCACCTCGTCACCGGGCAGGAAGCGCGGTGAGTGCAGCCCCGGACGGCGGCCGTCGGCACCCGCGGGACCGCCGTCGACGCCCAGGAACAACATCAGCCCGCGGGCGCCCGCGCAGAAGTGCGAGAAGTCGTCGGAGCCGAAGGAGCGCCACGTGTCGTCGACCGTCGTGCCACTGCGCGCCAGCCAGCCGGCGGCACCGCGGGCCAGGTCGGGGTCGTTGGCCAGCACCGGCATGTTGTTCTCGCTCTCCACCTGCACGGTGCAGCCGTAGGCGGCGGCGGTGTGCTCGGCGACCTCGGTGAGCGCCTGCACCAGGGCCAGCCGGTCCTCCTCGCGCATCGCCCGCAGCCCACCCCGGGCCCGGGCGGTGTCCGGGACGACGTTGAACGACGAGCCGGCGTCCAGCTGGGTGACCGCCAGCACCGCGCTCACGGTCGGGTCGACCCGGCGGCTGACCAGCTGCTGGAGGGCCAGCACGATCGCCGACAGCGCCAGCACCGGGTCAGCGGTGGTGTGCGGGTAGCCACCGTGCCCGCCGTGGCCGGTCACGGTGATCGTGAACTCGTCACTAGAGGCGTTGACCGGGCCGGGGGTGGCGTTGACGACGCCGGCCGGCAGCTGCGGCTGCACGTGGGCGGCGACCACCGAGTCCACCCCCTCCTCGGCCAGCACGCCCTCGGCGACGACGTCGGCGGCGCCGGAGGGCGCCCGCTCCTCCCGCGGCTGCAGCAGCAGGACCAGCGGCGCGGGTCCACCGACCCGGCAGACCGCGCGGGCCAGCGCGACCAGCCCGGCCAGGTGGGTGTCGTGCCCGCAGGCGTGCATCGCCGCACCCGTGGCCGCCCACGGGGCGCCGGTGCGCTCGGCCACCTCCAGCCCGTCGAGCTCGGCGCGCAGCGCGACGCTGCGGCCCGGGCCGTCGACGACCCGCACCAGGCGACCGGTGTCCGCCACGACCCGGCCCTCCCCCAGGCCGAGGGCGGCGACCACGGCGTCGGCGGTGTCCTGCTCCTCCCCGGACAGCCGCGGGTCGGCGTGCAGGGCGTGCCGCAGCTCGACGGCGGCCGGCAGCTCCTCGGCCAGCGCGGCGCACAGCCGCTCCCACCAGGCCGACAGCGCGGCCGGCGGCTCCCCGTGCGGGACGGCGACGGGCACGGTGGTCTCAGGGGCGCTCACCGACCCATCTTCGCCGGGTCCGTGTTCCAGCCGGATGTCCGGCCCGCCCCTCGCCTAGCCTGCCGCGGTGGACCTGGACGTGGTGCGCGACGCGTACGCCGCCGTCGCGGGGCGGTACGCCGAGCTGTTCGACCGCAGCGGGCTCGACCACGAGGACGGCGAGGACGTCGCGCTGGTCGAGCGGCACCTGGTCGGCCTGCCCGGTCCCGTCCTGGACCTCGGCTGCGGACCGGGCCAGTGGACGGCGCACCTGCACGCCCTGGGCGCCGACGTGACCGGCGTGGACGTCGTCCCCGAGTTCGTCGCGCACGCCCGCGCGGCGCATCCCGGGCCCGGGTTCGTGCTCGGCTCGATGACCGGGCTGGACGTGCCGGCGCACTCGGTGGCCGGGGTGCTCGCCTGGTACTCGACGATCCACCTGCCACCGTCCGAGCTCGACGGGGTGCTCACCGCTGTCCGGCGGCTCCTGGCACCCGGGGGCGCGCTCGTCCTCGGCTTCTTCAGCAGCGACGACGACGGCGTGGTCCCGTTCGACCACGCGGTCACCACGGCCCACCGCTGGCCGGTCGACGTCATGGCGCAGCGGCTGGCGGGAGCCGGCTTCACCGAGCTCGAGCGGGTGCAGCGGGTGTCCGCTGCCCGACCGGACCGCCGGCACGCCGCGATCGCCGCCCGCGCGTCCTGAGCGGTGGTGCTCGCCCGGGGGCCTCGCGGCCCCCGGGCGGGGCGTCAGAGGCTGGCGCCGGGTGCGGCCGCGAACGGCTCGATGGCGGCGAGCTCGTCGTCGGTCAGGTCCGGGCCCTGCAGCGCCTGCAGGTTGGCCTCCAGCTGGGCCACCGAGCTGGCCCCGATGATCGCGGTGGTGACGCGGGGGTCGCGCAGCACCCAGCGCAGTGCGAGCTGGGCCAGCGTCTGGCCGCGGCCGGCGGCGACCCCGTTGAGCCCGCGGGCACGGTTCGTCAGGTCCTCGGTGACGTCGTCGGCGGACAGGTAGACGCTGCGGGTGGCGCGGGAGCCCTCGGGCACGCCGTCCAGGTACCGGTCGGTGAGCCGGCCCTGGGCCAGCGGGGAGAAGACGGCCACGCCCGCGCCGGCCGCGGCGGCCGCGTCGAGCACGCCGCCCTCGGGCGACCGGTCGAAGATCGAGTAGCGCGGCTGGTGCAGCGTCAGCGGCGTCCCCAGCTCGGCCAGGATCTCCGCGGCGCGGGCGGTGTCCTCGGGCGAGTAGTTGGAGATGCCGACGTAGAGCGCCTTGCCGGCCCGGACGACGGCGTCCAGGGCGCCCATCGTCTCCTCCAGCGGGGTGTCGACGTCGCGCCGGTGGGAGTAGAAGACGTCGACGTAGTCCAGCCCGGTGCGCCGCAGCGACTGGTCCAGGCTGGCCACCAGGTACTTGCGCGAGCCGCCGTCGCCGTAGGGACCGGGCCACATGTCGTAGCCGGCCTTGGTGGAGATCAGCAGCTCGTCGCGGTAGGGGCGCAGGTCGCTGGCCAGCACGGCCCCGAACGTCGTCTCCGCCGAGCCGTAGGGCGGGCCGTAGTTGTTGGCCAGGTCGATGTGGGTGACGCCCAGGTCGAAGGCCCGCCGCAGGATGGCCCGCGGGGTCGCCAGCGGTCGGTCGGCGCCGAAGTTCTGCCACAGGCCCAGCGACACCGGCGGCAGCAGCAGCCCGCTGCGCCCGGCCCGGCGGTACTCGGTGGTGGTGTAGCGGTCGGCGGCAGGGGCCCAGGACCGGTCGGTCCGGTCGTCGGTGATCACGGGCACATCGTCGCAGCCCGGCGCCCGGCGTGCGGCGCGAGGACGCGAGACCCCCGACTCGCCGGGCACGACCACGGCGGCCGGCACCGCCCGTCGGCGGACGGACCGACACCCCACCGTTCCCGCGCCGGCGCGGTCGTCACGGGGAGCGGTGGAACAGCCACCTGAGGGCCTGCTCGGCGGCGCGTCGGTACTCGTCCCGCCCGCTGTCACGTCCGTAGGCGAGGTCCTCCAGCGCCGCGCACCGCGCGAAGAAGGTGATCCGTGCCATCGCCGACCCGGGTGCGTCGAGGCCGCCGTACGCCTCCACCACCCTGGCCAGGAAGGCCGGCCCGAAGTCGCGGTACAGCCGGGCGAAGTCCAACGCCGGGTCGCTGAGGGCCGCATCGGACCAGTCGATGACGCCACTCACCACCTCGTCGTGCTCGAGGACGTGCTCGGCGCCCAGGTCGGCGTGCACCAGGACGCGCTGACGAGTCGGTGGCGGCACGCTCCGGCGCAGGACGGCGAGCAGGTCCGGCGGCCCCACCAGGTCCTCGAGCCACTCGTGCGGATCGGCCGCGTCGGTCGGCACCAGGTCGGCGACGTCGTCGAGGTCGGTGTCGTGCAGCTCGCGCAGGAACCGACCCAACGCCGGCGCAGCACCTGCGGGCGGCCGGCGCCCCAGGAGTGACCGGCCGGGGAGCATCGGATGGGCCAGCACCCCGGCCTCCTCGTCGACGAAGCGGGGAGCCGGCACTGCGATCGACACCCGAGGGGCGAGCACCCGCAGCAGTCGGGCCTCGCGGCCCACGCTGCGCCCCTCCCCCACCCGCAGGACCAGGTCCCCGACGAGGAACGCGGTGTTGTCCAGTCCGGACCCGAGCTCGACGATCGCGGTTCCGGCGAGCTGCGGGGCGAACCGGCGCAGCGACGCCCTGGCCCGTTGCCGGCGTACGTCCTCCATGCCGGCGGCTCAGGCGCTGTGCACGGTCGCCTGGTCGATGAGAGCCGCCGCGATGCCGACCGCAGTGGGGAGGGCGTCCTCGCCCAGGGTCCGCGTTCGCGCCGTGACGCCGTCGAGCAGGAGGGCCAGCTGCTGACCGAGCAGTTCCGGATCTGCGGCGCCGGCCTCACGAGCGGTCTCGATCAGGCGGACGGTAAGGGCCCGCGTGTACTCGCGCGCCAACACGCGCGCCGGGTGCTCAGGGTCCCCGATCTCGAGGAACGCGGACATGAGCGGCCCGCACTGGGCTGCGCTCGTGGCATCCGCGGTCGACAGCGGCGCCTGGAAGACCGCGAGCAGACGCTCGCGGGGTGTGAGGTCGGTGCGGTCGAACACCTCCGGCATGACGTCGGGATCGACCCGCCGCAGGTGGGCGATGACGAGGTCGCCCTTGCTGCCGAAGTGCTGGTAGACGGTGCGCTTGGACACTCCCGCCACCGCGCACAGCTGGTCCATCCCCGTGTCGCGGATGCCCTGCTCCCGGAACAGCTGCTGCGCGGCATCGAGGATGCGCTCGCGCGCCCCCCGGCCCCGACGCTGACCCTGCGGGCCCTTCTCCAGGACCTGTGGGCTCTTCTCCAAGTCGCTCACGTGCCCAAGGTAACAGCGGGTGTACTTACGCCTCTCGGGTAACGCTCGGTGTACTTAGCTTGCATCTGGCGCGTGGATGGGCTACTCCTTAAGTACACCGGGCGTTACCCCAGTTTCCCCGGAGGAAGGACTGTCCCCATGAGCGCACCGAGTGCCGCAGGACCTGTGCGCGCGAGGGAGACGAGGGCTCTCGTCCTCGGTGGCGGCGGCGTCGCGGGCATCGCCTGGGAGACCGGCATCCTCGCCGGGCTGGCCGCCGCGGGAGTCGACGTCGTCCACCCCGACCTCATGGTCGGCACGTCAGCGGGCTCCACCGTGGCAGCCCAGGTGACCAGTTCGGCGTCCCTCGCCGACCTGTACCAGGACCAGGTCGACGGGACCGGCGCGCCCGAGCCCACGGTCCTGGACGTCGACCTCGTGGCACTGATGGCCGAGGTGCGCCAGATCCTCGGGAGCGGAGGGGACCCGCGACTCGTCCGGCAGCGGATCGGAGCCATGTCCCTGGCGCACGACCGCGTCCCCCAGGCGGAGCGCCGCGCCCTGATCGAGGTACGGCTGCCCAGCCACGTCTGGCCCGGACAACGCCTGGCCATCACGACCATCGACGCGGAGACCGGCGAACTGGTCGTCCTCACCAACGACTCGGGTGTCGATCTGGTCGACGCCGTCGCTGCCAGTTGCGCCATCCCCCGCGTGTGGCCGGCGGTCACGGTCGACGGCCGCCGGCTCTTCGACGGTGGCATGCGCAGCGGGACCAACACCGACGTCGCCGACGGTCACGGCAGGGTGCTGGTGCTCGACGTCATCGGCCTCCCCGAGACGAGCGACGTGGCACGGGTGACCGCCCCGGTGTTCACCATCACGCCGGACGAGGCGTCCCAGGTCGGCCTGGAGGACCTCCTCGACCCGGCATCCCGCGCCGTCTGCGCACGCGCAGGACATGAACAGGGACAGCGGATCGCTGCAGACGTCAGCGCCTTCTGGTCCTGACCGGCGCCGCACGTCAGGGCCCTTCCTGCCCGCGGACAACCAGCACGCCGACCGCTCTCGTCTCGACGAGCGGCTCCACAGGCACATCGACCGACGACGAACGAGGAGCACGATGAAGATCTTCATGACAGGCGCCACCGGTTACATCGGCAGCGTCATCACCGAGAAGCTGATCGCGGCCGGGCACGAGGTCACCGGGCTCGCGCGCTCCGAGGCCACCGCCGAGAACCTGCGCGCGCGGGGCATCGAACCCGTGCCAGGCGACCTCACGGACACGCAGACGCTCACGGACGCTGCCCGGAGAGCCGACGGCGTCATCCAGAACGCCTTCGACTTCGCCGCCGACTTCCCGGCCGCCAGCGCCGGAGAGGCACACGCCGTGGACGCCCTGATCGCCGGGCTGCGGGGCAGCGGCAAGCCGCTCGTGTTCACCAGCGGCACCGGGGGCCTGGGCGACACCGGGCAGGTCGTCTTCGACGAGGACACGCCCGCACCCGAGACCGACTCCCCCGTCCTCCGGGCTCTCCAGGTGCGCTTCGACACCGAGAAGGCCGTCACGACGGCCAGCGACGTACGCGGCACCGTGCTCCGGCCCCCGAACGTCTACGGCCGGGACGGCGGCCGCACGGTGTTGTGGGCCATCGGAGCAGCCGGCCGCGGCCTGGGTGCCGTCCCCTACGCCGTGGGCTCGGAGGACAACCTCTGGTCCCTCGTGCACGTGGACGACCTGGCCGACCTCTTCGTCCTGGCCATCGAGAAGTCGCCCGGCGGTGAGCTCTTCCACGCCTCCGCACAGACCGGCATCCGCACCGGGGACCTCGCGGCCGCGATCAGCTCCCATGCAGGGCTCGGCGGTAAGACCGTCGCGTTGGACGCGACCGCACTCGCCGACGCCCTCCACTCCGCGCCACTGGCCCAGTACTGGTCCATCAACAGCCAGATATCGGGTGAGAAGGCCCGCCGCCTGCTCGGCTGGGACCCGGAGCACCTGGACGTCCTCAGCGAGTGGGGTCAGCCCGGGAGCTGATCGACCACCCGACCACCCGACCAGAGACCACCGCACGAGCGACCGCAGCTCCACGCTGCGAGCAGCCGTGTTAGGTACCGACTGCCTGCGACGGCAGCCGTCGAGGAGGACCCGTGCAGTACCGCCCCCTGGGCCGCACCGGCCTGCAGGTCAGCACCCTGGCACTCGGCGCGATGAACTTCGGCGCGATCGGCCGCACGACGGCCGAGGAGGCCACTGCGGTCATCGACGGCGCGCTCGACGCCGGCATCAACCTCATCGACACCGCCGACGTCTACAGCGGCGGGCAGTCGGAGCAGATCGTCGGCCGTGCCCTCGCCCACCGCCGGGACGACGTCGTGCTGGCCACGAAAGCCGGCCTGCCCATGGGGCAGAACCGCAACCACAGAGGCAGCGGTCGGCGCTGGCTGACCATGGCACTGGAGGACAGTCTGCGCCGACTGGACGTGGACCACGTCGACCTCTACCAGGTGCACCGCTGGGACCCGGCGACCAGCGACGAGGAGACGCTGTCGGCGCTGACCGACCTGCAGCAGGCAGGGAAGATCCGACACTTCGGCTCGTCGACCTCCCCGGCCCACCGCATCGTCCGAGCCCAATGGACCGCCGTCGAGCACCGACTCGGCCGGTACGTCACCGAGCAGCCGAGCTACTCGATCCTGCAGCGCGGCATCGAGAGCCACGTGCTGCCCGTGACCCAGGAGCACGGGATGGGCGTGCTCGCCTGGAGCCCGCTGGCCTCCGGCTGGCTGTCCGGCGCCGTCCGCCAGGGCCGCAGCACCACGACCCACCGCTCGACGTTCATGGCGCAACGCTTCGACCCCAGCCGACCCAGCAACCAACGCAAGATGGCGGCTGTCGAACGGCTCGTCCAGGTCGCCGACGACGCCGGCCTGACGCTCGTCCAACTGGCGCTCGGCTTCGTGACCGCTCATCCGGGCGTCACGAGTGCCCTGATCGGGCCGCGCACGCTGGACCACCTCGCCTCCCAGCTCGCCGCAGCCGACACCGTCCTGGGTGACGACGTCCTCGATGCCGTCGATGCCGTCGTCGCTCCCGGCACCGACCTGGCTCCCGAGGAGAAGCTCGACACCCCACCAGCCCTGCTGGAGCCCTCACTCCGGCGGCGCTGAACCGGGCCCACCTGCCCCCAGCCACTGCGGCGGGGCGATGGGTCACCGCTCCCGGCCGGTCACCGCTCTCTGCCGTCGACGCGTCCCGTCGCTGCCCCGTAACGCGGCACGACCGGGCACGTCGTCCGAGCAGCTCACAGGCGTCCACGCCTTCCCTGGCGCGAGACCAGTTCGCAACAACGAGGAGGAACGATGAGCACAGGACCCATCCGCAACGTCGTGCTGGTGCACGGCGGGTTCGTCGACGGCTCAGGCTGGCAGGGCGTGTACGACCTGCTGACCGCCGACGGCTACCAGGTCAGCGTCGTCCAGAACCCGACGCTGTCCCTCGAGGACGACGTGGCCGTCACCCGCCGCGTCCTGGACCAGCAGGACGGCCCAGCCGTCCTCGTCGGGCACTCCTACGGCGGCGCGGTGATCAGCCAGGCCGGCACGCACGAGAAGGTCGCGTCACTGGCCTACATCGCCGCGTTCGCCCTGGACGAGGGTGAGTCGGTGAACACCCTGATCGCCGACCCGCCGCCCGGTGCGCCCGTCCCGCCGATCCTGCCGCCGGTGGACGGCTTCCTCTTCCTGGACCGGGAGGCGTTCCCCGCGTCCTTCGCCGGCGACCTCCCGGAGGCCCAGGCGCGCTTCATGGCGGCCTCGCAGGTGCCCTGGGGCGTCGAGGCCCTCGCCGGCGCGGTCACCGACCCGGCCTGGCGGGTCAAGCCCAGCTGGTACCTCGTCACCACCGAGGACAAGATGATCCCGCCGCCGGCCCAGCGGTCGATGTCCGAGCGGGCCGGCGCAACGGTGACGGAGGTGGCAGGCAGCCACGCCGTCTACCTCTCCCGGCCCGATGCCGTCGCCGACCTCATCAAGGCGGCGGCCGGCTCCTGAGCGGACCCGGACGCCGGGGACCACGGTGCTCGCCGTGGCCCCCGGCCCGACCCGGACCGGCTCCCCGGCGGGCTCGGCCACCACCCCTCCGCACTCGAGCGGCGCCGCCGACCAGCGGGCATCATCCCCGGCGCCGGCAACCGACCGACCTGCCGAGTGGTCGACCTGCTCCCCACCCGGCTCGTGCTCTGCAGGGCGGAGTGGGAGCCGGCGCGGCGAGGACCGGGCACCGGCCGGGCATCTCCTGACCGGACCGACCTCGCCGGAATCACGCGGGCGCGCCTGCGAGGCCGAGACCCATCCACGCGATCACAACGGCTTCCTGAGCAGGCCGTCCACGTGCGCTGATCGAGCACCACCACCCGTCCGTCGATCCCCGTGTTGCGCCGGCGGCGGAACGGCCGCGCCGACGCGGCCGGATAGACCGCACACAGGGCACGGTGCGCGCATGAGCGCCGACTTCGCCGGGGAGACCGCCCGGCTCTACGCCCGTTTCCGCCGCGACCTCCCCTCCGACCAGGCCGCCGAGCTCGCCGCGCAGCTCGGGTTGACCGCGGACGACCTGCTGCTCGACCTGGGCTGCGGCACCGGGCAGCTCACCGCCCCGCTGCTCCCCCACTGCGCCGGCGCCGTGGCGGTCGACCCGGAGCCCGGGATGCTCACCGGGCTGCGGGACCGCGGCCTGCCGGGCGTGGTGGCCGTGCTCGGCGCCGACACCGACCTGCCGCAGCTGGGCCGGGTGCTGCCGCCGCTCGGGGCGCTGGTGGTGGGCAACGCGCTGCACTGGACCGACGAGGCCTCGGCCCTGGCCGCCGGAGCGGCGCTGTTGCGGCCCGGCGGCGGGCTGGCTGTGGTGACCCAGGGGCCGCCGCTGTGGCTGGGCGGCGCACCGTGGCAGCAGGCGGTGCGCGCCGTCCTCGAGCAGTTCCTCGGCCCGGTCACCGCCACCTGCGGCAGCGACGCCGCCGCCCTGGCCGACCGGGTCGGGCTGCTGGAGGCTCAGGGGCTCACCGTGCGGGTCAGCAGCTGGCGGGCCGACCACCCCGTGGACGCCGCCTGGGTCCTCGGCCACCTCGGCAGCGCCCTGCCCGGCGACGCGCTGACCTCCGGTGGCCTGCGGCAGGCGCTGGAGGACGAGCTCGACCGGCAGACCGGGCCGCTGGTCGAGCAGGTCCTGACCACCGCGGTGGTCGCCCGGCGCACCTAGAGTCGCCGGTCATGGGCACCCCGTGGACGACCGTTGACATCCCGCCGCAGACCGGGCGCACCGCGGTGGTCACCGGCGCCAACAGCGGGCTGGGCCTGGAGACCGCCCGCGCCCTGGCCGCCGCCGGCGCCCGGGTGGTGCTGGCGGTCCGCGACCCCGCCCGCGGCGAGCGTGCCGCTGCTGGGCTGACCGGCGACGTCGAGGTGCGGCAGCTGGACCTGGCCGACCTGGCCTCGGTGCGCGCGTTCGCCGCCGCGTGGACCGGGCCGATCGACGTCCTGGTCGACAACGCCGGGATCATGCACGTCCCGGCCGGCCGGACGGCCGACGGCTTCGAGCTGCAGTTCGGCACCAACCACCTCGGTCACTTCGCGCTGACCTGCCTGCTGCTGCCGCACGTCACCGACCGGGTGGTGACCGTCTCCTCCTTCCTGCACCACCGCGGGCGGATCGAACTCGACGACCTCAACTGGGAGCGGCGCCGCTACTCCCCCGAGGGCGCCTACGCCCAGTCCAAGCTGGCCAACCTGCTGTTCACGCTGGAGCTGCAGCGCCGGCTCACCGCCGCCGGGTCGCCGGTGCGGGCCACGGCCGCACACCCCGGCTGGGCCGCGACCAACCTGCAGGGGCAGTCGGGCAACCGGTTCAAGGACGCCGCGCTGGCCGTGGGCAACCGGGTGATCGCGACCAGCGGTGCGCAGGGCGCCCTGCCGGTGCTGATGGCCGCCACCGCCGACCTGCCCGGCGGCAGCTTCACCGGCCCCTCCGGCCGGCTGATGCGCGGCGCACCGACCCTGGACGGCCGCAGCCCGGCCGCCTCCGACGGCGAGCTCGCGCGCCGGCTGTGGTCCGCCTCGGCGGCGCTCACCGGGGCCGACCTGCCGGGCTGACCGCGGGGCCCCCCTCCCGTGGTGCACGACCGTTCGTCGTGGTGCACTGCGCCGGTGTCACTCACCGACCGGCTGGACGGGCTCCAGCGCCGGCACAAGGCCGCCGGGTTCCCGATCGCCGTCGTCTACAAGTACGTCGACGACTCCGGGCCCTACCTCGCCGCGCTGATCACCTACTACGCCTTCGTCTCCCTCTTCCCGCTGCTGCTGCTGTTCTCCACGATCCTGGCGCAGGTGCTGTCCGGGGACCCGGAGCTGCAAGAGCGGCTGCTGGACTCGGCACTGAGCCAGTTCCCCGTCGTCGGTGACCAGCTGGGCAGCCCCGAGGAGCTCAGCGGTGGCGTCATCGGCGTCGTCGTCGGCATCCTGGGCGCGCTGTACGGCGGGCTCGGCGTGGCCCAGGCCGTGCAGCACATGATGAACACCGCCTGGGCGGTGCCGCGCAACAGCCGGCCCAACCCCTTCCTCGCCCGCGGCCGCAGCCTGCTGCTGCTGGCGACGGCCGGCCTGGCCGTGATCGGGACGACGGCGCTGTCGACCCTCGGCGCGGGCAACGCCGGGTCGATGGGCACCGCACTGCGGATCGTCTCCCTGGTCGGCTCCATCGGGGTCAACGCCGTGGTCTTCGTCTTCGCCTTCCGGCTGGCCACCGCCCGGCACCTGACCGTCCGGCAGGTGCTGCCCGGCGCCCTGCTCGCCGCCGTCCTGTGGCAGCTGCTGCAGACCTTCGGCGTCGGCTACGTCGGCCACGTGGTCTCCAACGCCAGCGCCACCAACGGCGTCTTCGCCCTGGTCCTCGGACTGCTCGCCTTCCTCTACCTGGCCTCGGTCATCGGGGTGCTGTGCGTGGAGATCAACGTGGTGCGGGTCGACAAGCTGCACCCGCGCGCCCTGCTGACTCCCTTCACCGACGCCGTCGACCTCACCGCCGGCGACAAGCGCAGCTACACCGGCCAGGCCAAGGCGCAGCGCAGCAAGGGCTTCGAGCAGGTGCACGTCACCTTCGACCGGCCCGAGCACCGCCGGGACGACGACGCGACACCCGACCTCGACGACCACCGGACCGTCCCGCACCCCGACGCCGACCGGCAGGACGCCGACCACGGGTCCACCGCACACGGCTCGACCGCCCACGAGGGCTCCGCACCACCACGCTGACGAGAAATCTCCGCACGAGATGTTTGCTCGGGTCGTCGAGTGAGGTAATCTGTAGTCGCCGCTGGAGATACCAAGCGGCACCGATCGCAGAGAGACCGCACGACACGGAGGTGCACAGCCATGGCGCTGACTTCCCACGACCCGTTCGCCAACGCCTCGTCGCTGTTCCGGGCGCTGGACCAGCTCGCCGGCCGCGCGGGCACCACCACGGCCCACCCGGTCGCCGGGATGCCGATGGACGCGTACCGGATCGGTGACAACTTCGTCGCCCACTTCGACCTGCCCGGGGTCGACCCGGGCTCGATCGAGATGTCGCTGGAGGGCACCACGCTGACGATCAGCGCGGAGCGCTCGGTGCCGCAGCTGGACGGCGCGCAGTGGCAGGTCGCCGAGCGTCCCTTCGGCAGCTACACCCGGCAGCTGGTGCTCGGCCGCAGCCTGGACACCGACCGGCTCGAGGCCAGCTACCACGACGGGGTGCTGACCGTGAGCATCCCGGTGGCCGAGAAGGCGAAGTCCCGCACGATCACCGTGACCCGGGCCGACACCCCGGCCGCGGTGCAGGCGCACACCATCGAGGGCGAGCAGCCCGCGGTCGAGAGCTGACCGCACCCACACCCCGGGAGGGGCGGAGCCGGCCGGCTCCGCCCCTCCCGTCGTCCGTACGCCCGGAGGCCCGATGAGCACCGACCCGCTGCGGTCGCTGGACGACCCCGACCACCCGGTGCTCACCATGAGCCAGGCGGCCGAGCTGCTCGGCGTCCAGGCCGCCTTCCTGCGCAGCCTGGACTCCGCCGGCGTGCTGCACCCGCACCGCTCCGCCGGCGGCCACCGCCGCTACTCCCGCCACCAGCTGGAGCTCGCCGCCCGGGTGCGCGGACTCCTCGACGACGGTCACCTGCTCGGCTCAGCACAGGTGATCGTGCAGCTGCAGGACGACCTCGCCGAGGCCGCCACCGACCGGGACACCGCCCGGGCCGAACGCGACACCGCCCGCCAGGAGCTCCGCGACCGCGACGCCGGCTGACCGCAACGCACGCCGATCGTTCGCAGTGCGCGCGCTGCAGCACGTGCACTGCAGACGAAACGCGTGCACCGCCGCCGCGGGCGGGGCTCCTGGCTCTCGGCCGCCCTTCAGGGTCCCGCGGCGAGCCTGCGAGGCGTGGGGGGAAGGGTGGTCCTTCCTCAGACGACGGCGGGGAGCACCAGGAGCAGGGGCGGGACGAGCAGCAGGGCCAGCGCGCACAGCAGCGCCGCCGCGCGGGCGGCCAGCGGCAGCGGGTGGGCGGGGGCGAGCAGCCGGCGGACCCGTACCGCGACCGACCCCCCGGCGACGGCCAGCGCACCCTCGGGCACCTGACCGCCCGCTCCTCCGGCGGCGGCCACGATCGCCGCGGCCAGGGTGTGCCGCGGGTCGGAGCAGCCCAACGAGGTCAGCGCGACGTCGTCGGCCCGCATCTCCACCAGGTCGCGCACCGCGTCGTGCGCCCGGTCGGCGGCCGGCAGCACCGGCAGCGCCGCGCGCCAGGCCACGAACGGCAGCAGCAGCAGGTGGTGGTGCTCGCGCAGGTGGGCCCGCTCGTGGGCGATCACGGCGTCCAGCTGCGGGCCGTCGAGCTCGGCGACGATGCCCGAGGACAGCACCAGCAGCGGCCGCGCCCCGGGGATGCAGAAGGCGATCGGTGCGGGGTGGTCCAGCAGCCGGGTGTCCTCGCCGGGCACCGACCGGACGACGAGCTCGAGCAGCTCGCGGTGCCGCTTCCGGGTGCGCGAGGTGCGCACGAAGGACAGCAGCAGGACGCCGAGCAGCTCCAGCGCCAGCACTGCGGCGAGGGTCTGGGCGACCCAGTGGTCACCGCGCACCGTCTCCTCCGCCGGCTGCCGGGTGACCCAGTGCCACCACGCCTCCGGCAGCGAGTGGCCCCACGGCGAGAGCCCGTGCACCAGCAGCGCGCCGATGATCGACAGACCACCGGCCAGGCCGATCGCCTGCCAGCAGACCAGTGCCACCAGCGGGTCGCGGCGCGGCCAGGCGGCGCGGGCCAGCGCGGCGGGCACCGGCCAGGCCAGCAGGGCCGCGAGCACGCCGAGAGCGATCGCGGTGGCGGGGAGCACGGTCAGCCGAGGCGGTCCCGGTCGGCGCCGGCGAGCAGCTCGCGCAGCATCGCCACCTCGGCCGCGTCGACGCCGCCCACGAAGCGGGCCAGCGCGGCCTGCCGGTCACCGGCCTGCCCGAGCACCTCGTGCATCAAGCCGGCCACGTGCTCCTCACGGGTGCCCACGGCGCGGAACTGCCGCGGCCGGGCGTCGTCGTGGGCCACGAAGCCCTTGGACTCCAGCCGGGTGAGCACGGTGTGCACGGTGGTCAGCGCCAGGCCGCGGTCGGCCAGGTCGTCCTTGAGCTGGGTGGCCGTACGCGGGCCGCCGACGGCCCACAGGTGCTCCAGCACGGAGCGCTCCAGGTCCCCCAGGGTGTTCATCGATCTCCTGTCAGGCAGGTCACACGGCGCGTCTTCTACGATGCGTAGAAAAGGTCTTCTACTGGGCGAAGAAAGAGTGTGTAGATCGTACGACAGGAACCGGGGAGGTCGCCGTGGACGTGTTGGACATCGCCCGCTGGCAGTTCGGCATCACCACCGTCTACCACTTCCTCATGGTCCCGCTGACCATCGGCCTGGGGATCCTGGTCGCGGTCATGCACACCATGTGGGTGCGCACCGACAAGCCCGAGTGGCTGCGGATGACCCGCTTCTGGGGCCGCATCTACCTGATCAACTTCGTGCTCGGCGTGGCCACCGGCCTCGTGCAGGAGTTCCAGTTCGGCCTGGCGTGGAGCGAGTACAGCCGCTTCGTCGGCGACGTCTTCGGCTCGCTGCTGGCCATGGAGGCGCTGCTGGCCTTCTTCCTCGAGTCCACCTTCCTGGGCCTGTGGATCTTCGGCTGGGGCCGCATCCCGAAGAAGGTGCACCTGGCCACCCTGTGGGCGGCGGTCATCGGCTCGATCGTCAGCGCGTTCTTCATCATCGCGGCCAACTCCTGGATGCAGCACCCGGTCGGCGTCATCACCGACGACGCCACCGGCCGCCCCGAGCAGGTCGACTTCCTCGCCGTGCTGACCAACAACACCGCACTGGCCGCCTTCAGCCACACCCTCGTCGCCGCGCTCATGGTCGCCGGCGCCGCGCTGGTCGGCGTGGGCCTGTGGCACCTGCGCAAGCGGACGCTCGCCGGCGCCCCCAGCACCGACGTCGACCACTCCGTGTGGCGCCGTTCGGTGCGCCTGGGCGGCTACGTCTCCGTCGCGGCGTTCATCCTCACCGCGGTCACCGGCGACTACCAGGCCAAGCTGATGTACCAGCAGCAGCCGCTGAAGATGAGCTCCGCCGAGGCGCTGTGCACCACCGAGGCGCCGGCACCGTTCTCGATCTTCGCCATCGGCAAGATCGGCTCCAACGAGTGCGACGACGTCCACTCCTGGACCGTCCCCTACCTGCTCTCCTACCTGGCGCACGGTGACTTCTCCACCGCTGTCCCCGGCGTCAACGAGCTGCAGCAGGAGTACGCCGCCGCCTACGGCGCCACCTACCCCGACGACCCGAGCTTCGGCGACAAGGCCGGCGAGGAGATCGACTACACCCCGCTGCTGGCGGTCACCTACTGGAACTTCCGGCTGATGATCAGCATGGGCATGGTGTCCGCGGCCGTCGGCGCCTACGCCCTGTGGGCGACCCGCAAGGGCCGGGTGCCCACCAACCCGATCGCCGTCTACGGCTCGCTCGCCGCCGTCGCCGCGCCCTTCGTGGCCAACGCGGCCGGGTGGGTCTTCACCGAGATGGGCCGCCAGCCCTTCGTCGTCTACCCCAACCCCGACGTCCCCCGCGCCGAGCAGGTGTACTTCTTCACCGCCCAGGCCGTCTCCCCCGGCGTCAGCGCCGCGGAGGTGCTCACCTCGCTGAGCACGCTGACCGTCCTCTACGGCGCCCTGGCCGTCGTCGAGGCCTGGCTGCTGGTCCGGTTCGTCCGCGGCGGCATCACCACCGGCGACGGCGCCCCCACCCCGGGGCACACCCCCGAGGGGACGCCGGACGACGACCAGCCCGGCGGCCGGGACCGCACCGACGACGACGTCCTGTCCTTCGCGTACTAGGGAGTGCTGACCATGGACCTGCAGACCGTCTGGTTCGTCGCCGTCGCGGTGCTCTGGACCGGCTTCCTGCTGCTGGAGGGCTTCGACTTCGGCGTCGCCGCCCTGCTGCCGGTGCTGGGGCGCAGCAAGGCCGACCGGCACCTGATGCTGCGCTCGATCGGCCCGCTCTGGGACGGCAACGAGGTCTGGCTGGTCACCGCGGTCGGTGCGGTCTTCGCCGCCTTCCCCGGCTGGTACGCCAGCTGGCTGCCGGCGCTGTACCTGCCCTTCGTGCTGGTGCTGGTCGGCCTGATCATCCGCGCGGTCGCCTTCGAGTGGCGGCACAGCCACCACACCGAGCAGTGGGACGCCACCTGGACCCGGGTCATCACCACCGGCTCGCTGATCGCCGCGCTGGGCATCGGTGCGGCTCTGGGGGCGACGACGCTGGGCCTGCCGCTGGACGCCGACGGCACCCGGGTCGGCGGGGCCTTCTCCGGGCTCGGCTGGCCGGCGGTGCTCGGGGCGGTCGCCGTCCTCGGGTTCTCCCTGGTGCACGGCGCGGTGTTCCTGGCGCTGAAGACCGACGGCCCGCTGCGGCTGGCCGCCCGGGCCTTCGCCCAGCGCTGGGCACTGGTCGCGGCCCTGCCGCTGCTGGCCTGGGCCGGTCTGGTGCACCTGCGCGGCGGCACCGCGATCACCGCGTTCGTCTGGCTGGTCGCCGCGCTGGCCGTGCTGGTCACCTGGGCCCGGATCCGGGTCGACCGCGAGGGCCAGGCCTTCGCCGCCTGGTCGGTGGTGCTCCTGGCCTCGACCGCGACGATCTTCGGCGCCGCGTTCCCCGTCGTCCTCCCCTCCACGATCAGCAGCGCCTTCGACGTCACCGTCACCGGCGCCTCGGTCAGCGACTACACACTCACGATCATGACCTGGGCCGCCGGCTTCGGGCTCCCGGTCGTGCTCGGCTACCAGGCGTGGACCTACTGGGTGTTCCGCACGCGCCTGTCCGCCGAGCCGGAGACCCCGCACGCGGAGAAGATCGACGCATGAGCGCGCGGCCGGGGGCGGGACGCGGCCCGCTGGGGGCGCTGGCCGGGGTGCCGGGCCTGACCGGCGCGCTGGTCCGGGCCGCACTGGTCGCACTGGTGCAGACCGTCGGCGTGGTCCTGCTCGCCGCCGGCCTGGCCCGCGCGATCGCCGACGTGTTCGACGGCGTGGTGCCCGGGACGGCGCTGGCGGTGGCACTCGGCGGGGTCGTGCTGCGGGCCGCGGCCGGTGGGCTGGGCGCCGTGCTCGCCACCCGCGACGCCCGCCGCGCCGAGGACGCCCTGCGCCGGCAGCTGCTCACCCGGCTGCTGGACGGCGAGGGCGAGGCGGTGACCACCGCCGGCGGCACCGGCCCGGCCGCAGTGCTGGCCACCACCCGGCTGCACGACCTCGGGCCCGCGCTGGCCACCTACCTGCCGGCGCTGGCGCAGACCGTCGTCGTCCCGCCGGTGCTGCTGCTCGTCCTCGGGATCACCGACTGGTTGTCGGCGGTGCTGGTCGCGGTCACCCTGCCGCTGGTGCCGCTGTTCATGGCGCTGGTCGGGCTGCACACCCGCGACGAGACCGCCCAGGCCGCCCGCGCACTCGACCGGATCGCCGGGCACGTCGCCGAGCTGGTCCGCGGCCTGCCGGTGCTGGTCGGCCTCGGCCGCGCCGCCGACCAGCTGGGCGCGCTCGCCGACCTGGGCGAGGACCACCGCCGCCGGACCCTGGCCACCCTGCGCGTGGCCTTCCTGTCCGCGCTGGTGCTCGAGGTGCTGGCCACCCTGTCCGTCGCGCTGGTCGCCGTCACCGTCGGCCTGCGGCTGACCCACGGCACCCTCGACCTCTCCGTCGGGCTGCTCGCCCTGCTGCTGGCGCCGGAGGCCTTCGCCCCGCTGCGCGCGCTCGGCTCGGCGCACCACGCCTCCGAGGACGCCGCCGAGGCCGCCGCCGCCGCCCGCGCCGTCCTGGCCACCCCCGCGCCCCGGCCGGTCGTCGGCGCGCTGCCCGAGGGTGGTCTGCGCGGGGTCACCGTCACCGGCCTCACCGTCACCTTCCCCGGCCGCGGCACCCCCGCCCTGGACGACGTCGACCTCGCCGTCGCCCCCGGTGAGCTGGTCGCGCTGCGCGGCCCCAGCGGCTCGGGCAAGTCCACGGTGCTCGCCGTCCTCGCCGGTCAGCTGGCCGACGGCGGCACCGCGCAGGTCACCGGCACCGTGCTGCGGCCGGCCGACGTCGCCGTCGTCCCGCAGTTCCCGGTGACCGTCGCCGACACCGTGCTCGAGGAGCTGCTCCGGCATGCCGGCCCGGCCGACCGCGCTCCCGAGCTCGCCGCCACCGCCCTGGCCTGGGTGGGGGCTGCACACCTGCGCGACCGGGCCTGCCGCACGCTGTCCCCCGGTGAGCTGCAGCGGGTCGCGCTGGCCCGTGCGCTGGTGCGGGTGCAGCGCGGCGCCCGGGTGCTGCTGCTCGACGAGCCCACCGCGGCCCTCGACGCCGCCGCCACCGCCCGGGTCGCCGAGCTGCTGCACGGGCTGCGCGGCTCGCTGTGCACCGTCCTGGTCACCCACGAGCCCGCGCTGGCCGCGCTCGCCGACCGCACCGTCGAGCTGCCCGCGCGCCCCGGCGTCCCGGCCCTCACCACCGTCCCGGCCGCGACCACGCCGGGGGCGAAAGTGGCCACGTTCGCCCCCGTCGGGACCGAGCCGGACGCCGCCGAGCCGGGGGCGACGGCCGGGACGACGGCCGGGACGGCGGTCGGGACGGCGGGGCTCGCCTGGCCGCGGCGGGCCGTGGCGCGGGCGGTCGCCGCCGGGGCGGCGTCCTCGGGCTTCGGCATCGCGCTGACCGCGGTGTCGGGCTGGCTGATCGTCCGGGCCGCCGAGCAGCCGCAGATCCTCACCCTGATGATCGCCATCGTCGCCGTCCGGGGCTCGGGCCTCGGACGAGCGGTGTTGCGCTGGCTGGAGCGGCTGGCCAGCCACGACGCGGCGTTCCAGCTGGCGTCGCGCACCCGGCTGCGGCTGTGGAGTGCGCTCATCGCGCAGGGCCCGGCCGCCGACCGGACGCCGGGCCGAGCGCTGGCCCGGGTGGTCGGCGACGTCGGCCTGCTGCAGGACCTGTCGGTGCGGGTGGTCACCCCGCCGCTGGTGTCGGCCGTGGTGCTCACCGGGGCGACGGCGGCGCTGACCGCGCTCGACGCCCGGGCCGGGCTGCTGGTCGGCGCGGTCGTGGCCGCCGCGGTGCTGGCCGTCCTCGCGGTGCACCGGTGGGCCGACCGCGGCGTCGCCCACACCGCCGCGGAGCTGCAGACGGTGACTCTGCGCGAGACCAGCGCCACCCTCGAGGCCGCCGCCGACCTGCGGGTGCACGGCCTGGTCCCCGGTGAGGTCGACCGGCTCGACGCGCTGGGCCGCCGGCAGGGCCGGGCCGCGCAGGCCGGTGCCGCCGCGGCCGCCGCCGCCGACGCGGTCGCGGTGCTGGCCACCGGCGCCGCCGCCGTCCTGGCGCTCGGCGTGGCCGGGGCCGCGGTGCGCGCCGGCGAGCTGTCCGCCCCGGTCGCCGCCGTCCTGACCCTGGCGCCGCTGGCGATGCTGGAGCCGCTGACCGCGATCGGCGCCGCCGCCCGGTACCGGCTCGCCTGGCGCGACGCCCGCGCCCGGGTGGAGGCCGTGCTGGCCGAGCCGGTCGCCACCGACCCCGCGCCGGCCGACCGGCTCGCCGTCCCGCGGCCGGTGCGCGAGCTGGCCACCGAGCACCTCACCGCCGGCTGGCCCGGCCGCCCCGCCGTGCTCACCGACCTGGACCTGGTGGCCACCGCGGGCAGCGGCTGGCTGGTGGTCACCGGCCCATCGGGGTCGGGCAAGTCGACGCTGCTGTCGGTGCTGATGGCCTCGTTGCGGCCCACGTCGGGCGAGTACGTGCTGGGCGACGGCCGCCGTCCGGTGCCGGTCGACCGGCTGGCCCGCGCCGACGTGCAGGGCGCCGTCGCCTGGTGCCCGCAGGACGCGCACGTGTTCGACGCGACGCTGCGGGCCAACCTGGCGCTGGCCCGCCCGCGCGGAGAGCTCGCCGGCGCCGACGGCGAGCAGGCGATGCGCCGGGCGCTGACCGACGCCGGTCTCGGCGGCCTGCTGGCCGAGCTGCCCGCGGGCCTGGACACCCCGGTCGGAGCCGGCGGCACCTCGCTGTCCGGCGGGGAGCGCCGCCGGCTCGCCGTGGCCCGGGCGCTGCTGGCCGACCGGGACGTCGTCCTGCTCGACGAGCCGACCGCGCACCTGGACCCGCCGACGGCCGCCGCCCTGGTGGCCGACCTGCGCCGGGCGCTGGCCGACCGGCTGGTCGTCTGCGTGACCCACGACCCGGCGCTGGCCGGCGAGCGGGACGGCGAGCTGGTGCTGGGCGGTGACGCAGCGACCGCGGTGCACCACCGGGCGTAGGCGGAGAGGACCCTGGGTGCATGGCACAGCAGACGGTCGAGGAGTTCCTCGCCGAGCTCGACCACCCCCGCGCCGACGACGTCCGCCGGCTCCGCGCGGCGATCATGGCCTCGGCCGCCGACCTCACCGAGCACGTGAAGTGGCGGGCGCCCAGCTTCTGCGCCGCCGGTGTCGACCGGGTGACCTTCCGGCTCTTCCCCGTCGACCACCTGCAGCTGGTGTTCCACCGCGGCGCCCGGCCGCAGGACACCGCGGGCTTCACCTTCCCCGACGACACGGGGTTGTTGCGCTGGGCCGACACCGACCGGGCCGTGCTCACCCTCGGCGACAGCGCGGACGTCGCGGCGAAGGAGGCGGCGATCGTCGAGCTGGTGGAGCGCTGGGTGCGGGTCTGACCCCTTCCGGGCTCAGTTCCCGTCCGGCGGGACGTCGCCGGCCACCAGTGGCCCGTCCTCCCGGCTGAGGGCGAGCAGGAGGTCCCGCACGCGCTGCAGTCGCTCGGGGTCCAGGTCACCCTCGAAGACCCCGGCCAGCCCGGCGCCGTCGGCGGCGGCGGTGAGCAGCAGGACACGCTGCGGGTCCAGCCCGTCGGCGGCGAACGCCGCACGCCAGCGGCGCGCGTCGGCGCGCAGCAGCTCGCGCACCCCGGGCACCCCGACGAGCGCGGCGCCGAGCAGGAGGTGCTCGGGCACCGGCTGGTCGGTGCGCAGCTCATCGAAGCACGCGCGGACGTAGCCGCGGACCAGCCGGCCCGGTGCGTGGTCGGTCGGCTCGGTGGCCTCGCGCACGGCGACGGCGAAGTGCTCCAGCAGGTCCTCGGCGACGGCCACCAGCAGCTGCTCCCGGGAGCGGAAGTGGTGCAGCAGCCCGCCCTTGGAGATCCCGGCCCGGCGGGCGATGGCGTCGAGGCTGACCCCGGCGCCGTGCTCGGTGACCACCGCGGCGGCCGCGTCGAGCACGACGCGACGGGTCCGGGCGGTGTCCCGCACAGGAGCTGACATCGGCTCTCCGTCGTCCTGCGCCACCCGGGACGGGCAGCGGTGGACGTCACATCATCCTCCCGACCATCTGGTCGGTACAACCGACCAGATGGTCGGTAGAGTGGCGTCATGTCGTCCTCCATCCCAGGCACCGACCAGACAGCGGCCGGCACACCTCCGGTGCGCGCCCGGACGTGGGCCGCGGTGGGTGCGCTCACGCTCGCGGTGACCCTGCTGGCGGTGGACGGCACCGTCCTGGCCCTGGCCGCCCCCGCCCTCACCGCCGACCTCGCACCGTCGGCCACCCAGCTGTTGTGGATCGGCGACGCGTACTCCTTCGCCCTGGCCGGCCTGCTGATCAGCATGGGCACGCTCGCCGACCGGCTCGGGCGCCGCCGGCTGCTGTTGATCGGGGTCACCGGCTTCGGCCTGGCGTCGCTGCTCGCTGCGTTCGCCCCCACCGCCGGCTGGCTCATCGCCGCCCGCGTGCTGCTGGGCGTGGCCGGCGCGACGTTGATGCCCTCGACGCTGTCGATCATCCGCAACCTGTTCCCCGACGCCCGGCAGCGGACCCGGGCCATCGCCGTCTGGGCCGCCGGGAGCTCGGGCGGCGCCGCACTGGGACCCCTGATCGGCGGCGCGCTGCTCGAGCACTTCTGGTGGGGGTCGGTGTTCCTGATCAACCTCCCGGTCATGGCCGGGGTCCTGGTGGCCGTCGCGCTCCTGGTGCCCGAGTCCCGCGACCCCCGGCCCGGGCGGTTCGACCTGCCCAGCGCTGCACTGTCGGTGCTGTCGATCGTCCCGCTGGTGTGGGCGGTGAAGCACACCGCGCAGTCCGGCGCCGACCTCGCGGGGCTGGCCACCGTCGTCCTGGGGTTGGCCAGCGGGCTGACGTTCGTGCGCCGGCAGCGCCGGCTCACCAGCCCCCTGGTCGACGTCACCCTGTTCGCTCGGCCGGCGTTCAGCGGGACGCTGCTGGCCAGCCTGATCGCGGTCTTCGCCTTCAGCGGGCTGCTGTTCTTCTTCTCCCAGTACCTGCAGCTGGTGCAGGGCTGGTCACCGCTGCATGCCGGGCTGCGCGAGCTGCCGCTGACCATCGCCGCGGTCGCGGTGGTCGCCATCGTGGCCCCGCTCGTCGCCCGGCTCGGCCTGGGCCGCACCCTCGGTCTCGCGCTCCTCGTCGCCGCCGCAGGGATGGCGGTCCTCGCGGTCGCGGAGGGGGCGGCAGGGTATGCGTGGCTGGCCGTCGGCCTGGTGATCGTCGGCCTGGGCATCGGCGTCACGTTCACCACCGCCACGGACGCCGTCCTGGGTGCCGTGCCGCCGCGCCGGGCCGGTGCTGCGTCGGCGCTGTCGGAGATGTCCTACGAGCTCGGGATCGCGCTGGGCATCGCCCTGCTCGGCACGCTGCACACCCTGGTGTACCGGGCAGCCCTGCCCGACCTCACCGCCCTGCCGCCGGCCGAGGCCGGCGCCGCGCGGGAGTCGCTCGCCACCGCCTCCGCCGCGGCCCTGGACGACGAGCTGCTCACCGCCGCCCGCACGGCGTTCGGCTCCGCCATGCAGGTGACGTCGGCGATCGCCGCCGTGCTGCTGGTCGTTGCGGCCGTCGTCGCCTGGCGACTCGTGCCCTCACCCCGCGGCACAGGCGACCGGACCGCTCAGCCGCAGACCGGGCCGGACGGGACGTCGACCCGGATCTCGGTGCCCAGCTGCGCACCCACCAGCGGCAGGTCGTCGCCGGACCAGAAGCTCCCCGGGTCGTAGGCGGCCAGCGGCCGGCCGGCGGCCAGCAGGCCCATCGCGGTGTAGGTGGCGGCCACCAGCTCGGCGCAGAAGACGGTGTCGTTGCTCTGGTGCCGGCGCAGCCTGCCGTTGACCCAGCCGCGGGCCAGGTGCCGCGTGGTCGGGAACGGCTTGCCGTCGAGCCGGGCGATGGTGCGCAGGGCGCCGTCCTCCATCTCCCGGGTCACCCCGCCGTCGTCGGCCGGGCCGACCAGCTGGCGCAGCCAGCCCTGCTGGCCGTAGCGCTTGGCCCACACGCAGACGGCGTCGGACAGGTCGTGCAGCTGCACGCCGCGCTGGTGCCGGCCCGACCACACGTCGACCAGCGAGTGCCCGAGCTCGGCGTGCCACAGCAGCGGCGGCAGGTCCTCGAGGACGACGGCCATGCCGACGTGGTTGACCGGGGCGTTGGTGACCGTCTGGATCGCCCGGTCGGCCAGCGACGCCCCGCGGAAGACCCAGATGTCGCCGGTGCGGGTCAGGTCGACGGCCTCGGCGAGCGACAGGGCCGGCACGGACGCACGGGAGACCACACGGGAGTGAGCCACGTCACTACGCTACCGCCTCATGCGCCTGTCGAAGCTGTTCGGAGTCGCCGGGATCGTCGGAGTCGCCGCGACCGGTGCGGTGCTGGCCCGCCACGAGAGGTCGCGGCGGGCCTACTCGGCCGAGGAGGTGCGGGCCCGGCTGCAGGGCCGGGTGGCCGAGACGGCCAGCGCCTCCCTCGACCCGGACCTGGCACCGGACTGGCCGGCCGAGGTGGAGCCCCCGCGCCGCCACCCGCTGGAGGCCGCGCTCAGCGCGGTGATGCGGATCGGCCCGCTGCGCCGGTACTGAGGGAATCGGCGCGCCCGCGCCGCTCTTGGACCGGACATGGACGTCTTCCTCACCGGTGGCACCGGGCTCGTCGGTTCCGCCCTCCTCACCGCCCTGCTGGCCGACGGCCACGACGTGCACGCGCTGGCCCGCAGCGACGCCTCCGCGCGGGCACTGCAGGCCGCGGGCGCGACCGTCGTCCGCGGGTCGGTCGAGGACACCGCGCTGCTCGCCGAGGCCGCCCGCGCCGCCGACGGCTTCGTCCACACCGCGGCCACCGCCGACGGCAAGGACGCCGACCGGGACGCCGCCCTCCTCGACGCCGTCCTGCCCGCGCTGTCCGGCAGCAACAAGCCCTACGTGCACACCAGCGGTGTGTGGGTGCACGGCGCGGGCACGATCGACGAGGACACCCCCCTCGCCCCGCCGGCGCTGACCGCCTGGCGGCTGCCGCTGGACGCCCGGGTGCGGGCCGCGGCCGACGACGGCGTGCGCTCGGTCGTCATCGCCCCCGGCATCGTGTACGGCCGGGGCCTCGGCCTGCCGAACGTCGTCAAGGACGGCCCGCGCACCGACGACGGCGCCCTGGTGCTGCCCGGCAGCGGCGAGCAGACCTGGACCACGGTGCACACCGAGGACCTCGCCCGGCTCTACGTCGCCGCGCTCACCGAGGCCGCGCCCGGCGCGTACTACCTGGGCGTGAGCGGTGTGAACCCGACGGTGGCCGAGATCGGTGCGGCGGCGTCCCGCGGCGCCGGGCTCGACGAGCGCACGGTGCCCTCCACCGAGGCCGAGACCGAGGCCCGCCTGGGTCCGCTGGCCGGCGCGCTGGACATCTCCCAGCAGGCCACCGGCGCCAAGGCCCGCGCCGAGCTCGGCTGGGCCCCGACCGGCCCGTCGCTGCTGGAGGACCTCAGCTCCGGCTCGTACGCCAGCTGACTCAGGGCCCCTTCGCGGGGCCGGATCACGCCTGGACGAGGGGACGGCTCAGCTCCCGAGCGCCGTCCCCTCGTCCTTGAGCACCACGCCCGAGGCGCCCAGCTGCCGGGACGCCTGCAGCAGCGCCACCAGGGTGTCCGCGGCCTGCGCGTACCCGAGCCCGTGCGGCGGCCGGACGTTGGAGATGCAGTTGCGCTCGGAGTCCGCCCGGCCCGGCCGCGGCCCGTGCGTCAGGTACAGCCCGAGGCTGTCCGCCGAGCTCAGCCCGGGCCGCTCCCCCACGAGGACGACGACGATCGCCGCGCCCAGCGCCTGCCCGACCGGGTCACCGAGGGCCACCCGCCCCTGGTGCGCCAGCACCACCGGCGCCACCGACCACCCGGGCAGCCGCTCGAGCACCGCCGCGACCGTGCCCGCGGCGTGCTCGTGCACCGCCCGGGGCGAGAGCCCGTCAGCGACCACCAGCGCCAGGTCGTGCTCCCCGGCGGGCAGTTCCGTGCCCGGCGCCAGCCGTCGTCCCAGGTCCGGGCGCTGCAGGTAGGTGGTGCGGTCCGGTGCCGCGCTGTGCACCTCGAGCACGTCCAGCCCGACGCCCGCCGCGGTCAGTGCAGCGCGCACCCGGTCGGCGTCCAGGGCGGTGTGCACGGCGTCCCGGGCGGCGGCGTGCGCGGCCCGGAACTCCAGCTCCCGCGCCGTCGGCAGCCCGTCCCCGGCCCGCCCCAGCGCCACCCGCGCCCGCGTCGCCCTCCGCAGCACCGCCCACGGGTCGCCCTCAGGGGCGGAAGTGGCCACTTCCTCCCTGTCGTGGTCGGTCACGGGCGGGCGGCGGCGAGGAGGGCGCGGGCGGGCACGGAGTCCGGCGCCAGGTCGCGGACGCGGCCGGTGTCGTCGAGCAGGTCCATCCGCGCCAGCCACGCCTCGAACTCCGGGGCGGGGCGCAGGTCCAGCACCGACCGGGCGGTGAGCACGTCGGTGAACGACAGCGACTGGTAGTGCAGCATCACGTCGTCCGAGCCGGGGACGGCGATGACGAACGCGCAGCCCGCGGCGCCGAGCAGGAGCAGCAGGGCGTCGGTGTCGTCGCCGTCGACGTCGGTGTGGTTGGTGTAGCAGACGTCCACGCCCATCGGCAGGCCGAGCAGCTTGCCGCAGAAGTGGTCCTCCAGCCCGGCCCGCACCACCTGCTTGCCGTCGTAGAGGTACTCCGGGCCGATGAAGCCGACCACGGTGTTGACCAGCAGCGGGTCGAAGTGCCGGGCGACGGCGTAGGCGCGGCACTCCAGGGTCTGCTGGTCGACCGCCCGGCCGTCGACGCCACGGTGCGCGTCGGCCGACAGCGCCGAGCCCTGCCCGGTCTCGAAGTAGGTGACCTGCCGCCCCACCGTGCCGCGGCCCAGCGCCAGCGCGCCGGCACGGGCCTCGGCCAGCTGGTCCAGGGTGATCCCGAAGCCGCGGTTGCCCGCCTGGGTGCCGGCGATCGAGGCGAACACCAGGTCGACCGGGGCGCCGGCCTCCAGCGCCCGCAGCGTGGTGGTCACGTGGGCCAGCACGCAGGACTGGGTGGGGATCTCGTAGCGGCCGATCACCGCGTCGACCAGCTCCAGCAGCGCGACCGTCTGCGCCGGGGAGTCGGTGGCCGGGTTGATCCCGATGACGGCGTCCCCGCTGCCGTGCAGCAGCCCGTCCAGGATCGAGGCGGTCACCCCGACCGGGTCGTCGGTGGGGTGGTTGGGCTGCAGCCGCGACGCCATCCGCCCAGGCAGGCCGAGCGTGCTGCGAAAGCCGGTGACGACGCGGGTGCGACGAGCCACGGCGACCAGGTCGGCGGTGCGCATCAGCTTGGACACCGCGGCCACCATCTCCGGGGTGAGGCCGCGGGCCAGCGAGCTGATCGCGGTCTCGTCACGTTCGGCGGCGCGGGCCAGCAGCCAGTCGCGGAACTCCCCCACGGTCAGCGCGGCGACCGGGGCGAAGGCCAGCGGGTCGTGGGTGTCGAGGACCAGCCGGGTGACGTCGTCCTCGTCGTAGCCGACCACCTGCTCGGTCAGGAACGTGGCCAGCGGGACGTCGGCGAGCACCAGCTGTGCGGCGACCCGCTGGGCCTGCGACTCCGCGGCGATCCCGGCGAGGACGTCACCGGAGCGGGCGGGTGTGGCCTTCGCCAGCAGGTCCGACAGCGAGGCGAACTCGTGGGTGTGCCCGCCCAGCGTCGTCCGGCGGATGGTCACCGGCCCACCTCACCGCCTCCGCGGGCGAGGAGTCAACGGGGTGCGACGGAACGGAACACGGCGTTCACGCACTCCCCAGCGCCCGGGACGCCAGCTCGGCGGCGTACGGGTGGCCGAACAGCCCCGGCAGCCCGCCGCTGTGCAGGAACACCGTGCGCCGCCCGGGCCGCACGCTGCCGTCGGCGACCGCGGCCGTCAGCCCGGCCATCGCCTTGCCCGTGTAGACCGGCTCCAGCACCAGGCCCTCGGTGCGCGCCGCGGTCCGCATCGCGGTCGCACCGGCCTCGGTGAGCGCGCCGTAGCCCTCCCCCACCTGGTCCCGCCGCAGCCGCAGCCCGCCGACGGTCGCGCCCAGCGCGGTGGCCAGCTCGGTGACCCGCTCCGCGGGGTCGGGCACCGCACCCGTGTCGACGCCCAGCACCCGCTCCGCGCCGAGCCCGGCGACCAGGCCGGCCATCGTGCCGCCGGAGCCGACGGCGACGACGACGGTGTCCAGGTCCGGCGCCTGCTCGGCCAGCTCCCCGGCGCAGGCCAGGTAGCCGCGGGCACCCGTCGGCGTGGAGCCGCCCAGCGGCAGGACGGCGGGCACCTCGCCGGCGTCCCGGAGCTCGACGGTGACGGCGGCGATCCGTGCCTGCGCGTCCTCGCCCGGGGGCACCAGCACCACCCGGGCGCCGAACAGCTCCTCCAGCGCCAGGTTGCCCGGCCGGGCGGCGTCGGCGGCGCCGGTGAGCACGAGGACCGACGACAGCCCGCGCACGGCCGCGGCGGCCGCGGTCATCCGGGCGTGGTTGGACTGCACGCCCCCGGTGGTGACCAGCACCGTGGCCCCGGCCGCCTCCGCCTCGCCGACCAGGTGCTCGAGCTTGCGCACCTTGTTGCCCCCGGCGAAGGAGGTCAGGTCGTCACGCTTGAGCCACAGGTCGCCGGGCTCCAGCCCGAGGGCGACGGCCAACCGGGGCGCGGGGTCCAGCGGCGTCGGCCAGGTCGACAGGTGCACGGGAGGGGTGGTCATGGGGACTCAGCTTCGCCCCTGCACGACCCGCCGGCCAGCGGCGGGGTCAGCCCACCTCGAGCAGCTCGAGGTCGCGGATGTAGTTGCCCGCCCCGCTGCGCACCCGAGACGCCAGGGCGGTTTCACCGCCCGGGCGGAGCTGGACCGCGACCGGGCGTCGCCCGAAGAGCACCGGCTGCGCCCAGCCCGGGATCGCGGGCAGCACCGGACGCCGGACTGCGGAGCCCTCGATGCCCAGCACCAGGACAGCGGCGAGCACGGCCATCACCGCGACCGTGCCGAGCGCGGTGGGCAGCCCGGCACGCTCGGCGAGGAGACCGATCACCGGCGGTCCGCCGAGCAGGCCGGTGTAGCCCACCGTGGTGGCCAGGGCCACGCCGGAGGGGCCGCCGAGCGCACCGGCCCGGGCGATGGCCAGCGGGAACACGTTCGCCAGGCCGAGCCCGACGAGGACGAACCCGGCCAGCGCCACCGGCAGGGACGACGTCGTGACCGCGGCCAGGGCCCCGGCCGCGGCCAGGAGCGCGCCGCCGACCAACAGCCGCCGCTCACCGACCGCGACCACCAGGCGGCCACCGGCCAGCCGGCCCACGGCCATCGCCGAGGAGAACCCGGCGTAGCCCGCCGCGGCGAGCGCCGGGGCAGCGTGCACCTGTTCACGCAGGTGCAGGGCACCCCAGTCGCTGAGGGCGCCCTCCCCGTAGGCGGTCGCCCCGGCCACGGAACCCAGCAGCACCAGGACACCGGTCGGCCGCCGTCCCGGCGCGGCACCGCCGGGGACGACGAGCGGCTCGGCTCCCGGCCGGCCGGCGTCGGAGGCGACGAGGACCGGCCCCACCCAGGTCATCGCGGCCAGGCCCACCAGGGCCACTCCGACCAGGTGCGGCGCGACGCCGACGACGGCGGAGGCCAACCCGCCGATCAGCGCGCCGAGCAGTCCGCCGGCGCTGAAGGCGGCGTGCAGGCCGGAGAGCTGCGGCCGTCCGGCCCGTGCCTCGACCCGGACGCCGACGCTGTTGGCGGCCACGTTGACCGCGCCGGTGGTGGCGCCGAAGACGAGCAGGGTCGCGCACAGTGCCGGCACCGAGGTGGCGAAGCCGGGGAGGGCTGCACAGGCACTCGCGCCGATCCCGGCCAGCGCGCTGGTCCTGCCGGTGCCGAACCGGCGGCACACCGCGGCACTGAGCTGCATGCACGCCAGCGCGCCGAGTGACAGGCAGAGCAGGGCCACGCCGAGCGCGGTGTGGCCGGCGCCGGTCGCGGCGCTGACGTCGGGGACGCGGGCCGCCCAGCTGCCGAAGACGAAGCCGTCGAGACCGAACAGGACGGCGACGGCGACGCGCAGCCGGGACAGCGAGGGTGGTGCCGTCCGGACCCCGGGTGCGCGGAGTCGGGACGGGGTCCGGGTACGGGACGGGGAGGGACCGGGAACGGACATGAGGACCTTCACGGGAGAACGCGCGGCGCAGGAGCACGCGCGGCACCGGGGTGCGGCGGGCGGGGGTCGGAGAGCACACGACCTCGGGCGCTGACTTCCACCGTGCCAGCCGGGTGCGACCGATGCGTGTCGCGGAGGCGTGAGTGTCACCACGCCGTCGCCCCACCCTGCTCAGCCGGTCCACCGGTCCACTGCGGTTGCCGGGCGGGCCCGCGACGTACAGGCTCCGGTGATGACCGGGACCCTGACCCGGGGGCTGCTGGCCGGCGCCGCCGGCACCACCGCCCTCACCGCTGCCACCTACCTCGACATGACCCTGCGCGGTCGCCCGGCCAGCACCGTGCCCGAGCAGACCGTCCAGGCCCTGCTCGCGGCCACCGGCCAGCGGCTGACCGGGTCCGGGGGTGAGCGGGCCAGCCGGGCCACCGGCCTCGGTGCGCTGCTGGGCATCGCCAACGGGCTCACCGTCGGGGTGGTGTCCAGCCTGGTCCGCTCCGCCGGCGTGCGGATGCCCTTCCCGGTGGGCTCGGTGGTCAAGGGCGCGGCGTCGATGGCCACCACCGACGTCCCCGTCGCCCTGCTCGGCGTGAGCGACCCGCGCACCTGGTCGCGCGAGGACTGGGTCGCCGACGCCCTGCCGCACCTGGCCTACGGCGCGGCCGTGCAGGCGGTCGTGCAGAGCCTGCCGACGCCGAAGGAGCGGGTGCTGCCCCGGCAGGGGGCCTCCGCCGACCTGGTGCGCCGCTCGCTGCTGCTGGGCATCGCCACCGGCAGCCGCAGCTCGCTGGGTCTGGCTGCCCCGACGCTCACCGCGGCCGACACCGGGGCGCTGAAGAAGGTCGCCTCGTTCGCCTCGCTGGCCGGTGAGCTGTACGGCGACAAGCAGCCCAGCACCCCCGACCGCACCAGCGGTGCCGGCCTGCCGCCCCGGCTGGCCAGCGGCGCCACCGGGGCGGGGCTCCTGGCCCGGCGGCAGGGCGCGAACGCCGCCTGGCCGGTGGTCGCCGGCATGGTCGGTTCGGCGGCCGGCTCGTTCGGCGGGCTGGCCTGGCGGCAGTGGGCGAGCACCCGGATGCCCGACCTGCGGGCCGGGCTGATCGAGGACGGCGTCGCCCTCGCCCTGGCCGCGGCCGCCTGTCTGCCCGGCCGTCGCCGCTCGACCCGGCTCACCCTGGTCAAGCCGCTGGACTGAGCGTCAGGGCGTCCAGCGCGGGTCGCGGCCGGTGAGCCCGAGCGCCCGGTCGGCCGCGGGCGCGGCGTCCGGCACGGGCACCGCGGGGCCGTACCAGCCGCCGTCGCGGCCCAGCTACGCGATCGGCTCCACCGCGGCCAGCGTGGCCTCGCCCAGCGCGGCCGGGACGTCGTAGGGCGCCCCGACCGCGCGGGCGAGGTCCCAGCCGTGCAGCACGAACTCGGCCAGCATCAGCGGTCCGACGACGGCGGCCGGCATGGGCGTGGCGCCCATCAGCGTCTCGCCCTCCCAGGCGGCCGGGTCGGCCCACGCGTCGGCGGCGGTGTCGAGCTCGGCGGGCACCGCGGCCGCCCACTGCTCCACCGGCAGCCCGTCCAGGAACGGCGCGGGGGTGAGGCTGTCCGGGTCGTGCTCCAGCGGCATCCGCACCGCGGCCCGCTGGGACAGCACCGCGGCCCACGCCAGGTGGTCCAGCAGCGCACGGACGTCGAAGTCGCGGCACGGCGTCGGTGCGGTGAGCAGCTCGGGGGTCACCGCCGCCAGCGCGGTCGAGGCGAGGTCGGCGGCGGCGCGCACCGCGGACGGTGGGATCGCGGTCATGCCGCCACCCTGCCCGACGGCCTCAGCCGTCGAGCGCGCGGGCGCCGGCCCGGAAGAACAGCGCGACCGCGAGCGCACCGGGGTCGAGGACCCCGCGGGCGACCTCACCGACGTAGCTGGCCCGCCCCCGTCGGGCGACGAGGTCCTCGGTCGAGGCGGCTCCTGCCTCGGCGGCCTCGGCCGCGGCGGTGAGCGCCTGCTGCGGCCCGGTGCCCGTGGCGTCGGTGAGCGCCGCGACGGCGGGGACCATCGCGTCGACCATCGTCTTGTCGCCCACCTCGGCACCGCCCAGCCGCTGCACGGTGGCCGTGCCCTCCCGCACCCCCTCGGCCAGCTGGGTGACGTCGGCCGGGTCGGTCTCCGGCAGCGCCCGGGACAG
This sequence comes from Modestobacter sp. VKM Ac-2986, assembly GCF_026967795.1. Classification (GTDB taxonomy): domain Bacteria; phylum Actinomycetota; class Actinomycetes; order Mycobacteriales; family Geodermatophilaceae; genus Modestobacter. The sequence goes on from NZ_JAPVBH010000007.1 coordinate 148,524, forward strand.
CGCCCGGAACCACATGCCGAACAGCGGGCCGCTGGTGCCGCCGGTGTCCAGGAACGCGTCGGACACCGCGGCGAACACGGCGCGGGCGGTCTGGGGGTCGGCGGCCAGCCGCTGCTGCACCTTGCCCAGCGCCGAGCGCAGGTTGGCGCCGAAGTCGCCGTCCCCGGCGGCACGGTCCAGCTCGGTCAGCCGGGCGCGCTCCCGCTCGAAGTCGGTGGCGAAGGCGTCGACCCAGCGGCGGGCGAAGGCACGGTCCAGCGTGGCGGTCATCGGGTCTCCCAGGTCAGCGCGGTGGTGGTGACGGCGTCGTCCCAGAGCCCGAGCAGCTCGTCGTCGGCGCGCACGAGGGTGACCGAGGCGCCGGCCATGTCCAGGGCGGTGACGTAGGGGCCGACCAGGCTGCGCGCGACGGCGACGCCGCGGGCCTCCAGCAGCGCGGCGACCTCACGGAAGACGACGTAGAGCTCGAGCAGGTGGGTGGAACCCAGGCCGTTGACGACGACGACCGCCCGGTCGCCGTCGGCCAGCCCGAGTGCGGCGACCAGCGGCTCGGTGAGCGCGCCGACCAGCTCGTGCGCCGAGGCCATGGGGCGCCGGTCGATGCCGCGCTCGCCGTGGATGCCGACGCCGTGCTCGACCTCGTCGGCGGCCAGGTCGAAGGAGCGCACGTCCTCGCCCGGGTGCACCGCGCCCTCCAGCGCGACGGCCATGCTGCGGGCGCCGGCGACGACCCGGCGGCCCAGCTCGGCCACCTCGGCCAGCGGCAGCCCGCGCGCCGCGGCGGCGCCGCACACCTTCTCCACCACGACCGTGGCCGCGGTGCCCCGGCGGCCCGGCCCGTCGTCGGACTCGCTGGCCAGGTCGTCGTCGACCAGCACGGTCTCGACCTCGATGCCCTCCTCGGCGGCGATCTCGGCCGCGATCCGGAAGTTGAGCACGTCGCCGGTGTAGTTCTTCACGACCAGCAGCACGCCGGCACCCCGGTCGACCCCGCGGACGGCGGCGACCACCTGCAGCGCGGTCGGGCTGGCGAACACCGCACCCGGGACGGCGGCGTCGAGCATCCCGGGGCCGACGAACCCGCTGTGCAGCGGCTCGTGCCCCGACCCGCCACCGGACACCAGCGCGACCCGGCGGTCGGTCCCCCCGGCCGCGGACTCCAGCCACAGCGGGTCGCGGTGCAGGCGGAGACGGCCGGCCGAGGCGGTGACCAGGCCCTCCAGCGCCTCGACCACCAGGTCGTCAGGGTCGTTGAGGAACTTCTTGACGCTCACGGGGACCGATCCTGCACCTCGTCGGCGTCGGCCGCCCGGTCAGCGGCCGCAGCGTCGGCCACCCCGAGCAGCCAGCCCGGGCCGGCGGTGCGGGCGGCCGCGGGCAGCCGGGAGCGCAGCTCCCGGTCGGCGGTGACCACCAGGAGGTCGTCGTCGCCCTCGACCAGGTCGGCGGCCACCGCGGCGAGGGCGTCGTCCCCGCTGCCGGGGGCACGCACCAGCCGCAGCCCGGGCGGGGCGGCGACGTCCCGCGCACGGCCCTCGACCACGGCGACCAGCGCGGTCACCGGTACCGGCGCCCCGTCGGGGCCGACGACGTCGGAGCCGGGCAGCAGCGCCAGCCGGTCGAGCAGCCGGGCGGTCGCGCCGGCGCGGTCCCGCCACCAGCCGTCGGGCCGGGCGCCGACGGTGTTCGCCACGTCGACCAGCAGCACCGTCACCGGCGGCGCGAGCCCCCGGCGTAGGCGGTGACGACCAGACAGACGACGCCGATCACGGCCAGCCACAGCAGGCCCTTGACGATGAAACCGATGACGGTGAGGGCGACCCAGACCGCGAACAGGACCAGCAGGACGAGCAGGAAGGGACGCACCCGGCCGACGGTACGAGCTCAGGCGCCCTCGGCGGCGCCCCGGCGCCAGTAGCCCATGAAGGCCACCGAGGTGCGCGGGATGCCCAGGTCGCGCACCAGCCGGCGGCGCAGCGCCTTGACCATGCCCGCCTCCCCGGCCAGCCAGGCGTAGCAGCCGGTCGGCCGGACGTCGGGCACCTCCCACAGCATGCCGCCGTCGAGGTCGACGTCCTCGGGCTCCTGCCCGGCACCGGCCCGGGCGAGCCCGAGGCTGCACAGCGCGGCGTGCACGGCCGGGCCGAGGGCCGCGCCGTGCCCACGCGTGCCGCGGACCAGCCAGTGGACCTCGATGCCCGGGGCGAGGTCGAGGGAGAGGACGTCGCCAACCTCGGGGACCTCGAGCACGGCGACCGTGCGGCGGCCGCCGGGCAGCGCCTCGAGGATGGCGCTGATCGCCGGGACCGCAGTCTCGTCGCCGGCGAGGACGAGGGTGCCGTCGGCCGGCGGGGCCCACTCGACGCCCCAGGCGCGGCCGCTGGCGGCGCTGCGCGGACGGGGCCGGTCGGGGCCGAGCAGCACGATCGGGTCGCCGACCCGGGCGGCGGCCGCCCAGCTGGCGGCCGGGCCCGCGTTGCCACCGTCGACGCCGTGCAGGACGACGTCGACGTCGAGCTCGGCGAGGTCGGGGCGGGCGGCGCGCACGGTGTAGGTGCGCAGGTGCGGGCGGCGGTCGTCGGGCAGCGCGCAGTACTCGGCGTACCAGTTCGGGCCGTCGGTGAGCAGGTCGGTGACCGGGGAGCCGTCGCGGGAGAGCACCAGCTTGATCCGCTGGTCGTCGCGGCCGGCGCCGAAGCGGGCCAGCTCGGGACCGGCGAGGGTGAGCCGCAGGAAGCTCGGGCTCAGCCGCTGCACGCGGGCGACGGTGACGTCGAAGAAGCGGTACCCGGGGGCGGCGACGGGCTCGGGGACCACGCGCAGTGCCGGCTCGGCGACCGCCGTCCCGGTGGCCTCGCGCAACGCGGTGGTCATCGCTGTCTCCCGAACGTCGTCGTCCCGGCAACGGCGCCACCGGATGTTGGTGAGGTTAGCCTAACCAGCATCCGCGGTCGAGGGCTGGTCCCGACCCAGTTCCGCGCAGATCCGGTCGACCACCGCGTCGGGGTCCTCGTGCTCCCAGAAGCGCAGCACGCGCCAGCCCAGCCCGGTGAGGACGGCATCGGTGCGCCGGTCGCGCGCGGTGTTCGCGGCGAGCTTCTCGGCCCACCAGCCGCCGTTGGCGGTGGGCAGGTGACCGCAACTCGGGCAGGCGTGCCAGAAGCACCCGTCGACGAAGACGACCAGCTTGCGGCCCTTCCACACGAGGTCGCCACGGGCACGCGTCTCACGGCAGGGCCGGACGTCGACCCGGTACCGGACCCCGCGGGCATGCAGACGCCGGCGCACTGCGAGCTCCGGAACCGTGTCCCGGCGGCCCTGCCGGCGGAACCGGTCGCGCACCGCCGCGGAGGTGGGCGGCGGTGCGCGGCGCAGGTCGACCGGCGGGCCGCTCACGTGGGCAGGTCGACCGGCGGGGCGCTCACGCGCCGGCCGGGGACCGCCCGGTCGCCACCTCCACCAGCCGGCAGAGCCCGTTGACCAGCCGCAGCTGGTCGGGGGTCTGCACCGGCGAGGTGAGCAGCGCCGGGCTGCCGACCAGGTAGGCGACGGTCTTGGCGCGGGACAGGGCCACGTTGAGCCGGTGCCGGTCGAGCAGGAAGTCCAGCCGGCGCGGCACGTGCGCGCCGCTGGAGGCGGCCAGCGAGAACACCGCGACCGCCGCCTCCCGCCCCTGGAACTTGTCGACCGTGCCCACCTCCACCCCGCCGAGGCCAGCTGCGGCCAGCGCGCTGCGGACCTGGTTGACCTGCGCGTTGTACGGCGTGACCACCAGGACGTCGGCGGGCCCCATCACCCGGTCGACCCCGCCGCTGTGCCAGCGCCGGCCCATCAGGTCACCGACCAGCGCGGCGACGACCGCGGCCTCCTCGGGCGAGGCGGACCCGTTGCCCTCGTGCACCACGGGGACCCAGCCGATGCCGGCCGGCGCCGCCCACCGCGCCGGTGCGTCGAGGGCGTGGTCGGCGGTGACCGGCGCCGGCTGCAGCTCCCCGCGGTAGGACAGGTCGGACACCACCCGGCACAGCGCCGGGGCCATCCGCCAGCTGCGGTCGAGGAAGACCCCGCGCTCGGCGGGGAGCACCGGGTCCTCGCCCAGCACGTGCTGCAGCGCGGACACGTCGGCGCCCTCGGGGTGGATGCCCTGGCCGGGCTGGCGCAGCTGCTGCGGGTCGCCGAGCAGGACCAGGTTGGTCGCGGCGCGGCTCACCGCCAGGGTGCGGGCCAGGGCCAGTTGCCCGGCCTCGTCGACCACGAGCACGTCGAGCCGGCCGGCGAGCTCGGGCCGGACGAACAGCCACGAGGTGCCGGCGACCAGGTCGACGTCACCGGAGTCGAGGGCGTCGACCACCTGGTTGTTGCTGGTCACGCAGCGCACGTCGGCGTCGCTGCACCGCTGCACGTCGTCGGCCTTCTGCAGCGCCCGCACCGGCACGCCGGCCTCCCGCGCGGCGACCATCACCGCGTCGAGCAGGTTGCCGATCACCTTGTGGCTGGACGCGGTCAGTCCGACCCGCCGGCCGGCGCGGACCAGCTCGACGACCGCCCGGGCGCCGGTGTACGTCTTGCCCGCACCAGGGGGGCCCTGGACGGCGAGCACCCCGCCGTCGAGCCGGCCGGCCAGCCGTTGCACCGCGGCCGCCGACCCCTCCCCCGGCTCGCGCTGCGGCGTGCCGGGCAGCAGCCGCGGCGGCCGGCGCAGCAGCAGGTCGCGGGCGGCCCGGGCGGGACCGGGACCGTCGATGCCGCTGCCGGCGACCTGCTCGCCCAGGTCGTGCAGCGCGGCGCGGAACAGCCGGTCGCTGGGCGGGGAGGTGGGCAGCAGCCCGGTCGGGTGCTCGGCCCCCAGCCCGGCGCGGCGGGCCACCACCACCCAGCCGGCCGTCGGGTCGATCTCCACGACCGAGCTGGTCGGACGGCTGCCGTCGGCGGCGGCGAGCAGGTGCTCGTAGCGGTTGCCGGCCGACACCTTCGTCTCCTGCGGCGGGAAGGTGTACCGCCAGTGCTCCGACCGCCCGGTCACCCCGAGCAGCTCCGCGCCCTCCAGCGGGCCCAGCGCCGCGGTCTCCCGCTCGAGGTCCTCGGCGGCGGAGTCCCGCAGCCGGAAGTACTCCCACCACGCGGACCGGGCCTCGCGGGCGTCCCAGCCCAGCTGCTGGGCCAGCAGCCAGGTCGCCTCCTGCTCGGGGGTGCGGCCGACCTCGGGCAGGCGTGCGAGCAGCCGGTCCTCCAGGGCCTCGCGCAGGCCCTGGGCGGCGGCGTTCTCCGCCGAGCCCTCGGGGTCGCCGTCCTCGGGCCGGCCGAGCCCCGCGCCGGTGGCCAGCAGCTCGGTGCGCCGCTCCTCCAGCCAGTCGCGCAGCTCGTGGGTGGAGACGCAGTCGTCGCGGTTGTAGGCCTCGATCTGGTCCAGCAGCTGCTGGTCGCGGGTGGCCAGCCAGCGCTCGAAGGCGACGATGCTCTCCCCGGCGTCGGACACCGTCTCGCCGTGGGCGCGGGTGTGGCCGCGGTAGTAGTCCTCGACCTGCTTGATCGAGTAGGACTCCTTGCTCAGCCGCAGCCCCTGCCGGACGACGGCGTAGAGGTCGACCAGGACGTCGGCCCGCAGCAGCCGGTCGACCTCGGCCTCCCGCGTGCCCAGCCGGGCGGACAGGGTCTTGAGCCGGGTCGGCTCGTAGGGCGCGTAGTGGTAGACGTGCATGGTCGGGTCGGCGGCGTACGCCGCGGTGAGCTGGTCGACGACGGCCTCGAAGGCGGCCCGCTCGGCGGCGGACTGGTCGTCGGCAGCCGGGTCGCAGCCCCAGTGGGCGGTGAACTCCCCTGCCGTGTCCAGCACGCCCCACAGGTACTCCAGGCCCGCGTCACCGGCGAACGGGTCGCCCTCGATGTCGAAGAAGAGGTCCCCGGAGCTGGGCGGGGGCAGCAGCTGGAAACCGCGGTCGGGCTCGCGCGGCAGGAACTCGTAGGAGGGCACGCCGGTCGTCCGCTCGTCGAGCTGGAGGCGGGCCTGCTGGGCCAGCCGCTGCGCCGACGTGCGGCCGATCGACTCCGGCAGCTCCTCGGCCCGGCGGACACCCAGCGCGGCGACCGTGGTGATGCCGGCCTCGGCCAGTGCGGTGGCGTGGTCGCGGCGCATGGTGGCCACCAGCGACAGCGAGTCCTCCGCCCGCCACCGCTCGGTGCACGTCTCCCGCCACGGGCAGACCCCGCAGTGCGCGTTCGGGTAGGGCGCTGCGAGGTCGCCGTCGGCCAGCCGCGCCAGGAAGCGCGTCCGGGCCGCCCGGGTGTAGGCCTCGGCGTCGGAGTACCGGAAGACCAGCTCCTGCTGGTCGCCGGTGACCACGGTCAGCAGCTCGGGCGGCACGCCCTGCAGGCCGGCGAGGAGGTCGCCGTAGAGCGCCATCTGCAGCAGGGCGGGCACCTTGATCCGCCGGGCGAGCTTGGTGTCGGCGACGTCGTAGGCCCACGGGCCCAGGTCGCTGACCCGGTCGGTGCGCTTGAGCAGGAAGTCGGCGTGCCCCCGCCAGGTGCCGTCGAAGAAGGTCGCCTGGTAGACGACGTCGGCGCCGGCGCGCATGGCGGCCAGCGTCTCGGCCTGGGCCCGCAGCAGCCCCGCGGCGTCCTTCCCGGCCGGACCGGCGATCTCGACCACTCTCAGGCCGCGGTCGCGCAGCCGCTGCACGTGCCGGGCCTCGTGGGCGATGCCGTGCTCGGCGACCAGCGCGGTCATCGGGTCGACCGCCGGTGGCCGGCCGCGCTCACCGCGGGCCACCTCCACCGACAGCCGGGTGAGGTGCTCGCACTCCAGGAAGCCGGTCAGGTCGCTGGCGCTGACCACCAGCCCGCCCTCGACCTCGTACACGTCTCCCCCTCTCGCCGACCCTCCGGTGGAGGAGCTCGGGCGACCGTACGACGGGGGTACGACAGTCCCTGTGGCCCCCCGCCCGGGCCCTCGGCCGAGGGGTCGGGGACCGGGCTCCCGGCCGCCTCACCTGCAAGATCACGGCAGCATGTGTCCTTCAGCCCATCGCGGCATGTGTCCTCGCCGACGGCACACCTACACCGTCGGCCCGCGCAGGGGGGTGACCGTGCGGGACGAGCCGGGCACAGGTAGGAACGAGCTGTGCCGGCGACCCTGAACTCCGTGGCCGTCGCCGCCGGGGTGAGCACCAGCACGGCGAGCCGGGCCCTGTCCGGCCACCCGGCGGTGCTGCCCTCGACCCGCGCCCGGGTCGAGGCCGCCGCGGTGGCGCTGCGGTACCAGCCCAACCGGATGGCCAGCGCCCTGCGCACCCGGCGCACCGGCCTGATCGGGCTGGTGGTCAACAACCTGCGCACGGCCACCTTCCACACGATCGCCGAGACGCTGCAGGCATGGGCGGCCGAGGAGGAGTACGAGGTCCTCGTCTGCACCACCGGTGGCGACCCGGCCCGCGAGGCGGCGTTCCTGCAGACGGTGCGCCAGCACCGCTTCGACGGCGTGGTCGTGGCGGGCAGCGGGGCCAACAGCGAGCTGGTGAACACCCTGGTCCAGGAGGGGCAGGCGGTCGTCACCATGAACCGCGAGGTGCCCGGGTCGCTGGCGCCGTCGGTGATGTCGGCCTACGAGACCGCTGCCCGGGTCGCCACCGGGCACCTGCTGGAGCTCGGGCACGTGCGGATCGCCGCGATCGAGGGCCCGCCGGACATCACCTCCGGCCGGCTGCACCACGCCGGGTTCGCCGGGGCACTGGCCGACGCGGGTGTGCCGCTGCACGAGGACCTGGTGCGCCGCGGGGACTTCACGCCCGACTTCGGGCGGCAGGCGGCCACCGAGCTGCTGGCGCTGCCCGACCCGCCGACCGCGCTGCTGATCAGCAACCACGAGGCCTCGTTCGGCGCGCTGCCGGTGATCGGCGACGGCCCGCTGCAGGTGCCCACTCAGCTCTCGGTGATCTGCACCGAGGACGAGCCGTTCTACGCCTGGTGGTCCCCGCCGCTGACCACCGTCGACAACCGCGCCGAGCTGCTGGCCCGGCGGGCCGCCGAGCTGCTGGTGGAGCAGCTCAGCGGGATGGTCGTCGACCACCCGGTCCAGCGGGCCGAGCTGGTCGACCCGGTGCTGGTCGAACGGGCCTCCACCGCGCCCGTGCGCTGACCTGCGGTCGGGACGGCGGCCACGCGGGCCGCCGTCCGGCCGGTCAGTCCTGCGGCTTGGCCATCACCTTGTGCACGGCGGCCTTGACCGAGTCGGGCAGCACGCCGGCTGCCGCGGCCTGCGCCTTGGTCGCCAGGGACGCGGCGACGACCTTGCGCTCGCCGCCCATCAGCGCCTCGAAGCCCTGCGCGGCGACGGCGTCCGCGCCGTCCTTGGGGCCCTGGCCCATGGACGTGTCCTCGAGGCCGGCCCGGTCGAAGAAGTCGGTGTCCACCGGGCCGGGCATCAGCGAGGTGACGGTGACCGCGGAGTCCTTGTCCGCCAGCTCGGCCTGCACGGCCTCGGTGAGCGACTGGACGAAGGACTTCGAGGCGTTGTAGACCGGCTGGTAGGCGCCGGGCATCGTCGAGGCGATCGAGGAGGTGACCAGGATGCGCCCGGAGTTGCGGGCGGTCATCTCGACCAGGGCGAGCTTGAGCAGCGCGGCGGTGGAGACGATGTTGAGCTGCATGATCGACAGGTCGTCGGCCCAGTCGGTGTCGACGAAGGCACCGCTCTGGCCTACGCCGGCGTTGAGCGCAGCGGCCTCCAGCGGCCGGCCGAGCGCCTGCACCGCCTCCCACAGCTGCGCGACGCCCTGCTCGGTGCGCAGGTCCGCCTGGACGGGGACCACCTGGGCACCGGAGGCCTGGATGAGCATCGCGGCCTTCTGGATGCCGGCGTCCTCGGCGTTGACCACGACGTCGTAGCCGTGCTCGGCGAACTGCTTGGCCAGCTCGAAGCCGATGCCGCTGGAGGCACCGGTCACGAGCGCGAGGGGCTTGATCTGGGGCTCGGTGACGTTCTGGGTCATGACCGTCCCCTACCCACCGGCCCCGCGTCTGTCACCCGGCCAGCATCGTCTTGATGGAGCGGCGCTCGTCCATCGCGGCGTAGCCCTCGGCGACCCGGGCCAGCGGCAGGGTCAGGTCGAACACCGCGCCCGGGTCGAGCCGGCCGCTGGTCACCCGGTCGATCAGGTCGGGCAGGTAGCTGCGCACCGGGGCGATGCCGGCCCCCACGGTGAGGTGCGAGCGGACGATCGGGAAGAGCGGCAGCTCCGGCATGGTGTGCGGGATGCCGACCGCGCCGACGTGTCCGCCGGCCCGGGCCATGCCCAGCGCCATCTCCCACGACTCCGGGGTGCCCACGGCCTCGACGACGAAGGGCACGCCGCGTCCGCCGGTGAGCGCGCGGACGGCGGCGATGCCGGCCTCGCCGCGCTCGGGGACGATGTCGGTGGCGCCGAACGTGCGCCCGAGCGCGGTGCGGTCGGCGTGCCGGCTCATCAAGATCACCCGCTCCGCACCCAGCACCTGCGTGGCGCCGAGCACCGCGCACAGCCCGACGGCGCCGTCGCCGATGACCGCGACGGTCGAGCCCTCGGTCACCCCGGCGAGCACGGCGCCGTGCAGGCCGGTGGCCATCACGTCGGTCAGCGTGAGCAGCGCGGTCAGCCGGGCGTCGTCCACACCCTCCACCCCGCCCGGGACGGCGACGAGCGTGCCGTCGGCCTGCGGCACGCGCACCGCCTCGCCCTGGCCCCCGTCAGTGCCGGGTGCGCCGAAGGTGCCGCCGTTGTCGCACTTGCTCTGCAGCCCGTCGGCGCAGGCCGGGCAGGTGTTGTCCGACCAGGTGAACGGGGCGACCACCAGGTCACCGGGGCGCACCGTGGTCACCGCCCCGCCCACGTCGGTGACGACGCCGAGGAACTCGTGGCCCTGCCGGCCACCGGCGGCGCGGGTCACGATGCCGCGGTAGGACCACAGGTCCGACCCGCAGATGCAGGAGCGCAGCACCTGCACGACGGCGTCCGTGGGCTCGGCGATGCTGGCGTCGGGGACGTCGTCCACGACGACGACGCCGGCGCCCTGGTAGAGGGCAGCACGCATGGGGTTCCTCTCGGGAGTGGGTCAGAGCGAGGCGGCGTAGGCGGCGAGCTCGTCGAGGTTGGCCACCTCGTTGACCCGGCGACCCTGCTCGATGTCGTGCACGATCTCGCCGATCTTGGAGAAGATCGGGCCGTCCAGGTCGCGCAGCATGCTGTCGATCTCGGTCTTCCGCTTCCGGACGACGAGGTCGCGGTGGATGCCGCTGTACTGCTTGGCGCTGCGCCGGTTGAAGGCGGCCAGCCGGTCCAGCGAGCCCTCCAGGTCGGCGGGGTCGAAGCCGTCGAAGCTCTCCACCGGCACCGGCGCCTGGGCGAGCACCTCGCGGGCCAGGGCGACCATAAGCGGCTGGTACGCGGGCCGTTCCAGGCTCTCGGCGATGGTCAGGTCGGAGACCGCGCCGGCCCACAGCATCGCGCCGTAGGCCTCCTTGCCCCACAGGTAGCCGAGCACGTTGGCGGTCGGCTGGGCGTAGGGCAGCAGCGCCGCCAGCTCGCGCACCCGTGGGGTGATCTCCCCGCCGGCCAGCTCGCCGACGTGGAACGCGGCGACGTTGCCCTGCACGATCCGGCCCGGGCCGAGGTAGTCGGCACCCACGTTGATGAAGCTGGAGATGACGCGCTCGGCGCCGAGCACGTCGACCAGGACGTCGGCGGTGAGCCCGTTCTGCACGGTGAGCACGAACCCGTCCGGCGCCAGCCGGTCGCGCAGCAGCTCGGCGGCGGCCGGCGTGTGGTGGCTCTTGACCGCCACGACCGCCCGCTCGATGACGTCGGGCAGGCCGTCGGGCGTCACGGCCGGGACCCGCACCGTGAACTCGGCGACCGGGCCCTCGATCGACAGCCCGTGGGCGTTGATCGCCGCCACGTGCTCCGCGTCGACGTCGCAGAGCAGGACGTCGCCGCCGGCCCGCGCCACGTGCGCGCCCAGGGTCCCGCCGATGGCGCCGGCGCCGATGACGACCAGGGGCCCGCTCACGCGAGGACGACCCGGTCGAGGAAGCTGCGCATCGTCGACTGGAACAGCTCGCGCTCCTCGTTCTGCGGCGAGTGCCCGGACTCCTCGAACACCACCAGCTCGGCGTTGGGCAGCAGCGACGCGATGGTCTCCGAGGAGCTGACCGGGGTCACCCAGTCGTAGCGGCCGACGGTGACCAGGGTCGGCGCGGTCACCGCGGGGAGGTCGGCCTTCACGTCGTAGGAGCCCCAGTTGTGCTGGAAGCACCAGTTGTGCGCCTCGTGCCGGTAGTACCCGGCCTCCACCGCGGCGGCCGACTTCTCGGCGTCGTAGTCCTTGTCGTACAGCGGGATGAGCTCGCTCCACAGCTGCTTGAGGTCGGCGTCGTCCCGGGTCTCGCCGTGCCAGTAGCGGTTGAACCGCTCCCAGTCGATCTCCACCCGGTCCTGGTTGCGGGCGTTCTCGAAGGCCAGCTCGAGGTTGCTGCCGTCGGCGGAGGTGTCGCGCAGGACCATCGCCTGCACCCGGCCGGGGTACCGGACGGCGTACTCGAGGGCGATGAAGCCGCCGTAGGAGCCCCCGGCCACCACGATCTGCTCGGCACCCGTCCACTCGCGCAGGCCCTCGACGTCGGCGGCCCACTGCTCGTGGGAGTAGGGCTCCACGCCCTCGCTCGTGCCGCAGCCGCGGGCGTCGAAGACGACGACCCGGAACCGGTCGGCCAGGGTGCCGAAGGTGGACCGGGGCTCGGCGAGGGAGCCGATGCCGCCGCCACCGTGGTGGGCGATGAGCACCGGCCCGTCCTCGGGGCCGGTCACCTCGACGGTCAGCCGGGCGCCGTTGACGGTCAGGTCCATGCGTGCTCCTCTGCAGGTGCCAGACCGGCGGTCCAGCGGGTGATGACGTCGTCGAGCACCGGCAGCGGCAGCGCGCCGCCGCCGAGGACGGCGCCGTGGAAGCCGACGAGGTCGAAGCGGTCGCCGAGGGCGGCGGTGGCGCGCTCGCGGAGCCGGACGATCTCGCGCTTGCCGATCACGTAGGCCAGCGCCTGGCCCGGCCAGCAGATGTAGCGGTCGACCTCGCTGACCACGTGCTCGCGGGTGGTCGCGGTGTTGTCGAGCATGAACTGCACGGCCTGCTCGCGGGACCAGCCGAAGGCGTGCACCCCGGTGTCGACGACCAGCCGGCAGGCCCGCAGCGAGGCGAACGACAGCATGCCCAGCAGCGCGACGTCGCCGCTGTAGAGCCCCATCTCCTCGGCCAGGGACTCCGCGTACAGCCCCCAGCCCTCGTTGAAGCTGCACGCCTCGACGTCGAGGTGCTGGCGGTAGCGGGGCAGGTCGAGGGTCTGGGCGGTGGCCAGCTGCAGGTGGTGGCCGGGCACCGACTCGTGAAAGGCCAGCGCCTCGTACTCGAACCGGAAGCGCTCGGTGGGGTGGGTGGCCAGCAGCACGTGCGCGCCGGGGCGGCTGCCGTCGACGGCGGGCGGCCGGTAGTAGGCCATCGCCGCGCCCGCCGCGTCGACCGGGTCGATCTGCTCGATCACGCACGGGGGGATCTCGAAGTGCGGGAACCAGTCGTCCTGCACCGCCTGGGCGCGCTGCAGCGCCTGCTCGGCGACCTGGACGATCTGCGCGCTGGTCTCGAACCGCAGTGCAGGGTCGGTGCGCAGCCGCTCGGCGATCTCGGCGAAGGTGCCCACGCCCAGCGCCCGGGCGCCGATCTCCAGCCAGCGCGGGCGCAGCTCGGCGAGGGTGTCCAGGCCGATCTGGTGCACCTGCGCCGGGGTCAGGTCGGTGGTGGTGTGCCGGGCGACCGCGTCGACGTAGGCCGCCTCGCCGCCGGGGACGTGGCTGATCCCGACGTCGTCGTCGGGCCGGGCGCCGGGCAGCAGCGCGCGCAACTGCTCGACCAGCACCGTCATCGCCGGGCGCACGTCCGTGCGGATCGTCTCCCGGGCGCGCTCGCGCAGTGCCGGGTCGGCCTCGGCGGTGGGGGCGAGTAGCGCGTCATCGTCCAGGTCGCGGGCGAGGTGGCCGGTGAGCTGGCCGATCGCGTGCTCGATGCCCAGCCGGGTCGAGACCCGGCCGGCGGCCGCCTCCTCGGCGTACCGCTGGGCCAGCGCGGTGAAGAACGCACCCAGCCCGGCCAGCCGCGACTCGTACCGGGCGGCGGACCCGGCGTCGGTGATCGTCATCGCCGGGACCGCCTGGAACACCAGGCCCTGCCGGCTGACGTAGCCCTTGGCCGAGGCGTTGGCCGCCCACAGCGCGTGGTGGGCGTCCCGGCCGGCGCCGCGGGAGAGCACGGTGAGCACCCCGAGGTCGACCCGGCCGGCGTCGTCGAGCTCGCCCGCGTCGATCGCGGCGATCTCCGCGTCGAGGGCGGCGAACGCCACCGCCGCGGCCTCGCTGGCCGCCCGGCTGGGGTCGCCGGCCAGGCCGTCGAACTCGGCGATGCCGAGCAGGGTGGCGTTGTAGGGGTCGTAGGTGTGCTGGATCCGGAAGTACCGCTCGCCGAGCTCGACGAGCCTCGCTGCTGCCTGCGTCATGGTCCCTGTCCCGATCGGTCTAGAAGAGTGAGTGGCCGCCGTCGATGGACAGCGTCTGGCCGCTGACCCACCCGGCCGCGGGGACGGCGAAGAACAGCACCCCGCGGGCGATGTCGTCCGGCGTGCCGGTGGCCCGGACGGCGATCCGCTCCAGCAGCGCGGCCTGCCCGTCGGGGCCGTAGCTCTCCCACTGCGCCTGGGTGGTGGGGTTGGACAGCACGAAACCCGGCGCGATGCAGTTGACGGTGATGCCGTGCGGGCCCAGCTCGTGGGCCATCTGCCGGGTGAAGCCGATCTGCGCAGCCTTGGCCGAGGCGTAGGCCTGGATGCCGGTCAGGCTCACGCTGCGGCCGGCGCCGGAGGAGATGACCACGATCCGGCCGTACCCGCGGCGCTTCATCGAGCGGGCCGCGGCGCGGGTGCAGTTCATCGTCGTCCGCAGGTTGGCGTCGACGACGGCGTCCCACGCGGCGTCGGTGAGCTCGTCGATCGGCACGTGGGTCTGCCCGGTCACGCCGCCGGCGTTGTTGACCAGCACGTCGACGTCGCCCACGGAGGCGAAGAAGTCCTCGACCTCGGCGGTCACCGACAGGTCCACGTTGTTCTCAGCTGGCGCAGCCCGGTCGACCTCGTGCACGGTGGCCCCGGCGTCGCGCAGCGTGCGGGCGATGGCCTGCCCGATGCCCTGCGCGGTGCCGGTGACCACGGCGACCCTCCCGTCGAGCTCACTCATCGCGATCCTCCTCGTCCTCGTCGTCCTCGTCGTCGGGTTCGGGTCCGGCCCGGAAGGCGCGGTGGATGACCACCGACTCCTCCCACTGCCGCATGCGGTCCAGCCCCGCGGTGCCGACCTTCTGGAAGACCCCCTCGACCAGCGCCTCGACCAGCACGACGAGGGCGGCGAAGGAGTCGAAGGGCACGCCGTCGACCGGGACCGGCAGGACGACGTCGGCGTCGTCCGCGGCCGGGGACAGCTCCTCGTCGGTGATGACCAGGACCGAGGCACCCTGCTGCTTGGCCAGCGCCGCCAGCCGCTTGGCCGGCAGCTCGTGCCGGCGCAGGTCGAAGATGACGGCGACGGAGTCCCGGCCCATCGACAGGTACCGGCCGATGTCAGCACCCAGCGGCTCGTGGGCCAGCTCCACGCCGGGCACCAGTTGGTCCAGCTGCAGGGCCAGGACCTGCCCGACGAAGCGGGAGAAGTAGCCGCCGCTGACCACGATGCTGCGGGCCGGGCCCGCGAGCAGCGCCACCGCCGCGTCGAACTCGCTCGGCGGGACGGTCGTCGTCAGCCGTTCCACCAGGCCCAGCCGCTGGGTGACCGAGCGGGTGAACAGCGTTCCGTCGCCGTCGGCGCTGAGCCGGTCGGCGGCCCGGCTGACCGGTGAGTTCAGCCGCTGGGTGACCTCCTCGCGCAGCCGCTCCTGGAACTCCGGGTAGCTGCCGATGCCGATCCGGGCCACCAGCCGCAGCACCGTGGGCGTGCTGGTGCCCGCCGTGCGGGCCAGCGTCGCCGCGCTGGCCAGCCCGGCGCTCGGGTAGTTGGCCAGCAGCGAGCGGGCCACCTTCTTCTCCGCCGGCGTCAGCTCGTCCATCCGGTCGAAGACCTCGTCCCTGATGGGTGTCATGCCCGCTCCCCCGTGTGCACGCCCGGCCCGCTCAGGTGCGGACCACGAGGCGGTCGCCGTCGTGATAGGCAGCGAACATCGCCGGGGAGTTGTGCGCGACCACGATCGAGCCGTCGGCGCCCACTACGATCAGCCCGCCGGTCGCCCCCCGCGGGGCGAGCTCGGCGGCCACCGTGCCGGTGATCGCCTCGGCCAGGCCCACACCGAGGTAGCGCACCCGGGCGGCGACGTCATGGGCGACCACGCCCTGGATGAACGCCTCGCCCTCACCGGTGCAGGAGATCGCACCCACCCCGTCGCGGGCGTAGGTGCCGGCCCCGACGACCGGGGTGTCCCCGATCCGGCCCTCGCTCTGGTTGACCATGCCGCCGGTGGAGGTCGCGGCCGCGACCCGGCCGTGGACGTCGACGGCGACCGCGCCCACGGTGCCGTGCCGGGAGCCGGCGAGCAGCCCCTCCTGCACCCGGCGCAGCTGCTGCTGGCGGGCCGGCGTCGTGAAGTGGTCGGGGGTCACCGTCTGTAGGTCCCAGCCGGCGATCCGCTCGGCGGTGGGCGCCATCAGCAGCACCGCCGGGGTCTCCTCGAGCACCTTGCGGGCGGCGTGGACGGGGTTGCGGGCGAACTGCGAGGCCGCCACCGCTCCGGCCCTGCCCTCACCGGTCATCACGCAGGCGTCGAGCTCGGCGGTGCCCTCGGAGGTGAGGGCGGCGCCGCGGCCGGCGTTGAACAGCGGGTCGTCCTCCAGGCACTCGACGGTCGCGCAGACGGCGTCCAGCGCGCTCCCGCCGGCGGCGAGCACCGCGGCACCGGCCTGGTACGCGGCGGTCAGCCCCTCGGTGTAGGTGCCGGCCTCCTCCAGGGAGAGCTCCTCGACGCGGCCGCCGGCGCCACCGTGCAGGGCCAGCGCCCAGCCGCTGGCGGCGGGGGCGACCTCGAACAGCTGCACGTCGCTCACCGGCCACCGGCCTGACGGGTGATGTAGTTGACCGCCACGAAGGAGCGGAAGACCGCGAGCAGGTCCTCCCCGGACATCGCCACGGTCCGCTCGGCGATGCGCTCGACGCCGCGGGCCCAGGTGGCCACCTCGGCCATGTCGCCGGTCTGCACGTCCAGCTCCAACGTCGCCGGCCGGGTGATCCCCGGTGTGCCCACCGCTCCCCCGGCCACCCGACGGGCAGCCTCCTCGGCGCCCTCCCGGATCAGCCGGCAGGACTCGTCGGGATGCAGGTTCGCGGAGCTGAACCGGGTCAGCGACTCCTTGGTCACCACGTGCACGCCGCCGGGGGCGAAGGCCGCGGTCTGCTCCCAGGTCACCGCGTCCCCGGACAGGAAGGCGATCGGCACGCCGAAGTGCTCGGCGACCAGGGCGTTGATCCCGCTCTCGCCCACCTCGACGCCGTTGACGCGCGCCGCGGCGAACACCTCGGGGTTGTAGGTGTGGCTCAGCGTGGAGGGTTGCCCGGAGATCGAGCCGTGGTAGCCGACGAGGAACGCCGCGTCCACGGTCTCGTCCAGCCCCTGCATCATGTACAGCGGCTTGTGCCGGCCGGCGATGTAGCTGGCGTTGCCGGCCACCGCCCGCGGGTCGAGATTGGCCATCGTGCCGTGCGAGTCGTTGAGCACGACCTCGGTCGCACCGCCGGCGATCGCGCCCTCGATGGCGGCGTTGACCTCGGCGAGCATCAGCTGGCAGCCGAGGTCGTAGCGCGCCCCGCCGCTGGGGCGGCACTGGTCCCAGTCGACGACGCCGGCGACGCCCTCCATGTCGAAGCTGATCCAGATCTTCATGCGTGCTCCTGCGGGGCGTTGGGGACGGGGATGTCCGCCAGCTCGTCGGCCTTGAGGCAGGCGCTCTCGTGCGCGCGGCCGACGGTGAGCAGCGGCGGGTCGTTCTCACGGCAGACCTCGCTGGCCAGCGGGCAGCGAGGGTGGAACCGGCAGCCGGCCGGGACGTCGTAAGGGCTCGGCGGCTCGCCGTCGAGCTCGAAGCCGTCGTTGACGCTGGTCTCGGTCATCCGCGGGATGGAGTCGATCAGCGCCCGGGTGTAGGGGTGCCGCGGCGCGGAGAACAGCGCACTGGTCTCGGCGACCTCGACGATGCGGCCCAGGTACATGACCGCCACCCGGTCCGCCAGGTGCTGCACGACGGCCAGGTTGTGGGCGATGAACAGGATGCTCAGGCCCAGCTCGGAGCGCAGCGTGGCGAACAGCTCGAGGATGGTGGCCTGCACGCTGACGTCCAGCGCCGACACCGGCTCGTCGGCGATGAGCACGTCGGGCCGGACGGCGAGCGCGCGGGCGATGGCCAGCCGCTGCCGCTGGCCGCCGGAGAACTGGCTGGGGTAGGCGCCCAGCACGTCCTCCTCCAGGCCGACCAGGTTCAGCAGCCGCACGCTCTCCGCCCGCACCTCCGACCGGGGCACGATCCTGTGCAGCAGCAGCAGCTCGCTGAGCATCTTCCCGACGGTGATCCGCGGGTTGAGCGAGGAGTAGGGGTCCTGGAACACCATCTGCACCCGCCGGGAGGACTCCTTGTCCCGCCGGGCCGGCGCGGGCTGCCCGGCGACGGAGACCTCACCGCTGGTCGGGGTGGCGCTGCCGACCAGGATCTTGGCCAGCGTCGACTTGCCCGACCCAGACTCCCCCACCAGCGCGAGGACCTCCCCCGGGCGCAGGTGCAGGTCGATGCCGTCCAGGGCCTTGAGCGCCACCGACGGCCCCGACGTGAGCCGGGACAGCCACGAGCTGTGCCCGCCGTAGCGCTTGGTCAGCGCGCTGACCCGCAGCACCGAGGGCTCCAGGGTGGGCTCCTGCACGGCGGTGCTCATGCCAGCACCTCGTCCAGCCGGTCGCTCTCGAAGCAGGCGGCGAGCCGCCCGGGGGCCACCTCGGCCAGCGGGGGCACGGCTTCGGTGCAGTGGGCGCGGACGTAGCCGCAGCGCGGGGCGAACGGGCACCCCGCAGGCCGGTCGGAGACGTTGGGCGGGAAGCCGGGGATCGGCACCAGCGCGCGGTCGGGCCGGTCGAAGTCGGGGGCGGACTCCAGCAGGCCACGGGTGTAGGGGTGCCGCGGCTGGCGGAAGGTGTCCTTGACCCGGCCGGACTCCACGATGTGCCCGGCGTACATGACGGCCAGCTCCGAGCAGGTCTGGTTCACCACGGCCAGGTCGTGGGTGACGAAGACCAGCGAGGTGCCGGTGTCCTCGCACAGCCGCTCCAGCAGCCGGAGCACCTGCAGCTGGACAGTGACGTCCAGAGCGGTGGTCGGCTCGTCGCACAGCAGCAGCCGCGGGCCGCAGGAGACGGCCATCGCGATCATGATCCGCTGCCGCAGCCCGCCGGAGAGCTCGTGCGGGTAGGCCCGGGCCCGGCGGGCCGGGTCCGGGATGCCGGTGCGGGCCATCATCTGCACGGCCAGGTCCCCGGCGGCCTTCGCCGACAGGCCCAGGTGCCGGCGCGGCCCCTCGGCGATCTGGTCACCGACCCGCATCACCGGGTTCAGCGCCGTCATCGGCTCCTGGAAGATCATCGCGATCTCCGGGCCCATCAGCGCCCGCCGCTTCTTCGCCGGCATCCCGAGCAGGTCGGCGCCGTTGTACTCGACGGCACCGGACAAGACCTCGACCGGCTTGGGCAGCAGCCCGGCGATGGCGCGCAGGGTCAGCGACTTGCCCGACCCGGACTCCCCGACGATTCCCATTCGCTGCCCGGGGTCGACGTCGAAGGACACGTCCTCGACGATCCGTACCGGCCGGCCGGTGGAGCGGACACCGACGGACAGGTCGTGCACCCGTAGCAGCGGGACGCCGGTGGCCAGCGGTTGGTGCCCGCTGGCGGTGGCACCGGTCTGGACGGTCGACATGGTCACTTCCTCCGCTCCGGGGACAGCTGGTCCGACAGCCCGTCGCCCAGCAGGGAGAGCCCCAGGCTGGTGACCACGACGGCGAGACCCGGGATGGTGGCCTGCAGCCACTGGGTGGTGATGAACTCCTGGCCGTCGAGGATCATCGAGCCCCACTCGGCGGTCGGCGGGGCGATGCCCAGGCCCAGGTAGCCCAGGGTGACGATCGCCAGGATGTCCATGACGATGTCGCTCATCGCGTAGATGAGGGCCTGGCTGAGCACGTTCGGGCCGATGTGCCTGACCAGGATCCGGGTGTGCGACATCCCGCCGAGGCGCGCGGCGACCACGTAGTCCTGCTTCTTCGCCACCAGCAGCTCGCCGCGCATGATCTTGGCGTAGGAGACCCAGGAGACCGCGGCGATCGCCAGGTAGATGCTGCTCTCGCCGGCGCCCAGGATGAAGACCAGCGCGATGACCAGCACGTAGAACGGGAAGGCGAAGAAGACGTCGACGACCCGCATCACGAGGGTGTCGAACCAGCCGCCGAAGTAGCCGGCCAGCGCGCCGAGGACCGACCCGATGACGAACGGGATGAGGACGGCGAGGAAGCCGATCCGCAGGTCGACGCGGGCGCCGTACAGCAGCCGGGTGAGGATGTCGCGGCCGTACTTGTCGGTGCCCAGCCAGTGCGCGGAGCTCGGTGACTCCAGCGCGTGCGCCAGGTCCTGCTGGATCGGGTCGTAGGGCGTCAGCCAGGGCGCGAGCACGGCCGCCAGGACCAGCAGGCCCACGATGACCAGCCCGGCCATCAGCGTGCCGTTGCGGTACCAGGCGCGCAGCGAGCGCGACCGGGCCGGCCGGCGCATCGCCCTGGTCGCGGTCGCGACCGCGACGGTGGTCATGCGCGCTCCTTGCTGGAGAGGTCGACCCGCGGGTCGATGGCGGTGTAGACGACGTCGGTGAGGATCCCGACGACGATGACGAACAGGGCCACGAAGAGGGCCACCGCCTGGATGGTCGGGAAGTCGCGGGTGAAGATCGCGTTGATCATCAGCGAGCCGAGGCCCGGGATGGCGAACACCTTCTCGATGACCAGCGAGCCACCGACGAGGTAGCCGAGGTTCACGCCGATGATCGACACGGTCGGGATGGCGGCGTTGCGCAGCACGTGGCCGCGGAAGAGGGAGATCCCGGCGGCGCCCTTGGACCGCGCCGTCCCCACGTAGTCCGAGCCCAGGACGTTGATCGTCGAGGCGCGCAGGCTGCGGATCGTGGTCGGGCACATGGCGATGGCCATCGTCAGCGCCGGCAGGAACAAGTAGTAGGGGTGCTCGGCGGCGGTCATCCCGTAGCCACCGACCGGGAAGGCGCGGGCCTTCACCCCCAGCAGCAGGATGAGCATGATGCCGACCCAGAACTGGGGCATCCCCTGGCCGAGCAGGGTGAACACCCGCACGACCATGTCCGGCAGCCGGCCGGGGGCCGAGGCCGCCAGCGCCGCGAGCGGCACGCTGATCACCAGCGACAGCACCAGCGCGAAGGCCAGCAGCGACAGGGTGATCGGGATGGCGTCGAGCACCAGCCCGGACACCGGCGCCTGGTAGGTCAGGCTCGTCCCCAGGTCACCGCTGAGCAGGCGCTCCAGGAACAGGAAGTACTGGTCCCACAGCGGCTCGTCCAGGCCGAGCTGGGTGTTGAGCGCCGCGACGCGCTCGGGGGTCGCCGACTGGCCGAGGATGGTCAGCGCCGGGTTGCCGGGCAGCAGGTGGACCATGAAGAAGACCAGGAGCGTCACCCCGAAGACCACCGGGACCGACTGGAGCAACCTGGCCGGGACGAACCGGAACCGGTCGAGCACGCGCGCACCTCCTCACTGCGAGATCTCGCTCAGGACGGGACCGGGGGTGGCGCCGCCGGTCGACGGCGCCACCCCCGGCGGGGATCACGAGGTCTTGTAGACCCCGGCGAGCGGGTAGTTGCCGAGCGGCGTGACGGCGAAGCCCTGCACCTTGGTGCTCATGGCGTAGGCGTACGGCGAGTAGTAGAGGTAGGCCGCGAAGCTGTCCTCCGCGACCTGCGCCTGCAGCTGCTCGTACAGGTCGGCGCGCTTGGCGTCGTCGGTCTCGGCCTGCGCCTGCTTGTTCAGCGCCACGACGTCGGGGTTGTCGTAGTAGGTGTAGGCCGAGTGCGAGCCGCCCTCGGGGTCCACCGCGAACGACGTCCACTGGTCGGGGTCCGGGATGTCCATCGTCCAGCCGCTGATGATCATGTCGAAGTCACCGGCGTTGCGGGCCTGCTTGACCGCGGTCGGGTCGAGGGTCTTGATCTCCAGGTCGATCCCGATCTCCTTCAGCTGCGCCTGCATGATCTGGGAGACCGAGGCCTGGTTCGGGTCACCGGCGTTGATCAGGATGCTGGTGGCGAACCCGTTGGGCTGCGAGGACTCCGCGAGCTCGGCCTTGGCCTTCTCCAGGTCCAGCTGCGGGGCGTCGGGGTTGGCCGCGTAGAACGGCGTCCCGGGCGAGAGCAGGGAGTCCGCGGCCTGGCCGTTGCCGTACAGCACGGTCTTGACCATGGACTCGCGGTCGATCGCGTAGCTGATCGCCCGGCGCACGTGGACGTCCTCGAAGGGCGTCTTCTGCTGGTTGAAGGCGATGTAGTCGATGCGCGTGGAGGGGAACGCCGTGGCCGTGACGCCGGGGGCGGTCTTCAGCGACTCGAAGCTGGACCAGTCCGGGAACTCGTCGACGTCGACCTGGCCACCCTGCACTTGCAGCTTGCGGGTGTTGGCGTCGGGGACGACGGTCCAGGTGACGCTGTCGAGGTACGGGCCGTCCTCGCCCCAGTAGTCGGGGTTCTTGGTCAGCTTGAGGTACTGGCCCTTCTTCCACTCGTTCCACAGGAAGGGGCCGGTGCCGACGGGGGCCTCGTAGAACTCCTCGACGGTCTTGCCGCCGTAGTCGGCCGGGATGACGCCGTTGCTGAAGAGCGCGAGGTCGGCCAGCAGCGGGGCCCAGGCGTACTTGAGCGTGATCGTGACGGTGGAGTCGTCGGTGGCTTCGACGGTGTCGATGGCGGCGTTGACGAAGCCCCAGCCGTCGGCGCCGGTCTTGGTGTTCTCGTCGATCGAGAACTTCACGTCCGCAGCGGTCATCGGGGCGCCGGTGGAGAACGTCACGCCCTGACGCAGCTTGATCGTGTACGTCAGCTTGTCGTCGGAGACGGTGTAGTCGGTGGCCAGCAGCGGCGTCACCTCGCTGCCGTCCGCGCTGACCGTGAACAGCGGCTCCATGATCTGCTGCATCACGTAGATCGAGTTGTTGTCGAACGTCGTGGTCTTGTCCATCGCCAGGATGTCCGCGGCGCGGGCGATCGTGAGGTCACCGCCCTCCACGGGTCCGGAGCCGGCCGCTGCGCCGCCGCTGGTGCTGGTGCTGCCGCCGCCACAGGCGGTGAGTGCGACCGCGGCGGCCACCGCGATCCCTGCGGACCTCAATCGGGTTGCACGTGTCATGGACTGCCTCATCGTTCGGACCGCCGCAGCGGGGTGGGGTGGGGACTTCCGGGACAGCGGAGCACCGCTCCGCCGTCCGGCCGGGCGTGCTCGGGACCGGTCGGGACGGCGCTGGGAGGTGCCGCGGGAGCCGTCGCGAGCGGCGTCCCTCGGCTGTAGTGATCGTTACAGTAGGAGCCGAACATTACCCCGTCGTTACGTTTGGAAAGTGACCTGGCGCACGCTTTCGTTGCCGTATCGCAACCTGCACGATGCGGTCATGGAGCGGATGAGCCTCACGCTGGACGACCTGCCCGGACCTCCCGTCGAGGTGCCGTACGCCGCGGCCACCGGGCACGAGGAGGGGCCGCACCTGACCCTCGTCGCGGGCGTGCACGGCGCGGAGTACACCGGGATGGCCGCGCTGCTGCGGCTGATCAGCACACTGGACACCACGCGGCTGAGGGGCCGGCTCACCGTGGTGCCGGTGCTCAACCAGCCCGCGTTCTGGAGCCGGACGCCGTTCGTCGTCCCGGCCGACGGGGTCAACCTCAACCGCAGCTTCCCCGGCGACCCGGCCGGGGAGTACACGGCCGCGCTGGCGCACGGACTGTTCGAGGCGTTCATCCGGCCCACCGACGTGCTGGTCGACCTGCACGCCGGCGACCTGCCTGAGGCCCTCGAGCCGTTCTGCTTGTACGAGGAGTCGGCGGTGCAGGAGCGGGCTCGCGAGCTCGCGCTCGTCTACGGCACCGGCCACGTGGTCCGGCAGACCCGGGCCGCACGCACCGTGGGCGGCAGCACCAGCGCGGCGGCGGCCGACATCGGCGTCCCGGCGATCACCGCCGAGATCGGGTCGAACGGCATCTGCGACGCGGCGTCGGTCGCCGGCCACCGGCAGGGCGTGCTCAACGTGCTGGCGTCGCTGGAGATGCTGCCCGCGGACGTCGCCGTCCCCGTTCCCGCACCGGTCGAGCACGAGGGGTGGGTGTGGGTGCGCACCCCGGTGCGCGGCTTCTGGCAGGCGTCGGTGGCGGTGGGTTGGGCCGTGCGCACCGGCGACGTGCTCGGCGTGCTGCTGGACCCCTGGGGCGCCGAGGTGCACCGGGTGGTGGCCCCGGCCGACGGGGTCCCGCTGTTCCTCACCTCCAGCCCGGCGGTGGACGCCGACGGGCTGCTGCTCGGCCTCGCCCGGGCCTGAGAGGGTGCCGGTCATGCGCATCCGCCACGTGTCCCTCGTCGACGTCGCCGCCCGCCGGACGGTGCCCGACCAGCTGATCGCCTGGGACGG
This sequence comes from Modestobacter sp. VKM Ac-2986, assembly GCF_026967795.1. Classification (GTDB taxonomy): domain Bacteria; phylum Actinomycetota; class Actinomycetes; order Mycobacteriales; family Geodermatophilaceae; genus Modestobacter. Next base: position 172,350 of record NZ_JAPVBH010000007.1, read on the forward strand.
CGACGTGCTCACCACCGTGGCACCCGACGACGACGCCCCGCTGGAGGCCGGGGACGTCGACGGCCGCGGGCTGTTCGCGCTGCCCGGGCTCATCGACTGCCACGTGCACGTGACGTCGCTGTCGGCCGACGAGTGGGCCGACTCCGGGCACCCGGCCAGCTACGTGGCCGCGCACGCGACCCGGGCACTGGCGGCGATGGTGCGACGGGGCTTCACCACCGCCCGGGACGCCGGTGGGGCCGACGCCGGGCTGGCCCGCGCGCTGGACGAGGGCGTGCTGACCGGTCCGCGGCTGTACACCTGCGGCAAGGCGCTGTCGCAGACCGGCGGACACGCCGACCTGCGCCCGCGCGGCCGTGAGCTGTGGGACCCGCACCCCGACGTCCCGGGCATCGGCCGCATCGTCGACGGCGCCGACGACGTGGCGCGGGCGGTGCGGGAGCAGGTCCGGCGTGGGGCGAGCTTCGTGAAGCTGATGCTGTCCGGCGGGGTGACCAGCCCGACCGACTCGGTGGACGGCGTGCAGTTCTCCGACGCCGAGGTCCGGGCCGCGGTCGAGGAGGCCGGCCGGCTGGGCGTGTACTGCGCCGGGCACGCCTACTCCGGCGCCGCGGTGCAGCGGGCGGTGCGGCTGGGGGTGCGCACCATCGAGCACGGCAACCTGATCGAGGCCGCCGACGCCGAGCTGATGGCCGAGGCGGGGACCTTCCTGGTGCCGACCCTGAGCACCTACGCGGTGCTGGCCGAGCGCGGGCCGGAGTTCGGCCTCCCGGCCGACAGCACGGCCAAGCTGGCCACGGTCGCCGACCGGGGAGCTCAGGCGGTGGAGACCGCCGCCGCGGCCGGGGTGCGGATAGCCCTGGGCACCGACCTGCTCGGCCCGATGGCCGCCGAGCAGAACCGCGAGTTCACCCTGCGGGCCGCGGTGCAGGACTCGTGGGACGTGCTGGAGAGCGCGACGCTGGTGGGCGCCGAGATGCTCGACGCGACCGGCCGGCTGGGCGTGCTGGCACCGGGTGCGGCCGCCGACGTCCTGCTCTGCCGCACCGACCCGTCGCTGGACGTGCGGACGCTGTCGCGGCCGGCGGAGACGCTGGCGATGGTCGTGAGCCGCGGCCAGGTGGTCGTCGGCTGACCGACGGCACCACGGACACAGCGGCACGACGACGTGCGGGCACGTGGCCCAGCCTCAGGCCAGCAGCGGTCCGATGAGGATCTCGGTGCCGTCGGGTCTCCAGGTGCGCCATCGATGCCCCGGTGGCGCACCGTCGTCGCGGGCGACCCGGAACCCGTGGTGGACCTTGGTGTGGTGGCGTTCGCAGAGCAGCGCGGAGTTGTCCAGCGACGTCTCGCCGTCGTTGATCCACTCCACGAGGTGGTGGACGTCGCACCAGTGCGTCGGTGCCCCGCAACCGGCGAACACGCAGTGCCCGTCCCGGTTCTCCACCGCCTTCCGCAGGTGCGGTGGCACCACCCGGTGCGTCCGCCCGACGTCCAGCGGGAGCCCGTCGGGACCCAGCACGATCCGGGTGACCGTCGAGTCACACGCGATCCAGCGGGCGCGGGCCGCCGACAGTGTCGCGCCGAACCCGGTGTGCGCAGCCTCCGGGCCGGTCGCCGGGTCCACGAGGTCCTCGACGTCGATCGTCACCACGACGTGCGGCTTGACCGTCCGCAGCACCGGCAGGTTCCCGGAGGCGAGCTGGTTGTCGGCCAGCTGCACCAGCGCATCGGCGTTCTGCTGCGAGCGGGTGCGGTCGTCACCCTTCGGCCGGTCGGCCTGCACGATCGACTCCACCGCCGTCGCGACCTTCTCCCCAGCCACTGGGTCCAGGTGACCGCCGAAGTCCCAGCCGTGCTCACCCTTGGACATCCAGAACCGGCGGCCCTCAGTCGGATCAGGTTCGGGCCCGTCAGGGTCGACACCGGCGGCGTAGGTGGCAACGAACTCGGCCAGCTTCTCGTGCGTCTGGGTCGCTGCCACCAGCGCCATCGCCCCGTCGACCTCGGCCATGTCATGGCCCAGCGCCACTGCCGTTGCCAGCCGTGCCGGCGTGAGCTTGCGGCCGATCTCGACCACCTTCGCCGACGTCACCGACCCCTCGGATGCGGCGGCCGCCACCTGGGGCATGCGCTCCCCCACCCGGCCGGCCCGCACGAACCGCTCCGCGTCGCCCTTCGACAACAGCCCGTGCCCGATGAGCCAGGACTGCATCGACTTCAGCCCGTCGCGTTCCGGCGCTTGGGTCAACTCGCACTCGCGCACCGTCCGGGCGATCTCCGCCGACAGCTGGTTGTGGGCCTGCAGCAACGGGACCAGCCGATCCAGCAGCTGACCGCCGAACAACGCCTTCAAGTCCTCGGCGCCGAGGGCGTCCAGAGCCGACCGCAACTCGCTCACAGACACCCCGTTCGCCGTTCGAACACCTGTACGGATCCTACCGCCGGAGGGAGGCTGCTCAAGACGAAAGCGCAGGTCAGAGGACTTTCCACAGATGTCGACAGAGCCTTGACGGCGAGCTGGCAGCGACTGCCGCCCGACGGCCAGCAGCGGCACCTCGTGGACGCGAGTGCCGAACTCACCAGCTCCCGTGGCGCAGGGCGGCAGCGGATCAGCGCGCGCAGCCAGCAGCCGTCCTCGCGACCTGTTCCGACATGCTGCGCAGCCGCCCCCGGTGCCCGAGAGGACTGCAGCCAGCCGCCCCCAGGCGCGGGCCGGAGTCCGTCCTCGTGGGCAGCCCCCACGCGGAGCGACGTCCGAAGGGGTGCACGATCAGGGATCCCAACGCGGGGCGGCGTCCGACGTGCTGCACAGCCGCTCGCCGACCCGACCGGCCACGGCGTCCCGAGCCCGCCCGGCACAATCGCCCGGTGACGACCGACCCGGTGATCTGCTCGGCGAAGGGCTGCCGCGAACCGGCGGACTACCGGCTGATCTGGAACAACCCCAAGCTGCACACCCCCGACCGGGAGAAGGTCTGGGCCGCCTGCGCCGAACACCGCGACTCCCTCTCCGACCACCTGTCCGTGCGCGGCTTCCTCCGTCGCGTCGACCCCCTGGTGCAGCCCGAGTAGGTTCGCCCGAGCACACGGGAGCCCGGGCGCGGGCTGAGAAGGCGGACGACCCCCGCCGACCGTCCACACCTGATCCGGTCAGTACCGGCGGAGGGAGCTGCCCGATGCTCGCGGCGCGCTTTCACGGAGCCCACCAGCCGCTCGCCCTGGACGACGTCCCGGTGCCCGAGCCCGCCCCGGACGAGGTGCGCGTGCGGGTGCACGCCGCCGGCGTCTGCGGCACCGAGCTGCACTTCACCGACGGCCTGTACGAACCGGCGAGGACGCCGATGACGCTGGGCCACGAGGCCGCCGGCGTGGTCGACGCCGTCGGGTCGGCTGTCACCGGCTGGGCGCCCGGCGACCGGGTCGCCGTCTACTACTACCTGTTCTGCGGCAGCTGCCGCTGGTGCCTGCGCGGCCGGCAGAACCTGTGCCTGACCCCGCGCGGCGTGCTCGCCTTCGCCGCCGACGGCGCGTTCGCCGAGCAACTCGTCGTCCCGGCGCACTGCCTGGTCCGGCTGCCCGAGGAGGTGTCCTTCGACGCCGCCGCCCCGCTGTGCTGTGCCGGGACGACCGCGGTGCACGCGCTCACCGAGGCCGACGTCGAGCCCGGTGAGGTGGTCGTGGTGCTCGGCAGCGGTGGCGTCGGGCTGGCCGTCGTCCAGGACGCGCACCGGCGCGGGGCGACCGTGATCGCGGTCAGCCGGGACGCCGCCCGCCGGGAGGCCGCGCTGCGCTCCGGCGCCACCGCCGCGGTCGCCCCCGCCGACGCCGCCGCGGCGGTGACCCGGCTGTCCGGTGGCCAGGGCGCCGACGTCGTGGTCGAGCTGGCCGGGGTGACGGCGACGCTGGAGCTGGCCACCAGCGTGCTGGGCCGGCGCGGGCGGCTGGTGCTGGTCGGCTACAGCGCCGACTCCCTGACCGTCAGCCCGCTGGGCATGGTGGTCGCCGAACAGCGGGTGATCGCCAGCGTCGGAAATACGCTGGCCGAGCTGGAGACCGCCGTCTCCCTCGCCGCGAGCGGCCAGCTGACCCCGCCGGTGGCCGCCACGATGCCGTTGTCCCAGGTCAACGATGCGCTCGACCGGCTGCGGGCCGGCGAGGTGACCGGGCGCCTGGTCCTGCACCCCTGACGCCGCGGGGGTCGTGCCAGGATCGACCCCCGTGGCCAGACGCAACAGCAAGGCCGACCCCCTCCCCCGCGAGGTCGGCGTCCTGGCGATCGTGGCCTTCGTCGTCGCCCTCGGCTTCGGTGTCGTGGCCCCGGCCATCCCGCTGTTCGTCCGCGACTACGGCGTCGGGACGACGGCGGTCGGCTTTGCGATCAGCGCCTTCGCCTTCTTCCGCTTCCTGTCGGCCTTCGGCGGCGGGGCGCTGGTCGAGCGGCTCGGGGAACGGGTGGTGCTCGCCGCCGGGCTCGCGATCGTCGCGGTGACCAGCGGGGCGGCGGGGTTCGCCGGCAACTTCCCGCTGTTCGTGGCCCTGCGGGCGGCCGGCGGCATCGGCAGCGCGATGTTCACCGTGGCCGCGCTGTCGCTGCTGCTGCGCACCGCCCCGGCGGCCCACCGCGGCCGGGCCGCGGCGACCTACCAGGGCGGCTTCATCCTCGGCGGCATCGCCGGCCCGGCCGCCGGCGGCTTCCTCGCCGAGATCTCCCCGCGGGTTCCGTTCTTCGTCTACGCGGCGTTCCTGCTGGTCGCCGGCAGCGTCGCGCTGGTGCTGCTGCGGCCTGCGGCCCTGCCGCCGGTCGACCCGCCGGTGACCCCGGGCGTCGACCAGGGCGGTGGCGGCGAGCCCTCCACCGCTGCGGTGCCGCCACCCGGCACGGACGGCGGCGGGCTGCGCGCGGCGCTGCGGTCGCGGGCCTACCTGGCCGCGCTCGTGGCCAACCTCGGCGTGGGCTGGGTGCTGTTCGGGGTGCGCAACTCCCTGGTGCCGCTGTACGTGACCGAGGAGCTGGGCAAGACGGTCGCCTGGGCCGGCGCGGGCCTGCTGGCCGGGTCGGTGGCCCAGGCGCTCGGGCTGCTGCGCGCCGGGCGGCTGTCGGACAACTGGGGCCGCCGCCCCTCGCTGCTGGTGGGCAGCGGGCTCGCGACCACCTCGATCGCCGTCCTGGTGCTGCCGCCGACCACCGCCGCCTTCCTGCTCGCGATGGCCGCGTTCGGGCTGGGCGCCTCGTTCCTGGCCAGCGTGCCCGCCGCGATCGTCGGCGACGTGAGCCCGGCCAAGGGCGGCAAGGCGGTCGCGGTGTTCCAGATGGTCGCCGACCTGGGCGCCGTCGCGGGCCCGCTGGCCGCCGGCTGGCTCACCGACACCTATTCGTTCCAGGTGGCCTTCGCCGTCAGCGCGGGCGTGCTGGGCCTCGGGGTCCTCGCCGCGCTGGCGATGCCCCGCACCATCACGCCCGCCACCTGACCCCCGGCGTCAGGCCCAGGGGGCCAGGGTGGGCAGCGGGCCGTCGGCCTGCAGCCCGGCGCCGTCGCTGCGGCCGGTGATCCAGGCCGCCACCTCCGGCAGGGTGCCCGCCACGGCCAGTGCGCCGGTCCCCCACTCGCGGTCGCCGGCGAACAGCGCCACGTCCGGGACGGCGTCGCGGGCGTCCCACTGCCGGAACACGTCGTCGACGACCGCGGCCAGCACGTCGTCCGGGACGTCGGCGAAACCGATCCCGGCGTCGAGGTCGACCGTGTGCACCCACACCTCGCGGGCCCGCAGCCACGACAGCTCCGCGGCCGGCAGCACGTGCCCCTGGCGGGTCCGCACCTGCGCGGCCCACGCGTGCTCGGGCAGGTCCCGGACGGCCCCGGCCAGCCGCTGGGTGGCCGCCAGGACGGCGGCGCGCAGCTCGAGCGGCGACAACGCGGCGGTCTCCGCGATGTGCGCGTCACGGGCCTCGTCGGAGGAGTAGGCCGGCGTCTCGACCCCGGTACGGGCCCAGGTCAGCAGGTTGACCATGGCGTCGGCGTTGCCGGCCAGGTGGGCGAGCACGTGCGCGCGGGTCCAGCCGGACAGCAGCGACGGGCCGGTCAGCTCCTCGTCGGTGAGCCGGCCCAGCGCCGTGCCCAGGTGCTCCTCCCCCTGCCGCCACCAGTCCAGGTACTCGGTCGGCGCGGTCATGGGATCTCCTCGGGTCACGGGTCGCGGACGCCCCACCCTGCCGTGTCGGACCGGTCGTGGCGAGCGGAGTCCGTGCGGCTTCCGATGGGCGGGCGGAAGGGGTTGGATGGTGGGTGCCACCGGGAGCGGCCCCCACCGGGGCGACCCGTCCCGGCGGCCCCAGCCCGGAGGTGTCGTGCCCGCTCGCCCTGTCCTGCTCACCGTCGACGACGACCGCACGGTCAGCCGCGCCGTCGCCCGCGACCTGCGCCGCCACTACGGCGACCGCTACCGCGTGGTGCGCGCCGAGAGCGGCGCCGACGCCCTGGCGGCGTTGCGCGAGCTCACCGCCCGCGGCGAGCTCACCGCGCTGCTGCTGGCCGACCACCGGATGCCCGGCATGACCGGCGTGGAGTTCCTCGAGCAGGCGATGGACCTGGTGCCCGGCGCGAAGCGGGTGCTGCTCACCGCCTACGCCGACACCGACGCCGCCATCAGGGCGATCAACGACGTCGACCTCGACCACTACCTGCTCAAGCCCTGGGACCCGCCGGAGGAGCTGCTCTACCCGGTCCTCGACGAGCTGCTGGAGGACTGGTCGCGCACCACCCCCGCGCCCTTCGAGGGGCTGACCCTGCTCGGGCACCAGTGGTCGCCGGAGACCCAGGAGCTCAAGGAGTTCCTGGCCCGCAACCAGGTGCCCTACCGGCACCTGCAGGGCGAGGACGCCGCGGCGATCCGCACCGCCGCCGGCCTGGACGACGACGCCGCCCTGCCGGCCACCGTGCTCTCCGACGGCACGGTGCTCAGCCGCCCGTCGCTGCGCGAGGTGGCGACCCGGTGCGGGCTGGCCACCACCGCCGGCAGCCCGTTCTACGACGTGGTGGTCGTCGGCGCCGGCCCCGCCGGGCTCGGGTCGGCGGTGTACGCGGCCAGCGAGGGCTTGCGCACGCTGCTGGTCGAGCGCACCGCCACCGGCGGGCAGGCCGGGCAGTCCAGCCGGATCGAGAACTACCTCGGCTTCCCCCACGGCGTCTCCGGCGCCGAGCTCGCGCAGCGGGCCCGGGACCAGGCGGTGCGCTTCGGCGTCGAGGTGCTCACCGCCAGCGAGGTCACCGCGATCACCCCCAACGGCGACGGCCGGGCGCTGAGCTTCGCCGACGGCAGCCAGGTCACCGCACACGCCGTCGTCCTGGCCACCGGGGTGAGCTGGACCAGGCTGCCTGCCCGGGGTGCCGAGGACTTCGCCGGCCGCGGCGTCTACTACGGCGCCGCCGCGCACGAGGCGGCCGACTGCCAGGGCGAGGAGGTGTACGTCGTCGGCGCGGCCAACTCCGCCGGGCAGGCCGCGCTGCACTTCGCCAAGTTCGCCAGCCGGGTGGTGCTGCTGTGCCGCGGCACCGACATCCGGGCCAGCATGTCCGAGTACCTGGTCGCCCGGATCCTGGCCAACTCCGCCATCGAGGTGCTCACCTGCACGCAGGTGGTCGCCGTCGAGGGCAGCGACCACGTCGAGCAGCTGGTGCTGGCGAACTCCGCGAACGGACAGACCACCACCGTCCCGGCGTCCCGGCTGTTCGTCTTCATCGGCGCGCAGCCGCCGACGGCCTGGCTGGGCGAGGCCTTCGCCCGGGACGAGCGCGGGTTCCTGCGCACCGGGCCGTCGCTGCTGGACGCCGAGGGCCGCCCGCCGCAGGGCTGGCCGCTGACCCGCGCGCCCTACCACCTGGAGTGCTCGGTGCCCGGGGTGTTCGTCGCCGGCGACGTCCGCGCCGAGTCGGTCAAGCGCGTCGCCTCCGCCGTCGGCGAGGGCGCCATGGCCGTCACGCTCGTGCACCGCTACCTGGAGGCCATCGGATGACCACGTCCACCCCGCAGATCAGCACCGCCGAGCTGCGCACGCTGTTCCTGTTCGAGTCCCTGGGCGAGGCGGAGCTGGCGTGGACCGCCGAGCGCGCCGACATCCGGGTGTTCGACGCCGACGTCGTCGTCTTCTCCGAGGGACAGCCGGCCGAGTCGCTGTACGTGCTGCTGGAGGGCGGCCTGCTGCTCACCAAGCACGCCGACGGCGAGGACGTCGTCATCAACGACACGACCCACCGCGGGTCGTACTCCGGCGCGACCCGGGCCTACGCCACCGGCGCCCCGGAGGAGTACCCGACGACGATGCGCACGACGCGGCCCAGCCGGTTCCTCCGGCTCGCCGCCGACGACTTCACCACCCTGGTGCGGGAGCAGTGCCCGATGGCCGTGCACCTGCTCGACGGGCTGTACGAGGGCGTGCGGGCGACGGAGTCCGCGCTGCGCCAGCGGGAGCACCTGGTGCAGCTCGGGCACCTGTCGGCGAACCTGGCGCACGAGCTGAACAACCCCGCGGCCGCGGCGGTGCGGGCCACCGAGCAGCTGCGCGGGCGCACCAGCGCCATGCGGCACAAGCTCGCGCTGCTGGCCGACAGCGGGCTGTCCCCGGAGCTGGTGTCCCGGCTGGTCCGCACCCAGGACGCCGCGGTGGAGCGCTCGCTCAAGCCCCGCCCGGAGTTGACCGCGCTGGAGGAGAGCGACCTGGAGGACGCGATCGCCGAGCGGCTGGCCGAGGTCGGCGTCGACGAGTCCCAGGCCTACGACCTCGCGCCGGTGTTCGCCGCGGCCGGGATGGACGCGCACTGGGTCGACGACGTCGTCGAGCAGGTCGACTCGGGGCTGGAGTGGTCGGCGGCGTTCGGCTGGCTGCGCTACACGCTGGAGACCGAGACGCTGATGAGCGAGATCGAGGAGGCCGCGACCCGGATCTCCTCGCTGGTCGGCGCGGTGAAGCAGTACTCGCACCTGGACCAGGCCCAGCACCAGGACCTCGACGTCAAGCCCGGCCTGGAGAGCACGCTGGTGATGCTGGCCCGCAAGCTGACCGGCATCCGGGTGCAGCGCGAGTACACCGCCGCCCTGCCCGCGGTCCCCGGCTACCCGGCCGAGCTGAACCAGGTCTGGACGAACCTCATCGACAACGCCGCCGACGCCATGACCCGCGACGGCGTCGCCCGGGGCGTGCTGACCCTGCGCACCCGGGCCGACGCCGACGCGGTCTTCGTCGAGATCGCCGACGACGGACCGGGCGTGCCCGAGGAGGTGCGCAGCCGGCTGTTCGACCCGTTCGTGACCACCAAGCCCGCCGGCGAGGGCAGCGGCCTGGGCCTGGAGAACGCCCGGCGGATCGTCGAGCGGCGACACGGCGGGTCGCTCAGCTACACGACCGGCCCGGAGGGGACGACGTTCTGCGTGCGGCTGCCGCTGCACCGGTCGCGGTGACGTGACCGGCTGGCAGGTGGAGCGGGGCGCGGTCTGCGGTCACGCCGACGGGCTGCCGCCCGCGCCCGGGCCGGCGGAGGCCTGCGAGGACTGCCTGCGCACCGGTGGGCAGTGGGTGCACCTGCGCCGCTGCCTGACCTGCGACCACGTCGGGTGCTGCGACTCCTCGCCGCACCGGCACGCGACCGCGCACGCCACCGCGACGCAGCACCCGGTGATGGCGTCGGCCGAGCCGGGCGAGCACTGGGCCTGGTGCCACCCCGACCGCGCACTGCTCCTGCCCCGCACCTGACCCGCCGGCGGTGTGCGCCGGGCCGCGCCGGGTAGCGGGCCGGGCATGACGCAGCCCTTCGTGGACTCCCTCGGCGTGCACGGGACGACGGCCGAGGACGGCACCGCGCGGCTGCACCTGGACGCGACGGAGGAACACCTCAACGCCGCCGGCACCCTGCACGGCGGCGTGCTGGCCACCCTGGTCGACACCGCGATGGCCGCGGCCGTGCGCAGCAGCACCGGCGAGGACGACGTCCCGGCGACCAGCCAGCTCACCGTCACCTACCTGCACGCAGGCGCGCCCGGCCACCTGGCGGTGACCGGGCGCGTGGTGACCCAGGGTGAGCACCTCACGGTCTGCGAGGCCGACGTCGAGCAGGACGGCCGCACCCTCGTGCACGCGGTGGCGACCTTCGCCGTCCTCCACCGCTGACCGCACCGGCCCCGTCCCCGCTGCAGGGGCCCGTCGCGAGCTCGCGAGTGGTGGGGGGCAGTGGGGTCCTTCGTCAGGCCGGGCGGCGCCCGGCGCGCTCGCGGGCCACGGCGACCTCGTCGGGCGTGAGGGCGTCGGCAGCGCCGTTGCGGCGGGCTGCGGCCTGCGCGTCCAGCCAGGAGACGTGCCGCTCCCACGCGGCCCGCGGGGAGACCGCCAGGGCGCGGGCGATCTGCGTCCAGTCGGCGCCACCGCGCAGGGCGGCGGCGATGCCGAGCTGGCGGTTCTCGTGGGCCTTGCGGGCCACGACCTCGCCGAGGGCGAGCAGCTCGAGCGCCTCCTCGGTGTCCAGCTGGGTGTTGGTGCCGGCCTTGAAGCTGGCCCAGTCGTCGTCGTCGTCCGCGCTGTCGTTCGGCGCGTCGACGACCACGTTGTCGCGCCGGCTGAGGAAGTCCAGCCGGCTCACCGCCGTCATGAGGGAGAACTCGCGCTCCATCACCTCAGGGGTGGTGGCGACCTCAGGAATCGTCGTCATGACCACAGTATTGCGCCCGACCACACGGGGTGTGACCCCCTCGTGACATTCATCTCGGAGGTGGGCCCGGTGCTGGCGCTGCGGAGCCGGGTCGGGACGGTGCGTGCCGACCCGGCTCCGACCGGGTCACTCCTGGACGCCGACGGCCTGCTTCGCGAGCGCTGCGAGCCGGGTCTGGACGGCGCTGACGACGCTCGCCCGGGCCTTGTGCGCCTCCTCGTAGCGGATGACCGTGCGCACGTCCTGGGGGTCGGTCAGGGCGCGCACCGCGCGGGCGATCTGCGCGGTGGTCATCGAGTCGTAGCCCGGGATGGGCAGCTCGTCGGCGGACACGTCGCCCAGCTCGCGCCGGGTGGCGGCCACGGTCTCGGCCACCGCCGTGTCGCCCTGCCGCTGGGCGATCCGCTCGGCGCGACGCAGCGAGGCGACCCGGCCGACGGTGAGGGTCTCCCGGACGGCGTCGGTGAGGGCGCCGGCCCGGCCGGTGACGTCGTCGACGACCCCGGTCACCGCTCCCCCGGCCTGGCCGCCGGCGTGCTGGGCGGAGTCCACGGCACGGTTGACGGTGTTCGCCGCGAAGCGCACCGGCAGGTTGGCCAGCCGGGTCGCGCCACCTGCGACCCGCTGCAGCGGGGTGGCCCGCAGCGCCGCCGGGCCGCCGAGCGCCTCCTCGGCCAGCACGACGGTCAGCCACTCGACGGTCGCGGCGTGCGCGGTGATCAGCCGCTCGGCCAGCGCGTGCACCTGCGGCTGGTCGGCGGCCTGGGCCAGCACCTTGAGGTAGGTCGCCCGGTCCAGCAGCTGGTGCTCGAGCTGGAGGTCGCCCAGCAGCGCCTCGTCGATGGGCTCGGCCTGCTCCAGGGTGCCCTTGACCAGCGCGGCCAGCCGGCCGAGCACGGGGGTGACGACGTCGGTCATGCCGCCGAGCTCCCGCAGCTGCTCGGCGATGGCGGCGCTGCGCTCCTGCGCGTGCTCGGCGTTCTCGGCGAGCTCGCGGCGGACGGCGTCGGTGCGGGCCTGGCCCATCCGGATCCGGGCGATCTGCTGCTCGGTCTGGGTGAGCTGCAGCAGGGCACGGAGCTGGGAGATGAGCGTGGCGGTCTGGACGGTGGTGGTGACGGCCATGGGGGGCTCCAAGGGTGGGGTGCGACCGGTGCACCTCCTCCATGCCCACCGGAGAGCGAGTGCTAACAAGAGCAAGCACGCGGCTAGCAGTGAGGGTCGTCACGGGCGGAGGGGCAGGCGACCCTCCAGCGGGGTAGGACGACCGACCAGGTCGGCCCACGCCCGCACAGGCGAGGACAGTGGTGTCGACACAGAGGAGGGCCATCGTGGCCAAGACGACGAGCGACGACCACCGGGACCCGGACCTGGTGGCGGTCCAGGAGGGCCATGCGGCCGCCAGCGAGCTGACCCGTCCGGCCGGGCTGGACCGGGACCGCATCCTGACCGCGGCCATCGGGTTCATCGACGAGAACGGGCTGTCCGCGCTCACCATGCGCCGGCTCGGGGCCACCCTCGGGGTGGAGGCGATGGCGCTCTACCGCTACGTCCCCGGCCGTGAGGACCTGCTCGACGGCGTCGTCGACCGGGTCGTGGAGACCCTGTTCGACAAGGACGACGGCGACGACATCTACGTCGAGGACCACAACGGGTGGCAGGACTACCTGATGCGGCTGGCCCACGGCGTGCGCCGGATCGCCCTCGCCCACCCCTCCGTCTTCCCCCTGGTCGCCAGCCGCCCGCCGGCCGCCCCCTGGGTGCGCCCGCCGCTGCGGAGCCTGCGGATGGTCGAGTCCTTCCTCGGCACGCTGACCGAGGCCGGGTTCCCCGACCAGGCCGCGGTCGCCGCCTACCGCGCCTACTCCAGCTTCCTGCTGGGTCACCTGCTGCTGGAGGTCACCCAGATCGGCGCACAGGTCAGCCTGCTCGACCAGCCCGAGGGCGACCCGGAGGCGCAGGCGAACACCGACCTGACGCAGTTCCCGGCGCTGCTGCGCACCGAGGCGCTGCTGTCGCTGGACAAGTCCGCGGCGGAGTTCGAGGAGGCGCTGGAGAACCTGCTGGACCGCCTCGAGCGTGTGCTGCACGAGGCCAAGAACTCCGACGGGGACGTCAGCGACCTGGCCTGAGCCGCGGTCACTGCCTGTGAGTCGACGGTGACCCAACGCCGTCGGCCGCACGGTCGAAGGCCCAGGTCAGTCGCCCCCGCCCGGTCGTGACAATTCGTGACCTCTAGATCGTTTACGCCGTAAACGGTCGGGCACAGTGCTGTCCGTCGGACGGTGAGCGACCAGCTGCCGTCCACAGACCACCCAGATCCCCCCTGGAGGAGCACTGTGATCACCCAGCAGGACATCAACACCATCATCGGCGGCAACGCGGTCGACAGCGACGGCGACAAGCTGGGCAAGGTCGGCCAGGTCTACCTGGACGACCAGACCGGCAGCCCGGAGTGGGCCACCATCAGCATGGGCCTGTTCGGCAGCCAGGAGCACTTCGTGCCGCTGACCGACGCCAGCGTCTCCGGCGGCACCCTCGCCGTGCCGTACCAGAAGGCCAAGATCAAGGACGCCCCCCGCGTCGACGCCGACCAGGGCCACCTCTCCCCCGAGGAGGAGGCTGAGCTCTACCGCTACTACGGCGTGGGCACCGGCACCGCGGGCTACGACACCGACACCACCCGCACCACCGGCACCGAGACCGCCGGCTACGCCGCCGCCGGGACCGCGGGCATCGACACCGACCGCGACCGCACCGCGGGCGTCGGCACCGACACCAACCGCCACGGCACCGTCGGCCACGACACCTCCGGCCCGACCACCGACGACGCGATGACCCGCTCCGAGGAGCAGCTCCGCGTCGGCACGCAGACCGTCGAGGCCGGCCGCGCCCGCCTCCGCAAGTACGTCGTGACCGAGAACGTCACGACCACCGTGCCGGTCTCCCACGAGGAGGTCCGGATCGAGCGCGAGCCGATCACCGACGCCAACCGCGGCGACGCCTACGACGGCCCGGCCATCTCCGAGGAGGAGCACGAGGTCGTCCTGCACGCCGAGCGCCCCGTGGTCGCCAAGGAGGCCGTGCCGGTCGAGCGCGTCCGCCTCGACGTCGACACGGTCGTCGAGCAGCAGACGGTCACCGACACGGTCCGCAAGGAGCAGATCGAGGTCGACGGTGACGGCGTCACCGGCCGCGGCACCACCGGTCACTCGAACGACGACCGCAGCCTGACCGAGAAGGCCAAGGACGCCCTCGGTCGCGACAACGACCGTCGCTGATCTTCCCGGGTCACCCCTCCGGTGACCCCCGGGTCACCGTCCCGCTGACCCACCCAGTCGCTCAGCCGGCCGGCGCACGCACGACAGGCACGACACGTACGACCTGCCCCACCTCCTCGACCACCCGCTCGGCACAGCCCCTGCCGCCGCTCGCCGGGGAGCACTCGCCGCGATCACCGGTCCCGGGCTCGTCGCCCTCCACGGCCGCGACCCTCCCGGTATCTGGGCGCCGCGAGCAGGCGCTCCCCTCCGCCGAGCCCGCGCGGACCGTCAGGCCACGGGCACCGACCCGGTGGCCACCGTCCGCACCGAGGCCGGACGGCCTCCCCCACACCTCAGCCCACCCCGCCGTCGGCCGGCCCACCGCGCCGTCCGACCGCACCCCGAACTCGTCGCGATCGGCGAGCGGCTGCTCGCCCGCCGATCGCGACGACCATCCCAGGAGGACAGCATGAGCACCGCCGCGCACGACCCGAACGACGCGACCACCTCGACCAGCGAGCGGGCGACGAGCTTCCGCAACAACGCGGCAGCCAAGGCCGGCAACGGCGCCCGCGCCAGCAAGGGCGCCGCCCGCGACGCCGTGGACGCCCAGCACGAGCGCTTCGGCGGCATCAAGTGGGGGGCGGCCTTCTTCGGCTGGCTGTCCGCCAACGGCCTCGCCGTCATCCTCATCGCCCTCATCTCCGCCGCCGGCATGGCCATCGGCCTCACCCAGGGCGTGCCCTCGACCGAGGAGGCCACCTCCAACGCCAGCGGCATCGGCATCGGCGGCGGCATCGCGCTGCTGGTCGTGCTCTTCCTCGCCTACCTCGCCGGCGGTTACGTCGCCGGCCGCATGTCCCGCTTCGACGGTCTCCGTCAGGGGGTCGCCGTGTGGGTGATCGGCCTGCTCGTGGTCGTCGTCCTGGCGATCGTGGCCGCCGTGGCCGGCGCGCAGTACAACGTGCTCTCGCAGCTGAACCTCCCCCGCATCCCGATCGACGAGGGCACGGCCACCACCGCCGGCATCATCGCCCTGGTCGCCGTCCTGCTGGTCACCCTGCTCGGCGCCATCCTCGGCGGCAAGCTCGGCGAGCGCTTCCACCGCAAGGTGGACCGGGCCGGCTTCAACGCCGCCTGATCACCCCACAGACCTGCACCGTCGTCGTCGACCAGGGGGAAGGACGGCGACGGCGGTGCAGCTGTGAGCCCGGCCCGCCCCTGGCGGGCCCGGCGCACCTGGGACGCCCGGACGGGGCGGTGAGCGCACCAGCGCTCACCGCCCCGTCCTGCGTCCGGCGCACGTCCCGCCCCCAGAGGACACCCCGACGAGGTCACTGCGGGTGACGAACGGGCCGCTGACCTGGGCGGTCACCTCTCGGCCGGCCCAGCGCCCACCGGTACCGGGAGCACGTCCCCGGGCCGGCTCGGGCCACCACACCCGCACCACCGGGCACATCCGTCCCATCCGACTGCCCGCCGGTATGGGGACGTCCCGCTCGAGCGGGTAGACAGAACGCATGGGGAACGTCGCGGACCGCCAGCCGAGCTCCGGGGGCGCCGTGCCCTCGCCGTCGGTGACGGTCGGTCTGGACCTCACCGTCGCCCCCGCGCTCACCGCCGCCCTCGCCGCCTCCGGCGCCCCGGTCGTGTCCCGGCTCGTGCTGACCAGCACCGCCGACCTCCCCGGCGCGCGGCTCCGGATCGCCGTCCAGGACGCCGACGGGCCCGTCGGGTCCCCGGCCGAGCTGGTGGTGGACCTGCAGGCCGGTGCCGAGACCGTCGTCCGGGACGTGCGCCTGGCGCTGGACCCCGCGGTCATGCGGGCCACCGCGGCGCCCTCGCTGGCCTGGGTGCGGGTCCAGCTGGACGCCGGGGGGACGCTGCTGGCCGAGCGCCGCGTGCCGGTGCACGTGCTCCCTGCTGCGCAGTGGGCTCCCACTCCCCTGCCGCTGGCCCTCTCGCTGCTGGCCGCGCACGTCCAGCCCGAGGACCCGGCGGTCACCGCGCTGCTCACCGAGGCCGCCCAGCTGCTGCTCGAGGGCACCGACAGCGCGAGCATGCCCGGCTACGCCGAGGGCCCCGAGCGGGTCGACGAGGTGGTCGAGGCGCTGACCTGGGCGATGCGCCGCCGCGGCATCCGGGCCGAGGAGCCCCCCGAGGGCCGGGTGGACGCCGGACAGCTGGTGCGCACCCCCGGCGAGGTCCTCGACGGTCAGGTCGGCACCGGCCTCGACACCGTCGTCACCCTGGCGGCCGCCTGCGAGCGGGCCGGTCTGCGGCCGCTGCTGTGGGTCGTCGAGGGGCACGCGTTCCTCGGCTACTGGCGCGAGGACCGCAGCGCCGAGGACGCCGCCACCACCGACGTCACCGCGCTGGTGGCCGAGGTCGACGCCGGGTCGATCGGCCTGGTCGAGACCCGGCTGCTCACCGACCGCGGCAACACCAGCGCCGACCTGCACGGGCCGGCCTACCGCGCCTGGCTGACCGGCGACCGGGCCCGCGTCCTGGGGGTCACCGACCTGATCGGTGCCCGCGAGCAGGGCGTGGCGCCGCTGGTGCTGCTGCCCCCGGCCGTGGAGGAGCCCGCGCCGGTCGAGCCCGAGCCGGAGGCCGTCCCCGAGCCCGAGCCGGTCGCCGTCGAGGTGCTGCCCGCGCCCCCGGCCCCGGTCACCACCCCGCCGCCGCCGGCCCGGGTGCAGCAGTGGTGCAACGCGCTGCTGGACCTCAGCGCCCGCAACCGCCTGGTCAACAACGTCGAGCGGGCGGGCGTGCCGCTCACGGTCCCCGGCGACGCGCTGACCGTGCTCGAGGACATCGTCGCCACCGGGTCCACGCTGACCCTGCTGCCCGGCGACCAGCTCGACGACGCCGACCGCGAGCGCGGGCTCCGGCTGGCCACCGAGCTGCCCCCGCAGGTGCTCACCGAGCTGCTCACCCGTCAGCGGTCGGTGCACGTCGAGGTGCCGCGCGCGGCCTACCTGTCCCGGCTGCGCGCCCTGGCCCACCGGGCACGCACCGGTGTGGAGGAGACCGGCGCGAACACCCTGCACCTGGCGCTGGGCAGCCTGCACTGGGAGTCCGAGGGCCGCCCGCTGCGCTCGCCGCTCGTCCTCGTCCCGGTCGAGCTGACCCCCGCCCCTGGCGGGGTCTTCCGGCTCACCCTCGACGAGTCAGGCACCGGCACCCCCAACGCCGTCCTGCTGGAGAAGCTCCTCCGGACCCGCGGCCTGACCGTCCCCGGCATGACCACGCCCGGCGACGGCCGCGGCCTGGAGCTGGCCACGGCCCTGCGGGCGGTGCAGGAGGCGGTCACCGCCGCCGGGCTCCCCTGGCGCGTCGAGGCCACCGCCGACCTCGCCGTCCTCCCGTTCTCCACGACGCGGATGTGGCAGGACCTGCGCCGGCACTGGCCCGCGCTGGCCGCCAGCCCGCTGGTCGCCCACCTGGTCGAGCGTCCCGACACCCCCTTCGCCGACCCGGCCCCCGACACCGCGGACGGCGTCGACCTCGACGAGCTCGCCGCCCGGTGCCCGCTGCCGGCCGACGCCTCGCAGCTGCGGGCCGTGGCCGAGGCCCTGGCCGGGCGCACCTTCGTCCTCGAGGGCGCCCCGGGCACCGGCAAGTCCCAGACCATCGCCAACCTGCTGACCCGGGCCGCGGCCGAGGGGCGGCGCGTGCTGTTCGTGGCCGAGAAGCGGGCCGCCCTGGACGTCGTGTCCCGCCGGCTGGACGCCGTGGGGATGGGCCAGTTCACCCTCGACCTGCACGACCGGGGCGCCCGCCCGGCCGTCGTCCGGGCGCAGGTGCGGGCCGCGCTCGAGCACGCCGTCTCCCTCGACGAGCCGGGCCTGGCGCGCGACGCCGAGGAGCTACGGTCGGCCACCGCGAGCCTGGAGCACTACGCCGAGCTGCTGCACGCGCCCAACCCGGCCGGGACGTCGCTGTACTCGGCGCACACCGATGCCCTCGCCGCCGACCCCCGCACCCCGCCGCTGCCGGTGACCGGGTCCTTCGCCGCCCGCGCCGACGCCGACGTCGTGACGGCCGTGCGCCGGGCGCTGGCGCTGCTGCCCGAGATCGCCGGCCTGGCCCGCCCGTCGTCGACGCACGCCTGGGGCTTCATCGACACGATCGAGCTGGACATCACCGCCGTCCAGCAGGCCGCGGCCGCCGTCGACGCCGCCGTCCGGGAACTGCCCGCCGACGGTGTCCTGGCCGGCGCCGTGCGCGCCGCCGGGACGACGGAGGACCTCGACACCCTGGTGCACCTGCTCACCGGCCCGCGGATCGGGCTCGAGGTGCTCGACGAGGTGCGCACGGCCCGCTGGCACGCCGCCACCACGGACGTCGCCACCCAGATCGCCGCCCTGGTCGCCGCGCCGCACCCGGCGTGGGACGTCGTCACCCCCGAGGCCCTGGCGCTGCCGCTGGCCGAGCTGGCCGAGCAGGCCGGTGCCGCCGCCGACACCGGCTGGCTGGCCCGGCGCGGCAAGCTGACCTCGGTGCGCGACCGGCTCACCCCGGTGCTGCAGCCCGGCGCCTCGGTGCGGACCGGTGACGTCGTCGACCTGCTCGGCGAGCTGCAGCGGGTGCAGGCCGCGGTGCGGTCCCTCGGGACCCGCGCCGCGGGCATCCCGGGCCTGCAGGTGCCCGTCGACTGGAACCCGTTCCTGGACTCCGGGCGGTTCCTGGTCGACGCCGAGGTGCGCTGGCTGCGCCGAGCCGCGGCAGCCGTCGCCGGGGACTCCGGGCTGGCCCGTGCGCTGCGCCGCTCCCTGGCCGCCGGCCCGGTCGCCGACGCCGCTGCCGCCGGCCCGGTGGCCCGGCTGCGCGACGCCGTCACCCACCTGCTGGCGGTCTGCTCCAGCACCCCTGCGCTGCTCGCCACCTGGACCGGCGACGAGGGCCTGGTGCTGCGCTGGGCGATGACCCGCCCCGAACGCGGTGTGGAGTACGTGCACCCGCTGTCGCTGCGGCGGTGGGTCAGCCTGCTCGACACCCTCGAGCCCCTCCGGCTGGCCGGGCTCACCGAGGCGCGCACGCTGCTGCGGCACGGGCTGGTGCGGGCCGAGGACGCCGTGCACGCCTTCGACCGCGGGCTGGCCGAGGCCACGGTCGCCGAGCGGCGCGCGTCGACCGGGCTGGACGAGTCCGAGGCCGGCCGGCACGAGCAGACCATCGACCGGTTCGCCACCGCCTCGCGCGCCGTCCGGTCGCACCTGACCGCCGCGGTGCCCGCCCGGCTGCTGGCCTCCCGGCCCGTCGACGTCACCGCCGAGGACGGTCCGGTCGGCGCGCTCCGGCGGGAGCTGGCCCAGCGGCGCCGCGGCCTGGGCGTGCGCGACCTGCTGGCCACCCACGGCGAGCTGATCACCGCGCTGATGCCGTGCGTGCTGGTCAGCCCGGACACCGTGGCCCGATTCCTGCCCGCCACCGCGGACCTGTTCGACCTGGTCGTGTTCGACGAGGCCGGCCAGATCCGGGTCGCCGACGCGATCGGCGCGCTGGGCCGGGCGCGGGCCGCGGTCGTGGTCGGTGACAGCCGGCAGCTGCCGCCGAGCTCGATCGGCGACACCGGCGGCGCGGACACCGACGGGGCCGGCGACGCCGACGAGGAGAGCATCCTGGCCGCCTGCGTGCGGGCCGGGGTGCCCCGGCGATGGCTGTCGTGGCACTACCGCAGCCAGGACGAGACGCTGATCGCCTTCAGCAACGCCCAGTACTACGACGGCCGGCTGTCGACCTTCCCCACCCCGGCGCACGGCCGCGGGTCGGCGGCCGCCGGCGGGCGCGGCATCTCCCTGGTCCGGGTGCCGGGCACGTTCCTGCGCTCGGGCCCGGGCCTGCGCACCAACCCGGTCGAGGCGCAGGCGGTGGTCGACGAGGTGCTGCGCCGGTTCGCCCTCGCCCGCCCGCCGGTGCCCTCGATCGGCCTGCCGGTGGTGCCCTCGATCGGGGTGGTCACCTTCAACGCCGCGCAGCGCACCCTGATCGAGGAGCTGCTGCGCGACTCCGGCGACGAGCGGGTCGTCGGCGCGCTCGACCGCACCGACGGCGAGGGCCTGTTCGTGAAGAACCTGGAGAACGTGCAGGGCGACGAGCGGGACGTCGTGCTGTTCTCCACCGGCTTCAGCCCGGACGCCGCCGGCCGGCTGCCGCTGAACTTCGGCCCGCTCAACCGCCGCGGCGGGGAGCGCCGGCTCAACGTCGCGGTCACCCGGGCCCGGCACCAGGTGGTGGTGTTCAGCTCCTTCACCCCCGAGCAGCTGCGCGCCGAGGAGACCCCCTCGCTGGGGGTCAAGCACCTGCGCGCCTACCTCGACCTCGCCGCCCACGGCCCCGCCGCGCTGCCCGGGACGGCCCACCGGGTCGCGGTCGAGGACCGGCACCGGGACGACGTCGCCGCCGAGCTGCGCGCCCGCGGGCTGGCCGTGCAGACCGACGTCGGGCTCTCGGACTTCCGCATCGACCTCACCGTCGCACCGGCCGACGCCCCGGACTCCCCGGTGCTGGCCGTGCTGCTCGACGGCCCGAGCTGGGCCCGGCGCCCGACCGTCGGTGACCGGGACGGCCTGCCGGTCGAGGTGCTCGGCGAGCTGATGGGCTGGCCGGCCGTCGAGCGGGTCTGGCTGCCCACCTGGCTGGCCGACCGCGCCGGCGTGCTCGACCGGCTGGCCGCCGCCGTCGAGGCCGCCACCCCGCCCGCCCCGGAGCCGGAGCCGGAGCCGCTGCCCGAGCCCGAGCCCGAGCCCGAGCCCGAGCCGGAGGTCGCTGCCGTCGAGCCCGACCCGCAGCCCGACCCGCAGCCGGTGGGTGGGGCGTGGCCGGCGCACGTCCTGCCACGGGTGACGCCGTCCGTCGCGGAGGACCGCCCCTGGGACGGGTCGCTCGCCGAGGTCATCCAGCTGCGCCGGGCCACCCCCGAACCGGTCGTCGAGCCCGCCTTCGAGCCCGCGCCCGTCGTCGAGCCCCCGGCCGCCCCGGAGCCCGGCCCGGCCGTCGTCTCCAGGTCCGTCGAGCCCGAGTCCGTCCGGCCTGAGGCCGTCGTCGGGACGGGGACGGTCGTCGGGGCATCTCCCGTCACCCGGGGGCGGCACTCCGCCGAGGCGCGCCACGCCGAGCCCGCGGTGACACGCGCCGTCGAGCCGGCTGCGGCACCCGAGCCCGTCGAGGCACCCACGACCGCCGACGTCGAGCCGACCGCCGGGCCGGGCGCGGGAGACCCGCCGGCCGCCGCCGAGGTCGAGCCGGGAGCCCCGGCGCCCCAGCAGGCCGAGCCCACTGCCGGGACCGAGCCGGTCGCCGACTCCCCCGTCGAGACCGCGTCCTCCGCCGAGGTCCCGTCGCCCGTCGAGACCGCGTCCCCCCTCGAGGTCCCGTCCCCCCTCGAGGTCCCGTCGCCCCTCGAGGTCCCGTCGCCCGTCGGGATCCCGGTGCCCGTCGGGATCCCGGTGCCCGTCGAGACCTTGTCGCCCGTCGAGACCCCGTCGCCCGTCGACACCCCGTCCTCCGTCGAGGTCCCGTCTCCTGCCGAGGCCCCGTCCGCCGTCGCGGCCGAACCGGTCACCGAGGCCGAACCCGCCGTCGAGGCCGAGCCGGCCGTCGGAGCCGAGCCCCTCGCCGGAGCCGAGCCGGCCGTCGGAGCTGGGACCGTCGCCGAGGCACCCCGGCCGACCTCGCCGGTCACCGGGACAGCCCCGGTCGCGGAGGCGCCGTCCGCCGTCGACGCACCCCGGGCCACCGCACACCCGGCCCGCGAGCCCGAGCCCACCACGGTCCCGTCCTCGGCCGCCGTCCCGTCCTCGGCCGCCGTCCCGTCCGCACCCGACGTCCCGTCGGCGGCGACCGAGCCGTCTGCACCCGCTGAGCCGTCTGCACCCGCTGAGCCGTCTGCACCCGACGTGGCGCCGGCACCCGTCGTCCGGCCGCGGCCCACGCGGTCCGGGGCGCGCGTCCCGCGGCCGGCGCCGCTGGACGAGGAGCAGCCGTTCATCGCGTGGGCGCCGCGGCCCGCCGGCCAGAAGCGCCAGCTCGACCGGCTCACCGACCCGGCCGTGGCCCGCACGGTGCGCCGGGTGCTCACCGCCGGGCTCAAGGCCGAGGGCCCGGTGCACCGCGACCGGCTCGCCCGGATCGCCGCCAACGCCTTCGGGCTGACCCGGGTCACCGAGGCCCGGCGGGACGCGCTGCTGGCCCTGCTGCCGGCCGGCGTGCAGGACGGCGACTTCCTGTGGCCGGCCGGCGCCGACCGGGAGGCCTGGGCCTGGTTCCGCCGTCAGTCCTCCAGCGCCGAGCGGCCCCTCGACCAGGTCGCCCCGCGGGAGATCGGCAACGCGATGGTGGCCCTGTGCCGGGCCGGCGGCGGCCTGCCGCGCGAGGAGCTGTTCGCCAGCACCGCTGAGGTCTTCGGGTACCGCCGCCGCCCCTCGGCGCTGACGCCGCTGCTGGAGGTCGCGCTCACGCGCTGCCTCGCCGGCGGCCGGCTGACCGAGCAGCCCGACGGCGTCCTCACCGTCTGAGCCGGCCGGCGAGCGCCCGGGTCGAGGTCGGCGGCGAGTGGTACGGCGCATGGGAGGTGCCGGTCGAGCTGGCCCGGGAGCCGCACGGCCGCTCCGCCGAGAGGCCCGCGACCTGCCGGTGGCAACACCTCGCGCGGCCGAGGTCGCCGGGCTCGTGCTGCGCTGCTGACCTGCGCCGCTCCCGGGCGTGCCGCGGGTCACCGGAGGCCGCGATCTACCGTCGAGGGCATGGACATCCCCACCACGAACCGGGCCGTCGTCGCGACCGCGAGCGGCCCCGTCGACGTCCTCACCGACGTCGAGCTCGACGTCCCCACCCCGGGGCCGCGTGACCTCCTGGTCGAGGTCCGCGCCGTCTCGGTGAACCCCGTCGACGTGAAGCTGCGCGGCGGTGCCCTCCCCGGCGGCGACGGCCCGCAGGTGCTCGGCTACGACGGCGCCGGCGTCGTGCGCGCGGTCGGCGACGAGGTGAGCGCGTACGCCGTCGGCGACGAGGTCTACTACGCCGGCTCCATCTCCCGCCCTGGTTCCGACCAGCAGTTCCAGTTGGTCGACGAGCGGGTCGCCGGGCGCAAGCCGTCCTCGCTGGACTTCGCAGAGGCCGCTGCGCTGCCGCTGACCACCATCACCGCCTGGGAGACCCTGTTCGAACGCTGGCGGCTGACCGCCGACAGCACGGGCACCCTGCTGATCATGGGCGCGGCCGGCGGCGTCGGATCGATCCTGGTGCAGCTCGCCCGGCAGCTCACCGGCCTCACCGTCATCGCCGCGGTCGGCCGTCCGGAGTCCGGTGACTGGGTGCGGGAGCTCGGCGCCCACCACGTCGTCGACCGCACCGCACTGGTCGAGGAGGTCGCGGCGCTGGCCCCGCGTGGGGTCGAGTACGTCTTCAGCCCGTTCTCCGCCGGCATGGTCGAGACCTACACGCAGGTGATGGCGGTGGGCGGCTCTGTCGTGGCGATCGACGAGCCCGAGGGCGTCGACACGCTGCCGCTGAAGTGGAAGAGCCAGGGCTGGCACTGGGAGTTCATGTTCACCCGGGTCCTCCACGACCCGGAGAGCACCGCGCACCGGGAGCTGCTCGACGAGGTGGCCCGGCTGGTCGACGCCGGCACGCTGCGCACGACGCTGACCACCCGGCTCTCGCCGGTCGACGCCGCGAACCTCCAGCAGGCGCACCGGCTGCTGGAGTCCTCGGCCACCATCGGCAAGGTCGTCCTCGCGGCCGGCTGACCCGGTCCGCGCTCGTGCTCTGCCCACCGTGGTGGGCAGAGCACGAGCGTCCCCGGCGCATCAGCGGCGGCCGGTGGTGCCCGTTCCGCCCTTGTTGCGCATCGAGGCGATGGCGGCCTTGATCTTCGCCTGGTTCTGCGGCTTGCGCGCCTCGTCGATGGCCTTCTTGGCCAGGGCGCCCTTGGTGATCGCGCTGAACAGTCCCACGGTGGTCTCCTTCACTCGGAGGACCCGGGCCCGGGCCCGTTCCCGGACCAGTGCCCAGCCGGACCGGTCGTGAACCGGCTCAGGTCAGGACGACGGCGTCAGTCCGCGCACCCGCTCGATGAGCTCGCTCTGGCAGACGGCCAGGAAGCCGTCGGGGTCCGGGCCGGTGTTCTGCAGGACGATGTGGTCGAAGCCGGCGTCGACGTAGGGCTGTGCCTGCTGCACGTGCACGTCGAGGTCCGGGCCCACCGAGAACTGGCCGCGGATGTCGTCGGCGTCCACCGAGCTGCTGGCGGCGTCGAAGTTCACCGGGTTGGGCAGCTCGCTCATCACCGGCCAGCCGGTGAGCGCCCAGCGGCTGGTCTCCAGCGCGGCCTGGACGGCGGCGTCCTCGGTCTGCGCCCAGCTCATCGGCACCTCGGCGTACTTCGGGCCGGTGCCGCCGTGCTCGGCGAAGGCGTCGACGAGCTCCTTCTTCGGCTCGGTGGCGAACAGCCCGCTGCCGTACTTGGCGGCGAGCTTGGAGGCGCCCGGCCCACCGCTGGCGACCGCGATCACCGGCAGCTGCTCGGGGAGGTCCCAGATGCGGGCGTCCTCCAGGGTGAGGTACTTCCCCTCGTAGGACTGGTAGCCGCCCTGCCAGAGCAGGTTGATGATCTCCAGCGCCTCGCGGAGCATGTGGTGCCGGATGCGCACGGCCGGCCAGGCGGCGCCCACGACGTGCTCGTTGAGCCGCTCACCCGAGCCGATGCCCAGGGTGAAGCGGTTGTCGGACAGGATCTGGGTGGTCGCCGCCGCCTGGGCGATGACCGCCGGGTGGTACCGGATGATCGGCGCGGTCACGCCGGTGGCCAGCCCGATGCGCGAGGTCTGCGCCGCCATCGCGCCGAGCATGGTCCAGGTGAAGCCGCTGTGGCCCTGCTCCTCCAGCCACGGGTGGAAGTGGTCGGACAGCTCGATGAAGTCGAACCCGGCCTCCTCCGCGGCGACCGCCTGCGCGACGACCTCCTTGGGCCCGAAGGCCTCGGTGGCGATCTTGTAGCCGACCTGCATGGTGGGTCCCCTCGTCGTCCGGTGCGTCTCCCCGGCCGGTGCCCGACCGGTCGCACGCAGAAACCGTCCGGTGCCGCCGACGGTCAGCCGACCCCGATGAAGACCAGCGGCCGGGCGTCGGGCCGCAGCCACCGCAGCAGCGCCGTCAGGCTGGCCCGGTCGACGGCCACGCACCCGGCGGTGGGCGCCCCGTCCGTGACGTGCAGGAAGAAGGCCGACCCGGCACCCGGCACGCCCTCGCGGTTGTGGTCGATGACGACGGCGAGGTCGTACACCGCCCCGTGGGCCGCCAGGTGCTCCCCCGCGGACTCCCGGAAGGAGCAGGTGCCCGGCGCGCACCGGGTGTGCCGGTTGTACAGCCGGCTGGCGGGGTCCGACACCCACCAGTCGTGGTCGTCGAGCACGCGGTAGGGCAGCGCGGTGCCAGGGTCGGGCAGCCGGCCGAAGGCCT
Organism: Modestobacter sp. VKM Ac-2986; assembly: GCF_026967795.1. GTDB lineage: Bacteria > Actinomycetota > Actinomycetes > Mycobacteriales > Geodermatophilaceae > Modestobacter. The sequence continues at coordinate 197,776 of NZ_JAPVBH010000007.1, forward strand.
CGGTGAGGGTGTACGTGCCCGCCGGCGTGCGCCGGGAGCCCTCCACGACCGCCCCGACGCCGGCCGAGCCCAGCCGGGCCGGCACCGGGCCCAGCACCGGGGTCCACCCGGTGTCGCCCCGCTCCCAGGCGGTCAGCCGGCCCGTGGTGGCCGTGGCCGCGGGGGCCACCACCGTGACCAGCTGCGTGGAACCCGCGGTCCCGACCCCGGACGGCAGGCCCGCGTCCCCGGTCACCTGCCGGGGTGTGCGGCCAGCGCGGCGAGCAGCCGGTCGAGGAACGGCGCCTGGCCCTTGACCAGCTTCTCCCGGGCCTGCTCGACCGGCAGCCAGGCCGAGCGGTCGATCTCCGGGTACTCCTGCACCCGCCCCGACCGCGGCGGCCACTCCAGCTGGAAGGTGTTGCTGCGGGTCGCGGTGGCGTCCAGGTCGCCCTGCACGGCCCAGATGGTGACCAGCTTGCTGCTGGAGGTGCGCAACTCCCCCAGCTCAAGGAGCTCCCCGGCCGGCACCGGCGAGCCCATCTCCTCGGCGAACTCGCGCCGGGCGACGTCCAGCAGCTCCTCCCCCGGCAGCGACTCGCCCTTGGGGATCGACCAGGCCCCGGCGTCCCGGCGGGCCCAGAACGGCCCGCCCATGTGCCCGACCAGCACCTCCAGGACCCCGCCGGTGAACCGGTAGAGCAGGATCCCGGCGGCCTTCCTGGTCGGCATCCCGTCAGCGTGCCACGACGGCCGCCGGGTAATGCACGTGCGGTCCCGGACGGCGGCGCGTTGACTGCACCGGCCGCGCGGCGCCAGCACCGACCGGCCGGGACGACGTCCGCACGTCGTCCCGGCCGGTCAGGACGACGAGAGAAGGGACCATGGAGAAGATCAACGGACGCCTGCTGAACTGGGCGTCCATCCTCGAGCCGAACACCCGGGAGCAGGCCGAGCGCACGGCGGCGATGCCGTTCGTGTACCCGCACCTGGCGCTGATGCCCGACGCGCACCTGGGCAAGGGCGCGACCGTCGGGTCGGTGATCCCGACCGAGGGCGCGATCATCCCGGCCGCCGTCGGGGTGGACATCGGCTGCGGGATGATGGCCGTGCGCACCCAGTTCACCGCAGACGACCTCGCCGGCCGCCCGCTCGACGTGCTGCACGGGCAGATCTCCCGCTCGATCCCGCTGTCGGCCGGGGGCCGCAACTCCCACGTCCGGGACACCGCCGCGGCGCGGGTCGAGGAGCTGCGCGCCCTGCCCGGGGTCGAGCAGGCCGACTCGGCGGTGGGCCACTGGCCGCAGCAGCTGGGCTCGCTGGGCTCGGGCAACCACTTCATCGAGGTGTCGCTGGACGAGACCGACCAGGTGTGGCTGTTCCTGCACTCCGGCTCCCGGGGCGTGGGCAACAAGCTGGCCCAGCGGCACATCCGGCGGGCCCAGGAGCTGTGCCGCCAGCGGTTCATCGAGCTCTCCGACCCCGACCTCGCCTACCTCGTCGAGGGCGACCCGGAGTTCGACGCCTACATCGAGGCGCTGAACTGGGCGCAGCGGTTCGCCTTCCTCAACCGCGAGGAGATGATGGACCGCGTCGTCGAGCAGACCGGGCGGTTCCTGCACGCCGACGTCCAGCGGCTGGAGACGGTCAACTCCCACCACAACTACACCGAGCGGGAGCGGCACTTCGGGCGGCAGGTGTGGCTGACCCGCAAGGGCGCCATCTCCGCCCGGCCCGGGCAGCTCGGGCTCATCCCCGGCTCGATGGGGACCGCGTCCTACGTGGTGGCCGGCCGGGGCAACGTCCCGGCGCTGATGTCGGCGCCGCACGGCGCGGGCCGCAACCACTCGCGCAACGCGGCCCGGCGGCTGTTCACCCGGGCCGACCTGGAGCAGCGGATGACCGGCATCGCCTGGGGGCACTCCGACGCGTTCCTCGACGAGCACCCCGACGCGTACAAACCGATCGACCAGGTCATGGCCGACGCCGCAGACCTGGTCGAGGTCCGGCACACCCTGCGCCAGGTGGTCAACGTCAAGGGCGACTGAAAGGACCCCGTCGCCCCCCACCGCTCGCGAGCTCGCGGCGGGCCCCTGCGACGGGGCCAGGCGACGAGGCCGCCGGCGCTCAGCCGGCGACCAGGCCCCAGTCGTCGTCGGCGACGTCGTCGGCCTGGCCCCGCGTCAGGTCGCCGACGTCGACGAGCCGGTCCAGCACGTGCGCCTGGCGCGCGCGGGCGCGCTCGGGGTGCACCAGCGGGTCGTAGGCGGTCGGGGCCTGGAACAGCCCGGCCAGCAGCGAGGCCTGCGCCCAGGTCAGCTCGTCGGGGTCGACCCCGAAGTAGCCCTGGGTGGCGGCGGTCAGGCCGTGGAACCCGTGACCGTAGTAGCCGTCGTCCAGGTACATCTCGAGCAGTTCGGTCTTGCTGTACGCCCCGTCGAGCTTGAGGGCCAGGACGACGGCCTCGGCCTTCTGCGCCGGGCCGTTGCGCCCCTCGAGGTAGAGGTTCTTGGCCAGCTGCTGGGACAGCGTCGACCCGCCCTCGTCGGTGCCGGTGACCAGCCCGCGGAAGGAACGGACGACGCCGGTCGGGCTGATGCCGGGGTTGGTGTGGAAGCTGCTGTCCTCGGTGGCGACCAGCGCCTGGAGCAGCTCCGGCGCCGGCGCGACGGTCAGCGCCGGCGACTGGTGCTCCATGAGGAAGGCGGTGACCCGCTCCTGGGCGTCGTCGACCGAGGGGGTGGTCACCCAGCCCACCCCGAGCGCCAGCGCCAGCAGGGTGAGCACGGCGACGAGCACCCGGCGGAGCGCCCTCCCCAGGCGCCGGCGCGGCACCGGCTGGCTCACCTCCGGGCTGTCCAGCAGGTCCAGCGCCATCGACGTCCTCTTCCCGGTCCCGCACCGCCCCGGACCGGGGCACACGTCCAGGATCAGGGCAGCAGTCGATCGTGTGATCGCCCTGGGGAGTGACTTCGGGGCGGCTGCGGGTCCACCCCGGGGAGGGGTGCCGGTCATCCCGCGGCGGGAGGCAGGTCAGCTGCCCGGCCAGGGCTCCTCGGGGCCGACCCCGAGCTCCGGGCCGCACACCCGGTCCGGGGCGACGTCCTGCGGCCGGAAGTACAGCGTCGAGGCGGTGACGTCGTCGCCGAACGCCTGCGGGGTGGTCACGTCCTCGGGGGCGCCGCCGAGGGTGGGTGCGGCCGACGCGATGGAGAAGCGCACCACCCGGGTGAACTGGCAGTCCGCCGCCACCGACTCGATGCTGAACTCGATCGGCGGCCGCTCGGTGCCGCGCACGAGGTTGTCCAGCCCGCCGGCGCCGGTGGACCCCTCGACCAGGTCGATCGTGGCGTCGCCGGCCTGCACGTCGGCGCTGTCGTTCTGGGCGTGCACGTGGCCGGAGACGGTCTGCCGGACGCGGTCGGGCAGCACCTCGCGCAGCTCCTCGGCGGCGACCGGCTCGTGGATGGCGAACAGGTCGATCGGGGGCGCCTCGGCCGGCACGTCGCCGGTCGGCGCGGCGGCCGAGGACGAGGGGGCAGCCGAGGCGGCCGACGACCGGGTGGACGACGTGGCCGCGGCGTCCTCCTCCGGCGGGCCGACCGCGGTGCGCACCGTCTCCCGTTGCAGCGGCTCGACCACCGAGGCGTCGTCGGCGCCCCACGGCCCGGCCGCGCCGTAGACCCGGGGGTCGGACAGCCCGGCGATGGTCAGCCCGAAGGCGTCGACCACCCCGGCGGTGACCTGGTAGCCGCCCCCGCCCAGCGTCGTCTTGGTGCCCAGCACGGTGACCCCGGGGATGCCCGACATCACCTGCGCGGTCGCCGGCGAGTCGTGGTTGCCGGCGATCCACAGCATCGGGGTGGTGGAGGTCAGCGCCTCGACGGCGTCCAGGTAGGCCGAGGTGAGCTCGGCGGCGGTGCCGAACGCGCTCTCGTCCCCGGCGTTGACGATCAGGTCGACGCCGTAGTTGGCCGCGTACCGGGCCACCAGCGGGTAGTTCGCGGCCAGGTGCATGTCGGAGATGACCATGATCTGCAGCGCCGTCTCCGGCGTCTGGGCGTCCTCGATCTGCGCCTGCAGGGCGGCCTGGATGCCCACGACCGAGCCGAGCACGTCGAAGGCCTTGGACTGCTGGGAGTAGTAGGCGCTCAGCTCGCTGGGGAACAGCTGCGCGGCGGCCAGCGTGCCGGTGAGCCGGGACTCCCGGACCCAGTTCGGGTTGTAGCTCAGCGCCCCGTAGGCGGCCACGGCCAGCACGACCAGGGCGGCCGTGGCGGCCTGGCGGAACCGCCGCCGCAGCTCGCCGGCCCGGCGCGGCCACCCGCGCAGGTACCGCACCGACATGTTCACCGCTGCCGCGATGGCCAGACCGACGGCCAGGCCGAGCAGGAACTCCGCCACCAGCCAGCCGATGATCGTCGGCGCCTGATCGGTCAGGTCGGCCTGCAGCCGCTGCACGAAGCTGGGGACGTCGCCGCCGGCCAGCTTGGTCAGCGCCAGGACGTCGACGTCCTCGGGGCTGATGTGCACCCCGAAGGGCACGCCGCTGACCGTGGGGAACTCCCAGCTGCCCAGCGTCGTGTCCGCGCTCAACCCGGGCCGGGAGAACAGCGAGCCCTGCACCTCGAACGGCACGCCCTGCACGGTCGCGTGGTACGGGAAGGCCTGCAGCACCGCCGCCGCGCAGACCAGCGGCAGCGCGATCCGCAGCACCCAGCGCACCAGCAGGTGCAGCGCCGCGGCGGCCAGGTCACCGGCCCGGCGGGCGCCGTGCTCCAGCCGCTGCCGGCGGGTCGCCGGGAACGGCAGCGGCAGCTGCGGGGCGTCGTGCCGGGTGTGCGCCATCGCCTCCATCATCCCGTGCGGGACCGCCCGGCCGGACCGGGCACGGGAGTGGTCCCGGCGACACCCGCCCGCCGGCGGCAGCCCCTCCGGGTGGATCGTGGGTCCGCCCTCTCGGGCCCGGTGACGATCCGTGGGACGCTGTGAGGTGACCGACGACGACGCACTCGCCGACTCGTCGCCGACGAACGGGTCTCCCTTGGCACTGATCACCTGCCCCACCTGCGATTCCGAGGACATCAACGGCACGCCGCAGCCGGACAGCCGGCTGCTGATCCACTGCAACGACTGCGGCAACGAGTGGCTGCGCGGTGAGGCCCGGCGCGACCCGGCCCGCCCCGCCGTCCAGACGTCGGAGTCCCTGCACGCGACGTTCCCCACCGCCGCCGACGTGCGCCCCGAGGTCCGGGAGCGGGTGATGCTGCTGACGTCGGAGTTCCTGATGGAGCGGCCCGAGCCCGACCCCGACGTGGCCCCCTACCGGGAGCGCTACGCCGCGCTGTTCACCCGTGAGGGCCTGTCGTCGGCCACCTCCGAGCAGCTGCTGCACTTCGCGAACTCCACGACCGTGGCCGACCCGGGCAACATCTCCGGGTTCAACCGGGCGTGGAAGACCGCCGGCCCGGACAAGGCCGCGACCCAGGTGCGCGCCACCATCGAGTACCTGCTGTTCGGCCCGGAGAGCCTCAAGCTCGAGGACCGGATGACCCACCTGGTCGACGGCACCAAGAAGGGGCTGGGCTTCCCCTCCTTCAAGGAGTCGCTGCTGACCAAGGTGCTGTGCGTCGTCGAGCCCGAGCGCTTCCTGCCGATCGTGAAGTACACCGCTGCAGCCGGTGGCAAGAAGGAGCTGGTCAAGGCCGTCTTCGAGCTGGACCTGCCGCCGGTGGAGAAGTCGGCGTGGACGGTCGGGCGGCTGGCGGTCTGGAGCAACGACCTGCTGCGGTCGCTGGTCGGCAACGAGCTGCCCGACCTGCAGGAGGCCGCCCGCTTCCTGCAGTGGGCGAAGACACAGCCGGTGCTGTCCCGCAGCTGATCCCCGGCACGACGACGAACGCCCCGCCCCGGTCACCCGGGAGCGGGGCGTTCGTCGTGGTGCGGGTGGGTCAGTCGCCGCTGTAGGCGCTGACGCCGAAGTGCTGGTCGCCGTTGTCGTCCTCCTGGACGAGCACGGTGGCGGCCTGGCCGCCCACGATGACCGCGCAGGTGTCACCGGTGCAGTCGATCGTCTCGACCTGCAGGTCCTGCCCGGACAGGAAGCTCGTCACGGCGGCCTCGGTGTCGGCGTTCGCCTCGTCCCGCTGGTCGCGGTAGAGCACGACCGCGGCGATGGCCAGGGCGGCCACGATGACCACCAGCAGCGCCGAGATCAGCGCGTTGGTGTTGCGGGCGACCCAGCCGGGCTCGCCGGCGTCGGGGGTGCCGTCACCGATGCTGCCCTGGGTCGTGCCGGGGCCGGTCGCGTCGGGGAACGTGGTGCCGGTGGCCTGGGTGCCGTCCGGGGTGCCCACGGACGTGGCGCCGCCGGGGGTCTGCGGGAGGGGTCCGGCCGAGCCGTGCTCGGTGGGGTGGGTGCTGCCGTCGGTGCTCATCGGGTGCGTGCCTCGCTCGGGAGTGGTCGGACGCCGCGTGGTCCGCGGCAGGGCTGTGTGCTGGGTGGCGTGGGGGCTGGGTCTGCGTGCCGGAGCCGGCCCGGCGGGGCGCGCCGCGGGCAGCGGGCGCGGGCACCGGCGGCCACGACACTGCCACAACGGTGCCACGTCCCGGCCGGGCTCTGCGGTCCGCGGCCCGGTGCACCGGGCCGCGGGCTACCCGGTGGCCGTGCGAGCGCGGGGCGCCACGCCCTCGGTGTGCGCGGCGAACCAGGCCACGATCTCCTCCCCGGCGGCCGCTCCGGTGCTGGTCAGCGGCTCGACCCACGGCGCGGACCAGCCGCTGGCGGCGATCTCGCCGTGCCCGGGGTGCACGCCGCGGTCGGCGGCGGCGAGCAGGTCGACGTCCAGCAGGGAGTCACCGGCGGCCAGGACGACGTCGGCGTCGACCCGGCGGGCCACCTCCAGGGCCGCCGCGGACTTCCGCAGCGGCTGGGGCACCAGGTAGACCTTGCGGCCCTGCAGCGACACCGACCAGCCGCCGGCCTCCGCCCAGGCGGTGAGCCGCTCGACGGCGCCGGCGGGGACGGCCGGCCGGTCGACGACCACGTAGCAGAACAGGTCGGCCGCGACCCGGGGCTGCCCGGCCCACTCCGGGCGGCAGAGGTCGGTCAGCTCGGCCAGCGCCGCGGCCAGCGGCGCGACCCCGGCCACCTCGCGCGCGACCCGGCGGTCCCAGGCGGGGTCCGGGACACCGTCGACCAGCAGGACGCCGCCGTTCGCGGCGACCGCGTACCGGGGTGGCGGGCCGGGCAGCCGCACCCGGGCCAGCTGCTCCGGGGTGCGGGTGGTGACCGGGACGACGACCTGCGCCCGGGCGAGCTCGGCCAGCGCGGCGGCGGCGGGGCGGGTCATGAAGGAGATGTCCCGGTCCCGATGGCGCTCGACGGCGACCAACCCGGCGGTGCCCGGCCCGTCGGGGTCGACGACCAGGCCCCCGGACGGCGCGGCGGCGGCGGAGTAGATGAGCGTGCGGTCCAGGTCGCTGGCGACGAGCGTGCCGGTCACGTGTCCCTCCCGAGGGGGCGGATGAGGCCGACGCAGGCGTAGGCCATGTCCTCGACCAGCTCCACCGCGGCCCCGCGCTGCTCGGCCAGCAGCAGCACGTGGCCCAGGTCGGGCACGGCGTCCCGGCGGACCAGCACCTTCTCCGGCACCCGGCGCAGCAGCACCCGGGTGGTCTCCCCCACGCCCGGCTTGACCAGGTTCAGGTCCGGGACGCCGTGCTCGGCGGCCAGGCGCTGCACGGTCGCCCAGCCCGACCAGGTCGGCGTGCGGTCGGCGGCCCGCAGGCCCGGCAGGTCGGCGGCCACCTGGTCCGCGACCGCGGCGAAGGAGCCGCTGACGGTGTCCAGGAACCGCGCGGAGACGTCGGCCGGGGCGAGGTCGGCGTAGGACTTCGCGCCGTGGAACTGGCCGGGTGCGATCAGCCGGTCGGTGAGCACGGTGCGCGAGACCAGGCCGGAGACCGTGGAGTTCAGGCACGCCGAGGCGATGAGGAAGTCCCGTCGGGTGCCGAACAGCGGCGTGCAGGACCCGGGGTCGGCGAGCACCGCGAGGTCGGCCGGGAAGCCCCGCCCGGCCGGCAGCGCGGCGTTGGCCCGGGCCACCGAGGCGGTGAGCTCGCGGGTGATCGCGCCCTTGCCGGTCCAGCCGTCGACGAACACCACGTCCCGCGGGTCGTGGGTGGCGGCCAGCCAGGCCAGCGCGACCTGGTCGATGCCGCGCCCGCGCAGGATCGAGAGCGCCGCGTGCGGCAGGTCCAGGCCGTGGGCGGCCCGGGCCCAGCGGCGCATCAGGATGCCCACCGGGGTGCCGGCCCGGGCCAGCGACACCAGCACCGGCGGTCGCGCCCGCTCGCTGAGCACCAGCTCGGTGACCAGCCCGACGGCGTGCGCGAGGGTCCCGGCGGAGGCGGTGAGCGCCCGGTCGAACAGCTGCTGGTAGTCCGGCCCCGGCTGGTACTCGACCGGCAGCGACTCCGAGTAGTGCGCCGCCCCGGACTGCACGGCCTCCTCGCGCTCCTCGACCGGCGCCTCCAGGTCGGCCCCGGAGAGGTCGGTCAGCAGCCAGCTGACCTCCTCGGCGCGGTAGGAGCCGAACGCCGGCCCGTGCAGCGGCGAGGGCAGCGGGGCGGTCACCGGGTGCCCGGGCGGGCGCTGGGCACGGTGAACACGGTGACCGGCCCCGCGACGACCGCGGCCAGCCGGGCCCGCAGCGCGGCGTCCCGGCCGGTGCTGGCGTCGTCGACGACCAGCAGGGCCGCGTCGAACGGGGTGCCGCCGGCGGGCGGTGCGACGTTGTAGGCGAACCGCGGCCCCGGCCCGTCGGCCGGGGCGTCGTGCGCGGGGAAGGTGAGCGCGGTGCGGATCGCGCAGCCGGGCTCGTCGACCGGGACCACCGGGGAGCGCGTGGTGCTGGAGAACAACACCTCCACGCCGTCGTCGGCCAGCAGCGTGGCGAGCTCGGCGGCCAGCCGGGTGGGCAGGTACATGAGCTCCTCGGTGCCGAGCACCAGCAGCCGCTCCCCCGCCGTCCGGGGCAGGCCGGGCCGGAGCTGCCGAGCCACGGCGGCCACCGCGGCGTCGAAGGCGGGGCGCTCGGCGTCGGTGAAGCCGTGCCGCCCGCCGTCGCGGACACCGTCGGGCCAGCCGGTCGCCGCCCGTCCCTCGACCGGGCGGGTCGCGGCGGTCACCGGTGGCCGGCCGTGCTGCGCCACCAGGGCGCCGCCGCGGGCCAGCGCGTCGGCGGGCAGCGCGACCTCCCCGGTGACCAGCGCGACCACCTCGACCTGCACGCCGGTGCGGTCGGCGAAGGCGGCCAGCGCGGCACGGTCGGCCGCCGTGCGGAGGTCGACGAGCGCGGCGACGAGGTACCGCTGCCGCGGGGCGACCGCCTGGAGGGCGCGGACCGTGTCCATGACCGTGGCGCCGGTGGACAGCTCGTCGTCGACCAGCACCAGCGGGCGGGGGCCGGCCAGCAGCGCGGCGTCCTCGGGCAGCAGCAGGTGGCTGGTGGCGTGGGAGTGCGACTCCTCGAACGCCCCCACCGGGGTCACCCCGGGCACCGGCCGCCGGGTGGAGTGCAGGTACGGGGCGCGGAGCTGGTCGGCCACCGAGTGCCCCAGGCCGGTGGCGGTCTCGGCGTAGCCGAGCACCAGCGCGTCGTCTTCCGCGCCGGGCAGGTGCACGTCGAGGGCGGCCAGCAGCCGGGACGACGCCGTGCCGTCACCGCGCAGTGCCGCGGCGACCAGCGCGCCGCCGTCCTCGGCGAGGCCGGTGGGCACGCCGGTGAGCCGGTCGGCGACGAGGGCGCCGAGCAGCCGGCCGGCGCCGTGGACGAGCCGCGGGTCGGTCGGCACGTGCTTGCCCAGCACCCGGCTGACCAGCAGGTGCGCCCGCCGCGGGTTGCGGCGCAGCGCCATGCCGACGAGGTCCTCGGCGACCAGGCCACCGACGCCGGCGGTGGTGCGGAGCCGGGCGCCGAGCCGGTCGGCGGTCCACTGCCCGCTCCAGACCGTCACAGGGCGGCGCCCAGCAGGTCGACGAAGGAGGTCGTCGGGTGCGCGACGCCGAAGACCTGGGCCCGCCGCAGGGTCCGCTGTGCCCAGGCGGTGTGCGGCTTGGACTCGTTCATCTTGTTGCGGAACGCCGAGGCGGCCACCCCGCCGGCGGCGCCGGTGCCCAGGACCGCGACGGCGTCGCTGTGCTCCTCGTGCGTGACCACCGACAGCGCGTGGACGGCGGCGACGTGCGAGGGGTGGATGACGGTCTTGCCGCTGAGCCCGTTGGCCCGGTCCAGGACCACCTCGCGGATCAGGCCGTCGAGGTCGCGGCGGAGGATCTCGGTGCGCAGCGCGCGCTCCTGGTGCTCGTCGAACGGGGTCTGCCGGAGCTGGGGCTTGAACAGCCGCTCGGGGCTGGAGAAGTACTCCCACACCGCCCCGGTGATCACGTGGCCGGTGCCGTCGGCCCGGCCGAGGACGTTGACGATGTCGGCGATGGTGTCGGCCAGCACCCGGACGTCGTAGACGGTGAGCTCGCGGCTGCGCCGCAGGCCGTAGGTCGCCGACAGGTCGGTGGCGCCGATGCGCACCGCGAGCACGTGCTCCCGGTGGGCGGCGAGCAGGTCGCGGATGCCCAGCAGCGCCGCCGCCCGGGTCTCCAGGTGGGCGACCTCCGGTGACTCCACCACCGGCATCACCCGCAGCAGCCGGCCGGTGCGCTCGCTGGCCGCGACCACCTCGGCCAGGAACGCCGGGCCGGTGGTCGCGGTGAACTTGGGCAGCACGAAGCCGGTGAGGACGCCGAGGTCACTGCCCAGCCCGGCCACGATCGCCGGCACCTGCTCCGGGGACCGCACCCGGATGAACAGCAGCGGCCCGTCGGGTGCGGTGGCGGCGAGCTCGTGCAGCTGGGCGACGACGTTCCGCTCGGCCACGGGGACGTCGGCGTCGGCGATCGCGTCCTCCAGGCACAGCACGGCGCTGAGCACACCGGCGGCCCGGTTGCGGGCGACGTCCTTGGCCAGCGCGGGCCGGGTGGCCGGGCTGTAGAGGGTGGCGCCGAGGGCCGTGCCCAGCACGGCCGCGTCGTCGTCGGCGGTGAAGGGCTGGGGCGGCAGGGCGAACAGCCGCGCCTCGTCCGCGCCGGTCAGGTTGTCGAAGTGGCGCATGAGGACCTCGGGAGGGAGACCACCGTTGCTGGGTGGCGGACGGGACGGGCCAGCGGACGTCGGTGCAGCGCGAGCTCAGCAGGCTGCCCCCGGCGGGGTCACAGCACCGGGGTGGCGCCGTCGGCCCAGGTGATCCGGTCGTAGCCGTAGGCGGCGGCCACCTCCCGGACGGCGCCGGTCACCAGCTCGCCCTCGGCGCGCAGCACGAACTCGCCGTCGATCGCGTACAGCGACAGCGCCGCGACCGGCCCGGCGTGCCGCCCGAGGTCCAGCGGCACCTCGACCCGCGCGCCGCCGAAGGTGGTGACCCGCAGCGTGCCGCCCCAGTCGAGCTCGCGGCCGGACTCGGAGAAGACGTACACCAGCAGCCGGCGCAGCACCCGTGTCTGGCGGAGGTCGACCGTCAGCTTCTCGTGGGCGCCGCGGGCCCCGGTGACGACCGGCCGGCGGGAGTGTGGCGGTGCGGTGCCGAGGCCGGTGGCCAGCTGGACGACGCCGGAGGTGCCGTCGGCGAGGGCGTACAGCGCCCCGACCCGGACGTCGCCGACCGCCGCGGACACGATCGCCTCGACCGTCAGCGTGCCGATGCCGGACTGCACCCGGCTCAGGGTCACCGTCGGGTCCCGGCGGGTGAGGATGACCCGGCCGCCCGGGGCCAGCCGGGGCACCGCGCGGCGGGCCGGCGGCGCGGCCGCGGCGGGCGTGCGCACCGGCGCCGGGGCTGCGGCCGGCGGGCTCACCGGCGTGGGGCCGAGGTCCAGCGGGTCGGACGCGCGCGGGCCGGCGACCGGCGCGGGAGCGGCAGCCGGGCCGGAGAGGTCCAGCGGGTCCCCGAGGTCGAGCGAGGACGACGGACGGCGAGCCGCGGCCGGCGGCGCTGCGGGGGTCGCGGCTGCCGCCGGCGGGGCTGCGGCCGGCGGGCCGGAGAGGTCCAGCGGCGAGGACAGGTCCAGCGACGGTGCCGGGGCGCGGCGGGCAGGGGCGGGCGTGGACAGGTCCAGCCCGGACGACGGCTCCGACAGGTCCAGCCCTGCCGCCGACGACCGCGCGGGCGGCGACGGCTCGGACACGTCCAGCCCGCTCGACCGGGACGGCGACGACGGCTCGGAGAGGTCCAGCCCACTCGACCGGGCGGGTGGCCGAGCGGGGGTGGCTGCAGGCCGCGGCGGCTCGGGTGCGGCGGCGGTCCCCGGGACCGGACGCAGGGTGCGGTGCCGCAGCCAGCCCAGGTCCGGCCGCGGCGGGGCGGACGCCGGCGGCTGGCCGATCACGGCCGGCCCCCGGTCACAGCGGCAGCCCGTAGTCGGCGGCGATCCCGGCGATCCCACTGGTGTAGCCCGCGCCCAGCACCCGGAACTTCCAGTCCCGCTGGTGCCGGTAGACCTCACCGAGCACCAGCGCGGTCTCCCCCGACAGCACGCCGGCCAGGTTCTCCGAGCGCACCAGCTCCCGGCTGCCTGCCGCCTCGCGCACCACGACGGTGAGCTCGCGCAGCTGCCCGAGCGTGCGCCGCTGCGCCGTCCCGTCGTTGAGGTACAGCACCACGACCAGTCGGTTGACCTCGGCCGGGACGCCCGCCAGGTCGATCTCCACCTGCTCGTCGTCGCCGGCCAGGGCGGTCTCCAGCTGGGCGACCGACTCCTCCGGGGATGCGAGCTGGTTGAAGAACACGACGTGCTCCGGGGACAGCGCCTTGCTGTCGGCGTCGCAGAGCACGGTGGCCAGCACCAGGTTGTCCTGCAGCAGCCGCTCGGCCCCGGCGTTCCAGGAGACGCCGACGAGGATCCGGGTCAGCCCCGGGATCTCGCGGGTCAGCGCCACGTTGGCGCCGCGGCTCATCGCCGGCATCAGGAGTCCTTCACAGGTCGGTGTTCACAGGTCGAGGTCGGATCGGGAGAACTTGGTGCGCAGGAAGCTGCCCTGGGTCATCAGCGCGTCGACGTCGGAGTGCTGGGCGGCGTCGCGCACGGCCAGCGCGGAGCTCTCCAGTGCCTCTAGCTGCTCCAGCAGCGACTCCGCCGGGGTGCGGCCGCTGGCCCGCGGGGTGTCGACGAGGTCGGGGTCGACAGCCAGGTAGCTGCGCACCGTGGTGGGCAGGTAGTCCGTCGCCGTCGCCTTCACCGAGATCGCCGCGTAGACGTCCAGGGGCCGCACGTCGGCGCCGTCGACGACATCACGGAGGGCGTCGGTGACCCGCCGCGCGGTGACCACCGCAGACAGCGGCAGCCGGCCGGCGGAGGAGTTGACCAGCCGGTCGACCGTGGTGAGCGCCGCCCGCAGCGCCGCTGGGCCGTCCTCGGGCTCGGGGTCGAGGGCGGCGACGACGCGGGCTGCGGCCTCAGGCCGCTTGAACCACGCCACCGCCACCCCTCCCCCCGGTCACCGCGCCCGACACCGTGCTCACCCGCCGGTGATCTCGTTCCGGCGGGTGCGCTCCAGGTAGGGCTGCGCCCGCTGGATCTGGCCCTCGAGCGCCTGCACGGTCGCCGCCATCGAGTCCACGGCCTGCGCGCGGAAGGTGTCCACGGCGTCCATGGTGGCGAAGACGTTGTCGAAGGCGGCCTGCAGCTTGGCCACGTCGATGGTCGACGACGCCGCCTGCTGGTTGATCGCCCCGCCCTGGATGCGCAGCTGTTCCGACGTGGACTCGATCAGGTTCCCCGTCACGGTGTTCAGCGCGTTGATCTGGTCGAGCACCAGCTTCTGCCGGCTCAGCGCCTGGGACACGATGACCGCCGTGCGGAGTGCGGCGATCGTGGTGGTCTGCGCCCGGTCGACGCCGCGGATGAGCTCCAGGTTGTTGCGCCGGATGAGGTCCAGGGCCATGTACCCCTGCACCGCGACCGCCATCTGGGTCTGGATGTCCTGCCGGCGCTGGCGCACCGGGAACAGCGCGTCGGACCGCACCGTGTTCGCGTCCTCGGTGCGGCCGGCGACCTCGAGCTCGGCGACCCGCTGCTCGAGGGCGGCGTCGAGGGCGGCGGCGAGCTCGTTGTACTCCCGCAGCTTGCCCATCAGCGCCCACATGTTGGCCTTCTCGGTCTCGATGGCCGCGTTGTCCTTGCGCAGCTCGTCCTGACCGCTGTCCAGCGCCTTGATGATCGAGTCCAGGTGCGACTGCGCCGACTGGTACTTGGCGAAGTACCGGTCGACCTTGTCACCGCCCGGGATCCACTTGAGCACCTTCTTGACCCCGGTCAGGTCGGCCCGGTTGGGGTCCAGGTCGGTGACCGTGGTGCGCAGGTCGACCAGGGTGTTGGAGACCCGGGTCTGGGCGTCGGCGCCCTTGACGGCGCCCTTGCCCATCGCCGCGGCGGGGCGCTCCAGCATGCGGTTGGACACCGCCGCCGAGGAGCGCATCTCCTTGTCGCCCATGTTCGTGATGGACGCGACCTTCTCGGCGAACGCCGGCGACCTGGAGTCCAGCGACACCAGGTCGGCGACGAAGGCCTCGGCCCGGCTGCGCAGCGCGACCGCCTTTTCGTCCTCGATCGGGACGGCACCGGCGGCCGCCTCGGGGGCGACGACGACGACCGGGGCCGGCGGGGCGAGCACCAGCGCGCCCGCGGCCGGGGCGGCCGCCGGGGTGGTCGTCGGGGTGCCCGACGACGCGCTGAGGTCCAGTTCGGACACGGGGTTCCTCCTGCGGATCGGTCGGGGGCTACAACGGTGGGTCGGGTGGGCGGGTCAGAGCGCGCTGGACACGGCGGGCATGAGGTCCCGGAACGTGCGCCCGGACGCCGGCACACCGAGCGCGGTCATCGACCAACCGGCGCCGTCACGGGTCACCCGGGCCATGATCTGCGCGTTGTGCGAGCCGGAGCCGGTGAGCTCGAAGCGGGCGATCTCGGTCTCCGTGGTCTCGTCGATCAGCCGGCAGAAGGCGTTGGCGATGGAGGAGAAGTCCTGCCCGGTGAAGGAGTTCACCGTGAACACGACGTTGGTGACCGAGGCGGGCACGCGGGACAGGTCGACCTGGATCGCCTCGTCGTCACCGTCGCCGGCGCCGGTGCGGTTGTCCCCGGTGTGCAGGACCGAGCCGTCGGAGCTGCGCAGCTGCCGGAACCAGACCTGGTCGACGAGGTTGCCGCCGGCGTCCAGCAGCAGGGCGGAGGCGTCGAGGTCGACGCTCTGGGCCTTCCCGCCGCCGAAGAAGCCCTTCTTCTTGACCGCGTCCCAGCCCAGGCCCATGCGGACGCGGGTCAGCGAGCCGCCGTCCCGCTTGGACAGGGAGACCTTCTGGCCCTTGCTCAGGTTGACGCTCATCTGTGCCACTCCTTCGTGGTGGTGTGCGGTGCAGGTCGGGGTCCGGCCGGTCAGACGTACGGAGGGGCGCCCGGGGTTCCCGGGGCCCGCTCACTTGCGGCCCACGCCCCAGCGGATGCCCCAGTCGTAGGCCGCGTCGAGCTGGGCCTGGGTGCCGTCGACGTAGCGGACCTCGCGGCGGACGGCGAGGTCACCGCCGCTGGGGGTGAGCAGGGCGATGGCGCAGGTGCGGGCGCCGTCGCGGGGCTCGTCGAGGTGCACCTCGATCGAGGGGCCGGACACCGGCGTGAGGGTGACCAGGCCGTCGGCCGCGGCCCAGTTGGCCGAGCCCTTGTAGATGTAGGCGAACACGAGCACCCGCCGGATGGCGGCGGACTGGGCCAGGTCGACGTGCAGGTTCTCCCCCGCCGCGTTGCCGCCGGACCGGTCGTCGCCGTCGAGCCAGATGGTCGGCGAGCCGGCCCCCGGCGCGGTGACCGAGAAGGCGTTGCCCAGCGCCTGGACGACGCCCTTGCGCCCGTCGGTGAGCTCGTACAGGCAGCCCAGGTCCAGGTCGACGTCCGGCTCGCGCTTGCGCAGGAACCCGCCGCCCGCCGGCCGCGACGTCCAGTTCAGGTTGACCCGCAGCACCCCGCCGCCACCGCCGGACTTGGTCAGCGACACGGTGGGTGAGGCCTTGGTCAGCGTCACCTTCCGCGGTGCCGCCGCCTCGGGTGCGGCCTGCTGCTGCGGTCGCTTGGTGTAGTCGATCGGCACTCGGTGTCCCTCCGCCGTCCAGGCGCTGGTGCGCCGCTCCCCGCAGGCGCGGTGCGCGCGCGGCCCATCCAACCAACCACCGCGCCCCGCTGTGCGGGTGCGGCGCCGGGGCTCACCCGACGTTGACGCCGAACTCCGTGGCGATGCCGGCCAGACCGGACTGGTAGCCCTGCCCCACCGCCCGGAACTTCCACTCGGCACCGCGCCGGTACACCTCGCCGAAGATCATCGCCGTCTCGGTGGAGGCGTCCTCGGACAGGTCGTAGCGGGCGAGCTCGACCCCGTCGTCGGCGTTGACCACCCGGATGAAGGCGTTGCGCACCTGACCGAAGGACTGCCGCCGGGCGTCGGCCTCGTAGACGGACACCGCGAAGACGATCTTGTCGACCTCGGCAGGCACCTGGGCCAGCCCGACCCGGATCACCTCGTCGTCGCCGTCGCCGAGGCCGGTGGTGTTGTCCCCGGTGTGCTCGACCGAGCCGTCGGGCGAGACCAGGTTGTTGAAGAACACGAAGTGCTCGTCGGACAGCACCCGGCCCACGCTGGTGACCAGCAGCGCCGAGGCGTCCAGGTCGAACGCCGAGCCGGACGTCGTCCGGGCGTCCCAGCCCAAGCCCACCACGACAGCGGTGAGACCGGGGGCCTCCTTGGTCAGCGAGACGTTGCCGCCCTTGGCGAGGCTGACGCCCATGACGGGGCTCCTAACAGGCCGGAGGGAGCCGGCGGCGGGTGCCCGCCGCCGGCCCGTGCTGCCGCCCACGCCCCACCGGGCGCGGCCGGGGAGGTCAGACGTTGATGCCGAAGTCGCGGGCGATCCCGCCGAGGCCGGCCGAGTAGCCCTGGCCCACGGCGCGGAACTTCCAGTCGCTGCCGTTGCGGTAGAGCTCGCCGAAGACCATCGCGGTCTCGGTGGAGGCGTCCTCGGAGAGGTCGTAGCGGGCGATCTCGCGGTTGTCGGCGGCGTTGATGACGCGGATGAAGGCGTTGCGCACCTGCCCGAAGCTCTGCCCGCGCTCGTCGGCCTCGTAGACCGAGACCGGGAAGACGACCCGGTCCAGGGTGGCCGGGGCGCCGGCGAGGTCGACCTTGATCTGCTCGTCGTCGCCGCCGCCCTCACCGGTGAGGTTGTCGCCGGTGTGCTCGATGGCGCCGTCGGGGCTGCGCAGGTTGTTGAAGAAGACGAAGTACTCGTCGGCCGGGGCCTTGCCGTCGGCGCCCAGGCCGATCGCGGAGGCGTCGAGGTCGAAGGGCTTGCCGTCGGTCGTCCGGGCGTCCCAGCCCAGGCCGACGATCACCGTCTTCAACCCGGGGGCCTCCTTGGTGAGTGAGACGTTCCCGCCCTTGCTGAGGCTGACTGCCACCTGGATCTCCTCTGATCGGTTCGCGGGCCGCTCCGACACCTGCCGACCCGGCTGTCTCCGCCCCGATACTAGGCAGCCCAGCTGTACGGGAGCTGGGCGTTCACCCGCTCCGGGTGACACGCACAGCGCACGGGCAGACCACCCACAGCAGCGTGAACGACCGGTGACTGTACGTTTCCGGCACGCGATGACCAGAAAAGTGTGTTCTCGACCCGTGTGGGCGCCGCGCCGCCGGGTTGCCGGCAACCCGGCGGAGAGCGGCCCAGGTCAGTCACGGCGAGTCGTGCGCCCATGGCGTGGCGTGGTCGTCCGGCGGCCGTCCACAGCCGCCGTCCGCGGCTGTGCGAGCACCGCAGGAGCGACTTAGGTTCGCCGCACCCGCTCGGTTCCACCTGTCGCCGACCCCGGCGACGAGCCGGCGGGCACCGCCGAACCGGGCGGTCGCCTGAGTCGGCGTCCTCCCGGGCCGGGGACCCATCGCAGTTCTGGGGTGAAGCGCGACCGGCACGCAGGTGCCGCAGCGCCGGGCGAGTTCCCCGCCCGAACCCGTCAGCTAACTCGGTAGGCGGTTGCGGAGAACCAGGAGAAACGTCGTCCGTGACGACCATGCGCACTGCCTCGTCCCGTCGTTCCACCCGCGGGGCGGCTCTCGCCCTGCTCACCGGCGCGGGCGTCCTGCTCGCCCCCGTCGCCGCCCAGGCGGCTGCTCCCCCCGGCGCACCCGTGGTGTCGGCCCCCAGCCAGGTCGTCGCGCCCAACGGTGCCGCCCAGCGGATCGTCGACACCGCCCTGTCGATGCAGGGCACCCCCTACGTCTGGGGCGGCGCCACCCCGCAGGGCTTCGACTGCTCCGGGCTCGTCAAGTACGCCGCGGCGTCCGCCGGCATCTCGGTGCCGCGCACCTCGCGGGCACAGTCGACCGCGGGCACCTACGTCTCCCGGGCCGACCTGCGCCCCGGTGACCTGGTGTTCTTCTACAGCCCGGTCAGCCACGTGGGCATCTACCTCGGCGGCGGCAAGATGGTGCACGCCCCGACGCGCGGTGACGTCGTGCGGATCGCCGACGTCGACCGCATGTCGGGCTACAACACCGCCCGCCGCATCGCCTGACCTCCGCTGACGGGGTCCCAGCGCGCCAGGAGTGGCGCGCTGGGACTCCACCGGCGCCTCAGGGGGCGATGGTCAGGACGGCGATGCGGTCGCCCCGCAGCGTGAAGCGGTACCGCAGGTCGACGACGCCGCCGGGGAAGTCGCCCTCCAGGTGGCTGGTGACCACCCAGTGCTCGTCGTCCAGACGCTCGGCGCCGGTCAACTCGGTGGTGAAGGTGTACTCGGCGGACGACGTCCCCAGCCAGCGGCGGACCTCGTCGGTGCCGCGGTGGGTCAGCCCCTCGTCGGTCACCTCCGCGTCTGCGGTGAAGGCCGCGAGGGCGGCGCCGGTGTCCCGGGCCTCGTGCGCGGTCAGGTAGGTGCGCACGGTCGTGGGCAGGTCGGTGAGCTCGGTGTCGGTCATGTCCTGCACCGTGCGCCGTCCCGCCGGGAGCAGGTCAAGCCCTCGACCTTCCCCGGGGGAGAGGGTGCACAGTGCCGGGGTGCTCACGATCGGCGAGTTCGCCCGGCTGACCCACCTCAGCGTCCGCACGCTGCGGCGCTACCACGACGCCGGGCTGCTGGAGCCGGCGCGCGTCGACCCCGCCAGCGGCTACCGGTACTACACCGTTGAGCAGATCCCGACCGCGCAGGTGATCCACCGGCTGCGGGAGCTCGACGTCCCGCTCGCCGACGTCCGGCGCATCCTCGACTCCCCCGACCCGCAGGCCCGCGGCAGGCTCGTCGCCGAGCACCTGCGCCGGCTGGAGGCCGAGCTGGACCGCACCCGGGCGGCGGTGGCCTCGCTGCGCCGACTGCTGGACCCCGCCCCGGCCGCCCTGGACGTCGAGCTGCGCCGGGTGCCGGCGACCGAGGTGGCCGCGGTCGCGGCCGAGGTCGCGCTGACCGACGTCCTGAGCTGGTACGCCGGCGCCGTGGCCGAACTGGACGCCGCCGTGCCCGAGCCGACCGGGCCGCCCGGCGGGCTGTACGACGACGCGCTGTTCACCGCCGGCCGCGGGCACGTCGTGGTGCACCGCCCGACGGCGGAGCCGGTGCGCGCGGGCCGGGTGCGCCCGATGACCCTGCCCGCGGTCGAGCTGGCGGTGGCCACGCACGTCGGCGCCCACGACGACATCGACGTCACCTACGGCGAGCTGGGCACCTGGGTGGTCGGGCAGACCCTCGCCGTCGCCGGCCCGGTGCGCGAGACCTACCTGGTCGGCCCGCGCGACACCCCCGACCCGGCCGCCTGGCGCACCGAGATCGGCTGGCCGGTCTTCCGCGTGGGCTGACGGAGTCCCAGCGCGCCAGGAACGCACCGCTGGGACTCCATCAGCTCAGCCGGCCCAGCGGGGGTCGGGTGGGAGCCGGGGGTTGAGCAGGTGGGCGACCAGCGCCGTCCAGCCGGTCTGGTGGGTCGCACCCAGGCCCTCGCCGGTGTCGCCGTCGAAGAACTCGCTGAACGTCGGGTGCTCGCGCCACAGCGGTGAGTCGCTGGCCTCGATCCGGTCGCCGTCGGCCGGCCGCTTGCCGTCGACGGGGCGGAACAGCCGGGTGAGGCTGGAGTCGATGAGGTCGGCGGCGTCGACCAGCGTGCAGTGGTTGCCCGACCCGGTGGGGATCTCGATGGTGAACGTGTCGCCGTAGTGCCGGCCCAGCGTGCGCAGCTTGTCGGCCAGCAGCACGTTGACCGGGAACCACACCGGCCCGCGCCAGTTGGAGTTGCCGCCGAACAGGCCGGTGCGCGACTCCCCCGGCTCGTACTCGATGGAGGCGTCGCGGCCGCCGACCTTGGCGATCACCTGCCCGGTGGACTTCGACAGCGAGCGGATGCCAAACGGGGAGAGGAACTCCTCGGTGTCGAACATCCGCTGCAGGATCCGGGCGAGCCGGTCCTTGTCCACCAGGGACAGCAGGATCTTGCGGCCCTCGACCGCCGACCGGCTGCGCAGCGGGCCCATCAGCTGCGGACGGCGCTTCTGCAGCCACCGCACCCGCTCGGCGACGTCGGGCACCTGGGTGCTCACCCAGGCCGGGACGTCGGTGGCGCCCAGGATCGGCAGCAGCCCGACCATCGAGCGCACCCGCAGCGGCTCCGCCGTCCCGTCCGGGGCGACCAGCACGTCGTAGAAGAAGCCGTCGTCCTCGTGCCAGAGCTTGACCTCCTGCGACCCGAAGGCGTTCATCGCCTCGGCGATGGCCAGGAAGTGCTCGAAGAACTTGGTGGCGACGCCGTCCCAGGCCTGGTTGCCGCGGGACAGCTCGAGGGCGATCTTGAGCATCTGCTGGCAGTAGAACGCCATCCAGCTCGTCGCGTCGGACTGCTCCAGCCGGTAGCCCGGCGGCAGCGGCGCGGACCGGTCGAACAGCGCGATGTTGTCCATGCCGAGGAAGCCGCCCTCGAACACGTTGGACCCGTCGGCGTCCTTGCGGTTGACCCACCAGGAGAAGTTCAGCAGCAGCTTGGTGAACACCCGGATGAGGAACGCGCGGTCGCGGTAGCCGTCGATCCGGTAGACGTGCCAGGCGGCCCAGGCGTGCACCGGCGGGTTGACGTCACCGAAGGCCCACTCGTAGGCCGGCAGCTGGCCGTTGGGGTGCATCGCCCACTCGCGGCACATCAGCACGAGCTGTTCCTTGGCGAAGTCGGGGTCGACGTGCGCCAGCGGCAGGGTGTGGAAGGCGGTGTCCCACGCGGCGAACCACGGGTACTCCCACTCGTCGGGCATGGAGATGACGTCGGCCAGCGCCAGGTGCCGCCAGGTGGTGTTCCGCCCGCCCTTCCCGCGCCGGGACTCCGGCGCCGGGACGTCGGGGTCGCCGTCCAGCCACTGCGCTACGTCGAAGCGGTACAGCTGCTTGGTCCACAGCAGCCCGGCGTAGGCGCGGCGGGCGACGTGCCGGTCGTCGGCGGACAGGCCGGGGTGGATGACGTTGGCGTAGAAGTCGTCGGCTTCGCAGGACCGCGCCCGCAGCACCCGGTTGAACTCGGCGCCGAACATCTCCGCATCGGGCTCGGCCGTGCGCAGCCGCAGCTTCACCGTCACGGTCTCCCCCGGCGCGACGGCGTCCCAGGAGTACCAGAACGCGGCCTTGGTGCCGGTGTCGGCCGGGTTGACCGCGGACTTCTCGCCGTTGACGACGCGGCGGTTGATGCCGTCCTTGGGGTACCGGGAGGCGTTGCGCCGCGCGCCGAACAGCGAGACGGCGTTGGTCTCGTTGTCGCAGAACAGCACCTCGGGGGTGCCCTCGGCGGTCAGCACGTACCGGCCCAGGTAGCCGTGCTCGGCCTCGACGGCCTCCACGCCGTTGACCGTGAGCGTGGGCGCGAGCAGCTGGGTCAGCGTGCCCTGGCGCTTGTCGTGGCCCCAGGACCAGGTGTTGCGGAACCAGACCTGCGGCAGCAGGTGCAGCGGGGCGGCGTCCGGGCCGTGGTTGGTGGCGCTGACGACGATGCACACGTCGTCCGGGGCGTTCTTGGCGTAGGTGACCTGGACGTCGAAGAACCGGTCCTCGTCCAGGACGCCGGTGTCGGAGAGCTCGTACTCCCGCTCCAGGCGGGTGCGCTCGGCGTTCTCCCGGCGCAGCTCCGCGTAGGGGTACTCGGCCTGCGGGTAGCGGTAGAGCCACTGCATCCAGGAGTGCGTCGGGGTGCCGTCGACGGCCCACCAGTGCTCCTTGGCGTCCTCGCCGTGGTTGCCCTCGGCGTTGGTCAGCCCGAAGAGCCGCTCCTTGAGGACGGGGTCCTTGCCGTTCCACATCGCGACGGAGAAGTTGAGGAACCCGTAGCGGTCGCAGATGCCGCCCAGCCCGTCCTCGCCCCAGCGGTAGGCGCGGGCCACGGCGTGGTCGAAGGGGAAGGACGCCCAGGCGTCACCGTCGGCGGAGTAGTCCTCGCGGACGGTCCCCCACTGGCGCCCGGCCAGGTAGGGACCCCACATGCGCCAGGGCGCGGACATGTCGGAGGACTCGGCGAGACGGGCGTGCTCGGCGGAGCGAGGGGTGTCGGCGTCCTGCGGACCGGGAGGGCTCGTGGACTCGTCGTACCCGTAGGTGGCGGCAGACACGACCTCCAGCCTGCCATGGCGCGGCCTCCGCCCCCGGGTGGACCGGGCGGGCGGAGACGAGCATCACCGCGCGGGCGCCCCGGTGGCGGGGAGGACGGCGGACGAGGCGAGCAGCTCGGCGATCGGCACGGGACGGCCGTGGAACCAGCCCTGGGAGAAGGTGCAGCCGATGGCGGCCAGCACCTGCGCCTGCCCGGCGGTCTCGACGCCCTCGGCGGTGACGTCCAGGCCCAGCGCGCGGCACATCGCGGCCAGGCTGCCGACCATCTGCCGGCGGCGCGGCGAGGAGTCGATCGTGGCCACCAGCGAGCGGTCGAGCTTGATGACGTCGGCGGGCAGGGTGTCGAGCCGGCTGAGCGAGGAGTAGCCGGTGCCGAAGTCGTCGATGGCGACCTTGAGGCCGGTGGCGCGCAGCAGGTGCAGCGCCTCGACCGCGGTGGACGAGTCGGCCTCCACCAGCGTCTCGGTGACCTCCAGGACCAGGTGCTCGGCCGGGAAGCCGGTCTCGCGCAGCAGCGCCTGCAGCCGGGCCGGGTAGTGGGGGTCGGTCAGCTCGCGGCCGGAGACGTTGACGCCGACGGTGAGCTGCTCGCCCCGGGCGGTGCGCACGCCGGCCAGCTGCGCGCACGCCGTCCGGACGACGTGGGCGTCGAGCGCGGCGACCAGCCCGTTCTGCTCGGCGACGGCGATGAACTCCTCGGGCGGCACCGCGCCCAGCTCGGGGTGGGTCCACCGCGCGAGGGCCTCGACGCCGACGACCGTGCCGTCGGCGGTGTCGGCGATGGGCTGCACGTGCACGTGGACGTCGCCGGCGGTCAGGGCGGCGACGAGGTCGAGGGCCAGCTGGCAGGCGACGCCGCCGTCGAGCTCGCACCGGCCGCGCCCGGCGGCCTTGGCGTCGTAGAGCGCGCGGTCCGCGCGGCGCATCAGCTGGGCGGCGGTCTCGCCGGCCTGGTGCTCGGCGACCCCGCAGGACATGGAGATCTCCGGGTGCAGGGCGACGATCCGCCGCACCAGGGCCAGCCCCTCGGCCCCGCGGAGACCGGGCAGCAGCAGCGCGAACTCGTCCCCGCCCTGCCGGGCGAAGACCGCACCGGCCGGGAGCTCGTGCTGCCACACGTCGGCGACCCGGCACAGCACCTGGTCCCCGGCCTCGTGCCCGCGCGCGTCGTTGACCTGCTTGAAGTGGTCGAGGTCGAGCAGCACCGCCGACAGCCGCTCGCCGGTGCGCGCGGTGGTGGTGAGCAGCTCCTGCAGCGAGTCGTCGAACCCGCGCCGGTTGGCCAGGCCGGTGAGGGGGTCGCGGCTGGCGCTGGAGGCGCGGATGACCAGGCCGCGGGTGACCGTGCCCAGCGCGATGATGATCGGGGCCAGGGCCACGGCGATGAACGTGGGCACGTCGCCCTGCAGCACCAGCGCGGTGACCATCCCGCCCACGGCGAAGACCATGTGCGCCCAGGCGAGCGGGAGGCTGAAGAAGAAGCACGCGTCGACGGCGATGAACGACATCAGGGTCGCCGCGCCCACGGCGGTGGCCGGGTCGGGGCTGACCAGGATGGCGACGACGATCAGCGCCGACGCCGAGCCGACGGCCAGGTGGAAGGCGTTGCGGGGCCAGCGCGGGCCCCACCGGACGGCGATGCCGGCGCAGGTCAGCACGCTGGCCGACAGGGCCACCATGGCCCAGCGGAACCGCTCGGGGAACCCCGGGTCGAGGGCGGCCAGCAGGCCCGCGACCGCGGCGAAGACGTAGAACGTCGCCAGGGTGCGCGTCATCATGCGGGGAGTCGCCACCGCAGGTGCCGTCGACCAGCTCACCCCCCGATCATCGTCCTGCCCGACGACAGCTTGATCGCGCGTCACCGACGGCCTCCCCGGCTCACCCCCCTGAGTGGTGGGTTCGTGACACAGAGTGCCTGGAACGGCGGCTGCGGACCACCCGTCCCACCGGTCACAGGAGCACCCCCGGGTCCGGGTCCGCGCGGCGGGGTGCGGGTAGACAGGCACCATGGGCGCGCACCCCGGCCCCCCGCCGGTCCCGCACGGGGCAGCCGGCCGCACGGCCGTCACGGTCTCCGCCGTGCCCGTCGTCGGGGAGGCGCTGGCCCGGCTCGGTGCCCCGGTGGTCACCCGGCTGACGCTCACCGGCGGGGACCGTCCGCTGCGCGACGTCCGCGTCACCGTCGCGGTCACCACCGACGACGGTCCGCTGGGCGCCCCGGTCGAGCTGCGCTGCGACCTGGAGCCGGGCCGCACGGTCGCGCTGACCGACGTCCCGCTGCTGCTGGACGCCGGGGTGCTCGCCGCGCGCACCGCCCCCGGGATCGGCAGCGTCGAGGTGGTCGCCGAGTGCGACGGCGAGCTGGTCGGCCGGGCGGGCAGCCCGGTGACCGTGCTGGCCGCCGGTTCCTGGCTGGCCGCCCCCCTCCCGCTGGCGCTGGAGACGCTGGCCGCGCACGTGCTGCCCGACGACCCGGCCGTCGCCGCGCTGGTCGGTGCGGCCACCGACACCCTGTACTGGCGCACCGGCGACGCCTCGGTCGCCGGCGCGGCCAGCGCGGAGCGGGTCGACCAGACGGCGGCCGCGATCGTGGAGGCGATGCGCCGGCGCGGCATCCGGGCCGCCGCCCCCTCCCCCGACTGGACCACCCTCGCCCAGCCGGTGCGCACGCCGACGCAGGTGCTCGAGGACCGGATCGGCAGCAGCCTGGACACCGTCGTCGTGCTGGCCGCCGCCCTGGAGCACGCCGGCCTGCGGCCGCTGCTGTGGGTGTGCGCCGACCACGCCTTCCTCGGCTACCGGCGCACCGACCGCGACGCGGACACGACCGCCACCACCGAGGTGACCGGGCTGGCCGACCAGGTGCACCGCGGCGAGGTGCAGCTGGTCGAGACCACGATGCTCACCAGCCGCTCGGCGTCGGCCACCTTCGGGGACCTGCACCGCATCCCGGCCACCACCTGGCTGACCGGGGACCGGCACGGGGTCCTCGGGGTCACCGACGTGCACCGCGCCCGCGCCGACGGCGTGCACCCGCTGCCCACCCCCGGCCCGGACCGGCGGCCGACCACGCCATCGCCGCCGGCCGACCCGCTCGCCCTGCCCGACGGCGTCCGCGACGCACTGCTGGAGCTCGGCCCCGGGACCGTGTCCCTGGGCGTGCGGTCGCTGCGGCTGCCCGCGCTGGCCGACCTGCTGGCCGCCGGGACCGCGCTCACCCTGCTGCCCGCCGACCAGCTCGGCGCCGCCCAGCGCGCCCGGGGCATCCGCGCCGGCAGCGACCTGCCGCCCTACCAGCTGGCCGAGCTGCTGGAGCGGCACGCCGGCGTCTACACCGACCTGCCGCAGGTGGCCTACCTGCCGCGGCTGCGGGAGCTCACCGCCCGGGCCCGCGACGCCGTGGCGCGCACCGGCGCCGCCGAGCTGCACCTGGCCCTGGGGTCGGTGGCGTGGGAGCGGGAGGGCCGGGCGGTGCGGTCCCCGCTGCTGCTGGTGCCCGTCGTCCTCACGCCGGTGCCCGGCAGCGACGCGCACCGGGTGTCCGCAGCACCCGGGAGCGCGCCGGCCTGGAACGACTGCCTGCTCGCCGAGCTGCACGACCGGTTCGGCGTCGACGTGCCCGCCGACGGCGCGGTGCCCGACCTGGCCGCCGACCTCGGCGCGCTGCGCTCGGCCCTGGCGTCGGCGGGTCTCCCGCACCGGGTCGAGCCGACCGCCGACCTGGCCCTGGTGCCCGCCGCGGCGCTGCGCACCCGGGAGGACGCCGTCCGGGCGGTGGCCGGGCCGGGCCGCCCGCCGCTGGTCTCCACGTTGCTGCACCCGGCGCCGGGGTGGGCGCGCGACACCGAGCCGCCGACCGCCGGGACACCCGACCTCGAGGCGCTGGCGGACTCCCTCCCGCTGCCGGCCGACGGCTCGCAGCTGCGGACTGTCGCCGCGGCGCTGGCCGGGGAGACGACCGTGCTGTCCGCCGCCCCGGGCACCGGTGCGGTCCAGACGGTCGCCGCGCTGGCCGCGGCCGCCGTCGCCGGGAGCCGGCGGGTGCTGGTCGTCGCCGCACGCCCGGCTGCGCTGGCCGCCCTCGCCGACCGGCTCGGGACCGCCGGCCTGGCCGGGCGGGTGCAGGACCTCTCCGGCGCGGCTCCCCTCGGCCCGTCCCGGCCGGCCGCCGCCAGCGCCGCCGACCTGGGTGCCGCCCGCCGCGCCCTGGCCGCGCACGCCGCCCGGCTGCACACGCCGAACTCCGCCGGGCTGTCGCTGTACCGCGCGCACGGCGCCCTGCTGCACGGCGCGCCGGACGCCCCGGTGCTGCCGGTGCCGGAGACGTTCGTGGCCACCGCGTCGGTGCGGACCACCGCCGCCGTCCGCCGGGTGCTGGCCGGCCTGCCCGCGGTGGCCGACCCGACCCGGCCGCGCCCGGGGCACCCGTGGGGCTTCCTCGACGACCCGGAGCTGGACCCGGTGGTGCTGGCCGACGCGGTCGTCGCCGTCGACGCAGCACTCGCGCTGCTGCCCCCGGCCGGACCGCTGGCCCGGGTCGTCGCCGCCGCGGTGCAGCCCGAGGACCTCGACGCGGTGGTCACCGTGCTCTCCGGCGTCCCGGTGCCGCTGGTCGAGCTGGACCGCACGGGGCTCCCGGACTGGGCGGAGACGGTCGAGCAGCTGGTCGCCGAGGTCGCCGCGTTCGTCGCGCTCCCCCATCCCGGCCTGGACGTCGCCCTGCCCGAGGCGCTGGACCAGCCGCTGGTGGAGCTCGCCGAGTCCGCTCGCGCCGCGGCGTCGTCCGGCCGGATGGGGCGGGCCAAGCGGCTGGCGGCGGTCCGCGAGCTGATCGCCCCCGTGCTGGTGCCGGACGCGGTCGTCGACCCGGCGGAACTGCCCGAGCTCACGGCGTCGCTGCTGGAGGTGCAGACGGCGATGCGCGAGCTGGCCACCTACGCCGGGGACGTCGCCGGACTGCGCGTGCCGTGGTCGTGGAACCCGCTGCTGGACCCCGGGCTGGTGGACCGGCAGGTGGCCCGGCTGCGGGAGCTGCGGGCGGCGATGGACCGGTCGCGGCCCTTCACCCCGGCGCTGCGCCGCTACCTGGACACCGACCCGCCGCACGACCCGGCGTCGGCCGCGGCGGTGGCGGCGCTGCGCGACGCGCTGGCCGGGCTGCTCGCCGTGGTGCGCCCCACGCCGGAGCGGTGGGCGCAGTGGTGCGGCACCGGGTTCGTGCCGCGCTGGGAGACCACCCGGGACGAGCGCGCGATGGAGGAGTTCGGGCTGCCGTCGCTGGGGCGCTGGCGCGACCTGCTGCAGCAGCTGCGGCTGCTGGACGCCGCCGGGCTCGGTGAGCTGCGCGCCGCCCTGCTCACCGGCCAGATCGCCGCGGCCGACGCGGCGGCGGCCTTCGACCGGGGGCTGGCGGTGACCTCGCTGGCCGAGCGCTCCGCGGCGGCCGGCCCGGACGCCGGCGCCGACCTCGACGCCGCGGTGCGCGACCACCTCGCCGCTGCCTCCGCCCGGCGCGCCGCCGTCGTCCCCGGGGACGGCCAGGTGGTGCTGGCTTCGCCGGACGCCGTCGCCCGGCTGCTCCCGCCCGGTGCGGACGGCTTCGACCTGGTCGTCGTCGACGGCGGGCTCCCGGTCGTGGCCGGCCTGGGTGCGCTCAGCCGCGCCCGGACGGCGGTGGTGGTCGGCGACCCGCTGGCCGCATCGCCCGGCGACCTGACCACCGCGTGCCTGGCGGCGGGTGTGCCCCGCCGCGACCTGACCGTGCAGCACGCGAGCCGGGACGAGTCGCTGGTCGCCTTCGCGAACCGCACGTACCTGTCCGGGCTGCTGGCCACGCTCCCCTCCCCCACCGGCCCGGCCGTGTCGCTGCGCCGGGTGCCCGGTGCGGTGCTGCGCGCGGCCGGCGAGCTGCAGGGCACCAACCCGGCCGAGGCGCACGCCGTGGTCGCCGAGGTGCGCCGGCAGTCGGGCCGGTCGGTCACCGTGGTGACCCTCACCGAGCCGCAGCGCGCGCTGGTCGAGCAGCTGCTGCGCGACCACGTCGAGCCCGGGCAGGTCACCGTCGCCCCGGTCACCGACGTCCCGGCGGCCGAGGTCGTGCTGTTCTCCCTCGGCTGCGCCCCCGACGCGGACGGGCACCTGCCCGCGGAGTTCGGCCCGCTGAGCCGGCCCGGCGGCGAGCGGGTGCTGGCCGGGGCGGTGGCCCGCGCGAGCCGCGAGGTCGTCGTCTTCGCCTCCTTCGACCCGGTCCAGCTGCGGGACGACGCGACGGCGCTGACCGGCGTGCGGCACCTGCGCGCCTGGCTGGACGTGCTGACCGGGGCCGCGGCGCTGCCCCGGGGGCTGGCCGCACCGGACCCGCACCGCGAGGACGTCGCCGCCGGCCTGCGGGCGCGCGGGCTGGTGGTGCGCACCGACGTGGGGCTGTCGTCGTCCCGGCTGGACCTGATCGTGGCCGCGGCGGATGCCCCGGAGCGCCCGGTGCTGGCCGTGCTGCTGGACGGCCCCGCGTGGGCGGCGCAGCCGACGGTCGCCGACGGGCTGCCCGACGAGGCGCTGCGCGAGCGGCTGGGGTGGCCGGCGGTGGCGCGGGTGTGGCTGCCGGCGTGGCTGGCCGACCGCGAGGCCGTGCTCGACCGGCTGGTCGCGGCGGTCGAGGCGGTGCCCCCGGCCGTCCCCGCACCGGTCGAGGAGACCCCCCGGCCGGAGGCCCCGCACGTGCCCGTCCCGCCGCCCGCCCGCGTCCCGGCCCAGGCTCCGGCCCCGGCCGAGCCGGTGCGGACGACGGCGCGCCCGTCGGTGGGCCCGGCCGTGCTGCCCGGCGAGCGGCCGTTCGTGCCGTGGACGCCGTCGTCGTCGGGGGACCCGCGGGCGTTCCGCGAGCTGGCCGACCCGGAGGTGGCCGCGCAGGTGCGGCGGGTGCTGGTGGCGGGGATCGCGGCCGAGGGCCCGGTGCACCGCGACCGGCTGGTGCAGCTGACCGCCGCCGCGTTCGGGGTGGCCCGGGTCAACGCGGCCCGGACGGCGGAGGTGCTGGCGCTGCTGCCCGATCCCGAGGCGGAGTTCCGCTGGCCCGAGGGCGTGGACCCGGCGACGTGGACGGGCTTCCGCCGGCAGGCCGGTTTCGACGAGCGCCCGCTGGAGCACGTGGCGCCCGAGGAGCTGGGCAACGCGATGGTGGCGCTGTGCCGGGCGAGTGCGGGGATGACCCGCGACGAGCTGTTCGCCCGCACGCTGGCGGTGTTCGGCCACCCGCGCCGGCACCCGGTGCTGGTGCCGCACCTGGAGCGCGCCCTGGCCACGGCCGTGCGCGCCAGCCGGGTGACCCGCGAGCCCGCGGGCCCGCTCATCATCGCCGCCTGACGCTGCGTATCTCGCTGGTTCCTGTCGGTGGCCCGACGTACGGTCCACCGGCCTCGTCCACCCGACCTGCTCAGGAGACCTCCCGTGACGCTGCCCGTCGTGCCCCGGCTGTCCCTGGACTTCGTGGAGGACGTCGCGACCGCGCTGATGGTGCAGGTGCAGTGGAGCGGGGCGCTGCCGCACTACCGCTCGGAGTCGGTGCCCGGTGGGGTCGAGGACCTGGCGGCGCTGGTGCCCGAGGGCGCGGAGCTGCGGGTCGACCAGCGGTTCGACCACCACGCGACGCTGTGCGTGGAGCTGCCCGGCGTGCTTCTGGAGCTGGAGCGGCGGCGGGCGGTCACCCGGGTGCGGGCGGCCGGTGCGACGGCCGCCGGGGTGGAGGCCGTCGTCGCCGGGGTGGTCGCCGCGGCGCGGGCGGCGGTGGCGGTGCCCGAGGGCACGGTGCGGATGCGGTTCTGGTCGGCGTCCAAGGACGGCGACGGCTCGATGTCCTCCCGCGAGGTGAGCGCACCGGGCTGGTCGGAGGTGGCCGGCAACTACGCCGCGCGCACCGCGGCGCCGCTGGGCGCGCTGATGGCCATGCCGGACGTCGAGAGCCGGGCCGGGCGGCTGGTGCTGTGGCACGGCGAGCCCGGGACGGGGAAGACGACGGCGGCGCGGGCGCTGAGCCGGGAGTGGTCGGCCTGGTGCCAGACGCACTACGTGACCGACCCGGAGCGGCTGTTCGAGGACCCGGGCTACCTGCTGGAGGTCGCCGGCGTCGACGGCGACCGTGGGGACGACGACGACAAGCAGTGGCGGCTGGTGGTGGCTGAGGACTGCGACGAGTACCTGCGCACCGACGCGAAGCTGCGCGCCGGTGCGTCACTGGGCCGGCTGCTCAACCTGTGCGACGGCATCCTCGGCCACGGCCTGCGGGTGGTCGTGCTGCTGACCACCAACGAGGACGTCGGCAGCCTGCACCCGGCGATCACCCGCCCGGGCCGCTGCCTGAGCAAGGTGGAGTTCGCCCGGCTCACCCACCCGGAGGCGCAGGCGTGGCTGGGTGCCGCGGCGACCGCCCCGACCGGTGCCTCGACGCTGGCGGAGCTGTACGCGCTGCGCGAGGAGCGCGCCGACCTCACCGACCGCGCCCCCGACATCGGCGGCTACCTCTGACTGAGGCAGTCAAGACAACGATGGCCCGTTCCTCCAGTCAGGAACGGGCCGTCGGACGGGGTCAGCTCAGCGCACGCCCATGCTCCGGCGTGAGCGTTCCGCTCACCGCTGGCCTCACCCGCGACGAGCTGTTCGCCGCGCGTTGGCTCCGTTCGGCGACCCGCGCCGGCACCCGATCATGAGGCGTCCGGGCATGGCGTTGCGCGCATCGGGCGACCCACTCCCGCTGGCTGATCTCGTGCACGGGAGTGGTGCCCGGGACGACGCGTGGGATCAGTGAGGCGGACGCGCCGCTCGCCGTCCATCGACGCTGGGCCTGACCGCCGCGGACGGTTACGTTCCGGCCGTTGCGAGCCTTGGAGGGCCCTGTGCACGAGTTCAGCGATGACACCCGCAGTCTCCCCACCACGGAGAGCGCTCGACCGAGCCGGAGCGACGGGCAGTGGGTGGCCTTCGGGGTGGTCGGCGCCTTCGTACTGCTCTTCGTCGTCCTCGGTGCGGTCACCAGCGGACCTGGTGGCGGACTCGCCTTCCTCGGCGTCTTCGCGGTGCTCATCGGCGTCGCTGCACTGATCCGCGGCCGCGCGCGGTGGGCGTTCATCGGCTCGCGGAAGGTCGCCGGCGCAGTGGCAGCGACCGGGTTGGCCGCGCTCGTCGTCGGTGCCCTGGTCTCCCCGAGCGTCGCGACGCCCACCGCCGCGAGGCCGTTGAGCGACGCCAGGGCGAGTCAGCACCTCCCCAGGACGACCCCGTCGCCGGCACCGGCACCGGCGCCCTCACCCGCTCCGACGCCGACCGCTGCATCCAGTCCGGCGCCGCAGGCCAAGGCCAGTCCTGCGACGACCGCCCCTGCCGCCACGCCCACCACCACGAAGGCGGCGCCAAGCACGTCCAAGGCCGCACCGAAGCCGACGCCGGCACCCAGGGCGAGTTCGTCAGCCAAGCCTGCTCCCGCCCCGGCACCCAAGGTGAGTCCGTCGCCCAAGCTCGCACCGGCACCGGCACCGGCACCGGCACCGGCACCCGCACCAGCACCAGCACCAGCACCAGCACTCAAGGCGAGTCCGTCGCCCGCGCCGGCTCCGGCTCCCATCACGACGTCAGCACCGGCACCGGCACCGGCACCCGCACCCGCACCTGCACCCGCACCTGCACCCGCAGCCGGCGCGGTGACTCCAGGAGCCTTCTGCGCGACCGAGGGCGCACGGGGTCAGACGGTCAAGGGCACGCCGATGGTCTGCAGCACCAAGGCTGGCGACGACCGCGCGCGGTGGCGGTCAGCGTGACACCCGCGTACGACGGCTGACCGAGGAACTGCCGGCCACAGCCGAGCAGTGCGCACGCGAGCATCAGACCAGCACTACTGGACCGATCACGATCTCCGTGCCGTCGGGGCGGTAGGTGCGCCATCGGCCGTCCGGTGGTCGTTCGACCCGGAACCCGTGGTGGACCTTGGTGTGGTGGCGTTCGCAGAGCAGCGCCGAGTTGTCCAGGCTGGTGTCGCCGTGGTCGCGCAGCCACTCCAGTTGGTGGTGGACGTCGCACCAGTGGGTAGGCGCGGAGCACCCGGCGAAGACGCAGTGCCGGTCGCGACGTTCCACCGCCCGACGGATGTGCGCCGGGACCAGCCGCTTGGACCGTCCGACGTCCAGCGGCAGCCCGTCGGCGTCCAGCACCATCCGCGACACCTTGGCGTCGCAGGCCGCCCAGCGGGCCTGCGCCGCGGAGATCGTGGCGCCGAAGCCGGTCTCGGCGGCGTGCGGCCCGGCACTGGGGTCGAGCAGGTCCTCGATGCCGATGGTGACGACGAGGTGCGGCTTCTCCGACCGCAGGAACGGCAGGTCACCGCTGGCCAACTGGTTGTCGCACAGCTGCACCAGCGCGTCGGCGTTCTGCTGGGCGCGGGTGCGGGTGTCACCCTTCGGCCGGGCGGCCTGCACGATCGACTCGAGCGCTGCCTGCACCTTCTCGCCGCCGACCGCATCGAGGTCGAAGCGGCCGGACACGCTCCCGTCGGCGTGTTTGGCGATCAACAGCCGCCGCCCCTCGGTCGGGTCGGGCTCGGGGCCGTCCGGGTCGAGGGCTGCCAGGTAGATCGCGACGACCTCCGGCAGTCGGGCCGGTGAGTTGATGGCGGCCTCCGCCAGCGCCTCGTCGAACCCGCGCACGTCGACGTCCTGCGCCGCGGCCTGGGCCAGCCGCTCGGGCGTGGCCACCTGGGCCGCGACGGCGACCTGGTCAGGGGTGAGGGCGCCGGTGGCGAATCCGGCTGCGACGGCCGGCAGGTGCTCAAGCGCCCGACCGTGGGCCACCAGCCGGGACGCCGACGCGGGCGACAGCCGACCGTGCCCGCGCAGCCACGACTGCATGGTCTTGAGCCCGTCGTGCTCGGCGGCGCCGGTCTTGTCGCACTCGCGCACCGTGCGGGTGATCTCTGCGAGGAGAGCACTGTGCGCCTGCAACAGAGGGGCCAGCCGTTCGAGCAGTTGCGGCCCGAACACCGGGGTGAGGTCGTCGGCAGCCAGCGCCTCGAGAGCCGACTGCAGCTCGCCCATGACCCTCCCGCCTCGTTCGAACGTGTGTTCGATCCTATCGCCTAGACGGGGCGCAGACAAGCTGAAAGACCAGCTCAGAGCCGTGTTGCGGCCACCGGGTCAGCGGCGGCGCGCTGTAGGCGGAGGCGGCGCCACCTGCACCCGCTCAGCAGGCGCTGGTGACGAGCTCCGTCCGCATCAACACGGCGGCTGCCTGGCCACTCAGCCGTTCTCGAACGGGTCGCCGTCTGCGACCGACGTCGTCCGGACGGCTCAGCCGGCCTTGACGAGCGGGCGCGCCGCGAGGGTCGACGCCAGCTGGGCCAGCGGCATCGGACGGCCGTACAGCCAGCCCTGCCCGAAGGTGCAGCCGATGCCGCGCAGCAGTGCGTCGTGCTCGGCGGTCTCGACGCCCTCGGCGACCACGTCCATCCCGAGCGCCTGGGCGAGGTCGACGATGCTGCGCAGCATCTGCGCTCGGCGCACCGAGCTGGTGGTCGTGGCGATGAAGGAGGAGTCGACCTTCAGGACGTCGACCGGCAGCGTGTCGAGCCGGCTGAAGGAGGAGTAGCCGGTGCCGAAGTCGTCGAGGGCAACCCGGATGCCCAGCGCGCGCAGCGTGTGCAACGCGGCGACCGCGACCGCGGAGTCGGCCTCCAGCAGGCTCTCGGTCACCTCGAGCACGACCTCCCCGGCCGGCCAGCCGGTCTCGGCCAGGACGGCGGCCACCCGCGCGGGGTAACCGGGGTCGGACAGTTGCAGGCCGGAGACGTTCACGCCGAGGCGCAGCCGCCGTCCGGTGTCGCGGTGCAGGGCGGCCAGCTGGGTGCAGGCGGCGGTGAGCACCTGCTCGCCGAGTGCGCCGATCAGCCCGTGCCGCTCGGCGACGGCGATGAAGACGTCGGGTGCGACCGGTCCGCGCCGGGAGTGGGTCCAGCGGGCCAGGGCCTCGACGCCGACGACCGTGCCGGAGCACAGCTCGACGATCGGCTGGAGGTGCACCGCGAGCTCGCCGAAGGCCAGCGCCGACGCCAGGTCGCGGGCCAGCTCCTGGTCCGGGTCCGCGACGCCCTCGCTGTCGAGCTCGCACCGGCCACGGCCGGCGGCCTTGGCGGCGTAGAGCGCCTGGTCGGCGCGGCGCATGAGCTGGGCGGCGCCGTCCCCGACGCGGCGCTCGGCGACGCCGACCGACAGCCGGACGGCGGAGTGGTCGGCGCACAGCCGGCGCAGCAGCTCCAGCGCGGCCGGACCGGCGAACCCGGGCAGCAGCAGGGCGAACTCGTCGCCGCCGTGCCGGGCCAGCACGGCGCGGGGCGGCAGCGCACGGGTCCACTCGTCGGCGACCCGGCGGAGCACCTGGTCACCAGCCTCATGACCGCGGGTGTCGTTGATCGCCTTGAAGTGGTCGAGGTCCAGCAGCGCCGCGGACAGCGGCTCCCTGCTGCGAGACAGGTCGGCCAGCAGGTGCTGCAGGGCCTCGTCGAACCCGCGCCGGTTGGCCAGCCCGGTGAGGGGGTCGCGGCCGGCGTCGGCGGCGCGCAGCACGAGCACCCGGGTGGCGACGGCCAGCGCGACGATCACCGAGTCCAGGGCCAGCGCGGTGGCCAGGCTGACGTCGCCCTGCACGGTCAGCGCGATCGTGACCCCGGCCAGCCCGACGAGCACGTGCGCCGCGGCGACGTAGAGCGTGAACAGCAGGACGGCGTCCATGACGGTGAAGGCGACGAGCGCGGCCGCGGCGACCGCGGTACCGGCGTCCGGGGCCAGCAGGACGGCGATGTCGACGAGCAGGGCGGCTGAGCCGATCGGCAGGTGGAAGACGTTGCGGTCCCAGCGGCTGCCCCAGCGTGCGACGACGAGTGCGGACAGCAGCGCGCTGAGCGACATGCCGACCATGACCGTCCGCGCCGTCCCCTGCCCGTGCCCGCCCCAGGTGAGGAGCAGCCCCGCGACACCGCCGACCAGGTAGAAGGCGGCGACCATCGCGGCCATCGCGCGGGGCGTGGCGACCTCGGGTGCACGCAGCAGGTTCACCTGTCCGTGGTCGACACCGGCGCCGTCCTGCTTGACCGTCCTGACGTGGCCGCGAGCTCACCCACCCCGCTGGGGTGAGCCGCAGGACCCGTGGGTGGACCAGCGGCGCGAGCGCTGGACCCGCCGATGACGGTCCGCTGACGTACTGCACCCGCAGCGCCGCCGAGACGAGCTCGACGGCGCCGCGGGTGCGAGGTGGACCGGGTCGGGTCAGTCGAGCAGCGGCACACCGTTGCGGACGAGCTGCCAGTTCTCGGTGTAGAAGTCGGCCGGGTCGATGACGCCGCGCTCCTGCGCCCACTCGATGAGCAGCTGGCGGATCTCCAACTGCTCGTTGTAGACGACCGGCGCGGTGGAGATGGCGGGGAAGCCCCCGCCGCCCGAGCGCCGGTAGTTGTTCACCGCGACGACGAACCGGTCGTCGTCGGCCACGGGCACGCCGGCGATCTCGAGCCGGGTGACCCGGGAGCCCACGGGCCGGGACACGTCCAGGTCGTAGTCGACGCCGGAGAGCACGTCGTAGTTGTAGTCCGGGGTCCCGTTGGCGTTGGTGATCGTCCCGGGGTCGACGGCGCCGGTGGCCGGCACCTGGGTGAAGTAGCCCGCTGACCTCTCCAGGTAGGCGCGCACCTGCGCGCCACTGAGCTCGACGGCCTCGAGGGTGTTGTCGAAGACGTACAGCCCGGCGATGTCGCGGATGGTGACGTCCCCCTGCGGGAAGACCGCCTCGCGGCTGAACGGTGCGGCGATGGACAGCACCGGCAGGTCGGCCCGGTCGGTGCCGGCGAGCGCGGCGTCGACGGTCTCGGTCTGCACCTGCTGGATGAAGTCGAGGATCGGGGTGTCCTCGTATCGGCTGGTCAGCGTGGTCAGCTGCTCGGTGGAGGTCGCGACGACCTGGTTGACGTAGTCGACGGTCTCCTGGTGCGCGTCGGCGACGACCTCGAGGACCTCCGGGTCCTCCGGGAAGTCCTTCGTGCGCAGCGCGGTCGCGGTGGCCGAGGTGACGTCCCACTGACCGCGGGTCTTGGTCAGCGAGAAGTCGACCTGGCTGACGGTGGCACCCCAGCGGTACGGCTGGGTGAGCAGCACGTCCTCACCGGTGACCTCGTTGGTGACGACCTGCGAGGGTCGGTCGAGGTGCGTGTGGCCGACGACCATCGCGTCGATGCCGGGCACGGTGCGGGCGATGACGTCGGTGGGGTTCTCGGTCGGGACGGTGTCGGACGCGTAGGACGACGTCCCGCCGACGCCGGCGTGGGAGAGGACGACGACGACGTCGGCCTGCGCGTCGACGATCGGCACCCACCTCGCCGCGGTCTCGACCATGTCGCGGAACTCGACCCGGCCCTCGACGTTGCCCTTGTCCCAGATCGCGGAGCCCGGGGTGGTGAGGCCGAGGATGCCGACGGTGACCGGCTTGCTGCCGGGCACGTGCATCTGCTGGAGGGTGTAGGGCCGCAGGTACGGCTCACCCGTCGCCGCGTCGACGACGTTGGCGCCGAGGACCGGGTGGTCGACGTCGCCGACGTAGTCGGCCAGGGTGTCCAGCCCGTAGTTGAACTCGTGGTTGCCGACGACCTGGGCGTCGTAGCCGATCGCGTCGTAGGCCGCGGCCATCGGGTGCTCGCCCTCGCCGGACTGCTGGGCGGCGAGGTAGGTCAGCGGCGTGCCCTGCAGGAAGTCCCCGTTGTCGACGACGAAGACGCTGTCCTCGCCCTTCGCTGCGCGCACCGAGTCGATGGCCGAGGAGACCCGGGCCAGACCGGTGGTGTCGCCCGAGCGCTCGGTGTACGGGGCGTTGCGGAAGTAGTCCCAGTCCTGGACGCGGCCGTGCAGGTCGGTGGTGGCCAACATCGTCAGCTGCACCGGCTTCCCGCCCGGCGCGGCCGCGGCCGGTGCCGCCGAGCCGACGATCAGTGCCAGTGCCGCGACGCCGATGACGCCGGTCGTCCTCGTGTGCATGTGTCCCCCAGCTCCTCAGCCGACCCCCGGTGGGCCGACTGTGCGGTTGCTGAGCCACGGTAACGAAGACCACCGACGAGGTGACGCGGCGTCACGAGGTGTTCACGAGCCGGCCGGCTGCTGGGACGTGGTGCGGCCGGGCTCGTGCTCCTCGTCGAGAGCAGCGCGGCCACGGCCGCCGTCCTTGGCCGCGTAGAGGGCGCGGTCGGCCCGACGCATGAGCTGCGACCCGGTCTCCCCCGCCCGGTGCTCGGCCACGCCGCAGGACAGCCCGACACCGGGGTGCAGCGCGCTGACCCGGCGCACCAGAACCAGGGCCTCGTCGCCGCCCACACCGGGCAGCAGCAGCGAGAACTCGTCGCCACCGTGCCGGGCGAGGACGGCGTCGGCGGGCAGCTCGGCGCGCCAGACGTCGGCGACCGTGCAGAGCATGCGGTCCCCGGCCTGGTGCCCGGCGGTGTCGTTGATCTGCTTGAAGTGGTCCAGGTCCAGCAGCGCGGCGGACAGCTGGCCGCCGGTGCGGGCCACGCCGGTCATCAGCTCGTCGAGCGCCTCGTCGAAGCCGAGCCGGTTGTGCAGCCCGGTCAGCGGGTCACGGCTGGCGCCGGAGGCGCGGAGGACCAGCGCACGGGCCACGTAGGCCAGGGCGAAGACGATGACGTCCACGCCCAGGGCGGTGCGCGGGTCGACGTCGTCGCGGGCGAACAGTGCCGCGGTCACCAGGGTGAGGGCCACGGCCAGGTGCGTGACGGCCAGCGGGAGCTGGAAGAAGTAGCACGCATCGACCGAGACGAGGGTGATCAGCGCGGCGGCGAGGATGGCGGTCGGGCCGTCCGGTGCCGCGAGCACGGCGATGCTGATGAGCCCGGCCGCCAGCGCGACGGGCAGGTGGAAGAGGTCGCGGGGCCAGCGTGGTCCGAACCAGCCGACGACAGCAGCGGCGAGGAGCGCGGTGATGGCCAGTGCGAAGAGGACGGCTCGCCCGGCGCCGTCCGCCGCGCCCGAGGCGCCGAGCAGACCGGCGACCCCGCCGGCCAGGTAGAAGACGCTGAGGACGTTCGCCATGACGCGCGGGGACGCGACCGCAGGCGCCACCGTCTTGTCCACGGGACGATCATCGGCCCGCGGGCCCGGCTGCCACAGATCCGAGACCCGACAGTCGCACCAGCGCCACTCTTCTGAGGGACCGGTCACCGACCGTGGGCGGCGCCGACCGCTGACCTCGCTGGACGAGGCCCATCCGGATGTGGCGCACAGCACCACGCCTCCGCGTCCCGGGCGGCTCCGCCCGGGACGCTCGGCCGTCAGCGCCTGGGCTCGCAGCCGACCCCGTCACCGTCTCCGTCGAACTTCTTTTGCCAGCCCGGGTCTCCGTCACGGATGGGCGCCGCCCCGGCCGCCCGGACGGCGTCGCAGTTCGCGTACTGGACGTCGGCCGGCTCGGGCTCGGGCTCGGGCTCGGGCTCGGGCTCGGGAGCGGGAGCGGGAGCGGGGGCCGGCGCAGGCGCGGGCGCGGGTGCGGGGGCCGGCGCAGGCGCAGGGACGGGAACGGGGACGGGGGCCGGGACGGGCTTGGGAGCGGGCGCCGGCTGGGTGCTCGACCTGGGTGCAGCCGGGACGGGCTCCGGTGCAGCGGTCGTGGCGGGCGCAGCCGTCGTCCGTACCGGCACGTCCGCGACGACGCCGCCGGGCAGCGGCTCGTCCGGGCAGGCGCTGAGCACGGTGGCGATGGCGTTGTGCTCAGCCTGCGTCGTCCAGAGCCCATAGCTGACCTTGACCGCGACCTGCCGGGCGACGTAGGCGCAGCGGTAGCCCTTGTCCGGCGGCAGCCAGGTGGCGGCGTCACCGTCGCCCTTTTGCATGTTCAGCGGACCGTCGACGGCCAGCAGGTTGAGCGGGTCGTTGGCGAAGGCGGTGCGCCGGGCGGCGTCGAGGCCCTGCGCGCCGGTCTGCCAGGCGTTGGACAGCGCGACGACGTGGTCGATCTGCACGGCGGCGCTGGTGTCCTGGCCGCGGACGAAGCTGATGCCCTTCCCGGAGTACGGGTCGGCGAGCTGGCCGGTGAGCACGACGCAGTCGCGGGTGCCCGGCTTGAAGGTCTCCGCGGTCAGGTCGCGGGCCAGGACGTCGTTGCGGGTGTCGCAGCCGTTGCGGTCGACGTCGGCCCACGCGGCACCGAACTGGTCGCGGTCGTAGCCGGTCTTCGGCGCACGGCCCTTGACCGGGACGGCGGCCAGCGCGGCCAGCGCCGTGGTCGGCTGGGCGCTCGTGACGGCGGTCTGGGCCGCGGCGTCGCCGAGCAGCCCGGTCGTGACGTCGACGGAGGCCGCGGTGGCCGCCTCCTCGGTCTCCGTGAGCAGCAGCCGCGCCTCGGCGGCCATCGTGGCGGCCTCGGTGTCGAGACCGGGCGCGGTCACCTCTGCGCTGGGCGTCGCGGCGGCCACCGCGGGACTCGGAGCCGGAGCCGTGGCCAAGCTGGCCATCAGCGCGGCGACGCCCACGGCGGCGACCACCCCGCCGGCGCGACGGGAGGCGATGTGCGCCCAGCGGGCGCCCCCGCGCACGGCCGCGACGACCCCGACCACGAGGACCGCGAAGCCCAGCATCATGAGGGCGCCGGAGGACCCGCTGTCGGCAGCGCCGGCGACGACGAGGAGCAGGACGACGGCGGCGATGACGGCCAGCACGACCGGCGGGCGCCGGGTCGCAGGCGCCGTGTGGGCACTGGCGCCGACCGGCGGCAGCGGGTACTGCACCGTCGGCTGGTGCCCGGGCCCGGCCGGGACGCCGGTCGCCTCGCGGCGGAACGAGTCGAGCACGGCCATCGGGTCGGTGGCGCTGAACGGCAGCCGGACGTCCTTCGCCCGCACGACGGCGCCCGGCATGGCGGCCGCTGAGGCCTTCGTCGACGCACCCGCGGCGGTGAGACCGAAGTTGTCGACGTACAGGGTGGTCCCCCGACCGGCGGAGGTGTCGAGCACCAGGCGGAGGTACTTCGCGTCCCCGTCCGGTGCGACCACCGTGTAGCCGAGGGTCCTGGCGTGGTCGACCACCGACCGGACCGGGCTGGCCGGGTTCTTCTCCGCCCAGAGCGCCAGGCGCTCCTCGACGGCTGATGGACGTGGTGACGACATGCCGGGCCCCCGTTGGTCGAGCTGCGAACCGGCCCATCGTGTGCCGGTCCACGTCGTCGACCTGCGAGGACATGCGGGGCGGGCTGCACCGTGAAGTCATCCGCCCCACGCGCCCCCGCGGCACCACCGGGCGACGACCACAAGCCCTCGCCCGGCGGCGCTCGCGTCAGACCATCGGCGTCCGCGCCGGCTCGGCGGCCTCGTCGTCCGTCGTGCTGTGCAGGCCGCCGGTCATCGCGTACTCCTCCTCCGGGCTGAGCACGAGCCGGTGCCGGCCGAAGAGCGCGAAGCCGATCAGCCCGAGCACGAAGACGACGAGGATCGCGACGATCGCCGGGCGGTAGTCCTCGTTGGTCATGACCCCGATGAAGATCAGCGTCGCGATGACCCCGGCGAACACCGCACCCGGGACGCCGACCGGGCTCTTGTACGGGCGGTCGGCGGCGGGGAACTTCCGGCGCAGGAGGACGTAGCTGACCATCTGCAGCACGTAGGCGATGACCGCGCCCCAGACGGCGATGTTGAGCACGATGCTCCCCGCGGCGTCCCCGCCGAACTGGACGGCGAGCAGGGCGACGAAGCCGATGACCGCGCCGACGAGCAGGGCCGCCCACGGGGTCTTGCGGGTGCCGGTGACCGACAGCGCCTTCGGGTAGTAGCCGGCGCGGGAGAGCGAGTAGATATTGCGGCCGTAGGCGTACATGATTCCCTGCAGCGACGCGAGCAGCCCGATCAGCGCAAACGCGGACAGGACGGCCGCGACGTCGCTGTTGGGCAGGATCGCGCGGAACCCGTCGAGCAGCGGCTCCCCCGACTCCCCGATCGCGGCGGACCCGGTGACGGCGGGGTTGAGGACGACGACGACCGCGCCGGACGCGATGAGCGTGAGCATCCCGCGCATGCCGGCCTTGGGGATGTCGCGGGCCGGGGTGTGCGCCTCCTCGGCGGTGAGCGGCAGCTCCTCGATGCCGAGGAACAGCCACATCGCGAACGGCAGGGCCAGCACGACCTGCCACCAGCCGAACGGCAGGAACGTCGAGTTGCCCGGCTCGGGCTCGATGTCGAAGAGGCTGCCGAAGTCCAGCGCCCCGGAGAACAGCGCCATGACGCCGAAGACGGCGATCACGCCGAGGGACAGGACGGCGACGACGGTGGCGACCTTGAACGACAGCTCGGCGCCGGAGACGTTCACCGCCAGGAAGACGGCGTAGAGGATGACCCACCAGATCCAGGCGGGCATCGACAGCCCGAACAGCTCGTCGGTGATGGCGTCGGCGTAAGTGGCGGAGAAGTAGACGACGACGCCGGTGGTGGCGACGTACTCGATGGTCTCGGCCAGGCCGGTGATGAAGCCGCCCCACGGCCCCATCGCGGCGCGGGCGAAGGAGTAGGCACCGCCGGTGTGCGGCATCGCGGCCGACATCTCGCTGATGCTGGCGATCATCGCCAGGTACATCGCGGTGACGATGACGCAGGCGACCGCGAACCCGCCCCACCCCGCACCGGCGATGCCGTAGTTCCAGCCGGAGAAGTCACCGGAGATGACGGCGGCGACGCCCATCCCCCACAGTCCCCAGAACCCGGCGGTGCGGCTGAGGCCCCGCTTCTCGAAGTAGCCGTCGTCGGCAGCGGCGTAGGTGACGCCGCTCCTGGCACTGGTCATGGCGCTCTCCCTGGTCAGCGACTCGTGGCCGCGGACGCTAGGGATGCGCCGTCCTGCTCGGGTGTCAGCTGTGCGACGCCGGTGGAACGTCTCCGTGTCGGGCGATGCACGCCACGATCCGCCGGGTTGCGGCGCGATCCTCCGGCGTCGAGGGCGCGTGGACGGCTCCTCCTGGCTCCCTGAGGATCACGGCGCTCGTACCCGACCAACCGCGCGACGTCAGGGCGGATGAGGGCGACGCGGTAGATCAGCTCAGCCGTCGTGCCTGGTTGTGGTGCCCGCCCACCGATGCGGTGTGCGCGTCCACCCGCCGCCGTCCCCCGCTCATCGACCGAGACCGTGATGCCGCTCCGCGCAGTCGACGCACACCCCGCGGTACCCGGCGAACTCCTCGGGCGGGTGCGGCTCCCGGCAGACGGGGCACCAGCGGAAGGAGCGCCGGCGAGCACGGGCGATCTCGTCGGCTGCCTGCGCCAGCCACTCCGGGGCACACAGCAGGTCGTCCCGGCTGAACACGCGGCC
This sequence comes from Modestobacter sp. VKM Ac-2986, assembly GCF_026967795.1. Taxonomy (GTDB): domain Bacteria; phylum Actinomycetota; class Actinomycetes; order Mycobacteriales; family Geodermatophilaceae; genus Modestobacter. Next base: position 240,841 of record NZ_JAPVBH010000007.1, read on the forward strand.
CGCGTCCTCGGCGTCGAGGAGCCCACCTGCGGGGACCGCGCCGAGCACGACCATCCCGCCCCCGACCCCGAGCGCGACCTGAGCGGGGCGTCCGCTGACGAACCAGGTCAGCCCGCTGTGCGCCTCGTCCGCTCGCCGCCAGCCCGTGCCCACCGCTCGGACGACGTCCTCGTACTGGACACCGACGAGGTCGGCGAGCTCCTGCTCGTCGGTGGTCGGGTCGTCGGGAGACCCCCACTCGTGCGCACAGGCCCGGCAACGGAACTCCGCCTGGCCTTCCACCACCACGCACCCACTGAGCACGACCAGTCCGCGCTCAGCGGCCCGGACCAGCTCGGGGTCCGGCATGCCAGGGACGAAGCGGACGGCGTCCTCCACCCCACACGCCGGACACACCTGTCCGCGGACCACCCCGATCTCGCCCACCCGTACCTCCTGCTGAGACCGCCCCCGTGACCGTGCGCCGCGACGCTGCCACGGGGGTCCGACAGTCCCGGCCACGCGGCGACGCCGGTCGGACTGTGGTCGTACCGGCCACGCCGTCCCGTCCGGCGCGCCCGCGGCTCAGCCGGCGATGCGCTGCACGATGCGCCGGGTCGTCGCCCGCCCCTCCGGTGTCGGCGTCAGCGGGTAGACGTGGACGGCGCCCTCGCAGACCTCCGCGTGCCCGAGGACGCCGGCCGCCCTGGCCCGCTCGATGAGCAGCTGACCGTCGGGCAGGCCGATCTCGTGCGTGCCGACGTACACGTCGATCGGCGCGAGCCCGGCCAGCTCCCCGTTGCCCGGGCTGAGCCGCGGCTGCGTCGGGTCGCCACCACCGGCCCAGGCCTCCCCCGCGACCCGCAGCCCCACGCTGGACAGCCACGGGTCGTGGGCCTCGACGGCCGGGAGGTCGGGGTGGCCGAGCGTCAGGTCCAACCACGGGGACAGCAGCACGATGCGCGTGGGTTGCGGCAGGCGGGCGTCGGGCAGCGTCTGCGCCAGGCCGAGCGCGAGCCCACCACCGGCGGAGTCACCGGCGATCGTCACGTCGTCCGCGTCGTCTAGCAGTTGGCGGTGGACCTCGGTGACGAACGGATACGCGTCCCGGTGGGTGTGCTGCGGGGCGAGCCCGTAGTGCGGCACCTCGACGCGGACGCCGGCGTCGGCGAGCGCGCCGATGAGCGACCAGTGCTGCGGGGCGATGGCGCTGACGTAGGAGCCGCCGTGCACGTAGAGGACGGCGCGCTGCGGCGTCCGCCCGCGCGGCAGGACTGTGTGCACCTCGAAGCCGTCGACGTCGCGGGTGCGGACGTCGTGCCGTTCCGCCAGCCGGGCCGGCGGCTCGGTGCTGCCCTTCGGGGCGGCGAGCCGCTTGCGGGCCCGGACGACGGTGGCCATCCGCGGCTTGAAGGCCAGCCGCATGGCGACCTCGAGCGCACGCATCTGCAGGCTCATGCCGTCACGTCCTCGGCTCCGGCACCGGACCTCCGCCACACCTGGCCCTGGGCCGCCGATCGGTCAGCAGGGATCTGCTGGTGCGCCCAGCCGTTGCCGTCGGGGTCCGACAGCGAGGCGTAGAGCACCCCGCCGCCGACGTCGACGACCTCGCTGACCTCGACGCCCCGGCCGACGAGCTCGGCGCGGGCCTGCTCGATGTCTGCGACGACGAGGTGCAGCCCACGGACCGGACCGGGCGGGACCACGTAGACCGGCAGCCCGGTGCCGAAGCCGACCGAGCAGGCCGAGCCGGGCGGTGTCAGCTGCACGAACCTGAACCCGTCGCCCGGACGCAGGTCGAGGTCGACGGTGAAGCCGAGCCCGTCGGCGTAGAAGGCCTTGGCCCGGTCGACGTCCGCCACGGGGATCGGCACGAGCTCGAGCCTCATGTCCACCCGCCGCACCCTGCCACGTCACCGGCCTCGGGTGACCACCCGCGGATCGGCCGAACACCTGGATCCCACTGGTGCCCCACCTCCCTCGATCGGATACATCACGCCGATTCGGCTCAAGACGGACGATCGAGGTTCGATACCTACCGGGATGCCGGCGTCAGCTCGGCCCGTGACCGTAGGAGCACGATGTCCCACCCGTACCAGCCCCAGACGACCCCGCCGATCCCCGGCGGCCAGCCCGCCTACGGCCCTCCCCCCGGTCAGTACTCGAACGAGATGCCGCCCGCGGGCTACCCGCAGTACGGGGCCCAGCCGCCCGCGCCGCGCAAGGGCTCCGGGCTCGCCGTCGCGTCGCTGGTGCTCGGCATCCTCGCGCTGGTCCTGTGCTGGGTGCCCATCATCAACAACGTCGCCGCGGTCCTCGCCGTCGTCGGGCTCGGCCTGGGCATCCCTGCGCTGATCTCCGCCCGCCGGGGCAAGCGGACCGGCTTCGGCCTCGCGCTGTCCGGCGTCATCCTCTCGGTCGTCGCGATCGTCGGGGTCCTGGTCACGCAGGCCCTGTACAGCTCCGTGATCGACGAGGTCACCGACGAGCTCAACTCGTCCATGGGGTCGACCCCGAACGCCCTCGCCCCGGAGGTCGCGCCGGTCGAGGCGCCGGTCGCCGAGGAGGCGGACGCGCCTGCGGCCACCGACGCGGTCCTGCCCCTCGGGCAGACCGGTGAGCTGGGCGAGTACACGGTGACCGTGGACTCGGTCACGCAGGACGCGAACGACGTCATCGCTGGCGAGAACTCGTTCAACGAGCCGCCGACCGGCCAGTACGTCCTCGTCGACCTCACCGTCACCTACAACGGGACCGATGAGGGCGACCCGTGGCTCGACCTCTCGACCAACTTCGTCGGGACCGACGCGCGCAAGTACGACACCACCAGCTGCATGGCGGTGGTCCCGAACGAGGCGTCCAGCGTCCCGACCCTGCTCGCCGGCGGCACGGCGTCCTACCAGGTCTGCATGGACCTGCCGCCGGCCGCGATCGCCGGTGGCCAGGTCGAGGTATCGGAGAGCTTCTCCTTCGACGACACCGCCCTGGTCTGGGCTATCCAGTAGGTCCCGCTCATCCAGCGGCCCGTGTCCCCCTGGGACACGGGCCGCTGTGCTGTCCAGACCCTGCCGCCGGATCGTGCCCTCGTCATGAGTTGGGCAGCCTCAGGGACGAGGTGTCCGATCCCGGTCGTCGACACCGCAGAGCGCCCAGAAGTGGCTCCGCCGCGCTCCGTGCTGCCCCTCACCCGGGACCCGGCTGAGCGCGCGGTCGAGGCGGGACCACAGTGCCGGGTCCGCCAGCAGCCGCGGCAGGTCCTCGACCCCCAGGACGCCGTGCGTGACGAGGGTCCGCGCGAAGCGCAGTGCGGCGTCCGCCTTGGTCACGCCGCCGCGGGTCGACGTCCGCTGCCTGTTCTGCGCAGCAGCTTCCAGCGCCTGCTCGTCCGGGAAGCGGGTGAGCAGGCGCGGCAGCGGGTGGCTGTCGGCCTCAGGCCGGGAGTCCGCGAGCAGCGGCCCCGTCGCAGCCGACGTCAGGACCCGGTGCACCAGCGGTACGACGACCCTGTCGTGGTCGGCGCCCACGCTCCACACGGCGTCGAGGACGCAGGCGGACAGGCTGGTCCACCGCTCGACCGGCGTCGGGACCGGCGGCCGCTCGGTGTCGGCGATGCGCCGGACGTGGTCCGGTTCAGCCTCGACGTCGTCGTCGAAGAGTGACGGTGGCACAGGCTCCACGCGCGCTTCCCTCCCTCGGCGTCGCCGGTTCGGGCGATCCGGCCCAGCCTGCCAAACGAGCCGGCGGGTCCGCGGCTGCCACACCCGTAGACCGCTACGCCGTCCCGACCTCGACCGGCTCCCCCATCGGCAGCCAGCGGAACCGACGCCGGACGTCGTCCGGTGCTCGCGCCAGCTCACGCTCGACCGCGGCGCGGCCCTGCACGAAGTGGCTCCAGCCCTCGAAGTGCACCGGGACGACGATCGGGGCGTCGAGCCGCGCGGCCAGCCGGGCCGCCTGCCGGCCGGTCATCGAGTACCGCAGCGGCCCGGTGACCGGGAACCGCACCCCGCCCAGGTGCAGGACGGCGACGTCGACGTGCAGCCGCTCGGCGACCTCGCGCAACCCGCGGAACAGCACGGTGTCGCCGGAGATCCACAGCGAGCCGCCGTCCCAGCGCAGCGCGAAGCCGACGACGTCCCCGGCGACCGGACGGCTCAACGGCGGACCGTGCCGCGCGGGGGTGGCAGTCACCTCGACGTCCGGGCGCCCGGGGCGGTGAGCACCGTCGACTCCCCCGGTCGCAGCCCGCGGGCGCCCAGCCGCCGTCCGCCGGACGCCGTCGTCACGACCACCGGCACCGAGGGGAGGAGCGCGCGCCCGGCGTCGTCCAGGTTGTCGGCGTGGTGGTCGTGGGTGAGCAGGACGGCGTCGACCGGGAGCAGTTCGGCCGGCTGCAGCGCGGGGCCGGCGACCTTGCGCGAGCCGGTGCCCCAGCCGAACCGGTAGCGCCGTCCGGGCGGGTCGAAGGTCGGGTCGGTGAGGATCCGCCAGCCGGCGACCTCGACGAGCAGGGTGGGCCCGCCGACGTGGGTGAGCCTCACTGCGCACCGGTGACCGGCCGCACCCCCGTCGTGTGGGCGAGCGCCCAGTCGAACACTTCGTCGGCGATCCGCTCCCAGCCCGGCGAGGCCGGCAGCAGGTGCGGGTAGCCGGCCTCCTCGCGGACCTCGGTGACCGTGTCGCCCTTGAGTGCGCGGCGTTCGAGCACTGCACGGACGGCGGCATGATGTGGTCCTCACTGCCGGAGACGAACAGCAGCGGCGGGCGGTTCGGGTTCTTGTAGTCGACGTGGGCGTCCTGCGGGCCGGGCATCAGGTTGGCCAGCACGCCGCTCCAGATGATGTTGCCCGGCGCCGGGATGGCGTAGCGCTGGTACAGCCGCCGCGACTCGTCGTCGTCGAAGGTGTTGGTGAACGCGTAGTGCCACTGCTCCTCGCTGAGCGGGACGGCGCGGTGCCGGTTGGCCGGGTTCTTGAACGCCGTCCACGTCGAGCGCAGCTGCGACAGCGGCAGAACGCGGACGCCCTCGGTGGGCGCGGAGTTGAGCGCGACGCCGACGGCGCCGTATCCGCGGTCGAGCAGCAGCTGGGTGATCGCGCCGCCGGCCGAGTGCCCTATGAGGATCGGCGAGCTGTCGAGCTCGCTGATGACGGCGGCGTAGTGGTCGACGATCTGCGGCAGCGTCACCTCGGCGACCGGCGTCGGGTCGGCGTTGAGCGCCTCGACCTCCACCTCGAAGCCCGGGTAGGCGGGGGTGAGCACGCGGAAGCCGCGGGCCTCGTAGTGGCTCTTCCAGTGCTCCCAGCTGCGCGGGGTCACCCAGAAGCCGTGGATGAGGACGATGGTGTCGGGGGCGGTCATGGCGGTCTCCTCACTGCCGGGGCTGCGGATGGCAGGGACCCTGGCAGCGGGCGCCGGGCCCGGATCGGCTGTGCGTGCACGCCTGTGGTCTGTGCGTGCCGGAAGCGCTTCCCCGGTGTTTGCGCTTCTGCCACGCTCGACGGCGACACCACCGGGAGTCGCCGATGCTGTTGCTGGACACGCGCACCGTGCCCCGCGCCGAGCGGGCCGAGGCCTTCCGCGCCGCCATGCTGGAGGCTTCCCTCCCCTGCCGCGTCGAGCAGCGCACCCCGCCCGAGCGCATGCACGCCCGGATGCACCTCGTGCCGCTGGGCCGGACGGCAGTGTTCACCACCGACGCGACGCCGTTCGGGCTGGTGCGCACGCCGCGGCACGTGCAGCAGGAGGGGCCGGACGTCGTCGCGATCGCCTACCAGGCGGCCGGGTGCGGCGAGTACGCGCAGCTGGGCCACGAGCAGCTGGTGCAGGGCCGGGACCTCATGCTGGTCGACCTGACGGCGCCGTACGCGTTCGGCTGCGCGGTGGGCGGTGGGTCGCGGTCGGTGATGGTGCCGCACGAGCAGCTGGCGTTGCTGGTGGACGTCATCCGGCGTGCCGTCCCGCGGCTGCGCGCCAGCCCGCTGCACGACCTGGTGCGCACGCACCTGGCGGAGGTGTGCGGCCGGGCCGAGGAGCTCGCGGACGACGCCGGCGCTCTCGCCCTCGGGACGGCGACGGCGGAGTTGGTGCGGGCGCTGATCGTGTCGGCCGCCGGTGGGGTGCGGGACCGCGGGGCGGTGCGGGAGGAGACGCTGCTGACCCGGGTGCGGACCTACGTCGGCCAGCACCTCACCGACCCGGCGCTGACGCCCGCGACCATCGCCGCGGCGCACAACGTGTCGCTGCGGCAGCTGTACCGGCTCTTCAGCGATGCGGGGGTGAGCCTGGAACAGGAGGTGATCGGACAGCGGTTGGAGCTGGCCCGAGCACAGCTAGTCTCCCCCGTCGGCCGCCGGCGGTCGATCGCCGCCACTGCGCGGGCGTGCGGCTTCCTCGACGCCAGCCACTTCACCCGCCGGTTTCGCCGGGCCTACGGCATAAGCCCACGGGACTGCCAGAGGATCCGCTCTCCCGGACACCCCTCATAAGCGCGCCTGCGACAAGAGGTTGAACCGCCATCGAGGCGTCCCCTTAGCTGCCCTATGTAGCCCGGACGTCCTGCTGGTGCAGGGCAAGGCGAGTACCTTGAAAGGCGGCAGGCGGGTCAGGCCGCTGCGGCGAGCCTGGACCGCATCGTGGCGAACATGGCGACTTCACCGGTCAGCCAGGCGTCGAAGTGCTGACTGCGGATGGGTTGTGGTCGGTGAAGCTTGGCTCGGCGGACGTCGAGTACGCCGTGGTCGAGTGAGGGGTTGGTGCGCTCGAGGATGCGCAACATGGCCTCGGCGGCGTCCGTGGTGAGCGGGGCTTCCTTCAGGTATGTGGCCATCTCCCGATTGTCCGATCCGTCCTTGAGCAGGGCGGCGATGCGCGCGCGGACGTCGGCCCTCGGATGCCCCCAGACGGCCGACTCCCGATAGCGCGGCGCAAGGTTTTTTCGCGCCGTCCACCGCATCAGCCCGTCAATGAGGTGTGCATAGTGTTGAAGCCTGGGCTTGGTCGCCAAGGCGGCGGCTCGGTGCAGGTGTAGCTGATCGTTTTGAGTGGGGACTGCCTCAACGAAGGCGTCCCGCCAACCCTTGTAGACGTCGTGGCCGGGGCCATAGTCGCGGTTGTAGAGGGCGATCGCCTGCCGTAAAACGGCGATCTTGGCCGACGATGGGGCGACGACGAAGTCCCCAAACTTACCGAGAGTGCCTGCCGGACGAGTGGTCTCACCTAGCTTCTGGTCAGTACCTGGTGGAGCTGGGGATAGTTGGGAGATGAGTGTCACCTGGCGTTCCGACAATCCGGATGTCGTCTTCACACCGGGTGGCGGTGCGGGCACTCGTCATGCTCTAGCAACTTCGGGCCGGGGGTACCGGGCTGCCCGAGCAGCTACCTGAAGCGCGGTCGGGCCACTCCCCGTAGGCGCCGCCTCAACAGCAAGGACTGGAGGCATCTCACGGTCAAGCTGTGCCGGTGACCGCAGGTCTGGGCGCTGGTAGTCCAGCGCCCAGACCTGGGTCGTCCAACCCGTTGCTGGTGCTCTGTGCCGGAGTAGTCAGTCGACGTCAAGGTCGATGACGTATCCGGGTTGAGGTGACCGGGTCTCGGGGTGGAGCTCATCGAGGACCCGTTGGGCCGCCCGCTGGATCTGTTCGAGATTTTCCGCGAATCGGTCACGGTACGTGCGTGGGAGCTGATCGATCACACCGCTCAGCTCGAGCAGGTCGACCACCATCCTCGACAGCGCCACGTTGCCCTTGATGGCCCGTTCGGCCAGCCGGACGTTGAGTTCGGGAGCGAGCGCATCCGCGCGCGCCTGTTGCTCTTGAAGCCGGAGTTCCGCTCGCGCCTTGGTTAGCTGCTCTGATTCGATGGCACGTGCTGCGGCGACCACCCGCCGGGATCGCTCCCTGGAGCGCGTAAGTACCGCCTGCTGCACGTCCTTGTTGGTCAGCAGCTCCTCGACGCGGGCAACCTGGTCTCGGACCCGACCCGAGAGGTTGTCGTCCATCTCGTCGTTCAGGAGAAGGTCGACACGGTTCGGTCGGGCGGCGTACTTCGAGTGCTTGGCGTGGCTGATGTCGAGGAATCGGCTGCCTGGCGGCCAGGCGGCCGACGTCCGGTGACAGTCCTTGATGAGGCCCAACGTCAGGCCGGTCCGGCCGGCGAAGTCCTCCAGGAGTCGCTGCGCTGCGCTGCGGGTGGCTCGATCGCTTCCAGGCGGTACAGCCGCGATGCACAGGTCGCCAACGACCCAGCGGTCGGGAGGGGAATCCGCCTGGGCCAGGCGGATCCCCTCCTCCACCAGGGCCTCCCAGTTCGGGGAGGTCATCGTCAGCGCTTGACGGCACCCGGCCCGAGGGCCTTGGCAGTCGCGGGGCCACCGGCCTGCAGTCCGGCGAAGTCCGGCGTGGCCACCTGCATCAGGTTGCTCACCGCGGTCGTGACGCTGCTGCCCAGCTCCTTCTTGAGCCGGTCGCTGATGCCGTCAAATGCAAGTGCCACCATCATGCAGTCGTCCCGGACGCCTCCGCTGACCTTAACGAGCTGGTCGCCGCGCGGTCGCACGTACCACTCGATGATCAGGTCGTGGTCGTCGGTCGCGGCCTTGAGGGTCACCGGAACACCCTCTCGGGACACCTTGGCTTCGACCAGCAGCAGCCCCTTGGTCACGATGAGCTTTTGCGCCGCCCCTGCGCGACTCGTGCGGCTCAGTGAGCCCCAGAGCAGAGTCCCGAGGTCGGTGACGGCCTGGACCCGCTCCTCGAGGTCGGGATGCTCCTTCGGGTCCTTCTTAAGCAGTTCCTGCTCGTCGTCTTTGAGCTCAGTGGCGCCCAGGAAACCAGGCAGCACCGCCTCGACGACCTCGGTCTTGGACAGGCCCTTGGCGATGAAGTCGGCCTTGCGGTCGAGGATGTCTCGCTTCGACGCGCGAACCGGATGCTGCGTGAAGATGGTCTGCAGCTGAGCGGCCAGGAGGTCCTGCCGGAGGTTGCCGGTCTCCTCGTCCAGGTAGCCCTGGACTGCCAGGGCGTCGCGTGCGATCTCGTTGTCGCGCCAAGACATGATAGTGCTCCTCAATCTCGTGCGGGTCGGCTCCCCAGTTGGAGCGTGGCCGATCAGAGGAGGCAGACCGTAGCGTCTGGCGACCGGGAGCACAACCCCTGGAACGCTCCGGCTTATGTCACCGCCCCGCGGGCGCCTGCAGGGCGGCGACCACCCGGTCGGCGGCCTGGTCGGGCGCTTCGTGCTCCCAGATGCGCAGCACCTGCCAGCCCGCCTCAATCAGCCGCATCGCGTTCGCGGCGAGACGATCAAACGACGTTCCGGCGGTTCCGCGAAAACGCCACACATGGCGGAGGGTCGAACACCTCAACCTCAGGAGCTGACTGTCGACGGGCAAACTGTGTGGTTGGCACGCAGCTCGCGTGGTATGAGTCAGCCCAGCGTGGACGTGGGGAACGGTAGCTGCGGCGTCTGCCAGCTGCCCGTGCGCAAGGAAGCGCACCTCGGTCGTCGGTAGCTCATTGCATCAGTTCGTCCGCACGCGCCTGCCGGCCGCGGCACTCGGCCAGCCCCGGAACGTCTCATCTCTGCCCTATGAAGCCCCAGCGGCAGATGCCGTCAGATGAGGCATCCGGAAATCTGACGCCTGAGCTACCTCTCCCGCTCCTGGGCCCCAGAAGGCCAGCGACGGGTCAGCTACGCGGCTGAGGGGGTCGTTACCGTCGACGGCGTGCGAAGGCACGTCGCCGAGGCGGCCCCTTCCAGCGACTCCCCGCGTGTCACGCAGCATCGCGCCGATTTTTTCTGTCACTTTCAAGGGGTGACATCCCCCTTCAATCAGGACGACCAGCGCGAGCGGGCGATGGTCGCGGTGCTTAACCTCGACCAGCGGCCGGACCGCGGTCGGTCGGATGAGGATGCGCACATGGACCTCGCGGTGGACGGCGAGGCCGTTCGTCTGCAGTTCGAGCTCAAGTCCGCGCCCGTCAACGGCGACTTCGGCACCGGCCGCGACACCGGCATAGCACAGCTTCGACGTTGGTCGCTCATGCACTTTGTATTCGCCTGGTTCCTCCCGCGCGACAATGTGCCGCAGCGGCTTTGGTACGGCTCTCCAGTGATGATGCGCGACTGGAACAGGGCAGAGCAGGACTATCTCGCGCCTGATCTTGTATTGACCCGGCGACTTCCCGAGATGGTGGGGGAAGAGATGCTGGACCGCCTGCTGGGGCCAAACGACATCTACACCTATGATGAGCTTCGCCGCCTTCTCAAAGACCAATGGAACGCGAGTGCCGCAAATGGCCGGCCAAATCGCTACTTGGAAAACGCCGACGTGCTTCGCGCCCCCCGAGCCGTTGACTGCCTCTACAGCCGCCAGACGGCTCTGGAGGCGGTCCGCGAGCGCGCTCACTACCTGCTGGCTCGCGGCAGCACCGTGAACAACCGCAAGATTAGCCGCCGGTATGTGATGGACCACTGCCAGGAGATCACGGGACCCCGGTGGTCGTACAACTTTGAGCAGGCCGTCTTGCAAGCCGTAGGCGCCTAGCTGCGCGAGGCGTGCCGGCCGCCCATGCGAAGCGAGCGACGCCACCGCCCCACCACCCGCGTTCTGTCATACCTGGCACATACCATCAGCGCGTGTCGAGCAACGAGCCGCTGGCCTGGGAAGATGAGCAGACCGACCTAGCCGTCGAGGGGTTGGTGCCCAGCCGCATCCCCTCGACTCACCCGTTGCACCAGCCGCGGTCGCTGACCGCTCGGGAGCGCGAGCGGTACCGCCGCATGGCCCAGCGCAGCCGTGAGCAGTCCCGGCGGGCGGCCGCCGGGGAACTGGACTCTCTACACGAGGTCAACGTCCCGACGCTGGACACCCGCGACCTGATGCCCCGGCTTGAGCCGAGCGGCCTTCGCGCCCTAAGCCTCTACTCGGGCGGCGGCGGCCTGGACGTGGCTTTCGAGCGGGCGGGGCTGGAGCACGTCGCCAGCTACGAGATACTCGACCACGCGGCTTCGACGCTTGCGCGCAATCGTCCCGAGTGGGAGGTCCACGGCGGCGCCGACGGCGACGTTCACGGGGTGCAATGGAGGGACTGGCGTGGGAAGGTCGACGTCCTCCATGGAGGGCCCCCGTGTCAGCCGTTCAGTAATGCCGGGCGCCAGCAGGGCCACCTCGACCCCCGCGACTGCTGGCCCGCAACGGTCAAGGCGATCCGAGCTATCCAGCCTGTGGCTTTCGTCGCCGAGAACGTACCTGCGCTAGCCAGCACGAAGTTCGCTCAGTACGTGCGCGAGGTGATCACCGAGCCGCTCGAGCGATCCCGGCCGCGCTACTATGTGCACCGCGTCGTGCTCGAGGCGAGAAGCTTTGGCGTGCCACAGGTGCGCAAGCGGGTCGTCTTCATCGGCTTCCGCTCCAAAAAGGCGTACGACGCCTTCTGCGCACCTGCCCCCACACACGCGTGGAACAATCCCGAGAGCGACCTGCCGCCGACTATGGGCGTGCGCGAGGCGCTCGGGCTGCCTCAGGTGGACGAGTACCCCGATGGCCTCGCTCCTACGGTCCGCAGCGGGCTGACCGGACCGCGGTACACAACAAGCATCTGCAACTCGACCAGTGCCGCCAAGTCGTGGGCGACCCTCGGGCTTTGGCCTAACGGTGTTGCCGCCACTCGTGAGGCGGCCAGTGCCTTTCCCACCGACAGCGGCGCCTTCCGGCTCAGCGTGGCTGACGTCGCATTGATTCAGGGCTTTCCGCCCACCTGGATCTGGCCGACCGCCGTCTATCAGGCCGTCGGGCAAATCGGCAACGCGGTGCCGCCGCCCCTGGGTTGGGCTGTCGCTAAGTCCGTCACGGAGGCCTTGGCGTTGGCCTGATCGGGGCGGTGGCGGGAGGATAAGTAGGTGTCTGCCAAGCCCGTTTCGCCGTCGTGGGCATCGTCGGAGTCTGCGCGGCGCACGATGGTCGCCAACCGCGGGCGCGACACCGCGCTCGAGCTGGCTATCCGCTCGCTGGTGCATGCCCGGGGGCTGCGCTACTTCGTGAGCCGGCGGCCGCTAAAGGGCCTGCGGCGGACGGCGGACATGGTGTTCCCCGGTCGGCGAGTCGCGGTCTTTCTCGACGGCTGCTTTTGGCACCAGTGTCCCGAGCACTTCCACATGCCTGCGACAAACCGCGCCTACTGGGAGCCCAAGATCGCTCGAAATGTCGAACGCGACCGCGAGACCGATCAACGCCTGACCGAGGCCGACTGGCGGGTGCTGCGCTTTTGGGAACACGAGGACCCGGCGGCCGTCGCGGACCGCATCGAGCGGGTTGTGAGAGAAAGTGCCGTCGATCATTGATGCGCGGAGTCCGTCACGGTTCGGTCCTCCGCGGCTAGCCGGCTCGGCTCGCGACCGTCTCCGCACGTGGCGGCCGGAGAAGACTGCGAGCCGACTCCGAGCCCAGGCGTGGATGTTGGTCACACCTGGGCCCGGGACCTCTTCCCGGCCATGTCGACGGTCCTCTGTGCCCGTCGGACACTCGACTATGTCATTGATGACGTCGTGAACAGGATGAGCAAAACTTCGGCTCAAGCTTTCGCAGCTTTTTCGCCCCGCACTCGATGCGTTCGAGCTGCTGTATCCAACCGGTTGTAACTTTTCTCAGCTATTTGGGCGACGAGGGAGTGCAACCTGAGGTGGAGGTGCTTGGGCCCAACGACTTGGCCACCTGCATGGCCCGCTCGCCTGTTTGCGGGACCGGCCCAGCGCCGACGGCGCCGACCACACGACTCACCTGAACGCCGCCGAGCCGAGCACGCCGGCACCGCTCCCTGGCGTCCGGCTCGGCTCAGGATTGCGGCGTCGACCGCTAAGCAGGAGTCAATGCAGCCGGCAGCGGCACCAACCGCTAGCGCGCAGACTCCCCGTCCACCCGCAGCGAGTACTGCGTCGTCAGCGACGCCCCTATTGCCTGTTGAGCGCCGTAGGTCCGGCGGTCCCGTCCGCTCTAATCCACTAAGCACGCCGACCCGGTCAGGACGAATCCGCAGCAGGTGCCGCGGCTCCAAATCCGGCTCGGCGAAGGACACCTACCGCTCGCTGGGCACACTGTAGCGGTCATCGTTGCGACAAGCTGGCGGTACACCGCGTTGGTCAACCCCATCAGGGGTTAGGGCAGGCGCAGACGGGTGGTTGGCTCGGCACACTGCCGATAGTCTCGCTCAGGAACCCTAGTGCGGAGGATTAAGTGAGCGAAGAAGGCATCAGCAACTTGTACGACTGCGACTCCTGCGGATACCGCTACGCCCCGGCCGACTTCGGCGGGACAGCATTAGACGATCAGGTTCATTTCGAGTGCCCGGTTTGCCAGGCAAGCGTCGACCACTTTCATCTCTTTATGCCACCCTCGAACGACGTGGTCGAAGCTAGCGATGGGGATGCCGACCCGCTCAAGACGGTGGACCCGAGTGGTCCGCGACTCATGTATATAAAGGCCAGCGAGCCAAATCTCAGCAGCTTACATATCGAGTTCACGAAGAAGCGGCTTAATACTCAACCGGATTTTCAGCGCTACGAGGTCTGGTCGTCGCAGAAGAAGAGTGCACTCATCGAGTCGATCCTTCTTGATCTCCCAGTGCCACAGGTGTTTTTAGCGCAGGAAGAAAATAATACCTTCGTTGTCATCGACGGCCAACAGCGCCTTATGGCGGTTTTCCGCTTTATGCAGGATGAGTACCAGCTCCGCGGAGTCACCAAGACCCTGGAAGGTAAAAAGTATTCAGACCTCTCAGACGAATTGCAGAGCAAGCTCGACAATTATGAGTTGCGTGTTGTCCGGATTCTGAAAGAGTCCGACCCGGATGTGAAGTTCTCTCTTTTTCAGCGACTGAACGAGGGGTCAATCAGCCTGAATGACCAGGAGCTTCGCAACTGTGTTCAGAGAGGCCCGTACAACGAGTTCATCAAAGAGTTGGCTGAGGACCCGGCCTGGCGAGCGCTTCTGCGGCTTAAGCGGCGACACCCTCGCATGGTGGACGTCGAACTCGTGCTCCGGTTCATGGCCTTCCGCGACCAGCAGTACATGGCCCACCCCGACAAGAAGACCGGTCAGTTCCTAGACAAGCAAATGTCTCTAGGGTCGACCTATAAGGAGAAAGATTTTAGGGCTGCCAAGCGCGACTTCAAGCAGGCGGTGGAGCTGGCTCGCACGGTCTTCGGCGAGCATGCATGCCGGCGATTCGTCGCGGGAACCGATAAGAGGACGACCGGTTCGTGGGATGCCAAGGTCAATCGCGCGCTCATGGACGTTCAGCTATGGGGACTGGGACGCTACCCCAAAGGGGTTTACGTAAAGAACGCGGACGCCGTTCGGGAAGCCGCCATTGAGCTGATGTCCCAACCCGAGTTCTCTGACCTTGTCTCGCACACGATCTCTGAGTTCAAGCGAGTCGAGCGTCGTTTCGACCTTTGGAAGTCGATGCTCGACTCAGTCCTCGCTGGGTCCGACCAGGGGCCGCGCACCTTCTCTAGGGTAGAGCGCGAACTCGCCTTCGCTGCCGATCCAGTGTGCGCCGAGTGCGGGCAAAAGATTCAGTCAATCGACGATGCCCACATGGACCATAAGCTCGCGTATAGCAAAGGCGGCAAGACTGATCCCTCGAATGGGGCACTGACTCACCGCTTCTGCAATCTGTCCAAGCAGGCCGGACCCGCCCAGGCGGCCGCCACTATGCAGCAGAGGGCCTGATCGGGACTGGAAGTGGAAGTGGCGTCACAACCGTGGAATTCGACTGCTCGGGCTGATACCTCCGTACGGGCTCTCTTCCTTGGCCGTTCCCGCGTTAGCGTCTGCGCAGCGTGCTTCACGCCGTCATGAGCCTGTCCGGCCGCAACGGCGCGTGGCGCGAGTCCGTCCGGCAGACGGCGACCAGCCGAGCGCCGGGCCGGGCGGCGACCGGGTGCACGACGTCCGCGCGTCGTATCGGGCGCGGTCCTTGGCCACCTGCTTGCGCGATCAGTCGATCCGGTCCCCTGCCCAGCCGGAGAAGACGCTCGGGTGGAGTTCAGCCAGGACTAGCACGCCAACGGCCGCATACGCGGGCGCGGTGAGTCCGGGCTGGGTGCGCTCGCAGGCGGCTAGGGCCTACAGAATGACCCGGTGGAACAGCTTGACCGGCCTTCCGACGTCCGAGCCGGATGAGACCACCTCGCCACCGCACAACCAGTCGCAACACATCTGCATCCCCATCAGCTCCCGCAGCGACGCCCCGGCTGTTCTTGACGGTTGTGCGATCGGAACACCGCGGACCCAATTCGCACACTCACCGAGCAGCACCGTGCGGAGAAGTTGACCGACGTCCCCGGCGTCCGTAACCGGAGCGGAGCGAGAGGGAGGTCGACTCGGAGCACCGACTTCGAGAGGACCGCCCGTGCCCGACCTCTTCTCCCCTTTAACGCTCAAGGGCGTGACGCTGCGCAACCGCATCGCCATGTCGCCGATGACCATGTACGGCTCGGTCGACGGCAAGATGGACGACTACCACGTCATGTACCTCGGGGCCCGCGCCGCCGGTGGCTTCGGGCTGGTCTTCCCCGAGCAGATCGCCATCACCCCCGACGGCCGCACCACCACCTCCTGCGCCGGCATCTGGGACGACGACCAGATCGAGGGCCACCAGCGCGTCACCTCGATCATCAAGCGCTTCGGCGGGGTCGCGGGCATCCAGCTCGGCCACACCGGCCGCAAGGGCAGCGAGGTCCCGCCGCACAAGGAGACCAACGCGCGGGGCGGTTGGAAGGCCCTCCCGCCGGACCACCCGGACGGCTGGCAGACCGTCGGCCCCTCCAGCATCCCCGCTGGCGGTGACCACACCTTCCCGGTGCACGCCCTCACCGTGGACGAGATCAAGTCGCTGCACCGCAGCTACGCCGACGCCGCCCGCCGCGCCGCCGACGCCGGCTACGAGTGGCTGGAGATGCACTTCGCGCACGGCTACCTCGCCGCCAGCTTCTTCTCACCGCTCGCCAACCAGCGCACCGACGAGTACGGCGGGAGCAACCGCAACCGGGCGCGCTTCCTGCTCGAGGCCCTCGACGCCGTCCGGGAGGTCTGGCCCGAGCAGCTCCCGCTGACCATGCGGCTGGGCTCGGACGACTTCCACCCCGCCGGCACCCAGTTCGAGGACTCCATCGAGGCCATCGGCTGGATGAAGGAACACGGCTTGGACCTCGCCGACCTGTCCATGGGCGGCAACACCGACGACATGGTCAACCCGGCGTTCTTCAACGAGCCGGCCGGCTTCGTCTCCCGCGCCACCCGGGTGCGCCGCGAGGTGGGCATCCCGGTCGCGACCAGCTGGAACCTCGGCGTCCCGCAGACCGCCGACACCGTCATCCGCCAGGAGCTCATCGACATCGCCATGATCGGGCGCCCGGCGCTGTCCAACCCGCACTGGCCGGTCTGGGCCGCCCGCGAGCTCGGCCACGAGGCGCCCTTCGACCTGGTGCCGGCCGACTGGCGCTGGTGGCTGTCGAACTTCCGCGGCCACGCCCCGAGCATCGGGCTGCCGCCCACCCCGGCCGAGGTCCGCGCCGCCGCCGAGGCCGACGTCCCGATCGCCGAGTTCGGCGAGGTGCCGGTCAGCGCCTGAGCGAGTGCCGCCCCGGTCATGCGGCTGGGGCGGCACTCCGCCCAGCGGGGCCGCTCAGGCCCGGGCGGCGGCCCGCCAGCGCTTGCGTGCCGCCTGCACGACCGGGTGCAGCGGGTCAGCCGGGTCCTCGGCCAGGTTGAACGGCGGCTCCAGCTCGGCGACGACCGCGGCCTCGACCGTCCACGGCTCGGGGTGCTCGGCCCACGTCAGGTCGAGCTTCTCCGCCATCCACTCCGACAGCGCCAGTTCGTCCCGGTTGACCAGCACCGGCTTCGTCGTCCAGCGGCTCTGCCAGCCCTGCCGCTCGCTCAGCAGCGCGGCGAGCGTCCGGCGCAACGCTGAGGTCGCCGTCGTCCCGCGGAGGTGCTCCCCCAGCACCCGGCTGCGCAACGTCGCCCTCGCCTCGACCCCGTTGGGCGCTGTGCCGACGTGGAGCAGCTGCAGCGGCGCCGTCGGGTGCCGCGGCCCGGAGATCCCGGGCAGCGCACCGAAGCGGGCCCACACGGCGTACAGCCCGGGCTCGTCGGGCACGGTCGTGCGGGCCTCGTCCAGCGACACGGGCAGCGAGAGCAGGGCGTCGCGCACGGGGTCCATGCCGACAGTGAAGCGCCCGGGAGGCCCGGACGGCGACGGCGGGCTCCGAGGTGAGCGCCCCGAAGCCCGATCCCCGCACGTCAGCGGGGGCGCCGGCGAGTGCCGAAGAGGCCCCGGGTGATCTCCCGGCCCAGGGACGACGCCGCGGAGCGTGCGAACGACTTGAACGCCGCCGAGCCGAGGACCTGCTTGACGACGCTCTCCTCCTCCGGCTCGGGCTCCGGCTCAGCCCGCCGGGCCGGCTCCTCCTCGACCGGTGGCGGCGCGGGAGGTGCGAGCCGGGCGGCCAGCCGCTCGTACGCCGACCCCCGGTCCACCGGCTGGCCGTACTTCGCCTGCAGCGGCGAGCTCGCCACCGCCTGCTGCAGCACCGCCGGCTCCACCGGGCCCATCAGCGACCGGGGCGAGCGCAGCATCGTCCAGGCGACCGGGGTCGGCGTCCCGCGGTCCGACAGCACCGTCACCGCGGCCTCGCCGATGCCCAGCGACGTCAGCATCTCGGCGATGTCGTAGTCCTTGGACTTCGGGAACGTCTTCACCGTCTTACGCAGCGCGTCGGCGTCCTCGGGGGTGAAGGTGCGCAGCGCGTGCTGCACCCGGTTGCCCAGCTGACCCAGCACCGCCGAGGGCACGTCGGTCGGGTTCTGCGTGACGAAGAAGATGCCGACGCCCTTCGACCGGATCAGCCGCACGGTCTGGGTCACCGACTCCAGGAACGCCTTGCTCGCACCGGAGAACAGCAGGTGTGCCTCGTCGAAGAAGAACACCAGCTTCGGCTTGTCGACGTCGCCGACCTCGGGCAGCTCCTCGAACAACTCGGCCAGCAGCCACATCAGGAACGTCGAGAACAGCGCCGGCCGGTCCTGCACCGCGGCCAGCTCCACAGCGCTGATCACCCCGCGCCCGTCCGCGCCGACCCGCATCAGGTCGGTCGGCTCCCACTCGGGCTCGCCGAAGAAGACGTCGCCGCCCAGCTCCTGCAGTCCGATCAGCTCGCGCAGCAGCACGCCGGCGGTGCTCGCCGACAGCCCGCCCAGCGCCTTGAGCTCCGGCTTGCCCTCGTCGCTGACCAGCCAGCTGATCACCGAGCGGAGGTCCTTGAGGTCCAGCAACGGCAGCCCCGCGCCGTCGGCGTAGTGGAAGACCAGCCCGAGCGAGCTCTCCTGCGTCGCGTTCAGGTCCAGCACCTTGGCCAGCAGCGTCGGGCCGAACTGCGTCATCGTCGCCCGCACCGGCACCCCGGGGCCGATTCCGCCCAGCGACAGGAACTCAGTCGGGAACGCCGACCCCGTCCAGCTGTCGGCGGTGTTCGCCGCGCGCTGGGTGACCCGGTCTCCCCCGGCGCCCGGCGCCGACAGGCCGCTCAGGTCGCCCTTCACGTCGGCGACCACGACCGGGACGCCGGCCGCCGACAGCTGCTCGGCCAGCAGCTGCAGCGTCTTCGTCTTGCCCGTGCCGGTCGCGCCGGCGATCAGGCCGTGCCGGTTGAGCATCGCCAGCGGCACGCGCACCTGGGCCTCGGGGTGCGGCTGACCGTCGTGGACCACCGAACCGAGCACCAGCGACGGACCGGCCGTCTCGTAGCCGGCGGCGATCCGCGTCGCGGCGTCTTCAGGGTAGGGCTGCGTCACCGTGCGGACATTAGTGCCGCGTAGCGCCCCCGGCAGGCGGGGTCAGCCCCGCCCGGACAGGTCACACCTCGGTCACGTCATGGGCTCGTTACCGAGCGGACACAGCCTGCGCACACCCAGCCCGTTGAGTCCACGGCGACGGCGCACCGCGCGCCGTCCGCCGCCTCCGAGGAGTCCCGTTGAGCCCCTCCACCGTCCGCCGCGCGATCGCCGGCACCGCCGTCGCCGCCGCCGTCCTCTCCCTCGCCGCCTGCGGCGGTTCCGATGCAGAGGCGGCCGCATCTGGCAGCGGCGAGACCCAGACGGTCACCGTCGGCACCCTCCGCGGCCAGCCGCACTTCTACGCACCGTTCCTCTACGAGGAGCACGCCGTCGACGGGGTCGAGTTCGAGGTGGTCACCCTGGACAGCACCCCGGCGCTCACCGACGCGGTCTCCTCCGGCACCGTCGACTTCGCCATCACCGGCGTCACCGCCACCATCTCCGGCATCTCCCAGGACCGGGACCTCAAGATCGTCGCCTCGGCGGCCGACGGCGGTTCCGGCTTCATCGGCGGCGACGAGATCCAGAGCGTGACCGACCTGGTGGGCAAGAAGGTCGGCTACATCCAGGGCAGCGCCCCCGAGGTCGCGATGCGGCTGATCCTGGCCGAGAACGACGTCGACCCCGCCAGCTTGGAGCTGATCGCCGTCCCGCCGCCGGAGATGGCCTCGGCCTTCAACAGCGGCTCGGTCGACGCCTTCTTCGGCACCGAGATCGCCGTCTCGCTGGCCACCGCGGCCGGCGGCCACTCGATCACCGACCCCTACGCCACCCCCATCGGCAAGGTGAACATCGGCCTGGTCACCACCGGCACGAAGGTGACCGAGGACCCCGAACTGGTGCAGAAGGTCGTCGACACGCACGCCGCCACCACCGCGTACATGACCGACAACATCGACGAGTGGCTGCCGGAGATGGTCAAGGAGTTCGGCGGTGACCAGGCGGTGCTCGAGTCGGCCCTGAAGAACTTCTTCCTGCGCGCCGACCTGAGCACGGAGTACCAGGACCAGGTCGAGGCGCTCGCGGGCGCGATGGTCGAGCTCGGCCTCATCGAGACCGCCCCGCCCGCCGCCGACCTCGTCGACGCCACGTTCGCACCCGAGGCCTGACCCACCGGGACGCCGGCGCAGCCCGCGCCGGCGTCCCGCCCCAGCCGGGAGGAAGCACCATGACCACCACCGCCGTCCCCGTGTCGGCCGCCGTCCCGACGGCGCCGGCCGCGCCGAGACCGAAGCGCAACGGCCGGCTGCGCACCGTGCTGCTCGGGCTGCCGGTACCGCTGCTGTTCCTGCTGCTCTGGCACCTGGGCCGGGAGGGGAAATGGGAGCTGCCCTTCGGCATCCGGATGGGCTTCCTCCCCTATCCCGCCGACGTCGCCGGCGGGCTGGTCAACTACGTCGCCGGCACCCGGGACAACGCCTTCTCCAGCCTGCTCTGGGAGGACCTGCCGGCCAGCGCGCTGCGCGTGTTCTCCGGCTTCGCCCTGGCCACCGCGATCGCCGTCCCGCTCGGCGTGCTGATGGGCCGCTCGACCACCATCAACGCGCTCTTCGACCCGATGATCAACCTCTTCCGGCCCATCCCGGCGACCGCCTGGGTGCCGCTGGTCGCCCTGCTCATCGGCTACGGCGACCAGGCCTCGATCTTCCTGATCACGCTGTCGGCCTTCTTCCCGATCGTGCTCGGCACGATCAGCGGCGCCCGCCAGGTGCCCGAGCGGCTGCTGGAGGCCGCCCGGATGCTCGGCACCTCCGGCGCCGGGACGCTGCTGCGGGTGGTGCTGCCGGCCGCGGCACCGGCCATCGTCAACGGCATGCGGGTGGGCCTTGGCCTGTCCTGGGTGATCCTCGTGCTCAGCGAGACCACCGGCGTCTCGACCGGCCTGGGCTCGACCATCTTCCTGGCCCGCGACGTCGTCCAGACCGACCAGATCGTCGTCGGGATGATCTGCATCGCCGTCGCCGGGTTCCTCTCCGACCGGTTGCTGATGGGCGTCTTCCGCGTCCTGTTCCGCGACCGTCCGCTGATCAAGTAGGAGCCGAGATGGACCACCTGACTGCCGGCCGCACCGCCGACGTGCGCATCAGCGGCCTGGGCAAGACCTACGACGGCGGCGTCGCCGCGATGGCCGATGTCGACCTGACCATCGCCTCCGGTGAGTTCGTCGCCGTGGTCGGCGCCAGCGGCTGCGGCAAGAGCACGCTGCTGCGCATCCTGGCCGGCTTCGAGCGGCCCACCGCCGGCAGCGTCGAGGTGGGCGGGACGCCGGTCACCGGGCCCGGCCCCGACCGCGGCGTCGTCTTCCAGGACTACGGGCTGTTCCCGTGGCTGTCGGTGCGGGAGAACGTCGCCTACGGGCCGTCCCGGAAGAAGCTCCCCAAGGCCGAGGTCGCCGCGGTCACCGACCGGTTCATCGCCGCCGTCGGGCTCACCCGGTTCGCCGGGAAGTACCCCGCGCAGCTGTCGGGGGGCATGCAGCAGCGGGTGGCGATCGCCCGGGTGCTGGCCAACGACCCGTCGCTGCTGCTCATGGACGAGCCGTTCGGCGCCCTCGACGCGCTCACCCGCACCGACCTGCAGGCCGAGCTCAAGCGGATCCACGTCGAGACCCGGACGACGGTCGTGTTCGTGACGCACTCGATCGAGGAGGCCGTCTACCTCGCCGACCGGGTCGTGGTGATGACCGGCGGTGCCTCGCACGGGGTGCCCGGGCACGTGCAGGCCGTCGTCCCGGTCGACCTCGCCGACCGGGACGTCACCTCACCGGCGTTCAACGAGGTCAAGCGGCAGATCGCCGCGCTGGTGCACACGGTGCACGCGCCGGTCTGAGGCCCGTCCTCACCCGGCGGGGTGAGGACGGGGGCCACCACCTGCGGCTCCCCCACCTGGACGTCGACAACTCGTGCAGAGGGCTCAGTTGATGGCGACCGCCGTCCCCGACATGCGCAACGAGGAGACGACCGTGGCCAACGTGCTGGTGGTGGAGGACGAGGACGTCACGCGCCTCATGCTCGAGTCCCGGTTGACGATCGCCGGGCACCACGTCCGGGCCGCCGCCTCGATGGACGAGGCGCAGGAGCTGATGGAGCTCGTGTTCAGCCCCGAGGTCCTGGTCACCGACATGTTCATGCCCGGCGGCAGCGGCCTGGCCCTGGCCTCCGCCGTCCGGCGTGACCCGCTGCACGCCGACCTGCCGGTGATCTTCCTCAGCGCCCGGGCGTTGCCCGGCGACGTCGAGGCCGGTACCGCGCTCGACGCCACCTACCTGGCCAAGCCCGTGGCGATGACCGACCTCACCCAGGCGATCGACACCGCCCTCGACATCTCGGCCGCCGCCCGCGGCGAGGTGGTCCGTGAACACGCCACCGGCCTGTGGAACGACGAGGACGACGCCGAGCGCGAGCTCTACGCCCGGCTGCTCACCCTCTTCGTCGAGCAGTCCCCCGAGATGCTGGCCGTGGTCGTCGACGCCATGCGCGACCGGGACGCCGTCGCGGTCGAGGCCACCGCCCACCGGCTCCGCGGCGCAGCCGCCAGCCTGGGTGCGGGCCCGCTGGCCCGGCTCTGCGAGACGCTCGAGGACGCCGGCCGCGCCCGCGACCTGCCCCCACTGGCACCCCTGCTCAGCCCGCTGCGGCGCGAGCTCGAGGTGACCCGCCAGGTCTTCACCGAACTGGCCGCCGAGCTCGCCGGCTGACCGCGTCCCCGCGTGCGGTCAGCCGTGCCGGGTGAGCGGACGGACGACGGGACGCGGCGGCGCCGGGCGCAGCGCCGTGCGGCGGTGCTCGTGGACGACGACCAGCGTGCCGCCGCGGGCGGTGTCGCACAGCGCCTCGAACACCACCGGGTCCAGCAGCGCCGTCTCGATGCGGCCGCGCACACCGGTCTCGGCGACCGCCCGCGCCACCTGCTCCTCCAGCGCGGCCTCGGCCAGCCCGCGCTCCACGTCGTCGGCCCGGCGGTCCACCACCGCGCAGGCGAGCACCGAGCCCTCCTGACGCGCGGCGTCCCGCAGGGCGCGCACCAGCTCCACGGAGGTCGCCGCCGTGCCGTCGAGTGCGACGACGATCCGGGACCGCGCGCGCCGGGACGGCCGGCTGCCGACCACCTCCGCTGACGTCATGCAGGGATGGTGGGGCCTGCGGACCGCCACGGACAGGTCCCGGTACCGACCGGTTCCGCTGAGAGCGCGCTCACGGACAGTCCGTGACCGGCCGAGCCCAATGCGTGACCTGAGCCGACGGTGTGGCCGTCACTTCGGTGGACGGCCACCGTGCCTGTGGACGACGCCCGACGGCAGGTCGACGACGCGCAGCACAGTGCCCGACCATGCGCACCCGACCCCGCCCCGACGTCCCGGTCACCAGCGATGCCGAGCTCACCGCCCGGTGGCGCGACCTGCTCCACCTCGACGGTCCGCCGTCCGAGCGCAGGCTGTTCCTCGCCTGGCTCCGGCCGGACGGCACGATGGTGGAGGTGCTGATCCCGGTCGAGGAGCTCCCCCTCGAACCCGACCGGGTGGCCCTCGGCAACATCGCCGGCCTGCACGCGGTCGTCGCCGAGTCCGAGGGGATCGACGAGGCGGGACTGCACCTGGCCACCTGCCTGGAGCGGCCCGGGCCGCCGACACCCACCCCGGACGACGAGGCCTGGTGCGCCGCGATCGAGTCGATCCTCCGCGGCCGCGACGGCGTCGACTGCAGCATGCACGTCGGCGACGGTCGCACCGCCGTCCCCCTGCTGTCGCGGCGCACCTGGCCCTCGCCCTGACCTCAGCGGTCCAGGGAGCGATGTCGTCCTGGGTGGAGGCCCCGGTGGCCTCCATGTCGTACTGGGCGGTCTGCTCGTCAACCGTGGCGACGTCGCGATGCAGGGTCACCCCACCGGGTCCACGACAGCCGACTGCCCCCGGTGCGAGCACGCACCGGGGACAGTCGGGGACCTCAGGTCAGACGGCCAGGCCGCTGCACGCCGAGGAGCAGTTCACCTTCCACACCGCCGGGGCGAGGGAGGCGAACAGCGGCGAGCGCACCAGTCGCTGCCCACCCGGCGTGACCACCGGTCCCGGCGGGGTCGCCGACGGGCTGGGCTGGGTGGTCGGTGTCGGTGTGGGAGCCGGCGTCGTGGGAGGCGCCGGGGTCGACGACACGTACGTCAGGCCCGCGGTGAGCACCGAGGAGGTGCCGTCGGGGGCGAACACGTACACGTCGTAGGTGCCGGCGACCAGCTTCGGCGTCGTGAAGGCCACCTGGCTGGACGACGCGCTCGTCACCGTCGCCGGCGCGGTCAGGCCGACCCGCACGCGGGCCCCGGCCGGGACGGCGCCCCCGCTGATCGTCACCCGGGTGCCTCCGGCCGCGTCGACGCGGGTCGGGCTGATCGAGGTCAGCTTCGCCGCCCCGACCTGCGGATAGGTCTTCACCCCACCGGTGTCCGGCGCCGTGCCGCCGGCCGGCGGCGCGGTGGTCGGTGCGGTGGGCGGCGTGGTGCCCGACGGCCCGGGGGTCGGCGCCGCCGTGGCCGGGGGCTGGGGCGCACCGGTCGGGGACGTCGGCCGCGCGCTGGTCGGACCGGCCGGCACCGACGGGGCGGGGGCCGCCGTCGTCGGGGCGGCCGGTGCCCGCGTGCCCGTCGGGGCCGGGGCGCCCGAGGGAGGCGCGGCCGACGTCGGCGCGGTGCCCGTGGTCGGGACGGCCGGCGGAGGCACGACCGGGCTGGGACCCGCCGTCGGTGCGACCGGGCCGGGGCCGGACGCGGTCGGCCGAGGGCTCGTGGTCGGCGTCGCCGGGGTGGTGGTCCGCGGCGCCGTCGTGGGCGCCGGGACGCCCGGGGCCGGGGAGCCGGTCGGGGCCGCGGACGGCGCCGTGGACGGCGCAGTGCCCGCCGGCGGCGGGGTGGCGGCGGCCGCGCCCACCAGCAGCGGCGCGGCGTACGGGCGACCGACCGGGACACCGTCCCGGCGCAGCTGCGCCAGCAGCACGTACCGGCCGTCGGTCAGCTCCGCGGTCGGGCTGAGCACCAGCGAGCCGAGGCTCGGGCGCCCGCCGAGGGGGAAGGTGGCCTGGCCGTCCTCGCCGGTGCGCAGCGTCGTCCCGTTCAGGGTGAGCGCCTGGTCGGCGACCGCCATGACCTCACCGGCGTGCTCCAGGCCCAGGCCCAGGGTCACCGCGTAGTCGCCGGCCGGGGCGGTGCCGCTGACGGCCAGCTGCGGGGAGACGACGCCGGCCTCGGCGGTCATCCGGGTGAACGTGTAGCGCACCTCGGCCGCGGCGTTGCCCAGCGCGGTCAGCGACAGCCGCCCGCCGGTGACCGAACGGCCGGCGAAGGCCGGCACCGGCTGGGTGTCGGCGAACAGCTTCGCCTTCAGCTGGGCGGGCGTGGCGTCGGGGTGCTGCGCCCGGTAGAGCGCGAACGCCGCCGCCACCTGCGGGGAGGCGATGCTGGTGCCGCTGACCAGGAAGTACCCGCCGTTGTTCAGCGGGGCGAAGACCAGGTCGCCGGGGGCGAAGAGGTCCACGGAGCGTGCGCCGTAGGCGGAGAAGCCGGCGATCGTGTCGCCGGGCGTGCTGGCGCCCACCGTGACCATGTTCTCCAGGTCCAGGCTGGCCGGGTACATCGGGACGGCGTCCCGGTTGTTCGCGTCGTTGCCGGCCGCCACCACGACCACGACGCCCTTGCTGTTGGCGTACCGGATGGCGTCGGTGAGGATCTGCACCCCGCCGTTGCCGCCCCAGCTGGCGTTGACGACGTCGGCGCCGTTGTCGGCGGCGTACCGGATCGCCTGGGCACCGGCGTAGACGTCGACGCTCTGCCCGGAGCCGACCACCAGCGGCATGATCGTGACGTCGGGGGCCACGCCGGCGGTCCCGGTGCCGTTGCCGGCCCGGGCGCCCACGGCCCCGGCGACCGAGGTGCCGTGGCTGTTGTCGCCGCCGCCGTTGGTGACGTCGGCGGTGTTGGCGTAGAAGTTCCAGCCGTGGCAGTCCCCGGCCAGGCCGTTGCGGTCGGTGTCGACCGAACCGCACACCTCGTCCGGGTTGGTCCACAGCGAACCGGCCAGGTCCGGGTGGTTGACCATCATCCCGCTGTCGACGACCGCGACGACCGTGCCGCGGCCGGTGCCGGCCTGCCAGCCCGTGGGGGCGGCGACGTCGGCTCCGGCCACCGCCGGCTTGGTGTGCGAGTTCGTGCCGGTGTTGAGCAGGTTGTAGCCGTACGTCGACCAGTACGGGTCGCTGATGGTCGCGGCGGCGACGGTGCCCGGCTCGGACACGACCACCTCCGCGCCCGGGACGACGGCGGACAGGTCACCGGGCACCAGGCCCTCGGTGGCCACCAGGGCCGAGCCGTCGAACAGCCGCTGCGCCGACACGACCCGCGGGGTGGCCTGCAGCGCGGCCAGCTGCTCGTCGGACACCGCGCTCACGACCAGCCGGGTCAGTCCGTCGCCGGCCGGGCCGAAGTCCGCGGCGGTGACTGCGGTCGGCAGGTCCTGCAGCGCCAGTGCGTCGACGGCGGCCGCGACGCCGAAGCCGGTGGCCGCGGCCGCCAGCACGGCGACCGCCTTCACCCGGCCCGAGGCCGTCGTGCCGCCGCGCAGGTGCGGTGATGTGCCCATCAGCTGTGTCCCGTCTCGCTCAGGTCCCACTCAGGGATCGAGGGGGCATCGGCCGACGGCGGCCGGAGCTGGATGCCCCGTCCGGGTGATCTCCTCCGCGACGGGACCGGTCCCACCCGCCGTCCGGACTGCCGATGACCAGGTGCATGAGCACCACCCCGACCGACGCCCTGGACGACTGGCTCACCGAGCTGAACGGCGGCGAGTCCTCCATGCGCCGGTTGCGGGCGAAGCTGCGCACCGAGGCCGCCCTCGACGACAACTGCTGCCCCACCTGCCAGCGCCCGCCCTCCGACGACGCCCCGCACACCGGCCACCTGACCGCCGAGCCGGGCGACCCACCGGCCGCTCAGCCGGCCGACTCCCCGACCGACCGACCGCGGTCACCACTGCTCGCACGCGTGGCCGCCGCCAGGAGCCGGGTCCGGCGCTAGGTCGCCGCCGTGCCCGGACCCGACCTGACGGGCTCGTCGATCACCGTCGTCCCGGCGAACCAGGCCTCCTGGGCGGACCTGCAGGCCGTCTTCGGCGACCGCGGCGAGGCCGCCCGCTGCCGGTGCCAGTGGTTCAAGCACCCCGGCCGGGCCTGGTACGCCGTGCCGGTCGAGCAGCGGGCCGCCGACCTGCGCGCCGACACGCACTGCGGCGACCCCACCGCCCCGAGCACCACCGGGCTGGTCGCCTCCCTGGACGGCGAGCCCGCCGGCTGGTGCGCCGTGGAGCCCCGCACCGCTTATCCCCGGCTGCGTGGCCAGCGGGTCGCCTGGCCCGGCCGGGACGAGGACCCCGACGACGCGGGCGCCTGGGCGGTCACCTGCTTCGTCACCCGCGCCGGGTACCGGCGACGCGGGGTCAGCCGGGCGCTCGCCGCCGCGGCCGTCGACTTCGCCCGGGACCGCGGTGCCCGGGCGCTCGAGGGCTACCCGATGGTCACCGAGGGCGGGGCCGAGGTCACCTGGGGCGAGCTGTTCGTGGGCAGCCGCAGCGTCTTCACCGCCGCCGGCTTCACCGAGGTCAGCCGGCCCACAACCCGCCGCGTCGTCATGCGCATCGACTTCTGACGCCCCGCGCGCAGCCATGTGACGGCGTACTCCTGGAGGCGTAGGCGGGGGCGGGCAAGAGCCGCCGCGCGGACGACGACCGGCGGGCCCGCGCTCAGCAGACTCGACGCATGATCGAGGTACAGCACCTGGCCAAGCGCTACGGCGAGAAGACCGCCGTCGCCGACCTGACCTTCACCGTGCGGCCCGGTGTCGTGACCGGGTTCCTCGGCCCCAACGGTGCCGGGAAGTCCACGACCATGCGGATGGTCATGGGCCTTGACCGCCCGACCTCGGGCACCGCGCTGGTCAACGGGAAGCGCTACGCCGAGCACCGGGCCCCGCTCCGTGAGGTCGGCGCGCTGCTGGAGGCCCGCGCCCTGCACCCCGGGCGCACCGCCCGCGCCCACCTGACCTCGCTGGCCGCCACCGCCGGCCTGCCCGCGAGCCGGGTCGAGGCGGTGCTCGATCTCGCCGGCATCACCGCGGTCGCCGACCAGCGGGTGGGCGGCTTCTCCCTCGGCATGGGCCAGCGCCTCGGGGTGGCCACCGCGCTCATCGGCGACCCGGCCACCGTCGTCCTGGACGAGCCGGTCAACGGCCTGGACCCCGACGGCGTGCTGTGGATCCGCACGCTCACCCGGCGACTGGCCGCCGAGGGCCGCACCGTGTTCCTGTCCTCGCACCTGATGAGCGAGATGGCGCAGACCGCCGAGCACCTGATCGTCGTCGGCCGAGGCCGGCTGCTGTCGGACTCCTCGACCGCGGCGTTCATCGAGCACGCCGGTGGGGAGTCGGTGCGGGTGCGCAGCCCGCGGGCGACCGAGCTCACCGGGCTGCTGGCCGCCGACGGCGTCACCGTGACCAGCGGGGAGACCGGGCTGCTCGACGTCCGCGGTCTGGACGCCGCCACGATCGGCGACCGCGCGCTGGCCGCCGGCATCGCCGTGCACGAGCTCACCGTCGTCCGGCCCTCGCTGGAGGACGCCTTCATGACCCTCACCCGCGACGAGCGGGAGTACCGCACCGACGAGGAGATGCACCGATGACCGCCGTCCTCGACACCCCTGCCCGCACCGTCCCGCAGACCAACGGCGGGGTCGGTGGGCTGCTGCGCGGTGAGTGGGTCAAGCTCCGCTCGCTGCGCTCGACCTGGGTCGCCCTGGCCATCGGGCTGGTGCTGATGGTGCTGCTCGGCTGGCTGTTCACCGGCACCGCCGAGTCGGGCGGACCCGGTGGGGACGGCGGCGGCCCGCCCGGGCTGTCGTTCACCGACCCGGTCGGGTTGAGCCTGGCCGGCTACCGGCTGGCCCAGCTCGCCATCGGCGTGCTCGGTGTCCTGCTGGTCACCGGCGAGTACGCCACCGGCACGATCCGCAGCACCTTCGCCGCCGTCCCGCGGCGCTGGCCGGTCGTCGTCGCCAAGGCCGCCGTCTTCTCGGCCGTCGTCTTCCTCGCCTCGCTGGTGGCCGGCGGGGCGTCCTTCCTCGTGGGGCAGGCATCGCTCGGTGACCTGGGCGTCGGCCTCGGAGCGGACGGCGTCGTGCGCGCGCTGCTGGGCCTGGCCCTCTACCTCACCGCGATCGGACTGTTCGGCATGGCGCTCGGCTGGCTGCTGCGTTCCACCGCCGGCGCCATCTCCACGCTGTTCGGGCTGGTCTTCCTGCTCCCGATCCTGGGCCAGCTGCTCCCCGCCAGCTGGGGTCCCGACGTGGTCCGGCTGCTCCCGGGCGAGGCCGGTGCCCAGGTGTTCTCCGTCGTCCCGGTCGCCGACGCCCTGGGCCCGTGGTCGGGCCTCGCGGTGCTGATCGGGTACCTCGTGGTCGGCTTCGCCGCCGCGACGGTCCTGCTGCACCGCCGGGACGCGTGACGCGGACGCTGCGAGGCGGCACCATCCCGGTCATGGACCGACGTCGCGGGCAGCTGCTGGGCGAGGTGGGCCTGCCGCTGGTGCTCGCGGTGGCGACCACCGGCATGCTGGTCCACCTGCGCGACGGCGCACCTGGCGCGGTCGAGCTGGTGGTCAGCGTGCTGCTGTGGGTGCCGGCGCTGGCCCGCCGCCGGGCGCCGCTGCCGGCGTTCGCGGCCACCGCGCTGCTGGTGGCCGCCCACTGGGTGCCCGACGGGCTGGACACCGTCGACCTGCTGCCGGCCGACGTCGCGCTGTGGGTCGCCCTGGTCGCGGTCGCCGAGCACCGCCACCTGCGCACCGCGCTGGCGGCCACGGCGGTCACCGAGCTGTTCGTGCTGGCCAGCCTGCTCGGCGACCCGCTCGACGTCCCGGTCGACGGCCCGCCCGACGGCGGCTACCCGATCGGGCTGTTCACCGCGGTGACGGTGGCCGCAGCGCTGTTCGGCCGCAACCGACGCACGCGGCAGGCGCTGCTGACCCAGCTGCGCGACCGCGCCGACCGCGCGGAGCGGGAGCGCGACCAGCAGGCCCGGATCGCCGTCGTCGAGGAGCGCAGCCGGATCGCCCGCGAGGTGCACGACGTCGTCTCGCACAACATCTCGGTCATGACCGCCCTCGCCGACGGCGCCGGGTACGCCCTGGCCACCGACGCTGGCCGTCCGCAGGCCCGCGAGGCGGTGGCCGCCATCGCCGACACCGGACGCAGCGCGATCGCCGAGATGCACCGGCTGCTGGGCGTCTTCCGCACCGACGCCTCCCGGGAACCGGCGCCCGGGCTGGCCGAGCTGCCCGCACTCGTCGAGCAGGTCCGGGCCGCCGGGCTGCCCACCACGCTCACCGTCACCGGCCGGCCGGCGCCGCTGAGCGCCACCGCGCAGCTGGCCGTCTACCGGCTGGTGCAGGAGGCGCTGACCAACACCCGCAAGCACGCCGCCGACGCCCGGCACGCCGAGGTAGACCTGAGCTGGGACGACGAGGGGCTGCACGTGCGGGTGCGCGACGACGGCACGACCACCACCTCCCCCGGTGAGGACGGCGGCCAGGGGCTGGTCGGCATGCGCGAGCGGTTCGGCGCGCACGGCGGCACGGTGCGGGCCGGGCGCGGCACCGGCGGCTGGCTGGTCGAGGCGCTGCTGCCGGTGCCGGCCACGGTGGGCGCCCCGTGACCACCGTCCTGCTGGTCGACGACGAGCCGCTGCTGCGCGTCGGGTTCGGCATGGTGCTGGCCGCGCACGACGACCTGACCGTGGTCGGGGAGGCCGGCAACGGCGCCGAGGCGGTCGAGCTGACCCGCCGGCTGCGCCCGGACGTCGTGGTGATGGACGTGCGGATGCCCGTGCTGGACGGCGTCGAGGCCACCCGGCAGATCGTCGGCGCCGGGCTGCCCAGCCGGGTCGTCGTGCTGACCACCTTCGACCTGGACGAGTACGCGTTCGCCGCGCTGCAGGCCGGCGCCAGCGGGTTCCTGCTGAAGAACACCGAGCCGGCCGGACTGGTCGCCGCGATCCGCACGGTGGCCAGCGGGGACGCCGTCGTCGCGCCCCGGGTGACCCGCCGGCTGCTGGAGACCTTCGCCGGCCAGCTCGGTGCACCCGACCGGCGGCCCGACCCCCGGCTGGCCCGGCTCACCGACCGGGAGCGGGAGGTCCTCGGGCAGGTGGCCACCGGGCGCTCCAACGCCGAGATCGCCGCCGAGCTCACCGTCTCGGAGCTGACGGTGAAGACCCACGTGGGCCGGGTGCTGACCAAGCTGGAGCTGCGCGACCGCACGCAGGCCGCCGTCTTCGCCCACCGGGAGCGGCTGGTCGTCCCCGACTGAGCCGCCCGGCCGGGTGAGTCGGCCTGCCGCCCCGAGGGTCTCCGGTTACGATCGCGTTACACCCGAACAGAACGTGTGCATCTACCTGCTGTGCCGGCTCCGCCGGTGGACCAAGGCGGCACGCCTGAGCCCACATCGCAGAGGTCATGTTCCACACGCGCCGACCCGGCAACGCGCTCGTCCGTTCCGCCGGTCTCTCCTACTTCCCGCTCGCCTTCATCGCCCGGCTGCCGTTCGCGATGATGACCGTCGGGGTGCTCACCCTGGTCGTCGCCGAGCGCGGCTCGCTCACCCTGGGCGGGCTCAACTCCGCCGCCGCGGGCCTCGGCA
This sequence comes from Modestobacter sp. VKM Ac-2986, assembly GCF_026967795.1. Lineage (GTDB taxonomy): Bacteria > Actinomycetota > Actinomycetes > Mycobacteriales > Geodermatophilaceae > Modestobacter. Next base: position 272,440 of record NZ_JAPVBH010000007.1, read on the forward strand.
CCGCGCTGGCCGGGCCGCTGCTCGGCGCGGCCGTCGACCGGCTGGGCCAGCGGCGGGTGCTGCTCCCGGTGGGGCTGGTCAACGCCGCCCTGCTGGGTGCCTTCCCCTTCGTGGTGACCAGCACGGCGGCCGACCCGGTGCTGCTCGCACTGTCGGTGCTGATCGGGGTCTCCGCGCCCCAGATCAGCCCGATGTCGCGCACCCGGCTGGTCGGGCTGATCCGCCGGTCGGTCGCCCCGGACCGCCGGGACAAGGTGGTCAACGGCACGATGGCCTACGAGTCGGCCGCGGACGAGACGGTGTTCGTCGTCGGGCCGTTCCTGGTCGGGCTGCTCGCCACCGCCCTCGCCCCCTGGCTGGCCGTCGCCGCCGCCGCGGTGCTGACGCTGGTGTTCGTCACCTGGTTCGCCGTGCACCCCTCCGGGCGGCTCGAGCCCGCCGCGACCCGCACGACCACGGTGCAGGCGCCCGCCGGTGAGCTGTTCCGGGCCCCGCTGGTGACGGTGGTCGTGGGCACGTTGGGCGTCGGGCTGTTCTTCGGCGCCACCCTGACCTCGCTCACCGGCTTCCTCGCCGCCGACGGCGACGGCGACCGGGCCGGGCTGCTCTACGGCGTCATGGGCATCGGGTCGGCCGTGCTCGCCCTGGGCACCGCGGCGCTCTCGACCCGGTTCACCCTGCCCGCCCGCTGGCTGACCTTCGGCGCCGTGCTGCTGGCCGCCGCCGTCCTGTTCGCGACCGCACGCTCGGTGCCGGCGCTGGTCGTCGCGCTCGCGGTGCTCGGCTGCGGCATCGGGCCGACCCTGGTCACCCTCTACGGCCTGGGCACCCGGCTCAGCCCGGCCGGCCGCTCGGCCACGACCATGACGATGCTGGGCTCGGCGGTCGTCGTCGGCCAGGCGGTCGCCTCGGCCGTCACCGGGCTGGTCACCGACTCCCTCGGCGCAGGCACGGCGCTGGCGCTCCCCGCGCTCGCCGCCGCCCTCGTGGTGGTCGCCGCGGTCGCGCACACCGCGGCCGTGCGCCGTCCGACCGCCGTCCCGCGGGTCCCCGTCCCGGCGCACTGACCCGCATCTCCCGAGGGGCGAAAGTGGCCACTTTCGCCCTTTTCGGGCGGGAGTGGCCGCTCTCGCCCCAGAGGGACGGCGGCGTCAGGTGGTGGGCGTCCAGCCGAGCGCGGGGCCGAGGCTGCCGGCGATGTCGGTGAGGATCTGCACGTAGTCCTCGGGCTCGAAGCTGAACGGCAGCGCGAAGACGACCTCCTCGACCTCGCGGAAGCCGGCGTGGGCGTACAGCTGCTCGGCGATCTGCTCGGCGGTGCCGACCAGGTCGGCGGCGAACATCAGCCGGCCCGGGCCCTGCGGCGAGCGGGTGCGCGGCGTCCGCTCGGCGGCGTAGGCCTCGTACTTGGCGCGCTGTGCGGGCGTCGCGGAGTCGGTCGGGATGACGACCAGCCCCTGCGACACCCGCCCGGCCGGGTGGACGGCCTTGAACGCCTGCACCTGGCCGGCCTGCTCGGTGGCGAAGTCCTCGGTCACCTCGGCCTTCACCACGCTGGAGGTGAGGAAGTTCAGCCCGTTCTCCCCCGCCCACTGCGCCGAGCGCAGCGACGCCCCGCCGTACCAGAGCCGGGACCGCAGCCCTGCCGAGTGCGGCTGCACGCGGTCGGACCACTCCTCGACCACGCCCTCCTTGCCGCGGAAGCCCGACGCGGGGGCGCCGTCGACGAAGCGCACGAACCGGGCGACCCGCTCGTAGGAGAAGTCCTCGACGTCGGCGGTGTCGGGGTAGAGCGCGGCCTTGACGTCGTCCCAGTGCATCGGCGGGCCGACGGAGACGCCGGGGTTGAGCCGGCCGCCGCTGAGCACGTCGACGGTGGCGAGGTCCTCGGCCAATCGCAGCGGGTTCTCCCACGCCAGCGGCGTCACCGCGGTGCCCAGCTCGATCCGCGTCGTGCGCTGGGTGGCCGCGGCCAGGACGGCGACCGGCGAGGAGATGCCGAACTGCAGGTGCCGGTGCCGCAGCCACGCACTGTCGAAGCCGAGCTGCTCGCCGAGCTCGATGACCCGCAGCGTCGTCTCGTGCCCGGCCCGTGGGTCGGCCTCGTCGAAGACGCCGATGGTCAGGAACCCGAGCTTCTGCAGCGGCACACCGGGGGCAGGCATGCCCCGATCATGCCGGGTGCCGCTCAGACCGCGGTGAGGACGCCGCCGTCCAGGACCTGCTGCAGCCGGCGCATGCCGGCCAGCATCCGGGTCTTCACGGTGCCCAGCGGAGCGCCGGTGCGCGCGGCGATCTCCCGCTGGGTGTACCCGCCCCAGTAGGCGAGCACGAGCGCCTCGCGCTGCGCCGCGGGCAGGTCGTCCAGCGCCCGGCGCACCCGTGCGTCGCCCAGCCGGTCGACGACCCGGTCGGCGAGGTCGGGCTCCTCGGTGCGGGCCCGGTCCTCCGCGTCGGCGTCGGTGCGCCGGCGGAGGGAGGCCTCGTGCCGGACGGCGTCCACCGCCTTGTGGTGCACCAGCGACAGGAACCAGGAGCCGAACGACCCGCGGGCGTCGGCGAAGGCGGCGGGGTCGCGCCAGTAGGCCAGGAACGCCTCCTGGACGACGTCCTCGGCGATCCGGTCGTCGGCGACGATCCGGCGGGCCAGGCCCAGGGCCGGGCCGGTCCAGCGGTCGAGCAGGTCCGCGAGGAGCCCGTCTGCGGTGCGGCCCTGGTCCGGACCGGCGAGTGACGTCACCTCAGGAAGATGGTGCACAACCTGGTCGCGCAAACGCCCCGTCACCCTCTCGGGTGACGGGGCGTCCTCACGCGGGGTGGGGCTCAGTTGTCGGCCAGCACGACGGTGTCGGCGACGCGGGGCGCGGGCACCGGCGGCCGGCTGGCCGTCGTCCCGAACGTCCGGACCGCGGACGGGGCGGTCATCATGGCCTCGAGCTCACCGGTGTCCAGGGTGGGCTCCAGCGACGTGACCGGCTTCGCGGCAGGAGCGGCGGCCGGAGCCGGGGTGCGGACCATCCGGCCCAGCACCCGGCGCAGGCTGCGGGCCTCGCGGCGACGCGCCTTCCGCTCGGCGGCCCGCTCGGCCTCCTCGCGGGCGGCGATCTCCCGGTCGAGGATCTCCCGGGCCATCCGGTCGGTCTCGGCCGCGACGATCAGGTCGGCCCGGGCCTGCTGCGCGCGCTGGCGGCCGTTGCGGCGGATCTCCTCCGCCTCGACGTCCTCCTCGTCGCGGGACTCCTCCAGCCGGTCGTAGGCGGTGGGCTCGGAGAAGTTGAGCATCACCTTCATCAGCACCGGCAGCAGCTCGACGGACAGGAAGAGCAGGAAGAGCATCAGGTGGGCGGTGCCGGCCGCGGGGCGGTCCTCGGCCAGCCGGTCCATCGCCTCGAGCCGGGCCAGCAGGCCGTCGCTCTGGGCGTTCTGCTCGTCGAAGGCGGCCTGCTCGGCGACCCGCGCCGAGGTCAGCCGCTGCAGCTCCGCGGTGTGGGTGGCCAGGTCGGCCTGGGCGATCGCGACGCTGCGGGCGCCGGCGCTGACCGCGTCGGTCCCGGCGGACTCGCGGGCCTGCTCCAGCGCCTGCTCGGCGCTGTCCAGCTCGGCCCGGGCGGCGTCGCGGACGTCGGCCTGCGCGGCGGCCGCGGCGGCGGCACCGAAGTAGGCCGCCCCCTGGCCCTCGTCGCCCGAGCCGCAGGTGCCGTCGAGCTCGCACTGGGCCTTTGCCTGCAGGTCGGCGTAGGTGGCCGCCTCGGCGTCGTAGGCGGCCTGCTTGGCGTCCCGCTCGGTCTGCGCCCCGGTCACCCGGGGGTCGGCGTTGGGGTCGGCCGTGCCGCCGCCGGCGAGCACGGCCTGCTCCTCGGCGATCTGCCGCTCCAGCACCGGGATCGGCGCATAGCGGGCGTCGGCGGCCAGCTCGTCGGTGAACTGCTCGGCGGCCTCGGCCTGCAGCGTGACGATCGTGGTGTCGATCTCCTTGCTGAACACCTGGAGCGTCAGCGGCGTGGAGATGACGGTGCCCAGCAGGACGGCGAGGCCGATCCGGGGCACGGCCATCGCGGTGTTGCGCAGCCAGGAGGAGTCGTGCGCCATCCCGACCAGCAGCATCCGGTCCAGGTTGACGATCACCATCCCCCAGCCGATGCCGACCAGGACGGACACCGGCCACCAGACACCCAGGGCCATGTGCAGGGCGAACGCCATGGACAGCGCCGCCAGGCCACCGGTGCTGATCAGCACGCCACCCAGGGCGACGAACTTGGCGCGGGCTCCGGGGGCGACGGCGAGCACGTCGAGCCGGGCCCCGGCGAGCACGGCCAGCCGGTCACCGGTGGTGCGATTGCGGACCTTCATGCAGACGACGTCCTCTCGGTTCTGTGCAGAACCGCTATCGGTCGCCCGCTCCCCGGTCGGTACCCCCGGCGGCTGTGAGGTCAGACGCCGAGGTGCGCCAGCGCCTGCAGCAGCAACGTGCCCTGGCCGTTGGCGAGCTCGGCGAGCACCTCGGGACGGCGCGCGTCCTCGGGTGAGAACCAGGTGAGCTCCAGCGCGTCCTGCTGCGGTGCGCAGTCGCCCTCGACCGGGACGACGTAGGCCAGCGACACCGCGTGCTGCCGCGGGTCGTGGAACGGCGTGACGCCCGGGGTCGGGAAGTACTCGGCGATGGTGAACGGCTGCGGGGCGGCCGGCACCCGCGGCAGGGCCAGCGGGCCGAGGTCCTTCTCCAGGTTCCGCAGCAGCGCCGAGCGGACCCGCTCGTGGTAGAGCACCCGGCCCGAGACCAGGGCGCGCTTGACCTGGCCGTCGCCACCGATCCGCAGCAGCAGACCGACCGCGGTCACCACGCCGTGGTCGTCCACGCGCACCGGCACGGCGTCGACGTAGAGGATCGGCAGCCGCTCGCGGGCGGAGTCCATCTCCTCCCGGGAGAGCCAGCCAGTGTCGGAGTTCGTCACCTCGGTCATGTGCACTGTCTAGCCGATGCGCAGCCGACGGTCAGCCGCTGCCCGGGGTGACCTGCCCGACGGATGGCGACCGAGGGCGTGAGGCCAACCACAACACCTGCCAGATGGACGCCGGATCTGTATCGGAACACGCCCGGCCGCGCTGTGCGGCTGCTGAGCACCACCGGCTGATGCTGGGCGCAACCACCCGGACCCACCTCCAGGAGCAGACATGCGCATCCGCCGCACCGCCCTCGCCCTCGTCCTCGCCGCCGGCATCTCCGCCCCGCTGACCGGCACCGCCTCCGCCGCCGACCGCGACTGCCCGGACTTCGCCAGCCAGGCTGACGCGCAGGCCGCCTACAACGCCGTCGCCGGCGACCCCGAGCGTCTTGACCGCGACAACGACGGCATCGCCTGCGAGACCGAGGACTACGACGCCGCTGCCGCCCCCGCCCCGGCTCCCGCTGCCGCTCCGGCCGCCGCTGCTCCCGCCGCCGCCCCGGCCCCGCAGGTCGCCGCGCGTCCCGCCGGTGCGGTCGCCGCCGGCGACGGCTCGTCGGACAGCAGCAGCACGCTGCCCTACGTCCTCGGTGGCCTGGCGTTCGCCGGCGCCGGTGGTGCGGCGATGGCCGCCCGCCGCTCCCGCAGCAACGCCTGACCGCCCTCCCACCCCGCGACAGGCGCCGCGTGCAGCACCGCGCACCCCGGACCGGCTGGCCGGACTCTCGGGTCCGACCGGCCGGTCCGGTGCGCATCGCGGGCGTCTACCCCCCGCCGCTGCCCGGCGCCGCTCGTCCGGCGTCGCCGCAGCCGGCACCCCCGCAGCCGGTACCCCCCGGCCTCCAGCTCGCCGACGACGTCCTCGCCGAGCTGCGCCGCCCGCGGGTCACCCGCTACGACCGCTCCCGCCCCGCAGCACCATCCCGGCCCAGCACCACCCGGGTCTGGACGGGCACATCGGTGGTGCTCGCCGCAGCCGGCGTCGCCGCCGTCGTCCTGGTCCCGCACGGCGGACCCCAGCCCGTGCGGCTCGACGTCCCGGTCGCGGCGTCGGTCCCCGCGCCGGTCGCCGGTCAGCCCGCCGACGCCGCGGCGCTGCAGCTGCCGGCCAGCGCGCCGGTGCGCGTGCGCATCCCTGCGCTGGGCGTCACCTCAGCGGTCATCGAGCTGGGCCTGCAGGACGACGGCTCGATGGAGGTGCCGCGCGGCGCGTACCCCGTGGGCTGGTACGACCGCAGCCCCACACCCGGTGAGCTCGGCCCCGCCGTCCTGGCCGGGCACGTCGACTGGGCGGGTGAGCCCGGCGCTCTCTACGGGCTGCGCGAGCTGCTGCCCGGCGACGAGGTCGTGGTCGAACGCGCCGACGGCACGGTGGCCACCTTCCGGGTCGACCGGGTCGAGGAGCACGACAAGGACGCCTTCCCCAGCGACGAGGTCTACGGCGACCTCCCCACGGCCGGCCTCCGGCTGATCACCTGCGGGGGCAGCTTCGACAGCGAGACCGGCGACTACGACGACAACGTCATCGTCTTCGCCACCCTGGTCTCCGGCGGCTGACCGCCCTCCCGCCGTCGACGCCGTCGCGGGCTGCTGGTCTCATGGAGTCACGTGCGGTGAGAGGAACGGCATGGAACCGAACGGCCGGCTCCTCGGGGGCCGTTACGAGCTGACCGGGCTGATCGCCACCGGTGGCATGGGCCAGGTCTGGCAGGGCCGGGACAACGTGCTGGCCCGCGACGTAGCGGTCAAGGTGCTGCGCAGCGAGTTCACCGGCGACCCCACCTTCCTCGCCCGCTTCCGGTCCGAGGCCCAGCTCGCCGCCGGTCTCGTGCACCCCAACATCGCCACGCTGTTCGACTACGGCGAGGTGCCCGCCGCCGACCCGCGCAGCGAGCACCTGGCCTACCTGGTCATGGAGCTGGTGCGCGGTGAGTCGCTGTCCACCGTGCTGCACCGCGACCGCCGGCTCACCCCCGAGCGCACGCTCGACGTGCTGCGGCAGAGCGCCGCCGGACTGGCCGCCGCGCACGCCGCCGGCGTCGTCCACCGCGACGTCAAGCCGGGCAACCTGCTGCTCGCCGACGACGGCACCGTCAAGGTCACCGACTTCGGGGTGGCCGTCACCGCCGCCAGCCAGCAGCTGACCCAGGTCGGCCAGGTCATCGGCACCGCCAGCTACCTCTCCCCCGAGCAGGCCGAGGGCGCCCGCGCCACCCCGGCCAGCGACGTCTACGCCCTGGGCCTGGTCGGCTACGAGTGCCTGTCGGGGCAACGCGCCTTCGACGGCGAGAGCTCCGTGCAGGTGCTGATGGCGCAGATCCACGACACCCCGGCGCCGCTGCCCGGTGACGTGCCCGCCCCGGTGCGGCAGCTCATCGACACCGCGATGGCCAAGGACCCGGCCCGACGGTTCCGCGACGGCGCCGCGTTCCGGGACGCCGTCGACGCCGTCCGCGGTGGCCGCGCCGCCACCGACGGCCCGCGGACGGCGGTGCTGCCCGCGTACCGCGAGGACGCGGACCGGACCGTGTCGGTCGCCGCGGTGGCCGCCGCCGGCGCCGCCGGGACCAGGCCGCCCACGGCCACGCGCGCGATGCCCCCCGTGCGCGCGGGCGCCGCACCGGAGGAGCCACGACGCCGCCGCCGGCTGCTCGTCCCGCTGCTCGCACTGCTGGCCGTCGTCGCGATCGTCCTCGGCGCCGTCGCGCTGACCAACCAGCCCGACGACGGCGCGACGGCCGCCGTGCCGACCACCACGTCGGCGGCGCCCACGCCCAGCCCGACGGCGACCAGCCCCCGGCTCAGCCCGAGCACCAGCTCGGCCGCCCCGACACCGACCGCGGCCTCCGTCGACGCAGGTGACTACCTGGGCCGCCCCGTCGAGGAGGTCGACGCCGCACTGGTCGACCTCGGGTACACCGTCGTCCGGGAGCCGCGGCCCAACCCGGCGGAGGCCGAGGGGACGGTCGTCGACCTGCAGCCCACCGGGCGGCTCGCGCGAGGCGAGACGGTGACGGTCAGCTACGCCACCGCTCCCCCGGCACCCACGCCGTCGGCCGAGCCGACCCCGACCGCCGAGCCGACCCCGACGGAGGACGAGCCGGACGAGGGCGAGCCCGACGAGGACGGGAACGGCGGGGGCAACGGCAGGGGCAGGGACGACAAGCCCGACAAGGACAGGGGCGGCAACGGCTGACCAGTCGGTCGGCGGGCCTGCCGCAGCCCGCCGCCTCCGCCCCCGCACCGGACAGCAGAGTGTGTGGCGCGCGGCCGGGTGGGGCACGCCCGGTGCATGGCCGACCAGTACACGTTCACCGACCCGACCACCCAGTACCGCACCGCGGGCTTCCCGGAGCAGCAGCAGGAGGGCACCGGCCTGGACGAGGAGCTCCAGGTCACCGCCGACCACGGCGAGGAGACCTACCGCGGCAGCGGTCGGCTCACCGGTCGCAAGGCGCTGGTCACCGGCGCGGACTCCGGCATCGGCCGCGCCGCCGCGATCGCGTTCGCCCGCGAGGGGGCCGACGTGGTGCTCAACTACCTCCCCGAGGAGCAGGCCGACGCCGAGGACGTCGCCGCGCTGGTCGAGGCCGCCGGGCAGAAGGCCGTGCTCGCCCCGGCCGACCTGTCCGACGAGACCGCCGCCCGCGCGCTGGTGCACACGGCCCTCGACGCCCTCGGCGGGATCGACATCATCGCCAACGTCGCCGGCAAGCAGGTCTACGTCGAGGACCTGGCCGACGTCACCTCCGAGCAGTTCGACGCGACGTTCAAGGTCAACGTCTACGCGCTGTTCTGGATCGTCCAGGAGGCGCTGCCGCACCTGCCGGCCGGCGCCACGATCATCAACACCAGCTCGATCCAGGCCTACCAGCCCTCCCCCGGGCTGGTCGACTACGCGACCACCAAGGCCGCGATCAACACGATGAGCAAGGCGCTGGCCCAGCAGCTGGCACCCAAGGGCATCCGGGTCAACGTGGTCGCCCCCGGGCCGTTCTGGACCCCGCTGCAGGCCAGTGGCGGCCAGCCCACCGACGCGCTGCCGGAGTTCGGCAGCGAGACCCCGATGGGCCGCGCCGGGCAGCCGGCCGAGCTCGGCCCGGTGTACGTGTTCCTCGCCTCGCAGGAGTCCAGCTACGTCACCGGCGAGACCCTCAACGTCAACGGTGGGATGCCCACCCCGTGAGCGACGCGCCCTCCACCCGGCGCCGTCCCGCCCTGCACTGGGGCGCGGACGGCGCCGGGTCCGGTCCGGTCGAGGAGCGGGACGCCGACGGCTACGCCGACCTGCGCTCCTACGCCGCGATCGGCGACGGTCGCACCATCGCGCTGGTCGCCCGCGACGGTCGGATCGACTGGCTGCCGCTGCCGGAGATGGACGCCCCGCCGGTGTTCGCCTCGCTCCTCGACGCCGAGAACGGCGGCTGCGTCGAGCTGTGCCCCGACGAGCAGTTCACCGTCGAACGGGAGTACGTCCCGCACACCAACGTGCTGACCACGACGTTCACCACCGCCTCGGGGCGGGTCCGGGTCACCGACGCGCTCAACAGCGGCATCGCCGGCCGGCTGCCCTGGTCCGAGCTCGCCCGCCGGGTCGAGGGCCTGGAGGGCTCGGTGACGATGCGCGGCGCCGTCCGGCCGGGCACCGCGCTGAACACGGTCTCCCCGTGGGTGCACCAGACCTCGCAGGGATCGGTGCTGCGGGTCGGTGACCTGACCCTCGCCGTCCGGACCCTGGACGCTGCCGAGGTGGCCGACGGCGACCGCCGGATCGACGTCACCTTCACCACCTCGCCCGACTCCCGGCACCTGCTGGCCCTGGTCGCCACCGAGCGCGAGCCGCTGTTCCTGCCCCCGGCCGACGCCGTCGACGCCGGCGTCGACCGCACCATCGCCAACTGGGCGGCGTGGAGCCGCGCCTTCGAGTGGGACGGCCCCTGGGGGACCGCGGTCCGGCGCAGCACCCTGGTGCTCAAGCTGCTGATCCACGCCTCCAGCGGGTCGATGGTGGCCGCGGCCACCGCGGCGCTGCCGGAGAACCCGGCGGGCGGGAAGAACTGGGACTACCGCTACGCCTGGGTGCGCGACTCGGCCTACGCGCTGACCGCGCTGTTCCGGTTCGGGCTGCGCGAGGAGACGCACGGGGCGATCAGCTGGTTGCTGTCCACGATCCGCCGGCACGGCCCCGAGCCGCGCGTGGTCTACACCCTCGACGGCGGGCCGGTGCCGGACGCGGAGTTCCGCGACGTGCCGGGCTGGCGGGGCAACTCCCCCGTCGCGATCGGCAACGACGCCGCCACGCAGCTGCAGCTGGGCGTCTTCGGTGACCTGTTCGCCATCGTGGCGCTCTACACGGCCAACGGGAACGTGCTCGACGCGCACACCGGTCGGCTGCTGGCCGGGATCGCCGACCTGGCCTGCGACCGGTGGCAGAGCAAGGACTCCGGCATGTGGGAACTGCCCGAGCTGCAGCACTACACGACCTCCAAGCTGGGGGCCTGGATGGCGCTGACCAAGGCCGTCGAGCTCGCCGAGGGCGGGCACGTGCCCGGCGACGACTCGCGTTGGCGCAGCGAGGCCGAGCGGATCCGCCACTGGGTCGAGGACAACTGCTGGTCCGAGGAGCGCGGTGCCTACGTCTGGTACCCCGGCAGCGACCAGCTGGACGCCTCGATCGTGCTGCACGCGATCAGCGGCTTCGACCGCGGTGAGCGGATGAGCCGCACGCTGGACGCACTGCGCGAGGAGCTCGGGGACGGCCCGCACCTCTACCGGTTCAGCGGCGCCGAGAAGGAGGAGGGCACCTTCGTGGCCTGCTCGTTCTGGATGGTGTCGGCGCTGACGCTGTGCGGCCGGGTCACCGAGGCGCGGGAGCTGATGGACGAGCTGATGGGCAGCGCCAACGACGTCGGGCTGCTGGCCGAGATGCTCGACCCGCAGACCGGTGACTTCCTGGGCAACCTCCCGCAGGCGCTGTCCCACCTGGCGCTGGTCAACGCCGCCATCACCGTGTCGGAGGCGATGGAGTCCGCGGTGGCTTGACAAACACCCTTGCCGTGGCGGCAAATGGGTGGATGAGCGACGTCGACGCCGTCCTGCAGTCGGTCGGGCCGCGGCTGCGGGTGGCCCGGCTGCAGCGGGACACCACCTTGACCCAGCTGTCGGAGACCACCGGCATCTCGATCAGCACGCTGTCCCGGCTGGAGTCCGGCCAGCGGCGGGCGACCCTGGAGCTGCTGCTGCCGCTGACCCGGGCGCTGCAGGTGCCGCTGGACTCCCTGCTCGACGAGCCCCCGTCGGCCGACCCACGGGTGCACCCGAAGCCGGTGGAGCGCAACGGCATGACCATGCTGCCGCTCACCCGGCGCCCGGGCGGACTACAGGCCTACAAGATGATCATCCCGCCGGGCCTGCCGACCGGGGACCTCGAGCTGCGCACCCACGAGGGCTACGAGTGGCTCTACGTGCTCAACGGCCGCTTCGTGCTCCTGCTCGGCAGCCAGGAGCTGGTGCTCACGCCGGGCGAGGTGGTCGAGTTCGACACCCACGTGCCGCACCTGCTGACCAACCCCGGCCCGGCGCCGGTCGAGCTCCTGGCGCTGTTCGGGCCGCAGGGCGAGCGGATGCACGTGCGCGCCCGCCCCGCGGCCCGCGCCGCCGACTGACCGGGCGGCGCTCAGTCGCTGCCGCCGCCTCCCCCACCGCCGCCGTCGGACCCGCCCCCGCCGTCCGAACCACCCGCGCCGCCGTCCGAGCCCCCGTGGCCGCCGTGCCCGTGCCCGGGTCCGCTGTCGTAGGACGCGCCGCCGTCGCCGCCCCAGACCGTCGGACCGCCGTCGCCGGAGGTCCGGCGGGCCGGCCGCGTCGACCGGGCCGGCGTGACCGGCTTCGCCGGGGCACCCACGCGGCGCACCACCACGAACAGCACGGCTGCGACCAGCACCAGGACGACCAGGTACTTCACTGCACTCCCCCGCTCAGGTCCATGCCGGTGAGCCTCTCGTCCCGGCGGCTCGCGCGCCAGCCCCCACGACACTTGGTTGCACCCTCCAACGAGCGCGGCGACGCGCCGGGAGAGAGGCTGGTCCTGGCCGCCGAGACCGAGGCGGCCGACGACCAGACCCCGGAGCAGCACATGACCGACCGCGAACCACAGGAGATGGCGAAGGCCGCCGCCGAGACGGGGGCCAAGAAGGTCCACCGCAGCTGGGACCGGGTGCTGGTCAGCTCGTTCCTGGCCGGCGCCTACATCGCCTTCGGCGGGCTGGTGGCCATGACCGTCTCCTCCGGCCTCGACCCCGCCACCTGGGGCACGCTGCCGACGCTGTTCCTCGGTGGCGCGTTCACCCTCGGCCTGGTGCTGGTGCTCATCGCCGGCTCCGACCTGGCCACGGGCAACATGATGTTCGTGCCGCTGGCGGCGATGAACCGCAAGATCGGCCTGGGCTCGGTCGCCCGCAACCTCGTGCTGGTGCTGATCGGCAACCTCATCGGCGCGCTGTTCGTCGCCTTCTTCCTCGCCGTGCAGACCGGCGTGATCGGCGGCCCGGACTCCCCGGGCACCGCCGGGCTGGTCTACGACCGGCTGGCCGGGATCGCCCAGGGCAAGGCGCTCAACGAGTCGCCGTGGCAGACGTTCCTGCGCGGCATGGGCTGCAACTGGCTGGTCTGCCTGGCCGTCTGGATGTCGGTGGCCACCAAGAACGTGGCCGGGAAGGTCATCGTGATCTTCTTCCCGATCATGGCGTTCGTGGCCATGGGGTTCGACCACGTCGTGGCCAACATGTTCTTCCTGCCGGCGGCCATGTTCGCCGGCGTCCCGGACATCACCGTGGGCGAGACGCTGCTGAACTGGCTGCTCGCCGGCGCCGGCAACCTCGTGGGCGCGGTGGTCTTCGTGTCCACCACGTACTGGTACCTGTTCCTGAAGGACTCCCCCGACGCCGCGACCGTCAGCTCGCCCGACGCCGAGCGCGCCTGAGTCAGTCGGTCGGCGCCGGCCCGTCGGTCGGCGCCGACCGCTCCCCGGCCCGCTCGGCGGCCAGCTGCTGGCGGGTGCGCCAGGACTCCGACGCCACGTAGCCGAAGAGGACGACGTAGGCGAAGCTCAGGAAGGCCGACCCGTACTCCCCGTCGACCAGGTGCAGCACGAGCTGGACGGCGTTGTAGAGGGCCAGGCCGACGCCCAGCGCCAGCACGCCCCAGTTGCCGAGCCAGGGCGGTCGCACAGGTCCGTTTGCCATGTCCCCAGGCTAGGTGACCGCCGGGCTCGCACCGGCGGCCCGACAGGCGGGAGGCCCTCCTCCGGGCGAGGAGACGCGCAGCGACGGGCGATCGGGACGAGATCGCCCGCCGTGTCCGAGGGGCTGGGCGAGCGCCGGAGAACGCGGTCGGCGACGCTGGGGGCATGAGCACCACGCAGAGCGGCAGTGGCTACGTCGAACCCGGCAAGGAGTACCAGCGCGACGCGAACTACATCACCGACCGGATCACCGCCGACGGGTCCAGCGGGTGGCCGGTCGAGGCCGACCGGTACCGGCTGGTGATCGCCCGCGCGTGCCCGTGGGCCAACCGCGCGGCGATCGTCCGACGGCTGCTCGGACTGGAGCAGGCCATCTCCATGGGCATCTGCGGCCCCACCCACGACGCACGCAGCTGGACCTTCGACCTCGACCCCGACGGTCGCGACCCGGTGCTGGGCTACGAGCGGCTGCAGGAGGCCTTCTTCGCCCGCGACCCCGAGTACCCGCGCGGCATCACCGTGCCGGCGATGGTCGACCTGCCCACGAAGGCCGTCGTCACCAACGACTTCATGCGCATGACGCTGGACTTCTCCACCGAGTGGACGCAGTTCCACCGCGACGGCGCCCCGGACCTCTACCCCGAGCACCTGCGGGAGGAGATGGACGAGGTGATGAAGCGGGTCTACACCGAGGTCAACAACGGCGTGTACCGCTGCGGCTTCGCCGGCTCGCAGAAGGCCTACGACCGTGCCTACGAGCGGCTCTGGACGGCGATGGACTGGCTGGAGGAGCGCCTGACGGACATGCGCTACCTGATGGGCGAGACGATCACCGAGGCCGACGTCCGGCTGTTCACCACGCTGGCCCGCTTCGACGCCGTCTACCACGGCCACTTCAAGGCCAACCGGCAGAAGCTCACCGAGATGCCGGCGCTGTGGGGCTACGCCCGCGACCTGTTCCAGACCCCGGGGTTCGGTGACACCACCGACTTCCCGCAGATCAAGGAGCACTACTACGTGGTGCACGCCGACATCAACCCCACGCAGGTCATCCCGATGGGCCCGGACACGTCGAACTGGCTGACCCCGCACGGGCGCGAGGAGCTGGGCGGCAGCCCGTTCGGCGACGGCACCCCGCCCGGCCCGCCGATCGCGGCCGAGGTGGTCCCGCCCGAGCACGGCCCCGGCGGCATCGGCCACCGCTGACCGGCCGCCCGGCACCCCCCGCCGGGGGTGCCGGGCGCATGCTGGCGGGGTGAGCACGCTCTCCGCCGGCGACGTCCGGCTCGCGCTCGACCTGCCCAGCGCCGGCCCGCACCCGCTGACCGGCCGCACCGCGCTGGCCGCCGTCCTCGGCTACGCCCGCGGCCGGCGCCCGCTGCGGTACCGGTCGCCCAACGAGCGCGACGGCCGCTGGGTGCAGGTGCCCGCCTTCGGCTACGACCGCTTCGACGCCCGTCCGGTGCCCACCGGCCCGCTGGGGGACGACGACGTGCTGGTCGCCGAGGGGCTGCACGGCCGGCTGGCCCCGGGCGACTGGGCCGCCGTCCGCCGCGCTCTGGACGAGGTGCAGCCCACCGCCGACGCGCTGGTCGACCGCGCAGCCGGGCGGACGTTCTGGGACCTGCCGGACGACGAGCTGTCCGTGCTCGCCGAGCCGCGCACCGTCGGGGCCGGGCTCCGCACGCTCGCCGAGCTCCCCCAGCCGCAGCCGCGCTATGTGCTGGCCGCGCTGCACCACCGCCGTCCCGACCTGGTGCCGCTGCTCACCCGGGCGACCTGGCTGCAGACCGTGCCCCACCTGCGCGAAGGCGACAGCGGCGTGACCGCGGTCGCGCACCGGGAACTACGGGCCAACGCCTCGGCCTTCGCCGAGCTGGAGCGGGCCGTCGCGGAGCTGCTGCCGGCCGCTCCGCTGACCCGGCTGCGGCTGCACGACCTGCTCGTCTGGCTGAGCGGCACCCTGCGGCTGCCGGCCGCGGCGGCCCTCGGGGAGCGGACCGAGGAGTGGTCCCGCGCCGGCGTGACCGGTCCGTAGCGGGGCGGGTGGCGGGCGGCCTGGAGCGTCGCCGGCTGATCCTGGTGGGCGGTGACAGCGGACACCCCGCGGGGGCCGGCCCGGCGTCCAGCGCGCGTCTGGGGGCAGCTCGAGATGCGGATCGCTCAGCGGACTCCCAGGCTGACTGTGGCCCAGGTCACACCGGCCTGCGGGCGGGGACGTCCACCCAGGGAGAAGACCGTGTCGATCAGAAGTTCCCGGCGCCTGCGCCGGAGCCTGCCCGTCTGTCTCGCCGCCACGCTGGTCGGCGGGGTGGTCGTGCTGCTGCCGACCACCGCCTCCGCGGGCGGGGACGGCCACCACGGCCCTCACCACGGCCACCACCACGGCCACGGCCAGGACGCCCGCAGCGTCATCTTCGTCAACGGTGACGGCATGGGGGCCACCCACCGGGAGGCCGCCCGGCTGGACCAGGCGGGCTTCGACGGCGCCCTGGCCATGGACTCCCTCCCGGTGGCCGGCCTGCAGACCACCGATGCCCGCGATCCCGAGGACACGGTCACCGATTCGGCAGCCGGTGCGAGCGCCTGGGCCACCGGGGTGAAGACCTACAACGGCGCGGTGAGCGTGGACGTCGACGGCACCCCGCTGCCGACCATCGGCGCGCAGGCGCGGGAAGCCGGCCTGGCCACCGGCCTGGTGACCACGGCACAGGTCACCGACGCGACCCCGGCGGCCTTCTTCAGCAACGCCATAGACCGCGGCGCGCAGGACGACATCGCCCGCCAGTTCCTGGAGGTCACCCGGCCGCAGGTCATCCTGGGCGGCGGCGAGGACTGGTGGCTGCCGGCCGGCGACGAGGGCACCTACGCCCCCCGCACCGGCGACACCGAGGACCCTGAGCTGTCCCGCAGCACGAAGGGCGACCTGGTCGCGCAGGCCCAGGGGCTGGGCTACGAGTACGTCAGCACCGCCGAGGAGTTCGCCGCGGCGCAGGGCGACCAGCTGCTCGGGCTGTTCTCCAACGAGGAGATGTTCCAGCAGCGGCCTGAGGGCCAGGGCGACGAGTTCGACCCGGTCGTCCCGCTGGCGGACATGACGGCCAAGGCGCTCGACGTCCTGTCCGCGGACGAGGACGGCTTCTTCCTGCTCATCGAGGAGGAGGGCGTCGACGAGATGAGCCATGACAACAACGGCACGAGGATGCTCGAGGCGATGCGCTCGCTGGACGCCGCGGTGCAGGTCGCCCGGGACCACGTCGCCGCGCACCCGGACACGCTGCTCATCGTCACCGGCGACCACGAGTGCGGTGGGCTGACCATCGAGGACGTCGACCCCAGCGACGAGAGCGGCGCCGGGGGCACCCTGCAGCAGGAGACCGCGGTCGCGGGTGAGACGGTCTCGGGCGAGGACGGCCCGTTCCCGGTCGCCGGCGAGCCGGCCAAGGACTTCGCCCTGGACTGGACGACGACCGGCCACACCGGGGTGCCGACGGTCGTGACCGCCGAAGGGCCGGGGAGCGAGCAGCTGACCGGCTACTACCCGAACACGCACCTGTACGAGGTGCTGCGCGAGGCCCTGCTGGACTGACGGGCCACGGAGGGCCGCCACTCTCGGGGGCGGGCGGCCCTCCGTACCCCGCGGCTGGGCAGCCGGGCAGCCGCCGCCCGCACCGTCAGGTGGTCGGGATGCCCAGGTAGGTGACCGGGCCGGGGTCGGGCACGGCGATCTCGGTGAACCCGAGCCGGTCGTAGAAGGCGCGGGCCGCGTGGTTCGTGCTGACCATCCCCAGGTGCAGCGCCGGGGCACCGGCGGCCGCCACGGCGGCGCGGAAGGTGTCGACGAGCGCGCGGCCGTGCCCGGCGCGCTGGTGACTCGGCAGCAGGTCGATGTGCAGGTGCGCCGGGAAGGGCGCGAGCTCGGGCAGCAGCATCCGCTCGGGCCGGTGACCGAGGGCCAGCATCTGCTCCTCGGGTGTGCGCGGCGGGTCCGGTGGCACCGGGTACCGCGCGGTCAGCCGCGGGATCCACTCCGCGCGCCAGGTCTGCACCAACGCCGGGGTGTCGGCGGTGCCGACCACGTAGCCGACGACCCGGTCGCCGTCGTCGAGCACGAAGGCCCTGGTCGGCTCCAGGTCGACGTAGGGCCCGGCGAACAGGTCGGGCATCAGGTCGTCGGTCGACCACTGGCCGCGCGCATCGCCCCCGGCGTCGGCGGTGCGGACGCAGACGTCGTACACGTCGGCCCGGTCGGCCGGCCGGTAGGGGCGGATGGTCGGCATCTGCTCACTCCTCGGACCGGGGCCGCCCATCCTGCCGTGGAACGGCGGACGGCGGCGCCCCGCGGGTGCGGGACGCCGCCGTCTGCGGTGCGCTCGGATCAGGAGTCGGCGCCGTCCTGGTCCTCGCGGCCCGTGCCCCTGCCCTGGTCGAGGACGTCGGTGCCGGCGCCGCCGATCAGGGTGTCGCTGCCGTTCTCGCCGCGCAGGGTGTCGGCCCCGAAGCCGCCGAGCAGGACGTCGTCCCCGTTGCCACCGGTGAGCGTGTCGGTGCCCTCGCCGCCGCAGAGGACGTCGTCGCCGTTGCCGCCGACGATGGTGTCGTTGCCGCCCAGGCCCATGATCACGTCGCGGCCGTTGGTGCCGGTGAGCACGTCGTCGCCGGCGGTGCCGCGGATGGTCGGGACGAGACCGTTGCAGCGCTCGTCCAGGTCGATGCCGAGCAGCAGCGGGTCGTGGTCACTGGAGCGGTAGGGGTTCGCCGCGTACAGCGCCGGGTCACCGGTGTACTGGTAGGCGAAGGACTCCACCGAGTTGATGTTCCAGTGCACCAGGTCGGTGACCTTGGCCGTCAGTTCGGCGGTGGCCAGCGCGTGGTCCAGCGAGCCGGAGAGCGCGTCGAAGACGTAGCTGTACCGGCCCTCGTCGAACTGCTCGCCCAGGTCGACGAACCCCTCGGTGCGCAGGACCTCGATCGGGTCCTCCTGGGTGTAGGCGTTGAAGTCGCCCAGCAGCACGATGTCCGCGTCGCCGGTCCGTGTGCGCAGCTGGTCGGTGAAGGCCGCCAGCGACGCGGCCTGCCGGACGCGGTCGCCGTTGAACGAGCCCTGTCCGGTGTCGGCGTTGTCGCCGGTGCCGGTGCCGCCCTTGGACTTGAAGTGGTTGGCCACGACCGTGAAGGCGTCGCCGTCCTTGGTGAAGGTCTGCGCGATCGGCTCACGGGCGTTCGACCAGACGGCCTCGTCGACCAGGCCGACCGAGGCACCCACCGGCGTGACGACGCCGGGCCGGTAGATGATCGCGTTGCGGATGACGTCGCGGTCGACCGCGTACAGCTCCTGCGGGAACGGCACGTACGCCCACGTGCCCGCGCCGGCCTGCGCGTTCAGCCGGCGCACCAGGTCCGCGACCGCGGTGTCGGCGTTGCCCGGGGTGAGCCCGGTGGAGTCGGTGTCCTCGATCTCCATCAGGGTGACCACGTCGGCGCCGAGGGCGTTAATCGCGGGCACGATCTTGCCGGCCTGCTCCTCGAGCTCGGCCGGGCTCGTGGCCCCACGACCCACCCCGCCGAGGGTGAGGAAGTAGTTGAGCACGTTGAAGGCGCCCACCTGGACGTCTCCACCGACCGCGTCCGGCGCGACCGTCCGGGTGTTCTGCGCAGCGAAGACGCCGTCCGCGGTGCCGTCGGCCGGCTGCAGCCGCCAGGCGTTGAAGCCGTAACCGAGCACCAGCGGCTCGGTGAAGGCCAGCTCGTCGCCGACCCGGACCGGCGTGGCCGGGGTCAGGTAGGGCGCCGTGGTCACGCTCACCCGGGCGCTGACCGCGTCGTCCAGGGTGATGCTGCGCAGCGCGTTCTCGGCCGCGATGGCCTGCGCCGCCGCCCCGGGGCGGGCGAGCTCCGTGGGCTGCACCAGCAGGCCGCCCTCGGACAGGGTCAGCTCGCCGAAGCTGGTCAGGTCGAACACCTCGCTGACGGTCAGCGTGTCGGCCGGGGCCACCCGCATGCCCTCGAGCCGCTCGCGCGCGGCGTCGTCGGCGGGCAGGTCCAGCAGCGCGGCGGCCGGCAGGTCGGCGGCGGTGCCGTCGGCGCAGACGGCGACGTCCGCACGCGAGGAGATCTGCGTCTGGCCACCGAACTCCTGCGCCTGGCCGGTGACGGCCACGGTGTCGCCGAGGTCGACCGCGACCGGGCTGAACACGAAGACGCCGTCGGAGGTCGCGGCGTTCCCGTCGCCGTCGGCGTCCTGCAGGTAGAAGCCGGACAGGCCGGGGACGTCGCCGACGACGACGCCGCGCACGGTGACCGTCGAACCGGCCAGCGGGGTGGTCGCACCGGAGCCCTGGACGGCGCCGATCTCGTGGGTCGGGGTGGTGTCGCAGACCGCGACAGGTGCCGGCGGCGGGGTGACGGTCGCGCCTGCGTTGACCGCACCGCGGGTGGCGGCCGCGGGGCCGGCCCAGACCAGCGTGTCGCTCGCCGCGTCGTAGCTGCGGGACAGCGACTGGCCGACCGGGGTCGCGGTCGTCTCCTTGACCCCGATGTCCGTGCTGCGCGTGCCACCGGCGGGCCCGCCGACAGCGGTGAACTCCCCGCCGTAGGAGAGGAACTCGATGACGCCGCCGGGACCCACGAGGGCGATGCCGTCCGGGTCACCGTTCTGGAGCCCTGCGGCGTCGACGGCCACGACCGCCGGGGCGGTGGCCGGCGCGGTGACCAGCGGGAGGGCGATGCGTGTCCCGTAGGTGGCCCCGCCGTTGCCGTTGTAGAGGACGAGGGAGAGGCCGGCGGAGGTGGTGCCGGCCGGGAGCTGGACCTCGATGAACTCACCGGAGTCGGTACCGGCGTTGTCGTAGTGGACCTCGGAGATGAACGGCGCGGTGGGCGCCGCGGCGAGGGCCACGGCGGGGACGGCGAGGGTGGCCAGCACGGCGCTGGACGCCATCGCGGCGCCCAGGGCGGCGCGCCTCGCGGCAGTGCGGGCGGTACCGGTGGGGAGGGGCACGAACGGTCCTCTCGGAGGGCGGGTCGATCAGGAGGAACACCCGACCCTGAGCGGTGGATGTGAACGACTCGCTGACGTTATGTGACCTCGCCGTGACACGCGGAAGTGATTCATCACACAGTTCGCATCGCTAACGGGTGTGGCAGCGTCGCGCCCGCCACGCCCTCCCGACCCCGGAGCGACATGACCTCCCGCACCTACCGCCGCGGCGCCGTCGTCCTGGCGCTCGCCTCGGTCACGCTGACCAGCGGCGCCCTCGCCGGCACCGCCTCGGCCAAGCCCAAGGCCGCATCGCCCGACTTCACCCTGACGATCCTGCACGCGAACGACCTCGAGTCCGCGCTCCTCCCCACCACCGGGCCCAACGGCGTCCAGTACGGCGGGGTCGACCGGTTCGTCGAGCTCATCCAGCAGGAGCAGCAGGCCGCCGGCACCGGCAAGCCGGGCCCCGGTCAGGCCGGCAAGCGCGGCGTGCTGACCATCTCCGCCGGTGACAACTTCCTGCCCGGCCCGCAGCTGGCCGCCAGCGGCTCGGACGCGGCCCAGCCCATCTACGACGCGACCGCGTTCGCCGCGGCCGGCTTCGACGTGTCGATCTTCGGGAACCACGACTTCGACCAGACGCCGGACTTCCTCGCCCGCTGGCTGGACGACGTCGGCTCGGACACCGCCTTCGTCTCGGGGAACCTCGGCTTCGCCGCCGAGCCCGCGCTGCTGGCCCAGGTGCAGGACGGCACGATCGTCCGCACGCACGTGGAGAAGATCAAGGGCGAGCAGATCGGCATCATCGGGCTCACCACGCCGGAGCTGCCGCGGCTGACCAGCTCGCGCGGGGTGACCGTCGACCCGGACCTGGCCGGCATCGCCAACGCCCAGGCCGCCGCCTACGCCGCAGCCGGCGTGGACAAGGTCGTGCTCGTCTCCCACCTGCAGGACATCGACAACGAGGTGGCCCTGGCCGGCCAGCTGCGCGGCGTCGACGTGATCGTCGGCGGTGGCGGGCACGAGCTGCTGGCCGACGCCGGTGACCCGCTGGTCCCCAACGGCGCCAGCGCCACCGCCCCGTACCAGACGCCCTACGGCTCCTACCCGCTCACGCCGCGGGACGCCGAGGGCAAGGTCGTGCCGGTCGTCACCACGAACGCGCTCTACAGCTACGTCGGCCGCCTGGTCGTCACCTTCGACGACGCCGGCAACCTGCTCGCCGTCGACGACGCGGCCTCCCGGCCGCTGCCGGTGATCGCCTCCGGCCCGGGTGCGCAGCCGGCCGACCCGACCGTCACCCGCACCGTGGTGCAGCCGGTCCAGGCCTACGTCGAGTCGCTGCGCCAGCAGGTCGTCGCGACGTCGCAGGTGCCGCTCAACGGTGCCCGCAACGACGTCCGCAGCCGGGAGACCAACCTCGGGGACCTGGTCGCCGACTCCCTGCTCGCCGCCGGTCGGCGTGAGGCGGCGGCCGCCGGTGTGACGGCGCCGGTCGTGGCGATCCAGAACGGTGGCGGCATCCGCAACGCCAGCGTGCTGCCCGCCGGGCCGATCACCGCGCTGGACACCTACACGGTGCTGCCGTTCGCCAACTTCGTCGCCGTCGCCCCGGCCATGCCGGTCTCGCAGTTCCTCGCCGGTGTCGAGCGTGGTCTCACCCCGGACGGCGGCTTCGCGCAGGTCGCGGGCTACCGGGTCACCTACCGCGCCGCACAGCCGGTCGGCTCGCGGATCGTGGACCTCACGCTGGACGACGGCACCGTGCTCGTCCGTGGCGGCGTGCCCACCGGCGCGCTGCAGACCATCTCGGTCGCCACGAACGACTTCACGCTGCGCGGCGGGGACGGCTACCCCTTCGACGGGGTGGCCTTCACCGTCCTGCCGGTCACCTACCAGCAGGCGCTGGCGACCTACCTGACCCAGGACCTGGGCGGCGTCGTGTCCGCGAGCCGGTACCCGGTCGGCGGCACGGGTCGCATCACCGCGGTCTGAGTCCCACGAGGGAGCCACGGCCCCGTCCCCGCGTCGCGGGGGCGGGGCCGTGGTCGTGCCGCCCCGGTTCGGGAGCCGGGAGGGTGGGCACGGGCCGGGCATGACCGGAGCACCGCCGCAGGGACCTGCGACCGACCCCGCCCGACTCGACCGCTTCGTCGACGCGCAGGACGCCGGCGGCACCTACGACACCGCGCTGGCCGAGCTGCGCGCCGGGCACAAGCGCAGCCACTGGATGTGGTTCGTGCTCCCCCAGCTGGCCGGCCTCGGCCGCAGCGACATGGCCCAGCGGTACGCCGTCCGCGACCTCGCCGAGGCCCGCGCCTACCTGGCCCACCCGGTGCTCGGACCGCGCCTGCTCGCGTGCGCCCGCGCGCTGACCACGCTGGACACCACCGACCCGGTGGCGGTCCTCGGCGGCATCGACGCGCAGAAGCTGCGCTCGTCGATGACCCTCTTCGCCCGTGCCGCGCCGGACGAGCCGGTGTTCCGGGCCGTGCTCGACCAGTACTTCGACGGCGCCGAGGACGACGCCACGACGTCCCGCCTCTGACCGGCGCACCACCCGCTCCGGGCCCGCGCTCCCCGGCCGTGACCGGGCGCCGGACGGTGGCAGGATGGGCGGTCGCCGATCCCGGCTCGCCGGACCCCCACGCGCGTAGGAGTTGCAGGACTTGTCGAGCACCTCCCCCGCCACCGACCCCGAGCAGAGCCACGACCTCGCCGTCGAGCAGGCCGCCGTCGCCGACCTGTACCGGCGGCTGGACGCCAACCGCGAGCACGCCGTCTACCGCTTCAAGCAGGCGCTGGCGATGCCGGCGATCAACCCGCAGGCCCTGGGTGAGCGGGAGGCCGCGGCCAGCTTCCAGACCCAGCGGATCACCGCACTGGACGCCGCCGAGCACGGCCTGGTCATCGGCCGGCTGGACCGCGAGGAGCGCCCCGAGCCGCTCTACATCGGCCGCGTGGGGCTGCCCGCCGACGACCCGGCCGGCGACCCCGCGCTCGTCGACTGGCGCGCCCCGGCGTCCCGGCCGTTCTACACCGCCACCCCGTTCCGGCCCGAGGGCGTCGTCCGCCGCCGGCACATCCGCACCCGCGGCCGCACGGTGTCCGCGGTCAACGACGAGGTGCTCAGCATCGACGCCGCGACCGCAGGCGACGGGCCGGCGCTGACCGGCGAGGCCGCGCTGATGGCGGCGCTGACCGCCGAGCGCACCGGCCGGATGACCGACATCGTGGCCACCATCCAGGCCGAGCAGGACGCGATCATCCGCAGCGACGCCCGCGGGGTGCTCGTCGTCCAGGGCGGGCCGGGCACCGGCAAGACCGCCGTGGCCCTGCACCGCGCGGCGTACCTGCTCTACACGCACCGCGAGCGGCTGGGCCGCAGCGGCCTGCTGGTCGTCGGCCCCACGCCCACCTTCCTGTCCTACATCGCCGACGTGCTGCCCTCCCTCGGTGAGACCGGGGTGCTGCTCGCCGGCCTCGGCCAGCTCCGCCCCGGCCTGGACGCCCGCGGCACCGAATCGCCGGAGACCGCGGAGGTCAAGGGTCGGCTGCAGATGGTCGACGTGCTCACCGCCGCCGTCCGCGACCGGCAGACGCTGGGCCGCGGCGTCCGGGAGCTGGTGATCGACGGCGTCCGGATCTCGCTGCGCCCGGCGGACCTGACCCGCGCCCGCACCGCCGGCCGGCGCGCCTCCCGGCAGCACAACCTCGGTCGCCCGGCCTTCGCCCGCGCCCTGGCCGACCTGGTCACCGAGCGGTACGTGGGCAGGATCGGCGCCGACGTGCGTGGCGGGGAGACCCTGCTCGACAGCCGGGACGTCGACGCGCTGCGCTCGGAGGTCGGCAGCGACCCCGCCGTCCGCCGGCTGGTCGAGGAGCTGTGGCCCAAGCTCACCCCCGAGGAGCTGGTGGGCGACCTGCTCTCCTCGCCCGACCGGCTCAAGCGCGCGACGAAGAACTGGACCGACGAGGACCGCGCGCTGCTGCTGCGTCCCGCCGGTGCGGCGTGGACGCCGGCCGACGTGCCGCTGCTGGAGGAGGCCGACGAGCTGCTCGGCTACGACGACAGCGCCGAGCGGGCCGCCGAGGCCCGCCGCCAGCGCCGCGAGCGGGCCGAGGCCCAGGACACCCTGGACATGCTGCACGGCTCCCGGTCCACCGACCTCGAGGACGACGAGGAGGGCGAGGAGCTCACCGCCGGCGACCTGCTGGACGCCGAGTCGCTGGCCGCCCGCAACGCCGAGGTCGACTACCGGACGACGGCCGAGCGCGCCGCCGCCGACCGCACCTGGACCTTCGGGCACGTGGTGGTCGACGAGGCGCAGGAGCTGTCGGCGATGACCTGGCGGCTGCTGGTGCGTCGCTGCCCCACCCGGTCGATGACCGTCGTCGGCGACCTGGCCCAGACCGGCAGCCTGGCCGGCGCGCAGGCCTGGGGCGAGGCGCTGCGGCCCTCGGTCGGCGACGCGCACTGGCGGCTGGCCGAGCTCACCGTCAACTACCGCACGCCCACCGAGATCATGGCCGTGGCCGCCGCCGTGTTGGAGGCCAGTGGCGCGCAGACCACCGCCCCGCAGTCCGTGCGCAGCACCGGCGTCCCGCCCACGCAGGAGAAGGTGGCCGAGGGCGAGCTGCCCGGCCGGGTGGCCGAGGTCGCCGCGGAGCTCGCCGGGCTGGGCGGCACCGTCGCGGTGATCGTGCCGCCGAGCCGGCTGGCCGCCACCCTGGACGCCGTCCGGACGGAGCTGCCCGCCGCGCAGGCCGGCGCCGACGCAGACTCTCGCCGAGCGCCGGTGGTCCTGGTGCCCGGTGAGGCCAAGGGCCTGGAGTTCGACTCGGTGGTCCTGGTCGACCCGTGCGCGGTGCTCGCCGAGGGCGTGCGCGGGTACAGCGACCTGTACGTGGCGCTGACCCGGTCGACCCAGCGGCTGGCCGTCGTCCACCCCGGCGAGCTGCCCGAGGAGCTGTCCACCCTCGTCCCCGCCTGAACCCCCCGGCGTCCGGCACGCCGACTGTGCGCTCAGCGGGCCGGATCCGGGCCGCTGCGCCCGCTGAGCGCACAGTCGGCGACCGACGGGCGTGGGTCAGGCGGCCAGCAGGGCGCCGGAGTCAGGTCGCACCCCTCAGCGCCCAACCGGGGCCGCCCGTCCGGCGCACCGGCGACCGTGCGCTCAGCGGGCCGGATTCGGGCCGCGGGCCCAGCTGGGCGCACACTCGGCGACCGACGGGCGTGGGTCAGGCGGCCAGCAGGGCGCCGATGCGGGCGACCAGGGCCTCGGGGTGGTGCAGGTCGGCGGCGGTCACGAAGACGACGCGCCAGCCGGCGGCGGTGAGCCGGTTGAGCCGATGCCGGTCCCTCGCGAACTGGCCGGGCTCGCCGTGCCAGGCACCGTCGTACTCCAGCGCCACCCGCAGCTCCGGCCAGGCGAAGTCGACCCGGGCGACGAAGCCGGCGGCGGACCGCACGGTGAACTGGGCGACCGGCGCAGGGAGGCCGCTGCGACCGAGCAGCAGCCGCAGCCGCGTCTCCTGCGGCGACTCCGCCAGCCCGTCGGCCAGCGCGCAGACCTCACGAGCCCGCCGGCAGCCCCGACCGGCGCCCTCGTCGGCCAGCGCGCGCACCGAGGTCAGCACGGCGAGACCACTCACGATCATCCGGTCGACGGCGACCACGGCCTCCTCCAGCGGCAGCGACCCGGCGAGCGCCACGGTGGTCGCCATGGGATCGGTCACCCGGACGCCGCGGTGGGTGCACACGCGGCGAGGGTCGAGCGCCGCTCGGCGGACGCGCAGACCGGCCGACCGCACCGGGTGGGCGTCCGGCGGCAGGGTCAGCTCGACGTCGTCCTCGGGCCCGGCGAGGTGGACGCCCCACAGCACGGCGGCGCTGCGTCCGGTGACCACCGCTCCAGGCCGGAGCACGCCCGCCGCAGCCCGGGCCCGCAGGGCGTGGGTGACCGGGACGTCGGCGGCGACGTGCACGTCCCGGTACAGCGCCCGGTACCGCGGCCCGCGCAGCTGGTCGGCAGTGACCAGACCACGACGCACGGCCGCCGAACCTCGGAACACCCCACGGAGCGGGGCATCGGCGCGGGCGGGCACCTCCGGAGCCTCCCCGATCCGGCGGTCCGGCCCCGGTCGTCGTCCACAGGTGCGCGGACCGTGCGCTCACCGGGCCCGCTCCCCGCTGCCGCCCCCGCCGGGGGCACAGTCGATGCAGCAGGCGGCTCAAGGGCCACACGGGACCGGCGACTGTGCACTCAGCGGGTCCGATCCGGCTCACGAGGCCCGCTGAGCGCACAGTCGGCGCCCGCCGCGCTCAGGGGTCGCGGGTGAGGGCGAGGAGGGCGATGTCGTCGGCGCGGTGGGTGCCGGCGAGGTCGGCCAGCAGCCGGTCGCACAGCTCGTCGGGACCGTTCGCGGCGGCCCGGTCAGCGGCCGCCCGCAGCCGCTCCAGGCCGGCGTCGATGTCGCTGGTGCGGCTCTCCACCAGCCCGTCGGTGAACAGCACCAACGTCGCCCCCGGCGGGACGACGCCGCGCCACTCCACGGCCGGCGCGGGCGGGGCGCCGAGCATCCGGCTGGGCACCACCGGCAGGAAGCCCGCCCGCCCCTCGGCGACGAGCAGCGGCGGCGGGTGCCCGGCGGAGGCCACGTGCAGCACGCCGGAGGGCAGGTCGAGGGTGGCGAACAACGCCGTGGCCATCCGCTGCAGGCCCAGCAGCGGCCAGCTGGCCTGCAGCCGGTCGATGACGGCCGCCGGCGCCGGGGCCTCCACCAGCAGCGCCCGGTAGACGCTGCGCAGCTGGCCCATCGTGGCCGCCGCGGTGATGTCGTGGCCGACGACGTCACCGACCGCGATCGCCACGTGCCCGCCGGGCAGCGGCGCGACGTCGTAGAAGTCACCGCCGATCTCCACCCCGGAGGTCGCCGCCAGGTACCGCACGGCGACCGTCACGCCGGGCACCGGGGGCGGGGGCGGCGGCAGCAGCGTCGCCTGCAGGGTGTGCGAGGTGCGGGCCTCCAGCTCGTAGCGCTGCGCCTTGGCCATCATCAGCGCGACCTGCAGGCCCAGCTGCTCGGCCAGCTCGACGTCGGCGGAGGTGAACGGGCGCCGCCGCCGGTCGACCGCCAGCGTCATCACCCCCAGCGTGCGGCCCTCGGCGATCAGCGGCACGGCGACCAGGCTGACCAGCTCCAGCGCTCGGGCGGCGGCGACCTCCTCCGCACCGCGCGCCATCGCCGCCAGCTGGGCCTCGTCGATCGTGGTGAACCACCGGGTGCGCCCCTCGGCCAGCGCCGTCCGGGCCGGTGCAGGCAGGTCGCGGTGCGGCGGCGCCCAGGCGCGCAGCGCGTCGACGAACCGCTGGCGTGCGGGGTCGCCGTGCCGGGCCACCACCCGCGCCAGGCCGTGCTCGCCGATCAGGTCCAGCACGCACAGGTCGGCCAGCCGCGGCACGACCATCTCCGCCAGCCGCTCGACGGACTCGGTCACCCCGGTCGCCCGGGCCAGCATCCGGGCGGCGTCGAGCAGGAAACCCGAGCGCTCCGCCTGGCGGGCGGTCTCCTCGTGCAGCCGGGCCCGCTCGAGCGCCTGCCCGGCCTGCCGGCCCAGCGTGCACAGCAGGTCGACGTCCGCGGTCGCCAGGGACCGGTGGGCGGTGGGCTCGGCCAGGCTGATCAGGTCGCCGTCGAGCTCGTCGCCGAGGGTGAGCAGCAGCGCGCCGAGGTGGGCGCCGTCGGCGGTCACCGGGACCACCACGAGGTCGGTGACCCGGGCCTCCGCCGCGGCGGCCGCCAGCGCCGGCCACGCCTCACCGAGCCGCTCGGTCACCGGCACCGTGCGCACCCCGGAGCTGAGCACCAGGTCGACCCGGCCCGGTGAGGTCTGGTCCAGCGCCTCCAGCAGCGCAGCCGGCACCTTCTCGGACGCGGTGAGCACCGCCGCCGGCTCGGTGACGTCCGGGCGGGCGGCGTCGACGGCCACGAGCCACAGCGCGGCGCCGGTGGCCCGCACCGCCTGCCGGCTGCGGTGCACCACCACCTGCGCGGCGTCCTCGGTGGCCACCGCCGCGGCCAGGTCGGAGACGAACCGCTGCAGCGTGCGGGACCGCACCTCCGACGCCTCGGCCGCCCGCTGTGCCGCGAGCAGGTCGAGCTCGTAGCGGCGGCGGGCGCTCGCCTCGAACAGCGTGGCGCGGACGATCAGCGGCCGCTCGTGCGCATCGCGCACCTCCACCGCGTTGACCAGGCACGGCAGCAACGAGCCGTCGGCCCGGACGACGTCGAGCGCGACCTCGCGCGCGGCGCCCTGCATGCGCAGCAGCGGGGTGAGGTGGGCGTCGTGGAACACCTGGCCGCCGAGGCTGAGCAGGTCGCGCAGCCGGGTCCGCAGCACCCGCTCGGCCGGCATCCCCAGCCAGCTGCACAGCGTCCGGTTGACCTTCACGATCGTGCCGTCGGCGAGCATCGACAGGTACCCGCAGGGGGCGTTCTCGTAGAGGTCGGCGGGGTCGTCGTCCAGCAGCTGGTCCAGTGCCTCCCGCACGCCGTCGTCCAGCCGGTGTTCCCGGGCGACGGGCGGTGCCGCGGTCTCGCGGGAGTCGGTCACAACCAGGCCCGGATGGCGGCGGAGGTCTCCTCGGGGGCGCTCAGATGCGGGCAGTGCCCGGTGGCGGCGAGCTGGACGAACGTCGACCCGGCGACGTGCTCGTGGACGTAGCGGCCGGCGGTGACCGGGGCGATGACGTCCTCGGAGCACTGCAGCACGAGGGTCGGGACGTCGACGCCGGCCAGGTCGGCCCGGTTGTCGGACAGGAAGGAGATGCGGGCGAACCGGCGGGCGACGTCGGGGTCGGTGCGGCAGAAGGAGGCGGTCAGCTCGGCGGCCAGCTCGGGCCGGTCGGGGTTGCCCATGACCTCCGGGGCAATGAGCGTGGACCAGGCCAGGTGGTTGGCGTCCAGGCTCTCCAGCAGCTCGCGGAGCTGGGCCCGGGTGAACCCACCGACGTAACCGTCCTCGTCGTCGTCGACGTAGCGGGCGCTCGGCCCGACCATCACCATCGCGCCGATGCGCTCGGGCGCCATCGCGTGGGCCAGCACGCCGATCATGGCGCTCACGGAGTGGCCGACGAAGACGACGTCGGTGAGGTCCAGCTCGGTGAGCACGTCGACGACGTCGGCGGCGTAGCCGCGCAGCGACCCGTGCCGCTGCGGGTCGTGGGCGGACAGGTCGGAGTTGCCGAAGCCCACGTGGTCGAAGGTGACCACCTGGTGGTCGGCCTCGAAGCCCGGCGCCACGTACCGCCACATCGCCTGGTCACAGCCGTAGCCGTGCGCGAAGACCATCGGCCGGGCCCCGGGCGTGCCACTCACACGGACGTCGTTCCGCGCGCGGACGCTCACCTCGGTCACCGTACTCATCCGCCCTCCCCGCGCACAGCCCCGCCGCGCCGCCGGTGCCGGGACCCGCTCAGCCCGTGCGGACCCCGCTGAGCACCACACCGCTGGCCGGCCGGGCCGGGATGCGGGACAGCGAGATGCCGAGGTCCTGCGGCGGGAGCCGGTACTCCAGCCGGGCCAATCGGACGGCGAGGGCCGACAGCAGCGCGACGGTGATGTCCTCCCCCGGGCAGCGGTGACCGGTGCGCGGGTCGCCGGCCCCCTGCGGCACGAGCTCCCAGGCACCGATCTCGCGCACCGCGTCGCCGGCGAGGAACCGCTCGGGCCGGAAGGCGTAGGGCTCGGGGAACAGCTTCGGGTCATGGTCAGTGCCCCACAGGTCCAGCAGCACCATCGACCCGGCCGGCACGCGCTCGCCGTCCCACTCGACCTCGCGCGGTGAGCGGCCGCCGATGAAGGGCGCGAACGGGTAGAACCGCCGCACCTCGTGGGCGAAGGCCTCGGCGTAGGCGGCGTCCCCGCTGCGCAGCCGTTCCCGGTTGGCGGGCCAGCGGTGCAGGGCGTGGGCGGAGAAGCCCACGAACCAGCAGACCGCGACGGTGGGCCGGATGACGTTGAGGACCTCGACCGCGGCCACCCGCGGCTCCAGCAGCTCGCCGCCGGAGTCGCGGTGCGCCGCCACCGTGGCCAGCACCGAACCCGCGGGCACGGCCCGGGCGCCGGAGCGCACCTCCTCGACGATCCCGGCCAGCCAGGCCTCCCGCCGCTGCCGCACGCGGCGGGCCCGCCAGTGCCGGGGCGCACCGGTGGCGAAGCCGTCGACCAGGGTGGTGAGGTCGCGGGCCAGGGCCGGCAGCTCGTCCTCGGTCAGCGGGACGGCGGCCCAGTCGCACACCCCGCGGGTGAGCACCCGGGCGGCCTCGTCCATGAGCACCACCCGGTCCTGCTGCGCCCAGCGGTGCGCGGCGTCGTCCCAGGCGGTCGTGACCCGGTCGACCAGCGCGGGAACCCCCTCGCCCATCAGCAGGTGCACGAACATCGCCTTGCGCACCCGGTGGGCCTCGCCGTCGAGGGTGTGCACGGCGCCGTGGCCGAACAGCGTGCTGACCACCGGCTCGGGCAGCGCACCGCTGCGGCGCACGTGGTCCTCGTCGTAGACGAACCGCGCGCCGGCCGGGCCCTCGACGGCCAGCGCCTGCCGGAGCGCCACCCGGGTGCGCACGGTGTCGCGCCCGGCCGCACGGCGCCGGTCGGGCAGCCAGGCGTAGCCCTGGGCGAGCATCGCGATCGACTGGTCCAGGCGGGGACTGCGGGTCATGGCGCTCCCGTGCCCAGCCCGCCCGCGCGGTAATCAGCCGTCCTGGTGACCCAGCTCCTCCAGCAGCCGGCGCACCTCCTGACCGGCCCAGCTGCGCCCCGACCCCCCGGTCAGCGCGGTGGCGACCTCGCCCAGCGCGGCGGACAGGGTCCGCTCGCCGGCGTCCAGCAGCCCGCGGTAGGCCGGGTCGAGCAGGTAGCCGGTCGGCCGGCTGGACAGGCAGCCCAGCAGGTCCAGCAGCACCTCCAGCCGGCGGGCCGCCTCCGGGCCCGGGACGTCGGCGTCGCCCATGGCCACCGTGTCGACGTCGCGCTCCCAGAGCCGGGCGCGCACCGCGTCCTCCTGCAGCGCCAGCACGGTGCCGTTGCGCCGGCCGGTCGCCGTCCCCGGGGCGGCGAGCACGCTGCGCACCTGGTGGGCGATCCGGATCAGGTCGTCGTCGAGCATCGAGGTGCCCACGAAGAGCACGTGCCGGGTCAGCAGCAGGGTCTGCAGCACCCCGGCCAGCGCCGTCCGGTGGTCGCCGAACTCCAGGTACTGCTCACGGGTGAGGACGACGCTGTCGGGGTGGGCGGCGTCGCCGTGCAGCTTGAGCAGCCACGGCTCGCCCGGCGCGGCCTCCTCGAACGGCAGCACCCGCAGCGGCCGGCCCACGTCGGCGGCGGCCAGCTCCACCAGCGGGTCGTAGTTGGTGGTGACGTACTCGCGCACCGGCAGCCCGGCGACCAGGGCGTGGGCCAGCGCGTAGGGGCCGGGGCCGAAGCGCTGCTGGACGTAGGCGGTGAGCTCGTCGCGGCCGAGTTCGCGGGCCAGCAGGGCGGCGGCGTCCTGCGGCGGCAGGCCGGTCAGCCCGGCGGTGAGCCCCTCGCCCAGACCGGCCCGGTCGGCCAGCTCGTCGAGCAGCGCCTCCCAGGTCGGCCGGCCGGCGGCCGCGCTCACCCCGGCGCCCACGAAGACGGCGAGCTCGCCGGCCCGGGCGCGGGCACCGAGGTCCTCGGCGACCTCGCGCAGCGCCGCTGGCAGCGCCCAGCCACCGCCCTCGCCGCGGCGCACCCGCTGGGCCGCGGCCAGGTCGCTGGGCCGGCGCAGCACCAGGGCGACGTCGTAGCCGTGCTCGGTCGCGGCCTCCCGCAGGACGGGGAGCAGCTGCTGGAGCAGCGCCCCGCGCCGGCCCGCCGCACCACCCCAGCCGGTGCCCAGCGCGGGCAGGCCGACCAGCCGGCGGGCGCGGCCGTGCACGGGGCGCTCGACCGGACGCCGGGCCACCGCCGCCAGCGCCTCCCGCGCGCCCTCCAGCAGCCAGCTCAGCCCGCGCCCGTCGTCGTCCTCGTGCTCCACCGTGTCGACCAGCCAGGCGCGCCGGTTCCCGCAGCCGGGCACCTCCCGCACCCGAGCGCCGGCGTCCCAGGATCCGGCGACGGTGGCGCCCTCGTCGTCGGAGCAGTCCAGCGCGTCGGCCGGCAGCAGCGGGACCCAGCTGGCGCCCACCCGCATCGCCCGGTCGGTGGGCACCAGGACGTCGTCGCAGGACAGCCGGGTCAGGTCCGCGCCGACGACGAAGACATGGCCGCCGACGACGGGGACGTGGCCGCCGACGACGGGGTCGTGGCCGCCGACGACGGGGTCGTGGCCGCTCACGGGCGGCCGGGCCGGACGGCGTCCAGCGATGCACCCAGCGCCGCGCGGGTCGCCGCGTAGGCCGGCCGCCGGAACCGGGCCATCGGGCCGTCGGCGACCAGGCCGGGCGGGGCGTGCAGGACGGCGTCCAGGTGCAGCGGCGGGTCCGGCGGCCCGGTCTGGCGCCCCAGCACCACCCGGGCGAAGGGCTGCTCCGGTGACCGGCCCACTCGCGCGCCGAGGGAGAACACGCCCGCCGACACCGGGGTCGCCGACAGCAGCACCGGTCCGGCCGGGCTCCGGTAGCCCATGATCGAGCCGTAGGTGGTGGCCGGGTCGCGGCGCAGCACCGGCACCCGGTGGGTCCACCGGTGCCGGCCGGCCGAGGACAGCAGCAGGTCCACCGGGGTCTCCCCCGGGGCCCGCAGCGCGAAGCCGAGCAGGTCGGGCAGGCGCGGCGGCAGCCCGGCACCACGGGACAGCCGGACCAGGACCTCGTCGGTGCCGACCCCGTCCAGCCAGTCGGCACCGCTGGGTCGCAGCAGCCCGGTGCGGACCAGCCGTCCGGTGAGCACCACGCCGCGCGGGTGCATCGGCCGGCCGCCGCGGGCCCGGGCCAGCAACGCCAGCGGAACGGCGGCCACCCGGCCGGCGACGTCGAGGAGGTCTGCCATGCCCCTGCCGGTCACCCGCAGGAGCCCGGCTCAACCCCGCGTCCGGGGTGTCGCGACCCTCAGTCGCGGGTGGTGCCGCATTCGGTGCAGCGCTTGCGGGCGGCCTCGTTGGGGTGCCTGCAGTTCTCGCAGGTCCAGGTGGTCCGCTCGATGGTGTCGCTCATGGTCGTGCCTCCCAGCCCGCCCGCGGTGTGCCGGCGTCGACGTGCCGACGGGCCAGGGACACCTGTCGGCCCGCCGCGACCACGAGGCTAGGCAGCCCCCGTGACGGGAGCGTGACGTGCGGGGAACGACTGGACGGCGACGCGTGGTCGCCGCCGGGTCAGCGCAGGGCGGCTGCGCCGCACCCGCCGCCACCGGCGCTGCACGCGCAGCCACCGCAGCCGGCCGCGGGCGCAGGAGCGGCGGCCTCGCGCGCGGTGAGCACCGCGGAGACGAGGTAGGCCACCCCGGCCAAGGCGACGACGACGACGGCCAGCACGCGGCCGGCGGTCAGCAGCCCGTCGACGCCGAACACGACCGCGACGACCACGGCGAGGACGGCCAGCGCTGCGGCACCGGGTGCGGCGAGCGACCGGCGGACGGCGGACAGCGCGGCGAGGGCCGGGAGCGCGAGCACCGCGGCGACGACGAAGACCCAGCCGGTGGCGGTGGCCGACAGCAGCGCGAGTGCGATCGCCACCGCGCCCAGCCAGGCGGCGCCGGCCCCGGCGACGGCGGCGGTGCGGTCGGCCGCGCCGGTGCGGGCCGCCCGGAGCACGGTGACCCCGTGGGCGACGGCGGCGACGCCGAGCAGGCCCAGCAGCAGACGCGGACCGCCACCGGACCAGGTGGCCGCCAGGGCGGCCAGGGCCAGCAGCGCGACGCCCAGCGCGGCCGGGCGCAGCCAGGCGGGGCGGGCCCGGTCGGAGGTCGACGGGGAGGTCCCGGCCAGCCGGCCGGCGGTCACGGCGTTCGTCACGGGGCCAGTCTCCCTCATCCGGCGCCGACGGCGGCGGGCACTCCGGTCGATCGTCGTGCGGCGGTCGGCGCGTCGCCGTGCGAGGCTGTCCGGCGCCACCGCCGGTGTTCGCCGAGCACGGGCGTCCGTGGCGAGGACGGCTGTCGTCGGGAACGCGGCGGCGGGAGGAGACGGTCATGGGCACCTCGGGGAACACCGCGGCACGCGCCGGCGACAGCCCGGCCCTCGAGCGTCTGGCCCGGGTCGGCCTGATCGCCTACGGCATCGTGCACCTGCTCATCGCCTGGCTGTCCCTGCAGCTGGCCTGGGGCGGGGGCGGCGGCTCCGCCGACCAGTCCGGGGCCATGGCCACCCTGGCCGAGGAGCCGCTGGGCAAGGCGCTGCTGTGGGTGCTCGTCGTCGGGCTGGTCGCACTCGCCGTCTGGCAGTTGGCCGAGGTGCTGCGCCACCGGGCCGGCCTGCAGGCCTCCGGCGACGCCCGGAAGGACGCGGTGGAGAAGATCGTCAAGGCGGTCGCGAAGACGGTCGTCTACCTCTTCCTCGCGGTCACCGCGCTGCGGTTCGCCACCGGCGGCGGCTCGTCCAGCTCGGGTCAGCAGCAGTCGACGGTCGCCGGGGTGTTCGGCTGGCCGGGTGGCCGCTTCCTGGTCGGGCTCGCCGCCCTCGTGGTCATCGGCGTCGGGGTCCACCACGTGCGGAAGGGCCTCACCGGGCACTTCATGAAGGAGATCGACACCGCGCAGGCCACCTCCGGGCAGCGCCGCGCGATCGAGCGGCTCGGCCAGGTCGGCTACCCGGCCAAGGGCGTGGCGCTGGCCCTGGTGGGCGGCCTGCTCGGCTGGGCGGCGATCACGTTCGACCCGGCGAAGGCCAGCGGGCTCGACGGTGCCATGCGCACCCTGCTCGATGCGCCCTTCGGCAAGGTCCTGCTGACCGTGGTCGCCCTCGGCATCGCCGCCTTCGGCGCCTTCTGCTTCGCCCGGGCCCGCTTCCCCCAGCGCACCTGACCCCGTGGGCGTCGTCCTCCGGCGGGTGCACGACGCGGTCACCCGTGCCCGTGAGGTCACCGACCACCCGGTGCTCACCCATCTGGCCCGGGTCGGGCTGACCGCCTACGGCGTGCTGCACCTGCTGATCGGCTGGCTGGCGTTCCGGATCGCCTGGTTCGTCCAGCCCAGCACCGCGGACGCCGACCAGACCGGCGCCCTGCAGACCGTCGCCGGCTCCCCCGGTGGCCGGGTGCTGCTGTGGGTCATCGGGCTGGGGATGCTCGCGCTGTCGGTGTGGCAGGCCGGGGAGGTGCTGCGCTGGTGGACCGGGCTGCTGCGCCCCGGGCACCGGCGGCGGGTGGCGGTCGTCTGCGCCAAGTGCGGGGCCAAGGCGGTGGTCTACGCGGTCCTCGGCGTCACCGCGCTGTTCTTCGCCGTCGGGGCGGAGTACGACGCCGCCGTGCGGTTCCGGGAGCTGACCGATGACGCGCTGCACATCCCCGGCGGCGCCGCGCTCGTCGTCGCGGTGGGCGTCGGCGTGGTCGCGGTCGGGCTCTACACGCTGGTGCGCGGGTTCACCGGCGGGTTCATGAAGGACATCGACCTGCACGCCGCACCCGACCGGGTCGA
Source organism: Modestobacter sp. VKM Ac-2986 (assembly GCF_026967795.1). Taxonomy (GTDB): domain Bacteria; phylum Actinomycetota; class Actinomycetes; order Mycobacteriales; family Geodermatophilaceae; genus Modestobacter. The sequence goes on from NZ_JAPVBH010000007.1 coordinate 308,204, forward strand.
GCCGGTCATCCAGCACGTCGGCGCGGTGGGGTACGTCGCCAAGGGCATCGCCTTCGCCGTCTCCGGCGGGCTGCTGGTCTACGCCGCGGCCACCTCCGACGTGTCCACGGCGACCGGGCTGGACGGCGCGATGAACGCCATCGGCGCCGTGCCGACCGGGCAGTGGCTGCTCACCGCGGTCGCCGTCGGGTTCGCCGCCTTCGGCGTCTACGCCCTGGCCCGGGCCCGCTACCCCGACCGGGACCCCTCCACCTGAATCCCGCCCCTCGGGGAGCGGTCAGGTGAGGGCGATGAGGCCGGCGCCGGTGGGGGTGAAGCCGCAGCCGGTCTCGTAGAAGCCGCGCAGGTGGTCCTCGAAGTCGACGTGCAGCCACTCGCAGCCCGTGCCGCGGGCGCCGGCGACCGCGGTCTGCACGAGGGCGGTGCCGATCCCCTCCCGACGCCGGTCGGCGCGGACCAGGGTGTCGAGCAGGAAGGCGTGCACCCCGCCGTCCCAGGCGACGTTGACGAAGCCGACCAGCTCCCCGGCGTCGACGGCGGTCACCCAGCCGAGACTGAACCGCTCGACCTGGGCGTTCCAGCCGTCGTCGAGGAGGCGGTGGCCGAAGCCCTCGGCGTGCAGGGCGTTGACGTCGGCGTCGGCGAACCGGCCGCGCCAGCTGTACTGGACCATCCGCGCACCGTAGGCCGCGCCCCCGGGTCCGCGGTGGCGCGGTTCAGCCGATGACGGAGAAGACGTCCCAGAGGCCGGTGATCTGGAGCGGGCGGACGACGGCGCGGGTGCCGCCGACCCGCATCTGCAGCGTGCGGCCGCCGGCCTCGGCGGCGCGGTGGGCGGTGGCCAGGGCCGACAGCCCGGCCGAGTCCAGGAACGTGACGCCGGTCAGGTCGACCTCGACGGTCACGGTGCCGGGACGGTCGAGGACCTCGAGCAGGCAGCTGCGCAGCCCGGGGGCGGTGGTGGAGTCGATCTCGCCGTTGACCGAGATCGTGCACCCGTCGGCCGAGGTGGCGGAGCGGACGTCGATGCGGGTCGGGTCGAGGTCGAGAGGGAGTGCGGTCATGGGTACCTCCGGCGGGCCAGGGGCCGGCGACGTCGGCCGACCATGTGCGCCGAGCAGACGGGCACTCGGTCGCGGCTGGTGGTTGAACCGCGAGGACGACGCTAGGCAACCGATCCGTCGCGCACAAGGGGCCCCCGGCGTGGCGGCCGCCGCCACGCCGTCCGGTCCGGCCCGGACGTCGGGCGTGTCGGCGGTCCCGGGCCTCGGCCGCCGCTCACCGGCGGGGGCGCACAGCGACGGGGCGGATACTGGTGCCCATGTCGAAGTGGACGGTCCTCGCCGGGGTCGTGTGGGTGGTCCTGTGCGTGCTCGCCTTCACGGTCGACCCGATCCTCGGTGCCCTCGTGCTGATCTTCGGCGCCGCCGGCGTGGTCGTCGTCCAGCTGGCCAGCAGCTGGGACTCCCACCCCGACTTCGAGGCCCGTGAGCTGGCCCGGTCGCGGCGGCGCAAGGCCAAGTGGGAGCGCACCGCCCCGGCCCGGGAGAAGGACGCCGCGAAGTACGCCGCCCACCAGGCGCGGCAGGCTGCCAAGCGCCGGGCCGGGGCCGACACGTCCTCCTGACCGCCTCCTGGGAAAACCCCTGGACGGCGGACGACGCCGTCCCTACCGTCCTCGCCATGGGCTCCTGACACGGCCGCACCACCGATGAGCTGACCCGCGCCGGCTGCCTCGCAGCCCCGCCGTCCGCCGGTCCCCCCGGCCGACCCCCCTCCCCGCTCGTCCCGGCGCGCCCCCCGGCCGCCGGCCACCCCTCCTGGAGGCTCCCGTGTCACGACCCACCCCTGCCCTCGACGGCGCCGTCGCCGAGGCGCGCGCCCAGCTGCCCGAGGACGCCCACGGCGACTTCGACCGCCTCGTCCACGGCGTGCTCGCCGGCCGGCAGCCCGCCCTCGGCGCGGCACTGCGCAGCCAGCTGCCCGGCACCGGCGGCGTGCGCTGGCTGCACGCCGAGGGCGTCTCCCCCACCGCCCGCCCGTCGGTGCTGACCGCCGCCCAGTGGCTGTCGCTGTACGAGACGTGGCACGCCACCCAGCGGGCACCGCGGGCCGGTGGCCGCAGCGAGGGCCACGGCCCGCGGGCCGACAGCCGGCACGGCCACGCCCCCGGCGCCCAGGCCGCCCCCCGCTGGTTCTGAGAGGGCCCCCAGCCCTCCACCACTCGCACGCTCGGGGCGAGCCTGCGGACGGGGGTTGACGGCCCTCCTGCAGGGGCCCACCGCGAGCCTGGGAGTGGTGGGGGGCAGGGGGGCCCTCCGTCAGCCGACGCCGTCCTCGGCGGCGAGCTCGGCAGCGCGCTGGGGGTGGGCGAAGGCCTCGGTCAGCGCCTGGCGCAGCGGCCACGCCCCGGCCCGCCAGGCCAGGGCGCGGCCCAGCGCGGCCGGGGTGCCGTCGACCGCGTCGGTGTCGGCGCCGGGCCACCAGGCGACGTTGCGGCCGCCGCTGACGGTGAGCGTGGGGTGCACCGCCACCTGCCCGGTCAGCTCGGCCAACCCGAGCCGGGTGGCCGCAAGCCGCGCACCGGGCACCTCCGACCAGGCGACCGTGCGCGCGGCCCGGCTGGTCACCCGCGCCTGCTCCAGATCGCTGGCCAGCGGCAGGTGGAGCAGGTCCGCGACCGCCTCGGGGGCACCACCGGCGGGCACGAGCGGCGCCTCGACCAGTGGCTGCACCCACGGTGCGTCCAGCACGACGGCCTCGTCGCTGACCCGGTCGGGGGCCACCCGCACCCGGGCCGGCGGCTCGCCGTCCACGCCGTCCAGGGCGGCGGCGAGCCGGGCGTAGACGGTCCGCAGCACGGCCGGGCCGACCGTGCGAGCCGGGTCGCCCAGCCGGTCCAGCAGCTCGAGGGCGTCGTCGACGTCCTCCAGCAGCTCGGCCACGGTCGAGGCCGGCCGCAGCAGCTCCAGCACGGCCGGGGGCAGCTCGGGGACGGGTTCGTACAGTCCCTGCAGCTCCCCGTCGCCGGCGGCTCGCAGCTGGTCGGGGCGGGTGCCCTGCAGCACCGGTGAGGTGCGCAGCCACCAGCGCAGGTACCCCGGGACCACGGTGCCGCCCAGGTCCACGTCGGCGCGGGCGGCCTCGGGCAGGGCGGCCAGCAGCGGCAGCGCGCGGTCCCAGTCGCGGACCAGCTCCAGGTCGCGGACGACGGTGAGCGCGGGCCAGTCCGGCGGCGGCGCGTCCGCGGGCAGCCGGTCCAGGACGGCGTCGAGCCACTCCTCGGCCCGGTCGACGTCGAGCTCCTCGGGGTCGGTGGCGACGAGCAGCGCGAAGGTGTCCAGCACGCCGACCGCCCGCAGCACCCCGGCGTCCTGCCCGGCGGCGAGGTCGGGGTCCAGGGTGCCCAGCGCGCCGGGGGCGAGCACGTCGGCCAGCGGCGAGCCCGGGCGCACCAGCTCCCCGGCCGGCGCCCAGCCGCCGTCGTCGTCGGGCAGCGCCAGCTCGCCCAGCCAGGGCAGCTCACCCGGCGCCGGTGCCGCCGCGGCGACCAGCGCGAGGACGGCGACCGCCAGCGGCTCGACGTCCTCGCCGTCGTCGGCCCGGTCCAGCGAGCTCTCCACCGCGGCCCGCACCTCGGGGGCGGTGAGCACCGCGGCCGCGGTGGCCGGCTGGGCCCCGAGCCGTTCCAGCACCCGCCGGGCAGCGCCGGTGGCCACCGCCGGGTCGGCGATCCGCAGCCCCAGCGGGGCGAGCCGGTCGACCGGCAGCGCGGCGTCGGCGAGCAGGACGCCGGCCGGGGACTGCGCGGTGCGGCCGTCGGCGAGCGGCACCGGCAGTGCGGCCAGCTCCTCCCGGTCGGCGCCGTCGAGGGCGGCGTACAGGTCGGCCCACCACTCCCCCGGCCGCTGCACGCCGCGCACGGCCTCGACCACGTCGGCCAGCCCCGCCCGGCGCACGCCGAGCGCCGCCCGCACCAGGGCATCACCGCGCCGCGACCACCCGGCCGGCAGCAGCCCCGGCAGGACGCCGACCAGCGCGGCCACCCGCTCGTCGGAGGCCTCGTCGAGGGCGATGGCGCGGTCGGGTCGCAGTGGCGGCTCCTCCGGGTCCGCCGCCGGCAGCCAGGCGGTGGCGGTGAGCCGGTCGAGCACGGCGCGGCACAGCGCGGCGTCCAGCTCGTCGGCGGCCAGGCCCACGCCGGGCACCAGCTGCAGCAGCACCGGGTCGGCGGGCAGGGCGGCGAGGAGCTCGGCGTAGCCGTCGGCGGCGGCCCGGACCAGCGCGTCGGTGACCGGACCGGGGACCACGTGCCGCCGGTCGGGGCCGAGCGGGAAGGGTGCGACCAGCCGGGCGGGCACCGACAGCGGTTCGTCGCTGGGCGTCGGGGCGTGCAGCACCTGCCGTCCGGGCAGCGGGGCGGGGACGCCGTCGTCGTCCAGCGGGACCGCCCAGGTGAGGGTGGCCGTGCGGCGCCCGCGCTCCTCGACCGGGCGGTCGGCGAGCAGCTCCGCGGGCAGCTCGACGGTGCGCCGGACCAGCTGCCAGGTCCTGGTCCGGTTCCCGTCGCCGAGCCGGACCCGGCCGCCGTCCTGGTCGCGGGTGAGCGTGCGGGTCACCCCGTCGAGGACGACGTCGACCCGGGCCAGCGCGGGCAGGGCGAGCAGCAGCTCGGCGTCCAGCGCCTGCAGAGCCGCCCGGACGGCGGTGGCGCTGCCCGGCAGCAGCGGCAGCACGACCTCGGTGGCGAACCCGGCCGACGGGGCGCCCTGGTCCTCGAACGGCAGCCGCAGCACCGGGACCGCGCCGTCCCGGCGGGCCAGCTCGCCGGCCAGCGCGGGGACGGCGGCGACGGCGTCGCGGGTGGCGGCCGCGCTGAAGCGCACCGACCGGCCGGTGGAGCGGACGGCGGGTGCGTCGGTGACGCCCAGCACGGCGGCGAACCCGACGCCGAAGCGGCCCACGCTCTCGGGGGCGTCCCGCTTGGCCGACGCCCGCAGCGTGGCCAGCGCCTGCACGCCGTCGTCGTCGAGCGGGGCACCGGTGTTGGCCGCCCGCAGCTCGTCGCCGGCCAGCTCGAGGCGGAGGTGGCCCGGCTCCCCGGTGCGGGCGGCGGCGTCGGCGGCGTTCTGGGCGAGCTCGACCAGCAGCCGGTCGCGGTAGCCGCCGCGGACCAGGTCCTCCTCGGCGTTGGCGTCCTCCCGGAAGCGCGCCGGGGAGTCGGTCCAGGCGGCGAGCACCCGGCGGCGCAGTTCGGTCGGCTCGGGCACCCGCGCAGCATGCCGCAGGTCCGCCGCACCCGTCGGCCGGGGCGCGAGCAGCCGGCCGCGGACCCGGCGCGTCAGCGCAGCGCGCTGTGGCCCTCGGGCAACGGCACGGCGGGGGCGTCGGGCGGCCGGGGTTGGTCCTCGGGGTGCGCGCGGATGGCGAGCAGCGCGACGTCGTCGTCGACCTGGCCGTCCAGCTCGGCGAGCACCCGGTCGCACAGCTCCTCCAGCGGCAGGTGCCGCAGCTCCTGCAGGAGCCCGGCCAGCCAGGCGACGCCGTCGTCCAGCGGGACGCCGCGCCGCTCGATCAGCCCGTCGGTGTAGAGCAGCACGGTCGAGCCGGGCGCCAGCTCGTGCGCGTGGTCGTACCGGGGCCGTTCGGGGTCGACGCCGAGCAGGACGTCGGCCGGCCGCTCGAGCACCTCGACCGTGCCGTCGGGCAGCGCCAGCAGCGGCGCCGGGTGCCCGGCGTTGGACCAGCGCAGCACCCGGACGCCCCGGGCGGCGTCCGCGTCGGTCTGCTCGACGCTGGCCAGCACGGCCGTGGCCAGCGTCCCGATCGCCAGGTCGCGCATCGCCCGGTCCAGGCCGGTGAGCACCTCGGCCGGCGTCCCGCCGCCGCTGTGCGCGACACCGCGCAGCACGTTGCGGACCTGGGCCATCGCGGCCGCGGCGTGGCTGTCGTGCCCGGCGACGTCCCCGATGACCAGCACGGTGCGCCCGTCGGCGAGCACGAAGCTGTCGTACCAGTCGCCCCCGACCTGGGCCAGGCGTGCGGCCGGCAGGTAGCGGACGGCGACCTGCAGGTGGTCCGGTGCCGGCGGCTCGGACAGCAGGCTGCGCTGCAGCGCCTCGACGGTGCCGGCCAGGGCGGCGAGCGCGGTGCGCTCCGCCGTCCGGGTCCGCAGCCGGTCCAGCGCCTGGGCCGCCTGGGCGGCGAAGGCGACGACGACCTCGGTCTCGGCCGGGCTGAACGCCTGTGGCCCGGCCCAGCCGATGGTCAGGGACCCCAGCAGCCGGCCGCCGGTCTCCAGCGGCAGCGCGATCCAGGCCTGGCAGCCGGTGTCGGCGATCACCTGCGCCATCTCCGGGGTCAGCGCGCGGGACTCGGCCGCGTCGTGCAGGACGACGGGCCGGCGGGTGCGGGCGGCGATGCTGGCCGGGAGCGGGCCGGCCAACGGCAGGGACGCGTAGGTCGCCTGCGCCTGCGCCCCCAGCCCGTCGGTGACGACCAGCCGGAGCCTCGTCGCGTCGTCGGGGTCGGCGACCGCGACGCCACCGCCCCGGGCCCCCAGCACGGCGAGCCCGCGGTCGACGAGGTCGCGGGCGAGCTCGTGCACGGACTCGGCCCGGCCCAGCGTCAGCGCCAGCTCGGCCAGCGCGGCCAGCTGCCGGGCACTGCGCAGCTCGGCCTCCCGCGTCTGGATCCGGTCCAGCGCCTGGCTGACCTGGGCGGCGAAGGCGGTCAGCAGCTCGACGTCGGCCGGGTCGAACGGGTGCGGTTCGTGGAAGGCGACGGTGAGGACGCCGACGTCCCGGTCCGGGGTGCGCAGCGGCAGGCTGGCGAAGGCCACCGCCCCGGTCGCCTCGACCACCTCGGCCATCTCCGGGGCGAAGGCCACGGACGCGGCCCGGTCGGGCAGCAGGACCGGGCGTCCGGTGCGGCTGGCCACGCTCACCGGCAGCGGCCCGGACACCGGCACGGTCGCGTAGGTCGCCTGCGTGCGCTCGCCGCCGAGGCCTGCGGACACCACCGAGCGCAGGACGTCGCCGTCCCGGACCGCCACCGCGCCCCCGGGTGAGCCGACCAGCGACAGGCCGCCCTCGGTGACGACGGAGACCAGCTCCTCCACCGTCTGCGCACCGGCCAGCTGCAGTGCCACACCCGCCAGCGCGGCGAGGCGCCCGGCGCTGAGGGCCTCCGCGGCGCGGGCGTCGGCCAGCTCGGTGCTGCGGGCGAAGAGGTCGGACTCGACCTCCAGCACCCGGCGCTGCAGGAGCGAGGAGTCGATGCCGGCGCGCTCCTGCTCCCGCACGAAGTCGGTGATGTCCTCGGCCCGCTGCAGGACGTAGGCGCAGCGCCCGGCGTCGTCCAGGACCGGCGTGCTGATCAGACTCCAGAAGCGCTTGCTGAACCCACCGGCGCCGTCGGGGATGTCGTACTCCTGCAGCGGCATGGTGTCCGGCTGCAGGGTGTCCCGGGCGCGGGCGAAGGACGCCTCGACCTTGCTGACCCCGCCGTCGGCCTGCGTCTCCGAGGGGTTGCCGGGGAACGCCTCGAACACCGGCCGGCCGACGAGCTCGGTGCGGGTGCGCCCCGTCGTGGTCAGGTAGGCGTCGTTGGCCTCGACGATGACGAGGTCAGGGGTCATCAGCAGGTACGGCGTCGGCATCGCCCCGAAGACCGCGGCAAAGTCGATCGACCCGCGTCCCGCCCCTGCCTGCTCCACGTCCCTGCCCGTCTCCGCCCTCGGGAGCGGTCCGGCCGCGATGGTAGTGGGCGGCCGAGCCGTCCCCGTCCCGGTGCCGTCGGCCGTGGGCCGCCGGGACGACGGCAGCCGTGGTGCCCGGGGCGCCCGCGCAGGTCCCGGTGCGCCGCCCGGGGACGCGACGCCGGGTGAGAAGCCACCCACCCCTGTGTGACCAGTTCCTCTCCGGCCTCGGCCCGCTGGATGATCACGTCTGGCAGAGTGGGGAGCACCGGCGCCGCCCCCCGCTCATCCGAGAGCAGGTGGACTCGACGTCGGCGCGAGGCAGCGCCACCGAGGCGCGCCGGCGACCCGACGTCCGACCCGGAGCGACGCGGCCCCTGTGTGGTGGCCCCGCCTGGTGGACGAACGGTGGCCACCGGATTCGTTGAGGAACACCTGATGACCAGCACACCGACCACCCCTGCCCACGGCGCGGACCGCCCGCGCCGCCGCGCCACCGCCCCCGCCGCGGCGCCCGCCGCCGACGCCGGCTCGCGCACCCCCCGTCCCGCCGCACCGGCCGGCCCCGCAGCCGAGGGCCGTCCCGCCGAGGGCCGTCCCGGCGCGGAGGGCGATGCCGCGCGTCGTCGTCGTGGTGGCCGTGGCCGCGGCACCGGTCCCCGTCCCGAGGGCCAGACCTCCGCGCCCCGCGCCGAGGAGCACGTGCCCACCGCGCCGGTCGTGCCCGTGGGCGCCGACGCCACCGTGCTGCCGACCGACACCACCTTCGCCGAGCTCGGCGTCCCGGCCCCGCTGGTCGAGGTCCTGACCGCCAGCGGGATCACCGCGCCGTTCCCGATCCAGGTCGCGACGCTGCCCGACACGCTGGCCGGCCGCGACGTGCTCGGCCGCGGCCGCACCGGCTCGGGCAAGACGCTGGCCTTCTCCATCCCGCTGGTCGCCCGGCTCGCCGCCTCGACCAGCAAGCGCCTGCCCAAGCGGCCCCGTTCGCTGATCCTGGTGCCGACCCGTGAGCTGGCCAACCAGGTCGCTGCGGTCGTCGACCCGATGGCCCGCGCGCTGGGCATGAAGACCACCGTCGTCTTCGGTGGTGTCGGGCAGAACCCGCAGGTCCAGGCGCTGGCCTCCGGCGTGGACGTGCTCATCGCCTGCCCCGGCCGGCTCGAGGACCTCATCCAGCAGGGCCACTGCGACCTGGGCGCCGTCGAGGTCACCATCCTCGACGAGGCCGACCACATGGCCGACCTGGGCTTCCTGCCCGGCGTCAAGCGCCTGCTCGACCGCACCCCCAAGGTCGGCCAGCGGCTGCTGTTCTCCGCCACCCTGGACAACGGCGTCGACGTGCTGATCAAGCGCTACCTGGACCGTCCGACGACGCACTCGGTCGACCCGGCCGTCGCCCCGGTCTCCACGATGACCCACCACGTGTTCCGGGTCGACGCCGCCGACAAGCCCCAGATCGTCCAGGAGCTGGCCTCGGGGCTCGGCCGCACGGTGATGTTCACCCGCACCAAGCACCAGGCCAAGAAGCTGGCCAAGCAGCTCACCGCCGCCGGCGTGCCTGCGGTCGACCTGCACGGCAACCTCAGCCAGAACGCCCGCGAGCGCAACCTCGAGGCGTTCAGCAACGGCGAGACCCGGGTGCTGTGCGCCACCGACATCGCCGCCCGCGGCATCCACGTCGACGACGTCGCGATCGTCGTCCACGTCGACCCGCCGGCCGAGCACAAGGCCTACCTGCACCGCTCGGGCCGCACCGCCCGGGCCGGTGCCGGCGGCATCGTGGTCACCATCGCCACGCCCGACCAGGCCGGCGAGGTCCGCACCCTGGCCCGCCAGGCCGGGATCACTCCCGACGTCTCGGCGATCAAGCCCGGCGCCCGGGAGATCACCGCGCTGACCGGCCCGGCCGCACCCTACGTCGAGCCGGCCCCGGTGGCCGAGCCGCAGCCGCAGGGCACCGGTGGCGGCGGCAACGGCGGCCGTCGTCGTCGCAGCGGTGGCGCCGGCAGCGGGTCCGGCACCTCGTCGGCCGGCTCCTCGTCCGCCGGCGGCGGCCGGGGCGGCCAGGCCCGCTCCGGCGGCCCGGCCCGCACCCGGGCCGAGCTCGCCGCGCGGGCCGGCCAGGCGCCCTCGGGCGCCGGCCGGGGACGCGGCCGCACCGGCCGCTGACCTCTCCTCCGACACCCCGGGCCGGGGTCGGCCGTCCTCTGCGGACGGCCGGCACCGGCCCGTCGTCGTCCCGCGCCGCGGGACGCCGGGTCAGCGGTCGGCGGGGGCCCGGCCCTCGTCGCCGACCGTCTCCGTGTGCGTCGTGGCCCACCAGCTGGCCAGCAGGGCGAGCTGGTCGGCCACGGGCGAGCCGGGCTCGGCGGCGTAGACGGTGAGGTTGAGCCCCCAGGTGTCGCTGGAGGGCAGGTCCATCGCCTCGAAGGTGAGGTCCATCGAGCCGGTCACCGGGTGGGTGAAGGTCTTGACCCCGGTGTGGTGCAGCCGCACGTCGTGTCCGGCCCACCGCCGGCGGAACTCCTCGCTGCGGGTGACCAGCTCCCCCACCAGGTCGGTCAGCGCCCGGTTGTGCGGGTCGCGCCCGGCCTCGGTGCGCATGATCGCCACCGTGGTGTCCGCCGCCGCCGCCCACTCGAGGTGGAAGTCCCGCGCGGCGGGGTCGAGGAACTGGAACCGGGCGATGTTCGCGTGCTGCTTCTGGGCGGCGCCGGCCACGGGCGACTCGTACACCGGCGAGTAGAGGGCCCGGCCCAGGTCGTTGGCCGCCACGATGTCCATCCGTCCGTTGCGGACGATCGCCGGGGCGCCGGTCATCGCGTCGAGCATCCACTGCACGCTGGACCGCACGGTCCGCGCCGCCCGCCGCCGCGGGGCGATGCGGGAGGGACGGGCCGCCCGGGCCAGGTCCAGCAGGTGCGCGCGCTCGGCCTCGTCGAGCCGCAGCGCGCGGGCCACGGCGTCCAGGACGTCGTCGGAGACCTCGGCGATGTGCCCCCGCTCCAGCCGGATGTACCAGTCGGTGCTCACCCCGGCCAGGACGGCGACCTCCTCGCGCCGCAGACCCGGCACCCGCCGGCGGCCCGAGGACGGCAGCCCCACCTGGGCCGGGTCGAGCTTGGCGCGGCGGCTGGCCAGGAAGTCCCGGATCTCGGCCCTGTTGTCCATGCCGACCACGCTAAACGCGCGCCGGGCAGCGGGGCGGCTCCGAGGGAGGCGGCATCACTCCCCCCATGAGCTCGCCCTGCCACCACGCTCCGGGAGCGCCTTCCCTCAGGTCGACGCCGGAGCCGACGGCTCCGACCGGACCCACAGGGAGCCCGTGACCCCATGACCTCCAGCACCCAGCGCTTCAGCGGCGAGGTCGCCTTCGTGACCGGCGCCGGCACCGGCATCGGCCGCGCCACCGCACTGGCCCTCGTCGCCGAGGGGGCCCGCGTCGCCGTCAGCGGCCTCGAGGGACCCGACCTCACCGAGACCGCGCGGCTCGTCCAGGCCGCGGGCGGCACGGCGCTGGCCCTCGCCTGCGACGTCTCCGTCGAGAGCGACGTCGAGCAGGCGCCGGCGGCCACCGTCGAGGCCTTCGGTCGGCTGGACGTCGCGTTCGACAACGCCGGCGTCGAGCAGGAGCAACTGCCCCTCGACGAGCTGGCCACCGAGGACTGGCACCGGATCGTCGCCGTCGACCTCACCGGTGTCTACCACTGCATGAAGCACCAGGTGCCGCTGCTGCGGGCCGCGGGCGGCGGCTCGATCGTCAACACCTCCTCCGGCGCCGGCGTCATCGGGATCGCCGGGCAGGCCGCCTACGCCGCCGCCAAGTGGGGCGTCATCGGCATGACCAAGTCCGTCGCCCTCGAGGTGGCCGCCGAGGGCATCCGGGTCAACGCGGTCTGCACCGGGATGATCGACACCCCGATGATGGGACGCCTCTCCGGCGGCACGGACGAGGGGTACCAGCAGGTCGTCAGCCTGGAGCCCGTCGGCCGGATGGGCCGGCCCGAGGAGATCGCCTCCGCCGTCCTGTGGCTGTCCTCCGACCTCGGCGCCTTCACCGTCGGGACCGCCCTGGTCGTCGACGGCGGCCAGACGGCCGGCTGACCGGTTCGTGAACGCCTCGACCACGCCCCGGCGCCCACGGTCCCTCATCCGGCGACCAGCGACGGCCGCGCTGGCGGCCGCCGCCGTCCTGGCGGTCGCACCGACGCTGACCGCGTGCGGCAGCCCCGGACCCGCCGCGGGCAAGCCGGCAGCCGTTGCACCCAGCGCGACCCCCTCGCCGGGTCGGCAGCAGGCTCCCCTCCCCACACCGGACCCGGCACAGGAGGACCCGATGCGGATCGACGTCACGATCGGCGACCAGCGCTTCCGGGCCACCCTCGACGTCAGCGCCGCCAGCCGCGCCCTGGTCGGCCAGCTGCCCGTGACCGTGGAGATGGAAGACCACGGTGGCGTGGAGAAGACCGGCCGCCTGCCCGCCCCGCTCAGCCTCGAGGGTCAGCCGGCCGGCGCGGACCCCGACGTCGGCGACGTGGGCTGGTACGCACCCGGCAACGACCTCGTCCTGTACCACGGCGACCAGTCCTACTTCCCCGGCATCGTCGTGCTGGGCCGGCTCGACGGGGACGCCGCCGAGCGCATCGCGGCCCTCGACGGCCCGCTCACCGCGACGGTCGAGGCCGTCGACGACTGACCGTCACCGGACCCGCGGCACCCGGTACGACCTCGCTCCCGACGACCGTCGGCAGGCGCGGCCCGGCCGGTCCCCCAGGTGTCGGAGCGGACGTCGCCCAGGGAGGCGACGCCGGCTGGCGGGGCCTCCTCCCCCGGGGTGGGCCCGGTCGCGGGCGCGGCGGCGCGGCGGCGATGATGTTGGGCCAGCATCCCCGTCGCCAGTGAGGTCCCCATGCGTCTGTCCATCACCCCCAGCGAGATCGCGCCCCGGCTCGCCACCGGCGCGTTCATCCTGAACTCCGGCCTCGGCAAGCGCGCCGCCGACGAGGGCACGGCCGCCGGCCTGCAGGGCTTCGCCGCCGGCACCTACCCGTTCCTGGCCAAGGTCCCGGCGAAGACGTTCGCCCGGTCGCTGTCGACCGCCGAGATCGTCATCGGCGCCGCCCTGCTGACCCCGTTCGTGCCCGCCGCCGTCGCCGGTGCCGCCCTGACCGGCCTGTCCGCCGGCCTGCTGGGCCTCTACCTGCGCACCCCGGGCATGACCAAGCCGGGCCGGAGCGTCGCCCCCACCCAGGAGGGGCTGACCATCGCCAAGGACGTCTGGATGCTCGGCATCGGCCTGGGCCTGGTCACCCAGGGCCTGACCGGCCGCGAGGCCAAGGTCACCGTCGGCGGCCGCAAGAACAAGAAGTAAGCCGCACGCTCACACCGAGACGGACTGCAGCTCGCGCACCAGTGCGGCGAGCTCTGCCGGCCGGGTGTGGGGCAGCATGTGCCCCGCACCCGGCAGCTCGACCAGGCGCCCGCGCGGCGCGCAGCCGGCCAGCAGGACCGCCCAGTCCTGCGGGCACAGCGCGTCCCGGGACCCGCGGACGACGACGACCGGCACCCCCACCCGGCGCAGCCGCTCGTCGAGGCGGTCCGCGGCGATCCGGCGCCACAGCGCGGCCATCGCCGGCGGGCCGGTCTGCAGCCACTGCGACAGCAGCAGCGGGACCTGCCACCACGGCTCGCCCAGCGCCGTGCGCAGCCACCGGCCGGCCAGCACCCGCAGGCGCAGCATCCGCGGGTCGGTCGTCGGGCCGAGGAGCAGGACGGCGGTGACCCGCCGGTCGCGCTCGGCGACCGCCGCGACCACCTGGCAGCTCTGCGAGTGCCCGACGAGCACCACCGGGCCCGCGCCCAGCCCCGCCTGCAGCTGTGCGGTCAGCTCCGCCAGCGGGCCGACCGGGCCCCGCCGTCCATTCCCCGGCAGCAGCACGACCCGGCCGCCGACCAGGTCACGGACGCGCGCCGAGGACCGCGCGTCGAGACCGAGACCAGGGACCCACACGGGTGTGGGAACACCGTTCGCCTCCATGCTGCTCATACATATGCCGACTCTGTGAGGGACGACGCCATCCCGCAGCGGAGGGTGGCCGCGCGATCGAACGTAGTAGTGGGAGGATGAGTCATCATGACGACATCAGGAGGCAGCGTGACCACCGCAACCCAGTCCACCGGACGGCGGCCCCGGGTGGTCATCGTCGGCTCCGGCTTCGGTGGCCTCTTCGCAGCCAAGAAGCTGCGGAAGGCCCCGGTCGACATCACCCTCGTGGCCAAGACCACCCACCACCTCTTCCAGCCGCTGCTCTACCAAGTGGCGACCGGCATCCTCTCCGAGGGCGAGATCGCCCCCGCCACCCGGGAGATCCTGCGCGACCAGGACAACGCCCGCGTGGTGCTCGGTGAGGTCACCGACATCGACCTGACCGCCCGCACGGTCACCTCCAGCGTGCTCGGCCGCACGACGGTGCTCGAGTACGACGAGCTCATCGTCGCCGCCGGTGCCGGGCAGTCCTACTTCGGCAACGACCAGTTCGCCGAGTTCGCCCCGGGCATGAAGAGCATCGACGACGCCCTGGAGCTGCGTGGCCGCATCTTCGGTGCCTTCGAGCTGGCCGAGCTGGCCACCGCCCCGGAGGAGATCGACCGGCTGCTGACCTTCGTGGTCGTCGGCGCCGGCCCGACCGGTGTGGAGATGGCCGGGCAGATCGCCGAGCTGGCCCGCCGCACCCTGCGCAAGGACTTCCGGCACATCGACCCCTCCAGCGCCCGGGTGATCCTGCTCGACGCGGCCCCCAAGGTGCTCCCCCCGTTCGTCGACAAGCTGGGCGAGGCCGCGGCCGCGCGGCTGAAGTCGATCGGCGTGGAGATCCAGCTGGGCGCCATGGTCACCAACGTCGACGCCGACGGTCTGGTGGTCAAGGACAAGGAGGGCCACGAGCGCCGCATCCACGCCGCCACGAAGATCTGGGCGGCCGGCGTGCAGGCCAGCCCGCTGGGCAAGATCCTCGGCGAGCAGTCCGGCGCCGAGGTCGACCGGGCCGGGCGCATCTCGGTGCAGCCGGACCTGACCCTCCCCGGGCACCCCGAGGTGCACGTGGTCGGCGACATGATGTCGCTCAACCGGCTCCCCGGCGTCGCGCAGGTCGCCATCCAGGGCGCCCGGTTCGCCGCCGAGGCGGTGCAGGCCCGCGTCACCGGCCGGCCCACCAAGCCCGAGTTCGTCTACCACGACAAGGGCAGCATGGCGACGATCTCCCGCTTCGACGCGGTCGCCGACCTGGGCAAGATCAAGTTCAGCGGCTTCATCGCCTGGGTGCTGTGGCTGCTCGTGCACGTCGTGTACGTGGTCGGCTTCAAGAGCCGGTTCACCACCGTCCTCGGCTGGGCCGTGAGCTTCCTGGGTCGCGGGCGCGGTCAGCGCACCGCCACCCAGCAGCAGGTCTACGGCCGGCTGGCCCTGGAGGAGCTCGGCTCGGACTTCGAGGTCTCCAAGACCGGCGGCCGGCACCACTACGGCGAGAAGGTCGACGTCACCGGGCGCGAGTCCGCCTGACGTCCCGCACCACCTCGACGGCCCGGTCCCCGCACCCGCGGGGGCCGGGCCGTCGGCGTGTCAGGTCCCCGTCGCGTCCCCGGCCGCCGCGGCCAGCTGCTGCACCCGCGCCTCGGCCCGGTCCCGGATCGCCACGGCGGTCTCGGCCCGTCGGACGGCGGCGTCCCGCCGGCGCTCGGCCGCCGGGACCGCGGCGGCGGACTCCTCGGCCTCCCGCCGGGCGCGGCGCAGCTCCCGTTCCAGCCGGTCGACCCGCTGCTGGAGCTCGTCCCGCCGCTCACCGGCCGCGGTGACCTCGGCCCCGGCGGTCTCCGCGGCCGCCTCGGCGTCCCGGGCCACGGTGGTCGCCTCCTCGGCGTCCCGGCGGGCCTGCTCCAGCTCCCGCCTAGCCCGCTCGGCGGCCTCCCGACGACGCTCCTCCGCGGACTCCCGGCGTGCCGGACCCCGGGGCGGGCGCGCCGGTGCCGGTGAGCGCACCGGGGTCGCCACCGCGCCGTCGAGGTCGACCGGTCCCAGCCCGCTGTAGGACAGCGCGGAGGTGAGCCGGCCGGCCCGCAGCGCCTCCCCCGCACCGGGGTCGGCGACGGCGGCCCGCAGCGTGGCCTCCACCTGCTCGGCCACCGCGGTGCTCACGTCGTGCCCCTCGGCGTGGGCCAGCCCGCGCGCCTGCCGGGCGAGGGCGGCGACCAGCAGGTTGCGCTGCCGGCCCAGCTCGCGCAGCTGGTCACCGGAGAGGTTCACCTGGGCCGCGCGCAGCAGCTCGGCCAGCTCGGCCAGCTGGGCGACCTCCTCGGGCTGCCGGCGCACGAGCAGGTTGCACACCCAGGCCGCCGTCGTCGGCTTGGGCAGCGCGGCGACCGCGGTGGCCAGGGCCTTGTCCCCCGCCGCCCGGGCACGGTCCCGGGCGGCGGTGCGGGCGGTCGTGAACTCCTCGGGCGGGACGCCGTAGAGCTCCTCGGCGACGGCGTCCAGCCCGTCGGCCGGGTCGTCGTCGGTCAGGGGGTGCGCCAGTCGTCGGTGGTCATGTTCGACCCGGCCATCGGGCCCATCTGCAGCATCCCGCCGTCCACCGCCCAGGAGGCGCCGTTGACGTAGGCGGCCGCCGGGGAGGCGAGGAAGGCGACCACCGCGGCGATCTCCCGGGCGTCGCCGGGGCGGGCGACCGGGATGCCGGGACGGCGCTTGTCCGGCGCGGTCGGGTCCTCGTCCTCCTGCCCGGTCATCGGGGTGGCGATCTCCCCGGGTGCGACGGAGTTGACGGTGATGCCGTGGTCGGCGAGCTCGATGGCGGCGACCTTGGTCAGCAGCCCGAGCCCGCCCTTGGCGGCGCAGTAGGCGCCCGCGCCCACCCGCGGCTGGGTCTCGTGGACGCTGGTGATGTTGATGATCCGACCGCCCCGGCCGGCGGCGACCATCCGCCGGCCGGCGCGCTGCAGGCAGAGGAAGGCGCCGTTGAGGTCGGTGTCGAGCACCTCCAGCCAGTCGGCGTACTCGGTGTCCAGCAGCAGCGTGGCGTCGCCGGTGCCGGCGCAGTTGACCAGCACGTCGATGCCGCTGAGGGCCTCGGCCAGGTCGTCGACCACGTCGGCGGCGCCGGGCAGCTGGGTCAGGTCGAGGTGGCGGAGCTCGGCGCGCCGGCCGGTGGCGCGCACCTCCTCGGCGGTCGCCTCCCCGGCGGCCTGGTCGCGGTACCAGGTGAGGCCGACGTCGAACCCGGCCTCGGCGAGGGCGACGGCGGAGGCCCGGCCGATGCCGGACTCCGATCCGGTGACGACGGCGACGCGCTGCGGCTGGCTGCTCTGGGTCATGGCGGCTGCGCTACCCGCTCGGGGTCGGACCGATGCAGTCCCCGGTGGCCCGAGGAGTGCGACTGGCGTCGGTCTCGGCGACTGGGGGGGGGGGGGGGGGCACGGCGGCGTGCCACAGGAGGGACTGGTCGTGGTGCGGGCAACCTCTCGACAAGACCGATTGTGACCCAGGCGACACATTGAAACCCGCGCTCGGATCGAATGAAAGCCGTCCGCTTTCGTTTCTCTACGGAGCCTTGACCTTGGCTTTCGTCCCACTTAGCTTTCCGGCACGGGAGCCCAGCGTCGGTCTCCCCTCGTCGATGTTGACGAGGACTGCGGAAGGGGGCTCGATGCCGTCACTGGACGAGCACGCCCGCTCCCAGGCCATCCTCACGGCCCTCGGTGCGACCGGCCGCGTCGAGGTCAACGACCTCGCCCAGCGGCTCGAGGTCTCGACCGTCACCATCCGCAAGGACCTCGACGCCCTCGAGCAGCGAGCCGCCCTGCGCCGGGTGCGCGGTGGCGCAGTGGCGGCCGCCGCGATGGACGAGGGCTCCTTCGAGAGCAGGCTGCGCACACGCCGCACGGAGAAGACCGCCATCGCCCAGGCCGTGGCCCCCCTGGTCTACGACGGCGACGTCATCGCGTTGGACTCTTCGACCAGCTGCCACTACCTGGCCTGCGAACTGCTCGACCGCCGATCGCTGGTGGTCATCACGAACAGCATGCCCACGGCAACGCTGTTCTCCGAACGGTCCGACGCCACCGTGCTGGTGCCCGGCGGGACGGTCCGCCGGTCCGCGCGCTCGGTCGTCGGGATGATCGGCGACGTGCTGGCCGGCCGCGGCCGGATCGACAAGGGGTTCCTCGGCGCCCACGCCATCTCTGCCGAGCGCGGGCTGTTGGACATGGCCCTCGAGGAAGCGCAGGCCAAGCAGTACTTCACCGCGCACTGCCGCCAGGTGGTCGGTCTCGTCGACTCCAGCAAGTTCGGCGCCTTCTCGCTGCACGCCGGGGTGCCCACCGCTGCCCTCACGTCCGTCTACACCGACGCCGGGGCCGACCCGGCCGTCATGGGCGCCCTGGAGGCGGCCGGGGTGCGCGTCCACCGCGTCGACGTCCAGGACCAGCACCGATGACGGCCGGGCGGCACGGTCGCACGGTCGCCGCCGTGGACCTGGGTGCCGAGAGCGGCCGGGTCGTCCGCGCCACGTTCGACGGGGCGCGGCTGGACGTCGAGGAGGTCAGCCGGTTCGCGCACACGCCGCGGCCCGTCGACGGCGTCCTGCGCTGGGACCTCGACGGCCTCAGCAACGCCATCACCGCCGGGCTGGGCCGACTGGGCTCCGACCACGGACCGATCGCGTCGGTGGGCGTGGACACCTGGGGGGTCGACTACGGGCTCCTGCGCAGCGACGGCACCCTGCTCGACCAGCCGACCTGCTACCGCGACCCTCGGCAGCAGGCGCCCCTGAGCGAGGCCCTGGCCCGGGTCGGCCGGGAGCGGCTCTACCGGTCCACCGGGACCCAGATCAACGAGATCAACACGGTCTTCTCACTGATGGCCGACGTGCGCGCCGGCCGACTGGAGGACGCCGCGACGCTGCTGATGATGCCCGACGTCTTCCACCACCTGCTGTCCGGTTCCCGGGTCACGGAGTTCACCGCCGCCTCCACCACCGGCCTCTACGACATCGCCGGCGGCCGGTGGGCCGTCGAGCTGGCCGAGGACCTCGGGATCCCCACCCGGGTCCTGCCGGAGGTGGTGCCCACGGGCACCGACCTCGGTCCGGTGATCGGGTCGCTGGGCGAGGGGCCGCTGGCCGGCGCGCGGGTCATCGCCCCGCCCGGACACGACACGGCCAGCGCCGTCGTGGCCACGCCGTTCACCGCCCCGGGGGCGCTCTTCATCTCCTCCGGCACCTGGTCGCTCGTCGGCGTGGAGGTCCCCGCCCCCGTCGTCACCGCCGGCTCCCTGGCCGCCAACCTCACCAACGAGGGCGGTTACGCGGGCACGACCAGGCTGCTGGGCAACGTGATGGGGCTCTGGATCCTGCAGGAGTGCCGGCGCCACTGGGCCGGCGAGGGCATCGAGATCTCCTACGCCGACCTGGCCGAGCGGGCCGCCCGGGAACCGTCCCTGCGCAGCGTCATCAACCCGGACGCGCACGAGTTCCTCCGCCCGGGCGACATGCCCGCCCGGGTGCGGGACCACTGCCGGCGCACCGGCTCGCCGGTGCCCGAGACCCCGGCCGCGATCGCCCGCTGCGTGATCGACTCGCTGGCGCTGTCCTACCGGAACACCGCGGAGGACATCGCCGCGGTCACCGGGACCCCGGCGCCGGCCGTGCACATCACCGGCGGCGGCGCCCGGAACCTGCTGCTCGCCCAGGTCACCGCCGACGCCACCGGGCTCCCGGTCCACTGCGGGCCGGTCGAGGCGACCGCACTCGGCAACGCCGCCGCCCAGTTGGTGGCCCTCGGTGAGCTGGGCGGGATCGCCGACGTCCGCGCCGTGGTCGCCCGCACGACCGAGATCCGCACGCTGTCCCCGCGGCCGGACCCGCGCTGGGAGCAGTCCGCCGCCCGGTTGCGCGAGATGACCGAGGAGGACGACCGCCGACGAGGGCTCATCCCCTCATGAGGTGCCGCCCGACCTCCTGAACCCCCACCGGCTCGCCGAGCCGGTGACACCACCGGGGAGCACTCCCCACGTCCATGAGGTGACCGCATGAGGATGACACGTACGACGAGGTCCGCCGCCGTTCTCAGCCTGGCACTCGCCCTGGCCACCACGGCCTGTGGCCAGGGCAGCGGGGGCTCCGCCTCCTCCGGGGGCTCAACGGGAGGCGCGGCCAGCGGCAGCGCAGGCGGGGGCGGGGGCGGCGAGGGCGCCACCGTCGCCTTCGTCCCCAAGCTCCAGGGCATCCCGTACTTCGAGGCGATGAACACCGGTGGCGCGGCCGCCTGCGAGGAGATCGGCTGCACCTGGCTCTACCAGGGCCCGGTCGAGGCCGACCCCGCCGCGCAGGCCGACATCGTGCGGTCCTTCATCCAGCAAGGGGTGGACGCGCTGATCGTCGCGCCCAACGACCCGGACTCGATGGCGCCCCTGCTCAAGCAGGCCGCCGACGCGGGGATCAAGGTGGCCACCGCCGACACCGACGCGCCCAACTCGGTGCGCGAGGTCTTCGTCAGCCAGGCCTCGACCGAGGGCATCGGCGAGGCGCTGACCGACGCGGTGCTCGGCGCGATGGGCGGCAAGGGCAAGTACGCCATCGTCTCCTGCGGGCAGACGGCCCAGAACCTCAACTCCTGGATCGAGGTGCAGAAGGCCTACACCGCGGAGAAGTACCCGGACGCGGAGATCGTCGACATCGTGTACGCCGGTGAGGACCAGGCCCAGGCCACGCAGATGGCGACCGACCTGATGAACGCCCACCCGGACCTCACCGGTCTGGTCGGTGAGTGCACCTCCTCGGCGCCGGGCGTCGCGCAGGCGGTCCAGGACGCCGGCAAGACCGGGCAGGTCTTCACGGTGGGGCTGGGCACGCCGCAGTCCATGGCGCCGTACCTCACCGAGGGCTCCTCCAGCGCCAGCATCCTGTGGGACGTCGAGAACCTGGGCCACCTCACCGCCTGGGCCGGGGTCCAGCTCGCCGCCGGTGAGGAGTTCCAGGCCTCCAACGACGTCAGCAGCGACATCACCGGGGTGACCTTCGACCCCGCGACCAAGGTCCTCCTGCTCGGCCCGCCGCTGACCATCACCAAGGACAACGCCGGGGACTACGACTACTGATCGCCTCCTGGGGAGGGCCGGCGCACCCGGCCCTCCCCACCCCGGATCGGAGCGAGGAGCCCATGAGCGACACCCGCACCACCCAGGCGACGGACCCCGGGTCCGCCGGGCCCCCCACCGCACCGGCCGGCACCCCCCGGCTGTCGGTCACCGGCATCTCCAAGCGCTACGGCGCGGTCCGGGCCATCCGCAACGCGGACATGACCGTGCAGCCCGGGACCGTCCACGCCCTCGTCGGGGAGAACGGTGCCGGCAAGTCCACGCTGATCAAGATCCTCTCCGGCGCCGCCACCGCCGACACCGGCCGGATCACCTTCGACGGGGAGGCCGTGACCATCGGCACGACCGCCGACGCGATCGCGCTCGGCATCGCGACCGTCTACCAGGAGCCCCAGCTCTTCCCCGACCTCACCGTCGCCGAGAACGTCTTCACCGGGCGCGAGATCACCCGGCGTGGGCGGGTGGACTGGTCGGCCCAGAACTCCCGGGTCGTGGAGCTGCTCGAGCTCATCGGGCTGCCCGCCCGGTACGCCACGGTCCCGGTCAGCGAGCTGTCCATCGCCGAGCAGCAGCAGGTGTCCATCGCCAAGGCGCTGGTGACCAACGCGAAGGTGCTGGTCCTCGACGAGCCTTCGGCGATCCTCACCGACACCGAGATCGAGGTGCTCTTCGGCGTCGTCCGCCGACTGGCCGCCACAGGCGTCTCGATCATCTACATCTCGCACCGGCTCGACGAGCTCTTCGTCATCGCCGACGAGGTCACCGTCATGCGGGACGGCCAGACGATGGGCACCTGGCCGATCCAGGAGCTCACCGTGCGCCGGGTCGTCGAGCTCATGGTCGGCGGCATCCTGGACGACGACCCGGTGCACCGCACCGTCCCGGACGCGCCCGCCCTGCTGGTGCTCGAGGACCTGTCCTGCACCGGTGAGTACCACGACGTCGACGTCACCGTCCGGCCCGGGGAGATCGTCACCCTCTACGGCCTGATCGGCTCCGGGGCCGCGGAGATCGCCGAGACGATCTACGGCATGCGCCGTGCCACCGGTGGCCGGCTCCTGCTCGACGGCCGGCCCGTCGCACCCAGCTCCCCGCGCGCGGCGAAGAAGCTCGGCATCGCCCTGCTGCCGGCCAACCGCAAGCAGCAGGGCCTCTTCGGCTTCCAGTCCATCGCCTTCAACATCTCCGCCGGCCACCTGCCGCTGCTGTCCCGCTTCGGCACCTGGATGGACCGCGGCCGGGAGCGCACCGTCGCGCGGGACTTCATCCAGCGGCTGGCGGTCAAGACCCCGCACGAGCGGCAGCCGGTCTCGGCCATGTCCGGCGGCAACGCCCAGAAGGTCGTGCTGGCCCGCCAGCTGGTCGAGCGGCCCCGCGTGCTGGTGCTCGCCGAGCCCACCCAGGGCGTGGACGTCGGCGCCAAGGAGGAGATCCACAAGATCGTCCGGCAGCTCGCCGACGAGGGCACGGCCGTCCTCATCGTGACCTCGGACCTGTCGGAGGCCATCCGCGTCTCCGACCGGCTGCAGGTCGTGCGGGCCGGGACGACCACGGTCGAGTTCGGTCCCGGCGCCACCCAGTCCGACGTCCTCTCCGCTGCCGCCGGCGCGGTCGACCAGGAAGAAGCCGCATGAGCTCCTCGACCCTCGCCCCGACCGACGGGACACCGCCCGGCCCGCGGGCGCACACCGCCACCGCCCGCGGTCGGGTGCTCCCCTTCCCGATCACCGGTCAGGAGATCGTCCTGATCGTCGTGATCGCCGTGCTGTGGGCGGTGCTCGCGGTGGCCACCCCGGCATTCCTCACCGGCGGCTCCATCGTCCCGCTCCTGGTGGCGATGGCACCGGTGGCGCTGATCGGCATCGGGATGACGATCATCATCATCACCGGCGGCATCGACGTCTCCGTCGCCGGCATGGTGATGGTGTGCGCGGTCGTCGTGGCGAAGACGATGGTGGGCTCCGGGGTCTCCCTCCCGGTCGCGGTGCTGCTGTCGGTGCTGGTCGGCGGCGTGCTGGGCCTGGTGAACGGGCTGCTCATCGCCTACGGGCGCGTGCACGCCATCATCATCACGTTCGGCACCGCGAACCTCTTCGAGTTCCTCGGCCTGCGGATCTTCGGCGGCTCCACCGTCAACGGCATCCCCGGCACGCTGGGCTTCTTCGGCCGCGGGGACGCCGGCCGCACGCTCGGCGTCCCGCACAGCTTCCTGATCATGCTGCTGGTGGCCGCGGCGGCCTGGTACTACCTCCGGCACACCGCCGGCGGCCGGCACCTGTACGCGATCGGCGGGGACGCCGACGCCGCCCGGCTGGCCGGGGTCAAGGTGCAGCGCCGGGTGCTGTCGGCCTACGTGCTGACCGGCCTGCTCACCGGGCTGGCCGCCTGCTTCGTCATCGCCCAGGGCACCTCCACGCTGGCGCCGAACGTGGGCACCGGCATGGAGCTGTCCGCGATCGCCGCGGTCGTCATCGGCGGCACCTCGATCATGGGCGGCCGGGGCTCGGTGCTGGGCACCGTGCTGGGCGCGCTCCTGGTCCAGACGGTCACCTCGGGGGTGACCCAGCTGGGCTGGCGCTCCCAGCTGGCCAGCCTCTTCATCGGCATCTTCATCCTGATCGCCGTCGGGGCCGACCTGCTCCGGCAGCGCGCGAGGAGGACGGCATGAGCACCGTGGTCTCACCCCCCACCCAGGCCCCTCGGCCCGACGGCGGGTCCACTCACCCGCAGTCCCGGGCCCGGCAGCTGCCCGCCGTCCTGCTCCGGGCGCTGCTCACCCAGCGGATCGTGCTGCTGCTGGTGCTGCTGGCCGCCGTCGTCATCACCATGACGACGCTGAGCTCGCGCAACTACCTGACCGCGCCGTTCGACCTGCCCTACATGTCCTCGGCGCTGATCAGCGCCGTCCCCCTGGTCATGCTGGGGCTGGCCCAGCTGCTGGTCATCGCCTCCGGCCGCGGCGGCATCGACCTGTCGGTCGGCGCGATCGTCTCGCTGACCAGCATGGTCTTCGGGTTCGCCTACGGCGAGTGGGGCTGGCCGCTGTGGATCGCGGTGCTGCTGGCTGCCGGCTTCGGTGGGCTGTGCGGCGCGGTCAACGGCCTGCTGATCGCCTACGTCGGCTACCCGGCGCTGATCACGACGCTGGCGACGTACTACGCCTTCTCCTCCCTGGCGATCGTCATCAACGACCAGCAGCCGATCAGCACCGCGCCGATCCAGGAGTTCTTCTCCTCCGCCCGGTCGATCCAGGTACCGGTCGGTGGAGGGGACCCGTTGCCGGTGCCGCTGGGGACGCTCACCTTCCTGCTCCCCACGGTGCTCGTCGTGTGGGTCCTGCTCAACCGGACCACCTACGGCCGCCGGCTCTACGGCATCGGGACCAACGACGTGGCCGCCGAGTGGGCGGGCATCGACGTCCGTCGTACCCGGTTCACCGCCTACCTGCTGGCGGGGGTGATCTCCGGGCTGGTGGCCGTGGTGACCGTCGCCCAGTTCGCCTCGGCCCGGCCCGACGCCGGCGTCACCGGCAGCGGCATGGCCCTGCCGGCCATCACCATCGCCGTCCTCGGTGGCGTGGCCATCACCGGCGGCATCGGCCGGGTGGCCGGCGTCGTCCTGGCGACCCTGTTGATCGTCTGGCTGAACGCGGGCATCCTGCTCGCCGTCCCGGGCAACGCCGGCTCGCAGTTCCAGCTGTTCGCGCTGGGCATCGTGCTGGTCTTCGCCGCCCTGCTCAACGGGCTCACCAGCCGCCGGTACGGGACGACGGGATGACCGCCGTCTGGGACCCCGGTCTGGTCGGCGAGGAGCTGGTGGCGCTGACCAGGTCCCTGGGTGAACGGTCCCGGGACCTGGCCGTCCTCGCCGAGGGCAACACCTCCCAGCTGCTGCCCGACGGGCGGGTGGTGGTGAAGACCTCGGGGTCGAACATGCGCACGTCGACCGCCGAGGACTTCGTCGTCGTCGAGGTCGACCCGCTGGTGAAGCTCCTGGCCACCGAGTCGGCCACCCAGGCCGACCTCACCGCCGCCCTGGACGCCGGCGAGCACGAGGGACGGCGGCGCCGCGCGTCGATCGAGACCCTCGTGCACGTGGCCGCCCAGGCGTTCGCACCCACGCCCTTCGTCGGCCACACCCACCCCACGGCGGTCGTCGGGCTGCTGGCCAGCGTGCACGCCGCCACCGCCTGGGACCAGCACGTCTACTCCGACGAGGCGGTGGTCATCGGCCGCCCGCTGTTCGTGCCCTACGCGTCCCCGGGCCTGGCCCTGGGCCGGGCCTACCTCCGGGGGCTGCAGCAGCACGTCGACACCCACGGCGAGCTGCCGACCCTGGTGCTGCTGGGCAACCACGGCATCGTGGTCAACGCCCCCGCCGCGGCGGGCATCGAGGCCGCCTCGGAGATGGCCGTCAAGGGGGCCCGGGTACGGCAGGCGGCGTACTCCGTCGGCGGCGTCGTGCCGCTGCCCACCTCGTCCGTGGACGCCTTCTTCGCCCGCGAGGACGTCATCGAGCGGCGGGCCCGGCTCGGCGGCGGGACGTGACGCTCCCCCGCCGGCTGCGCGCGGTGTTCCTCGACGTCGGCGGGCCGGTCTACGACGACGAGAACTTCCTCGCCGCGGTGGGGCGGGCACTCGACGAGCTGCGCGCCGAGCAGGGCAGCGGCCCGGCCGACCGCGCCGTGGTGCGCCGGGTGTACGACGACGTCCGGGTCCGGCAGGGCGGCTCGCTGCGGACGGCGCTGGCCACCGAGCTGCTCGGCGACGCCGGGCTGCGCGCCCCGCTGCACGAGCGGACCCGCCGGCACTGGGTCCACCCGCCCGGCACGCTGTACCCCGACGTCCTGCCGCTGCTGCGCGCGCTGTCCGGCCGGGTGGTGGTCGGCGTACTGGCCAACCAGGAGGCCGGGGTGGTCGACGCGCTGACCCGCGACGGGGTCGCCCCTTTCGTCGACGTCTGGGGCGTCTCGGCGATCGTGGGCCACGAGAAGCCGAGCCCGGAGCTGTTCCGCTGGTGCCTGGACCGGGCCGGCTGCGAGCCGGGCCAGGCGGTGCACGTCGGCAACCGGCTGGACACCGACGTGCGCCCGGCCGCCGGGATGGGCCTCGGCACGGTGTGGGTGCTGCGCGGTGAGGCCCCCGACGAGCCGACCGCCGAACAGCTGGCCGAGCCGGACGTAGCGGTGCGCGACCTGACCGGGCTGGCCGACGTGCTGCTGCCGCTGGTCCCCGCCGGCGCGACGTGACCGGGGACGGCGAGCTGGTCCTGGGCATCGACCTGGCCACCGCCGGCGCCCGGCTGCTCGCCGTCGACGTGGCGAGCGGCCGGGTCCAGGCGTCCGTCGAGGCACCGCTACCGCCCCCGGTCGTCCCGGCGCCGGGGCACCTGGAGCAGCGGCCGGTGTACGCCGAGGTCGTGCGCGCACTGCTGCGGGCGGCCACCGCGTCGCTGGGTGCCCGCGCGGCCGGCGTCCGCGCGCTGTCGGTGACGGCGACGTCCGGGAGCGTGGTGGCCGCCGACGCCCACGGGGTGCCGACCGGCGTCGCGCTGCTCTACGCCGACCAGCGGGGAGCGGCGCTGGCCACACGGCTGTCGGCCACGACCGGGCACCGCGTCGGCGCCGCCTCCACGCTGGCCCGGCTGGCCTGGCTGGCCGGTCCGGACGCCGCCGCGCCGGTGCCCGGCCGGGTGTACCTGCACGTGCCCGACGTCGTGGTCGCCGACCTCACCGGCCGGCTGGTCACCGACACCTCGCACGCCCTCAAGGCCGGGGTGGACGCCGCCGGGCTGCAGTGGCCCGGTGAGCTGCTGGCCGCAGCCGCGGTGCCCCTCACCGCGCTCCCGGAGCTGGTCGGCCCCGGGACCGTCGTCGGCGTGGTGCGGACCGACGTCGCCCGGGACGTCGGGCTGCCGCCGGGCGTGCGCGTCGTCGCCGGGATGACCGACGGCTGCACCGCGCAGCTGGCCGCCGGTGCGGTCGCCCCCGGGTCGAGCGTCGGCGTGCTCGGCACGACGCTCGTGCTCAAGGGCGTCTCCCCCACCGAGGTGACCGGGTTCGCCGGGGCGGTCTACTCGCACCGGGCACCCGACGGCTCGTGGTGGCCGGGCGGGGCGTCCAATACCGGCGCCGGCGTCCTGGCCGTCGACGGTGGCGTGCCCGACCTGGCCGCCGCCGACGCCGCGGCCGACGCCGCCGGGCCGTCCCGGTGGACGGGGTACCCGCTGTCCGGCACCGGCGAGCGGTTCCCGTTCGCCCGGCCGGACGCCACTGCGTTCCTGCTCCCCCCGCCGGGGGCGCGCACGGCCCACCCGACGCCGCACGAGCGGCACCGGACCTGGCTGGACGGCGTCGCGTTCGTCGAGCGGCTGGGCCTGGAGCGGCTGGCCGAGCTGGGCGTCGGGTCCGCCGACCACCGGGTGGTCGGCGGCGGGACCCGGTCCCGGGTGTGGACGACCGTCCGGGCCAGCGTGCTCGGCCGGCCGGTGACCCGTCCTGCCGAGCCCTCCAGCGCCTTCGGCGCCGCGCTGCTCGCCGCCTCGGCGTGCAGCGGCACCGCGCTGACCGCGACCGCCGTCCGCCTGGTGCGGCCCGCCGAGGTCGTGGAACCCGACCCCCGCCAGACCGGGGCCCTCGAGGAGGGCTACCGCCGGCTGCTCGCCGAGCTGCACCGCCGCGGATGGCTCGACGACCGCTCCGGCTGACCGTCCCCCGCGCCCGTACGCGTCCCCGCATCTGTACGACGACCTGCAGTCCACACGGAGGAGAGAGCCATGCCCGTCACCCACGGCGTCCACGCACTGGTCTGGACCGGGGGCTGGTCCCCCGAGGAGGCCCGCCGCGCCATCGCCTCGTCCGCCGAGGCGGGGTACGACCTCATCGAGATCGCGCCGATCGACCCGACCGGCTTCGACGCCGACATGACCGCGCGGCTGCTGCAGGAGCACGGCCTGGCGGTCAGCGCGTCGCTGGGGCTCAGCGAGGACACCGACGTCTCCAGCGAGGACCCCGAGGTGGTCGCCCGGGGGCGTCAGCGGCTGAGCCAGGCGCTGGACGTCCTGCGGGACAGCGGCGGGACGGTGCTGTGCGGCGTCCTCTACTCCAAGCTCGGGAAGTACGCCGGTCCGGCGAGCGAGCGCGGGCGGGCCAACTCGCAGGAGACGATCGCCTGGCTCGCCGACAAGGCGGCCGCCTCGGGCATCACCCTGGCCCTGGAGTTCTGCAACCGGTACGAGACCAACATCATGAACACGACGCAGGAGACGCTGGACTTCATCTCGGTCGTCGACCGGCCCAACGTCATGGCCCACCTGGACACCTACCACATGAACATCGAGGAACACTCCTTCACCGAGGCGGTGCGCGCGGCCGCCGCGGCCGGTCGGCTGGGCTACGTACACGTCGGCGAGTCACACCGCGGGGCGCTGGGCACCGGCTCGATCCCCTGGCCGGAGTTCTTCTCCGCGCTGACCGAGGTCGGCTACGACGGCATCATGACCTTCGAGTCCTTCTCCTCCGAGGTCGTGCACCGCACGCTGTCCAACGACCTGGCCATCTGGCGCAACCTGTGGACCGACAGCAAGGCACTCGCCCGCGACGCACTGGCCTTCACCCGGTCCGGGCTGGAGGCCGCAGCCCGGCAGGGCTGACCGGCAGACCACCGACGAGGGGCCGGTCGGCCGGGGCTCCCCCCGCCGACCGGCCCCCCGGCC
>NZ_JAPVBH010000008.1 GCF_026967795.1 Modestobacter sp. VKM Ac-2986
TGCGGGTCGGGCCGGTGGAGCTGCGCGAGTCGCAGGTGATGAAGCTGTCCCGGCTGGCCGAGGGCGCCACCTACAAGAACGGACCCGCCGGGTGTGTGAGGCTGTCGGCGTGGCCCCGGGCGATGCAGCTGCTCCGACGACGCGACCCCTGCGGTGGTTGCTCATGGCCGGTCACGTGCCGGCGGACGGCCGGGGCGGGGGCATCGTGCGCTACACGGTCGAACTGGCCCGCGCGCTCGGCCGCCGCGCCGACGTCGAGCTGCACCTGCTGACCTCCCCCGCCGCGGCCGGGCCGCTGGCCGAGCTCGCCGGGGGCAGCGACCGGGTCGTGCCGCTGCCGGCGGTGCCCGACGCCGCCGTCCCGGCGTTCGAGCGGTTCGCGCTGGGGCGGCGGCTGGGGTCCCGGTTCGACGTCGTCCAGGGCACCAAGCACCTGCTCCCCCGCGGCGTGACCGCCCGCACCGTGCTCACCGTGCACGACCTGCTGCTGTTCGACCGGCCGGCGGACTTCCCGCTGCCCAAGCGCACGCTGCTGGGCAGGCCGTACGCCGGGTCGCTGCGGCAGGCGGACACCCTGCTGTGCGTCAGCGCGGCCACCCGTGACCGGCTCGTCCGCTGGGACGCCGCACTGGCGGGCCGCGCCGCCGTCGCGCCGCTCACCACGAGCCCGCAGCTGCTCGACAGCGTCCCGGTCGCCGTCCCCGCGCTGGTCGGCCGGCCCTTCGCCCTCGTGGTCGGTGACGCCTCCCAGCGCAAGAACGTCGCCGTGGCCGTCTCGGCCATGGCCCGGGTCGTCCGCCGACGCCCGGACGCCGTCCTGGCACTCGTCGGCCCGCCGGCCTGGGGCGCCGAGGCCTACGGCCCCGACCACGCCGCCCTGCTGGCCAGCGGGAACGTCGTCCAGCTCACCGGCGTGGACGACGGGACGCTCCGCTGGTGCTACGAGAACTGTGCGGTGGTGCTGGCGCCCAGCCTCGCGGAGGGGTTCGGTCTGCCGGCCGTCGAGGCGCTGGACCTCGGCGCGCCGCTGGTCACCTCGCTGGACCCGGCGCTGGTCGAGGTCAGCGGGGACCGCGCCGAGCACCTGCCCGCCGACGACGTCCCCGGCTGGGCCGACGCCGTGCTGCGCCACCTCGACCGGCCGGCGTCCGGTCGAGGTGGGCCCGCGCGCCGTCGGCGCACCTGGGACGACGTGGCGGCGGAGACCGTCGCCGCCGTCTCCGGCTCCCCGGACCCCGCCGCGAGCTGAGCCCGCACGCCCGCCGGGCCCCACCCGGAGCACCGGGGGCCCGGGCGGACCGGGTCGGGCGGACCGGGTCGGGCGGACCGCCGGCGCACGGTGGTCGGGCACGTCCCCGGGGCGCCGAGAGCGGAGGGCGGCGAGAACGCCTCCGGGGGGACCTCCTCGCGCTCGGCGACGTGCTCCGCGGCCGGTCCACCCCCGAGCGCGTCCCCGACGTGCCCGCTGCCGGGGACACCCGTGGTCCGCTCCCCCGAGGACGCCGGCCCGCCCCGGCCGGACGGGCGACAGGTGCCGCCTGCCGGTGAGTCGCAGGTCGCACTGCTCCGGGGCCGCAGGCGGGAGGCCGCGCCCACTACCCTCCTTGTGCCCCGGCACCTGCAGGAACGGTGCCACCCGCCACACCCAGCGACGATGGAGGACTCGGTGCCCGGCTCGACCCCCCGCTCGAGCCGACCCGCTCGACGTCCCGCCGGTGCGGACGACGCGACGGCTGCCCGCACGGCCGTCGTCCTCGCCTCCGCCAACCGGCCCGAGCTCCTCGGTGAGGTCGTGGCCGACCTGCAGCGGCAGACCCACCGCGACTTCACCCTCGTGCTCTCCGTGCCCGACCGCGCCAGCCTGCCCGCCGGGCCGCTGCCCGAGGGCACGGTCGTGGTCCACGACCGGGGGCTGGCCGCGCAGCGCAACGCCGGCCTGGCCGCGGTGCCGGAGGCCACCCACGTGTTCTGCTTCGACGACGACGCCGTGGTGCGCGAGGACTTCCTCGAGCAGGCGCTCCGCTTCTTCGCCGACCACCCCGACGTGGTCGGTCTCACCGGCCGGGTGCTGCTGGACGGCGCCGCGGGCGAGGAGGTCGTGCGGGCCGAGGCCGACGACGCGCTCGCCGCCTCCTCGGCCGAACCGCTCTCGGGCGCCTGGGCGCCGAGCCGTGAGCTGTACGGCTGCAACTTCGCCTTCCGGGCCGACGCCGTCGGGGGCGAGCAGTTCGACGCACGCCTGCCGCTGTACTCCTGGCTCGAGGACCACGACTTCGCCCGCCGACTGATGCGCCACGGCGCGCTGGCCAAGGTCCAGGACTGCGTCATCGTGCACCGCGGGGTCAAGTCCGGTGGCCGGATGGCGCACGAGCGGCTCGGCTACTCCCAGGTGATGAACCCCGCCTACCTGCACCACGTCGGCAGCTTCCCGATGTGGCTCACGCTGTACGAGACGCTCCCGCGGGCGGCCAAGAACCTGGTGCGGGCCGTGCGTGGCCCCGAGGCCGACTGGCGCCGGGAGCGCGTGCGGGGCAACCTGCGCGCGGCCGGCGACATCGCCCGTCGTCGCTTCACCCCCGAGCGCATCCTCGAGCTGCCCGTCTCCCGGGACTGACCCACCCGTCGTCGCCGTGGACGCGGGACCGGCCCGGCACCGCCGGAGCCGTACCGGACGTCTTCGACCCGACCGGCCCATCCGACACGACGGAGGCACCACGATGACCCGCGCAGTCTGTTACACGGCGACGGCTGGATACCTCTTCCAGACGGTCGTGAGCGCCGTCCAGGCCCGCCGGCACACCGCCGCCGGCGTCGACGTGACCGTGGTCTTCGTCGGCGACGCCACCTCGGTCGAGCACCGGGTCTTCGAGCGGATCTGCACCGAGCACGGGATCACCGTCCTCACCGCCCCGCAGGCCTCGCTGCGCGGGTTGCACCCCATGTACGCGCGGCTGTTCCTGGACCTCCTGCTCCCGGCCGAGGTGGACGAGGTGCTCTACCTCGACGGGGACACCCAGGTCGTCGACGACATCACCCCCCTGGTCGAGGCGAGCGTCCCACCCGGAGGGGCGCTGGCCTCGCTGGACCCGATGGTCTTCAACCGGCGCGCCGACGCCAGGGCGCGGGCCCGGATCGACCGCTGGTGGGACGCCAGCGGCATCCCCGCGGCCGTGCGCGAGAGGTACGTCAACTCGGGGGTGCTGCGGATCGCGCGCCGGGACATCGCCGGCCTGCGGGACCACGCCCTGCAGCAGACCGCCGAGGAGCGCGCCGCCCTGAGGTTCCCCGACCAGGACGCCATCAACACGACCCTCGGCGACCGGATCGTGCCGGTGTCGATGAGCTGGAACTTCCCTGGGTTCCTGCTGGACACCCAGCTGGTCGAGCTCGCCCCGCCGCGCATCATCCACTTCATGTCCGACCCGCGACCGTGGAACGCGGCCCTCACCCCGTGGGGGGAGACCCACCACCGGCCCTACGTCGACTTCACCCGGCAGCACCCGGAGGCGGAGCCGTACTGGTCGCGGCTCACGGGGGTGCGTCTGCTCCGCTACCGGGCTCAGCAGCGCTTCAAGCGTGCGACGGAGCGCCGCGTGTGGCAGTCCCCCGAGGCTGCCCGGGCGGTCACCGAGCTGGAGCGCGGCACGCTGGCCCTGCCGGCCCGCTGAGGTCGGCGGTCACCACCGGGAGCCGTCTCGGCCCAGGCCGGGGACGCGGGCCAGCACCAGCCGTGCCGACCGCCGGCCCTCCCGCCACAGCAGGGTGACGTCGGCGGACTTGGGGACGACGAAGTGGTGCACCGCCAGCCCCAGCACGCGTGAGGCGGCCAGCACCATCAGACCCGTCTGGACCGCGGCGCTGATGATGCTGGCCCAGCAGGCGCCGACCACACCGGCGTGCGGCACCAACAGGACGAAGGCGGTGACGTTCACCGCGAAGGTGCAGGCGTAGACGCTGCTCCGCAGCCCTGGCCGGCCCGACGACGCCAGACCGGCACCGGCCATCGGCCCCGGGATGTACAGCACGGCCGCGACACAGAGCAGGAGCGTCGGGACCACCGCGTCCTGGAACTCCGCCCCGAACAGCGGGGCGATCCACCAGGGTGCGGTGGCACCGATGGCGACCGAGACGACCAGCCCCAGCAGGAGCGTCACCCGGGTCGCCCGGGCCAGCTGCGGCGGGTTGCTCGACCGGCTGTTCACCCCGTGCAGGGCGTTGGAGACGGCGAGGGCGAACAGGACCGGGACGTCGGTGACCGCCGTCGCGACGCTGTACAACCCGAGGTCCCGGACGCTGGACAACGGCGTCATCAGCACCTGGTCGGTCTTCGCCACCAGCATGCTCGCCACCGAACCGAACCACGTCCTGCCGCCGTAGGCGACCAGCGGGACGAGCACCCGGCCCGCCGGCCGGGACGCGCCGCTGCCCCGCCGGCGCACCAACGGCCAGTAGACGACGCCGGCGACGAGCGGGACGGTGAACGTGACGACGACGGCGACCGTCGGGGTGAGGTCCCCGCTCAGCCACAGGCCCACCAGGAGCAGCACCCGCAGGCCGGCGGTGGCCAGGCTCTCCGTGGCCACCGCACCCCACATCTGCTGCCCCATGGCGGCCCCGCGGGCCGCGCCGACGAAGAGCACGGGGACGGTGAGGACCATCGCCAGCAGCATGAGCCGGCCGAGCGCGGCGTCGCCCGCGGACAGCAGGGGGAGGACCGCCCACGCGAGCACGAGGCACAGCGCCCCCAGGACGGTGGACAGGGCGACCGACCAGGCCAACGCGTGCCGCGTGACCCTGGGGTCCTTGGCGGTGAGGTAGGTCAGCGCGTCGGGCAACCCGAGGGTGGCGACCGAGCCGGCCAGCACCGCTGGGACGATCGCCGCGGTCATCTCCCCGCGGCCCGCCGCACCCAGCGCGCGGGCGAGGACCGGCTGGGTGAGCACGCCCGCGACCGGCACGAGCAGGCTCGAGGCGCTCATCAGCACGACGGCGCGGCGGAGCCCGGCCCCGGCGGGCGGGGCGCTCGGCAGCCCGGTCGACGGGCTCACCCCGGACGGGGACGGCCCGACGACCGACGCACGGTCCAGCGGGCCCGGCCGCAACGGCTCGGGTGCCCCGGCAGTGCCGGCGGGGCCGAGGAGCTCCCCGCCGGGCCCGCTCACAGGACCGATCGGTAGACCCGGTCGTAGTCCGACTGCACCCGCTGCACGGTCAGCGCCTCCAGCCCGTCCCGTGCCCGGGCCTGCCAGCTCGCCAGGACGGCGGGGTCGCTCATCAGCTCCCGCAGGACCGCGGCCATCGCCGAGGGGTCGGACGGCGGCACGAGCTGGCCGGCGCGGCCGTGGTCGAGGACCTCCGGGATGCCACCGACCGCGGTCGCGACGACGGCGCAGCCGGCCGCCCGCGCCTCCGCGACGCTGAGCCCGAAGGGCTCGTCGAGGGAGGCGGAGGCGTACACGTCGGCCTGCTCCAGCAGCCCCCACGGGGTGGGGGTCGACCCGATGAAGTGCACCGACGCCCCGAGACCGGACCGCTCGACGAGCTCTTCCAACCGCTCGCGGTCCGGCCCCTCCCCGATGATGTTGAGGTGCCAGCCGGGAGCGTGTGGCAGCGCCTCACCGAAGGCGGTGATGATGTCGCCGACGGCCTTGCGTGCGTGCAGGCCGGAGAGGCTGACCACGCACGGGGTCGCCATCTGCCGCACCTCCCTGCCCTCGCGGAGCTCCTCCCGCGCGGAGGCGACCGGGCCGTTCAGCACGGTCACCGTGCTGCGCGCCGGGAAGCCCCGGGCCAG
This sequence comes from Modestobacter sp. VKM Ac-2986, assembly GCF_026967795.1. GTDB lineage: Bacteria > Actinomycetota > Actinomycetes > Mycobacteriales > Geodermatophilaceae > Modestobacter. The sequence goes on from NZ_JAPVBH010000008.1 coordinate 5,795, forward strand.
GAGCGCCGTCCGCTCGGCCTCGCTGACCGCGACCACCACCTTGCCGAGCCGCATGAGCGCCGAGTGCCGGTCGAAGGAGTTGTGCATCGTGGTCACCAGCACGGCTCCGGTGAGCTTGGCCACCGGATGGGCCAGCACGGCCGAGGACATCATGTGCGCGTGGACGATCTGCGGCCGCACGTCGCGTGCCAGTCGCAGCAACGCCCAGCCGCTGACCAGCGGAGCCCGCAGGCCGACCGCCTCGGGCACGTCGACGACGCGGACGCCGTGGCGTCGGAGCAGTTCCTCGTAGGAGTTGCGGGTGCTGGCGAAGGTGACCTGGTGTCCGGCGTCCGCCTGGGCGCAGGCCAGGTCGACCGCCATGTGCACGTGCCCGTTGTTCTCGTACGCGTGCTTGAGCACGTGCATGATCTTCATACGTGGTGACGCCCTTCTGCTGGCTCCGGTGGTCATGGAGCGGACGCACGCAGTGACGATCCGCCTCCCACGAGGGAGGCCGACGGACCCGAGGAGGCGTCTCCGGTGGGCCGGCGGTTCGAGACCGCGGACCCGTGGCCCCGCGACCGCTCCTGGCCCGCTGGCCACCGACCTGCATCCGGCTCGAGCGACGTTGCCGAGCGCATGACTGTCAGGCGCGCACCTTACCCACCGGCCGCCGCCTCCGGGCCGGTCAGCGAGCTGGCGAGGGCGTCCCGACCGCAGTTCCCGTCCTGGGTGTGTTCCGGCGCTCGACCCGGGACGCCGCGTGCGCCAGCACCCCCAGGGACAACCAGAGCACGCCCGTGCTGTCGGACAGCTCCGGCCCGGACACCGCCCTGCCGATCACGAGGGCGATCAGCGCCCAGGCGGCCGGCCGTGCGTGCGGGACGCTCCAGGCTCCCCGGACCAGCACCACCACGACCGCGATGAACAGCACCGTCCCGACGATCCCGACGGTGCTCAGCAGGGTGGCGAAGAACGACGACCCGCGGTTGGCACCGAGGCCGGTGCCGATCCCGTAGGTGTCCAGCAGCAGCCGCAGCGAGGTGCTGTCGGACGAGGAACGGTCCACGTAGGAGGACGAACCGACCTTCTCCCCGACCTGTTCGCCGATCACGGCGGCCAGGTAGGGCAGGAGGAACAGCGAGGCCAGGGCCGCGGCACACAACGCACTCACCGCCGACCGCTGGAGCGAGCCCCCGCGCAGGACGAAGCTGGACGTCGCGACGAGGGCCGCCACGGCCACGAGGGCGATGCCGGCGATCAGGAAGGTCGTCGACGTCGAGATCGACCCGAGGAACAGCGCGGCGGCGCCGACCAGGAACACGCCCAGCTTGCGGGGTCCCCGCACCTGGCCGAACCGGGAGGCGCAGTAGGCGATGGTGACCAGGCAGGAGCCGGCGAGCCCCGCCGGCTCGGAGAAGATGCCGCGCACGCGGGGGGCGCCGCCGGGCAGCGTCTCGATGAAGGCGAACGCCGGCGAGTTGTCGAAGACGCCCTCGGGGAAGGGCAGCCCCGCGTTGATGTGCGCCCAGCTCCACAGCGACAGCAGGGTCGCCAGGCAGGTCGCCGTGCCCACCAGTTCCGGCCCGGCCCACCGCGACCTCGCCAGGAACGCGACCACGGCCACGCTGAGCAGCAGGTAGGCGATCTGGGCCAGGTTGGACTTGGTCACCACGCCTGCGGCCAGGGCCGCCCCCTCGCCCTCGGGGCGCAGGACGGGGAGCCCGTTGAACAGCAGCGGGGCGACCAGCGTCGTCAGCACCGCGCCCACGACGAAGAGCACGAGCAGCCGGCTCCCGGTGACCGGACGCCCCGGCCCGGCGGACGCCTGCCGGGACCGTTGGAGCAGGCGCAGGACCACCCCGGCGACGGCACCGACGGCCACCGCGTAGAAGGTCGGCACCGCGACGGCCCCGACCACGAAGGCGGCCCCGACGGGCGTCGCCCCGCCCAGGGCGAGTGCCCGCCCGTACCCGCGCCGGTTGAGCACGCCGTAGACCACGACCGCCACCGTGACGAGCGTCAGGCTGGTGATGGGTCCTCCTGGGCGACGAACGTGGCCGGACCCGGCCGGCGGTCCGCGTGCACCCGCGGCCGCCGGGGGGTGCACGCCCTCACGTGCCGGGCCATCGTAGACGGAGCAGGGGCCGCACGAGGCGTCCCGGGACGGCGAGCACGACCAGGCACCAGGCGGCGATGGCCAGCCGGGCGGGCCAGGGCTCAGGGCCGGGGTGGACCGGGGACCGGAGGACGTCGAGCACGAGCCGTCCCGGCCCGTCGCCCGGCAGCGGTCGCTGCCCGGGCGTCAGGCGCGCGGCCGCGGTGCGGAACTGGACGAGCTCGCGGCTGCGGAACAGGGGGCGGTCGTCGACGTCCGGGGCCGGCGTCCCGATCGACCGGTGGGCGAAGTGCCATCGCGCCCGGGCGCGTTCCACCTCACGGGCGAAGCGGGTGTCCTCGGTCAGCAGGTGGCTGTCGTTCGCCTCGTGCTGCCGGTAGCCGACCACGACCTCGGGCAGCGTGACCACGTCCCCGTGCAGGGGGGCCGCGGCCAGACACCCCGAGTCGGCGGAGTCCCCGATGCTCGCGTCCAGCGGGAAGATGCGCTCGAGGAACCAGCGGGCGTAGGCGTTCCCGGACCCGGGCGGGGTCGGCTGGGCCGAGGTCTGCAGCACCCAGTGCCGCACCCGTTCCGGGGTCGGCACCGGCCGCCATCGGGGGAACGGCCGGCGGAACGGCGCTCCGCCGGCGTCGATCCGCTGCATCCGGAACTGCGCCTTGCTGACCGAGGGCCGCCACACCGCGACCAGCAGCTCGGGGAGCTCGGGCGGCAGCAGGTCGTCGGAGTCGAGGAAGATCACCACGTCGCCGGTGGTCGCGGCGAACCCGCGGTTGGCCGCGGCGCGCTGGCCCTGGTTGCGGCCGGTCAGCAGCAGCACGCGCCCCTCGTACTGCCGGAGGACGCCGGTCGACCCGTCCGTGGAGCCGTCGTCCACGACGACCACCTCGACGTCGGGCCACCGTAGGGCCAGGGCGCTCTCCACGGCTTCGCCGACGTACCGGGCGTAGTTGTAGTTGGCGATCACCACGCTCACGCGCCTCACGCGGGTGCCGCGCTCGCCACTCGACCGCCCCGCACGTGACCTCCTCACCCGGCCGAGACGCTGCGGGACTCGGTGCGTCGCCGACCCGGGACCCCGGGCCGCGCCCGGCAGCCTAGGCGCGGGGAGGCCCGGGCAGGCGCATCGGCGTCCTCGGCCGTCCGGGACCCGCACCGCCGGCCGGCCGAGCCGGGCCCCCGGCGCCGGTCGCCACGCACACCCCGCACGGGCGAGGTCCCGTCGTCCGCCGACCCGGGTGCTGGCGCGCGCGTGCCGTCGGGCGCATGATCTCGTCCCGGGTCCGCCGGACCCGTGCCCGCCTGCACCGTGCCCGCTGGGCGGTCGGGCCGCACGTGGTCCGCCGTCGTCCCTGGAGACCCGTTGATCCTGAAGAAGGCGCTGCGCCTGAGCCGGCGGATGTGCCGGCCGGGCACGTCCCGGCTCTTCTCCTCCCTGGTCGTGGCCGACGTCGACCTGGACCGGGGCACCGCGACGGCGCAGCCGCCCCTGACCCCCGCCGACACCGCGCCGGAGGGGGTGCACGCCCTCGTCTGGCTGCACGGCGTCCCGATCGGGGAGATGACCGTCCCCGGTCCCCCCGCCGACGTGCTGGTCGGGCTGCCGGACCTGGCGCGCGCCGCCACCGCGACGGCCGCGGCGGGGCACCTCGCCCGGCACGGTCGTCCGGTCGGCCCACGCGAGGGCCGCGACGACCGCTCGCCGTGTCTCGCCGAGACCTCGTGGCGTGCCCGGGTGGACGGCTCGCTGGTGACGGTGGCCGTCTGCACCCGGGGCCGCCCCGAGGACCTGGAGCGGTGCCTGCAGGCCCTCGCCGACCTCACGGTGGACGTGGCGGAGGTCCTCGTGGTCGACAACGCCCCGACGGACGACCTGACCCGGGAGGTCGTCGCGCGCCACCCGCGGGCCCGGTACGTCCGGGAGCCGAGGCGCGGTCTGTCCTGGGCCCGCAACCGGGCGCTGCTCGAGGCGCGCACGCCGTTGATCGCCTTCACCGACGACGACGTCCTGGTCCACCCGCGGTGGGCGGAGGCGCTGCTCATGGCGTTCGACGCCCATCCCGGGGCCACCGTCGTCACCGGCCTCGTGGCACCGGCGGAGCTGTCGACCCGCGCCCAGGTGGTGTTCGAGGCCTGCGGCGGGTTCGGCCGGGGCTACGACCACCGGTGGCTGCAGGCGGCGTCGACCAGCCCGCGGGACGCCGCTGCGGCCGTGCACCGCATCGGGTCGGTGGGCACCGGCGCGAACATGGCCTTCCGGCGCGACCGGCTCGTGTCGATGGGCGGGTTCGACCCCGCGCTGGGGTCCGGCACGGTGACGCGTGGTGGTGAGGACCACGAGGCCCTCTGCCGGCTGCTCGCCCACGGGGACCTCATCGTCTACGAGCCCGCCGCCGTCGTGCGGCACCGTCACCGCCGCACGATGGCCGAGCTCCGCGAGCAGCGCGTGGGCGACGGCATCGGCAGCGCCGGCGTGCTCGTCGGTGCCGGGGCGACGCTCGGGCGTGCACACCACCGCTGGTGGACCCTGGTGGCGGCGCGGTGGTTGCTGGTGAACACGGCGTGGACCCTCACCGGGAGCCTGCTCCGTCCCGCGGCGCGGCCGATGTCGCTGACCGTCGCCACCGCCCGTGGATGGGCGACCGCCCTGACGCGGCACAGCTACCGGCGGGCGGTCACCCAGGCTCGGCTCCAGGCGCAGGCACACCCGGACGAGCCGCTCCTGGCACCCGCCCGCTGAGCGGGGCTGCGGTCCGGCTGCTCAACCGCGGGGGTGCACCAGCGGGGGCGCGGTCGGCTCCGCCGGGTGGGCGGCCGCCTGCTCGGCCGCCTGGCGCAGTGCCCTGCGGTAGAGGTCGCCGGTGGCGGCCCGCGCCGCCCCGCGGGCGTCCGCCCACGACAGCACCGGCGGGAAGAGCTCGGGGTACAGCAGGCTCCGGGCGGCGTTGAGGACGTGGTGGTGGACCGCCCAGCGGACCGCCTGCCGTCGCAGTCCGGCGTACTGCCGCCCGCCGTACCGCCGGCCCGCGCCCAGCCACCAGCTGTAGGACCCCGTCCCGTCGCCGCGTCGCTGCCGGGCCAGGCCTGCCATCGTCGCGCGGTGCCGGTGCCGGACGACTGCGGACGGCTCGTAGACCAGCGCGTGGCCGGCGGCGACGAGCCGGAACAGCAGCTCGTGGTCGCCGCCTCCTCCGGTGGGCGTGCCCACGTCCAGCGCCGGGTCGAAGCCGCCCAGCGCCAGGACCGGCTCCCGCAGCACCGCCATGTTGGCCCCGGTGCCGGTGTCGCCGAGGTCGGCGTGCTCGCGGCCCGCCGGGACACCGGGCGAGGACCGGAACACCCGCCGCGCGTAGCCGCGCCCGAAGCCGCGCGCCTCGAAGACCACCTGCGCCGGGGTGGACAGCTCCAGGGGCACGACCAGGCCGGTGACCGCGGCGGCCCCGGGCACCTCGGCGAAGCCACGGAGCAGGCCGTCGACCCAGCGGGGGTGCACGAGCGCGTCGTCGTCGGTGAAGGCGACGACGGGGGTCCGCGCCTCTAGGAGGGCCCGGTTGCGCGCCCAGTCGAGCCCCGCGCGCGGCTCGCGGACGTACCGGGCGAACGGGAAGTCGGCCACGACCCGCCGGGTGCTGTCGTCCACCGACGCGTTGTCGACCACCAGGACCTCGGCGACCGTGGTCGCCAGCGCGCCGATCGCCGTGAGGCAGTGCACCAGGTCCTCCGCCCGGTCCCGGGTGCAGACGGCGACGGTCACCCCCGACCCGTCGACGGACCCGGCCGGTCGCCCGGCGGCACCGGCCTCCGGGGCGGGACCCGCGGCCGCGGCTGCGGCCGCGTCCGCGGCGAGGGGGAGCAGCCGCGTGGACAGCTCCTCCGGACGCCCCTCGACGGTGACGTCGGCGACCGGGCGCCCTCCCGCCCACACGATCGCGTACACCCCCTCGGGGGCCTCCGCGAACGGCGTCGGGCCGGCCTGCGGGGCGAGCTCACCGGTGTCGAGGTCGACGTCGACGACCGTCAGGGCGCGGAGGTACCGCCCGCGGGGCCCGGTCCGCATCCGGGGGTTGCTCGGGCCGGGCAGCGCACGGCGCAGCAGACCGCGCACGAGCCGCACCACGCGGGCCGGCGGTGCGGGGTCAGGCGCGGGACTCGAGATCGGGGTCACCGGAGGTCCCCGGTCGGTTGGACATCCCGCCGCCGAGGTCGAGGTCGCGGACGTGGTCGACGGCCACGCTGATCGACGTCACGCGGACCCCGGCCAGCAGCTCGAGGGCGAACTGGAACTCCGAGCGCTTGGTCTGCCCGGACTCCACGACCACCAGCGCGCTGCCGGCGAGCGCGGCCGCCACCGCGGACTCCGAGCGCTCGACCAGCGGCGGGCAGGCCAGGATGACGTGGTCGAAGCGGGCGCCCAGCGAGTCGAGCACCTGGCGCATGGCCGGGGTGCTCAGCCGCTGCGCCGACGAGCTGTCCACGTGCCCGGCGGGGACCTCGTGCACGCGGTCCCCGATCGCCAGCGTCACCACGTCGTCGAGCTCCGCCGCGCCGTTGAGGACGTCGGCCACCCCCAGCGCCGACGAGGTCGGTTCGGCCGGGCTCCCGCGGCGCGCGCGTGCCCCTCCGTCGGGCACGCGGAAGTCGAGGTCCAGGACGACCACGTACGACCCGATCTCGCCGAAGGCCGCGGCGAGCTGCCGGGCGACGGCGTGCCCGTCGGAGGCGCCGGTGACACCGGCGACGGCGATCGTCCCGCCCACGTGCGAGCCGAACTGGAGGTTGGCCCGCAGCTGGCGGAAGGCCTCGAGTCGCGCGTCGGTCTCGGACAGGTGCCGCGAGCGCTTCTTCGGCCCGGTCGGCATGGACGTGAGGGTGGCCAGTCCGACGCCCCGCGGGAGGTCGGCGCTGGACCGGATCGTCGTGGACAGCGCATCGGCGACGACCACGGCGGCGAGACCCAGCACCAGCCCGACGGCCAGTCCGATCATGAGGTTGTTCCGGGGCCGGGGCTCGGTCGCGGTCTCCGGGACCTCGGCCGGCTGGACGACGGCCAGCCGCACCGCGGGCACCGGACCGGAGGCGTCCAGCCTGGCGGCCTCCGCGCCGAGCGCGGTCGCCACGGCGTTGGCGCGCTCCGCCACGACCGCCGGGTCCGTGCCACCGGCGGTGATGTCGACGAACGAGGTCTCGGCGCGAGCCGTCGCGGTCACCGACTCCCGCAGCGTGGCCACGTCGTCGGCGCCCCCGCGGGCGACCACCACCCGGTCGAGGACGGCGGTGGTCGTCACCAGGCTGGCGTACGTCGCCGCCCGCTCGGTGGCGAAGCTGTTGCCGTTCTGCAGGTCCGTCGGCGTCCCGTCACCGGGGACGGACACGTACAGCGAGGCGGTGGAGTAGTACGTGGCCGGGGTGGCGAGGGTGAGGGCGACCGCTGCCGCCACACCGAACACGGCGCCGAGCAGCACGACCCACCAGCCCCGCCGGAACAGGCGCACGTAGTCGTGCAGACTCACGCAACCACCTTCAGGCCGGAGGGTGTGCCGGGAGCTGCACTGCGATCCGGCCTGGACACGTCCGCAAGACGGTAACAGAGGACGGCGCGCCCTCCTGATCATGACGCAGCGTCGTGGATCACCTCGTCGGCGTCGAGCGCTCCTCGCCCACGGTGTCCCGGAAGCGGTCCAGCCAGCCGTCCGCGACCGGCGGCAGGGCCGGGGCCACCGGCGCGGTCCTGCGGGTCAGGCGGCCGCGGACCTTGTCCCGGGTCATGCGGAGCGAGGTGCCCGGCGGGAGCGTGGTGAACGCCTCGCGGGCGAGCTGCGCGGCGGCGCGGCGGTCGCCGAGGCCACGCGCCATGGACCACATCGACGAGTACCACCAGGCCCGGTCGGCGGCGAAGGACCGGCCGTCGGGCAGCCGGCCGTGCACCCGGGCCAGGTGCGTCAGCTCCCGCATCACCCCGAGCGGGTCGTGGAACATGCTGTCGGGGTGGACGAAGTACCCCACGAGCGGGCGGTCCACCGAGGCGACCGGCGAGGCCAGCGCCAGCCGGAGGTCGAAGTCCCAGTCCGCCAGGATCGAGATCGTCTCGTCGAACCCGCCGACCTCACGGGCCAGCGCGGTCTCCACCAGCAGACCGGACCCGCCCCCGGGCACCACGTTCATCTCCAGCAGCGCGTCGTCCACCCGGCCGGACGGCGGTGGCGCGTGGTAGGTCACGACGTCCAGGGCGCGGTCGACGTGCAGCGCGCCGGAGCACGACCAGCGGGCACCCGCGGTGGCCGCCATCGCGGCGAGCTGGTCGGCCGTCTTCGTCGGGGCCCACAGGTCGTCGTCGTCCACGAAGGCCGTGTACGGGGTGGTGACCAGGGCCAGGCCGGCGTTCCGGGCCGCGGAGACCCCCTTGCTGCGCTCGTGCCTCAGCACGCGGACACCGGGGAGGTCGAGTTCCCGGAGGGCCGCGGTGGTGCCGTCGGAGCCCCCGTCGTCGACGACCACGACGGCCATCCCCACCTCGGTCTGCGCGCGGACGGACTCCAGCGTGCGCAGCAGCAGCCCGAGCCGGTCGTGCGTGGGGACGACGGCCGTCACGGTGGGCGGCGGTGCCACGGGACCCCCTGTGCTCGCTCGTCACCAGCAGCCCGGGTGACGTCCTGTGCGGAGTCTCGCACGCACGGACGCTCACCCGCAGGGACGACGGGTGACGCCGGCGCCGTCCGCAGGACATGATGCGGTCCCGTCCGGGGCGACCGGACACGCACACCGACAGGAGCCGCTCGTGCTGCGCACCCGTGACATCGCCGGCGGCATCGGCCGCCGCGCCCGGCGCGCCCGGTGGTCGGTGGTCGAGTCGATCGGCCGGGTGGAGCGGCGGGTGGGCGCCGGCGAGGTGGCGCTGACCTTCGACGACGGCCCGCACCCCGACTCGACCCCACGGGTCCTCGACCGGCTGGGCGAGCTGGGCGTCGTCGCGACGTTCTTCTGCGTCGGGCGCAACGCGACGGCCCACCCGGAGATCGTCCGCCGCGCCCTGGCCGAGGGCCACGCTGTCGGGTCGCACAGCGGCACCCACCCCGACCCGGCGGAGCTCGGCATCGGCCCGCTCGCCGGGGAGTACCGGGACGGCCGGGCGGCCGTCACGGCGGTGGTGGGCCGGGAGGTCCCCCTGTTCCGGCCGCCGCACGGGCACCTCACACCGCGCAGCGCCGCCATGGTCCGCCGGCAGTCGCTCCGCCCCTGGCTGTGGACGGTCGACCCGACGGACTGGCGTCCGGGGGTCACCGCCGCCGAGGTGGCCGCCGTGGCGACGTCGGCGGTCTCCGGGGACGTCGTCCTGATGCACGACTGGGTGGAGCAGCCCTGGGCGCCGGAGGCGCTGGACCGCTCGGCGACGATCGAGGCGCTCCCGGCGGTCGTGCGGTCGGCCCGGGACCGGGGCCTGGTCTTCACCACCCTGCCCGCCCGGTGAGCGGCTCCCCGCCCGAGCTGGTCTCGGTCGTGATGATCTTCCGGGACGCGGTGGAGTTCTTCGACGAGGCCATCCGCAGCGTCCTGGCGCAGGACCACCCGCTGGAGCTGCTGCTCTGCGACGACGGCTCCGGGCCGGAGAGCACGGCGATCGCCCGGGACTGGGCGGCGCGGGAGCCTGCCCGGGTGCGCTACCTGGACCACCCGGGCCACGGCCACCAGGGGATGAGCAGCACCCGCAACCTCGGCATCCGCGCCGCTCGCGGCGACCTGGTCGCCTTCCTCGACGCCGACGACGTCTGGCTGCCCGGGCACGTGGCCCACGAGGTGGCCCTCCTCCGCGCCCACCCGGACGCCGGGCTGGTGTGCGGCCAGGCGATGGAGTGGCACTCGTGGCGGCCCGGCGCGACCGGCGACGAGTGGACGCCGCTGCCCTGGCCGCCCGGCACCGTCGTCGCCGTCCCGCGGATGCTCACCGCCACGCTCCGGCGCGGCGCCCACCGGACGCCCACCTGCAGCCTGATGGTGCGGCGCTCGCTGCTGACCGAGGTGGGCGGCGCCGCGGACGAGTTCCCCGGCATGTTCGAGGACCAGGCACTGCTGGCCGCGCTGCACACCGCCGCACCGGCGGTCGTCAGCGGCACCCGCACCGCGCTGTACCGGCGGCACGCCGCCTCCACGACCGCGCGGGCCGTGCGCGACCTCTCGTACCACCCCTGGACGCCCAACCCGAGCATGGAGACCTACCTCCGGTGGCTGGAGGCCCGGCTGGCCGGGTCGCCCGCGGGCGGGGACCCCGAACTGCACGCGGCCCTGGAGACTGCCCTCATGCCCTACCGCAGCGAGCACCGCCGCCGTCCTGCCGTCCGCTCCGCCGTCGCCCGTGTCCTCCCGGCGGGGGCGGCGCGCGTGGTGCGCGGCGTGGCGCGCCGGGCGCGGGACCTCGCCCCCGCCCGCGTCGGGCTGCTGCGCCGGGTCGAGCCGCTGAGCCGGCAGTTCGGCTACGACCGGGGGCTCCCGGTCGACCGCCACTACGTCGAGCAGTTCCTCACCGAGCACGCCCACCTGGTCGCCGGGCGGGTCCTGGAGGTCGGCGACCGCGACTACACCCGGCGCTTCGGGCAGGACCGGGTCACCCGGTCCGACGTCCTCAACGTCCGCGCCGGGCACCCGGAGACGACCCTCGTGGGCGACCTGGCGGACGGCGCCGGGCTGCCCTCCGACACCTTCGACTGCGTCGTGCTGACGCAGACCCTCCACCTGGTGCACGACCTGCCGGCCGCCGTACGGACCCTGCACCGCATGGTGCGGCCGGGCGGGACCGTGCTGGCCACCTTCCCGGGCATCTCACCGGTGAGCGACGACGAGTGGGCGGACACCTGGCAGTGGGCCCTGACCCCGGTGTCGGCCCGCCGGCTGTTCGGCGACGTGTTCGGCGCCGAACACGTCGAGGTCGCCCACCACGGCAACGTGCTGACCAGCGCGGCCTTCCTCTACGGGATGGCGGCGCACGAGCTCAGCGCGAGAGAGCTGGCGGTGACGGACCCCCAGTTCCCGATGCTGATCACCGTGCGGGCGGTCCGGCCGGCCACCCCCGGACCGCTCACCCCAGCGGGCTGACCTCCACCGGCAGGTCGTAGACCAGCACCCGGTCGGGCCGCCCGCGGTCGCTGCCGTGCAGCGTGAAGGTAGCCGCGGCCGGCTCGTCGAGCAGCTCGTGCTGGGCCGTGCCGAACCACACGCCGACCGCGAAGGTCCCCACGTTGAGGATCGGCGGCACCGACACCCGCGCCCGCTGCCGCCCCGGCCGGAAGGAGACCGGCCCGCTGTCACCGGCGGTCACGTCGAGCACCCGCACCCCGGTCCGGGTGGTCACGTAGACCGCCAGGTCGAGCCCGGGTACGGCCTCCGCCAGGTCGAAGTCGACGTCGATCTCGATCGGGTCGTCGCGCAGGAGGGCCGCCTCGGCCCCGCGGCCGCCGGAGCTGACCCGGACGTCGAGCACCTGGAGCGGGCCGGAGCGGATCAGCGCCGACGACGAGCCGGGGGCGCTCAGGCCGGAGGACAGGTAGTCGCGGACGATGTCGCTCGAGGCACCCTCCGCCCGGACGGCACCGGCCTCCATCCACAGCGAGCGACGGCAGAGGCTGCTGAGCGTGTCGAGGTCGTGGCTGACGAACACCAGGGTGCGCCCCTCGCGCTCGGCCTGTTCCATCCTGCCCAGGCACTTCCGCTGGAACTCCGCGTCGCCGACCGCGAGGACCTCGTCCACCACCAGGACGTCGGGCTCCAGGTGCGCCGCCACGGCGAAGGCCAGCCGCAGCGACATGCCACTGGAGTAGCGCTTGACCGGGGTGTCGAGGAACTGCCGGACCCCGGAGAACTCGACGATGTCGTCGAAGGCGCGGCCGATGTCCCGCCGGGACATCCCCAGGATGGCCCCGTTGAGGTAGACGTTCTCCCGCCCGGTGAGCTCGGGGTGGAAGCCCGTCCCGACCTCCAGCAGGGCCGCCACCCGCCCCCGCGTCCGGGACACCCCGCTCGTCGGTGCGGTGATGCCGGTCATCACCTTCAGGATCGTGCTCTTCCCGGCCCCGTTGCGGCCGACGATGCCCACGCTCTCGCCGTCGGCCACGGTGAAGGAGACGTCCCGCAGCGACCAGAGCTCCCGCGGCTCCGGGCGGCGGCCGGTCAGCCGCCGGGCCCCGGCGACGAGCGCCTCGCGGGCGGTGCGCTGCTCGCCGAGGACGTAGCGCTTGCTGACCCGGTCGAACTCGATGCGGTCCACTCAGATCACGTCGGCGAAGGAACGCTGGGCGCGGTTGAAGTAGGCCACGCCGCTGACCAGCAGGACCCCTGCGCTGACGACCGAGACCAGCAGCTGCCACCCGGGCCACGGCGTCCCCAGGAAGGACCAGCGCCCGAGGGCGATGACGCCCACCATCGGGTTGACCGCGTACAGCTGCGCCTGCCACCCGGACAGGGCAGTGGCGGCGTAGGCGACGGGACTGGCGAACAGCAGCACCTGCAGGACCGGCCCCACCGCGTGCTGGACGTCCCGGTACCGCACGTTCAGCGCCGACAGCCACAGCGCGGCGCCGAGGGCGGTGACCACCATGAGCACCAGCCAGAGCGGGGCTGCCAGCAGCCGCCAGGTCGGGCCCACCCCGTAGACCACGGTGGCGACCTCGACCAGGACGAGGGAGACGGCCAGGTCGACACCCGGGGAGAGCAGCGCGGCCGCCGGGGCGGCCATCCGCGGGAAGTAGACCTTGCTGACCAGGCTGGCGTTGGCCACCAGCACCTGGCCCCCCGCGGTCACCGACGTCGAGAAGTAGGTCCAGCTCACCATCCCCACCAGCGCGAAGACCGGGTACGGGACGCCCTGACTGCTCACCCCGGCCAGCCGGCTGAAGACCAGCGTGAACACGACGACGCTCGCGATGGGCTGGGCGAGCACCCAGATCGCGCCGAGCACCGCCTGGCGGTAGCGCAGCTTGACGTCGCGGACGGCGAAGTACCAGATGAGGTCGCGGGAACGCCACAACGCCGTCCAGGCCCGGTCCTGGACCATGCCCCGCGCGGTGTTCTCCGTCCAGGGGCCGAGGTGGTCGCTCACGGGCGGGGCCACCGGTCGGCCAGTCGTGTCACGGGACCCTCTCGGTGGACTGCGTGCCTGCGCGGACCATTCTGGCGGGAGGGTGCCACGGCCCGGGCGGTGACCTGCCCCACGTACCGCCGCACCTGCCACCGACGGGGTGGACGGACGCTCCCGCGGCGGCCCTGGCCGGGCCCGTGTCGCGTGTAACTTCGTCGGTGCCCTCGTCACGCCGTCCGGACCGGTGCGTCGCTGCGTCGACGCCCGAGCCCGAGAGGACCCCATGTCCCGCAGGTCGCTCGTCGCCGTGCTGGCGGGCGTGCTGGTCGCAGCCCTCGCCGCCCTCGCCGTCGTGGTGCTGGTGCACCGCTCGTCGGTGACGGTCTCCGCGTCGTCCACGCGCGCCGGCACCGACGCCGGCGACCTGCTGGGCGGGGACGGCGACGCGCCCGACGGTGACCGGGACGTGGCCTGGCAGAGCGACGGCGAGGCCGTCGGCGCCTGGGTGCGGCTGACCTGGCCCGAGCCCACCGAGGTCGACCACGTGGAGGTCAGCACCCCCGGCGACCCGGCGACCGCCTTCGGCTCGGCCACGGTCGAGTTCGACGGGGGTCCCTCGGTGCTGGTCACGGCGGACGCGTCCGGCCGGGCCACGGCCGACTTCCCGGCCCGCCGCGTGTCGAGCGTCCGCCTCGTCATCGCCACCGTGCCGGACGGCGCGACGTCGGTCGCCCTGTCCTCCCTCACCGTCGACGACACCGGCTCCCCGGTCGCCACCAGCCCCCCGGCCCCCGGCAGCACCACCGTCACCAGCTCGAGCGACCCCGGCTCCGCGGGCGCCCTGGTCGACGGCGACGTCGCAGCGGGAGCCACCGGCGAGGCGTGGGCCGCAGCCGCCGACGACCCCTCCCCGTGGGTGGAGCTCGCCTGGCCGCAGCCGCGACTGGTGGCCAGCGTCCAGGTCTTCGGCCCGGAGGGCACGGCCGGCGACCCCACCCAGGACCCCGACACCCCCCTGCACGGCGTGCTCCGCTTCAGCGACGGCAGCACCGTCCCGGTGTCGGGGATCGCCGCGGGTGGCGGACCGGCCACCACGCTGGCCTTCGCCCCGCGGACGGTGTCCGGCGTGCGCCTCGAGCTGGCGAGGACCGACCCCGCCGGGAGCACCCCCGTCTCGCTCCGCGAGCTCGCGGTCCACGACGCCGGCACCACGCCCCCGCCGTGGCCCCGCGGAGCCGACGGCCACGCGACCACGACGTACGCGGTGACGCCGCCCGACGCCGAGGACTGCTCCACCACGTCACCGGCCGTGGGCCGGTCCACCGGCGGTCAACTGGCCCTGGTGTGCCCCGCGCCCGGCTCCGCGGTGTCGGGGACGACGACCGTCGTCGTCGCCGGGCCCGCGGACACCGCGGTGTCCGCCACCGCGTACGTCGACCCGGCCGGCAGCGTGCCCGGCACCGTCCAGCAGGTGGCCGCGGGGACGACGGACGCCTCCGGCCGCGTGGCGCTGACCGTCGACACGAGCGTCCTCGCGGCGGGGCCCACGGCCCTGCGGGTCGACCTCGCGGCCCCCGCGGGCTCGACACCTGCCGTGCCGGTGTACGTGCAGCTGGTCAACCGGTCGGGCGTGGCGCTCGACGGCGAGAGCCACGCCCCGGCGGGGATGACGCTGCAGCACGCCGAGGAGTTCACCGACCCGCTGTCGATCAGCCGGACCGGCGCGGGCAGCCAGTACGCCGCCACCAAGCCCTCCTACGAGCAGGGCGGGACCTTCGGGGAGGCGTCCTTCGCCGACCCGGCCGACGGCGGCGGGACGCTCGCGACGCTCGACTCCTCCTACCTCCGGATCCGGACCCAGGGCACGGACCCGGAGGGACGGACGCACGAGAGCGGCATCCTCTCCTCCGCCCGGGTCGGGGGCAGCGGCTTCGCCGCCCAGTACGGCTACTTCGAGGCCCGCATGCTCGGCGCCCCCGGCACCGGCTCCTGGCCGGCCTTCTGGATGCTCGACACCGAGAACACCACCCCCCGCGGCCCCACCGCCGGTGAGATCGACGCCGTCGAGCTCTACGGCCACGACACCACCGGCACCTGCCACACCGGCCACAACTGGGGCTACGGCGTCGACGACGGGGGCGTCGCCACCTGCATCCAGGACACCATCACCGACTGGGCGCTGAGCTGGCACACCTACGGCGTCCGCTTCCTCCCCGACGGCGCCGACTTCTACATCGACGGCGTCCGCGTCGCCCAGTACACCGGCCTGCGCCAGTCCGCCGACCCCTACTACTTCCTCGTCGACCTCGCCCTCGGCGGCGGCTGGCCCGTCGACCTGGCCCCCACCGGCGACACCACCGACCTCTACGTCGACTGGATCCGCGCCTACACCTGACCGACCACCGACCGGACCTCCCCCACCGCGACGGTCAACCGGCAGGATGAGCACGTGCCGAACCAGTACCCGCTCAGTCGCAGCACTCCCTCCGTGCAGTCGGTCACGGCCGGGTGCCGCCGGTGAACCAGCCCCGTGTCGTCCTCGTACACGAGCGCTTCACCGAGTACGCGGGCTCGGAGGCGGTCGTCGAGCAGCTGGCCCGCGAGTGGCCCGACGCTCCGATCCACGCCCCCATCGGCCGGCCGGGCGTGCTGCCGGCCGACCTCGCGGCGCGGTTGCACACGACCCCGCTCAGCCGCCTGCTCCGCGGCTCGACCTACGCCCACCTGCTGCCGGCCCTCCCGGTGGCCATGAGCCGCCTGCCGCTGCCACCTGCCGACGTCGTGATCGCGTCCCACCACGCCTTCGCCACCCAGGTCGTGCGGGCCACCCCCGCGCCGGTCGTGGCCTACGTGCACACCCCCGCCCGCTGGGTCTGGGACCCCGCCATGCGCGCCGGCGAGTTCGGTGGACGCCTGGGCGAGGCGGCGCTCGGCGCCTTCTCGACGGCCTTCCGCCCGCGCGACCGGGCGGCAGCGGCCCGCGTGCACACCCTCGTCGCCAACTCGACCGCCGTGGCCGAGCGCATCAGGAACTGGTGGGACCGTGACGCGACGGTCGTGCACCCGCCGGTGGACACCGAGTTCTACGTCCCCGACGAGTCCGTCGAACGGGAGCCCTTCTTCCTCATCGCCGGCCGCCTGGTGCCCTACAAGCGTCCCGACCTCGCCGTGCGGGCCGCGGCCCGCGCCGGGGTCCCCCTGGTCGTCGCCGGCAACGGCCGCATCCGTGCCGAGCTCGAGCAGCTGGCCGGGCCGGACACCCGCTTCGTCGGCCGGGTCGACGACGAGGGACTGCGCGACCTCTTCCGGCGCTGCCGCGCGCTGCTGATGCCCGGCGTCGAGGACTTCGGCATCGTGCCGGTCGAGGCCCAGGCCTGCGGCGCGCCGGTCATCGCCATCGACGCCGGTGGCGCCCGGGACACGGTGCTGCCGGGTCGGACGGGTGAGCTGGTGCCGGTCACCGGCCCCGAGGAGGAGGTGGAGACCTGGTCCAGGCAGCTGCTGGCCTTCGACCCCACCGCCTACGACTCCCAGGACATCCGCCGGCACGCGGAGGCCTTCTCCCGGCTGGAGTTCCGGCGGGCGATGGCCGGCGTCGTGAGGGACGTGCTCGCCTAGGGCCGTCGTACGCCTCGTCCGGGACAACAGGCTCAGGGACCCCACGGTGCGCGTCCGCCTCAGGAACACGCTGGACGTCCCTGAGCCTGGCCTCCTCGTCTCGTGACTTCGCGACCACAGGACGTCACAGCGGTCGCACGATCGTCGAGGCGTTCGACGGTGCGCGCCTGCGCACACCTGTGACCAGGCGGTCCTGATGCCCGCAGGTGGCTGACCGTCATCTCGTCGGCGGTCGCCGTCCTGCTCATGACACTGGCCGCCTCGGGATGGGCGACCTGGTCGGGCGAGGCGCTGGCCACCGGGGTCCCGGGTACGCCACCCCG
The DNA here is from genome assembly GCF_026967795.1 of Modestobacter sp. VKM Ac-2986. Taxonomy (GTDB): domain Bacteria; phylum Actinomycetota; class Actinomycetes; order Mycobacteriales; family Geodermatophilaceae; genus Modestobacter. Next base: position 22,899 of record NZ_JAPVBH010000008.1, read on the forward strand.
GACCGGTCGCGACGGCGGCGAGCACCAGCACTGCGGAGCCGGGCGCCGACGTGGTGTGGCAGAGCGACGGGGAGACGGTCGGGGCCCTGGGTGGAGCTCACCTGGCCGGCCCCCACGGAGGTCGTCCACGTCCACGTCCGCGCAGCGGGGCCCGCGTCCTCCACCTCCTCCCGCCTCGATCTCAGCGAGGGCGGGCCGGTGTCCCTGACCCCGGGCCCGGACGGCGCGGTGGACGTCGCCTTCCCCGTGCGTGAGGTCACGACCGCACGGTTCGTCGTCACCGGCGCCCCGGCCGACGCCACGTCGGTCGCACTCACCCGGCTCACCGTGGACCGGACGGGCGCCACGGCCTCGGTGGCACCAAGGCCGTGGGAAGGCACCGCAGCAGGAGGTACCACGGGCCCGGTAGGCACACTGACGGCCGGCCAGGCAGTGGCGTCGACCTCGAGTGCTCCTGCGGCCGCCGGGGCCCTCACGTCGACAGGATCCGCGCCCACACCTGAGGGGCGCACGGCCACCCAGCCGCGCGCCCGGTCCCGGAGGGGCGCGTGGTCGGCCGGTGGCGGCAGGGCGAGCCCACGGCTGCCACCTCCCACCGGTCTCGTGCGGCAGCTCAGCGCAGCGCCCGCGCACCGGTAGCGTCCGCGGCATGGCGAGGCGGTGGGCGGGACGGGGGCCGCGACGGCGTGTCCTGGGCCAGCTCGAGCGGCCACCGCTGTGGGGTTCGATCGCCTTGGGCGTGAGCATCGCCCTGCTCGCAGGGCTGCTGGTGGTCCTCGGGACCGGAGCCCGCGTGGACCGTCCCACGGCAACGCCACCACTGGCCGCCCCGACCGCCGCCCCGGCGGCCGAGCCCACACCCACCGGACCCGCGATCGTCCGGCCCGCGCAGATCGCGCGCATGCTGGTGCTGGGCGACGGCCTCAGCCTCGGACAGGGCGCGACCGACCCATCCGCCGGCTTTGCGGCCCTCGTCGAGGATGCCGTACCGCTGCCGTTCGCCTGGGACGTCCAGGCATCCGCCGGAGGGACCGTCGACGCGGTCTTCGACCAGGCCGACCTGCCCGACCGGACCGATGCCGTCGTCGTCGAGCTCGGCACCAACGACTGGGAAACGGTACCGGCGGCCCGGTTCGTCACGTCCTACCGCGACCGACTCGCCGGGCTGCGGGACCGCTACCCGGAGGCACTGCTGCTCTGCCTCGGGGTGTGGCAGCCGCCGTCCCGGCCGGAGACAGTCGGGTACGACGACGCCGTCCGGGCCGGCTGCGAGTCGGTGGGCGGCCGGTTCGTCCAGCTCTCCGACCTGTTCGCCGACCCGGCCAACCACCGGTCGGGCCAGGCGGACGCCAATCCCGGGGACGCCGGGTACCGCCTCATCGCCGACCGGGTCGTCGCCGAGCTGCGGGGCACCTAGCCGCTGCCACCGGTTGGTGCGTGCCGGTCCGACCCGAGGCCGGACCCGTCGTCCACCGGGCTGGACCAGGCCACTGGGCTAGACTCCGCAGGTGCTCGTCAGTCTCCTGGATGGTCGGTTCCTGGCCGAGCGATTCGGGAGCGAGCCCGACCGCGTGATCGCCCTGCACGGCTGGGGCCGCACCCGTCAGGACTGGGCCGGCGCGCTCGCCGGGGTCGGTGGCCTCGCCCTCGACCAGCCTGGATTCGGGTCTGCCGCACCTCCGCCGGCGGCCTGGGGCACCGACGACTACGCCCGCTGGCTGCTCCCGCTGGTCGAGTCCCTCGACCGCCCTGTGCTGGTCGGTCACTCCTTCGGTGGGCGGGTCGCCGCCCAGCTGACCGCGATGCGCCCGGAGCTCGTCGGCGGACTGCTGCTCACCGGCACCCCGCTGGTTCGCGCCGGCGCCGCCCCGAGGGCACCGCTGGCCTACCGCGTCCTGCGCAAGGCCGGGAAGCTGGGCATCCTGCCGGAGAAGCAGGTCGAGGCGGCCCGCAAGAAGTACGGCTCCGCCGACTACCGCAACGCCGAGGGCGTCATGCGTGAGGTCCTGGTCCGCACCGTCAATGAGGAGTACAGCAGCGTGCTCGATGCACTCGCCCGGTACGACGGCCCGATCGAGCTGGTCTGGGGCGCCGGTGACACGGCCGCGCCGCTGTCCACCGCCCGTCAGATCGCCGAGCGCACGGGCGGCACGCTGACCGTCGTCGACGACGCGGCGCACCTGCTGCAGCCCTCGCTCGACGACGCGATCGACCAGCGGCTGCGCGCCCTCCTGGCCACCGGGACCGACGCGTGAGCGCCGGCCTCACCGCAGCCGAGTGGATGGCCATCGCCGCCGGCACCGCCGCCGCGGACCTCACCTGGTGGCGCGTCGCCCAGCGCGAGCACTACGAGCCCGGCCGCAACACCGCGGTGCTGCGCATGTGGGCCAGCCGCACGCCGGTGTCCGTGGTGCCCTACGCGGTCGGCGCCGTCTGCGCCGCGGGCGCCTTCCGCTACCCGGTGCTGGGCATCCCGGCTGCCCTGGCCGCCGCTGCGGCGCCGGTCGGGCTGGTCTTCCGCAAGCCGTTCCCCCGCCCGGCGTTCACCCAGCGGCTGCGCCGGCTCGCGGGCGGCACCGTGGCCGTGCAGGTGGCCGCCGCGGTCGCCTTCCGCTCCCCCACCGTCAGCGCAGCTCTGGTGCTGTTCACCGCGCCGGTCACCGACGCCGTCCTGGCCGCGCTCAAGCCGGTCGAGGCGAAGCTCGGCGAGAAGTTCGTGACCAGCGCCCGGGCCCGGCTGACCCAGGTCGCCCCCGACGTCGTCGCGATCACCGGCTCCTACGGCAAGACCTCGACCAAGGCCTACGTCGAGGCCCTGCTGGCGCCGGAGAAGAGCGTCTTCGCCAGCCCGGCCAGCTTCAACAACATGATGGGGCTGTCCCGCAGCATCAACGACGGGCTGTCCGGGTCCACCGAGGTGTTCGTCGCCGAGATGGGCACCTACGGCCCCGGTGAGATCCGCCGGCTGACGGAGACCTTCCCGCCCCGCATCGCCGCGATCACCACCATCGGCGAGGCGCACCTGGAACGCATGGGCTCCCGCGCGGCCATCGTCACCGCCAAGCTCGAGATCACCGAGCGCGCCGAGATCGTCGTCCTCAACATCGACGTGCCCGAGCTCGCCGAGGCCGCCGACCGGCTGCAGTCGTCCAAGACCGTCGTCCGGGTCTCCACCCGGCCCGACACCGTCGCCGACGTCCGCGTCGTGCCGGACGGCGGCGCGTGGGTGCTCACCGACGAGGGCCGCGGCACCACCCGGATCGCGACACCCCCTGGTGGCGGCCACCCGGTCAACCTGGCGATCGCCACCGGCATCGCCCGGGTGCTGGGTGTCTCGTGGGCCAGCATCGAGGCCACCGTGGCCCGCAAGCTCCCCGGCGTCGCGCACCGCGCCGAGGCCTCGGTCAACGAGGCCGGCATCCACGTCATCGACGACACGTACAACGCCAACCCCGACGGCGCCGCCCAGGCACTGGCGCTGGCCCGTCAGCTCGGCGAAGGCCACCGGGTCTGGGTCGTGACCCCGGGCATGGTCGAGCTGGGCTCCTCCCAGGACCAGCGGAACCGCGAGTTCGCCGAGCAGGTCATGGCCACCCCGGGCGCGACGCTGGTCGTCGTCGGCGGCACCAACCGCCGTCCGCTGGTGGCCGGGTCGGCGCCCGACCGCACCGTGCTGGTCAACAGCCGGGTGGCGGCGATGGCCCACATCTCCGGCAAGGCCGAACCAGGGGACGTCGTACTGTTCGAGAACGACCTGCCTGATCACTACCCGTGACCGGTAGCGCCCCCGACAGCTGGTCAGCCACGCCCCCCAGGCAGCAGGAGGAACGATGAAGCAGGTCGCCGTCGCATTCGGTGGTCCCTCGGCCGAGCACGACATCAGCATCCTGACCGGCCTGCAGGCCGCGCGACTGCTGAACCAGGGCGGGCTCGACGTCCTCGCCGTGTACTGGGACCGCGGTGGCAACTGGCACACCGTCCCGGTCGACAGCGAGGCCCGCGACTTCATCGACGGCGCCCCCGCCCGGGCCACGCAGGTGGAGCCGGTGCTGGGCCGCAACGGTGGCTGGCGCCCGGTCAAGGGCCTGCGCCCCAAGACCTACCGCCCCGAGGCCGTGCTCAGCTGCTTCCACGGCGGCTACGCCGAGGCCGGCGGCGCCCGCGCGCTGTTCGACTGGATGGGCCTGCCCTCCACCGGCGGCTCGCTGTTCGCCGGCGCCCTGTCGGTCGACAAGCTCGCGTTCGGCTCGGTCATCGCCCAGGCCGGCCTGCCGACCCTCCCCCGGCTCATCGTCGGTGACGGCCACGCCGACCCCGACTTCGACGGCCCCTACATCGTCAAGCCGCGCTTCGGTGGCTCCAGCATCGGCATCGAGGTCGTCCAGGACCTCGCAGCAGCCAAGGGCTTGGCCAAGCAGAACGTGCACCTGGCCGACGGCGCCGTCCTCGAGCCCTACCGGCCCGACCTCTACGACCTCAACGTCGCGGTGATCACCCACCCGACGTTCCGGGCCTCGCTGATCGAGAAGCCGATCCGCCCCGGCTCGGACTCGATCTACAGCTACTCGGACAAGTACCTGCACACGTCCGGGCTGAGCCAGGCGCCGCGTGAGATGCCCGCCCCGATCTCCGACGAGCTCGCCGCGCGCATCCGCGAGCTCGCCGAGCAGGTCGCCGGCCTCGTCGGGCTGGGCAGCCTCGCCCGGTTGGACTTCCTCAGCGACGGCACCGAGGTGTTCGTCAACGAGGTCAACAACATCCCCGGCGCCATGTCGCTGTACCTGTGGCCCGACGACTCCCCGGCCGCGCTGCTCATCAACGCCCTCGAGCAGGCCGTGCGCGGCCGCAGCTCCAACGAGGCCCCCACCGTGTTCGCCCGCGGTGAGGCACTGCGCGCCGCCGGCGGCATCGCCGGCAAGCTGGCCAACCTGGGTGGCCCCACCCGCTGAGCCCGCACCCCTCGGAGCCCCGCCCCTCGCGTCGAGGAGCGGGGCTCCGCGCATCCGGGCCCAGGTGAGGATTCGGTAACGGCGCTCAACCCGGCCGGGCTGGGCGCCGACAAGACCGTATGCCGTTCGCCGCCCACCTCACCCTCGCCGCAGACCAGCGAGCCGACACCGCCACGCACGACGCGATCACGCTGCTCCCCAGCCGGGTCACGCTGCTCGACCGGCTCGCCGAGCGCGCCCGCACCGTCGCCGAGGCACCGGCCACCCTCCTGCTGATCGGGCTGCTGCGCCGCGACACCGCCTGGCCCATGCCCGGCAGCCAGCTCGACCAGGTCGCCGCGGCCCTGTCGGCGGACCTGCGCGGCACCGACTGGCTGGCCCGCTCCGGCCCCACCGAGTTCGCCGTCCTGCTCGACGGCGCCGCCCACGACGCGGAGACCGCGGCCCACCGCCTCGTCACCACCGTCGCCGACGCCGGCGTCGACGGCGTGACCGCCTGCGTCGGCATCGCCGGGCTGTCCACGGACGCCTCGCCGGGCGAGGTCCACCGCCGGGCCACCCTCTGCCTCACCGCCGCCCGCAGCATCGGCGCCGGCCGCGTCATCCGCTACAGCGGCGGGCGCCCCTGACCCTCGACGGTCAGCCGGTGCCGCACCCCAGACCTGCCCCGTGTCGCCGCGTCCCGGCGGCACGGGGCAGCTCCACGTGCGACCCGGCGAGTCGGGGACAGGGGCCCGCACCGTCCCGCGCTCCCCCTCCTGAGGGAACTCACTCCGCAGGACCGCACGAGCGGCCGACATCCCTCTCATGTCGATCACCTCCTCCCCCGTCACGCAGGAGGTCACGGCACAGCCCGACCTCCGGCACGTCGACGCGGTCACCCTGCTCCCTGGCCGGACCGCCCTGCTCGGCCGTCTCCTCGAGCGCACCGCCACCGTCGACGACTCCCCCGCCGCCCTGGTGCTGATCGGGCTGCTGCGACGCGACACCGGCTGGCCATTGCCCGGCAGGTCCCTCGACCGCATCGCCAGCGCCCTCTCCGCCGACCTGCGGGGCACCGACTGGCTGGCCTGGTCCGGTCCCACCGAGTTCGCCGTCCTGCTCGACGGGCCCGCCCACGACGCGGAGACCGCGGCCCACCGCCTCGTCCACACCGTCGCCGGTGCCGGCGTCGAGGGCGTCACCGCCTGCGTCGGCATCAGCGGGCTCGCCGCGGACGCCTCGCCCGACGAGGTCCACCGCCGCGCCACCTACTGCCTCACCGCCGCCCGCAGCCTCGGGGCCGGCCGCGTCGTCCGCTACAGCGGCGCCCGCAGCTGACGCGTCGCCGTCGTCCTGCCGGCGGTCGGCCGGGACGTCGGTCCACCGCTCGCACCCCTGCCCCGTGTCGCCGCGTCCCGGCGGCACGGGGCAGCTCCGCGTGGTGCCTCGTGCCGCGGATGCGACGGACACCCACTCGACGGGTGTCCGGGACGCGTCGACTGCTCGGGATGTGCCCGACCGCGATGGACGGTGTGCGGCCTGTCAGTGAGCCGGTGCACAGGTGGCCCACTCGCCTGGCCGGAGGCGTGCCGGTCGACCGGGCGCACCAGTGCACGTACGGCACGACGGCCGCTGCTCCGGGGACTGCACCCGCTCGGTGTCGCCGAACAGCGGCTGGCACCGAGGTCCTGCTCGGCCGAACACGCCACCCTCGACCGAGCGGAGTCGCTGATCTGCCGCTAGGGCGTCGCTGAGCCCTGCGTACGGGCAACGGCGGCCTGCAACAGGGACACCAGCACCGAGCTGAACGACCCACCGTCGGCCTGGACGCTGAACGGGAACAGCGACGTGGCCGTCATGCCGGGGATCGCCGAGACCTCCAGCACCACGAACTCGCCGTCCGGGGCGACCAGGAAGTCCACCCGGGACAGGTCGCGCATGCCCAGCGCCTCGTGTGCCGTCTCCGCGGCCGTGCGCAGCGCCGCCAGCGTCTCCTCCGGCAGCTCCGCCGGGGTGTTGACCTGCACCCGCGCCGGGTCGTAGCGGGCCACGAAGTCGAAGCGGTCCTTGCGGTCGTAGTCCAGGCCCACCGGCACCCCGGCGCGCGGCCGGCCGTCGACGTCCAGGACGGCCACGCTGACGTCCATGCCCTCGGTGAAGCTCTCGATCAGCACCGTCTCGCCGTAGGCGAAGGCCTGCATCAGGGCGTCGACCAGCGCGTCGACCGTCTCCACACCGTTGACGCCGAGCACGCTGCCACCGCGGTTGGGCTTGACCACCAGCGGCCAGCTCATGTCCTCGACCAGGAACCGCACGACCTCGCTGCTGCCCAGCTCCTTGAACGACGAGCTCGTCAGCGCCACCCACGGCGGTGCGGACAGCCCCGCCCGCTCGGTGAGGGTGCGGCCCACCGTCTTGTCCCAGGCCAGCCGGCACGCTTTGGACGACGACCCGGTGAACGGCACCCCGGCCATCTCCAGCACCGTCTGCAAGGTGCCGTCCTCGCCGATGTCACCGTGGATCGTCGGGATCACCGCCGTGTAGCCACCGGTGCGCAGCGAGGCCAGCAGCGACTGGTCGGCGTCGACCACGTGCGCGTCGACCCCCACCGACTGCAGCTCCCGCTGGATCCGCTCCCCAGACAGCAGCGACACCGCGCGCTCGTGCGACAGCCCACCGGCGACGATCGCGACCGGTCCGTGCAGATCAGGGTGCGGGCGAACGGCCATGCCCTGACGCTAGCAACTCCCGGGCGCCCCGTCGGGCCGGACTCGGTCCGGCCCGACGGGGATCAGCGGACGACGGAGCGCGCCTCGTCCTCGGCGACGGCCTCGCCGGCCTTGCGCGCCGCCATCCGCTCCTTCTGCGGGATGACGATGTACTTCGGGTCCTTCGTGCTGGCGATGCCGGCCTCGAAGACGCCCATGCGGGTCATCACCGAGCCCGCGGCCAGCAGCGTGCCGCCGATGACGGCACCGACCCGGGTACGGCCCAGCAGCGCGGTGAACGCCGCACCGGTGATCGTGGCCTTCTTGGCCGCGCGCATCAGCGTGCCGGCCTTGCCCTCGTGGTACGGCTCGCTCAGCAGGCCGTGACCGTGCTCCACCTTGTTGACCATGAACAGCTCGAGGGCCACCCCGGTCAGCGCCGTCTTGCGCGAGGGCCCGGCCTCGGCGACCGGGGTCAGGGCCATCGTGATCCCGCCGCCGGCCGCCATCGCCGACCCGGCGAAGACGAACGGCAGCTCGGTGTGCACCTCGTGCCAGCTCGGCGCCGCGGTGTTGGACAGCAGCACCGCGGTGTAGGTGGCCATCGGCCCGCCGAACGCGGCCGCGGCGATCGCCGAGGCCTTGCGGGCACCGGGGAAGAACCGGGCCAGCGCCGGCAGGAACGGCAGCACCTTCGTGCCCAGCTTCAGCAGGGGCGCCAGCTCCAGCAGCCGGAAGCCGGCCGCGGCGGAGGTGAAGGCGCTGAACGGCGACAGGATGTAGGAGCCCACGGACAGCGGGGACGTCGGCTTGAACACCCGGAGCATGTGCAGGAAGCGCTCCGGCCGGCCCAGGTCGTCGATCAGCAGCACGACCGAGCCCAGCGCCGCGGCGCCTGCGACGTACTCGGCGTTGCGGGCCAGCGTGGGCCGGTCGGTGAACTCGGCGAGGGCACCCAGCACCGACGACGTGCCCGCGGCACCACCGAGGAACAGGTACAGCGGGACCTCGGGGTTCTTCCACGTCGGCGTCTTGACGATCTGCCGGCCGTAGTAGGAGCTGAACTCCGCGTCGGGGACCATGGCCGCCTCGCGGTTGCCACTGCCCCACCCGCCACCGCCCTTGCGGCGCTTGCGCCGCTTGGGCTGGGTCAGGTCGGCGCCACCGGCGCGGTGCCAGCCACCCGCCGCCGCCGCCAGCGGCGCCTCGCCGGCCGGCTCGTTGCCGGTCGAGCCGGCGTCGACGGAGCGCCCGTTGAGGTGCGCGTCGTCCGGGCTGGTGCTGCTCGGGGTGGTCATCAGCGCCGCCGTCCCAGGAAGGAGGAGGCGACCACGCCGACGATCATCGCCGCACCGGTGGCCGCGGCCTTCCACATGGCGGGGAGGTCGCGGGTGGTGACGATCGGGTCCGGCGGCAGGCCGTAGACCTCCGGCTCGTCGAGCAGCAGGAAGAACGCCCCCACGCCACCGACGCCGTCGCTCTCGTCCCGCCCGTAGAGCCGGGCCGTCTCCACACCCTGGCTCTTGAGCGTGGCCAGCCGGGCGTCGGCCCGGGCCTGCAGCTCGTCGAGGTCGCCGAACTGGATCGACTGGGTCGGGCACGCCGTGGCACAGGCCGGCTGCAGACCGTCGGTCAGCCGGTCGTAGCACATCGTGCACTTGAAGGCCCGGCCGTCGTCCTTGCGGACGTCGATGACGCCGTAGGGGCAGGCCGAGACGCAGTAGCCGCAGCCGTTGCAGATGTCGCCCTGGACGACGACGGTGCCGAACTCGGTGCGGAAGAGCGCACCGGTCGGGCAGACGTCGAGGCAGCCGGCGTGCGTGCAGTGCTTGCAGACGTCGGAGGACATCAGCCAGCGGATCTGCGTGCCGCCGTCGCCACCGGTGACGGAGGTCTGCGGGTCGAACTCGCTCAGCGCCTCGGCGTTCAGCACGCTGGTCTGCGCGGACAGCACGCTGTCGGCCTGCGGGCTGATCGCGTTGGCACCGTGGTCGTGACCGTGGTCGTGCCGGTCGGCGCCGGGCATCCCGATCGTGGGCATCGGCAGGTCGACCGAGCGGCTCTGCTCGATGAAGGACACGTGGCGCCAGGAGTTGGCGCCCAGCTGACCGGTGTTGTCGTAGGACATGCCGGACATGCCCATCTGACCGAGCACGCCGTTCGAGTCGTCCATCGGGAGCGTGTTCCACTCCTTGCAGGCCACCTCGCACGCCTTGCAGCCGATGCAGACCGAGGTGTCGGTGAAGAAGCCCACCCGGCTCGGGTGGTCCTCCTCGTACCCCGCGTCGGCCGACACGTCGGGCAGCGGCCCGAACAGCCGGTTCCTGCTGTCGGCGCCCTCCAGGGAGGGACTGGCCGAGCTGACCGTGGTCATCGCCGTTCCCCGTTCTCGGTGTTCAGTGGACCGGTGCTCATGCGCCTGAGGCCTCCATCGCACTGGGGTCCTCGTCGGGGGCGCGGCCGTTGAGGCCGACCCGGCCCGACTCGACGCCGGCCCGCATCCGGTAGGCCTCGACGTAGTCCAGCAGCTCCGGCCCGCGCGGCCGGCGGCCGGGCACGATGTCGGCGGTGCTGACCTTGTCCTCCTGGATGTGCGTGTTCGCGTCCAGGACGATCCCGAGCAGGTCGTTGGCGTTGTCGCCGGTCGACAGACCTGCGTAGGACCAGTGGTAGGGCATGCCGATCTGGTGCACGACCTGCCCGCCCTTGAGCTTGATCGGGCGCATCCGCTCGGTCACCAGCACCTTGGCCTCGATCGCCGTCCGGGCGCTGATCAGCGTGGCGAACTCGCCATTGGTCAGGCCGCGCAGCTCGGCGAGCTCGGGGGAGACCTCGACGAAGAACTCCGGCTGGAGCTCGGACAGGTAGGGCAGGGTGCGGCTCATCGCGCCGGCCGTGTGGTGCTCGGTGAGCCGGTAGGTGGTCACCTGGAACGGGTACACCTCGCTGCGCGAGGGGTTCTCCCGGTTCCAGGGCCCCGCGATCCGCTCGATGGTCGGGCTGGACTGCTGCCCGTACAGGTGGTTCTCCGCCACCGACTCCGAGGGCTCGTAGTGCGTCGGCATCGGGCCGTCGACCAGCCCGGCCGGTGCGTACAGCCAGCCCTTGCCGTCGCCCTGCATGACGAACGGGTCGGCACCACCGATGGCGGCCTGCGCCTGCGCGCCCTCCGGCGGCACGTAGTCCGGCCGCTTGGTCGCCTCGAAGTCCGGGACGTCCTCCCCGACCCAGCGGCCGGCTGCCTCGTCCCAGGACACGTAGGCCTTGCGCTCGCTCCACGGCTTGCCGTCGGGGTCGGCCGAGGCGCGGTTGTAGAGCATGCGGCGGTTGAGCGGCCAGGCCCAGCCCCACTCGCCGGCCACCGGGCCCTGCTCGCGGGCCGGCTTGCGGCGGGCGGCCTGATTGACCTCGTCGGCGTAGACGCCGGTGTAGATCCAGCAGCCGCCGGACGTCGACCCGTCGTCCTTCATGTCGATGTAGGTCGACAGCGCCCGGCCGTCGGCGCCCACGCCGTTGATCTCGCGCAGCACCGCCTCGGCGTCGGGGTCGGCGGTGTGCCCGAGGGTCGGGTAGTCCCAGGTGAGGGTCTGCACCGGACGGTCGCGCGGGTCGGTCGAGGAGGCCAGCCGCTCGCGGATGATGCGGCCCAGGTGGAAGTAGAACCACAGGTCGCTGCGCGCGTCCATGGGCGGCTCGACGGCCTTCTCCCGCCACTGCAGCAGCCGCTGCGTCTGGGTGAAGGTGCCCTCCTTCTCCACGTGCGTCGCCGCGGGCATGAAGAAGACCTCGGTGCCGATCGTCTCCGGCGCCATCTCGCCGGACTCGATCTCCGGCCCTTCCTTCCAGAAGGTCGCCGACTCGATCATCTGCAGGTCGCGGACGACGAGCCAGTCGAGGTTGGCCAGGCCGAACCGGTTCATCTTGCCGTTGGGGTGCCCGACGGAGGGGTTCTCCCCGACCAGGAAGTAGCCGTGCACCTTGCCGGCGATCATGTCCGCGATCGTGCGGTAGGAGCTGTGGTCGCCGTTGATCTTGGGGATGTAGTCGAAGGCGAAGTCGTTCTCTTCCCGAGCCTCGTCGCCCCACCAGCTCTTGAGCATGCTGGTGATGTAGGCGGGCTTGTTGCCCCAGAAGCCGCCCTTGCCGGCGGCGTCGGCCACGTAGTCGGCCAGCGTCTCGTGCAGCGCCGCGTGCGGCATCGGCAGGTAGCCGGGCAGCAGGTTGTACAGCGTCGGGACGTCGGTCGAGCCCTGGATGCTGGCGTGGCCGCGCAGCGCCATGATCCCGCCGCCGGGGCGGCCGATGTTGCCCAGCAGCAGCTGCAGGATCGAGGCGGTGCGGATGTACTGCGCGCCGACGCTGTGCTGCGTCCAGCCCACCGAGTACACCCACGCCGTCGTCCGGTCGCGGTTGCTGTTCGACGTGACCCACTTGGCGACCTGCTCGAACACCTCCGGCTCGATGCCGCAGACGTCGGAGACCATCTCCGGGGTGTAGCGGGCGAAGTGCCGCTTCAGCACCTGGAAGACGGTGCGCGGGTGCTCCAGCGTCTCGTCGCGCTTGGGCTTGGCCGGGATCGTGGGCCCGCCGCTGCCGTGGGTCTGCGCCTGGTCGCTGGCCTCGACGGAGTCCTGCTGGTTGCCGGCCTCCTGCTCGGCGGCCCCGGCGGGGTCGTCGGAGCTGGCGTGCGGCGCCTCGGCGGGCTCGTAGGCCCAGCTGCTCTCGTCGTACTGACCGGTCTCCGGGTCGAAGCCGGAGAACAGGCCACCGAGGTCCTCGGTGTCGACGAAGTCCTCGCCCACCAGCGACGCGGCGTTGGTGTAGGAGACCACGTAGTCACGGAAGTACAGGTCGTTGTCCAGCACGTACTTGATCAGCGCGCCGAGGAACGCGATGTCGGTGCCGAGCCGGATCGGCACGTGCAGGTCGGCGATCGCCGACGTGCGCGTGAACCGCGGGTCGATGTGGATGATCTTGGCGCCGCGCGCCTTGGCCTCCGTCACCCACTGGAACCCGACCGGATGGCACTCGGCCATGTTCGAGCCCTCGATGACGATGCAGTCGGCGTTGGCGAGGTCCTGCAGGGGGTTCGTGGCGCCGCCACGACCGAACGAGGCTCCCAGACCGGGAACCGTCGCGGAGTGCTATATGCGGGCCTGGTTCTCGATCTGCACAGCACCCAGGGCGCTGTACAGCTTCTTCATCAAGTAGTTCTCTTCGTTGTCCAGCGTCGCGCCGCCCAGGCTGGCGAAGCCCATGGTGCGGTTGACGCGCTTGCCGCCGTCCATGGTCTGCCAGCCCTTCTCACGGGCCTCCAGGACGCGGTCGGCGATCATCTCCATCGCCGTGTCGAGGTCGAGGTCCTCCCAGTCCGTGGCGTACGGACGGCGGTACTTGACCGTCGTGACGCGCGTCGGGCTGGTGACCAGCTGCTTGGTCGCGCTGCCCTTGGGGCAGAGCCGGCCGCGGCTGATCGGGGAGTCGGGGTCGCCCTCGATCTGGACGATCTGCTCGTCCTTCACGAAGACCCGCTGCGCGCAACCGACGGCGCAGTACGGGCAGACCGACTTCACCACCTTGTCGGCGGTCGCGGTGCGGCTGACCACCTGCTCGGTGGCCTTGCTGCGCGCGGCCACGCCGCGCCCCAGCGGGTCGTTTCCAGTGAGCTGCCGGAACACCGGCCACGCGTCGAGCCACGTCTTCACGTCCGGGAGCTTGCCACCTGGTCGCGCCCGACGCTCGTCCACCCCACCCCCGGCGGGTCGGGTCGGCGGGTTGCGCCGTGACGGAACCGGCAGCAGGCCCGGCCCGTCCCCGATCACGGACGACCGTGTCCTCTCCGTGATCGATCGATCACTGCCCGGCGTCGTCCGCCCAGCACCGGACGGGACCGGGCCGTAACGAGGGCCGGGGGGCTGGTGCGGGCCAGTACCGTGATCGGTGACACCCAGGAGGCGCACCATCGCGATCAACCCCGCAGGCTGCACGGACGCACATCTCGGCTGCCCCTGTGCCGGCGACCCGGCGGTCCACGCCGCCCGGGCCGAGGCCGTCACCGCGGCCGCCCCCGACGCCACCGTCGAGTGCCCCGAGTGCGGTGAGGCCAGCACCCCGCGCCCCGTCGCGACCTGGGGCCACTGCCGCGCCTGCCGCACCGCGGACTCGCGCGCGATCCAGCCGCTGCGCTGGTAGCCCGGCGGCGCTGACCCCCCGTCCCCCCTGCGGGTGAGGGGGGCCCGGCACGGGTGCAGGACGGAGCCCGAACTCCCGACCACTCCTCCGTGACCTCTGGAGTCCTTGCTGCGCCGGCGCGGGCCGCGACCGCCCCTCGACGTGGCGGCGCGGCCTCCCCCGTGCTGAGACGGCACGTGCTGCTCGCCGTCCTCGCCGGCCTCGCCGTGCTCGGGGCCGGTCTGCTGTCCGGTCGGCTGGCGGTCCCGGTGGTCGTCACGCTCAACTTCCTGGTCGTCGCCGCCGTCCTGGTCGAGCTGGCCCGCAACGGGCGGACGAGTGCCCACCCCGCGGGCTGGCGCTGGTACGTCGTCTCCGTGGCGGTCAGCGCCGGCGGCGCCCTCCTCCTGGGTGCCACGATGCCCATGGGGCAGACCGCGCTGGGCAGCGTCCCCGGGCAGCTGCTGGTCGTCGTCGCGGTCCACCGGATGCTCGACCGGGCGACGCTGCGGGCGGCCCGCGCGCAGGTGACGACGATGCTCGCCCTGTTCGTCCTCGCCGACCTGCTCACCGTGCACTCGGTCCACCAGCTCACCATCGGCCGGTCCGGGGTCCTCACGCTCCCGCAGACGGGCGCGCTGTTCGCCCTGCTGACCAGCATCGCGCTCGGCACCGGGCTGTCGCTGGTCTTCGTCGCCCTCGCCCCGGTGCGACAGCGGCCGATCGGCTGGACGTTGTTCGCCGCGCAGGTCGCCACCGCACTGGCCGGCGCCGCCTCCTCCGTGGCGAGCGGCCCGGGCACCGTCCAGTACCTCGCCTGCGCCGCCAGCGTCCTCGGGCTCATGCTGCTCGCCGCCGCCTGCCGCGCCGACCGGCCCGACGACCGGCCCGCCCCGGCCGGCAGCCAGGACGGCTCCACCCTGAGCGCCCTGCTCCCGCACGCCACCGCGATGGCCGGCGGCTGCCTGCTGCTGATCAGCGTGCTCATCACCGGCGAGCTGACCTCCTCCGGCACGACGCTCGGGATCCTCGGCCTGGGCGCGCTGCTGGCCCACCAGACCGTCTCCTGGCGCACGCAGCAGCAGCTGACCACCGAACTGCAGCGCAGCGAGGCCTACTTCCGGGCGCTGGTGCGCAGCAGCGCCGACCCGGTGCTCATCCTCGACGACCAGCTCACCGTCCGGTGGGTCTCCCCCTCCATCACCGACCTGCTCGGGCTGGACCCCGCGCGCATCGTCGGCGGCCGGGTGACCGACGTCGTCCACCCCGACGACGTCACGGGACTGACCACCGCGCTCACCGCCGCCAGCACCGAGGCCGGCTCGACCAAGACCCGCACCGCCCGGGTGCGCCACCTCGACGGCCGCTGGCGGCTCATCCAGGCCCAGGTGCGCGACCTGCGCAGCGACCCGGACGTCGGCGGGCTGGTGCTCTACTGCCGCGACGTCTCGGCCACCGCACCCACCGCGGTCGAGCCCGACCTCGCCTTCAGCACCTCCGACCCGGCCACCGGGCTGCCCAACCGCTCCGCGCTCACCACCCGGCTCGGCGCCCTGCTGCGCGACCCGGCCGTGCCCACCACCTCGCTGGTGCTGCTCGGCGTCGAGGGGCTGCCCGACACCGACGACCCGGCGGTGCTCCGCGAGCTGACCACCCGGTTCTGCCGCGTCCTGCGCGGCGAGGACTGGCTGGCCCGGTCCGGCGCCGGCGAGTTCGCGGTCCTGGTCGACGGCACCATCGCCGACGCCGAGGTGGTCGCCACCCGGCTCGTCGCCGCCGTCGAGCCGGTCGTCACCGCCGCGGGGCCCCTCCGGCTGACCGCCGTCGCCGGCATCGCCTCGCTGGGCTCGGACGTCGACGCCGGCGAGGGCCTGCGCCGCGGCGACCTGGCGCTGCGCAGCGCCCGGGCCGCCGGTCCGAACCGGGTGCGCCGGCACTCCGACGCCCTGCGCATCACCCAGGACCGCCGGGAGTCGCTCCGGGTGGACCTGGACCGCGCCCTGGAGCGGGGGCAGCTGCGCCTGGTCTACCAGCCCGTCGTCGACCTGGCCCTGCACCGCACCGTCTCGGTCGAGGCGCTGCTGCGCTGGCGGCACCCCACCTACGGCGACGTCTCCCCCGCAGAGTTCGTCCCGCTGGCCGAGGAGTCCACGCTGATCAGCGAGATCAGCCGCTGGGTGCTGGCCGAGGCCATGACCACGATCGCCGCCCTGCCGCACCGTGACCTCGGCGTGGCCGTCAACGTCTCCGCGCGACACGTGCGCAGCGGTGAGCTGGTCACCGACGTCCTCGCGGCACTGGAGTCCAGCGGCCTGTCCGCCTCCCGGCTGATCCTGGAGATCACCGAGTCGGTCCTGCTGGACGACAGCCACGTCACCGACGACCTGGCGGCCCTGCGGCGGCTCGGCGTCCGGATCGCCGTCGACGACTTCGGCACCGGCTGGTCCTCGCTGGCCTACCTGGTGGGCCTGCCCATCGACGTGCTGAAGATGGACCGGCAGTTCCTGGCCGACGTCGAGACCGACCCCCAGCGGCGGGCGCTGTGCGCCTCGGTGCTGCACCTGGGCAGCAGCCTGGGCCTGGCGGTGGTCGTCGAGGGCGTGGAGACCGAACCGGAGCTCCAGCTGCTGCGCGACATGGGCCACCGCTACATCCAGGGCTTCCTGCTCGCCCGCCCGATGGACGTCGCGGCGCTGCCCGCCGGCCTGCCCGGGATCGCCGGGCCCGGCACGGCGACCCAGGTCGGCACCTCCCCCGGCGGGACGGCGTCGTGACCGGCGTCCGCCGTGCCCCGCTGACCGCGGTGCTGCTGGCCGCCCTGCTGGCCCTGGCGGCCACCGTCCCGCTCAGCGCCTCCGGCCCGGGGCCGGAGTGGGACAACCTGGTCCTGGCCGTGGTCGGCGGCTGGGCCGCCTGGCAGAGCCACCGGCTCACCCGGGTGATGCGCCGGCGGGACCGGCTGCCCTGGCGGGTGCTCGGCGGCAGTGCGCTGCTGTTCGCCCTGGCCGGACTGGTCAGCGGGGTCGGCACCGGCGTCGCCCTCGGCGGCCTGGGGCTGGGCGACCTGCTGGTCCTCCTCGCCGCGTTCGGACCCCCGGTCAGCGCGGCGCTGCTCGGCGGCCGGGTGCGCGGCACCAACTGGCCGCTGCTGGTCATCGACGGGGTGATGGTCGCCTTCGCCCTGGTCGTCGTCGCCGACGTCCTGGTGCTGACCCCCGCCCTGTCCCCCGGTGCGGTGCGCGCGGACCTGCTGCCGCTCGTGGTCGGCTACGGCGTCTACCCGGCGCTCGCGATCGGTCTCGTGGGCGCCCTGTGCACCGTCTCCACCGCCGCCGTGCGCCGGCCGGCCACCGCGGTCACCGCGATGACCGTCCTCTTCGGCGCGAGCTCGGCGTTCCAGGCGGTGTACATCGTGCTGCCGTCGGCGCTGTGGGCCGGCGCGGCCGACGTGGCCGTGGTCGCCGCGCTGGTCGTCGCCGTCCGGGCCGTCCAGCTCGCCGTCTCCGCGGCGGGCACGGGCGCACCCTCGGACGCCACCCCGGTCGTCAACGCCGCCGGCGTCGCCGTGCAGGTGGCGGCCCTGGTGGGCGTCCCGGTCACCCTGGTGGCCGCGATCGTGCTCGACGTGCCCGTGCACGACGGCGCGATCGCCTGCACCGCGGTGGTCATCACGATGCTGCTGGTGCGCATCGTGCTGCGCATCCGCGAGAGCGGGCGGGTGCAGGCCGACCTGGTGCGCAGCGAGGACGACTTCCGCGGCCTGGTCGAGGCCAGCTCCGACGGCGTGGCGATCGTCGACGCCGAGCTGCGGCTGGAGTTCACCTCCCCCGCGGCCCGCACGCTGCTCGGCGTCCTGGACTCCGACCTGCACCCCTCGCTGCTGGACCTGCTGCACGACGGCGACCGCACCCGGGTGCACCGCGAGCTGACCGAGGGCACCGGCGAGGTCGCCCCCGCACTGCACCTGCGGGTGCAGGACGCCGGCGGCGAGCCCCGCGAGCTCGAGGTCACCCACCACGAGCGCCCCGGCAGCGGGCGGCGCGTGCTGCACCTGCGCGACGTCACCACCCGCCGCCGCCGCGAGCGGGAGCTGGAGCGGATGGCCTTCACCGACCACCTCACCCGGCTGCCCAACCGCGCGATGCTGTTCCAGGAGATGGCCGCCCCCACGCCGCCGGGCGGTCAGCGCTGCCTGCTGGTGCTCGACCTCGACGGGTTCAAGGCGGTCAACGACTCCGCCGGGCACGAGGCCGGCGACCTGCTGCTGGTCGAGGTGGCCCGGCGGCTGCAGAGCCTGCTGCGCACCGACGACCTGGTCGCCCGGCTGGGCGGCGACGAGTTCGCCGTGCTGGTGTCCGGCGCCGAGGAGGACGCCGTCGAGGCGGCCCAGCGGGTCGTCGACGTCCTGGCCCACCCCTACCGGGTCGGCAACCGCAGCTTCACCGTCGGCGCCAGCGTCGGGCTGGCCCGGCTGGCCCCCGGCGGCGGGCAGGTCTCCTTCCGCCAGGCCGACGCCGCACTCGGCGCGGCCAAGCAGGCCGGCAAGGGCTGCTGGCGGGTGCACACCGACGACCGGGTCGGGCAGGCCGCGGCCAGCAGCGACGTCCTGGCCGCCATGGCCGCCGGTGAGGTGCAGCTGCGCTACGACGTGGTGTCCACCAGCGACACCGGCGAGGTCTACGGCCTGCACAGCACCCCGGTGTGGGTGCACCCCGAGCTCGGACTGCTGCCGGCACCGGAGCTCTGGGCCGCGGCCGAGCGGCAGGGCCGCAACGGCGAGCTGCAGCGGTGGCTGCTGCGGCGGGCCTGCACGGAGGTGGCGGCCCTGGACGGCGAGCTGACGCTGGGGTTCGACCTGCCGGCCGGGCAGGTGCACGCCGACACGCTCGCCGGCGAGGTCACCGCGGCGCTGGCCGCGGCCGGCATGGCGCCGCGACAGCTGGCGCTGGCCTTCGACGAGGAGGTGCTGCAGACCTCGGCGGCCGGGCTCATCCCCGCGCTGCACACCGTCCGCGCCGCCGGCGTGCACCTGTGCCTGAACGACTTCGGCATGGGCTCCACACTGTGGTCCCAGCTGGCCCGGGTGCCGCTGGACACCGTGCGCGTCGACGTCCGCGGCCTGGCCGCCCCCGGTGACCACGACCGGGCGATGCGGGTGCTCCTCGCCATCGAGAGCAGCGCGGCCGCCTTCGACGTCTACTGCTTCGCCACCGGCGTGGGCAGCCCGGAGCTGTACGAGGCGATCCGCGCGCAGTGCACGATGGCCGTCACCGGGGCGGTGCTGCCCAGCGGGCTGACCGCCGGTCAGGTCGCCGCCCTGCTGCAGCACCCGTCCTCGACGCTGCTGGCCGCGCGCGCACACGCCGAGGTCTGACACCCGGGTGGACTGCCTGCCATCAAGTGCTCAAGCACCTGGTCAGGGCAGCCGTAATAGGGGTTGACGCCGGAACGCACGCGGCGGACCTCAGACCCGGAGAGACCCCGAGACGATGAAGCACTCTGCTCCTTCCCTGCCCCGGCGGCGCGCCGTCCGCCTCGGGCTCGTCCTCACCCCCGTGCTGGCCGTGGCCCTCGGCACCTCGGTCATCTGGCAGACCTCGTACGCCGCCTTCACCGCGACCACGACCAACGGCGTCAACAACTGGAACTCCGGTGGCGTCACCCTCGTCGACGACGACGGCAGCAACGGCGGGACCGGCCTCGCGATGTTCAACGTGTCCAACCTCAAGCCCGGCATGAGCGGCGAGAAGTGCATCGTCGTGACCGGCGGCGGCTCGCTGGCGGGCGAGGTGAAGCTCTACGGCACGGGCTACACGACGAGCAAGCCCGGCACCGCGGACGCGCTCGCCGCCTCGATCGACCTAAGCATCACCAAGGGCACGGGCGGGTCGTTCGGCGGCGGCTGCGGCACGTTCTCCCCCGACCCGACGACGCCCAACACCTTCACCGGCACCCTCGCGGCCTTCAGCGCCCGGAACAGCTACTCGACCGCCGGGACCACCCTGTGGACCACGACGCCCAACGCCGACACGAGCCGGACTTTCAAGTTCAACTACACCCTGAAGTCCGACGCGCCGACAGGTAGTCAGAACGGGAACGCGTCGATCACGTTCGTCTGGGAGTCCCAGAACACCGCTCCCTGATCCGTCCCCTGACCCGCTCCCGACCCACCCGACGGAGGAACCGGTGCTCTCGCCTGCAGCGTTGCTCCGCGGGCACGTGATCGACGCGGACGGCGTCCCCCGCCCGTCCGCGCGGGCCCTGCAGGCCGCCGCCTCGGCTGCGCCCGGCCGGGACCGACGTTCGCTGCCGGCCTCCTGGCGGTCCCGCTGGCCGGCGTTCGTGGTCAGCTGCGCCGCCCGCGCGGTGCTCGTCACGCTGCTGTGGCTGGTCGGCTGGTCGCTGGTGCCCGTGGCCGTCGGCTGGGAGTCGACGGTGGTCGTCTCCGGCTCCATGGCCCCCCGGCTGCAGGTCGGGGACGTGGTCGTCGCCCGCCCCCTCGAGGTCGACCAACTGCGCACCGGGATGGTGCTGCTCGTCGACGACCCCGACCGGCCCGGTCGGCTGCGCGTCCACCGGCTCGTCGCCCTCGAGGGCGACCAGCTGCGCCTGCGCGGCGACGCCAACCGCCAGGACGACTCCACGCTGGTCGCCCGCGACGCCGTGCACGGCGTGGGTGCACTCCGGGTGCCCGCCGTGGGCTGGCCGCTGGTCTGGCTCACCCAGCGGGACGTGCTGCCCCTCGTGGCCGCCGGCGCCGGCCTGACCCTGCTCATGGCCGGCGCGCTGCTGCACGAGGGACCGGCCGGTGCCTCCTCCACCCGGAGCCGCCGGGCCACCGGCGCCCACCGGCCGGGCACGCCGCCCTCGACTCCCACCCCGGACCACGCCGCCCGGACGCCGTCCCGGCACCGGCACCGCCCGCCCCGCCCGCGGACCCGCCTCGCCGTTGCCGTCACCGGCGCCCTGACGGCGCTCCTCACCGTCGCCACGACCAGCACCGCCGACGCGCGGGACTCCGCCGTCCACCAGACCGTGCCGACCCCGGCCGAGGTGCAGGCGCACCACGACGCCGGGCGCTGACCGACCAGCACCAGGCCCAGGTCA
This sequence comes from Modestobacter sp. VKM Ac-2986, assembly GCF_026967795.1. Classification (GTDB taxonomy): domain Bacteria; phylum Actinomycetota; class Actinomycetes; order Mycobacteriales; family Geodermatophilaceae; genus Modestobacter. Next base: position 43,816 of record NZ_JAPVBH010000008.1, read on the forward strand.
CACCACCTCGACGGCCGCACGCCCGATACTGGGCCGGTGAGCACGCCGTCGCTGAGCTTCCTCGGCCACTCGACCGTCCGGGCCGAGCTCGCCGGCCGCACCGTCCTCACCGACCCGCTGCTCACCCCCGCGCTGGGCCCGCTGCGCCGGGTGGTCGCCCCGCTGGCACCCGAGAGCTGGGCCGGCGTCGACCTGGTGCTCATCTCCCACCTGCACAACGACCACCTGCACCTGCCCTCGCTCCGGCTGCTCGGCCGCGGGACGCCGATCGTCGTCCCGCGCGGCGCCGGCCGGTGGCTGACCCGGCACGGCTTCAGCGCCGTCGAAGAGCTCGGCCCGGGCGAGAGCCTCACCGACGGCGGCCTCACCGTGACCGCCACCCACGCCGACCACGCCGCGCACCGGTGGGGGCCGCGGCTGACCCACGGGCCGCACGCTCCCGCCGTCGGCCACCTGCTCACCGGTGACGGCGTCACCGTCTACGCCGCCGGTGACACCGACGCCTTCCCCGGCATGACCGACCTCGGCGCGGACGGGATCGACGTCGCGCTGGTGCCGGTGTGGGGCTGGGGACCCTCGCTCGGCCCCGGCCACCTCGACCCGGACGGGGCCGCCGCGGCCGTGCAGCAGCTGCGCCCGCGGGTCGCGGTCCCCGTGCACTGGGGGACCTTCGCCGTCGCCGGGCTGTGCTCGCTGCCCAGTCCGTGGCGGGCCCGGATGCGCGAGCTGCTGGTCGAGCCGCCGCGCCGCTTCGCCGCCGAGGTCGCCGCGCTGGCCGCCGCCGGCGGGGCACCGACGCAGGTCGCGCTCACCGCCCCCGGCTCCCCGGTCGTGCTGCCCGCGCAGGTCGAGGGCGGCTCGTGACGGTCGACGCGCTGGCCGTCAGCTGGACCGACGGCAGCTCGCTGGGCCACCCGCTGGTGTTCGGCGGGGTGCTGCTGGGCTCCGTCGTCCCGGTCGTGCCCACCGGGGCGGTCGTCGGGGCGGCCGCGGCCGTGGCCGTCAGCGGCGGGCAGCTGTCCCTGCCGGTCGTGGTGCTGCTGTCTGTCCTGGGCGCCTTCCTCGGCGACGTCCTCACCTTCGCCGTCTGCCGCTCCGGCGGCCCGACCGCGGTGCGTTGGGTGGCCCGCCACCAGCAGGCCGACCGGGTCGCCGAGGTGCGCGAGCAGTTCCGCCGGCACGGCTGGCAGATCGTCGTCGTCGGCCGGCTGCTGCCCGCCGGGCGCATCCCGGTGCTGCTCGCCGCCGGTGCGCTGGCCTACCCGTGGCGCCGGCTGCTGCCCGCCTCCCTGGCCGGCGCCACGCTGTGGGCGCTGGCCTACGCGCTGCTCGGCGTGGCCAGCGGCGGCGTCTTCGACTCCCCGCTCGTCGCCACCCTGATCGCGACCGGGCTGGTGCTGCTGGTGGGCCTCGCGCTGAACCTGGTCGCCGGGCGCCGCCGCCGGGCTCCCGTCCTCACGCCGACCGCCGACCGGACGCCGTGAGCGGGCCCACCCGTCCGGGCCGGGTGCTGCGCGGCGGCCGGACGCTGGCCCGGCTGCTCCTGGTCTGGGCCACCGTCAGCGGCGTGCTCGTCGTCCTGGACCGCTGGCTGTCCGGGTTCGCCATGCGCGACCGGTGGCAGCCGCCCGTCGCCGCGCTGGTGCTGGGCGTGCTCGCCGCGGTCGTCTGGCCGCTGGTCATGCGGATCGCGCTGCCGATCGCGGTGTTCACCTTCGGGTTGGGCAGCTTCCTGCTGCTCGGCGGGGGCGTGCTCGCGGTCGCCCTCGCCATCCCCGGCGTCGAGGTGCGCAGCTTCGGCACCGCCCTGGTGGTGGCCGTGGCGATGGCCGCCACCGCCGGGGTGATCAGCAGCGTGCTGGCCGTCAACGAGGACGAGGTCTTCTACCGCCGCACCCGCCGTCGCGGCCGGCACGCCCCCGACGCCGGCGAGTGCCCGCCGGGCGTGGTGTTCCTGCAGATCGACGGGCTCGGGCACGAGGTCGCCCGCCGCGCCGTGCGGGACGGGTCGATGCCCACCCTGGCCGCATGGCTGCGCGCCGGCAGCCACGAGCTGCGCGCCTGGCACACCGACTGGAGCTCGCAGACCGGCGCCAGCCAGTGCGGGATCCTGCAGGGCTCCAACGACGACGTCCTGGGCTTCCGCTGGTACGAGAAGGAGCACGATCGGGTCGTCACCGTCTCCTCCCCCGGCGACGCCGCGGAGATCGAGCGCCGGCACTCCGACGGGCGTGGGCTGCTCGCCGGGGACGGCGCCGGCCGCGGGAACCTGTTCACCGGCGACGCCGCGCACGTGTCGCTGACCATGAGCTCGCTGGCCGTGGTGGGCCGCCGGTCCCGGCGCGAGCGGCGCACCCGCGACCGGATCGGCGCCGGCTACTACGGCTACTTCGCCAACCCGGTCAACGCGCTGCGCACCCTGTGCGTCTACGTCGTCGACGTGTTCCGGGAGCTGTCGGCGGCCGCGGCGCAGCGGCGGGCCGACGTCCGGCCGCGGATCAGGCGCGGCGGGGTCTACCCGCTGGTGCGGCCGGCGACCACGGTGCTCACCCGCGACGTGGTGGTCAACGCGATCGTCGAGGACGTGCTGGCCGGGCGGCCGGTCGTCTACGCGGACCTCGTCGGTTACGACGAGGTCGCCCACCACTCCGGCATCGAGCGGTTCGACGCCCTGGACGTCCTGCGCGGCATCGACCAGCAGGTCGGCCGGCTCTGGCGGGCCATCCAGCTGGCGCCACGGCGCTACCACCTGGTCTGCCTCTCCGACCACGGCCAGACCCAGGGCGAGGCGTTCGCCGACCGGTTCGGCGAGACCGTCGAGGAGCTCGTCGGCCGGCTGGCCGGGGCCGAGCCGCCGGCACCCCGCCGCCGGCTGCTGGGCCTGCTGCCCCCGCCCACCGCCCGGACGACGCCCGGCTGGCAGATGACCACCGCGCTGGCCGAGGCCTCCTCCGGCGGCGGCATGGTCGCCCGGCGGCTGCGCGCGCGGGTGGAGCGCACCGCCGCCCGCGAGGCGCCCACCCCGCCCGGCGAGCCCGGCGCGGTCACCCGGGTCGCCCCCGGCGTGGTGGTCACCGTCAGCGGCCACATGGCGATGGTCTCCTTCACCGACCACCCGGGCCGGGTGCCGCTGGAGACCATCGAGCAGCACTGGCCCGACCTGCTGCCCAGCCTGGTCGACCACGCCGGCATCGGCTTCATGCTGGTGCACTCGGAGGAGTTCGGACCCGTGGTGCTCGGCCGCGAGGGGCTGCACCGGCTGCGCACCGGCGTGGTCATCGGCACCGACCCGCTCGCCCCCTACGGCCCGCACGCGCACCGCCTGGTCGCCCGGGCGTCGGGCTTCGCGCACTGCCCGGACGTCGTGGTCAACAGCGCCTACGACCCGGTCACCGACGAGGCCTCCCCCTTCGAGCCGCACGTCGGCTCACACGGTGGTCTCGGCGGCCCCCAGCAGCACGGGTTCCTGCTCGCGCCCCGGGCGTGGGCCGACCCCGGCGAGGTCGTCGGCGCCGAGCACCTGCACCGGGTGCTGCGCGGGTGGCTCACCGACCTGGGTCACCCCGAGCCGGCCGGCGACGCCCCGGCGGACGACGCCGCGCTGACCGCTCCGGCCCCGGTCTGACCGGGCGGGAGCGCTGTTCAGCGGCCGTTCGCCGGGGGGCCGTCCGGTGGTCGCCCGGCTGAATCCGGCTGGTCACACTGGCGCCACGGGACGTGAAGTTCGTGTGAACGACGTCCCGGCGGCGTGCGGAGGGGGACGGCCGTGCCCGACAGTGGGCCGATGCGACCTGACGCCCGCGCATGGTTCGAGCACCGCACCACGTCGGCCACCTCCCTGGCCGAGATCGACGTCCGCGCCCTGCTGCTGGCCAAGCGCCGCGGCGGGCACCGGATCAGCGTCGTCCTCCCGGCGCGCAACGAGGAGGCGACGGTCGGCGTCCTGGTACGGGACCTGGTGACCCGCTGGGTCGAGGACGTCCCGCTGGTCGACGAGCTGCTGGTCATCGACTCCAACTCCACCGACGCCACCGCCGAGGTCGCCCGCGCCGCCGGCGCCGAGGTCGTGGCCGCCGGCGAGGTGCTGCCCTCCCACGGCGACCGCCCCGGCAAGGGCGAGGCGCTGTGGAAGTCGCTGGCCGCCACCACCGGCGACCTCGTCGTCTTCATGGACTCCGACCTGCTCGGCGACGTCAGCCACTACGTGCCCGGGCTGCTCACCCCGCTGCTGCTCGACCCGCGCGTCGACTACGTCAAGGGCTGCTACACCCGCCCGCTCACCGTCGACGGCGAGCACCGCCCGGTCGGCGGTGGCCGGGTCACCGAGCTCACCGCCCGGCCGCTGCTCAACGCCCTGTGGCCCGAGCTCGCCGGCTTCGTGCAGCCCCTCGGCGGGGAGTACGCCGGCCGCCGCTCGGTGCTCGAGCAGGTGCCGTTCGTCTCCGGCTACGGCGTCGAGGTGGGCCTGCTGGTCGACCTGCTGCGGATCTGCGGGCTCCAGGGCCTGGCCCAGGTCGACCTGGGCACCCGCACCCACTCCCACCAGACCGACGCCGCGCTGGGCAAGATGGCCGGCCAGATCGTGTCGACGGTGCTGTCCCGGGCCGAGCGCGGCCGCCCCGCCCGCGGCCGCCTGGAGCCCGGGGGCCTGCTCACCCAGTTCGCCCACGACGGCAGCGGGTTCGTGCCGACCAGCCACAGCGTGGCCGTCGACGAGCGCCCACCGATGGCCGACGTCGAGGAGTACGCCGTGCTGCGGGCCGGCGTCGTCGGCTGACGCCGCTGCGGCGGACCGGTCACACGCCCGCCGCGGGGCGCCGATGACCACAGGGTGACGACTGTCCTCACGCCCGTCCCCGGTGCGGCCGACCTGCTCCTCGCCGAGTACCAGCTGCCCGGGCACGCCCCGGTCGAGCAGCTGCGGGCCGTCACCCGGGTGGCGGCCACCGTGGCCGGCGTGCCCACGGCCGTGGTCAACCTGCTCGGCGACTGCTCCCAGCACCAGGTCGCCTCCGTCGGCTTCGCGGGTGGGGACTCCCCCGTGTCGGGGTCCATGTGCGCCGCGGCGCTGCGGGACGAGCGGCTGCGCCACCTCCCGGACGCCTCGAAGGAACCGGCCTTCACCGGCAACCCCTGGGTGGACGGCCGGCTGGCCGCGGTGCGGCTCTACGCCTCGGCGCCCATGCTGCTGCCCGACGGCCGCGTCCTCGGCACGCTCTGCGTCTTCTCCGACGAGCCCGGGCACCTGTCGCCGGCCCAGCTCGAGGCGCTCACCGACCTCGCCGGTCAGGCGGTCGCGCTCTTCGAGCAGGCCCGGCTGACCCGGCTGGCCGACGAGCAGGCCGCCCGCTTCCGGGAGTCCCGCGACGAGGCCGAGCGCCGCGGCGCGCTGACCGCCGCCGTCCTGGAGACGATCGACGTGGGCATCGTGGCCTGCGACGCAGCGGGGATGCCGACCCTGCTCAACCGGGCGGCGCGGGAGTTCCGCGGCCTGCCGGCGGACCTCCCGGCCGGCGCCGGGGTGTGGGACGGCCAGTACGTCCTCTTCCGCGAGGACGGGACGACGCCGCTGCCGATGGCGGAGGTGCCGCTGTTGCGGGCCCTGGCCGACGGGCACGTGCGGGACGCCGTCGTCGTCATCGCCCCGCAGGAGGGGGACCCGGTGACCGTCCGCTGCGACGGGCAGGCCATGGTCGACGACGCCGGCCGGCTGCTGGGGGCCGTGATCGCCCAGAAGGACGTCAGCGGCGCCCGCGCGCAGGCCCGCGCCCTGACCGAGGCCCGCGACCAGGCCCTGGCGGCGACCCGGGCCAAGACCGCGTTCCTCGCCGCTGCCAGCCACGAGATCCGCACGCCGCTCAACGGCGTCCTGGGCATGCTCGAGATGCTCTCCCTGGACGCGCTGACGCCCACCCAGCACGAGCACGTCGCGGTGGCCCGCCGCTCCGGTGAGGCCCTGCTGCACCTGCTCAACGACGTGCTCGACCTGTCCAAGGCCGAGACCACCGCCGTGACGCTGGCCCGGGAGCCGTTCCGGCCGGCCGACGTCGTCGCCGAGGTGGTCGCCGCGCTGGAGCCCTCCGCGCGGCACCGGGGGCTGACGCTGGAGCTCACCGGCGACGCCGTCGGCGCACGGGTCGGCGACCCGCACCGGCTGCGGCAGGTCGTGATGAACCTGGTGGGCAACGCGGTCAAGTTCACCGAGCGCGGCGGGGTGACCGTCGACGTCTCCGGGGACGGCACCGCCCCGCTGCGGGTCGCGGTCGGCGACACGGGGGCCGGGATGTCGGCCACCGAGGTCGCCCAGCTGTTCCAGCCCTTCACCCAGGGCGCCCAGGGGGCCCGCCACGGCGGCACCGGCCTGGGCCTGGCCCTCAGCCGGCAGCTCGTCGAGCTGATGGGCGGCCGGATCGACGTGGTCAGCGAGCCGGGCGTCGGGTCGACGTTCACCGTGGTCCTCGACCTGCCGGCCGCCGCGGCGCCCGCGCAGCCGGCGGCGGCGCCGGCACCGGCCGCGGCACCGGCGTCCACCGGGCGGCGTCCGCGGGTCCTGGTGGCCGACGACAACGACATCAACCTCATGGTCGCCAGCGGCCTGCTGACCGCCGAGGGCGCCGACGTCGTGACCGCCGGCGACGGCCTGGCGGCGTTGCGGGCGGTGCAGGACGGCGCCTTCGACCTGGTGCTGCTGGACCTGCAGATGCCGCGGATGTCCGGGCTGGAGGCCGTCGCGGCGATCCGGGCGCTGCCGGGCGGGGCCGGGCGCACCCGGGTGGTCGCCCTGACCGCCGAGACCCTCGCCGGGTCCGAGGCCGCCTGCCGCGCCGCCGGCATGGACGGCGTGCTGGTGAAGCCGGTGCGCGGGGCCGACGTGCGGCGGGTGCTCGCCGGGCTGGACCTGCCCGGCGGCCCCGCCTGACCCGGGCCGGGACCCCCCGGGTCAGGCGCTGACCGGAGTCCCCGCCAGGAGCGCGCGGACGGCGACCGCGACCTGACCGGCCTCGATCCGGAAGGCCTGCAGCAGCTCGTCGCGCTCGGCACCGGACAGCTCGTCGACGTGCTCGATCCGCTGGCAGAGGGCGGCCAGTCCGGCCGCGCCCAGTGAGGCGCTGCTGCCCTTGAGCCGGTGTGCCAGCCGGGGCGCGGAGTCCTCGGCGTCGGCAGCGGCCGCGTCCCCGGACGCTGCCGCGACGAGCCCGGCGACCCAGGCGTCGAGGTTGTCGGCGAAGCGGGTGTAGACCTGCTGGAAGCCCTCCTCCCCCAGGTCGTGGAGCTCCTCGACGACCTCCCGGTCGAGCACGTCGGCGGGCACCGTCACGGGGGCCGGCTGCACGGCAGCGGCGGCCACCGCGCCGGGGAACTGCTTGCCCAGCGCCCCGTCGAGCACGGCGAGCCGCACCGGCTTGGTGAGGAAGTCGTCGGCCCCGGCGGCGAGGAACGCCGCCCGGTCACTGGCCAGCACGCTCGCCGTCACCGCGATGACCACGGGCCGGTGCCCGGGCAGTGCCCGGATCTCCGCCGTCGCGTCGGCGCCCCCGAGCACCGGCATCTGCGCGTCCATCAGGACGACGTCGTACCGGCCGGCGCGCACGGCGTCGACCGCGGCCCGGCCGTCGGCCACCCGCTCGCTGGTGTGGCCCAGCTGGCGGAGGTAGAGCTGCATGAGCTGGGCGTTGACCTCGTGGTCCTCGGCGATCAGCACGTGCAGCGAGGCGCCCTCGTGCCCGGTGGCCACCGGGCCGGTGGAGGTGGCCGGCTCCCGGACCGGTCCCGGCCGCACCAGCGACCAGAGCGTGCGCAGCAGCCGGTCGGGGTGCACCGGCTTGTGCAGCCGGGCGTCGAAGAGCCCGGCGGTGCCGACCGGGACGGTGGTGGAGCTGCTGAGCAGCACCAGCGGCAGCCCGGCCGTGGCCGGGGTGTCCCGCATCCGGCGGGCGAGCTCGTCCCCGCTCGTGCCCGGCATGTGCTGGTCGAGCACGCAGACGTCGAAGCCGTGACCGGCGCCGGTCGCGCCCAGCAGGTACAGCGCCTGGGCGGGGCTGTCGGCGAGCACCACGGTGGCCCCCGCCCGGGTCAGCTGGTGCTCGAGGATGTCGAGGTTGGTGCGGTTGTCGTCGACCGCCAGCACCCGGTACCCGGCCAGCGAGACCGCCGGGGGCACCTCGTCCTCGGCCGTCCCCAGCTGCAGCCCGACGTGGATGGTGAACGTCGAGCCGACCGCCACCTCGCTGTCGACGGTGATCTCCCCGCCCATCGCCTGGACGATCCGCTGGCTGATCGCCAGGCCGAGGCCGGTGCCGCCGTACACGCGGGTGGTCGACCCGTCGACCTGGCTGAAGGAGCGGAACAGCCGGTGCCGGTGCTCGTCGGGGATGCCGATGCCGGTGTCCAGCACCGCGATCTGCGCGTGCAGCACGTCGTGCCGGACCTCGCCGGTGACCCGGACGACGACGTGCCCGCGCGGGGTGAACTTCACCGCGTTGGACACCAGGTTCATCAGCACCTGGCGCAGCCGCAGCCCGTCGCCGATGAGCTGCCGGCCCTCGGCGGCCCGCACGTCGACCAGCAGGTCGATGGCCTTGGCCCCGGCGGCGCCGGCGAACAGCTGCCCCACGTCGTAGACCAGCTCGGCCAGGTCGAAGGGGGCCTCATCCAGGTCCAGCTCGCCGGCCTCGATCTTGGAGAAGTCGAGCACGTCGTTGATCAGCGTCAGCAGGCTGTCGCCGCTGCGCGAGACGGTCTCCAGGTGCCCGCGCTGCAGCTCGGTCAGCTCGGTGGTCAGCAGCAGGTCGGTCAGCCCGAGGACGGCGTTGAGCGGCGTGCGGATCTCGTGGCTCATCGTGGCCAGGAACGCCGTCTTGGCCTGACCGGCCCGCTCGGCCTCGTCCCGGGCGGCGACCAGCTGCTCCTCGCGGGCCGAGACCTGCTCGCCGCGCAACCGGAGCGCGTCGCTGAGGGTGTTGACGTCGGTGGCCATCTCCCGCAGCTCGACCGGCCCGGTGGGCGCCACGGCCCGGTCGACGTCGCCCTGGGCAAGGTCGGAGAGCTGGTCGCGCAGCTGCTGGATGGGCGGCAGCACCTCGTCGCTGACCCGCCGGTTGACCCGCCGCACGACCAGCGCGACGGCGACCGCGACGCCGATGCCCACGGCGGTGCCGGTGGCCAGCACCAGCCGGGTCTGCGCGATGGCGGCCTCGCGGCGCGCGGTGAGGACCTCCCGGGCGCCGGCCTCCACCTCGCGGTAGCGGTCGAACAGCGCCTTGTCCTGCAGCAGCAGGGCCGTCAGCGACTCCCCGTCCCCGATCCCGGGCTGGACCTGCTGCACCGGCGTCGCCCACTGCTCGACCCAGGCCTGCTCGGCCACGTGCAGCTGGTCGACCCAGTACCGCAGGTCCTCGTCGCCCTCGGACCACTCGATCATCTGCGCGTCGAGCACGGCCATGTCCGCGGCACCCTGCCGGTAGGGCTCGAGGAACTGCGGGTCGCGGGTGATCAGGAACCCGCGCAGCCCGGTCTCCTGGTTGAGCATCGCGACGTGCCCGTCCTGGAGCGCGACCAGCACCTGCCCGGCCCGGGACCAGTTCGCCATCAGGAAGGCCGCGACGACCAGGTTCAGCGCCACCACCGTCGTCATCACGGCCACCAGGGCGGCCAGGCCGACCCGGGCCGGCCGCCGCATCAGCGTCTGCAGGGGCACCGGCGGGTGGCCGGCACCGGGGTGCCGGGAGGAGGTGGTCCGCCCGGGCCGATCGGTCGGACGGACCGGTGTGAGGGACGCCATGGTCTGGTTGTCGGCCGTTCCCGTGCGCCTCTTGAGCGGACGCGCCGCACACCGCGCGCCGGCGGCGGCCGGGCCGGCGCAGGACGTCGGCGGGGAGTCCTTCAGTTCTCCCCCGGAGTCGCCGATCACCGTGTCAGTCCCCACCGCTGATCGGAGCCCCATGACCCGCGTGCTCGTCGTCGACGACGACCCCGTGATCGCCGACCTCGTCGCCTTCCGGCTGACCCGGCTCGGCCTCGACGTCTCCGTCGAGACCGACGGGCAGGCCGGCCTGGCCGCGGCACGTGAACTGCGCCCGGACCTCGTCGTCCTGGACTGGATGATGCCGCGGATGAACGGCCTGGAGATGTGCGCGGCGCTGCGGGCCGACCCCGACGAGGCGCTCGCCCGCACCCCGGTCCTGCTGCTCACCGCCAAGGCCCAGGAGCCCGACCTCGAGCGCGGCTTCGCCGCCGGGGCGACCGACTACATCGTCAAGCCGTTCAGCCCGCGCGAGCTGGCGACCCGGGTGACCGCGGCGCTGCCCCCGGGGAGCGTCGCGCCGTGACCTCGCTGGCCCAGGCGGTGTTCATCGGCTCCCTGGTCGTGACCCTGCTGGTGGTCGTGCTGCTCGTCGCGGTGGCCGTGGAGCACGGGGCGCGCACCCGCCGCCTCGCCCGGGACGCCCGCCGGCGCGCCGAGCTGACGCCGCTCGTGCACGCCCTCCTCGACGGGGACGCCGGGGACGAGGCGGCGATGACCGCCGCCCCCGCCCTGCTCGACGAGCTCGTCCTGGAGCTCCTCCCCCAGCTCCGCGGCGCCGACCGGACCGCCCTGCAGTCGGTCCTGCTCGACCGCGGGGTGGTGACCCGGGCCGCCGGGGACCTGACCGCCCGCGGCGCCGCCCGGCGCGGCCGGGCCGCCGTGCTGCTGGGCAACGCCGCGAGCGTCGAGCACACCGGCGCCCTCGTGGAGCTGCTGGGCGACCGCGCCCCCGAGGTGCGCAACGCCGCCGCCCGCGCGCTGGGCAAGAACGGCGACGCCGCCGCCGTCGGACCGCTGCTGGCCGCCGTCACCGCCGGGCAGCCGCTGCCCCCGGGCGTGGCCGGGATGGCCCTGCTCGACCTCGGTGTCGCCGCGCTGCCCTCGCTGCGCGCCGCCCTGGACGCCGGTTTCCCGGTCGCCCAGACACTGGCCGCGGAGCTGCTCGGCCTGCACGGCGACCCCGCGTCCACCACCACCCTCATCGCCCTGGTCGGCGACGACCACCGTGACCCGCACGCCCGCCGGGCCGCCGCCCAGGCCCTGGGCCGGATCGGTTCCCCCGTCGCCACCGCGGCCCTGGCCGACGTCCTCCTCGGGTCCGGTCACGCGCCGTTGCAGTGCGCCGCCGCCGAGGCACTGGGCCGGATCGGTGATGCCGGTGGCCTCCGCGCGCTGACCACCGGCCTGCGCTGCGCGCCCACGGTGGACGTGCGCGGGGCCTGCGCCGACGCACTGGCCCTCACCGGCGACGCCGGCCACCGCCAGCTCGTCGCCCACGCCCAGCTGCGCAGTGCCACCGGGGAGGCCGCGCGCTCGGCGCTCGACGTCCTCGCGCTGTCCCGCCGGCCCGCCCGTCAGGCGGCCGCCGCGTGAACGACGCCGCCACCTCCCTCATCCAGACGGTCAACTGGACCGTGCTGGGCTACGTGGTCCTGCTCGACGTCGCCATGCTCGTGCTGGTCGCCTTCGGTGCCCGCCGGGTGCTGGCCAACCGGCGCTGGGCCGGCGCCGAGGGCCACGAGCAGATCTTCGCCAGCCCGCTGACCCCCGCCGTCTCGGTCATCGTCCCGGCCCACGACGAGGAGGCCGGGATCCTGGACACCCTGGCGGCGACCCTCGCCCAGCGCTACCCCTCCCTGGAGGTGGTGATGGTCGACGACGGCTCGAAGGACCGCACCTTCGATCTCGTCGCGCAGCGGTACGCCCTCACCCGCGTGACGCCCCGTCGCACGGCCGACCTGCAGGTCGACGGCGAGGTCCTCTCGGTGCACCGGGCGACGACCGGCGACCCGCTCACCGTCATCCGCAAGACCAGCGTCGGACGACGCTCCGACGCGGTCAACGCCGCACTCAACGTGGCCCGGCACCCGCTGGTGTGCATGGTCGACGGGGACTCCCTGCTCGAGCCCGACGCCCTGCTGAAGGTGGCCCGCCCGTTCGTGGAGGACCCGGTCAACGTGATCGGCACCGGCGGCGTCATCCGCACCGTCAACGGGGCACTGACCGACGGCGGCGCGGTGCTCGAGCCGCGGCTGTCCCGGCGCTGGCTGGTGCGGATCCAGGCCGTGGAGTACCTGCGCTCGTTCCTGCTCGGTCGCACCGGCTGGGCCGACGCGAACGCCCTGCTCATCATCTCCGGGGCGTTCGGGCTCTTCCGGCGCGACCTCGTGGTCGAGATCGGCGGGCTGGACCCGCTCTCCCTGGCCGAGGACGCCGAGCTGGTGGTCAGCCTGCAGGAGCACATGCGCCGGCAGGGCCGCCCGCACCGGCTGGTGTTCGTGCCCGAACCGGTCTGCTGGACCGAGGTCCCGGAGACCTGGGAGGTGCTGGGCCGCCAGCGCCGCCGCTGGTCACACGGGCTGGGCCAGCTGCTGTGGAAGCACAAGCACATGATCGCCAACCCGCGCTACGGCACCGTCGGTCTCCTCGCGCTGCCGTTCTTCCTGCTGTTCGAGCTGCTCGGGCCGGTGGTCGAGGTGCTGGGACTGCTCTCGGTCGTCCTGGCCGCCGCGATCGGCGTCCTGGACCCCGCCTCGGCCGGTGTGATGATCGGCTTCGCCCTGCTGGTGGGCACCCTGCTGTCGACCACTGTGGTCGCCGTCGAGGAGTTCACCTTCCACCGCTACCGCAACGGCCGCGACCTGCTGGCCCTGCTGGCCGCCGGGGTGCTGGAGAACGTCGGCTACCGCCAGGTGCACGCCTGGTACCGCCTGCAGGGCCTGTGCATGGCCCTCACCCGCCGCAAGCCGGTGTGGACCGCCATGCCCCGCACCGGGTTCACCACCGCCGCCGACGAGGCCCCGGCAGCCGGGCGCCCCGCTCTCAGCGGCGCCTGAACGGGCAGCCCCCTCACCCCCCGGCCCCCTGCCGCGAGCCTGCGGGGGTGGGGGCGAGGGGTCCGCCGTCAGGCGAGCGGGGTGTCGTCCAGCGCGGCTGCCAGGTCGGCGGGGGTGTCGTAGATCCCGACCGCCCCCGCGTCGCGCAGCTCGTCGTCACCGAAGCCGCCGGAGCGCACGACGATCGCGGGCATCCCGGCCTTCTTCGCCGCCTCCACGTCCCACACCGAGTCACCGATCATCACGCTGTCGGCGTCCGGGGCCGCGCCCAGCTTCTGCAGCGCCACCTGCAGCAGGTCCGGCGCGGGCTTGGAGGCCTCGGCGTCCTCGCTGGAGGTGATCGCGTCGGCGAGGTCCCGCACGCCCAGCAGGTCGACGAACTGGTCCACGTGCTGGGGCTTGCCGGAGCTGGCGAGCACCAGTCGGTGACCGCGGTCCTTGACCGCTGCGATCAGGTCCCGGGCGCCGGGCAGCGGGGCGATCTCGTCGATGAGCGCGTCGACCTCCTCGACCCACCGTTCCCGGGCCTGGTCACCGATGCGGGCCTCGACCTCGTCCCCGCCGAGGGCGCCGACGAGCTGGTCCCCGCCCATCCCGATCAGGCGGTGGATGCGCCAGATCGGGAACGTCTCCCCGAGCGAGCGCAACGCCCGGTACCAGGCCAGGGCGTGCTGGTAGTTCGAGTCGACGAGCGTGCCGTCGACGTCCAGGACGGCGATCGTGGGTTCGGCCATGCTGCTGGGCTTCCCCGTCGGTGCACCGGCCAACCGGTGTCCCGGTCGGCGACTCCCCGGCGAGTGCGGCACGATCGACCGTCGTGACCACCGCCGACACCGCGCCCGAGACCGCCGACCAGCTCCGGACGACGGTCTGCCCCGGCTGCGGCGCGGTCCTGGTCGCCACCCCCGACGCCGACGGCCAGCACCCCGGCGCCTCCGCCAGCTGCTGGCGGCTGTTCCAGGTGACCGTGCGCGGGCTGCGCGACGAGGCGGCGCAGGACCTGCAGACGGCGGCGCTGCTGCAGCTGGCCCGCGACACCTACGACGCCCAGCACCTGCTGCCCGGCGGACCGGCCGCGGCTGCGGTGCGGCTGTGCCTGGAGCGCGACCGTGGGCAGGACCCACTGGCCGCCGCGGCCCTGGCCGCCCGGGTGGAGGACGCCGCGCCCCGGTCGCTGCAGCCGCCGGCCCGCTGGACGACGACGGTGGCCGACCTCGCCGCCGACCTCGACGTGGTGGACCTGCCGGCACTGGTCAGCGCCTGGGCCGACGCCACCTGGGCGGACTGGGCACCGGCCGCCCCCGAGCTGCGCCGGGCCGCCGACACCGCGCTGACCAGCTGATCCACCGGGGAGCCGACCGCAGGGCCGCCTACGCTGACGGGGTGGAGGACGTCACCGGGGGGCGGCGGGAGCTGCGCAAGGCCCGGACGAGGGCAGAGATCCGCGCTGCGGCGCACCGGCTGTTCGCCGAGCGCGGGTTCGAGGCCGTCACGACCGCCGACATCGCCGCCGCCGCGGACGTCGCCGTCCAGACGGTGTTCAACCACTTCGAGAGCAAGGAGGCGCTCTTCCACGACGGGCGCATCCCCGACATCAGCGGTCCGGCCGCCGCCGTCGCCGGGCGCCCGCCGGGGACCGGACCGCTGACCGCGCTGCGGCGCCAGGTGGAGCGGGACATCAGCGCGCTGGTCGCCGACGCCGGCCGGCCCGAGCGCAGCAGCTACGTCGAGGCGATGGTGCACTCCCCCGACCTGCAGACCCGCAGCCGCATGCTCGTGGCCGAGGCCGTCGAGCTGACCGTCGACGCGCTGGCCACCGCCCTCGCCGGACCGGCACGGCCCGCGCCCGCGCCGGTGGAGCTGCTCGCCCGGCTCGCCGCCGAGCTGTTCTTCAACGCCGGCGCGGTGCTCGTGGCCGAGCACCGCCGTACCGGCCTGGCCGAGGGCTGGACGCCGGCCGGCCAGGCGGCCGCGCTGGCCGCGGTGACCGCCACCTTCGGCGTCCTCGAGGACGCCGTCCGGGAGCTGGCCGGGCAGCTGGGCCTGTCGGTGGACTGAGCGCCGGTCAGCCGGCCGTGGCCACGTGCTCGGGCCCGGCCACGTGCTCCGGCTCGACGATGGGCACCAGCACGTCGGCGACCAGGTGCTCGACCTCGGTGGCGCTGCGCGGGGCGGCGGCGACGGAGGTGTAGCGCTGCCACCACAGCGCCTCCAGCACCGAGCCCAGCAGCACCACGCGCTCGGCCGCCAGCTCGTGCCCGCGGGCGGCCTCCCGGGCGGCGATCTCGCGCACCGCGGCGCCCAGCGGGCGCAGCAGCGCCTCGTCCAGGCCGGCGCGCAGCTCCTCGTCGTGCCGGGCAGCGCCCATCAGGCTGGCCGCCGCGCGCTCGGACCGGTCCAGCGGCTGGGTCCAGCGCACCAGCAGGGCGCACAGGTCCGCGGTGAGCGAGCCGGCGTCGGCGGGCACCTCCACCAGCGAGGTGGTGGAGAGCGCGTGCCGGGCCAGGGCGGCCATCGTGGGCCACCGGCGGTAGATGCCGGCCTTGCCGGCCCTGGCCCGGGCCGCGACGCGGTCGCTGTTCAGCCGCCCCCAGCCCTCGTCGGCCAGGATGTCCATCGCCACGGCGACCAGTTGGTCGGAGAGCTCCGAGGACAGCGGACGGCCCGGAGGACGTGAGCCGGCGGGTCGCTGGGGGAGGTCTGTGGTCGCCACCGTGCAATCGTGCCCAAGAAACTGGAGTGACCACAACAACCAGGCCGGCACACATCGACCTCACAGCGGCGCCGGGCGGGCCGCGCCGGGGCCGCGACCGGGTGGACGCGCTGGTCAGGCGGACGCGGCGGGCTCTATGTGCACCTGCAGGCCGGCGCCGTCGTCCGCGGTCCAGCCCTTGTCCGCGGCGAAGATCACCATCGCGTCGAAGCGGTCGCCCCAGTCCGCGGCCGTCGCCTGCGGCTCGGCGGCCGCACGCAGCGCGGCGACGGACACCACGCCGGTGTCACCGTCGGTCAGCCGGCCCATGCCGGCCGTGCGCAGCGCCGCGTCGGCCTCCTCGTCGGTCACCGCGCCCACGGCCAGGTGCAGCCGGGTCAGGTCGTCGACGTCGGCCACCCGCACCTCGGGCACCTCGTCGGCACCGCCGATCACCTCGATGATCACAAGGACCCCCTTCTCCCCAGCACTCGCAAGCTCGCACTGGGCCCCGGAAGGGGGCCACAGGCGTACGTCTGATGCCCGGCCTGCCGCCTACACATGCCACGGAAAGCGGGAGAAGTCGGCGGGGCGCTTCTCCAGGAAGGAGTCGCGGCCCTCGACGGCCTCCTCGGCCATGTAGGCCAGCCGGGTGGTCTCCCCGGCGAAGAGCTGCTGACCGACCAGGCCGTCGTCGATCGCGTTGAACGAGTACTTGAGCATCCGCTGGGCGGTCGGGCTCTTGGCCACGATCCGGCGTCCCCAGTCCAGCGCGATGGCCTCCAGCTCGGCGTGCGGCACCACCCGGTTGACCATGCCCATCGCGTGCGCGTCCGCGGCTGAGTACTCCTCGCCGAGGAAGAAGATCTCGCGGGCGAACTTCTGGCCCACCTGCCGGGCGAGGTAGGCCGAGCCGAAGCCGCCGTCGAAGCTGCCGACGTCTGCGTCGGTCTGCTTGAACCGGGCGTGCTCGGCGCTGGCCAGGGTGAGGTCGGCGACCACGTGCAGGCTGTGCCCACCGCCGGCCGCCCACCCCGGGACGACGCAGACGACGACCTTGGGCATGAACCGGATCAGCCGCTGCACCTCCAGGATGTGCAGCCGGCCGCTGACCCCGTCCCCGGCCTCGTAGCCGTACCTCCCGCGCACCCGCTGGTCACCGCCGGAGCAGAACGCCCAGCCGCCGTCCTTCTCGCTGGGGCCGTTGCCGGTGAGCAGCACGCAGCCGACGTCGGTCGACAGCCGCGCGTGCTCGAACACGGCGAGCAGCTGGTCGACCGTCTGCGGCCGGAAGGCGTTGCGCACCTCGGGCCGGTCGAGGGCGATCCGCACCACCCCGGCGTCGACCGCCCGGTGGTAGGTGACGTCGGTGAGCTGCTCGAAGCCCTCGACCTCCTGCCACGCGGTGGGGTCGAAGATCTCGGAGACGTCGGCGCGGGCACTCACGGGTGCGAACCTAACGGCCGCGCCGGGCACCTGCTCCCCGAGGAGCTCGTCCCCTGCCCACCACGGTGAGCAGAGCACGAGCGTCGCGACCCTGGTCTG
The DNA here is from genome assembly GCF_026967795.1 of Modestobacter sp. VKM Ac-2986. Taxonomy (GTDB): domain Bacteria; phylum Actinomycetota; class Actinomycetes; order Mycobacteriales; family Geodermatophilaceae; genus Modestobacter. The sequence goes on from NZ_JAPVBH010000008.1 coordinate 60,914, forward strand.
ATGGGCGGGTGGAACTCCGGGTCGGCACGCTGAACCTCGCCTCTGCCCGGGACTCCCGGGGCCGTTCGCTCGACGCCACCGGGTTGCGGGCCGCCCTGGCCGGGCTGGACGTCGACGTCCTCGCCGTCCAGGAGGTCGACGTCGCCCAGCCGCGGTCACACGGGGTCGACCAGCCGGCCGAGGTGGCCGCCGCGCTCGGCGTCTCCCAGTGGCGGTTCGCCGCCGCGGTCGCCGGCACGCCCGACCCCTTCCGCAGCTGGACTCCGGTCGACCCGCCCGTGCTGCGCGGGTCGTGGGAGCAGCTCGCCGGCCCCCACTACGGCATCGCGCTGTTCAGCCGGCTGCCCGTGCGGCGCTGGTCGGTGCAGGCGCTGGGCGCCGGCCGCGCCAAGCTGCCGATCCGGGCCCCCGACCCGCGCACCGGCGAGGTCCGCACCTGGTGGTTCCCCGACGAGCCGCGGCTGGCCGTGGCCGCCGAGCTCGACGGGGTCACCGTGATCGGCACCCACCTGTCCTTCGCGCCGCACACCGCGGCCCGCCAGCTGTTCCGGCTGCGCAGCTGGGCGCGCACGCTGCCCGGCCCGGTGCTCCTCGCCGGCGACCTGAACCTGATCGGCCCGCTGCCGGCGACGCTGGTCCGCGCCCAGCGGCTGGCGACCGCCCCGACCTACCCCGCGCCCGCGCCCCGGGTGCAGTTCGACCACGTGCTGGCCCTCGACCCGGTGCAGGCCGGGCCGGCGGAGGTGCGGGCGATGGAGTTCGGCGACCACCGGCTCGTCGTCGTCCCGGTCACCGTCCCCGGGAAGGCGTGAGTCAGGCCGCCAGCAGCGGCAGCAGGGTCGGCAGCGAGCCGGCCAGGCCCGGGTGCAGGACCGGGAGCGCGTCGAGGGCGAACCACCCGACGTCGGTGCTCTCCTCGTTCAGCACCAGGTCGGTGGGCTCCAGCCGCCCGGCGGGGACGGCCAGCACGGTCGTGTAGCTCCAGCCGCCGTGGTCGTCGACCGACGCCGTCCCGAGCAGGACGTCCGAACGGCGCAGGCCCAGCTCCTCCCCCGCCTCGCGCAGCGCGCCGTCGGCCGCGTCCTCACCGGCGTGCAGCGCACCACCGGGGGTGCCCCAGGTGCCGCCGTGGTGCGACCAGTCCACCCGCAGGTGCAGCAGGACCTCGGTGCCGACCGGGCCGGGGCGGTGCAGCAGCAGCCCGGCTGCGCCGGCCCGCCCCCAGTGGCGGTGCCCCAGCGCACACGTCGTCCAGCCGTCGGTCGAGGTGCGCACCGTCCCAGTCTGCCGTGACGCCGCCGTGGTTGCCGGGCCACCCGGGTGGGCACGGGTCGTGCACGACCTACTGACGAGGAGAACTGACGTGGCGAGTGGTGTGGCGAGCGTGTGGGTGCCGGTCGACGACATGGACCGGGCCCGGGCCTTCTACCGGGACGTCCTGGGGCTGACCGAGAAGAAGGTCACCGAGGACTGGAGCGAGTACGACTCGAACGGCCTGATGATCGGGCTGAACGCGCGTGAGGGGACGGCGAAGCACGCCGACGGCGGCGCCGTCATCACCTTCCAGCCCGACGGTGACCTCGACGCCGAGGTGGCCGAGCTGCAGGGCAAGGGCGTGGAGTTCTCCGGCGGCATCAGCGACCACCCGTGGGGCCGGATCGCGCCGTTCAAGGACTCCGAGGGCAACGACCTGCAGTTCTACGTCCCGCCGTCGTCCTGACCCCGCGCTGATGGGGTCCCAGGGCGCGCTCTCCGCACCGCTGGGACTCCATCAGACTGGGCGCATGACCGTGCAGCTGCGTCGTTACGAGATCGAACCGGGCCGGATGGCCGACTTCCTGGCGTGGTTCCCGACCATCGTCCCGGTGCGGGAGCAGTTCGGCTTCCGGGTGCTGTTCGCCCTGTCCGAGCAGGAGCACTCCACCTTCACCTGGGCGGTGGCCCACGACGGCGACGAGGCCGACTTCCTGGAGGTGGAGGAGCGCTACAACGCCTCGCCCGAGCGTGCGGCGGCCTTCGAGACCTTCCCGGCCTGCATCGCCGGCAAGGAGATCGGCTTCGCCACCCCGGCGGTGTGACGTGCCGGAGGGGCCGACGCCGGGACGTCGGCCCCTCCGGGACCGCTCAGTGACCGGCGCCGCCGCAGCACTCGTGCGGCGACTCGATCTCGAAGGGTCGCAACACCCCTCCGGCCCCCTGCTCCACCAGCAGCGTCAGCCGGCCGCCCGACCACTGCGGACGCAGGAAGCCCAGCGTGTCCACGACGGCATCCGGGGCCACCTCGACCCCCACGCCGACGAGCTCGTCGATGGCGGTCCCGGAGACCAGGTCCGCGACCGGGAGCCGGCCGCGGACCGCCTGCTGGCCCGGGAAGCGCACGCAGCGCCCCGCCGTTCCCTGCCGCGCCGCCTGCAGTGCGGCCGAGGCGACGACGTCAGGCTGACCGGCCTCCTCGTCGAGCACGACGACGGGTCCGCCCAGCGTCTGCGACAGGGCCGACCGGGTGGCCGACGGGTCCGCCGGCTCCCCGGTCAGCCGCAGCGCCACACCGGTCCGGGGAACCCCGGCCGAGCGGTCCACCGACGTGCAGACCAGCTCGGCCGAGACACCCGACCCGATCAGGGCCTCGTCGACGGCCGCGAGCAGGTGGGCGTCGGCGAGGACCTCGTCCCGGGGGGCGCCCGCCCACCAGCGGTCGACCATCAGACGACGTCGACGAAGACCGGGTTGGCGTAGAACCAGAGGTCGTCCCACGGGTTCGCGTCGCCCACCTTGTCCATCGGCGGGTTGCCGGCGGAGTCCAGCTGCTTGCCGTCACTGCCGCGCAGTCGCAGGTAGAAGGAGTCCTGGACGTTGCGGAAGGTGTGGTTGAACGTGGCCGTCTTGCGGCCCTTGCGCACCTCGAAGGTCTCGACCACACGGGTCTCGGGTGCCCGGAAGGTGTCCTTGTCCTTGACCCGGCCGGTGACCGGACCGCTGATCAGGTCCACCTTCGCCAGCTTCGGGACGTCGCCGTTGGCGTTCGGGCCGGCGGCCAGCTCGACGGTGATCGAGACGTCGACGTCACCACCCCGGCGCACCCAGGTCGTGCCGCCGAGGGTGACCCCCCGGGCGTCCCCCTGCCGGGGCGACCGCACACGGAGGTCCAGGCCCTCGATGAGCCGACCGTGCACGGCGATGACCTTGCCGGCCTGCAGCGACTTCATCAGGTCGACGTACTTGCGGGCGTTGGAGGCGACCAGCGTGCTGCTGTACTGGCCGGGCCAGAAGTCCCCGTAGGACGTGATGGGTGCGCCGGTGTCGATCGGGGCGCCCCGGCTGCCGGTCGTGGCGTAGTCCTGCGTGCCCGGCGTGAACGTGTCGCGGTAGACCTGGTGCGAGTCCGAGGTCGCGGTGACCCAGAAGGGGAGCCCCTCGGCCAGGAGGGAGTCCCACAGCCCGCCGACGGTCGCGGTCATCCAGTCGAAGCCACCGAAGGTGCGGTAGGACTCGGGCGGGTAGGCCGCGAAGCTGTTGGCCCCCGCGGAGCGGTCGTAGTACCCGCGACCCCCACCCGGTCCGGCCGGGGCCGGGATGCCGGCAGCCTGGTGACCCGGGGCGCCCTCCATGCCCACGGCGACGCCCGGGGCGGTCTCCCGCCAGTTGCGGATCTCGTGCGGGCTGTCGATGCCCTGCCGGCTCGGGTGGTTGGCGAACATCAGCGCGATCTCGGTGCGCCGGTTGCGGACCTGCTGCTCGAGGTAGCGCAGTCCGTCGATGGCGAAGGGCTCGGCACCGGCGGGGTTGTTCGCGGTGGTCCGCCCCTGCGCGGTGAGGACGCTGCCGTCGTATCCGCCCTCGAACGCCTTGAGGATGTCGACGGTGGACCGGCCGGGCGGCATGAAGACCGTGGCGTGCTCGGCGCCCGGGATGTTCCACTCCAGGCCCTGGTACACCAGCATGTCCGGGTGGGCCTTGCGGGTGGCCTCGATGCGCGGCGTCACCTGGTCGATCGAGAACTTCTGGTGCGCGACGCTGCCGTGGTCGGTGATGACGACCCAGTCCAGCCCGTACTCCTGGGCCTTCGACACCTGGGTCTCGATCTCGTACTGCGCGTCGGGCGAGAACTGGGTGTGGATGTGGTGGTCACCGGCGAGGAAGTAGGGCCGGCCGGACCACGCGTTGCTCGTCCTGCCCTTGCGGTCGGTGGCGGCGGCGACGCCCTGACCGACACCGGCCACGGTGCCGCCGAGGCCGGCTGCCGCGCCCGCGACGACGGTCGCGGTGGCCAGGAAGGCCCGCCGCGAGACCGACAACGGGTCGTCGGCCTCGGGGTCGACCCAGGTGCCCTCGACACCAGCGGCGTCGGCATGGTGGTGGTCATGGCCGCCGTGGTGGTGGTGCTCGTGGTCGTGGCTCATCGACTCGCTCCCGCATCGTCGTCCGTGCATCTGTCGCGCCGACTCTGCGGTGTGGGTCCCTCCAACGGGTGACCCTGAGGAGAGCATCAGGAGAACAGCAGGGAGTTGCCCGCCCGCCGCCGCACACGGCCTCCGGACGTGCCGACGCGGGGTGCCCGAGGGCCCACCTAGGGTCGGGCACATGCGCATCGCCGTCTTCACCGGATCGCACGCCGGCCCGCCCGCCCACCAGCAGGCGGCTGCGACGTTCGCCGCGGACCTGGCCCGCGCCGGCGTCGGGATCGTCTACGGCGGCGGCGACGTGGGCCTGATGGGCGTGGTCGCCGACGCCGCGCTGGCCGCCGGCGGCGAGGTGGTCGGGGTGATCCCGCAGCACCTGGTCGACGACGAGGTGGCCCACCGCGGGCTGCCCCGGCTGGAGGTCGTGGCGACGATGCACGAGCGCAAGCAGGTCATGGCCGACCTCGCCGACGCCTTCGTCGCACTGCCGGGGGCCGCCGGCACCCTGGAGGAGCTGTTCGAGGCCTGGACCTGGGGGATGCTCGGGCTGCACGCCAAGCCGGTCGCCCTGCTGGACGTCGAGGGCTTCTGGCAGCCGCAGCTGGCCCAGCTGCGCCGGATGGTCGACGACGGCTACCTCGACGCCGCCCGGCTCGAGGCCCTCGGGGTGGTGCACGACGCTGCTGGGCTGCTGGCCTTCGTGGCCGGCTACGTCCACCCGGCCCGGAAGTGGACCGCACCCCGGTGATGACAGCCGGTTGCACACCGCTGATCGTGGGCAACGCCCCCACCATGCACATCAAGCGGACCCTCGTGGCCCTCGCCATCGCCGGCAGCACGGTGCTCACCGGCTGCGGTGGCTCCAACCTCGACGTCGAGCGTGGTGAGACCAACTGCGACGCCGGGAACAACAGCAACAGCCAGGACGAGAACTGCAACCCCGGCACCCCGACGCCGGCGAACAACACCTGAGCCCGGCCGCGGTGGAGCACGCGGACGTCCTCGTCGTCGGCGGCGGCCCGGCCGGTGCGGCCTGCGCGGCCGCGGTGCGCCGGGCCCGTCCGGACGCCGACGTGCTCGTGCTCGACCGGTCGGTGTTCCCGCGCGACAAGGTCTGCGGTGACGGCATCGCGCCCGAGGCGCTCGACGTGCTGGCCGGCCTCGGCCTCGACGTCGCGACGTTGACCGCCGGGTACCCGACCGTCCCGCGGTTGCGGCTGCACGGCCCGGGCGGGACGACGGTCGAGCGCGCCCTGCACCGCCCCTCGTCCGTGGTGCCCCGCGCGGTGCTCGACGGCCGGCTGCTGGCGCAGGTGCTCGACCGCGGCGTCCGGTTCCGGCAGCACACCGTCCGCGAGGTGACCGTGCACGCCGACCACGTGGAGGTCGACGGCCGGTTCCGCGCCGGCGTGCTGGTCGGCGCGGACGGTGCGGAGTCCGTCGTCCGCCGGGCGCTGGGCCTGGCCGGCAACAGCCCGGACCGGCTGGCGGTGGCGATCCGCGGCTACGCGCCGGTGCTGACCGGCGCCGAGGGCGTGCAGGTGGTCACCACGACCGAGCAGCGCTGGCCGGCCTACGCCTGGTCGTTCCCGCTCGGCGACGGCCGGGCCAACGTCGGCTACGGCGAGCTGGTGTCCGGTGGGGTGACCCGCGCGGAGCTGGTCGCCGGCCTGCAGCGGATGCTGCCCGGTGTCGAGCCCGAGGGCCTGCGCGCACACCGGCTGCCGCTGTCGACCGGGCGGCCGCGGCTGCCCGACGGCCGGGTGCTGCTGGCCGGGGACGCGCAGTCGCTGATCAACCCGCTCACCGGGGAGGGCATCTTCTACGCCGTCCTGTCCGGTGCGCTGGCCGGCGAGGCGGCCGCGCACGGCGCCCGCGCGGGCCAGGTGCACCGCCGGCTGCTGCGCCGGCGGCTGGGCGGCCACCTGCGCTCGTCCGGGGTCGCCTCGCAGCTGAGCCGGTGGCCGGTGCTCATGGAGGCCGTGGTGCGCGCGGCGCGCGAGGACCAGCGGGCCTTCGACGACGTCGTGGCCCTGGGGCTGGCCGACGGCCGGCTCACCGCCCGCACCCTGGCCGGCACGGTGCGCCGGCTTCGGTAGTCGGGCAGGTGTCTCAGCACACCTCGGCGACGCGGACCTGGTCGCGACCGGCCCGCTTGGCGGCGTAGAGCGCAGTGTCGGCGGCGGCGTAGAGCTCCTCGAGCTGCTCGGCGTGCGAGGGCGCGTGGGCCACGCCCAGGCTGACCGACACCGCCAGCAGGGTGCCGTCGCGCAGCTGCAGCGGCGCCGCACGGACCGCGTCGAGCACGTCGGTGGCGCGCCGGGCGGCGACCTCGGCCGGGCAGTCGGGCAGCAGGACGGCGAGCTCGTCGCCGCCCATCCGGCTCAGGACGGCGTCGCCGGGGCGGACCACCGACCGCAGCACGCCGGCGATGTGCACCAGGGCGTCGTCACCGACGGGGTGGCCGTACTGGTCGTTGATGGTCTTGAACGAGTCGATGTCGACCAGCACCAGGGAGGTGCCCAGCGGCCGGGTCTGCGTGGTCAGGGCCTCGGTCAGCGCCTCGTCGAGCACCCGGCGGTTGACCAGCCCGGTGAGCGAGTCCACGGAGGCCTGCTCCTGGAGCATCGCGACCAGCCGGTCCTGGGTCTCCCCGGAGCGGGTGAGCATGAACGCCATGACGGCGAGCACCGAGCCGAAGAAGCTGAGGTCGCTGATCGCGTTGCCGACCGGCTCCAGGTGGAACAGCACCACGGCGTCCCCGACCAGGGCGGCGACGGTGACCACCCGGACGGCGGCCCGGCGCAGGTGCACCCCGGCCCACAGCACCGGGAAGGCCAGGAACGCCTGGCCACCGGCGGAGGGGTCCCGGGTGATCCAGTTCATCCCGCAGCAGAGCACCACCCCGATGAGGGCGATCAGCACGTACCCGCCGCGCCGGTCGATCCGCTCCGGCGGCGTCACGCGGTAGGTGACGGCCAGCCCGACCAGCAGCGCGGCGGTCACCCAGGAGGCGACGATCCCGGCCGTGGAGACGGCGTTGGGGCCGAAGAGCGAGAAGACCAGCATCGTGACCGCGCAGACCAGCAGCACCAGGACGGCGGTCCTGGCTGCGGCCCGCGGGTCCCGGGCCCTCATCGACTGGGGCAGCTGCACACCTCCTCATCGGCACGGGGCTCGCGGAGCTGCGCAGCGCCCCGGGGCCGGTCACCTCCTGCGAGTGAGTGCCGCCCCTCACAGCACCCGGCGTCGCCTCACCGGCCCGACCGTGCGTCGATGACCAGGGAGCAGCCCGCCGCGCCGACCGGCGCCACCAGGAAGCCCAGCAGCTGGAGGCACTCGGCGACCGCGGCGTTCATCGCCCGCTGGACCGCGACGACCGCCTCGGCGCCGCGCACCTGGTCGCGGCTCATCCGGTCGTGCTGGTGCCAGCTGACCAGGACGCCGTCGCAGCCCGGCTCCGGGGTCAGGCACACCCCGCCGGCCACACCGTCGCCGGCGCAGTCGTGCACGGGGATGCCGGACTCGACCAGCGCCGCGGTCACCTCCACGACGAGAGACACCATCGGGTCGTCGTCGTCCATCCGCTCGTCCCACGCCTGGGGCAGCCGGTCGAGCTGGTCGCCCAGCTCGGTCAGCCAGGCCAGGTCCTCCGGCGTCTGGCGCCGCGCCACCCCGCCGTCCGGGCGGCGCAGGCCGTAGAGCGCGTGCACCGGGGCGTCCTCCGGGCCGGTGAGGAGTGCCCAGTCGGCCTCCACCCGGTCGGTGAAGGGGCCGGCGAGCACCTGGTGGTCGCCCTCGGCGACCAGCCACCAGGCCGGCACCGAGTCGGCATCGCCGGGGAGCCCGGCCGGGCGGGTCTGCGGCAGTGTGGCGACGCTGCCCGAGGCCTCCTGCCGGTCGAGCGCGTGCGCCGCGACCGCCGGGTCGGCGAGGTCGGCCCCACGGCCGGCCGCCGGGTGCGTCCCGGCTGCGGCCAGCGGGGCACCCCCGCCGGGGACGGTGGCGCCGGGGGCATCGGCCGGAGCGGGCGCGAGTGCGGGCTCGACCCGGTTCCTGGCCCGGTCGCGCTCTGCCTCGTACCGGACCGTGGACCCCCGGCCGAGGGCGACCACCAGGCCGACGGAGAACACGAAGCCGAAGGCCGACACGGTCGGCCAGACGAGGCTCACAGCGCACCCGTGCACAGGGGTGCGGGCAGCGCGGACGGCGTGACGGCGCCGTCGGCCGGGGCCGGGCGGGTGCGTGGTGACGCGAGCTGGTGCACGCGGCTCTCCTCGGTGTCCGTCGCGGCGGGGAGTGCCGCGGACAGCCGAAAGGTAGGGCCGGCGCGGGTGCGCCGACGGGGTCCGGACAGGGCCGCGGACACCTGCGTCACCCAATCGTTGCGGAGGGCCCCCCGCAGAGCCGGTGACCGTGCGCTCCCAGGTCCACGAGTCGACAGGACGACCCGGTTGAGCTGGGCTTTCACGGTCATCGACCGTTCTGGGCGGGTTGTGCGGTCGATGACCTCCGACGCCCCACGCGCGTCCGGCGTGGCGCGAGGAGGGGCGGCCGGGAGCGCAGGCGTGCCGTTGAGCACGCGGACGGCGGAGGGGGCGGCCCAGGGGCTCCGGGGGTCAGTTGCGGTTGAGCCCGTGCTGCCGGGTGAGCAGCGCCCTCTTGAAGTGCGCCTCGGCCTCGTCGACCTCGGCCACGGGCGTGGCCGGCCCGAAGACCCGCAGGATGCTGAACAGGAAGTGGCGGCTGTGGGCGACGTCGGCCTCGGCCAGTTCCCGCAGGGCGAGGTTCCCGCCGTGACCGTCGCGGGCGTAGGCCGTCCACCTGCCGAGCAGCCGTTCGCTGCCGTCGGCCTTGCCCACGTACAGCTTGCCGGTGCTCGTGTCGGCGATCAGGTAGATGCCCTGCACGACGGCCAGGGCGGTCCGCCACTCGTCGTAGCGGGGGTCCTCGACGACGGCCGTCAACTGGTCGTGGGTGAGCAGCACCCGGTCGAAGCCCGGGAACGCCACACGCGCGGGGTCGGCGATCTCGACCACGGGCATCTGCGCAGCGGCTGCACCGCCCTTCGCCCAGTTGATCGTGTCCGCCGACCACTCGATGACCAGCCGATCGCGCAGGGCTGCCAGTGCCTCCGAGGGGTGCAGGTCGTAGAAGCGGCCCGTCGCGGTCCGCTCGCCCACGTCCTCCCCATGGTTCTCGTACGCCGTGAGGAAGCGCGAGCGTCGCTTGCCGTCGGCCATGAAGACCAGCCACAGGGACGGCGGCGACCTCGGGAACTTGCCGCCCTTGACGTCCTGCGCCCGCGTGTACTCGCGCACGGCGTCGACCGTCGCCCCCTGCGGGTGGCTCAGGCCGTCCGCCCGGTAGGTGTGCCGTACGACGAGCACCTCCGCGGGGTCCAGCCGGGCTGCGCCGAGCACGTGGCCGAGGGTCAGGTCGCCCCGTCGTGCCGACGGGCCGTCCGACGAGGTCGTCACCGGCGCAGCCACCTCCTCCACCACCCGAGAGCACGAGGCGGAGGGCGTGGGATTCGAACCCACGAAGAGCTGTGAACTCTTAGCGGTTTTCAAGACCGCCGCCATCGGCCACTAGGCGAGCCCTCCTGGCTGCACGGACGCGTCGCCGCCCCGTGCCGCTGCCCGCCGATGCTACGGACCCGACCCCTCCCGTGGTCGCGCGGCACCTCCTCTCGCTGTCTCCCAGGTCACGACCCAGGGAGGGCCTGTAGGCGGCACGCGGTGGCGAGGCCGCTCCCGCCGGACACGCCCCACAACGGGACCGGCCCCGTCCCGCGGGTGCGGGACGGGGCCGGAGCGGCGAGCAGGTGGTGCGGGGAGGTCAGGCGGCCTGACGACGACGGGAGACGACCAGCAGGCCGCCACCGGCGATCAGGGCCAGCGCACCGGCGCCGGCGACGGGCAGGGCCGAGAAGCCGGTCATGGCCAGCACGGCGGTGCCACCGGAGACGGTGACCTCGACGACCAGGACGCGGGGGTTGCCGTTGACGTCGACACCGGAGGCCACCAGGTGGTGGACGCCGTTGGTCAGGTCCTTGGGCAGCGTGACCGTGGCGCTGAAGGTGCCGTCGGCGAGGACGGTGGCGGTGCCGAGCTTGACCGGGGTGGAGTAGACGACCAGGTCGACGGTGGAGCCGGGCAGGAAGTCCGTGCCGCTGATGGTGATCTGCTCACCGGCGACGACCTTGCCGTCGGCGTCGTTGCTGGTCAGCGTGCCGTCGGCCTTGGGGAGCGAGGAGGCGACGGAAGAGGCGAGCACCGGCCCGACGGTGACCCACTCGGAGCGGCCGAGCGTCTCGCCCTCGGCGTCGAGGGAGTGCACGCTCAGGGAGTAGGTGGTGCCGGGGACGGCGGGCATGGCGCAGGAGGTGCCCAGGTCGGCGGTGGGCTGGCACTCGATGGAGCCCTCGCTGCTCTGCGAACCCTCGGGACCACCGACGACGAGGTAGCCGGCGACGCCCTCGAGGTTGGCCGGGGGCGCCCAGCTCACCTTGATCGCGCCGGGGCCGGCGACGGCCTTGACGTCCAGCGGGCCGGGCACGGCGGTGCGGGCGGTGAGGGTCTCCGACGCCTCGGTGACGCCGTTCTTCGTCGTGAAGCGGAAGGAGACCGAGTAGGTCGCGCCCGACTCGAGGCCGGTGATGGTGCCGGAGTACTGGAAGTCGTCCAGGTTCTCGGTGGCGACACCCTTCCAGGTCTTCCCGGCGTCGAGGGTGTACTCGACACCGGTCACGGGGTCCTCGGAGTCCAGGCTGCTGATCCAGAGCTGGAACTCCAGGCCGCCCTCGACGCCGAGGACCCAGTTGGCGTTGGGGGCGCCGGTGACCTGCTCGTACTCGCCGTCGGGGTTCTCGGTGCCCGGGTTGCTGGGGGTGCCGGGGTCGGGGACGACGGGGGTCTCCGGGGTGATGACGACGGGGACCTCGCACGGGAAGACCTCGCCGTCGATCCGCGCGCCGTCGGCGATCCGTCCGCCCACCACGAAGGTCGCCGGGAGGTCCGCACCGCCGCCGGCACCACCGGTCGGGTGTGCCGCGTCGTCGGAGCCGCCCGCGCCGCCCTTGACGGAGATGACGACCTCGTCGTCGAGGCTGATCGTGGTGGCGCCGCCACCACCGCCGCCCCAGCCGTTGACCTCGTCGCCGACGCCGTCCTTGCCACCCACGGCGCCACCGAGTCCACCAGCACCCGGGACAGCGTCCGCGGGGACGACCGTCGGGTCCCCGGCGACCGCCTCGACCGCGGGAGTGCCACGCTTGGCGTCGCCGCCGGCCTCCCCGAGGGTGAAGACGTACTCCTGCCCGGCCTCGACGACGGTCTTCCCCGACAGACTGCGCCCCTCGGTGTTGGCAGCCGGGCCGCTCGCAGCACCACCCATGGCGGCGTTGACGTCCCACTCGATGCCGCAGTACCCGGCCGGGACGATCAGGCTGGTCGCGTTGACGACGTCGTAGGAGTCGCTGTCACTCGTGGTGAACGTGAACGACTCACCGGCCGGCGGGACGAAGTCGGTGGCGGCCGAGGCGACACCGGTGACGCTGAGGACGGCGGTGGACAGGCCGATGGTCGTGACGGCCAGGAGGCCTGCTGCACGACGGGTCGGGGAGGAGAAGCGCACGTCGAACTCCATGGGGAGAGGGGGCCCGGGACGCCGGGCTCGTCACCCGGAGGTCCGGGCGCTGGGGGCACCAGACCACCGACGACCCTGGCCACCACGACCCGCCGAGCCGATGGTGCGTCGCGTTATCGGATCGTGACCTGCGCACATCTGTGCAGATCATGGGCAGGATCTGACTGCGGAACGACACCTGGTCGGATCATCGACCCTTGATCGGTGGTCAGTTCCTGCCTAACATCCCGCCGGGAGCCGTCTGCTCTCTCAGTAGGGCATGATGTACGGGACGGCGGCGTTCCACTCCGTGAAGGTCCGCGCCCACGCGCGTCGATCTCCTCCCGCCTGCCCCAGCCTTCGAATGGACCTGCCTGCCCGTGACCGTCCCCCCGAACGCCCCCGCTCGCCGCCGCGAGCGCTCCGCAGCCCGCCAGACCGCGGCCCGCGACGCCGACCGCACCGCCGCCCGCGACGAGAAGCGCGCCCAGCAGATCTGGGTCGACGGCGCCGCCCCGGAGCTGCCCACCCGCGCCACCCGGCCCGAGAAGGTCGTCTTCCACCTCGGCCCCACGAACTCCGGCAAGACCTACGAGTCGCTGCAGGCGCTGGCCGCCACCGGCTCGGGCGTCTACGCCGCGCCGCTGCGCCAGCTGGCACACGAGGCCTACGCCAAGCTCTCCGCGCAGCTGCCCGCCGGCACCGTGGGTCTGTCCACCGGCGAGGAGGAGATCGACCCGCACGCGCCGATCGTCTGCTGCACCGTGGAGAAGGCCCCCGACCGCGGCGAGATGCTCGTCCTCGACGAGTCGCACTGGGTCACCGACCCCGACCGCGGCCACCACTGGGCCCGGCTGCTGCTCACCGGCGAGTACCGCGAGATGCACCTGATCTCCGCCGCCGAGGCCTACCTGGTGCTCAAGCCGCTGGTGACCGACGCCCAGCAGGTGCAGGTCGTCAACCACAAGCGACTGTCCCGCCTCGACGTCCTCCGCTCCCCCGTGCGGGCCGACGGCGTCAAGCCGCAGACGCTGGTCGTCGCCTTCTCCCGCAAGACGGTCTACGCCGTCGCCGCGGAGCTCGACCAGCACCGCCCGGGCAAGGTCGGCGTCCTCTACGGCGCGCTGCCCCCGGCCACCCGCCGCGACGTCATCGACCGGTTCACCAAGGGCGAGCTCGACGTCCTGGTCACCACCGACGTCATCGGTCACGGCATCAACGTCCCGGCCACCACCGTGCTGTTCGCCGACACCACCAAGTTCGACGGCCAGGAGCTGCGCCCGCTGCGCACCTGGGAGGTCGCCCAGATCGCCGGGCGCGCCGGCCGCTACGGCCTCACCGGTCACGGCCAGGTCGGCATCCTGATCGGGGTCGCCGGGCTCAAGCCGGTCGGCGCCCTGGTCGGCGCCGGTGCCGCTGTCGCTCGCGGCGACGAGATGAGCGACCTGCCCAAGCGCATGCCGCGACTGCGCCCGGAGCTGGAGGACCTCGGCGCCCACGAGGCCGTGGACCTGCCCGAGGCGCTGACCCGCTGGTCGGCCTGGGCCCGCGCCGCCACCCGCGACGAGGGCATGACCGCCGACGACGTGACCAGCCTGGTGCTGCGCGTGCACGCCCTGCTGCCCATGCTCAAGGGGCCGCTCGGCGAGGCCGGTGACCTGCAGACCGTCTGGCGCCTGGTCAACCTGGCGATCGACTACAACCCGCCGCGGCGCACCCGCTGGCTGGTGCTGGCCCGCGCCGCGCTGCAGCACGCCATCGGCCTGCCGGTGCCGGTCGAGACGATCCTGCCGGAGTACCCGGTCAAGGGCACCGTCGAGGACTACGAGCAGACCGCGGCCGCGGCCCGGGACGCCCAGACCCTGCTGCGCCAGTTCCCCGGCGTCGCCGGACTCGACAGCGACGACGCCGCCGACCTCGAGGACGCCTGCGCCGAGACGATCACCGAGCTGCTGCCCGACGCGATCGCCATCGGCCGGTCGGGCAAGTGCATGGAGTGCGGCACGTCCATCGCGCCGTGGTTCACCACCTGCCGCCCCTGCAGCGCCGGCCCGGCCAAGGGCCGTGGCCCCGGCCGCGACGGTGCGCCCCGCGAGGGCGCCGGCCGCTCGTCGCGTCCCGGTTCACGCTCCGGCTCCCGCCAGGGCCGCCGCCCCAGCCGCAGCGGCCGCTGACCCCCCAGCCCACAGGACCCCGCAGGCCCTCCGGCCCCGCTGCAGAGGCTCACGCCGAGCTTGCGAGGTGGGAGGGGCAGCGGGGCCCTTCTACTGGTCGACGGTGACGTCGTTGAAGGGCAGCCGGGGCTCGACGTAGGGGAAGACGACGAAGAGCAGCAGGGCGACCACCGCGAGCACCAGCACCAGGGCCAGCACCGCCTTGCTCGCCGTCGGGCCGGGCAGGTGTCGCCAGATCCAGCCGTACACGGGTCAGCCCTCCTGGAGTGCCGGAGGGCCGTCGGGCGCCTCGGTCTTGCTGATGGGGCCGCCGTCGAGGACCGCGTGCACGATGAGCCGCTGCCGCGCCGAGTACTTCGGGTGGCACGTGGTCAGGGTCAGGTAGGCGCCGGCCGGCGCCGCGTCGGCGGTGCCGCCGGGCACCGGGTTGATGACGGCGACCTGGTCGGGGGTGACGATCTGCTGGCCGGGCACGCCGTTGGCGTCCACGCCGTAGTCGGTCGTCCCCGGGGTGCCGAGCACCCGGTAGACGTACCAGCTGGAGGCGGTCTCGACCACGATCGGGTCGCCGGGCAGCAGCTTGTCGGCGTCGAGGAACGGTGAGCCCTTGCCCACCCGGTGGCCGGCCAGGGCGAAGTTGCCCTGCTGCCCGGGCAGCGCGCTGTCCACGTAGCGGCCCGGCCCCTGGGACAGCTCGTCCTCGGTGGTGCCCTCCAGGACGACCTTCTCGTAGTCCTCACCCAGCCGCGGGATGTGCACGACGGCGACCGGGGCACCCACCGGCGGGGCCACCTGCTCGGCGGCGGGGTCGGTGGCCGGTGCGGCGTCCCACTGCTCGTGGATCTGGTCGCTGAGCTGGCCCTGCGTGCGGTCGTTGAGGAAGTCGGTCACGTAGACCTCGTAGAACACGAACAGCATCACCACGAGCCCGGCGGTCACCAGCAGCTGGCCGAAGCCGCGCACCGCGACCTGCCACAGCGGGTCGCGGGGGCGCCGGCCGGCGGGGGCGTCGTCGTCCTCGTGCCAGTCGTCGTCGTACCGGTCGTCGTACCGGTCGTCGTCGTAGCGGTCGTCCTGGTACCGGACGCCGGTCGCCGTCTCGTCCCAGCGCAGGTCGGGCTGCTGGTCGGTCTCGGCCTCCCGGTGCGGCGTCCTCGGCGGCACGGCCGGGCGGCCCGGCACCGGCGGCAGTCCGCCGCGCACGCTGCGCCCACCGGACACCAGGTCCATCCGCTGGGTGCGGTCCTGCTCGTCACGCCGACCACGGCTCGGGTCCACGGTGCCCTCCCCGGTTGTCCTCGTGACGCACGACAGCTGCACGCCGCAGGCGAGCGTAAGCGAGGTGGCGGGAGCGTCCGGCTCCACCACGCGAGATGGGTCAGGTGGGACGGACGGTGCCGATCAGGTGCTCGGTGTCCCGGCTCCGGACGGCGAGGTCCCAGCCCTCGCCGGCGCGGGCGGTGGCCAGATCGACGGTCGAGGGCAGCAGCAGCGGCTTGCGGAAGGCGACGTCGACGGTGAGCGCGTCGGGCAGCCGGCCGGCCAGCGCGGCCAGTGCGCGTGCCTCCACCCACATGCCGTGCGCGATCGCCCGCGGGAAGCCGAACAGCCGCGCGCTCAGCGCCGAGAGGTGGATCGGGTTCACGTCGCCGGAGACCCGGGCGTAGCGCCGTCCGGCGTCCGCGGGGACCCGCCAGCGCGCGCTGGTGCGGTCCAGCGCGCCCACGGGCACGTCGACGTCGGCCTCCGGGGCGCCGTCGGGTACCGTCGCACCGCGGGCCAGGTAGGTCGACCGGCCCCGCCACACCTCGGCACCGCCGGCTGAGACCGCCGCGCACAGGTCGACGGTGGCACCGCGCCGGTGACTAGACAACCGCTCGGCCCACACCTCGACGTCCAGCGCCTCGTCCGCCCCGATCGGCCGGACCACCGAGACCTGCTGCCGCACGTGCACGAGACCGGGCAGCGCCAGCGGGAACGCCCGCTCGGTCATCAGCGCGGTCTGCAGCGGGAAGGCCAGCAGGTGCGGGAAGGTCACCGGCAGCGCGCCGGTGAGCGGGTACCCGCAGACCGCCGAGTAGTCGGCCAGTCGCGCGGGGTCGACGGTGACCCTGGCCCGGGCCAGCCGGGTGCCGGGCAGCTCGCCGCCCCGGCCGCGCGCGGTGAGCGCGGCCCGCACGAAGAGCCGGGGCAAGGACGGGGCCGTCACGCGCCCACCAGCGACTGGCCGCAGACCCGCACGACCTGGCCGTTGACCCCGGCACTGGCCGGCTGGGCGAGCCAGGCGATCGTCTCGGCGACGTCGACCGGCAGCCCGCCCTGCTGCAGCGAGTTCAGCCGCGCGCCGATCTCCCGGGTGCCCAGCGGCATCCCCGCCGTCATCTCGGTGACGATGAACCCGGGCGCGACGGCGTTGACCGTGGCCCCGCGCTCGGCGAACGCCGGCGCCCAGGCGCGCACCATGCCGATGATCCCGGCCTTGGACGCCGCGTAGTTGGTCTGCCCGCGGTTGCCGGCGATGCCCGACTGCGAACTGACGCTGACCACCCGGGCGCCGGCCTTGAGCGCGCCCTCGGTGTCCAGCAGCGCCTGGGTCAGGTCGAGCTGGGCCTGCAGGTTCACCGCCAGCACGGCGTTCCAGCGGTCGGCGTCCATGTTGACCAGCAGCTTGTCCCGGGTGATGCCGGCGTTGTGCACCACGACGTCGGCACCGCCGTGCCGCGCGAGGAGCTGGCGGGCCAGCCGCGGTCCGGCGTCGGGGGCGGTGATGTCCATGGCGACCGCCGTCCCGCCGACCTCGTTGGCCACCGCGGCGAGGGACTCCCCCGCCGCCGGGACGTCGACCAGCACCACGTGCGCGCCGTCGCGGGACAGCACCCGGGCGATCGCCGCACCGATGCCGCGGGCGGCGCCGGTGACCACCGCGGTCCTCCCGGCGAGCGGGCGGTCCTCGTCCTGGCCGGCCGGGACGTCGGCCGCGGCGAGGGTGAGCACCTGCCCGTCGACGTAGGCCGAGCGGCCGGAGAGGAAGAACCGCACCGGCCCGGCCAGGCCTGCCTCCGCACCGGCGGGCACCAGCACCAGGTTCGCGGTGGCGCCCGCGCGCAGCTCCTTGGCCAGTGAGCGGACCAGGCCCTCCAGCGCCTGCCGGGCCGCGGCCTGCGCCGGGGAGTCGGCGTCGGCGGGCGGGTCGGCGAGCACCAGCACCCGGCCGCTGGGTGCCAGCCGCTTGACCGCCGGGGCGAGCAGCGCGTGTGCGCCGGCCAGGTCGGCGGGGCCGGTGAGCCCGGTGGCGTCGAGCAGGACGGCGGACAGCCGCTCGCCGTCCGCGGTCGGGCTGCTCACCGTCACCCCGGCGTCGATCAGCAGGGTGGTCAGCTGTTCCTGCAGTCGCCCCTGCCCGGCGGAGCCGACCACGGCGGGGCCGGGCAGCAGCGGCTGACCCGGCTCGAAGCGGCGCAGCTCCACCGGCCGGGGCAGGCCGAGCTGCTTGGTGATCGTCGCGCCGAGGCCGGAGTTGGCGAAGTCGCGGTACCAGTCGCTCATGTCGTCGTCCTCACGTAGGTGCGGCCGGGTCAGGCCGCGCGGAACAGGGTCAAGCCGCGTGCGCATGCGGCTCCACCCTGCCGTGGCCGGGTCGAGCCGCGTGGCCTGACGTTGAGCCGCGCCGTGGCCCGGCTCCACGTCAGGTCGTCCGGGTCGACCCGGACGAGGTCAGGACTCGAGGATCGCGACGACGCCCTGGCCGCCGGCGGCGCAGATGCTGATCAGCCCGCGCTTGCCCGGGCCGGCCTCGGCCAGCAGCTTGGCCAGCGTCGCCACGATCCGCCCGCCGGTCGCGGCGAACGGGTGCCCGGCGGCCAGCGAGGAGCCGGCGACGTTGAGCTTCGACCGGTCGATCGACCCGAGCGCGCCGTCCAGGCCGAGCGTCTCCTTGCAGTAGGCGTCGTCCTCCCACGCCTTGAGCGTGGCGAGCACGGTGGAGGCGAAGGCCTCGTGCACCTCGTAGAAGTCGAAGTCCTGCAGCGTGAGGCCGTTGCGGGCCAGCAGCACCGGGACGGCGTGGACCGGCGCCATCAGCAGGCCCTCGCCGCCGTGCACGTGGTCGACCGCCGCGGTCTGCGCGTCGACCAGGTGGGCCAGCACCGGCAGCCCGCGCTCGGCGGCCCACTCGTCGCTGGCCAGCAGCACGGCCGAGGCCCCGTCGGTGAGGGGCGTGGAGTTGCCCGCCGTCATCGTGGCGTCGGCGCCCTTCCCGAACACCGGCTTGAGCTTGCCCAGCTTCTCCATCGAGGTGTCCGGCCGCAGGTTGTTGTCCCGCGCCAGGCCCAGGTAAGGGGTGACCAGGTCGTCGAAGAAGCCGCGCTCGTAGGCGGCGGCCAGGTTCCGGTGCGAGGCCAGCGCGAGCTCGTCCTGTTCGGTGCGGCCGATGCCCCAGTGCGCGGCGGTGACCGCGGCGTGCTCGCCCATCGACAGCCCGGTGCGCGGCTCGGACGTGCTCGGCACCGACGGCGACAGGTGCCCGGGCCGCAGACCGCTGAGCGCCTTGAGCCGCTGCTGCAGGGTCTTGGCGCGGTTGAGCTCCATGAGCACCCGGCGCAGGTCCTCGTTCACCGCGACCGGGGCGTCGGAGGCGGTGTCGACGCCGCCGGCGACGCCCGACTCGACCTGGCCCAGGGCGATCTTGTTGGCGACCAGCACGGCCGCCTCCAGCCCGGTGCCGCACGCCTGCTGGACGTCGTAGGCCGGCGTCGCCGCGGACAGCCGGGAGCCGAGCACCGCCTCGCGGGTCAGGTTGAAGTCCCGGGAGTGCTTGAGCACCGCACCGGCGACGACCTCGCCGACCTGGGCGTCCTGCAGCCCGAAGCGGGCGACCAGGCCGTCGATCGCCGCGGTGAGCATGTCCTGGTTGCTCGCCCGGGCGTAGACGGAGTTGGCGCGGGCGAACGGGGTGCGGTTGCCCCCCACGATCGCGGCCTTGCGGGTCTGCGCTGCCATCGAGGACCTCCGTTGGTCTTCCGGCCATGTTCGCCGACATGGCCCTCATGGGTGGTGGGCGGTACTCAAAGTACCAGGTACCGTTCGTCCCGTGGACGCTCCGACGACGACGCCGCGCGACCGGCGCAGCACGCGCTGGGACGAGCACCGCCGCACCCGGCGCGAGCAGCTGGTGCAGGCCACCCTCGCCGCCGTCGGCAAGCACGGCGCGGGCGTCGGGATGGACGAGATCGCCGCCGAGGCAGGGACCTCCAAGACCGTCGTCTACCGGCACTTCACCGACCGCAACGAGCTCTACGTCGCCGTCTGCACCCGGGTCGCCGAGCAGCTGACCCGCAAGCTGCGCGAGGCCGTGGGCAGCAGCGGCCACCCGCGCGAGATGGTCGCCGCCGCGGTCGACACCTACCTGCACTTCCTGGAGGCCGACCCCGAGGTCTACCGCTTCGTGGTCTCCCACCAGCTCCCCACCGACGGCGAGGACCCGCTGACCAGCCTCTCCGACCTCGTCGGCGACGAGCTGGGCCAGATGGTCGCCGCCGCCCTGCGCCGCGCCGGGCAGGACACCGCCGCCGCCGTCCCGTGGGGGCACAGCGTCATCGGCGGGATCCGCGCCGCCGCCGACTGGTGGCTGCGCGCCGACCGCCCGATGCCCCGCTCCCAGCTCGCCGCGTCGCTGACCGACCTGGCCTGGGCCGGGCTCGGTGGCGTCGTCACCCCGCACACCCCCCTGGAGGACAGATGACCGGCAGCCCCGCACTCCAGCCCGTCGACCCCCGCGCGATCCAGCAGGTGCTCGACGGCCGTTGGGCGCACGTCCGCCAGGACGCCCGCGATCTGCTGGGCACCGCCGAGTACGCGGTGGTCCACGGGGAGACGATGGAGCAGGCCCGGGCCCGGATCACCGCGCTGGTCGCGAAGCTGGCCGCCACCGGCCAGGTCGGGCTGGCCTTCCCGGCCGCGTACGGCGGCTCGGACGACGCCGGCGGCTCGGTCGCCGCGATCGAGATGCTCGCGCTCGCCGACCTCTCGCTGATGGTCAAGGCCGGTGTGCAGTGGGGGCTGTTCGGTGGCGCGGTGCAGGCACTGGGCAACCAGCGCCAGCACGACGTGTACCTGCCGGCGATCATCGGCTTCGACCTGCCCGGCTGCTTCGCCATGACCGAGACCGGACACGGCTCCGACGTCCAGCAGCTGCGCACCACCTGCACCTACGACCCGGCGACCCAGACGTTCGACCTGCACACCCCGCACGCCGCGGCCCGCAAGGACTACATCGGCAACGCCGCGCAGGACGGCCGGATGGCCGTCGTCTTCGCCCAGCTGGTGACGCAGGGGCAGGGCCGGGGCGTGCACGCCTTCCTGGTGCCGATCCGGGACGCCGACGGCACCCCCGCCCCCGGCGTGACCATCGGCGACGACGGCTCCAAGGCCGGGCTGCTCGGGGTGGACAACGGCCGGCTGTCCTTCGACCACGTCACCGTGCCGCGGGACATGCTGCTGGACCGCTACGGCCAGGTGGCCGCCGACGGCACCTACAGCTCCTCGATCGAGAACGAGTCCCGGCGCTTCTTCACCATGCTCGGCACGCTGGTGCGCGGCCGGGTCAGCGTCGGCGGCTCGGCCTCCTCGGCGGCCAAGGTGGCCCTGGAGATCGCCGTCCGGTACGGCGACGTCCGGCGGCAGTTCGCCGCCCCCGGCGAGGACCGCGAGGTGGTCGTCAACGACTACCTGGTGCACCAGCGCAAGCTGCTGCCCGCGCTGGCCCGCACCTATGCGTTGGCCTTTGCGCAGGAGGAGCTGACCAGCACGATGCACGACGTGCTGTCGGCCCGGGAGCCGGACGACGCTGCGCAGCGGGAGCTGGAGTCACGCGCCGCCGGGCTCAAGGCCGTGCAGACCTGGCACGCCACGGCGACCGTCCAGCTGTGCCGCGAGGCGTGCGGCGGCGCGGGCTACCTGGCGGAGAACCGGCTGCCGGGCCTGCGCGCCGACGTCGACGTCTTCACCACCTTCGAGGGCGACAACACGGTGCTCATGCAGCTGGTCGCCAAGGGCCTGCTCACCGGCTACCGGGACGCCTTCGGCTCGCTCGACGGCTGGGGTCGCGCGCAGTTCGTCGCCGACCAGGTGCGGGAGACCGTGCTGGAGCGCACCGCCGCCCGCGGGCTGATCCAGCGACTGGTCGACGCGGTCCCCCGCCGGGACGAGGACACCTCGATGCTCGACCGCGGCTGGCAGCTGCGCGCCTTCGAGGACCGCGAGCAGCACCTGCTGGACGGAGCCGTGAAGCGGCTGCGGAAGAACGCCGCCACCAAGCGCGACCGGCCGTTCGACGTCTTCAACGACGTCCAGGACCACGTGCTGGCCACCGCGCAGGCCCACGTGGACCGGGTCGTGCTCGAGGCGTTCGTCGCCGGCATCGAGCGGACCCCCGACCCGGCCGCGAAGGCCCTGCTCGGGCGGGTGTGCGACCTGTACGCGCTGACCACCATCGAGGCGGAGAAGGGCTGGTTCCTGCAGCACGGCCGGCTCACCCCGGCGCGGGCCAAGACGCTCACCAGCGTGGTCAACGACCTGCTCCGCGAGCTGCGGCCGCACATGCGCACCCTGGTCGACGCCTTCGGCACCCCCGAGCCGTGGCTCAACGCCGCGCTGCTGACCGAGGAGCCGGCCCGGCAGGCGGAGATGGCCGCGCACGACGCCGCCCTCCGCCGCGCCGGCGGCGAGCCCCAGCAGCCCGCCACCGCCACAGACCTGGCGGTCGCCCCCGCCCAGTGACGCCGTCCCCTGAGGGCGGAAGTGGCCACCTTCGCCCCTAGGGGGCGAGTGCTGCGATCTCGTGGTCTCCCGGGCCGGGTGGCCACGAGATCGCAGAGCTCGCGCTCCCCGGCACCCGGACGCGGACAGACCACTGCCCCGGTGCCCGTACGGGCACCGGGGCAGTGGTCTGCCTGCCGGGAGACGGCTACTTGACCGTCACCGTGGCCGTCCGCGAGTACTTCGCGCCGGCCAGGTCGGCCACCACGGTCACCCGGACGACGCCGCGCTGGGTGGCGGTGAGCCGCCCGTCGGGGGTCACCGTCGCCCCCGCGGTGTTGTCCTCGTTGAGCGCCAGGCGATAGGTGTAGGTCACGCCCTCGGCAGCCGGGGTGAGCCCGGCCGTCAGCGCCACACCGCGCCGGGCGTCACGCGCCGCGACCGTGGAGTCCGCGAAGGACACCAGGTGGTCGTGCAGCGTCACGTCGCCGTCGACCAGGGCGCCGTTGCGCACGACCACCGGGAAGCTGGTCGACTGCGTGTCGCCCCCGGCGACCACCGTGGCGGTGATCGTCGCGACGCCGGCACCGACCGGCCGCACGGCACCGGTCCGGTCCACCTTCGCGACCGCTGGGTCCGAGCTCTCGTACCGGACGTTGGACTTGGACAGGTCGTAGAACGAGTCGTCGTCCCGCGTGGCGGAGAGGTTGGCGTGGATGGCGTTGTCCGGCGTCGCGGTGTTGAGCACCACGCCGTCGGGCACCGCGGCCACGACACCGATGCCGGGCTTGAGCGCCCCGCCCAGGGTGAACGTCGAGGTCAGGGCCTTCGAGGTGTCCGAGGACGCCCCCACCCGCAGGGTCCAGCGGCCCCGGTCCCAGGTCTTGCGGTCCTTGGCGGTGTCCCAGGACCAGAGGTCCTCGCCGTCGATCTCCAGCGAGACGGTGCGGGTCTCACCGGCGGGCACGGACACCTTCTCGAAGCTCTTCAGCTGCTGGTCGGGCCGCGTGGCGTCCCCCGCCTTCGGCGAGGACACGTAGGCCTGCACCACCTCGGCGCCGTCGACGTCGGAGGTGTTGCGGACGTCGACCGTGGCGGTCACCGTGTCGTCCGGGTCGGCGTGCTTCCGGTCGATCTGGAGGTTCGAGTACTCGAACTGCGAGTACGAGAGCCCGTGGCCGAACGGGTAGGTCACGTCACCGGTGAAGTACTGGTAGCTGCGCCCGTTGCGCCCCTCGGTGGGGGTCATCACGTAGTCGCGGGCGTCGGCGAGCTGCTCGATGTCCGAATACTGCGTGAAGGGCAGCTTGCCGTTGGGGTTGACGGTGCCGAACAGCACCCGGCCCACCGTGTCGCCCTGGTACATGCCGTTGTAGGTCGACCACACGATCGCCGCGGCCGAGTCCTTGAAGGGCTCGATGTCCACGGTGCTCACCGATTGGATCCACGCCACCGTGCGCGGGTTGAGCGCGGCGACGGTGCTGACCAGGTCGGCCTGCCCACGGGGCAGCTCGATGTCGGGCCGGTCCTCGTCCTCGGAGGAGTCCGAGGGGTTGCCGGCGATGGCCGGGGTCGTCGAGTTGTTGCCCGCGATGGTGCCCACGTAGGTGACGACCGCGTCAGCGTCACGGATGGTCTGCTGCTCCTCCGGCGTGAGCTGGGGTTGGAAGGAGTCGTTCTCGTAGACGAAGTACAGCGTCTGCGCGCCCGTGGGGCCGCTGTACGCCGTCGCCGCCGTGGCGCCCGCGGCGGGCACGGAGCCCGCGACCGCACCGTCGCGCGAGCCGACCCGGACGTCGAAGCGGCCGCCCTCGAGGGTCGAGGTGGCGCTGCCCTGCCGGACCTCGACGCTGGCGGTGCCGGCCGGGACCTGGACGTCGGCGCCGAACCAGCCGTTCCACGCACCGAGGGTCTGCATGCTGTTGTAGGCGGTCGCCGGGTTGCTCCACGGCTGCACGCCGCGCCAGCCGGAGAACATGTCGCTGCGCAGGATCGTCTCCGGGCTCACCCGGCCCAGCTCGTTGCCGGCGGCGTCGAGGAAGCGCACCGCGGCGGGCGTGGCCGCCTGACCGGCGGCCGGGGCGACGGGCGAGCCGATGGAGGGCTTGCGCTTGTTCTCCAGGCCCGTCTTGTTCATGCCCGAGATGTAGGTGACCTCGGCGCCGGGGTTGCTCGCCGCCACCGCCTCCTCGATGCCCTGCAGCGCGTTGGAGTTCTCGGCGATGCGGGTGGGCGAGTAGTCGCCGTGCACCTCGGTGGTGGCCAGCGGACCCACGACGACGACGCTGTCCGCGTCCTCCGCCGTCAGCGGCAGGGCCGGGGCCGCACCCGCCGGGGCGTCGTTCTTCAGCAGGACGACGGCCTCGTCGCTCATCTGCTGCGAGATCGCGAGGTGCTCAGGGCTGGAGACCTGGTTCTCGATCGTGTAGTCGCCGTTGCGCCACGGCACCTGGTCGGCCGGGTCGAACTCGCCGGTCCGCATGCGGATGGTGAACGTGCGGGTCAGCGAGACGTCCATGTCCGCCTCGGTGACGTTCCCCTCGGCGTGGGACTGCTCCAGGTGGTTCGGGTAGTCCTGGTCCATGCAGTCCAGGTCGACGCCCGTCTTCAGCGTCCAGGCCACGGCCTGCGGGGCTGTCAGCGGTGCCGCGAAGCCCGGCGGCGTCCAGTTGTGGTTGGAGGTCTGCCAGACGTCGCGGACGGCGTCGCAGTCGGACACGACGGTGCCGTCGAAGCCGAAGGTGCGCCGCGCGAGGTCCTCCACCAGCTCCTTGCTGGCCGAGACCGGCGTGCCGTTGACCTCGTTGTAGGAGGTCATCAGCGACCCGGCGCCGTACTCGCCCACCAGCGCGGCGAAGGCCGGCGTGTAGTACTCGCGCAGCTCCGCCTCGCTGACGTTCGAGCTGCCGGTGTGCCGGTTGTTCTCGGAGTTGTTGGCCAGGTAGTGCTTGGGGGTGGCGACCGTCTTGAGGTACTTCTCGTCCTCACCCTGCATGCCGACGACGAACTGCCCGCCGATCGCGGAGGTGAGGAACGGGTCCTCGCCGTAGGTCTCCTCGGCCCGGCCCCAGCGCGGGTCGCGGTCCATGTTGATCGTGGGCGACCAGTAGGTCAGGCCCTTGTTGGCCGCGGCCACGCCCGGGGAGGCGAAGTTGTTCATGGCGCGCGCCTCGTCGGAGGTCGCCGACGCCATCCGCTTGACCAGCTCCGGGTTCCAGGTGGCGGCGATGCCCAGGCCCGTGGGGAACTCGGTGGCCTCGCCCCCCTGGTTGAGCTTGCGCTCGGGGTCCTCCGCCGCGCGGGCGACGCCGTGCAGTGCCTCGTTCCAGTAGTCGTAGGCCGCGACGCCCAGCCGCGGGATCGCGGGGGCGACCCCGACGTTGTGCTGCCGCTCGGCGCGGAACTGCTGGATCTTCTCCGCCCGGGTCATCCGGGAGACCAGGTCCGCGGCGCGGACCTGGAAGGGCAGCGCGGTGTTCCGGAAGGCGGCGAGCTCCGCGGCGACCGCGGGGGCCGGCGGCGCCGGTGCCGCGGCGGCGACGGCGGGCGCCACCAGGCCGGCGGACAGCACCGCCGTGGTGACGAGCGCGCCGACGTGTGTGCGGCGGCGGGTGACAGGTGACTTCATCGTCAGTCCATCTCGTTCGGGGAACGTGCAGGCCAGAGCGGCGGACCAGCGGCGCACGAAGGCGGCGGCGGGCTCGCGGTGGTGCGGTGGCCCGGGCGGGCGGCCACCTGGTGCTGTCGGGAGTGAAGTGACTGAACGCGTGCTGTGAGTCACAGTAGCGTTTCATCGTGCAACCGGGAACTTGCGGTCGGAGGCCGCCCGGCACGGCCCGCTGACCAGGGAGGACGGCCCGTCTCGTGCCCGGTGAGGCCCGGATCGCGGACCCGGTCGGGTCGGACGGCGGGGCGCGCACGGGCACCCGGGATGATGTGCGGCTGTGGAACTGGTGGCAGCGGCCGAGGGGCTGCACGTGCCGGTCGCGGTCGACCTGGTCGCGATCGTCATCGGGGCGCTGACCGGCGGGCTGCTCGCCGCGCGCGAGGGCTTCGCCGTCTCCGGCGTCCTGCTGCTGGCGGTCAGCACCGGACTGGGCGGCGGGCTGATCCGCGACGTCCTGCTGGCGTCGGGGCCGCCGGTCGCGCTGACCGACCCCGCCTACCTGCCCACCGTGGCGATCACCGCGGCGGTGACCTTCTGGTTCTCCGGCGTGCTGTCCCGGTTCAACCGGCTGCTGGTCGGGCTGGACGCGGTCACCCTCGGCTTCTTCACCGTGATCGGCGCGCAGAAGGCCCAGCTCGCCGGGCTGCCCAGCGCCTCGGTGGTCTTCATCGGCACGCTCACCGCCGTCGGCGGGGCGGTGATCCGCGACGTGCTGCTGGCCCAGCGCGCCGACATCGTCCAGCCCGGCCCGTACAACGCCGTGGCCGCGCTGCTGGGCGCCACCGCCCTCACGGTGCTGGCCGGACCGGTCGGGCTGCCGCCGCTGCCGGTGGCCGCCGTGGTGATCGTGCTGGTCGCCGGCCTGCGGGTGCTGTCGGTGGAACGGGGCTGGGAGGCGCCGGTCGCCGTCGACCTGGCCGAGCGGGCCCGCGCGCGGCGGCAGCAGCGCGCGACCCGGGCACAGCGGCGCCGCCGCCGGGGCTGAGCGGGCTCAGTCCAGGTCGGTGCCCGCGCCCGGGACGACCGGCGGCGCGGCGGGGATGCCCGGGGGCACCACCTGGGGGCCGGCCTCGGGCGGGCGCGGCTCGTCCTGCGGGTGCACCCGCACGGCCAGCAGCGCGACGTCGTCCTCGGTGTCGGGCAGGTACATCCGCTGCAGGAGCTGGTCGCACAACTGCTGCAGCGGGAGCCCGGTCAGCCCGCCGAGGACCCGGCACAGCTCGGCGATCCCGGCGTCGAGGTCGCGGTCGCGCCGCTCGACCAGCCCGTCGGTGTAGAGCAGCAGCGTGCCGCCGCGGCCGATGGTGGCCACCCGGTCGTGGCGCGGGCTGGTGGGGTCGACGCCCAGCAGCAGGTCGGGGTCCTGGCAGTCGAGCAGCGTGACCGTGCCGTCGGCGTCGATCAGGACCGGCGGGGGGTGGCCGGCGGTCGACCAACGCACCCGGGTCTCGTCCTTGGCGAGCTCCGGAGCGTCCTGTTCCAGCCGGGCGACCAGCGCGGTGGCCAGGGTGTCCAGGTCCAGCCCGATGCCGGCGCGGTCCAGCCCGGTCAGCACCTCGGCCGGGGTGCCGCCGGTGTGGTGGCCGATGCCGCGCAGCAGCCCGCGCAGCTGGCCCATCGCGGCCGCCGCCCCGCTGTCGTGGCCCACGACGTCCCCGATGACCAGCATCGTCGCCCCGTCGGGCTGGACGAACGCGTCGTACCAGTCCCCGCCCACCTCGGCCCCGGCCGCGGCCGGGGAGTACCGGACGGCGATCTCGCAGTGGTCGGGCGCCGGCGGGGCGGTGAGCATGCTGCGCTGCAGGACCTCCGCCAGCTGGCGCTGCTGACCGAACAGCTGCGCCTGGTGCACCGCCACCCCCGCGCGCCGACCCACCTCCAGCGCGGTGTCCAGCTCGGCGTCGGTGTGCGGACCGCGCTCGGCGTCGCGGTAGATGCCCAGCGCGCCCAGCGTGCGCCCCCGCGCGGCCAGCGGGACGACGATGCCCGAGCCCGGCGCGAGCCGGGCGAGCATCTCCTGGGCCGTGGGGTCCGGCAGCGCCCGCTGCACGTACTCCGCGTCCAGCGCGCCGACGACGAGCGGGCGCCCGGTGCGGGTGACGACCCGCGCGGCCGCGGCGTCGGTGATGCCGGCGACCATGGCGCGCACGTAGGCGGCCAGCTCGGGGTTGCGGTCGGTGTCGCGGTGCGCCGAGGCCAGCTGGCGCATGCGGCCGTGCTCGTCGGGCACCACGACCCAGCACCAGTCGCCGAGCGCCGGCACGACCAGCCCGGCGAGCCGGCCCAGCTGCTCGGTGATCTCCAGGGTGTCCGACAGCACCCGGCCGGCCTCGGCGAGCAGCTCGAGCCGGGCGTTGGCCGCGCGCAGCGCCTCGACCGCGGCGTCGCGCTCGGCGTCGGCCTGCAGCCGGGAGACGCTCAGCCCGATCTGCGCGGTCAGGGCCTCCAGGAGCTCGACGTCCTCGTCGGCGAAGGTGCGGTCCGCACCCCACACGGCGACGAAGCTGCCCAGCACCCGGCCCTCGACCCGCAGCGGCAGCGCCGCCACGGCGCGCACCCCGATCAGGTCGCCGACCTCGGCCATCTGCGGGAACCGGGCCACCGCCTCCGCCCGGTCGGCCAGCAGCACCCGCTCGCCGTGGTGGGCCGCCCACTGGGTGGGCAGCTCGTCGTCCAGCTCGATCTCCACCCCACCGGCGGGCAGGTCGACGTCGGTGCCGGACTCGACGGCGTCGACCAGGCGGCTGGTCAGGTGCAGCCGCAGCGGGCCACCGCCGGCGTCGAAGACGGCCAGCGCACTGCCGTCGGCGCCGAGCACGGCCGCGCAGCCGCGCAGCGCGACCTCGGCGAGCTGCTCCATCCGCTGCGCGTTGGCGAGCGCGGCGGCGACCTCGGCGATCGCCGCCGCGCGCTGCACCGCCGACAGCCGCCGGGCCGCGGCCTCACGGGCGTCGGTGACGTCGACGGTGGTGCCGATCAGCCGCACCGGCTCGCCCCGCGGGTCGCGGACGACCCGGCCGCGGGAGACCGTCCAGCGCTCGCTGCCGTCGGGGCGCAGCACGCGCATCTCCACGGCGAACTCACCGCTGCCGGCCAGCGCCGCGCGCATGGCCTCCTGGACCGGGGCGTGGTCGTCGGGGTGGACGCTGGTGACCAGGACCGCGTCGCCGTCCTCGATCGTCCGGGCGCCGTCCAGCCCGAAGATCGCGGCGTTGCGCTCGTCCCAGTGCACGGCGCCGGTGCGCAGGTCACGGTCCCAGGTGCCCACGGAGGCGGCCTCGAGGGCGACGTCGAGCCGGGTGAGGGAGGCCCCGACCGCCGAGCGGGCCGCGGAGAGCTCCAGTTCGGCGACGACCGAGGCGGCCAGCTGCTCGAGCAGCTCGGCGGCGTCGGCGGACCAGGCGCGTGGCTCCGGGGCGTAGACGGCCAGCACCCCGACCACGTGCCCGGAGGCGGCGACCAGCGGCGCCCCGAGGTAGGCCTGCACCTCCCCGGAGACCACCCCGGGCAGGTGGGCCACCCGGTCGTCGGCCGCGGCCGTCGGCACGTGCAGCGGCACGCCCGTGCGGACGACGAGGGCGGAGAAGGCGCCGGTCAGCAACGCCGGCCCGCCGATCGCACCGGCCGGCAGCCCGTGCCCGCCGACGACGACGTCGGAGTCGGTGAGGAGGGTGACCTTGGCGTGCGGCGCACCGACCAATCGGGCGGCGAGCGCGGACAGCCGGTCGAACGCGGCCGGGCCGGCGGCCTCCTCCAGCAGGCGGCGGGCCGCGGCCACCCGGTGCGGGTCGGTCAGCGGGTCGGGCGCGGCCGACGTGCTCGGTGCGGACACGACCAGTCGACCTCCCCTGTCCCCCGGCGGGAGCTCTCGCCCACCCCGGACCGCCGTCCCCCGTGCCGAACGCCCCCATGCTGGCAGATCGGCGACCCGATCCCCGCACTCCGGGCCGGACCGCCGCTCAAGCACCGCCGGGCGGCGGCCGATCAGGAGGAGGTGACGTCGACCCTCTCCCCCCGCTGGGACTGTCGCCCGCTGCTGGCCGGCGAGGACGACCTGTCCGTCGTGTTCCAGCCGATCGTCGACCTGGCCGGCGCCACGGTCGCCGGCTACGAGGCGCTGGCCCGGTTCCCCGGCACCGCCACCCCCGACGTCTGGTTCGCCGCCGCCCACGAGGCCGGGCTGGGTGCGGAGCTGGAGGCGCTCGCGCTGCGCAAGGCGCTGGCCGCCCTGCCCGACCTCCCGCCCGACACGTTCCTGACCGTCAACGTCAGCCCGCACCTGCTCGGCACCGCCCCCGTGGCCGCCGCCCTGGCCGCGCCCCCCACGCTGCGCCGGGTCGTGGTCGAGCTGACCGAGCACATGCCCACCCCCGACCTCGCCGCGCTGCGCGAGCAGACCGCCCTGCTGCGCGGCCGCGGCGCACTGATCGCCATCGACGACGCGGGCTCGGGCTACGCCGGCCTGCAGCAGCTGGCCGAGGTGCGGCCCCAGCTGGTGAAGCTGGACCGGGCACTGGTCGCCGGCGCCGACACCGACCCGGTCAAGGCCGCACTCGCCGAGATGGTCGGCACCTTCACCAGCCGGATCGACGCCTGGCTGCTCGCCGAGGGCATCGAGACCGTCGGGGAGCTGGCCGTCTTCGCCCGGCTCGGCGTCCCGCTGGCGCAGGGCTGGCTGCTCGGCCGCCCCACTCCGCACTTCGCCCCGCTGGCGCCCGAGGTCGTGCAGCTCGTCCGCGCCCAGGTCGCCCGCGTGCAGCTCACCGAGAGCGTCGCCAGCCTGCTGCGCCCGGTCCGCCAGCTCGACGTCGGCGAGGAGACGGGCTCCCCGGCGCCCTACGTGCTGCTGGACCGCACGGGCGTGCCGGTGGAGCTGGT
This sequence comes from Modestobacter sp. VKM Ac-2986, assembly GCF_026967795.1. Classification (GTDB taxonomy): domain Bacteria; phylum Actinomycetota; class Actinomycetes; order Mycobacteriales; family Geodermatophilaceae; genus Modestobacter. Next base: position 91,417 of record NZ_JAPVBH010000008.1, read on the forward strand.
GCTCGCCGACCCGCGCACCAACGCCGCCTACCGGGCCCCGGTCTCCCTGCGCGTCCCGCCCTCGGCCCCGGTCACCGAGACGCTGCAGCGGGCGCTCACCCGCGCGCCGGTGCACCGCTTCGACCCGGTGCTGTGCACCGACCGTTCCGGCACCGTCGTCGGCCTGCTGCGCGTCGAGGACCTGGCCGCGGCCGCCGCCGCCGGCTGACCCACTGCTCCCGACCCCGTCCGGCGGCCGGGCCCTCCTGATCACCCGGAGCTGCGATGAAGAGCTTTGCCTGCGGGGACGTCGTCCCCGGTTGCACCCAGACGTTCACCGGCCCCGACGACGGAGCCGTCCTCTCCCAGGTGGCCGCGCACGCGTCCGCCGACCACGGGCTGACCACGGTCCCGCCCGAGCTGGTCGAGCAGGTCCGCGCCTCGATCGTCTTCGCCTGACGAAGGACCCCTCCGCCCCCCACGACGCGCTCCGCACGCCGCGGGTCCCTGCGGAGGGGCCGATGACGAGGGTGGGCTGCCTGCGGCAGCCCACCCTCGTCAGGCGCTGGCGTCGGTGAGGCGCTGGCGCTCGTCGTCGGTGAGCACCAGGTCCTGCATCGGCAGCAGGTCGGCGAGCTGCTCGACCGAGCGGCCGCTGGCGATGGGGGCGGTGACGGCGGGCTGGTCGGCCAGCCAGCGCAGTGCGACCGCCGCGCCGGTGACCGCGTGCGCCTCGGCGACCTCGGTGAGGGCGGCCAGCACCCGGTCGCCCTTCTCGCCCACGTACTGCGCCGCGCCCTTGGCCCGCGGCGAGTCGATGGTCTCCCCGGCGGAGTACTTGCCGGTCAGGAAGCCCTTGGCCAGCCCGAAGTAGGGCATCGAACCCAGCCCGCGCTCGGCCACGACACCGGCCAGCGCGTCCTCGTAGACCGGGCGCTCCATCAGGTTGTAGTGCGGCTGCAGCGCCACGTAGCCGGTGACGCCCAGCCGGTCGGCGGTGTCGAGGGCCTCGGTCAGCCGCTCGGCCGTGTAGTTGGACGCCGCGACGTACCGGACCTTGCCCGCCTGCACCAGCTCGTCGAAGGCCGTGAGGGTCTCCTCCAGTGGCGTCGTCTGGTCGTCGTAGTGGGCGTAGTACAGGTCGATCGTGTCGATCCGCAGGTTGCGCAGCGACCGCTCGCACGCGTCCCGGATCTCGGCCGCGGACAGCGGGTGCTCCTTCTCCCCCGGGCTGGCCTTGGTGGCCACGACCATCCGGTCACGGACGCCGCGCTCGGCCATCCAGTTGCCCAGGATCGTCTCCGAGACGCCGTTGCCGTACATCTCGGCGGTGTCGACGAACGGTGACTGCGTGCTGGGGACGGCGTCGAGGAAACGGTCGAGCAGGGCGAAGGACGTCGGCTCGTCGGCGGTCCACCCGAAGACGTTGCCGCCCAGGCAGAGGTCGCTGACGGTCAGGTCGGTGCGGGGCAGCTGAGGCATGCCCCCACGCTAGAAGGGCCCTCCGACACCCACCACTCGCCGGTGGGGGTCGGTCCCCCGCCGGACGCCGTGGCTGCACGCGACGGCCGCGGAAACGTGACGGTTGTGACGGCTGAACCGGAAAACCGCGGATTCCCGGGCCTCCGGCTGGCCATGACCCACTTCTCGTGGCAACGTGCCCGCCGTTCCCGGTCGACGCCGGGGACGGCCCAGATCCGCCCCACAGGACCCCCGCCGCGCACCCGGTGCAGGGCGGCAGGGCACCGTGGAGGACCCGGACGTCCCCGCGGACGCCGGGACGCGACCGGTCGTACCGGGCGCGACACGAGCTGCGACCGCTCCACCGGGGCCGGCCGCGAGAACCCACTTCGAGAGGAACCACGATGAACAAGGCCGAACTCGTCTCTGCCATCGCCAAGCGCGCCGACGTCCCCACCGCCACGGTCGACTCCGTGATCAACGGTCTCCAGGAGGAGCTCGTCGAGGCCATCACCCGCGGCGACAAGGTCGCCCTGCCGGGTCTGCTGACCGTCGAGCGCTCGCAGCGCTCGGCCCGTACCGGCCGCAACCCGCAGACCGGTGAGTCGATCGAGATCGCCGCGGCCCACACCGCCAAGGTGACCGCCGGCTCGAACCTCAAGAAGGCCGCTGCCGCCGTCCCCGTCAAGTGACGCGGGGCCCGGCATCCGGGCCACCTCAGCACTGACCGCGCCCCCGTCCGCGCCGCCGACCTCACCGTCGGCGCGCGGGCGGGGGCGTCGTGCTGAGCGGAGTGGATCCGCCGCCGTCAGCGGCACCAGGTCACTCCGCCAGGATGGGCGCATGGAGCCCCGCCACGTCCTGATGCCCGACGAGCGCACGCTGCACGGGCACTGGGACCCCTCCCTGCCGCCCGCGCTGACCGTCGAGCCCGGGACGACGGTGCGCATCGGCACGCTGGACTCGGGCTGGAACAGCGGCCCCTACACCGGCCCGGACACCACCGCGGGGCTGGCCGCCCGCCCCCGGCACCCGGCGCACGACCCGGCGGCCGGGCACGCGCTCACCGGGCCGGTCGCGGTCGCCGGCGCGGAGGTCGGCCAGGTGCTCGCCGTCCGCATCGACGACGTCGTCCCCGGGGCGTTCGGCACCACGTACGTGGGGCTGCGGTCCACCGCGCTCAACGAGCGGCTCGGGGTGACCGCGGACCCCAAGGTGCACCGATGGACCCTCGACGCCACCGCCGGCGTCGGCCGCAACCACGCCGGCCACTCGGTCGCGCTGCGGCCCTTCCTCGGCGTGATGGGCGTGCCGCCGGCCGAGCCGGGCCGGCACTCGACCATCCCGCCGTACTGGCACGGCGGGAACATCGACTGCCGCGAGCTGGTCGCCGGCTCCACGCTGTACCTGCCGGTGACCGTGCCCGGCGGGCTGCTGTCGGTCGGCGACGGGCACGCCGCGCAGGGCGACGGCGAGGTGGCCGGGACGGCGATCGAGTGCCCGATGGACGCCGTCGACCTGCATCTGGACGTGCTGCCGGACCTCTTCGGCGCACCCGTCCGCACGCCCGTGGCCCGGACGCCGGCCGGCTGGGTGACCATGGGCGTGGCCGACGACCTGGACGAGGCGATGGCGGTCGCGCTGGACGCGATGCTCGACGTGATGGCCGCGGTGCACGGCATCGGCCGCTCCGACGCCCTGGCGCTGGCCAGCGTGGTCGTCGACCTGCGGGTCACCCAGGTGGTCAACGAGGTCGTCGGCGTCCACGCCGTCCTCCCCTGGGGCGCCGTCCGCTGACGCAGCTGCGGTGACCGACATGGCCGCCAGAGGGCGAAAGTGGCCACTTTCGCCCTCTGGCGGCGGCGGCTCTGGACTAGTCGCCGGTGACGCCGTCGATGCGCTCGCGGAGCAGGTCGGCGTGGCCGTTGTGCCGGGCGTACTCCTCGATCATGTGCAGGTACACCCAGCGCACCGACACCTGGTCCCCGCTGCGGCTGGTGCGCCCTCGGCCCACGTCGTCCAGCGAGGCGAAGCCGTCTGCGATCGTCCGGCTGGCCGTGCACTCGGCGCTGAACGCGGCGATCTCCCGCATGACGGCGGCCTCGGCGTCGGGTACGTCGACGTCCCGGCCCACGCCGTCGAAGTCGCCGTCCGGGTCGCCGGCGGAGCTGTAGAGGTCCGGGGCGTCCTGACCGTCCAGCACACCGCGGAACCACCCGCGCTCGACGTCGGTCATGTGTCGCACCAGCCCCCGCAGGCTGAGCGCCGACGGTGGCACCGACCGCTCACCCAGCTGCCTGGTCGTCAGGCCGGCGCACTTGTGCAGCAGCGTCTCGCGGTGGAACTCCAGCCACGCCCGGACGGCGTCGCGCTCGCCGTCCAGGTAGGGCGGGTCGACGCGGTCGGGCGCAGCGGGGAACTCGGTCATGGGTGCAGATCATGGCGTGGTTGGGTGACGGCGTGCTGCGCATCGGCTCCCTCGACGTCCCCGACGGCGGGCTGGTCGTGATGGCCATCGTCAACCGCACCCCCGACTCCTTCTACGACCGCGGCGCCACCTTCGGCCTGGACGCCGCGCTGGCCCGGGTCGACCAGGTGGTGGCCGAGGGCGCGGACATGGTCGACGTCGGCGGGGTCAAGGCCGCACCCGGTGCGGAGGTCGACCCGGCCGAGGAGATCCGCCGCACCGTCGACCTGGTCGCGCGGATCCGCGCTGCACACCCCGCGCTGCCGATCTCGATCGACACCTACCGGGCCGAGGTGGCCCGCGAGGCGCTGGCCGCCGGCGCCGACGTGGTCAACGACGCCTGGGGCGGGGTCGACCCGAAGCTGGCGGTGGTCGCCGCAGCGGCCGGCGCCGGGATCGTCTGCACCCACGCCGGCGGCCTGCCGCCGCGCACCCGGCCGCACCGGGTCACCTACGACGACGTGGTGGCCGACGTCGTGCGCCGGACGACGGCCCTGGCCGAGGCCGCCGTGGCCGCCGGGGTCGACCCGGAGCGGGTGCTCGTCGACCCCGGGCACGACTTCGGCAAGAACACCCGGCACTCGCTGGAGGCCACCCGCCGGCTCGACGAGCTGGTCGCGACCGGCTGGCCGGTGCTGGTGGCGCTGTCGAACAAGGACTTCGTCGGGGAGACCCTCGACGTCCCGGTGGAGGGCCGGCTGACCGGCACGCTGGCCGCGACGGCGGTCAGCGCCTGGCTGGGTGCCCGGGTGTTCCGGGCGCACGACGTGGCCGCCACGCGGCAGACGCTGGACATGGTCGCCTCGATCCGCGGCGACCGGCCGCCGACGCGCACCACCCGCGGCCTCGCCTGACCCGCCCCAGGACGGGGTGCCAGGATCCGGAGGACGCCGGGGAGGTGGGGCATGGTCGGGCTGGACGCCCGCGTGCAGGTGTTCGGCCGGCTGATGCGGGCCGCCTCGCGCACCGGGGTGCCGCAGGGGTGGCTGGCCGCCCTCGGCGGCAACCCCCTCCGGCGCGGCCCGGTCACCGACGGTCTCCTCGGCCCGACGCGCCCCCTCACCGTGACCGACGGGACGGTGGCCGGGCAGGTCGGCCCGCTCGCGGCGCGCACCTACCGGCCCGCCGACGCCACCGGCCCGCTGCCGCTGGTGCTGGCCTTCCACGGCGGCGGCTGGGTCCTCGGCTCGCTGGACGCCATGGACCGGCTGTGCCGCACCGTCGCCGCCGGGGTCGGCGCCGTCGTCGTCTCGGTCGACTACCGGCTGGCACCGGCACACCCCTGGCCGGCCGCCGCCGAGGACTGCCTCGCCGCCACCGCCGACGTCGCGGCACGGGCCGAGGAGCTCGGTGGCGACGCGACCCGGCTGGCAGTCCTCGGCGACAGCGCCGGCGGCAACCTGGCCGCCGTGGTCAGCCTCATGGCCCGGGACCGCGGCGGCCCGCCGATCGCCGTCCAGGCGCTGCTCTACCCGGCGACGGACCTGACGATGTCGAGCCCGTCGATGCAGGAGAACGCCGACGCGCCGGTCCTGACCCGGGCCACGATGCTCGACTTCGCGGCCCGGTACCTGGCCGGGGCCGACCCGGTCGAGCCCTACGCCTCCCCGCTGCTGACGCCCGACCACACCGGGCTGCCGCCGGCGCTGGTCCAGGTCGCCGAGCACGACCCGCTGCGGGACGACGGCGTGCGCTACGCCGCCGTGCTCCGGGCGGCCGGCGTCCCCGTGCGGCTCACCGAGTACGTCGGCATGCCGCACGGCTACCTCGACCACCCCTGGCTGTGCCGGTCGGCGCCCCAGGCGGCCGCCGAGCTGGTCGGCGAACTGCGCACCGCCCTGGGGGCCCGGGCCGCCCCGTCCTAGGGTCGGGGCATGCGTGCGGTGACGATCAGCTCCCCCGGCGGCCCCGAGGTGCTCGGCTGGGGCGAGGCGCCCGACCCCGTCTGCGGGCCCGGCGAGGTGCTCGTCGACGTCACCGCCGCCGCGGTCAACCGGGCCGACCTCATGCAGCGGCAGGGGAAGTACCCGCCGCCGCCGGGGGCCTCGGAGGTGCTCGGCCTGGAGTGCAGCGGCGTGATCGGCGAGGTCGGCGCCGACGTCACCGGCTGGGCGGTCGGCGACGAGGTGTGCGCGCTGCTGTCCGGCGGCGGGTACGCCGAGCGGGTCGCCGTCCCGGCCGGTCAGCTGCTCCCCCGCCCGGCCGGGGTCGAGCTGGCCACCGCCGCCGCGCTGCCCGAGGTCACCTGCACCGTCTGGTCGAACGTGTTCATGCTGGCCGGGCTGCGCGCCGGTGACGTGTTCCTCGTCCACGGCGGGTCCAGCGGCATCGGCACGATGGCCGTCCAGCTCGCCGCCCGCGCCGGCGCCCGGGTCGCGGTGACCGCCGGCAGCCCGGAGAAGCTCGCCTTCTGCCGCGAGCTGGGCGCCGACATCACCGTGGCCTACCGGGACACCGACTTCGTCGAGGCGGTCCGGACGGCGACCGGCGGGCACGGCGCGGACGTCGTCCTGGACAACATGGGCGCGGCCTACCTGGCCCGCAACGTCGACGTCCTGGCCGACGGCGGACGGCTGGTGGTGATCGGCATGCAGGGCGGCGCGCGCGCCGAGCTCGACCTGGGGAGGCTGCTGGCCAAGCGGGGCAGCGTGACGGCCACCGCGCTGCGGTCCCGCCCGGCGACCGGGCCCGGGGGCAAGGCCGAGATCGTCGCCGCGGTCCGGCGCGAGGTCTGGCCCGACGTCGAGCGCGGCGTGATCCGCCCGGTCGTCGACCGCCGGCTGCCGATGTCCCGCGCCGGCGAGGCGCACGCCCTGCTGGAGTCCAGCACCCACATCGGCAAGGTCCTGCTCGTGCCGTGAGCGGAGTGGATCCGTGCAGGTGACCTGCACGGATCCACTCCGCTCAGCGCAGCGAGGCGACGCAGTCGAGCAGGTGCTCGACCTCCTCGACGGTGTTGTAGTGCATCAGGCCCAGCCGCACGGCCCCGCCGGACTCGTTGACCCCGATGGCGTCGAAGAGCTCGCGGCAGTAGAAGTCGCCGTCCCAGGCGCAGACGCCGCGGCGGGCCAGCTCCCGGGCCACCGCCCGCGGGCGCAGCCGGGACACGGTGAACGACAGGGTCGGCGTGGTGTACCGGGGCTCGCCGAGCACCTGCACGTGCCCCATCGACCGCAGCCCGCGGTCCAGCCGGGCGAACAGCGCGCTCTCGTACAGGCTCACCGCGGTCATCGAGGTGGCCAGCCGCTCGCGCCGGGTGCCCTCGGTCTCCGGGCACAGGCCGGCCAGGTGGTCGACGGAGGCCGCGACGCCGGCGTAGAGCTCGTAGGGCGGGGCGCCGAGCTCGAACCGGTCGGGCACCCGGTCGGGCGCGGGCACGAGCTTGTCCGGGTGCAGCTCCTCGAGCAGGCCGGGGTGGGCCACCACCGCGCCCACGTGCGGGCCGCCCCACTTGTAGGCCGACAGCGCCAGGAAGTCCGCGCCCAGGACGCCGGCGTCCAGCAGCGCGTGCGGGGCGGCGTGCGCCCCGTCGATGAACACCAGGGCCCCGACCCGGTGGGCGCGCAACGCGATCGCGGCGACGTCCGGGCAGGTGCCGATCGCGTTGCTGGCCGCGGTGACGGCGACCAGCCGGGTGCGGCTGGTGAGCAGCTCGTCGTACTGCCAGTCCGGCAGCTCCCCGGTCTCGATGTCGACCTCGGCCCACCGGACGACCAGGCCGAACTCGGCGGCGATCTGCAGCCAGGGCCGGACGTTGGCGTCGTGGTCGAGCCGGCTGACCACGATCTCGTCGCCGCGCCGCCAGTGCTTGGCCAGCGCCCGGGCCACCGCGTAGGTCAGCGTGGTCATGTTCGGACCCAGGACGACGCCGGCCGGCACCCCGCCGACGAGGTCCGCGATCGCCGCGCGGGCACCGGAGACCAGCTGTTCGGCGCGCGCGGAGGGGGCGAACACCCCGCCGCGGTCGGCGATCGGCACCCGCATGGCCTGCGAGACCGCCCGCACCACGCTCTCGGGCACCAGTGAGCCGCCGGGTCCCTCGGCGTGCACCAGACCGTCGGACAGACCCGGGAACAGCCCCCGGACCCGGGCCACGTCCAGCTGGCCCTCCCCCGACGCCATGCCCGGGAGCGTAGTTCGACCGGGCCCCCACCGGGCACCTCGGCACGTCCGTCCGGGGCCGGGGCAGGATGGGGGGCATGACAGCACCAGGCAGCGGTGACCCCCGGGCGCAGCAGGTCCTCGTCGTGGGACCGGACGGCCAGCCGGTCGGGGCGGCACCCGCCCCCTACGACGACGGCGACGGCGACGCCATGGGCGGCATCGGTGACCTGGTCGAGCAGCCGGCCAAGGTCATGCGGATCGGCACGATGATCAAGCAGCTGCTGGAGGAGGTCCGCGCCGCTCCCCTGGACGACGCCAGCCGCAACCGGCTGCGCGACATCCACGCCTCCTCCATCCGCGAGCTCGAGCAGGGCCTGGCCCCCGAGCTGCGCGAGGAGCTGGAGCGCATCGCGCTGCCGTTCAACGAGGACGAGACGCCCTCGGACGCCGAGCTGCGGATCGCCCAGGCCCAGCTGGTCGGCTGGCTGGAAGGGGTCTTCCACGGCATCCAGACCGCGCTGTTCGCCCAGCAGATGGCCGCCCGGGCCCAGCTGGAGGAGATGCGCCGCAAGGCCCTGCCCCCGGGCTCCACCAGCCCGGACACCCGCCCCGGCGGCGGCCAGTACCTCTAGGAGGACCCCTTCCCCCCGCCCCTCGCACGCTCGGGGCGGGCCCCTGACGGGGGCCTTGCACCCGATCGGGTGGTCCGGCGGGTCCTGCGTTGCCGTCGACCCTGCCGGTCGTCACCGTCGGTCACCGGAGGCCGGAGTCACCGGCCCCGTCCACGGGAGGACCAGCATGACCGCAGCACACCGGCCCGACACCACCGGCACGGCCACCGGCTCCAACGGCCAGGCCGTCGCCGGGTTCGTCACCGGCCTGCTCAGCCCGATCTCGGCGCTCTTCGTCCCGATCCTCGGCATCGTCCTGGGCGTCGTCGGCATCGTGCTCGGCCTGCGCGCCCGCAAGCAGCCGGGTTCGACCGGGCTGGCCACCGCCGGCGTCGTGCTCGGCGCCGTCGGCATCGTCCTGGCGATCGTGCTGGTCGTCGCCGCCGTGGCGATCGTCACCAGCTGACCCCTCCCGCCGGCCGGGGCGCACCCCCGGCCGGCGGGCTCAGCCGGCGACCAGCTCCTCCGACCACGGCACCCGGGGCACCGGGACGGCGACCGGCCCCTGCACGGCGCGGGCCACCCGCTGCAGGTCCAGCCCGGGCAGCAGCCGTGTCTGTCCGCCGACCTGCACCAGCGGCGAGGTCTGCAGCACCCGCTCCAGCTGGTCGGTCCCGCGGTCGCGGACCTGCTCGGGGTCGGTCCAGGTCAGCGGGTCGATGCTGCGCAGCGTGTCCACGGCGAACGCGACCGACGCACCGTCGACGTCCACCAGCAGCAGACAGGTCGAGGCGGTCACCGGCGGGCTCGGGCGGCCGATGAGCGTGGCCAGGCACAGCACCGGCACCACCGCCCGCCGGTGCGTGATCAGCCCGAGCAGCCCCGGCACCGACGTCCGGGTGAGGGTCTGCGGGAACGGCAGGATCTCGCTGACCTGCTCCAGCGGCGTGGCGACGTCCAGGCCGATCGAGTACGTCAGGTACGCCGGCGCCCCGCCGGCCGCCGCGGCGGCCGCCGACAGCGTCGCCTCGTCACCGCCGTGGGTGGGCTCCAGCGCGGTGTTCACCGACGCGAAGCCCGAGAGCTGGGCGTCGGCCAGCAGCGCCGCCCCGTCCAGCACCAGGCAGTCACCGACGTCCTCGACCTGCACCATCCCGTCGAGCAGGTCCGGCCGCGGCAGCGCGAACGACGGGGTCGGCAGGACGTCGTCCGGGCCGACGTGGGCGAGCTCGAGCAGCTCGCTCAGGGCGAGCACCACGTAGCCGGTGCCCAGGTCGAGCACGAGCCCGGCGCCGGTGTCGGCGCGCGCGAGCTCCCCGAGGCCGAGCAGGACCAGCGGGTCGACGACCGGCACCTCCCGGTCGTCGTAGACCACCGTGCCCGGGCACATCCGGCTGCTCAGCACGGACGGGCGCAGGTCCGGCGTGGGGATGGTGGTGTGCACGTGCGCGGCGTCGACCGCCAGCCGGTACTCCCCGCAGCGCAGCACGGTGAGGGTGCGCCGGCCGGCCGACGGGCCGCCGTCGCGCACGGCGGTGGGGGCCCGGGTCACGTCGGTGACCGTGGGCACGCCCGGCAGCCGCAGCACCGCCGCGGCGTCCAGCACGCTGTAGGCCCGCCCGGTCTCGGGGTGCCGGAAGGTGTGCGAGAACAGCAGACCGCCGCCGTGCGCCTGCGCGGCCACCAGGATGTCGGCGGGGACCTCGCAGATGCCCTGCACCTGGTCGGCCAGCAGCCCGAGGACCCGCTCGCCCGAGGCCACGACCACGACGACCTGGTCCGCGCGCCGCTCCTGCGAGCGGCCGGTCACCGCCTGCAGGTCGAGCACGGGCAGCACGAGCCGGCGCAGCTCGATCGCACCGAGCAGCCCCGGTGCCACCGCGGGCAGCCCGGCCAGCTCGGCCGGGCAGGGCACGACCTCCCGCAGCGCCGACAGCGGCAGGGCGACGTCGGTCCCGGCCAGCCGGAGCAGGCCGTAGACGACGTCCCCGCGCTCGCCCTCGGCGTCGGCGGACAGCAGCTCCTGCAGCGAGGTGGTCACGACCGTCAGTCCGCGGCGGCGAGCTGGGCGATGAGCTCGTCGACCTCACGGGAGGCGGCCTGCTGCTGGTGCGTGGACTCGGAGATGCTCAGGATCGTCTCGTTGGTCCGGGTGACGCTGCTGACGATCCGCTCGAAGGCGTTCTCGGCCCGCTTGGAGACCTCCGAGCCCTGCGACACCCGCTCGGCCGACTCCTCGATGAGCTTGCCGATCTGCTGGGAGGCGGTGAACGAGCGCTCGGCCAGCTTGCGCACCTCGCCGGCGACGATGGAGAAGCCGACGCCGTGCTCACCGGCCCGGGCGGCCTCGATCGAGGCGTTGAACGCCAGCAGGTTGGTCTGGTTGGCGATCTCGCCCATGACCCGCACGATCTCGGTGATCGAGTTCGACGACTTCTGGATCAGCGCGATGGCCTCCAGCGAGGCGCGCAGCGCCTCCACGCCCTGCCGGGCGTTGTCCTGGGTCTCGGCGGCCAGGCCGGTCGCGGTCTGGGAGCTACGGGCGATGTCCTCGATGGAGGCCGACAGCTGCTGCACCGAGGAGGTCATCTCCTTGGTGCCCAGGGCGATCCGGCGCTCGCGCTCGACCTCGGCGGTCACGTCGTAGGCGAACTTGACCACCTTGAAGGGCTTGCCGGTCAGGTCCAGGATCGGGTTGTAGGTGGCCTGGATGTGCACGTCGCGGCCGTACTTGCCCTTGCGGTGGAACCGGCCGGCCAGCACCTCGCCGTCGGCCAGCCGGATCCAGAAGTCGCGGTACTCCGGCGAGCGGATGTAGTCGTCGCTGCAGAACTCGCTGTGGTGGTGGCCCACGACCTCGCGCCGCGAGTAGCCCATCGTGCGCAGGAAGTTGTCGTTGGCGGCCAGGACGTTGCCCTCGAGGTCGAACTCGATGACCGCCTGGGCGCGGTCCACCGCGTTGACCCGGGCCTCGATCTCGGCGTTGCGCAGCTTGGTCGCGGTGACGTCGCTGGCGAACTTGACCACCTTGAAGGGCCGGCCGGCGTCGTCGAGGATCGGGTTGTAGGTCGCCTGGATCCACACGTCCCGGCCGCTCTTGTGCAGCCGGCGGTACTCCCCGCTGTGGAAGTCCCCGCTGCCCAGCTTCTCCCAGAAGTCCCGGTACTCCTCGGTGGTCGTGTACAGCGGGTCGCAGAAGATGCGGTGGTGCTTGCCCTGCACCTCCGACAGCGTGTAGCCCAGCGTGTCGAGGAAGTTGGGGTTGGCGGTGAGGATCGTGCCGTCCAGGGCGAACTCGATCACCGCCTGGGCGCGCTCGATCGCGGCGACCTTGCCGGTGAACTCGGCGTTCTGCCGCTTCGCCCGGGTGACGTCGGTGGCGAACTTGACCACCTTCAGCACACGGCCGGAGTCGTCCAGGATCGGGTTGTAGGTGGCCTGCAGCCACACCTCGCGCCCGTCCTTGTCCCGGCGCTTGTACTCACCGGACGAGTGGTGGCCCTGGCCCAGGCGCTGCCAGAGCTCCGCGTACTCGTCGGAGGCGGCCTCCACGGGGTCGCAGAACAGCCGGTGGTGCTTGCCGCGGATCTCGGTGAGCGCGTAGCCCATCGTGTCGACGAAGTTCTGGTTGGCGGTCAGGACCCGGCCGCTGAGGTCGAACTCGATGACCGCCTGCGCCCGGTCGATGGCGGCCACCTTGCCGCGGGCCTCGGCGTCGGCGAACTTGGCGTCGGTGATGTCGCTGGCGAACTTGACGATCTTGATCGGCTTGCCGCTGTCGTCGAGGATCGGGTTGTAGGTGGCCTGCAGCCACACCTCGCGCCCGTCCTTGGCCAGCCGCTTGAACTCCCCCGCCTCGTACGCGCCGCTGCCCAGCCGCGCCCAGAACTCCTCGTACTCCGGGCTGCTGGCCAGGGTCGGCTCGCAGAAGACGCGGTGGTGCCTGCCCACGACCTCGTGCAGGGCGTAGCCCATCGTCTCCAGGAAATTGGTGTTCGCGCCGAGCACGGTGCCGTCGGTCTTGAACTCGATGACCGCCTGGGCCCGGTCGATGGCGGCGACCTTGCCCCGGGACTCGGCGTCGGCCAGCCGCGCGACGGTGATGTCGCTGGCGAACTTGACGACCTTGAGCGGGTGGCCCTCGTCGTCCAGGATCGGGTTGTAGGTGGCCTGCAGCCACACCTCGCGGCCGCCCTTGGCCAGCCGCTTGTAGACGCCGCCCTCGAACTGACCGGTGCCCAGCCGCTGCCAGAACTCGGTGTACTCGGCGCTGGCGGCCACTGCGGGCTCGACGAACATGCGGTGGTGCTTGCCGCGCACCTCGGAGAGCCGGTAGCCCATCGCGTGCAGGAAGTTGCTGTTGGCGGTGAGGATCGTCCCGTCGAGGGCGAACTCGATCACGGCCTGCGACCGGTCGAGGGCGACGGCCTGGCTCTGCCGCTCCAGCGCGGCGACCTTCCCCTCGGTGATGTCGGTGGCCAGCACGACGACCTTCACCGGCCGGCCGGAGGCGTCGGGCATCGGGATGTAGGAGCCGCGCAGCCACACCTCGCGGCCGCCCTTGGCCCGCCGCTTGACCACCACGCCGGCGTCGATCTCCCCGGCGGCCATCCGCTCCCAGAACGCCGCGTACTCGGCGGACGCGGCGTGGACGGGGTCGCAGACCATCCGGTGGTGCTGCCCGATCAGCTCCTCGGCGGAGTACCCCATGAGGTCGAGGTAGTGCTGGTTGGCCGTGAGCACGGTGCCGTCGAGCGCGAGCTCGACCATCGCGGAGGACTCCCGCATGGCGGTCGCGATGCGGCGCAGCTCGAGGACGTCCTCGGGCACGGCTGCGGGGACCGGTGTGCCGGGCGCCGGGGTGGGTCGGTCGGGCAAGGGGAACCTCCGGGCAGCACGGGATGGCCTGGTCCGGCCGCGTACCGACCGGTGTCCCCTCCCTCATCGGCAGCCCCACCGCCGGGATGACCGGTACCGGGCACTCCGGTCGTGCACCACCGGACCGGACCCGGCGCGCCCGCGCCGGGTCCCGTCGGTCTAGCGCGGCAGCGACGCCAGGAAGACCGCGACGCCGTCGGCGGTGTGCGCGTCGGTGACGTCGGTGGCCGCAGCCAGCACGTCGGGGTGGGCGTTGGCCATGGCCACCGCCCGGCCGCCGCCCTCGCGCACCCAGTCGAAGGCGGCCAGGTCGTTGGGCATGTCGCCGAAGTAGACGACGTCGGCCGGCCCGAGCCCGCGCTCGGCGGCGACCCGGGCCAGCCCGGTGGCCTTGGTGACACCGCGGGCCGAGATCTCGGCCAGCGCGTCGGAGGAGGAGTTGGTGACCGTCGCGGTGTCGCCGACGACGTCGGCGACCATCTCCACGAACTGCTCCCGGGGCAGGTGCTCGTGCCGGGCCAGCAGCTTGGCCACCGGCTGGGCGACCATCTCCGCCAGCGTGGCGACCGAGACGCCGGGGGCGTCGACGTCCCACCGCGGCTGGTAGATCGGCTCGTGTCGGAACTGGTCGCCGTACTCGACGGCGAACCAGGTGTCCGGCTCGCGGCGCCGCAGCTCGCCGGTGACCTCCTCCAGCACGTCGGTGGTGACCGGGTGCTCCTCCAGCACGGTGAACGGCTCGAGGTCCAGCAGCACCGCGCCGTTGCAGCAGACCGCGAGGCCGCTGCCCAGCTGCTCCCGGATGCCCAGCATCCAGCGCGGCGGCCGGCCGGTGGCCAGCAGCAGCGGGACACCGGCCTCGGCCCAGCGGCCCAGCTCCTCCAGCGTCGTGTCGGTGATGACCTCGTCGGGGCCCAGCAGGGTGCCGTCGATGTCGCTGACGATCAGCGACGGGCGCCAGTCAGCCACCGTGCACCCCCGGCGCACCGTCGTCGAGTGCACCGTGGTCGAGGGCACCGTCGTCGAGGGCCAGGAGGGCCTCGAGGTAGCGGGCCACCCCGTCGGCGTCGTGACCGCTGGTGCGGTCGGCGGCAGCGGCGCGGACCGCGGGGTGCGCGTTGGCCATCGCCACCGCACGGCCCCCGCCGGCGGTGACCGCCTCGATCATCGGCAGGTCGTTGGGCATGTCGCCGAACACCAGCACGTCGGACAGCTCCAGGCCGAGGTCGGCCAGGACGACGGCGAGGCCGGTCGCCTTGGTGACCCCGGGCGGCAGCACCTCGATGAAGCCGAGACCCGCGTGGGTCAGCTCGGCGTCGGCGGGGTCGACGACGGTGCGGGCGAGGGCGACCAGCTCGTCCTCCACCAGGCTCGGCGAGCGCAGGAAGACCTTGAGCACCGCCCCGACCGGGAGCACCTCGTGCCGCGGCAGCAGCTGCGCGGGCTCGGGGTAGGGCCAGTCGAAGCCGTGCTGGACGCGCAGCGGGCGCAGCGCCTCCACCTGGTCGGCGGCGTCCTCGACGGCGACCACGAGCTCACCGGCCACCTCCTCGATGGCCGCGATGACCCGGGTGGCGACCTCGCGCGACATCCCGACCGTGCGCAGCACCTCGTCGGGCGCACCACCGGTGCCGAGGCGGACGACGTACCCGCCCTGGGCCAGGACGGCGAGGCCCTGCCCGGCGAGCGCCTCCCGGACGCTCTCCAGCAGGCGCGGCCCCCGGCCGGTCGCCCCGACCACCGGCAGCCCGGCGGCACGGCAGGCGGCGACGGCCGCGTGCGTGCGTGCGCTCACCACGCCCGCGCCGTCGAGCAGCGTGCCGTCCATGTCGCTGACCACGACCCGGGGCCGCCAGCTGCCCAGCCGCGCGCCGAGGTCGCCCAGGTCGACGACGTCCCGGGCCAGGGCCGCCCCCGCCGGCGCGGTCAGGCCGGCGCCGGTCGGGACGCCGAGCACCGGGGCAGCGCCGTCCGGCAGCAGGCTGCTCATGCGGGCACCCCCGGCCCGGCGACCGCGGCCAGCGACATGCCGGGGGTGAGCACGGCGTGCCCGCCCAACCAGGGGCGCAGCGCGGCGGGCACGTGCACCGAGCCGTCGGCCTGCTGGTGCACCTCGAGCAGGCAGGCGATGGTGCGGGCGATGGCGCAGAGCGTGCCGTTGAGGGTGGCCAGCGGCTGCGGCTTGCCGTCGGCGTCACGGGAGCGGATGGCCAGCCGGCGGGACTGGAAGGTGGTGCAGTCCGAGGTGCTGGTCAGCTCGCGGTAGGCGCCCTGGCTGGGGAACCACGCCTCGATGTCGAACTTGCGGGCGGCACTCGTGCCCAGGTCGCCGGCGGCGATGTCCACCACCCGGTAGGGCAGCTCGAGGAGCTGGAGGAACTCCTCCTCCCACTGCAGCAGGCGGCGGTGCTCGGCCTCGGCCTCCTCGGGCGGACAGAAGCTGAACATCTCGACCTTGTCGAACCAGTGCACCCGGATGATGCCGCGGGTGTCCTTGCCGTAGGAGCCGGCCTCGCGGCGGAAGCAGGAGGACCAGCCGGCGTAGCGGCGGGGCCCGGCGGAGAGGTCGAGCACCTCCTTGCTGTGCATCCCGGCGAGCGCGACCTCCGAGGTGCCGACGAGGTACAGGTCGTCGCGCTCGACCCGGTAGATCTCCTCGTCGTGCTCGCCGGTGAAGCCGGTGCCCTCCATCGCCTCGGGCTTGACCAGCGCCGGGGCGATCACCGGGATGAAGCCGGCGGCCACCGCCCGGGTGATCGCCAGCTGGGCGAGGGCGAACTCCAGCAGGGCGCCGGGGCCGGTGAGGAAGTAGAAACGGGCGCCGGAGACCTTCGCGCCGCGCTCCATGTCGATCGCGCCGAGGGCCTCCCCGATCTGCAGGTGGTCGCGCACCTCGAAGTCATAGGTGGGCACCTCGCCCACGGTGCGCAGCGTGACCGCGTCGTCCTCACCGCCCGGCGGGACGTCGGGGTGGACGACGTTGGGGATGCGCAGGTGCGCGGCGCGCAGGACCTCGTCGGCGGCGCGCTCGGCCTCCTCGGCCTCCTTCACCGCGGCGGCCAGCGCCTTGGCCTTCTCCAGGATGGCCGGACGCTCCTCCTTGGAGGCGCCGCGGACGGCGAGGGAGGCGGCCTTCTGCTCCCCGCGCAGGTCGTCGGCGGCCTTCACCGCGGCCCGCCGGTCGGCGTCGGCGGACAGCAGGGCGTCGACCAGGGACTCGTCGGCTCCCCGGGCACGCTGGCTGGCGCGGACGAGGTCGGGGTTCTCGCGGACGAGGCGCAGGTCGATCACGCCTGTGATCGTAGGTGGCGGACCGCCCGGCTCCGGTGATCTCCCGGTGACGACGGTGGACGTCCCGTGCACCTGAGGTTAGCCTCACCTTGCCGGAGGCCGTCGTCGAGAGGTGTGTTCGTGTCCCTGCAACTGCCGGTGCGCAGTGTCGTGGTCCTGCTGGGCCCCGCCGCCCGGCGCGCAGCGGTCCTCGCCGCCCTCGACCCGGACAGCGCCCGGTGCGCCGGGGGGCACGCAGCGCTCGGGGTGGGCCGGGTGACGGCCGGCGCCGGTGACGGCGTCCCCGCCCGGCTGCGCACCCTGGCCGCGGCTGCAGGACAGGCCGTCGTCCTCGTCGACCGGCTGACCGACGGGCTGGGCACGTCCGACCGGCGCACGGTCCTGGCCGCGCTCGCGACCCTGGCGGCGGCCGGGCACACCGTGCTGGTCGACGACGCCGACCCGGTGGCCGCCCTGGCCGTGGCGCAGGCCGCACTGCGGGTGCCCGAGACCGGCCGGCCGCACCTGGAGACGGCGCTCGACGACCTGGCGGTGCCCGCCGGCTGACCGCTCGAGGCGGTCGGTGGACTCAGCGCGCGGAGTAGGTCAGACAGTCGGCCTTGTCGTCCGCCGACCCCACCTGGACGCTCGCCGCGGTGCACTCGAGCGACTCGTTGTGGGTGCAGTCGCTGCGGTGGCAGGCGCCGACCACACCGGTGCGGTCGAGGCCGGAGCGGAACGAGATCTCGACGAAGGTCCCGCAGTGCGCGTGGTCGCCGCCGATGGTGATCGCACCGGCGTGACACGCCTCCTCGGCGTTGTAGGAGCAGCTGCTCGCCGAGCAACCCTGGACCTGGGGCATCTCCTGGAGTGTGGTCATGGTCACAACGATGACAGCCTCCACACCCGCCCGCCAGCAAGGCGAGGCTGGCCTGAGGACCCCTCCGGCGCGGCGCCGCCGTCCCGCGGCTGGGACCATCGGGGCATGCGCTTCCTGGGCGACCGCCGTCCCGACCACGACCTGACCTACTCCGACGTCTTCATGGTGCCGGGGCACTCGACGGTCGGCTCCCGGCTCGAGGTCGACCTGACCACGCCGGACCGGGTCGGGACGACGATCCCGGTCGTGGTCGCCAACATGACGGCGATCTCCGGCCGGCGGATGGCCGAGACCGTCGCCCGGCGTGGCGGGGTCGCCGTGCTGCCGCAGGACATCCCGGTCGACGTGATCGGCGAGGTCGTGTCCTGGATCAAGTCCCGCGACACCGTCTACGACACCCCGATCACGCTGGGCCGCACGGCCACGGTGTCGGAGGCGCTGTCGCTGATGGGCAAGCGCGCGCACGGCGTCGTGGTCGTGGTCGAGGCCGGGCGCCCGGTCGGCATCGTCACCGACGGCGCCTGCCGGGACGTCGACCGGTTCACCCAGCTGTCGGAGGTCATGACCCACGACCCGCTCACCATCCCGGCCGGCACCGACCTGGCCAAGGTCTTCGACGTGCTCTCCGACGAGCGGGTCAACGCCGCCCCCGTGCTCGACGGCGACCGGCTGGTCGGCCTCATCACCCGCAAGGGCGCGCTGCGCTCGGCGATCTACGCCCCGGCCGTCGACGCGCAGGGCCGGCTGCTGACGTCAGCGGCCGTGGGCATCAACGGCGACGTCGCCGGCAAGGCCGAGGCGCTGCTGGCGCACGGCGTCGACGTGCTCGTGGTGGACACCGCGCACGGCCACCAGGAGAAGGCCATCGAGGCCGTCCGCGCGGTCCGCGCCGTTGCCGGGTCGGTCCCGGTGGTGGCCGGCAACGTGGTCACCGCCGAGGGCACCCGTGACCTCGTCCAGGCCGGCGCGGACGTCGTCAAGGTCGGCGTCGGCCCGGGCGCCATGTGCACCACCCGGATGATGACCGGCGTCGGGCGCCCGCAGTTCTCCGCCGTCGAGGAGTGCGCCGCGGCCGCCCGCGAGCTGGGGAAGCACGTGTGGGCCGACGGCGGCGTCAAGCACCCCCGCGACGTGGCCCTGGCGCTGGCCGCGGGTGCGGCGAACGTGATGGTCGGCTCCTGGTTCGCCGGCACCTACGAGAGCGCCGGCGACCTCTACGACGACGGTGGCCGCAAGTACAAGGAGAGCTTCGGGATGGCCTCGGCGCGCGCGGTGAAGGCCCGCACGTCGACCCAGAGCGGCTTCGACCGGGCCCGTGCGGCGCTGTTCGAGGAGGGCATCAGCTCCTCGCGGATGTACCTGGACCCGGCCCGCCCCGGCGTCGAGGACCTCATCGACGGGATCGTGGCCGGGGTGCGGTCCTCGGCGACCTACGCCGGCGCGCGCACCGTCGACGAGTTCCACGAGCGGGCGGTGCTGGGGGTGCAGAGCGCGGCCGGCTACGAGGAGGGCCGCCCGCAGCCCACCAGCTGGTGAACCCGCTCCCGCTCCCCCGGTTCGAGGAGCTGGTCGCCGACGCCCTCGACGAGGTGCCCCCGCAGCTGATGGGCCTGCTGGACAACGTCGTCGTCCTGGTGGAGGACCGGCACCCCGAGGAACCGGACCTGCTGGGCGTCTACGAGGGGTACGCGCTCACCGAGCGGGGTGCGGACTACGGCGGCACCCTGCCGGACCGGATCATGATCTACCGCGAGGCCATCTGCGACATCTGCGACGACGAGGACCAGGTGGCCGAGGAGGTCACCATCACCGTCGTCCACGAGATCGCGCACCACTTCGGCATCGACGAGGAGAAGCTCCACAGCTTGGGTTGGGGCTGACGTAGCGTCGTCGCCGTGCCCGAGGACGCTGCCCGTCTCCCGATCAAGATGCTGCACGACCGCCTGCTGGTCTCCCTCCGCAAGGAGGACGGCGACCGGCGGTCCACCGGCGGCATCCTGATACCGGCCACCGCGCAGGTCGCCAAGCGCCTGGTCTGGGGCGAGGCCCGCGGCGTCGGGCCGAACGTCCGGCAGGTCGCGGTGGGCGACCAGGTGCTGTTCTCCCCGGAGGACCAGCACGAGGTCGAGGTGCACGGCGAGGACCTGATCATCCTGCGCGAGCGCGACGTGCACGCCGTCGCCGCCGAGCGGATCGAGGAGTCGACCGGCCTCTACCTGTAGCGGTGGGAGGACCTCCCCACCCCTCGCACGCTCGGGCGGGCCCCTACGAGGAGGCCTGGGGCAGCAGGCCGGCCAGCAGGCCGTCGTCGTCCATCTGCTCGAGCACGTCCTCGGGGACGTCGTCCTCGCAGTCCAAGCCGCGGGCGATCAACCGGCGGTAGGTCTCGATCTTGGCCTGCACCACCGCCAGGTCGTCCTGCAGCTCGGCCAGCCGCAGCTCGATCTGGACGCACTGCCGCTCCAGCAGCGCCATCCGGCCCGGGTGGTTGGCCAGCTCGCCGCTGCCGGCCTCGACGAACGCCCGCACGTCGGCCACGGGCATGCCGGTGCGGCGCAGCGCCTGCACCAGCCGGATGAAGCGCAGCGCCCCCGGCGGGTAGCGCCGCTGGCCGCTCGCGCTGCGCTCGACCAGCGGCAGCAGCCCCTCGCGCTCGTACCAGCGCAGCGTGTCGATGCTCAGGCCGGTCTCCTCGGAGACCTGCCGGATGCCGAGGGACGTCTCCCGGGTGACCGCGGTCATGACGGCCAGGCTAGGCGGCGGCACGGCGTCCCGTCCGGTCCTCGGCCGCCGCCCGCCCGGTGATCGCCGCCATCAGCAGCACCGCGCGCCGCCGGGTCAGCAGCCGCACGACCGGGAGCGTGGCCCGGTTCGCCCGCCCGACCGCCACGCTGGGCGGCGGGGTGCGACTCTCCAGCGCCCGGAACGCGGTGAGCACCACCTCCTGCGGGGACTGCCGGCCGCGACCTCCGTCCGCGGCGTCGGTGCCCAGGACGTCGAAGAACTCGGTGTCGGTGGCGCCCGGGGAGAGGGCGAGCACCCGCAGCCCGCTGTCCCGCGACTCGGCCCAGAGCGCCTCGGTGAAGCTGAGCACGAACGCCTTCGCCGCGGCGTAGGTCGCCATGTCGGGCGTGGACAGGTAGGCGGCCATGCTCGCCACGTTCACCAGCACGCCGGTGCCGGCCGCCCGCAGCCGGTCGACGAAGGCCCGGCTGACGTCGACCAGCGCGGTGACGTCGACGGCGATCATCTCGGCCAGCCGGTCGGCGTCCTCGGAGTGGAAGGGACCGTGCGTTCCGAAGCCGGCGCAGTTCACCACGCTGGTGACCGCGATCCCTCGCCGGTCGACCTCCGCGGCCAGCGCCCGGCCGGCCGCTGGCCGGCTGAGGTCGGCCGGGACGACGTCGACCCGGACGCCGGAGGACGCGGTCAGCTCGACGGCCAGGGCGGCGAGCCGGTCGGCCCGCCGGGCGACGAGCACCAGGTCCGAACCACGGGTGGCCAGCTGCCGGGCGAACTCGGCGCCGATCCCCGCGCTGGCGCCGGTGACCAGCGTGGTCTGCCTGCGCCAGTCGACCCGGCTCACGGAGCCACCGCCAGCACGAACCGGTACCGGACGTCGCCCTTCGCCAGCCGCTCGAACGCCGTGTTCACCTCGGCGAACGGCAACACCTCGACGTCGGCGGTCAGCCCGTGCTCGCCGCAGAAGTCGAGCATCGCCTGGGTCTCGGCGGTGCCGCCGGAGCCGGAGACGGTGAGGCTGCGGCCCAGCAGGCCCATCGGCGAGACCGTGTAGCTCTCCGGCAGGCCGAGCACGCACAGCGTCCCGTCCAGCCGCAGCGCCCCCAGGTAGGGGCCCAGGTCGTGCGCCCCGGAGGCGGTGTCCAGCACGAAGTCCAGCCGCCCGGCGACCGCGGCCATCGCCTCGGCGTCGGTGGAGACGACGACGTCGTGCGCCCCGAGGGCCCGGGCGTCGTCGGCCTTGGCCGCCGAGGTGGTGAACACCGTGACCCGGGCGCCCAGCGCGACGGCGAACTTGACCGCCAGGTGGCCGAGACCGCCCAGGCCCACGACGCCCACCTGCGTGCCCGGCCCGATTCCGGCCCGGCTCAGCGGTGACCAGGTGGTGACCCCGGCGCACAGCAGCGGGGCGACCGCGGCCGGGTCCAGCCCGGCGGGCAGGGCGTAGACGAAGGCGTCGCGGACGACGTACTCGGTGGAGTAGGCCCCCTGGGTGGGGCTGCCGTCGCGCAGGTCCCGGCCGCCGTAGGTGGTGGCGGGGAACTGGCGGCAGTAGGGCTCGCGGTGCGCGAGGCAGCTGTCGCACTCCCCGCAGGAGTCGACGATGTTGCCCACGGCGACCGCGTCACCGACAGCGAAGCGGGTGACGTCGGCGCCGACGGCGGTGACCTCGCCGGTGAACTCGTGCCCGGGCACCAGCGGCGGGCTCCCGGCGGAGAGGCTGTCGACGGCGTGCAGGTCGCTGTGGCAGACCCCGACGTGGGTGACCCGCACGGCGACGTCGTCGGCCCGCAGGTCGCGGCGGGTGAACTCGATGGGCTGCAGCGGCTCGGACGGTGCGTACGCGGCGAACCCGGTGACTGTCCTCATGCCCGGCGACGCTAGGAGCTGGAGTGCACTCCAGCGCAAGCGTCAGGGCAGCAGCGCGAGCTTCCCGCCGGGGTGACCGCCGGCCAGCAGCTCCAGCGCGGCGCGCGCCTCGGTCAGCGGGAACGTCCGGGCCATCGGGACGACGAGCCGGCCCTGGCCGGCCAGCTCGACCAGCCGGGCCCGCGCCGCGTCCCGGAACGCCTTGCTGGCCGGCATCGCGCCGCCGATCGCCCGGATCCCGTCGCGCGCCGCCCGGCCCTGCGCGGCGGTGGTGACGATCCGCTGCCGGTCGGCGACCAGCTCCAGCGAGACGTCGACGGCCTCGTCGGTGCCCACGGCGTCCAGCGCGGCGACCACCCCGTCGGGCGCGAGCGCGCGCACCCGGTCGGCCAGCCCGTCGCCGTAGCGCACCGGCTCGCCCCCGAACCGGGCGACGACGTCGGCGCCGGCCTCCCCCGCCGTCCCGACGACCCGGACGCCGAGCAGCGCGGCCTGCTGCAGCACGCTCACGCCGACCGCGCCGGACGCCCCGTGCAGCAGCACCGTGTCGCCGTCCCGCACGCCGGTGACGTGCAGCATCTCGGCGGCCGTCGTCCCGGCCAGGAGCAGGTTCGCCGCCTCCTCGGGCGTGAGCGCCGCCGGCCGGGCGAACACCGCGGACGCCGGCACCGTCACCTCGGTGGCGTAGCCGCCGCGGACCCGGAAGGCGAGCACCTCGTCGCCCACCTCCCCACTGCCGGAGGCGATCTCGGTGTCCGGGCCGAGGGCGGTGATGCGGCCGGCGATCTCGTAGCCGATCGCGATCGGCAGCTGGTCGCGGTCACCCGAGCGCGCGACGTGCTTGGCGTCGGCGGGGTTCACGCCCGCGGCGGTGACCGCGATCGTCACCTCCCCCGGCCCGGGGGCCGGGACGTCGACGTCCACGAACCGGAACACGTCGAGCCCGCCGAAGTCCGTCGCCACCCAGTGCTGCGCCACGTCCCCAGCGAACACCCGCGCGTCGGACCCGGCGACCGGGAGGCTGCGCGGCGACCGTGCGGTCACCGGGGTCAGGAGGGTCGCCGGTGCCCGCTGAGCGCACTGTCGACGAGGGAGCGTGACGAACCGGTCCGGTACGAGGGGTTGCGCTCGGTCTGGGCTGCGACACACTGGGTGATCATGACGATCGTCGGGCGCACCGGGCCGGTCTCAGCCGGCCCGACCGGCGCGCACCCGCGTCAGCCACGCCTCTGCCTCGGCGAAGGCGGCGTCCCCGACCCGGTCGGCGACCGGCTTGCCGGCCAGCGCGTCGGCCCGCGGGTAGGAACCCAGGAAGCGCACCTCCGCGGCGAGCCGGTGCAGCGCCGCCAGCGCGTCGCCCACCCGGGCGTCTGCGACGTGGCCCTCGCAGTCGATGGAGAACGAGTAGACGCCCAGGCGCTCGCGGGTCGGCCGGGACTCGATCCGGGTCAGGCTGATCCCGCGCACGGCGAACTCGGTGAGCAGGTCCAGCAGGGCCCCGGTGCGGTCGGGCACCACCGCGGTGACCGTCGTCTTGTCCGCGCCGGTGGGCGCGGGCAGCGCACCCGGGCGCTCGACCAGCACGAAGCGGGTCACCGCGCCGGGGTGGTCGGCCAGGTCGGTCGACAGCGCGGTCAGGCCGTAGCGCTCGGCGGCGATGGCGGCGCAGACGGCGGCGTCGTGCTCCCCGTCGGCCACCCGGCGGGCGGCGTCGGCGGTCGAGGCGGTCGGGACGACCTCGGCGGCGGGCAGCAGCCCGGCCAGCCGGCCGCGGGTCTGCGCCAGCGCGTGCGGGTGGCTGGCCACGGTGCGCACGTCGGCCAGGGCCACCCCGGGCCGGACGGCGAGCACGAAGGCCACCTCGAGGAAGACCTCCCGGGTGACCACCAGCGGCGCCCCGTCGACCAGGCCGTCCATGGTCGCCGGCACCGAGCCCTCGACGGAGTTCTCCAGGGGCACCAGGGCGGCCGCGCACTCCCCCGCCCGGACGGCGTCCAGCGCCGCGGCGATGCTGGCGGCGGGGCGGTCCTGGCCCTCGTGCCGGCCGGCCGTCGTCCCCAGGGAGGTCACGAGGATGCGGAGCGCGGCCTCGGCGAAGGTACCCTCGGGCCCCAGATAGGCGAACCTCGTCGGTGCTGTGCTGTGAACTGCACTCGGCATCCGGTGAGGGTAGTGCGGCCGTACCGGGTCCCGGCTCCAGCCGGGGTCCTGTTGCGGGGGGAGCTGCCTCGTCACCGGCAGGGCACGCGTGCGTCGCGGCCCGTGGACGCTGAGTGGAGGGACACGTGACCCCGGGAGCCCGGACCGTCGACGAGGACCTCGCCACCGCGCGCTGGCGGCTGCTCGCCGCCAGCGGTACCGAGCACCCGCACGTCTTCGCCGCCGAACTGGCCGCCGCGGACGTCCTGACCGGCGCCGAGGAGCCCTGCTGGCGGGCCTGGACGGCGGCCTTCACCGCGCGCGCCGCACTGCTGTCCGGCGACCGCGACGGCGCGGCCGCCGGGGTCGCCACCGCCCGGGCCGAGCTCGAGCGCTGCCTGCCCACCGCCGAGCACGCGCTGGGGCTGGCCTACCTGGCGCACCTGGAGGCGGTCGCGGACCGCTTCGACGCCGCCCTGCACCTGGCCGTCGACGCCAGCCTGCTCGCCGACCAGGTCGCCCCCGAGGCGCCCAGCCGCGAGCTGCACCAGGCGCACCTGTGGCTGTCGCTGGCGCTGACCCGGCTGGACCTGGAGGAGCTCGCGGTCGACCAGGCGCTGGCCGGCGCCCGGGTCGCGGCCGCGCTCCCCGACCCCGGCGACCGGTGGCAGCTGCTGCGGCTGGCCGCCCAGCAGCACGCCGAGCTGGCCCAGACGGTGCACCGCCGCGGCGACCTGCCCCGCTCCCGGGAGCTCGCGGCGGTGTCGCTGCGCTGTGCGACCGCGGCCCGCGAGCTGCCGTTCGAGCCCGGCGACGACGACCTGGACCTGCTCGACGTCGTCCAGGCCTGGGCGCTGACCCTGGCCGGCCGGCTCGACGACGCCCTGCCCCCGCTGCGCCGGGTCCAGCGGCACCTGGCCACCGGCGAGCTGCGCACCTGGCTGACCGGCTACGCCGACCTGGTGCTGGCCCGGCTGCTGGCGCAGCGCTGCGCGGCCGGGGTCGACGCCGCCCACCCGCAGGGCGACGAGGCGGTCGAGCGGCTGATGGCGGCCTCGGGCGCCTTCGCCGCGGTCGGCGACCGGCGGCGGTACCGGCAGTGCCTGCTCGAGCTCGGCCGGGCCACCGCGGCGCTGGGCTCCACCACCGAGGCGCTGCACTGGCTGGAGGCCTACCGCACCGAGACCAGCCACACCCACCTGTACGGGCGGGAGCTGTGGGCGGAGATGTTCGTGCGGCGCAGCCGCCTGCGGGAGGCCGAGCGGCAGACCGCTGTGCTCCGCCGGCACGCCCTCGAGGACACCCTGACCGGGCTGGGCAACCGGCGCAGCGCCGAGCACCGGATGGACGACCTGTGGATCGGCCGCGAGCCGGTGTCGCTGGCCGTGGTCGACGTCGACGGGTTCAAGTCGGTCAACGACCAGAACTCCCACCTGCACGGTGACGAGGTGCTGCGCCGGGTCGCCGAGCTGCTGTGCCGGCACAGCCGCACCGGGGACGAGGTGTTCCGCTGGGCCGGCGACGAGTTCGTGGTCGTGCTGCCCGACACCACCCAGGCCCAGGCCGTGGTGGCCATGGAACGGCTGCGCACCGCCATCGCCGACGCCGACTGGGGCGACATGGACGTCCCCGTGCGGGTGACGGTGAGCATCGGCGTGGCCAGTGCCAGCCCCGGCGGCACGGCCGGCCCGCGGTCGTGGCGGGAGCTGTTCGAGAGCGCCGACCTGCACCTGTTCGGCGCCAAGAGCAGCGGCCGCAACCGGGTGCGGGCCGCGCTCGGCGGCGCGACCCCGCCGGCCCCGGTGGCGCGGCCGGCCTGCTCGATCGACGAGCTGGTGGCCGAGGTGCTGAGCACCTCGGAGCGCCGGCCCGGCTGGGCCTTCGACGACGGCGAGGTCGCCTCGTGACCCGGCCGGCCGCCGGCCGGTGCGCACCGGCCGGCGAGGCGGCCCCGTGAGCCTGCTGCGTCCTCGTGGGGCGGGTGAGGCGGGTGTGCGACGGAAGCGTGGTCGACCGACCCCGCAGCGTGACAGTTCCGCGGACAGCAGGCAGAGTGCCCTCGTGCCGCCCGGAGTCCTGCACCAGCAGGTGAGCTCAGCACTCGCCAGTTGGCAGCTCGACTCCGCCGAGGCCCTGCTGCGCGAGGTCGACGGCGAGGCGACCGCCGCCGACCGGGCCGCCGCCCCGCTGACCTCGCTCGCCCGCGCCTGGGCCGACACGCTCCGCGCCGAGCTGCTGGTGCGCCGGCTGCGGCTGGCCGGCTACTCACTGCTCGGTGACCCCCTCGTCGACGGCGGCCCCGAGCAGGACGGCCCGCTCGACCTGCACGGCGACGCCGGCCCGCTCTCCGACGTGCCCGTCGACCGCGACACCCGGTCCGAGTCGGCCACCCACGCCGCACTGGCCATCTCGCTGGTGCGTTCGGCGCGCGCGGCCTTCGACGCCCAGGACGACGACCTGCAGCGTGCCGCCGGCCTGGCCCGGCACGCCCGCATCGAACTGCTGTCCCGCCGCGTCGACGCCGCCATGGACGAGGCGGTGGAGGCCGCGAGCCTGCTGGACCCGGGCCTGGCGCCCAGTCCGCTGCTGGTGCACACGCTGGGCTCGCTGGCCGCCGTCCTGGCCGACCTGGAGCTCATGCCGCTGGCCCTGGACTACCAGCGCCGCGCCGCCGACGTCGCCGCGGGCCTGGCCGGCCGCACCACCGGGGACGACGACCCCGCCGACCCCGAGCTGCTCGCCGGGCTGGCCGGGGAGACCGCGACCCGGCTGGCCGCGCTGTGCGCCGAGGTCGGCGAGGCGCTGCTGGAGGACGGCAGCCCCGACGCCGCCGCCCCGCACTTCACCGAGGCCCGCGACCTCGCCGTCCGGGCGCTGGCGCAGCTGCCGCCCACCGACGCCGGCGTGCTCGACGCCCGGGTCGTGCACGGCTGGGCGCTGGTCGGGCTGGGCGAACACGCCACCGCCGTCTCCGTGCTGCGCCCCGTCGTCGGGCGGACCGGCGCGGACCGCGCCCTGCTGGCCTCGGCGGAGCTGGGGCTGGGCCGGGCGCTGCGCCGGTCCGGCGAGCCGCGGGCCGCCGACGACCACCTGGCCACCGCCCTGGCCCTGGCCACCGAGCACGGCCTGCCCCGGCTGCGCCGGGCCGCGCTGCGGGAGCTGTGCACCCTGCACGCCGAGCTCGACGACGCCGCCCGGGCGCTGCCCTACCTGCAGGCCTACCTCGCCGACGAGCTGGACCGGGTCGACGAGCGGCGCACCCGCTGGGTCGAGCTGTTCGGCCGGCGCAAGAGCCTGCTGGAGACCGAGCGGGCCGCCGGGCAGCTGCGCCGGCAGGCCTACGAGGACCCGCTGACCCACCTGCCCAACCGCCGCTACGCCGAGGCCCGCCTGGACGGGCTGCTGTCGGCCGGCTCCTCCCCGGCGCTCGCCGTGGTCGACATCGACCGGTTCAAGGCGATCAACGACGCCGCCGGCCACCCCGGCGGGGACGCCGTGCTGCGCGCGGTCGGCCAGCTGCTGGTCGAGGGCTGCCGCGGCAACGACGAGGTGTGCCGCTGGGCCGGCGACGAGTTCGTCATCGTGCTGCCCGACACCACCGCCGAGCAGGCCGAGCGGGCCATGGAGCGCATCCGCCGCTCGATCGCCGCGCACGACTGGTCGGCCCTCGGCGTGAGCGTGCCGGTGCGGATCAGCGTCGGCATCGCCCAGGCCGCCCGCGGCGACGACCGGCGCACCCTGTTCGCCGCCGCCGACGGCGTGCTCTACGACGCCAAGCGGGGCGGCCGCGACCGCGTCGTCCGGCTGTCCGGGGTCACCCAGACGCGGGCCGGCGAGGACGCCGCGGAGACGATCGAGGGCACTGCGGGCACCGCCGTCGACACGCCGATCACGGCGTCGGCCGAGGTCGTCGCGACGCCTATCGTCGGCGACGTGACGGTCTCCCCGCAGTTCGACGGCCCCGACGAGCACGACGACCCGGCCGACGCGGCCGGCGGCTTCGCCGCGCTGCTGGTCGAGCCCGACGACCAGCCCGGGGAGGCACCCGCGCCGGCGCAGGCCGTCCCGGTGGAGCCCGCGCCGGTGCACACCGTCCCGGTGGAGCCGGCCGACGACGAGCGCGCCCACGCCCGCAACCCCCTCGACGAGCTCTTCGGCGGCCCGGTGCGCCGGCCGGCCGGCCGCCGGATCGGCCCGGCCGAGCCCACCCCCGCGATGGAGCCGGCCGCGGTCAGCAGCACCCCGGTCCCCCCGCCGCCGGCCCCCGTGAGCCGCGAGCTCGGCCTGCCCGCCGGCCCCGACGTCATCTGGGGCACCGGCCGCAGCACCGAGCAGGTCCTGGCCCTGGTGCGCGAGGCCCGCCGCGACCACCCCGACCACCCGGCGGTCGTCGTCCGGGCCAGTGCCGACACCCTCGTCGCGCTGGCCAGCGAGCACGACGCGTACACGACCATGGACGCCGCGGCGATGTCGGCCGCGGTCGGTCCGGTGCCCGAGCCGCGCGGCCGGGTCGGCGTGCTGTGCGCCAGCAGCGGCGACACCCCCATCGCCGCCGAGGCCGCCTTCGTCGCCCGGATCAGCGGCACCGAGGTCGTCCGGGTCGACGACGTCGGTGGCAACCGGATCCGCCCGCTGCTGGCCGACCGCTCGCTGCTCACCGACGTCGACTGCCTGGTCGTCGTCGCGGGCCTCGACGCCGCGCTGGCCAGCGTGGTGAGCGGGCTGACCGAGGTGCCGGTGGTCGCCGTCCCGACCTCGGCCGGTGCCGGGGCCTCCTTCGGCGGGTTCGGCGCGCTGCTCACCATGCTCAACTCCGCCGCCCCCGGCGTGGTGGTCAGCAACATCGACAACGGCTGGTCGGCCGGCGTGTTCGCCGCCCGCATCGCCCGCCGCACCGCCCGCTGAGTCCACGGTCACGCCCGACCGGCCCCCTGCGTCGGCTAGGCTCCTGACCCGAGAAGGGGAGTAGCCCCCCGACCGCTGGTCGACATGCTGGCGCGCTCGCGCGCCCGGTCAGCGGGCCCGCACCCCGGTGCGGGTGGGCGAGACCTTCGACCCTGCAGTCACCCCCGTCGGTGCTGCCGGTCGGAGGCGCCTGCGCACCCGGGCCGGGAGTGCGTGCACAGAGAAGAGCTCCCGTGGTCCTGTCGGTCGTGCTGGCCGCCTTCGTGTTGATCCTGCCCGTCGAGCTGCCGGACAAGACGCTCTTCGCCACCCTGGTGCTGGCCACCCGGTTCCCGCCGCTGCCGGTCTTCGTCGGCGTGGGCGCGGCCTTCGGCCTGCAGACCGCGATCGCGGTCACCGCCGGCAGCCTGCTGTCGCTGCTGCCCGGGGCGCTGGTCAGCGGGGTGGTCGCGGTGCTGTTCCTCGTCGGCGCGGTGCTGCTGTGGCGCGAGTCGAGGTCCGGCGAGGAGGAGGAGGCCGAGGCCGACCAGGCGCGGGAGCGCACCTCGTTCGTCCGCGCGGCCGCCATCTCCTTCGGCGTCCTGTTCGCCGCCGAGTGGGGCGACCTGTCCCAACTGGCCACCGCCGGGCTGGCGGCCCGCTACGCCGAGCCGGTGTCGGTCTTCGTCGGGGCCTGGGCGGCGCTGCTGGTCATCTCCGGCCTGGCCGCCTTCCTGGGCCGCAAGCTCGCCGACCGGCTGCCCCTCGCCCTGCTGCACCGGGTCGCCGCCGGGCTGTTCGTGGTGTTCGCTGCGATCGCGGTGGTGGAGACGGTGCGCGCAGTGGTGGGCTGACCCCCACCCGACGCAGAAGGAGCCCGATGGACAGCGAGGACGCCCTGCGGATGCTGTCCGCCGCCCACGCCCGGCAGGACCGGCGGCGCTACGCGAACGTGCACGCCCGGCTGCACCCCGGCGAGCCGCTCCCGGACGAGCCGCGGCGCAGCCGGGAGGTGGAGGTCTTCGGCCGGGTCTTCCGCCAGTGGATGCGGCTGCGCACCTCCGCCGAGCGGGCCGTCACCGCGGCGACCGTGGTGGCGGCGGAGGACGCCGCGCTGGCCCAGGCCCGGGCCCTGCCCGACTGAGCCCGGCTCAGACTCCCCCGCCGCCGAGCATCCAGCTGTTCCGGTTGACCGCGCCGCGGGCGTCCGCCGGGTGGACGGCCCCGGGTCGGGCCGGGTCGTTGCCCTCCAGACCCACGTGGTCGTCCGGTGCACGACGGTCCGACGCGCGCACGGCACACCCCACGAGGACGCCGAGTGCGAGCAGCACCACCACCGCGACCATGGCCGCAGCGTAGGGGCGCGACCGTCGGCACGGCGGGGAGCCCGCCGCCGCCTGCCCTCCTTTCGGGGCACCGGGCACACCGGCTCTCAAGCCCGGCCGCCGTGCTGCCGACCTGGGAGAGACGGCCGGGACCCGGCCAGAGGGACAGGAGGGGCCATGGACACCATTCGGCTCGAGGAACAGCAGGACGTGCTGGTCCAGACGGCGGCCGTGATCGCCGCCCAGCGCCAGTTCGCGCAGCGACTGCGGCAGCGGACCGTGCCCGACCCGCTCACCGGCCTGCCGGTGCGCAGCCTGCTCATCGACCGGCTCGAGCTCGCGCTCGCCGCCGCCGGCTCCGATCCGGGCCTGCTGGGCGTGCTGTCCTGCAACCTCGACGGCATCACCGCCCTGGAGGACCTCCGGGGCCGCGCCGTCGCCGACGCCGCACGCGCCGAGGCCGCCGGCCGGCTGGTCACCGCCGTGCGCCAGGGCGACGTCGTCGCCCGGATCAGCGCGCAGACCTTCGTCCTGATCTGCCCGGGCATCACCGACGCCGCCGACGCACAGGGCATCGCCCGCCGGATCGCCGCCGCCTTCGACGAGCCGCTGCGCCCGCTGCCCGGCGTCAGCCACCGGGTCCGGCTCAGCGCCGGGATTGCCCTGTCCGGGCGTGCGTCGACCGCCGAGTCGCTCATCGCCGCGGCGAACGAGGCGATGACCCAGGTCCGCCACGAGCGGCAGGGCAGCGGCCGACACGGCTGAGAGAGGACCCCCGTGCCCCCCACCGCTCGCGCGCTCGCGGCGGGACCCTGCACGGGGGCCACGGCCTCAGCTCAGGCCAGGGTCGTGATCCAGCCGGCCAGGGCGCGGCCCAGCTCCTCGGGGGCGTCCTCGGCGACCAGCCGGCCCGCGGGCAGCGTGACCTCGGTCAGCGCCGGCCAGCGGCGCACCACCCGGCGCATCCGGTAGCTGCGCGGGACGGCGGGCTCGGTGTCGACGAACAGCTTGGGCACCTCGCTGTGCGCCATCCACTGCCCGGCCCGGTCCAGGACGTCGTGCACCGCCGGCGGCGCGTGGTCGATCGGCAGCTGCCGCGCCCACTCCAGCGTCGGCCAGCGGTCGGCGGGGTCGAGGTAGGGCCGCCGGTACCGGTCGAGGGCCTCGGCCGGGAGCCCGCGCAGCACCGACGCCGGCAGCAGCTCCTCCACCACCCCGTTCTCCTGCAGGCCGACCCGCTCGCCGTCCGGCCCGCGCAGCTGCTGGTACAGCCGCTTGGTGTCGTCCGGGACGTCGGCCCAGATCACCGGCTGGACGACGGGCTCCATGAACGCGATCCCCCGGACGGCGTGGGGGTGGCGGCTCGCCCAGTCGATGGCCAGCGCCGACCCCCACTCGGAGCCGACGAGGACGACCCGCTCGGTCGCCTCGATCTTCTCCAGGAAGGCGTCGAGCACCGCCGCGTGCCGGCCGAAGGAGTAGCTGCCCGGCCCGGGGTGCGGCAACGTGCTGGACTCCCCCATGCCGAGCAGGTCGACCGCGACGCACCGGCCCAGCTGCTGCACGTGCGGGAGGACGTTGCGCCAGAGGTAGGAGGAGGTGGGGTTGCCGTGCAGGAAGACGATCGGGTCGCCGTACCCGACGTCGACGTGGGCCAGCTCCAGCTCGTGGTCGCCCTCGCGTCCCAGGCGGACCCGCTGCCGGGGGAAGAGGTCGTCGGTGGGGACGGGATCAGCCATGCCCGGGAGGTGCCCCGTCCTCCCGCCGTCCGAAACCGGGCTTGACCCTGACGCGGCGTCAGGCTGTTGCCTGGTCGGTGTCAGAGAGGAGGGGCGATGAGCTGGACGGTGGGTGAGCTGGCCCGGCTGACCGGCGTGACGGTGCGGACGCTGCACCACTACGACCGGATCGGGCTGCTGCGGCCCAGCGAGCGGACGGCGGCGGGTTACCGCAGCTACGACGTCCGCGACCTGGACCGGCTGCACCAGGTGCTGGTCTACCGCGGGCTCGGGTTCCCCCTCGAGGAGGTCGCGACCCTGCTGGACGACCCCGACGCCGACCCCGCGGAGCACCTGCGCCGGCAGCACCGGCTGCTCCGGGACCGGCTCGAGGCCACCTCGGCGATGGTCGCGGCCGTCGAGAAGGAGATGGAGGCACGGCAGATGGGGATCTCCCTGACCCCGGAGGAGCGGTTCGAGGTGTTCGGCGACTGGCTGCCCGAGGAGTACGCGGCCGAGGCCGAGGAGCGGTGGGGCGACACCGAGGCCTGGGCGCAGTCCCAGCGGCGGACGGCGGCGATGTCGAAGGAGGACTGGCTGCGGGTCAAGGCCGAGACCGACGACGTCGAGGGGCGGTTCGCCGCTGCCCTCGGTGCGGGGGTGGCGGCCGACTCGGCGGCGGCGATGGACCTGGCCGAGGAGCACCGGCAGCACATCAGCCGGTGGTTCTACGACTGCTCGCCCGAGGTGCACGCCGGCCTCGGCGAGATGTACGTCGCGGACGAGCGGTTCGCCGCGCACTACGAACGGATCGCCCCCGGCCTGGCGCAGTACGTGAGCACGGCCGTCCGGGCCAACGCCGCCCGCCAGCGCGGCTGACGGGTCGGCCCGGGCACCCTCCCGGGCGCTCGAGCCCTGCCCCCACCCGGGGGCAGGGCTCGACTCCCCACGACACGCCGCCGGGACCGACGTCACGACCACCCCTGCGGCGGACGGGCCGGCCGGGGCCGCATGCTGGCGGGGTGGGTCGGGTGATCGCGGTGCTGCAGCAGCCGTGGGTGCAGCGCGGGGTCCGGGCGGCGCTGGCCGCGGCCCTGGCCTGGCAGGCCGCACTGCTGCTGCCCCCGGCGCTGTCGGCCTACGCCTACTACGCCCCGCTGGGCGCGATCATCGCCGTCTCCCCCACCGTCGCGGACTCCGCCTCCGCGGCCTGGCGCAGCGTGCTGGCCATCCTGGTCGGCTTCGCCCTGGCCGTGGCGGTCTACGAGGTGACCCGCGGCATCCCGGACGCGCTGACCATCGCGCTCATCGTGGCGCTGGCGATCGGGGTGGAGCAGTGGCGGCTGTTCCGGGAGCAGGCCAGCTGGGTCAGCTTCGCCGCCGTCCTGATGATCACCGTGGGCACCTCCGACCCGGCCGAGTACGCCGTCCGGTACGCCGGGCTCACCCTGCTGGGCGCCGCGGTGGGCGTGCTGGTGACGACCGTGCTGTTCCCGCCGCTGCAGCTGACCACCGCCGTCCAGCGGATCGCGGTGGCCCGGGAGCTGCTCGCCGGGCACCTGGAGGAGATCGCCGCCGGGTTGCGGACCGGCGAGATCCCCGAGCCCGGCGCCTGGGCCGCGCGCACCCAGGCGCTCGGCGCGGCGCTGGACCTCATGCGCGGCGCGGAGGCCCGGGTCGAGCGGGCCCGGCGGGCGAACCCGCGGGCCCGGAACTGGCAGGGCACCGCGGGCGGCATCCGGGAGCAGTCCCGTGCCCTGGACCGGGTGGCGGTGCTGGTGGACGACCTCACGACGCTGGTGGTGGAGTTCCAGCCGCACCGGCGGGGACTGGACCGGGTGGACGGCGCGACCGGCTGGGTGCTCGCCGACGCCCTCACCGGCCTGGCCCGCGTCGTCCGCATCCCGTACCACGCCACCGACACCGAGCCCGACGAGCGGGACGCCGCCATCCTCGCCGCCGTCACCGCGCTGGACCGGCTCACCGGGCTGCTGCGCACCTCGCAGATCGCCGACGACGCGGGGTTCTTCGCCCTGGGCGCGGTCACCGTCGGGATGCACCGGTCGCTGCGGACCCTCGAGGCGCACGTCCGCTTCCCGGCCCGACCCGGCGCGCGTCCGCCCTCAGGGGAATCGGACGACCCGGTGCTCGAACGCGGCTAGGGTCTCCTGCTCGTGAGCCGCATCGCTGAGGTCGTCGTCCCGGCTCGCCTGGGCAGGAGCTTCCGCTGGCTGCTCGCCTCGTCCTGGACGTCGAACCTGGGCGACGGGATCGCGCTGGCCGCAGGCCCCTTGCTGGTCGCGTCGCTGACCCGGGACGCGTTCCTGGTCGCCCTCGCCGCGACCGTGCAGTGGCTGCCGCCGCTGCTGTTCGGCCTGGTCGCCGGCGCGCTCACCGACCGGTTGGACCGCAAGCTCATCGTGGTCACCGTCGACGCCGCGCGGGCCGTC
This sequence comes from Modestobacter sp. VKM Ac-2986, assembly GCF_026967795.1. GTDB lineage: Bacteria > Actinomycetota > Actinomycetes > Mycobacteriales > Geodermatophilaceae > Modestobacter. Next base: position 126,194 of record NZ_JAPVBH010000008.1, read on the forward strand.
GTCCTGGCCGTGCTCACCCTGGCGGTGGCCACCGACCGGGTGTCGATCGTGGCGGTGCTGGCCGCGCTGTTCGTGCTGGCCACCGCCGAGGTGTTCGCCGACAACAGCTCGCAGACCCTGCTGCCGGTGCTGGTGGCCCGCGAGGACCTGGCGATCGCCAACTCCCGGATGCAGAGCGGCTTCATCACCGTCAACCAGCTCGCCGGGCCGCCGCTGGGCGCCGCCCTGTTCACCGCCGGGGCGGCCTGGGCGCTGGGCGCGCAGGCGGTGGTCATCGCGCTGGGGGCGGTGCTGATCACCCGGGTCGTGCTGCCCGCCCGCGAGCCCGACACCGCGGCGCGGCGCCCGATGCGGCACGACATCGCCGAGGGGCTGCGCTGGACGGTGGCGCACCCCGCCGTCCGCACCCTGGTGCTGACCATCACGATCTTCAACGTCACCTTCGGCGCGGCCTGGTCGGTGCTGGTCCTCTACGCCACCCAGCGGCTCGGCCTGGGCGAGATCGGCTTCGGGCTGGTCACCACGGTCGGTGCGGTCGGCGGCCTGGCCGGCGTGCTGGTCTACGGCTGGATCACCCGCCGGGTCAGCCTCAGCGGCATCATGCGGATCGGCCTGGTCATCGAGACGCTCACCCACCTCGCGCTGGCACTGACCACCAGCCCGTGGATCGCGCTGCCGGTGTTCTTCGTGTTCGGGGCGCACGCCTTCGTCTGGGGGACGACGTCGGTCGCCGTCCGGCAGCGGGCCGTCCCGCTGGAGCTGCAGGGGCGGGTGGGCAGCGTCAACCTGGTCGGCGTCTTCGGCGGGCTGGTGGTCGGCTCGGCGATCGGCGGCGTGCTCGCCCAGCACATCGGGGTGACCGCGCCGTTCTGGTTCGCCTTCGTCGGGTCGGCGGTGTTCGTGGTGCTCATCTGGCGCTCGCTGCGGCACATCGCGCACGCCGACGACGCGCCGGTGCCCGCCGCCGCCTGACGGGGCAGGCGCCGGGTCCTTGCCCGGGACGGCGGGAGAGCGGGACGCTGGGCCATGGCCTACGACCAGGAGCTCGCCGACCGGCTGCGCGCGGAGCTGTCGGGCGACCCGCGGGTGACCGAGCGGGCGATGTTCGGCGGGCTGGCGTTCCTCGTCGACGGCGCGATGGTGGTGGCCGTGGCCGGCGGGGACGGGCTGATGGTGCGCTGCGACCCCGCCCGGACGGCGGACCTGGTGGCGGGCGAGGGCGTGGAGCGGATGGTCATGCGCGGCCGCGAGCTCGACGGCTGGCTGCTGGTCGCCCCCGGCGTCCTGGACGACGACGCGGCGCTGCGCCACTGGGTCGGCATCGGCCAGCACGCCACCCGCAGCCTCCAGGACCGCTGAGGGAGGACCCCCTCGCCCCCACCCTTCGCGAGCTCAGGGCGGGCCCCTGCGAGGGGGCCGACCGACTGTGCGCCCAGCGGGCTGCCGGAGCCCCGCCGACCCCGCCCAGCGCACGGTCGGCGGGTTCAGACGCGGATGAGCAGCTCGCCGTGCAGCATGCCGAGCCAGCCGTCGTCGGACGCCGCCCACTCCAGCCAGGCCGCGGCGATCTCCTCCAGCTCGGCAGGCGAGGACAGCCCGTACGCGACCGCCTGCTCCGCGAACGCCGAGGCCGTGGCCCGGCCGGCCCACGACGTCCCCCACCACTCGCGCTCGGCGGGGGTGGCGTAGCACCAGGCGCCGGTGGTCGCCTCGACGTCGCGCAGCCCGGCGGCGTGCGCCCAGGACAGCAGCCGCCGCCCGGCGTCGGGCTCGGCGTCGTTGCGCCGGGCCACCTGCCGGTAGAGCTCCAGCCAGCGGTCCAGCCCCGCGGACGCCGGGAACCAGGTGGTGGCGGCGTAGTCGACGTCGCGCACGGCCACCAGGCCCCCGGGCCGGCACACCCGGGCCATCTCCCGCAGCGCCGCGACCGGGTCGGTGAGGTGCTGCAGCACCTGGTGGGCGTGCACGACGTCGAACGAGGCGTCGGGGGCCGTGAGCCGGTAGACGTCACCGACGGCGAACTCGACGGCCACGCCCGCCCGCCCGGCCTGCGCGCGGGCCTCCGCCAGCGGCGCGGGTGAGACGTCCAGCCCGACGACCCGGCCCGGCGCGACCCGGGCGGCGAGGTCGACGGTGATCGTGCCGGGCCCGCAGCCGACGTCGAGGACGTCGAGCCCCGGCCGCAGGTGCGGCGCGAGGTGTGCCGCCGAGTTCTCCACCGTGCGCCAGCGGTGGGACTGCAGCACCGCGTCGGCGTGCCCGTGCGTGTAGGTGTCCACGCCACCACCCTGCCCGACCGTCCCGTTCAGTGGTATCACCTTCCCATTGGGTGGGACGCACCACCGTATCGCGACCCGCCCGGGCCGGGCGTGGCGCTGGCCACTGGGCGTTTGGGCAGCGCACGAGGGGTACCGCAACACCATGTCCCTCAGCGTCCACCCTGCTGACGGGCCCGCTGCCGGTGAGGTCCGCTGGGTCGAGGACGCCACCGGTCCCCTCCTGGTCCTCACCGGGCGGATCGACCGCGAGACCGTGCGCCGCTTCCGGCTGCTGGTGCCGCCGGCGTCCTGGCCGGCCCGGGCCGACCTGTCCGCGGTGACCACCCTGGACGTCGCCGGGCTGGAGCTGCTGGTGCACCTGGCCCGCAAGCCCGCCCGCACCGGCTCCCGCCTCGAGCTGCTCGACGTGCCCGAGCGGCTGCGCCCGGCCATCGAGCGGGCCGGGCTGTCCCAGCTCCTCCCCCGGCCCGCCGGGTCCTGAGCCCGGTCAGGCCCTGGGGGGCCGCCGCACGTCGGGCAGCCGGGGTGCCAGCCGGCGGGTGACCCAGCCGCCGACGACCGCGGCGACGACGACCACCGCAACGAAGCCCAGCGAGCTGATCGCCTGGACACCGGCGGCCTGCAGCACGAGCAGGGCCACCACGGCCACCAGCAGGGACAGGCCGGCGGCCAGCATGACCAGCAGCCAGCGCGGCGGGCCGGCCGGGGAGTCGGGACGGCGGGACGGCGTCGGGCTCACCGAGGTAGTGGACCACGCGCCGGCCGCCCCGCCGCCGGCACGACGACCGCCGCCGTCCCGTCCCACCCCACCGGGTGGACCTGCGCGCGCCTCACGGCCGAACGCGGCCACCTGCGGCCTCCTGCGTGCTAGAACCGCGGTACCGGCATCGAGACCGCAGGTCACGACCTCGGGTGGACCGCCAGCTGACCGCAGCTGGGGCCGATGCCCCGACCACCTGGAGACCCGACGTGACCCAGCCGCCCGCGGCCGGACCCACCCCTCCCCCCGGCCCCGGCTGGTCCGGCGCCGACGAGATCCACGACGGGCTCCCGCCCGCACCCGCCGAGTCCGAGGCCGGTGGGCGCCGCGTCCGCCGGGGCCTGCTCGTGGCCGGGGCCACCGCGGGCGTCCTCGCGCTCGGCGGCACCGGCTTCGCCGTCGCCTCCTACGTCTCCGGCGGTGGCGCCCAGCCCGAGGAGGTGCTGCCGGCCGACACCCTCGCCGTCGTCAAGCTCGACCTCGACCCGGCCGCCGGCCAGAAGATGGCGGTGTCCTCGCTGCTGGACCGCTTCCCGTCCCTGACCTCCGGCGAGGACGACGGCGACCTGCGGGAACGGCTGGTCGCCCCGCTGCTGGCCGACAACGAGTGGGGCCTGACCTACGACCAGGACGTCGAGCCGTGGCTGGGCAACCGGATGGCCGTGGCCGCGGTGCCCGACCCGGGCTCGGAGGCCGGCGTCGCCCCCGTCGTCGTCCTGGCCGTGACCGACGAGGACGCGATGACCGAGCGCCTCGGGGCGGTGGCCGAGCCCGGCTTCGCCTTCGCCGTGCGCGACGACTTCGTGCTGCTCGGCCAGACCCAGGAACTGGTCGACCGCCTGGCGGCGTCGGGCAGCACGCTGAGCGAGGACGCCGACCACGTCGAGGACGTCGACGCCCTCGACGGTGACCAGCTCGCCGTCGCGTGGGCCGACCTCGCCGCCCTGCAGGACCTCGTCCCGGTGGCGCCGGCCGGCGTCGGCCTCGGTGACCAGCAGCTGTCCGGGCGGGTGGTGCTCGGGGTCCACGCCGAGGACGACGCGCTCGAGGTGGAGGGCCTGGCCCGCGGGACGGCGCCCGCGCCGACCACGGCGGGCAGCGAGCCCACCGGCCTGGTCGGCGACCTGCCCGCGGACACGGTGGCCGCGCTGTCGGTCAGCGGCCTCGGGGAGGCCCTCACCACGGCCTGGGCGAGCCTGGAGGAGACGGGCCTGCCGCCGGAGTTCCAGGAGCAGGTCGACGCCCTCGGGCTCGACCTGCCCGCGGACCTCGGCGCCGTCCTGGGCACCGACCTGGCGCTGGCCGTCACCGGCGACCTCGCGGCTCCGGCCTTCGGCGCCCGCGTCCTCACCGACGACCCGCAGCGGGCCACCGAGGTCCTCGACGGCGTGCTCGGCGACCCGGAGCTCGGCCTGCCGCTCACCACCGTCGCCCTGGACGACGGTTACGTCCTGGCCTCCGACGAGCAGCTGGCCGACGCGCTCACCACGGACGGCGGGCTCGGGGACACCGAGGCGTTCCGCGCCGCGGTCGGGAACGCCGAGGACGCCGGGGCCGTCGGCTTCGTCGACCTCGGCCGGCTGATCGACCAGGTGGTCGCCGAGGGCGGCGAGGACGCCGCCCAGGTGCAGGAGTTCAGCGCCCTGCGCGCCCTCGGGTTCAGCGCCACGACCACGGACGACGGCGGCCGGTTCCTCCTGCGGGTCACCACCCGCTGACCGCCCGGCCGGGCGGGCCCGCACGGGCCCGCCCGGCCGCACGGACGGCCTGCGCGGGTGACCCGGGCTGGCCGCCGTGATCGGCATCGGCCAGGCTCGACGCCATGACCGCTGCGACCCCGACCCCCGCCGGCCTCGGCGTGAGCAGCGAGGTGGGCCGGCTGCGCACCGTGCTGCTGCACCGCCCCGGGGACGAGCTGCGCCGGCTGACCCCGCGCAACAACGACCAGCTGCTCTTCGACGGGGTGCCGTGGGTCGACCGCGCGCAGGAGGAGCACGACGCCTTCGCCGCGGCGCTCACCGACCGCGGCGTCGAGGTGCTGCACCTGGACCGGCTGCTCGCCGAGGTGATGGACGTGCCTGCGGCCCGCGCCGAGGTGATCGCCGCCGCCGTCGACGACCCGCGGCTGGGGGCGACACTGCGGCACGCCACCACCGCCCACCTCGACGGCCTGGCACCCGAGGACCTCGCCCGGGCACTCGTCGTGGGGGTCGCGCACGACGAGCTGCGCGGCGGCCGCGGGCTGGCCTACGAGCTGATGGGCCGGGGCGAGTTCGTCGTCCCGCCGCTGCCCAACCTGATGTTCACCCGCGACTCCTCGGTCTGGGTGGGCGACCAGGTCGCCGTCACCTCGCTGGCGATGCCCGCGCGGGACCGGGAGAGCGCCCTGACCGCCGCCCTCTACACGCACCACCCGCGCTTCACCGGGGCCGACCAGCTCTACGGCCCGCAGCTGGAGCACCTGGAGGGCGGCGACGTCCTGCTGCTGGCGCCGGGCGTGCTGGCCGTGGGCGTGGGCGAGCGGACGACGGCCGGAGGTGCGGAGCGGCTGGCCCGGCGGGTGTTCGCCCGCGGGCTGGCGCACACGGTGCTCGTCGTCCCGATCGCCCAGGAGCGCGCCACCATGCACCTGGACACCATCGCCACCATGGTCGACGTCGACGCCCTGGTCATGTACCCAGCGGTCGCCGACCACCTGCAGGCCTGGACGGTCACCGCCGGCGCCGAGCTGCCCGACGACGCCGACACCACCGAGCTGTCGGTCACCGGCCCGCAGCCGTTCCTGCTCGCGGCCGCCGCGGCCATGGGCATCGACCGGCTGCGGGTGATCGACACCGGCCTGGACCCGGTGACCGCCGAGCGCGAGCAGTGGGACGACGGCAACAACACCCTCGCCCTGGCCCCCCGGCTGGCGGTGGCCTACGAGCGCAACACGGTCACCAACGCCGCGCTGGAGGCGGCCGGGATCGAGGTCCTGGCCATCGCGGGCTCCGAGCTGGGCAGCGGCCGGGGCGGGCCGCGCTGCATGTCCTGCCCGGTGCTCCGCGACCCCCTGCCCAGGTAGACCTGCCGGACCAGTGGTCCTCGTGGTGTCGCCGGGACCCGTGTGACTCGTGTGGCGGACGGGTTCGATCGCCGTCCCGGGCCGCCTGGCACAGCGTGCGGCACCCGGCGGGTGACCCGGCGCGGCGCCGTCACCAGCACGGACGGCGGCGGCGCCGGAGGCACACCACGGGGGCGTGGTCAAGCGGGACGCTCCCAGGCTCAGAGCAGCGCGTGGTCAGTAGCTGACAGACAGCTACCGTTCGTGCCGATGAAGCGCTGCGCACGTCTCCCCGGCCGCCCGCTGCTGCGCGGGGTCCTCGCCTCCGGCGCCCTCGTCCTCGCCCTGACCGGCGGGACCGTCGGCGCCCAGGTCGTCGGAGGGGGACCGACCGCCGCCGCCCCCGCCCCGGCGGTCCCGGCCGGCACCCCGTCGCACGCCGCCGCGCTCCCGGCCGGGACGGGCGGAGCACCCGTCCCGGCGCCGGCCGCCCCGGCGAGCAGCACGGCTGCCCGTCCCACCCCGGCCGCCGGCACCACGCCGGTCCGGGCCGCCGGCACGGGCACAGCGCCCAGGAGCACGGCCCCGGCCGGCACCGCCCGGACCAGCACGGCGCCCGCCGGCACGGCACCCGCCACGGCGCCGAGGAGCACCGCCACGGCGAGCGAGGTCCCGACGACGAACGCCCCGACGAGCACGGCCCCCGCGAGCACGGCCCCGGCCGCCGCTGGGCCGGTCACCCGGTCGGCGGCCAGCCCGCTGGCGGGGGCCACCTTCTACGGCCCGAACACCGGTGCCGCGCAGGCGGCACAGGCCGGCGGCCGCAGCGCCGCGGACGCCGCGCTGCTGCGCGAGCTCGCCCAGGTGCCCACCACGCTGTGGCTGGGTGGGTGGAGCGGGGACGTCGCCGAGACGGTCCGGACGACGGTGCGCGCGGCGCAGGCCGCCGGCAGCATGCCGGTCTTCGTCGCCTACGACATCCCCGGCCGGGACTGCGGCCAGTACTCCGCCGGCGGGGCCGGGTCGGTGGAGGCGTACGACCGGTGGATCGCCCAGGTCGCCGCCGGCATCGGGACCGCAGAGGCGGTCGTCGTCGTCGAGCCCGACGCCCTCGCCCAGCTGTGCGGCGACACCGCCCAGCGGTACGCGATGCTCGACCGAGCGGTCAGCGTGCTGGAGGCCAACCCGGGCACCCACACCTACCTCGACGCCGGCAACCCCACCTGGATCCCGGCCGGGGTGATGGCCGACCGGCTGCGCACCGCGGGCGTCGCGAAGGCCGACGGCTTCGCCCTCAACGTCTCCAACTTCGAGACCACCGCGAGCAACCTGGCCTACGGGAGGACGGTGGCCGCAGCACTGGGCGGCGCGCACTTCGTCGTCGACACCAGCCGCAACGGCCGCGGCCCCGGCACCCACTGGTGCAACCCGACCGGCCGCGCGATCGGCGAGCGCCCCACCGGCGTGACCGGTCAGGCCGGCGTGGACGCCTACCTGTGGATCAAGCGGCCCGGGGAGTCCGACGGCACCTGCAACGGCGGCCCTGAGGCGGGCACCTTCTGGACCGACCACGCGATCGGCCTCATGCGCAACCGGTGACCGCGGCGGTCAGGCCGCCTGCTGGTGACCGTCGGAGGCGACCGCGTCGCCCGGCCACGGCCCCGTCCGGCTGACCGTCGCCGGGGCGGTGCTGCCGGCCGCGACGCGCCACCGGGCCCACCGGACCGTGTCGGCCGGCCGCGGGCCGGTGCGGGTGGCGCGGCCGCGGAAGGCCAGCACGCTCACCAGGACGGCGCCGGCCAGCAGCAGCAGGTGGCCGGTGGCCCGGCCGCCGTGCACGTGCCCGGCGCCCAGGTCGCGGACGGTCACGAAGCTGAGCAGCGCCGTGAACGACAGCAGGAACGGCAGCGAACCCGGGGCCAGCCGGGGCAGCGCGGCGACGCCGAGGAAGCACACGGCCAGCCCGAGGTTCCACGCGCCGGTCTCGTGCGAGAGGTGCACCGAGCCCGCCATGTCCATCGCGCCGGTCAGCGCCGGCCACGCGACGGCGAGCTGGCCGATCCCGACGACCAGCAGGGCCCCGCGGAGCGCGGCGTCGGTCACCCGGCGCCGCCGTCCCACCGCCCGGCCCCCCTCGGGCAGCCGGGCGAGCACCGCGGCCGTGACGTCGGGCACGGCGGCCGCCGGGGCCAGCCGGGCCCGGCGGGTCACCTCGGCGGCGGTGTCGGCCCAGCTCCGGCAGGCCGGGCAGCCGGCGAGGTGGGCGTCCAGCCGCTCCTGGGACATCTCCAGCGGCTCGCCGTCCAGCCCGGCCGAGACGGCCTCGCGAAACGGTTCACAGTGCACGCTGGCATAGTCGCCCACGACAGGTGATGAGTTCCCGGGAGGCCGTAGGTGGGGCAGCTGGAGGACCTGGCGGCCCGTGCCGCCCAGGGCGACCCGGCAGCGCAGGCGGCGCTGATCCGGGAGACGCAGGCCGACGTGTGGCGGCTGTGCGTCCACCTGGCCGACCGTCAGGTGGCCGAGGACCTCACCCAGGAGACCTACCTGCGGGCGCTGCCCGCCCTCGCCGGCTTCGAGGGCCGGTCGTCGCTGCGCACCTGGCTGCTGTCGATCGCCCGCCGGGTCTGCGCCGACCACCTGCGCAGCCGGAAGCGGCGCGGCCTGGTGCTGGTCGCCGACGACACCGACCTGGCCGCGCTCGAGCGGGACGCCCCCGCCGACGAGGTCGGCGGCACGGTCGCGGCGCAGGACGTGCTCGACCGGCTGGACCCGGAACGACGCGAGGCGTTCGTGCTCACCCAGCTGATCGGGCTCCCCTACGCCGAGGCCGCGGAGGTGGTGGGCTGCCCGATCGGCACCATCCGCTCCCGCGTGGCCCGCGCCCGCGCCGACCTGGTCGAGGCCCTGCAGGCCGCCGACCACCCGCGCAGCCGCCGTCCGTCCTGAGCGGAGTGGATCCGTCGCGGTGACCGCGACGGATCCACTCCGCCTCAGCCGTTCTGGGCGGCCATCCGGCGCAGGCGCTCGTTGTAGGCGACCAGGGCCGGGTCGTCGCCGCTCTCGCCGCGGGCGATGGCGCGGTCGCGGACCCGGTCGGCCGCCTTGTTCGACCGCTCCTCGGACTTGGCCCACTGGAAGAACACCACGGCCAGCACCAGCACGGTCGGGAACTCACCGAAGGACCACGCGATGCCGCCGGCCGAGCCCTGGTCGAACAGCGGGTCGATGCCCCAGGACGCCGGCGGGGTGGCGAAGCTGGTGAGCAGCTCGGTGTTGCTCATCATCACGATGACGCCGAAGAAGGCGTGGAACGGCGCGGGCAGCAGCAGCTCGAGCATCCGGCCGCCGTGACCGGAGCGGCGCGGCCACGGGTCGATCGCCAGGATCGGGCCGAAGAAGAGCATCCCGGTGGCCAGGAAGTGCAGCAGCATGAACGTGTGCCCGGGCGTCGTCGCCATCAGGTCGTCGAAGACCGGGGTGAAGTAGACGCCGTAGAGGCTGGCGATGAACAGCGGCACGGTGAACAGCGGTGAGGAGACCGCCTGCCCGAGCCGGCTGTGCAGCCCGGTGAGCAGCAGCCGCCGGGGCATGCCCGCCAGGCCCTGGTCGGCCGGCAGCGCCCGCAGCGCCAGCGTGACCGGGGCGCCCATGAGCAGCATCAGCGGCGTGATCATGGTCAGCACCATGTGCTGGATCATGTGCAGGCTGAACAGCGCCATGCCGTAGGACTGCAGGCCGCTGGCGGTGACCCAGAACAGGCTCGCGCAGCCGGCCATCCAGGCCAGCGTGCGCAGCGGCGACCAGCGCACGCCGCGCTGCCGCAGCCGCAGCAGCCCGACCGCGTAGCCCACGGCCAGCAGGACGGCCAGCCAGGCGACCGGCGAGGCGGCGCCCATGTCCAGCGCGAGCACCCGGCCCAGCGTCGGCGGCAGCTCCGGGACGTGCATGTGCATGCCGCCCATGTCGCCGCCCATGCCGCCCATGTTGTGCTCGCCCACCGTCGTCCTCCTCAGTCCTGCGTGCGGTCCCCACGGTAGGCCGGTGGCCGGGCCGCCGCCGCACCCCCGGACAGTCGCCCGCCGGCGGTCCCCGGTTCCCGCACGTCCGACCAGGTGACCTGATCGACGTCCGTCCTCCCGCAGCTGCGGAGGTGCAGGAGGACGAGTCTCTGATCAGGTCACCTGATCAGAAATTGGCCTACCTCAGCAACGCTGGTGAGGTGGGCCAGACGGTGATCAGGTGACCTGATCACCGTCCGGGCGTCAGCGCAGGGTGACCTGGCGGGAGAGCAGGCCGGCGCGGGCGCGGCGCTCGTCGCTGGTCAGCGGGTCGGTCACGGCCAGCGCCTCGGTCAGCCGGGCGTCCAGCTCGGCCGCGGGGCCGGACCAGTCGGCACCCGGGGTCTCGGCCGGGACGTCCCACACCGGGACGACGAGGCCCAGCGCACGGAAGGCGCCGGCGTAGCGGGTGCCCTCCCCCAGGGTCAGCTGCTCGGCCGCCGACAGCCGGGCCAGCGCGTCGAGCAGCGCCTCCTCCGGCTCGGGGCGGGCCCACCGCACGTGCGCGCGGTCGGTGCTGGGGCGGCACCAGTAGGCGGCCTCGAGCCCGGCCAGCCGCACGGTGGGCATGACCATCTCGTTGGCCTGCTCGAGCCCGGCCCGGGTGGCGGCGTCGAGCTCGGCGCCCTCCAGCCAGAAGCCGAAGTCGTCGTGCACGGTGACCTCGAAGGGCGCGGAGAGGTCGAGCAGCTCCTGCAGCCGCGGGCCGGCCGAGCCCGCGCCCCCGATCGGGCCCGGGTCGACCGGGGCGCCGGCGGGGGCCTGCAGGGCGGCGGCCAGCGCCGTCCCGAGGTCACGGCTGACGTCGTCGGAGGAGGTGGGCAGCTGGACGCCGAGCAGGATCTCGCCGTTGGCGCGCACCAGGGCCGGGACGGCGCCGGGCAGCACGCTGGCCAGGGTGACCGCGCGGCCCTCGGTGGTGGTCAGGGTCGCCGTGGCGGCGGGGACCAGCTCACGCATCGCCACCCAGTCGGGCTCGCCGGGCAGGCCCTCGAACGGGCGCAGCACGGGCTGGGCGTAGCCCGAGCCGTGGCAGTGCTTGTAGCGGCGGCCGGAGCCACAGGGGCAGGGGGCCTTCGGGTTGATCTCGCCCTCGGCCACGGGGGCGGCAGCGGGACGACGGGTCGCGGTACGGGCCATGCGCTCCAGGCTATGCGGCCCGGTCCGGGATCTCGTGCCGAGCCGGGCCGCCGGGACCGGTCCGTAGGCTCCGGCCGTGACGCTCGCGCCCCCGCCGCTGGACCTCACCGACCCCGCGGTCGTCGCCGACCCCTACCCCGCGTTCGCCGCGGCCCGCGCGCAGGCGCCGGTGCAGTGGCACGAGGGCATGGGCATCTGGCTGGCGTTCACGCACGCGGAGTCCAACGCCGTCCTGCGGGACCGGCGGCTGGGGCGGATCTGGTCGGACAAGGAGCCGGCGCAGCGGTTCGAGAGCTTCAACCTGATCCACCGCAACGCCATCCTGGAGATGGAGCCGCCCACCCACACCCGGCTGCGGCGGCTGATCAGCGCCGCGTTCGCCCGCGGGCACGTCGAGCGGCTGCGGCCCTGGGTGCAGGAGCTGGCCGACTCCCTCGTCGACGGGCTGGTGGAGCGGTCGGCGGGGCGGACACCGGTCGACGTCCTGTCCGGGATGGCCGAGGAGCTGCCCGTCGCGGTGATCGCCGAGCTGCTCGGCGTCCCGGCCGCCGACCGGCCGCTGCTGCGGCCGTGGTCCAACGCGATCGTGAAGATGTACGAGTACGGCCGGACGACGGCCACCGAGGACGACGCCGAGCGCGCCGCCGCCGAGTTCGTGGCCTACCTGCGCGAGCTGGCCGCACAGCGCCGGCTGGCCCCCGGGGACGACCTGCTCAGCCACCTGGTCACCGTGCGCGACTCCGACGGCGACAAGCTGACCGAGGACGAGCTGGTCACCACCTGCATCCTGCTGCTCAACGCCGGCCACGAGGCGACGGTCAACGTCAGCGGCAACGGCCTGCTGGCGCTGCTCCAGAACCCCGACCAGCTGCAGCGGCTCCGCGACGAACCGGCCCTGCTGCCCACGGCGATCGAGGAGCTGATGCGCTTCGACTCCCCGCTGCAGCTGTTCGAGCGCACCGCGACCGAGGACGTCGCGATCGGCGGCATCACCGTCGAGCGCGGGCAGAAGATCGCCGCCCTGCTCGGCGCGGGCAACCGCGACCCGCAGGTGTTCACCGACCCGGACACCCTCGACGTCGGCCGCACCGACAACCCGCACATCACCTTCGGCGCGGGCGTGCACTTCTGCATCGGTGCGCCGCTGGCCCGGGTCGAGCTGCAGGCCTCCTTCGGGGCGCTGCTGCGCCGGACGTCGTCCCTCGAGCTCGGCGCCCCGGCCGTGCGCCGTCCCGAGTTCGTCATCCGCGGCCTGGCCGACCTGCCCGTGGTGCTCACCGCCCGCTGACCGCCGGCCCGGCTCCCCCTCTGCCGACCAGGGACCGCGACACGTGCCCGGCTGACCGCACCGTCGCGGGGGTCCGGTGCCGCGTCCCGGCCACCCGGACCAGCGCGGCTCCGCGTCCAGCCGGCGTCCCGCTGCTGCCGCGGCGGTCAGCGACCGGTGCCGCGGAGCGGGTCTGTCCGCCGCTGCAGGCGGGCCGGGCCGGGCCGATCAGGACCAGATCAGCGCCCCCATCAGGACTGCCAGCTGCCGCCACGAGGCCCGCACCGACCACGCGTCCACCCGGCACATGGTGCAGCACCGGCGTGCGGGTCCGGACCACCTGGAGCCGTGGCCCTCCCCGCCGTCACGAGACCAGACGGTGACGAATGAGGGGTGTGCACACGTCCCCACCGGGCATCAGCTGGCCATGACGCCGACCGAGACGACCGGCGCCGCCGTCCCGGTGGCACCGCCGACCGACGAGGGCCCCGACCGGACCGCCGACGCAGGTCCCGCACCGACCGCCGACCCCATGGGCGCAGGTCGGCCTGACCTGGTGACCGGCATCGCGATCGGCATCCTCGTCGAGCGGTACCGCATCTCCCCCGCGCGTGCCGCCGTCGAGCTGGACACGCTCATCCACCGCCACGGCCTCCCGGCCGAGCAGGTGATCGACATGCTCACCGGGTCCCGGGGCGGGTCCCGCGCCGAGGCCGGGCCGTCGTCCCGCGCGCTGCGCGAGGCCACGCCGGGGTACATCAGCGCCGACCGTGACGCCCGCGGGCCGGTGCTGGTCTTCACCGGCGAGGTCACCAAGGACACCGTGAGCCGCTACCGGCTCCTGGAGCGTCCCGCCTCCTGGCCGCGGCACGTGGACCTGCGTGCCGCGACGCTGCTCAGCGCGGCGGCGCTGAACCTGCTGCGGCACATGGCGGAGCGGCAGCGACGCCTGGGCAACCGGCTGCACGTCACCGTCACCGACTCGGTGGTGCGCCACCAGCTGCTGGCCACCGGCCTCAACACGCTCGCCACGATCTCGACCGAGTGACCGGTCCCCCGCCACCGCACGGCCGACCACGTGACGACGCCCCGGCCAGCAGGTGCTGGTCGGGGCGTCGAGGTGGGGTCCGGTCACCCGCGGCCGCTCGGGGGGTGCCACCGCGGGTGACCGGAGTTCAGAGGCGCTGCGCCAGCCGGTGGTAGGCCGCGCTCCAGCGCAGCTCCTTGGCGAGCGAGCGCCGGGTGGTGTCGGCGTCGATGACGACCAGCTCGGTCTGGAAGACCTCGGCCAGGTCGGTGAGCTCGTCGGCACCCAGCTGGGTGGACAGCACCGTGTGGTGCGGCCCGCCGGCGGTCAGCCAGCCCTCGGTGGCGGTCTCGAAGTCCGGCCGGGGCTCCCAGACGGCGCGGGCGACCGGCAGGTTCGGCAGCGGCTCGGAGGGCTCGACGACGTCGATCTCGTTGGCCACCCAGCGGAACCGGTCACCCAGGTCCGACCAGCCGATCGTGATGCCGGCGGCGGGCGCGGCGGTGAAGACCAGGCGGGCCGGGTCCTCGCGGCCGCCGATGCCCAGCGGGTGCACCTCCAGGCTCGGCTTCCCACCGGCGATCGAGGGGCACACCTCGAGCATGTGCGCGCCGAGGATCTTCGGGACGTCGGAGGCCAGGTCGTAGGTGTAGTCCTCCATGAAGGACGTGCCACCGGGCAGGCCCTGGGCGGCGACCTTGAGCACGCGCAGCAGCGCCGAGGTCTTCCAGTCGCCCTCGCCACCGAAGCCGTACCCGTCGGCCATCAGCCGCTGGACGGCGAGGCCGGGCAGCTGGCGGAGCCCGCCGAGGTCCTCGAAGTTGGTGGTGAACGCGCCGAAGCCGCCGTCCTCGAGGAACGACCGCAGGGCGACCTCGATCCGCGCCTGGTAACGGACGCTGTCGTGCCGCTCGCCACCGGGACGCAGGTCGTCGGCCATGTCGTACAGGTCGCCGTACTCGGCGATCACGGCGTCGACGGCGGAGTCGCCCACGCGCTCGACGACCTCGACCAGGTCGTTGACGCCCCAGGTGTTGACCGACATGCCGAAGCGGATCTCGGCCTCGACCTTGTCGCCCTCGGTCACCGCGACGTTGCGCATGTTGTCGCCGAACCGGGCCAGCTTGAGGCCACGGGCGGCGGCGGCACCGGCGGCGGCGCGGGCCCACGAGCCGACGCGGGCCTGCACCCGGGGGCTGCCCGCGTGGCCGGCCACGGTCGTGCGCGGGGTGCGCAGCCGGGTGAGCATGAACCCGTACTCCCGGTCGCCGTGGGCGGCCTGGTTGAGGTTCATGAAGTCCATGTCGATGGTCGACCACGGCAGCGCCGCGTCGGCCTGGGTGTGCAGGTGCAGCAGCGGCTTGCGCAGCGCGTCGAGCCCGCTGATCCACATCTTCGCCGGGGAGAAGGTGTGCATCCAGGTGATGACGCCGAGGCAGTTCGGGTCCTCGTTCGCCGCACCCATCATCGACCGGATCGCGCCGGAGTCGGTGAGGACCGGCTTCCAGACGACCCGCACCGGGACGTCGGGAGCGCCGTCCAGGGTCTCGGCGACCCGCTGGGACTGCTCCGCCACCTGCTGGAGGGTCTCCTCCCCGTACAGCCCCTGGCTGCCGGTGAGGAACCAGATCTCCTGGCCTTCGAATGCCACGTGGTGCTCCTTCGAGGTCATCGCTGTCCGTAGACGTTCTGATAGCGCGCGTACAGCGAGTCGATGTCCGCCTGCGCGATGGGCTCGGGCTCCCCCAGCTGGCGGGAGAGGTGCACGGTGCGGGCGACGTCCTCGGTCATGACGGCGGCCTTGACCGCTGCCTTGGCCGAGGGCCCGATGGTGAAGACGCCGTGGTTCTTCATGAGCACCGCGGGTGAGCGGTGCCCCTGGAGGGTCTCGACGATGCCCTGGCCGATGGAGTCGTCGCCGATGAGCGCGAACGGCCCGACCGGGATCGGCCCGCCGAACTCGTCGGCCATGGCCGTGAGCACGCAGGGGATCTCCTCGTGCCGGGCCGCCCAGGCCGCGGCGTAGGTGCTGTGCGTGTGCACCTGGCCGTTGACCTCGGGCATGTTGCGGTACACGTAGGCGTGCGCATCGGTGTCCGAGGAGGGCGCCTTGACGCCGTCGACGGCGTTGCCGTCGAGGTCGCAGACGGTGACGCCCTCCCAGGTCAGGTCGTCGTACTCGACGCCGCTGCCCTTGATGACGAACAGGTCCTCGCCGGGCACCCGCTCGGACACGTTGCCCGAGGTCCAGGTGACCAGCTCGTAGCGGGTGAGGTACGAGTGCAGGTGGGCGACGTGCTCGCGCTGCGCCTGGTGGGTCCCGTGCTCGGTGGGGGCGGTCATGCCGGCTGCTCCTGTGTCTCGGGGGTGGTGGTCGGGGTCCCGACGGCCACGTGCTCGACCGCGGCCTGCTCGACCGGGAGGCCGGCCAGGTACCGCTGCATGAAGGCGTCGAAGCCCGCGACGTCGGCGGGGTCGGGCTCCACGGTCTGCAGGCTCGTGCCGGCGAAGACCGCGGTGTCCAGGTGGTCGGCGAGGCTCTGCTCCGGCGCGGGCCCGGCGGCGGAGAAGGCGGCCAGGACGGCGATGCCCCAGGCACCGCCCTCGGCCGCGACGTCCCCGACCGAGACCGGGGTGTCGATCGCGGCGGCCAGGAACCGCTGGGCCACGCCCTCGGTCTTGAACAGACCGCCGTGGGCGAACATCCGGTCCAGCCGCACGCCCTCGGCCTTCTGCAGCACGTCCATGCCGATGCGCAGCGTGGCCAGCGACGAGTACAGGTGGGTGCGCATGAAGGAACCGAGGTCCAGCGGGCTGTCCGGAGACCGCAGGAAGAGCGGGCGGCCCTCCTCCAGCTCGGTGATCGGCTCGCCGGAGAGGTAGTTGTAGGCCAGCATCCCGCCACCGTCGCCGGCGCCGTCGAGCGCTGCGGTGAACAGCGTGCGGAACACCGTCGCGGAGTCGGCCTCGGCACCCAGCGCCCGGGCGAACTGGCCGAAGAGGCCGGCCCAGGCGTCGAGCTCGCTGGCGCCGTTGTTGCAGTGCACCATCGCGACCGGGTCGCCGGCCGGCGTGGTGACCAGGTCGAGCTCGCGGTGCACGCCGCCCAGGCCGCCCTCGAGCACGACCATCGCGAAGATCGACGTCCCGGCCGAGACGTTGCCGGTGCGCGGCGCCACGGAGTTGGTGGCGACCATGCCGGTGCCGGCGTCGCCCTCGGGCGGGCACATCGGGACGCCGGGGCGCAGCCACCCGGTCGGGTCCAGCAGCCGGGCACCGGACTCGGTCAGCGTGCCGGCGGGCCGGCCGGCGACCGCGACGGCCGGCAGCAGCCCGGCCAGGTCCAGCGGGGCGCCGGCCTCGGTCGCCAGCTGGTCGAAGCGGGCGAGCATGGTGGCGTCGTACCCGCCGGTGGCGGCGTCGATGGGGAACATGCCGCTGGCGTCCCCGACCCCGAGCACCTTCTCCCCGGTCAGCTGCCAGTGCACGTAGCCGGCGAGGGTGGTCAGGTGGTCGATCCGGGCGACGTGCTCCTCCCGGTCGAGCACGGCCTGGAACAGGTGGGCCACGCTCCACCGGTGCGGGATGTTGACGCCGAACTCCGCCGACAGCCGCTCGGTCGCCCGGCCGGTGTGGGTGTTGCGCCAGGTGCGGAAGGGCGTGAGCAGCTCGCCATCGGCGTCGAAGGCCAGGTAGCCGTGCATCATCGCCGAGACCCCGAGCGCGCCGACGCCGGCCAGCTCGACCCCGTGGCGGCGCCGCACGTCCTCGGCCAGGGCCGCGACGCTCTCCCGCAGACCGGCCCAGACGGCGTCCAGCGAGTAGGTCCAGACCCGGTCGACCAGCTGGTTCTCCCAGTCGGAGCTGCCGACGGCCAGCGGTGCGTGGTCGGGACCGATCAGCACCGCCTTGATGCGGGTCGAGCCGAGCTCGATCCCCAGGGCCGTGCGGCCGGAGGTGATCGCCGCGCCAGCGTCCATCGCCATGTGAGGCGTCCTTCCCCGCCCACCGGTGATGGGCTGGTCTCAGCGATCAGGAGGGCCGCGGGGCCGCGGCACGGGTGTCGATTGTTAGCGCTAACAACAGGTTGGTCAAACGCCCGGGTCACCCTCGCGGGCGAGCAGGACCGGTCGTGCTGCGGACCACCAGCCGGGGCAGCACCGGCTCGGCCTCGGCGGCCTGACCGCGCAGCCGGGCCAGCACCAGCTGGACGCCGCGCCGCCCCAGTTCGGCGAAGTCCTGCCGCACCGTGGTGAGTGCCGGGGTGAAGTAGCCGGCCTCCGGGACGTCGTCGAAGCCGACCACGCTGACGTCGTCGGGCACCGACAGCCCGGCGACGTGCAGGGCGTTGAGCAGCCCCAGCGCCATCTGGTCGTTGGCCACGAAGACGGCGGTGACCTCGGGCCCGGTGCCGCTGAGCAGCCGGGCGGCCAGCTCACGGCCGGCGTCGAACCCCGACTGCGGCCACCAGTCGCCGCACACGACCTCCGGCACGGGCGCGCCAGCGGCCAGCAGCTCCGCACGCCACCCGAGCAGGCGGCCGCGGGCCTCCATGGAGTCCGGGGGCCCGGTGACGTGGTGCACCGTGCGGTGCCCGAGCTCGAGCAGGTGCCGGGTGGCCAGTGCTCCCCCGACCTCCTGGTCGACCCAGACGGTGGGCCGGGAGTCGTCCCGCCCCACCTGGACGGCGATCAACGGCACCGGCGACTCGAAGCGCCGCAGCGCCTCGACCGCCTGGCCGTAGGTGGACAGCGCGATGACCGCGTCGACCGACTGGGCGACGAAGCGGTCGACCGCCTCGCGCATCGCCACCTCGCTGTCCTCGTCCAGGACGGCGACGCTGAGCGAGTACCCGGCCGCCCGGGCGGCCTTCTCCAGTCCGAGCAGGGTCTGCGCCGGCCCGTACTGGTTGATGTGCGAGGTCACCAGCCCCAGCGTGCGGGTGGACCCGGTGACCAGGGCGCGGGCGGCCGCGTTGGGCCGGTAGCCCAGCTCGGCGATGGCCTGCTGGACGCGCTCCCGGGTCGACGGCGCCACGTTGGGGTGGCCGTTGACCACCCGCGAGACCGTCTGGTGCGAGACGCCGGCGCGTGCGGCGACGTCGGACAGGCCCAGAGCGCGGGGCACTCCCTCGGGCAGCACGGATCTCCCCTCCGAGGAGGCGGCACCGTTGCCGCCCCCGGTGTGGGGGGCGGCAACGGTGCCGCCCCCCGCCGGTGGAACTGCTCGCTACCTCAGCGGGAGGAGCCGGCGCGCCGCTTGTTGTAGACGTCGAAGGCGACGGCCAGGAGCAGCACGAGCCCCTTCACGACCGACTGGATCTGCTGCTCGACGCCCATGAGCTGCATGCCGTTGCTCATGACGCCGACGAGCAGACCACCGACCATCGCGCCGACCACGGTGCCGACACCACCGGTGACGGCAGCGCCACCGATGAAGGCCGCCGCGATGGCGTCGAGCTCGAAGCTGTTGCCCGCGCCGGGCTGGGCACCGTTGGAACGCGAGGAGAAGATGATCCCCGCGACTGCGGCCAGGAAGCCCATGTTGACGAAGATCCAGAAGTTGACGACCTTCACCTTGACGCCGGACAGCGTCGCCGCGGCCAGGTTGCCGCCGATGGCGTAGACCTGACGCCCGAAGACCGAGCGCTTGGTGATCGTCGAGTAGGCCAGGATCAGCACGCCGAGGATGATCAGCACGATCGGCAGGCCACGGGCGTGGGCCAGCTGCCAGGCGAAGGCCATGACGACGACGGCGACGAGCACGACCCGGGCGATGAAGAGCGGGAAGCTCTCGACCGGCTGCTTGTAGCGGATCCGGGCGACGCGGGTGCGGAAGCCGCTGACCGCGTAGCCGGCGACCGCGAGGGCACCGATCAGCAGCGTGAACGCGTCGTAGCCGTTGCCGCCGAGGAGGCCGTTGAGGAAGCCGCTGGCCACCTTCTGGTACTCCGCCGGGAAGGGCGAGAGCGAGGTGTTGGCCAGCACCTGCTGGGTGGCACCACGGAAGATCAGCATGCCGGCGAGGGTCACGATGAACGCGGGGATGCCGACGTAGGCGACCCAGAAGCCCTGCCACATGCCCACGGCGATGCCGACGGCGAGCGCGGCCAGGATGCCGACCCACCAGGGGGCACCGTTCTTGATCACCAGGACGGCGGAGACCGCACCCGAGAGCGCGACGACCGAGCCGACCGAGAGGTCGATGTGGCCGGCGATGATCACGATGACCATGCCGATGGCCAGCACCAGCACGTAGGAGTACTGCAGGATGATGTTGGTGATGTTGCCCGGGCTCAGCGACGTCCCGCCGGTGAGCACCGCGAACAGCACGACGACCGCGAAGAACGCGATGTAGATGCCGCTCTGCCGCAGGTTGCGGCTGAGCAGGTCGCGCAGGTCGCTCGTCCCCGTCTTCGTCGCCTTGGCCGCGGCGTCGGGGACCTCCGGCGGGGTGTTGTTGGTCTGGGCGGAACCCACGGACGTGCTCATGCTGCGAGCTCCCTCTCCTTGGTCATCAGCTTCATGAGGCTCTCCTGCGTGGCCTCGTGCACCGACTGCTCGCCGGTGATGCGGCCGGCCGACAGCGTGTAGATGCGGTCACAGGTGCCGAGCAGCTCAGGGAGCTCGGACGAGATGATGATGACGGCCTTCCCGGCCGCCACCAGCTTGTTGATGATCGTGTAGATCTCGTACTTGGCGCCGACGTCGATGCCGCGGGTGGGCTCGTCGAGGATCAGCACGTCAGGGTCGGTGAACAGCCACTTGGACAGCACGACCTTCTGCTGGTTGCCACCGGACAGCTTGCCGACGATCGAGGACACGCTGGGTGCCTTGATGTTCATGTCGCGCCGGCTGTCCTCGGCGACCTTGGTCTCCTCGTTGCCGTTGACCCAGCCGCCCTTGGCGAGCTTGGCCAGCCCGGCGGCCGAGACGTTGCGCCGGATGTCCTCGATCAGGTTGAGGCCGTACTTCTTGCGGTCCTCGGTGGCGTAGGCGATGCCGGCGTCGATGGCCTCGGAGACGCTGCGCGCCTTGACCTCACGGCCGTGCACGAAGATCTTGCCGGACTCGTACCGGCCGTAGGAGCGGCCGAAGACGCTCATCGCCAGCTCGGTGCGGCCGGCGCCCATGAGGCCGGCGATGCCGATGACCTCACCGGCGCGGACGTTGAGGTCGGCGTGGTCGACGACGAGGCGGTCCTGGCTGGGGTGCCGGACCGTCCAGCCCTCCAGACGGAGCACCTCCTCGCCCGGGTGCGACACGCGGTCGGGGTAGTAGGACTCCAGGTCACGGCCGACCATGCCGCGGATGATCCGGTCGGTGTCCACGTCGGGGGCGCTCATGTCGAGCGTCTCCACGGTGCGGCCGTCCCGGATGATCGTGGTGCTCTGCGCGATCGCCACGATCTCGTTGAGCTTGTGCGAGATGATGATCGAGGTGATGCCGCGGTCACGCAGCCGGCGCAGCAGGTCCAGCAGGTGCGCGGAGTCGTCGTCGTTCAGCGCGGCGGTGGGCTCGTCGAGGATGAGCAGCTTCACGTCCTTCGACAGCGCCTTGGCGATCTCGACCAGCTGCTGCTTGCCCACGCCCAGGGAACCGACCGGGGTCACGGCGTTCTCCGCCAGGCCGACCTCCTCGAGCAGCGCGGCGGCGTCGGCGTTGGCCTTGTTCCAGTCGATCAGGCCGCCGCGGCCCTTGCGCTCGTTGCCCAGGAACATGTTCTCGGCGATGGACAGGTAGGGGACCAGCGCGAGCTCCTGGTGGATGATCACGATCCCCTTGTCCTCGCTGTCGCGGATGCCGGAGAACCGCTGCACCTCGCCGTCGAAGACGATCTCGCCCTCGTAGGTCCCCGCGCCGTAGACGCCGGAGAGCACCTTCATCAGCGTCGACTTGCCGGCGCCGTTCTCGCCACAGATCGCGTGGACCTCACCGCGCCGCACCTGCAGCGAGACCTCGCTCAGCGCCTTGACGCCGGGGAAGGTCTTGGTGATGGAGCGCATCTCCAGGATGTTGTCGCTCATGGACTCCGTAGTCCTCAACCTCTCCGATGGGCGGGCCGGGGACGTGCCACCCGGCCCTGGAAGCACGATTGCCCGGCAGCCCGGGTGGCCCCGGCCGGAGGCCGGGGGAGGTGGTGCGACCGGGCCCGGCAGACGTGCTGCCGGGCCCGGTCGAGTGGCGCGCCTACGTCAGTCCGACTGGCCCTTGGCGACCTCGTCGGCCGTCCAGTAGCCGGTGTCGATCAGCTTGGACTGGATGTCGGCCTTGTAGACCGTCTCCACCGGGAGCAGGTAGGAGGGGACGACCTTGACGCCGTTGTTGTACGTCTCGGTGTCGTTGGCCTCCGGCTCCGTGCCCTCGAGGAAGGCCTGCGCAGCGGTGACGGCCTGCGCGGCGAGCTCGCGGGTGTCCTTGAAGATCGTCGAGCTCTGGACACCGTCGTTGATCAGCTTGACCGAGGCGATCTCGGCGTCCTGACCGGTGACGACCGGCAGCGGCGAGGTGTAGCCGTTGCCCTGCAGGGCGGTGATGATGCCGCGCGAGATGCCGTCGTAGGGCGACAGGACGCCCTGGACCTTCGAGCCGTCGGCGTAGCTGCCGGTGAGGAGGTCCTCCATGCGCTTCTGGGCGGTCTCCTGGGCCCAGCGCAGGGTGGCGGCCTGCTCGATGCTCGTCTGGCCCGACTTCACCACGAGGGTGCCGTCGTCGATCTTGGGCTGGATGACCGACATCGCGCCGTCGAAGAAGAACCCGGCGTTGTTGTCGTCCAGCGAGCCGGCGAACAGCTCGACGTTGAACGGCCCGGTCGCGGTGCCGGCGGAGCCGTCGGCGTTCAGGACGCCGAGGCCGGTGAGGAGCGCGGTGCCCTGCGCGACGCCGACCTTGAAGTTGTCGAAGCTCACGTAGAAGTCGACGTTCTCGGTCTCGCGGATCAGCCGGTCGTAGCTGATGACCTTGACGTTGGCGTCGGCCGCGGCCTGCAGCTGGCTGCTCAGCGCGGTGCCGTCGATCGCGGCCACGATGAGCAGGTCGGCGCCCTGGGTCAGCATCTGGTCGATCTGCTGGCCCTGGGTGGGGATGTCGTCGTTGGCGTACTGGAGCTCGACCTTGTAGCCGGCCTCCTCGAGCTGGGACTTGACGGCGTTGCCGTCGGCGATCCAGCGCTCGGAGGTCTGCGTCGGCATCGAGACGCCGATGGTCAGCTCCTCGGGGGCCGCAGTCGCAGCGGGCGCCTCGCCACTGGCAGCGCCGGCACCCTCGCCACCGCAGGCCGTGAGACCGATCGCCATCGCTGCGCCCAGGGCGGTCAGCCCGAGCTTCTTGTTCACTGCCACATCTCTCCTTCGAGACATCTGCGACCCGAAGGCGCGCAGGCCCGCCGCTGTGCGAGCCGACACAGTGTGAGCGCTAACAACCCCGGTCCGTCAAGTGCCGGGAGCGAAGTCCAGCGTCACGTTCGCGTAACGGCCCGTTCATCCCGCGTCCTGCCTGGGCGCAGGCCCGGCGGCCGTCATCCGGACGGGTGACGGCCGCCGCCGCGGCCCGGTTACTGACGAGTACGGACCGGTCACTCTCGCGTTCCGACCGCCCCTGCCCGCGCGCCGTGCAGCACGACCCGCGTGGGCACCCCGGTGCAGACCAGCGCGAGGACGACGACCCCGCCGAGCACGCCGGCGGCCAGCGCCGGCGGCACGTACGGCCCCGCGCCGGTCGCCCCGTGCACCGAGGGCAGCAGGGTTCCCCAGGCGATCAGCGAGCCCAGCCCGATCGCGGCGCCGGCCACCACCAGGGCCTCCAGCCGTGCGGTGCGCAGGACCTGGCGGCGGGTGGCCCCGACCATCCCGAGCAGGCCGACCTCGCGGCGCCGGGCCAGGGTGATCATGACCAGGGTGTTGGCCGCCGCGATCGCGGCGAACCCGGCCAGCCCGGCGGCGAACACGACGTCCAGCCAGCTGTCCGAGGTGAGCGCCGAGGCGGGCGCCCCGTCGGGGCCGGGGCCGGCGACCTGCGCGGCCGGGCCGGTCACCGTACCCAGGGCGGCCAGGTCGGCCGGCTGCACCGGCCCGTCGTGCCGCACCAGCAGCTCGCTGAGCACCGGCGTGGTCAGGTGCGGGCGCAGCGTCTCGGCCGGCAGCAGCGCCGCGGCCACGCCGAGCCCCCGGTCGTAGCGCGCCACCACCGTCGGGCGGATCGTGGCACCGTCGGGGGTGATCAGCTCGACCGGCTCCCCCACACGGGCGTCCAGCGCGTCGGCCAGCAGGACGTCGAGGGCCACCGTGCCGTCGCCGCCGGGTCGCAGCGCGGCCAGGTCGCCGTCCCGGACGCCGACGTCGAGGGCCCGGGACAGCAGCGCCGGGTCGCCGGTGAGCCCGGACGCGGTGTGCGGCATCAGCTCCCCCAGCGCCGGGGTCGCCACCGACGCGGGCAGCACCCCGACCGCCGCACCGACGCCGGGCAGCGCCGCGACCTGGGCCGGGAGGTCGACCGGCAGCCCCGCTGGCCCGGCCGAGACCACCGTGTCGGCGACCACCGCGGCCTCGCGCTGGTCCGCCGTCGCCCGGTCGACGCTGCCCTGGAGCAGGAACATGGTGCCGGCGAAGGCGACGGCCATGACCAGCGGCGTGATCGCCGAGCCGAGCCGGCGGGCGTTGGTGCGGCCGTTGGCGGCGGCGAGCCGGCCGGGGGCACCGAACCGGTCCAGCACCGGGCGCGCCAGCCGGGACACCGCACCGGCCACGACCGGGCCGAGCAGGCCGATGGCCAGCAGCAGGGTGAGCACCACCGTGGCGGCCAGGCCCATGCCCAGCTCGCCGGGGACGGTGGCCGACACGATCGCCAGCGGCACGCTGCCGGCCAGCGCGGTCAGCCCCAGCACCCAGCGCGCCGGGCCCAGCCGGCTCCCGGCCAGGCTGGCCTCGCGCAGGGCCTCGGCGGGCCGGATCCGCGCCGGACGGCGGGCGGCCAGCAGCCCGGCGGCCACCGCGGCACCGGCCACGACGAGCACGGTGACCAGCAGTGCGACCGGCCCGGTGGACAGCTCCAGCCCGGGCAGCAGGTACCCGCGGGCGGTCATCTCCCCGAGCAGCCAGCGGGCCAGGAAGAGCCCGGGCACCAGCCCGAGCGGGGCGGCCAGGAACGCGACCAGGGCCGCCTCGGTGGCCACGGTGCGCCGCAGCTGCCGGGGCGTCGCGCCGATCGCGCGCAGCAGGGCCAGCTCACGGGAGCGCTGCTCGACGGCGAGGGACGTGGTCGACACGACCACGAACAGCGCCACCGTGAGCAGGACGCCGCCCAGCGAGCCGCCGATCGCGGTCAGCGTCTCCTTCGAGGCGCCGAACCCGGCGGTCTCGACCTCGCCGCGCTCGTCGCCGGTCACGACGACGAGGCCGGTCGGCGGGCCGGGGACGCCGGCCAGCGCCTGCCGGACGGCGCCGCGCAGCTGGGCGGCCGAGGTGCCCTCGGTGGCGCGCAGCGCGAAGGCGTCGACGCGGCCGGGGTGGCCGGCCACCGCGGCGGCGTCGGCGTCGGCGACCCAGACGTCGGGTCCGCCCGCGGCGTCGCGCAGCGCGGCCACGGTCACCGACCGGGTGCCGCCGGGGGTGCGCAGCTCGAGCCGGTCGCCGACCCCGACCACGGCAGCCGCCGCGGCCGCCGGGGCCAGCACGACCTGACCGGTCCGTGGGCCTGCGTCCGCGACCGTGGTGGCGCCGGGCTCCAGGGCGGTGCGCGACCAGCCCGCGGCCGACCAGGTCGCCGTCCCGGCGGTGACGGTGGCCGACACGTCCGGCACGACCGCCGCGACGCCGGGGACGTCGGCGAGCCGGTCGGCCAGGGCCGCGTCGACGAGCGGGCGCTGCGCCAGCGGCAGCGTGGTCTCCCAGTCGCCCTCGCCGCGGCGCACCTGGTCGTCGGCGGCCACCACGACCGCCGCATCGGCGTAGCGCACCGGCTGCGCGGACAGGGTCACCCCGCTCTGCAGGAACAGCGCGCTGGCCGCGACGACGACCGAGGCGAACAGCAGCGCCACGAAGGCACCGGCGAACGCGGTGGGCCGGAACCGGATCGAGGCCCGGGCCAGGCCGTTGCTCATCGCTGCACCCCCGCCACGGCCAGTGCGCCGGTCCCACCGGTCAGCGCGACCATCCGGTCGGCGATCTCGTGCACCGAGGGGTGGGCCAGGTCGGCGACCAGCGCGCCGTCGGCGAGGAAGACCACCCGGTCGGCCACCGAGGCCGCCAGCGGGTCGTGGGTCACCATCACCACCGTCGCGCCCTCGGCGTCGACGATGCCGCGCAGCAGGCCGAGCACGTCGGCCGCCGTCCCGCTGTCCAGCGCGCCCGTGGGCTCGTCGCCGAAGACGACGTCGGGCCGGCTGACCAGCGCGCGGGCGATCGCCACCCGCTGCTGCTGGCCGCCGGACAGCTCCGCCGGGCGGCGGTGCCCGTGGGCGCCCAGGCCCACCCGGTCGAGCGCCGCCTGGGCGTCCCGGCGGCCGGCGGGACGGCCGGCCAGCCGCAGCGGGAGGAGCACGTTCTCCGCCGCGGTCAGCGAGGGCAGCAGGTTGAACGACTGGAAGACGAAGCCGATGCGCTCGCGGCGCAGCCGGGTCAGCTCGTCCTCCGACAGCCCGGTGAGCTCGGTGCCGCCGATCCGCACCGAGCCCGACGTGGGCCGGTCCAGCCCGGCGGCCGCCTGCAGGAACGTGCTCTTGCCCGAGCCGGAGGGGCCCATCACCGCGGTGAACGACCCGCGGGGCATCCCGACCGTGACCTCGCGCAGCGCGTGCACCGTCGAGTCCCCGGAGCCGTACGTGCGGCTCACCCCGGTCAGCGAGACGACGTCGGACGTCGCGCTCCCGCCGTCCCCCGTCGTCGCGTCGCCGCGTGTCCGTCGCCAGGTCCTCATGAACGCTCCCCGCACCGGGCTCCGCACCCGGCCCCCTGTGGGCCGGCCGGAGCCAGGACGCCGCAGTCCGGCGCCTATACCGAGCCTCCGCCGGTGGAGGGGCGGGGACGATGCCGCCAGCAGGTGTCCCGGGGTCGGGCTGGCCCGACCCCGGGACGTGCGGCCTGCCGGAGCAGGCGCCCCGGTCAGGACGCCCTGCGGGTCAGGAGCGCGAGGACGCCTGCAGCAGCCGGGCCAGCGGCTCGCGCTGGACGCAGCGGTCGAACGCGAAGTCGCCGGCGAGTTCGGCGGCCTCGTCGGGGGTCACGCCCTGGAACACCGCCCCGAAGTCGCCGACCATCGCCTCGGCGAGCAGCACGTGCCGCACGATGCCGTGCAGCCAGCGGTGCTGGCCCCACGGGTAGGGCTGGAAGTCGGGGAACTCGCGGGCGACCAGCTCCTCGATCGGGCCGAGGACGTCGCGGACGCCGGCGTCGGTCGCCCCCCACGAGTCGACGCCCAGCCGCGCCTTCTTCTCCAGCACCGGCGCGATCCGCTGCAGGTAGGGCGCGGACGGCGGCACCGTGACCAGGCCCTGCAGACCGATGTCCTTGTAGGTCCACAGCGCCCAGCTGGCCCCGTGCTCGGCGTAGATGTCGAGCTGGTCGGTGAGCAGCTGGTACCGCATGGCGTCGCGCTCAGGGTCGCCGGTGTAGACCGGCCCGAACTCCCCCACCCAGATCGGCGTCCCGGTCTGGCGCATGTAGGCCGTCCGCTCCAGGAACGTCTGCTCGACGACGTCGCGGTCGACGAACTTCCCGCGGCTGACGCCGGGGTAGGGGCCGCCGTCGACGAAGCCGGGCAGCGCGTAGTCGTGCGCGGTGTAGACGGTGTTGGGCAGCGGGTCACCGAGCTGGTCGAACTGGGTGGAGTACCGGTTGCCGTCCAGGAACAGCACGTGCCGGGGGTCGACCGCGCGGATCGCCTTCTCCAGCCGCCGGTAGAACGGGCCGATCGCCTCGCCGACGGCGTCGCCGGGCTCGTTGACCGGGTTGTAGCCGGCCACCCACGGGTTGTCCTGGTAGTGGTCGGCGAGGGCCTCCCACAGTCCGACGACGCGGTCCTGGAAGTGGCGGTGGGTCCAGAAGTGCGCCCAGTGCGTGGGGTTGTCGCTGTGCCAGTGCTGGTTCTGGGCACCGGGGACGGCGTGCAGGTCCAGGATCGAGTAGATGCCCGCGCGAGCGCAGGCCTCCACCGCCTGGTCGAGGCGACGGAAGCCCTCCTCCTTCAGCTCACCGGGCCGGTCGTCGTCCTCGAAGTGCCGGTAGCTGAACGGGATGCGCACGCAGTTCAGGCCCAGCGAGGCCAGGTGCTCGGCGTCGGCGTCGGTGAAGAAGTCGGTGAGGAAGCGGTCGAAGAACCGCTGGTAGCCCTCCTCGCCGAGCGCGGCGCGCAGCACCGTGCGCTGCTGGGACTCCGTCCCCGGGTAGCCGGTGATGAAGTTCTCCATGTTCATCCAGCCGCCCAGGCCCACTCCGCGCAGCACGACGGGGCTGCCGTCGGGCAGCACCAGCCGGTCGCCGTCGACCTGGAGGATCCCGTCGTCCACTCTGGGTGCGTTGCTCACGGCCACCAGTAGATCGTGAGCCGCGTCACTGGCAGCATGCGCCCCATGCTCGGGCTGATGCAGGACGTCCCCCTGACCCTCGACACGATCTTCCGGCACGTCGAGCAGCACCACGGCGACGTGCCGATCGTGACCAACGGGCCCGGCGGCCCGGTGCGCAGCACCTACGCCGCGTGGGCCGACCGCACCCGGCGCCTCGGCGGCGTGCTGGACACCCTGGGCGTCAGCGCCGACGGCCGGGTCGGCACGTTCGCCTGGAACAGCCAGCGGCACCTGGAGCTGTACTACGGCGTCCCGTGCACCGGCCGGGTGCTGCACACGCTGAACATCCGGCTGTTCCCCGAGCAGCTGACCTACGTCGTCAACCACGGCGAGGACGAGGTCGTCTTCGTCGACCGTACGGTGCTGCCGCTGCTGTGGCCGCTGATCGACACGATGACGACGGTCCGGCACGTGGTCGTCATGGACGACGGCGGCACCAACGAGGTGCCCGACGACCCCCGGGTGCGCGACTACGAGACCCTGCTGGCCGCCGCCGAGCCGGTCGCGTTCGGGGTCGTCCGGGACGAGAACACCGCGGCCTCGATGTGCTACACGTCCGGCACCACGGGCAACCCCAAGGGCGTCCTGTACTCGCACCGCTCGACGGTGCTGCACGCCATGGCGGTGGTCTCCCCCAACGGCTTCGGCATCGGCGTCCACGACGTCGCGATGCCGGTCGTGCCGATGTTCCACGCCAACGCCTGGGGCCTGGCCCAGGCCGCCCCGATGGCCGGCGCGGCGATGGTGTTCCCCGGCGCGATGATGCAGCCGCAGGCGCTGGCGGACCTGATCGTCGCCGAGGGCGTCACGTTCACCGCCGGCGTGCCGACCATCTGGCAGGGCATGCTGCCGCACCTGGCCGGCCGCGAGCACCAGCTGCGCAAGATCGGCTGCGGCGGCTCGGCGGTGCCGGCCGCGCTGTCGGAGGCCTACCGCGAGCAGGTCGGGCTGCCCATCTACCAGGCCTGGGGCATGACCGAGACCCACCCCGTCGCCTCCGGCGGCACGCTGGCCCGCCGCTACGACGACGCCGACGAGGCGACGAAAGCGGCGCTGCGGGCCCGGCAGGGCGTGCCGCTGTTCGGCGTCCAGGCGCGGATCGTCACCGCCGGCACCACCGACGAGCTGCCCTGGGACGACGTCGCCACCGGCGAGCTGCAGGTGCGCGGGCCGTGGTGCGCCGCGTCGTACTACGAGGAGCCCGGGACGGAGCTGACCACCGAGGACGGCTGGATGAAGACCGGCGACATCGCCGCCCTCGACGAGTTCGGCAGCATCCGGATCGCCGACCGCACCAAGGACCTCATCAAGTCCGGCGGCGAGTGGATCTCCTCGGTGGACCTGGAGAACGCGATCATGGCCCACCCGGCGGTGGCCGAGGCGGCCGTCGTCGCCGTCCCGAACCCGACGTGGGGCGAGCGGCCGCTGGCCTGTGTCGTGGTGAAGCCGGGCGAGACCCTGACCGAGGCGCAGGTGCTGGACCACCTGCGGCCGCTGGTCGCGTCCTGGTGGCTGCCCGACGCCGTGGAGTTCATCGACGAGGTGCCCAAGACCAGCGTCGGCAAGTTCTCCAAGAAGGACCTGCGCTCCCGCTTCGCCGAGTACCCGGCCAAGAGCTGACACACCGGGGCGAGCCTCCGGCCCCGTCCAGAGGCTCGCCCCGAGCTCGCGAGGGGTGAGGGGGACGGGGTCCTTCGTCAGACGACGTAGGGCGGGCGGCCGGTCTCGCTGACCATGGGGCGGCCGGCGGCGTCCCACTCGCCCATGCCGCCGCCGACGTTCACCGCGTCGTAGCCGTTCTGGTTCAGCCAGGCCGCGACCCGGGCGGAGCGTCCGCCGCCGCGGCAGGTGACGTAGAGCGGGTCGCCCTCGGGCAGCTCGTCGAGCCGGGCCGGGACCTCGCCCATCGGGATGTGCGTGGCGCCCTCGACGTGGCCGGCGGCCCACTCGTCGTCCTCGCGCACGTCCAGGACGACGGCGTCGGCGGGGACCTCGGCGGCGGGGACGGTCGGCACCTGCTGGGGCATCATCACGCGGTCCATCGTGGCACGCAGCGCAGCCGCGCCGCCGCGTTGCGGCCGGGCTCACACCCGCCCCTGCCAGGATGGCGACGATGTCCACTGCCCTCCCGGCCCCCGTCCGGGAACCCGCCTGGTCGCTGTCCCGCTCGGCGATCAGCCTCTGGGTCGCCCAGGGGGTGGTCGCCACGGTCGTCGAGGCGCTGGTGGTCGCCGCGCTCATCGTGTTCGTCCCGTCCGACGCCGGCCTGTGGACGGTCCTGGTGCGCTGGGTCGCCCCGGTGGTCGTGCTGGTCACCGCCGTGGTCGACATCGGTGTGCAGCCGCGGCTGCGCTACCGGGTGCACCGCTGGGAGGTCACCGCCGACGCCGTCTACACCCTCACCGGCTGGCTGAACCGGACCTGGACGCTGGTGCCGATCAGCCGCATCCAGACCGTCGACGTCAACCGCGGCCTGGTCCAGCAGCTGTTCGGACTGGCCACCGTGGCGGTGCTGACCGCCTCGTCGCAGGGCACCGTGCGCATCCCGCACCTGGAGGTGGAGGTGGCCCGCCGCGTCGCGGAGGACCTCGCCCGGCGGGCGGAGCAGGTGCGGGACGAGGCCACGTGACCGACCCGGCCGCCCTGACCGGGCAGCGCACCTCCCGCTGGGTGCTGCTGCTGCACACGATCACGTTCCGGCAGGCCCGGGCGCTGGTGCCGGCGGTCCTGGCGCTGGGCGCCACCCGCGGTTTCGACGGCGGCACGGTCACCGTCGTCGCGCTGGTCGTCGGGGTGACCCTGCTGTCGCTGCTGTGGGCGGCGCTGTCGTGGTGGCGGTTCAGCTACGCGGTCGGGGAGACCTCGGTGGTGGTGACCCGCGGGCTGCTGTCCCGGTCGGTGCGCACCGTGCCGCTGGACCGCGTCCGCGGTGTGGAGATCGAGGCCCCGGCGCTGCACCGGCTGTTCGGGCTGGTTCGGGTGGAGGTGGACGCGGCGGCGGGGTCGGCGGGCGCCACGGGCGAGGAGCTCGTGGTCGACGGGGTGTCCCGCGCCGAGGGCGACCGGCTGCGGGCCCGGTTGCTGGCCCGCCGGGCCGTGCTGGTCGACGCCGCCGGCGCCGGGGACGTGGCCGCGCCGGTCGAGGAGCCCGAGGAGGTCGTCACCCGCTTCGATCCGCGCTGGCTGCTCTACTCGCCGCTGGTCGGCGGCTACCTCGCCGTGCCGCTGGCCGCGTTCGGCGCGCTGTTCCGGCTGCTCGAGGAGGTGCCCGACCGGTTCGTGCCCGACCTCGACCGGCCCGGGCTCCCCGACGGGACGCTCGCGGCGCTGGTGCTGGCCGGCGGGCTGGTGCTGCTGGTCGTCGGCTCGATCGCCGGCAGCGCGGTGGTGAACTGGCGCTTCCGGCTGGTGCGCCGCGGCGGGTCGCTCATCGCCACCCGCGGGCTGGTCACCCGGCGGCACACCGAGCTGGAGATCGACCGGATCCGCGGCTGCACGGTCAGCCAGGGCGTGGGCATGCGCCTGGTGGGGGCCGCCCGGGCCAGCGCACTGGTCACCGGCCTCGGGGACGCCGCCCGCCGGGGCCAGCTGCTGCCCCTGGGGCCGCAGGACCAGGCATGGGCGCTGGCCGACCGGCTGGTCGAGCGCACCGGGCCGCTGCGGCGTCACCCGGCCGCGGCGCGGCGGCGGTCGGTCGTGCGCGGCGTCGTCCCCGGCGTCCTGGTGCTCGTCGCGGGCGTCGTGCTGACCGTCCTCGCCGGCTGGTGGCCGCTGCTGGTGACCGGTGCGGTGCTCACCGGGCTCGGCGTCCCGCTCGGGCTGGCCCGCCACGCCGCCACCGGGCACGCCACCGGGCCACGGTCGTTCGCGGTGCGCTCGGGCTGGCTGGTGCGCGAGCACGTGGTCCTGCAGCGCCGGGCCGTGGTGGGCTGGCAGGTGCGCCAGTCGTTCACCCAGCGCCGGGGCGGCCTGGCCACCGTGCTGGCCTGCGTGGGGGCCGGCAGCGGTGGCTACGCCGCCCGGGACATGGCCGCCGACGAGGCCGCGGACTTCGCCCGCGCGGCCTCCGGCGCCTGGGCCGACACCCTCGACCCGGCCAGGTAGCCGCCCGCGGCACACGACTGGGCACAACAGAACCGTCCGGTCCGGGAGTGTGCGGCGTACCGGCGGGTAACCGGGCAGCGATGCCCTCCGCTCAGCGCCCTCCGTCCGCCACGTCCGCGACCAGGCCCACGCGCCCGGCCAGCGCCGCGGCCTCCACCCGCGTGGACACCCGGAGCTGGCGCAGCAGGTTGGCCACCAGCCGCTTCACCGTGCGGTCGGAGACGTGCAGCGTCGTGGCGATGTCGACGGTGCTGGTGCCGGCCGCGACGAGCTTCCACAACCGCCGGTCGTCGGCGGACAGGTTCGCGGCGATGCCCTGGTCGTCGGTGGGGGCCGCGTCGTCGAGCAGCTGGCGCAGCAGCGACTCCGGGATCACCGACCAGCCGTCGAGCACCGCGAGCAGCGGGCGCACCAGCGCCTCGGGGCTGGTGGTCTTGGGCAGGAACGCACTCGCCCCGGCCCGCAGCGCCTCCAGCGCCGCGTCGGCCTCGGCCAACCCGGACAGCGCGACGATCCGCACCATCGGCTGCGTCCGGCGGATCGCCGCGATCGCCCTGGTCCCCCCGGGCGGGGGCATGTGCAGGTCGACGATCGCGACGTCGGCGTTGTGCCGGCGCACCAGCGCCGCGGCCGCCGAGGCGTCGTCCGTCGTTCCCACGACACGCACCCGCCCGTCACTCTCGGGGGGCAGGAGCAGTTCCAGTCCCCGGCTGAACAAGGGGTGGTCGTCCACGACCACCACGTCCACGGGGGGCCGGTGCCCAGCCTCGGCGTCAGCGCCCTCCACGTCACTCCCCTGGTCCGTTGCGCCCGGCGTGGCTGACCGACCGCTCCACTGGAGGTGCCCGTGACCCTCGCTGCCGACACACGACCCGCTGCCCTGCCCGGACTGTTCACCGACCTGCTGCGCGTCGTGCGCAGCAGGCTCCCGCACGCCGCCCCGCAGGCGGTGAGCACCGGCGACGCGCTGGTGCGCGCCATGTGCCACGACATGCGCAGCCCGCTGGCCGCGCTGGAGTCGGTGCTGGACCGGCTCGACCCCGACGACCCCCGTGGCCCGGAGATGCTGGAGCTCGCCCGCGCGCAGGCCCACCACCTCGCCTCCATGCTGCGCACCGCCGACGCCACCGGCGGGGCCACCGAGCGCCGGGGCGTGCGCACCCTGGGCGACGTGGTGCGCGCCTCCGTGGCCGCCTCCGGCCTGCCGCCCCATCAGCTCGACCTGCGGCTGGACGACGCCGCGGTCGACGTCACGGTCGGCGACGCGCGGGTGCAGCGCATCCTGACCAACCTGCTGGAGAACGCCCACCGGCACGGCCGGGGACGACGGGTGACGCTGCGGGCGGACTGCCGGGGCGACTGGGTCGACCTCTCCCTCACCCAGCCCGGGGTGCCCGCCGACCGCGTGCTCGGTCACCTGAGCCGCACCACCCCGCCGGTCGACCTGACCGGGCTGGGGCTGTGGTCGGTGCAGCGGCAGACCCGTGAGCTGGGCGGCCGGCTGGCCTGGAGCCAGGGCGAGGACGGCGACTTCACGCTCGTGGTCCGCCTGCCCGACCGCTGACGAAGTCGAAGGACCCCCTTGCCCCCCACCGCTCGCGAGCTCGCGGCGGGACCCTGCAAGGGGGCCGGGGGCCGAACCGTCAGGCGCGGAGTGCGTGCAGGTGGGCGGTGAGGACGTCGGTGGCCCAGTCGGTCGGGGCGCCGGCGTCCTGGCGGACGAGGTGCAGGGCGAGCCCGTCGACGAGCGCGTGCAGGCGGCGGGCCTCGACGGGCAGGTCCAGGGACGAGGGCGCCCAGCCCGCCTCCACGAGCGACCCGATCAGCCGCAGGCTGGCCTCGGCCAGCTCCCGGTGCGCGGTGTCGTACACCTCCCGCAGCGCGCCGCCCCCGACGGCCAGCGAGCCCAGGTGGAGGAAGACCTCCATCTCCAGCCGCCGCTCGGCGTCCAGCGGGAGCAGCTCGAGCAGGACGGCGGTCTGCGGGCCCGGCGCCGGGGCGGTGAGGTCGAGTGCACCGATCCGCTCCCGCACCCGGCGGGCCACCAGCTCCAGCGAGAAGACCAGCAGCGCGTCCTGGGTGGGGAACGCCCGGCGCAGCGAGCCGGTGGCCAGGCCCGCCTCGGCCGCCACCGTGCGCACCGAGAGCGCGCCGACCCCGCGGCCGGACAGCACCCGCCAGGCGGCCTCGGCGACCTCCACCTCACGCGCGGCGTGGTCGATGAGCCTGGGCACCCCCGGAATGTACACAGTCGTGCTAACTTGCTGCGTGTGAACACACTCGTGCCAACAAGCGGGCCGTCGTGATCCTGGCCGTGATCGTCGCGTGCGAGATCGGCTTCTGGGTCGCGGTCCTGGGCGGGCTGGCGGCCCGGTACCTGCTGCGCGCCCGCCGGCTCAGCGTCGTCCTGCTGGTGGCAGCACCACTGCTGGACGTCGTCCTGCTGGTGGCCACCGCGGTGCACCTGCGGTCCGGGGCGACGGCGTCGCTCGAGCACGGGCTCGCCGCGCTCTACATCGGCTTCTCGGTCGCCTACGGCCACCGGCTGGTGCAGTGGGCCGACGTCCGGTTCGCGCACCGCTTCGCCGGCGGTCCGGCCCCGGTCAGGCTCACCGGCGCCGCGTACACCCGCGCCTGCTGGGGCGACGTCGGCCGGACGGCGCTCGCGGTGGGCATCGCCGGCGCCGTCCTGCTCGGCCTGATCGCCCTCGTGGACGCCCCCGAGCGCACCGAGGCGCTCCGGGCGGAGTTCCCGCTGCTGGCGCTGATCATGGGTCTCGAGCTGCTGTGGGCGGTCAGCTACACGGTCTGGCCGCGGCGTCCTGCGGGGGTCCCGGCCGGCCGCTGAGCAGGTCGGCCCCTGCGGGCCACCGGACGGCACCGGGGTGACAGCGGGCGTGGGCATCTGTCCGTTGTCGACGCGAGAGCGGCGGCACCGACGACGCAGAGGGAGAACGCCCGTGTTCACGCACACTCACGCACTCCAGTTCGAGGCCAAGCCCGACGGTCCCGACGCCGACTTCGCCCGCAAGATGCAGGAGGTGCTGGGCGGCCAGTGGGGCGAGATGACCGTCGCCACCCAGTACCTGCTCCAGGGCTGGAACTGCCGCCTGCCCGGCAAGTACAAGGACATGCTCCTGGCCATCGGCACCGAGGAGCTGGCCCACGTCGAGATGATCGTGACGATGATCGACCGGCTGCTGGACCACATGCCGCTCAAGCCCGACGCCTCCGACCGCAGCAAGGAGGCGGCCGCGGCCTACGGCCAGCACAACCCGCAGCACCCCATCGTCAACGGTGGCGGCGCCTCCTACATGGACTCCATGGGCAACCCCTGGACCGGCGCCTACGTGACCGCCAGCGGCAACCTGTTCGCCGACTTCTCCTACAACGCCACCGCCGAGATGCAGGGTCGCCTGCAGGTCGCCCGCCTGTGGAACATGACCGACGACCCGGGCGTCAAGGACCTGCTGCGCTTCCTGCTCACCCGCGACCACATGCACCAGCAGCAGTGGCTCGCCGCGATGGAGGAGCTCAAGGCCGACGGTCTCGACGGCATCCCGGTGCCCGAGGCCTTCCCGCTGAGCGAGGAGCTCCCCGAGTTCGCCTACACCTTCATCGACGCCTCCGACGGCCCCGACGCCGCCAACGGCCGCTGGGCCAACGGCCCCGCGATGGACGGGACGGACAACGTGTTCCGCGCCGCCCCCATCGCCGCCACCGCCGACGCCCCGATCCTGCCCCCGGGTGACCCGCGTCTGTACGGCACGCCGCCGGCCCCGATGACCGGCCTGCTCCAGAAGGCCAAGGACGCCCTCAAGTGAGGTCCCGCCTCCCCTGACCGGGAGGCACCCGAAGCGCCGTCGCCGTGCCGGCGTCCCCGTCCGCTCCCCGCGGACCCGGGCGCCGGCCCGGCGGGCGTCCGCCCAGCCGATGGAGGTCCGCACCGTGCACCTGTCCGTCCCCACCACGTCCGCGCCGGGCCTGCCCGCGCTGCACGCCCCCGCCCTGCACCTGCCCCGCGGCCTGACTCCCTCGGCCGCACTGCTGTCCCTGCTCTACGTCGCCGCGATCGTCGTGGCCCTGACCGCCCCCGGGCAGCACGCCGTCGCCGGCAGCGTGGTGCTCCTGGGTCTGGTCGCCCGCTCGGTCGCCCGCCGCCGCCGTCCGGTCACCGCCGTGGCCCCGTTCCGCGAGCCCGCCCCGGCCACCGCCACCGCCGCCTGACCCGGCGCCGCCACCTCTTGAGGAGGCCGTGACACGACGCGAGGCGCGTCCCCCACCCGGGGGACGCGCCTCGCGCGACGTTCACGGTCCTACGTGTGCGGCCCCTGGTACGGGGCAGCGGTCAGGCCCCGCTGCAGGGTCCCGCCCTGAGCTCGCGAAGGGTGGGGGGGCAGCGGGGTCCTTCGTCAGTGCTGGACGGCCTTCTCCGCACCGATGCCGGTCAGCGACCGGACCTCGAGCTCGGCGTACTTGTCGACGTCGGGCTTGTCCTTGCTGAGCTTCGTGCCCAGCCAGCCGAGGAAGAACGACAGCGGGATGGAGACCAGGGCCGGGTTGTTGAGCGGGAACCAGGAGAAGTCCACGCCCTGGATCAGCGAGGTGCTCTTGCCGGTGGTCGGGTTGACCGTCGCGCCGGACACGACCGGCGAGAAGATGATCAGCGTGACGCAGGCGATGAGCCCGCCGTAGATCGACCACAGCGCGCCCTGGGTGGTGAACTTCTTCCAGAACAGCGTGTAGAGGATGGTCGGCAGGTTCGCCGACGCGGCCACGGCAAAGGCCAATGCCACCAGGAAGGCGATGTTCAGGCCGGCCTGCAGCGCCAGGATGCCGAGGCCGATGGCCACCGCACCGATGACGATCGCGGCGATCCGGGCGACCTTGACCTCGGCCTCCGGGGAGCTCTGGCCCTTCTTCATCACCGAGGCGTAGACGTCGTGGGCGAACGACGCCGACGCGGTGATCGTGAGCCCCGCGACGACGGCCAGGATGGTCGCGAACGCGACGCCGGCGATGACGCCGAGCAGCGCCGTGCCACCGAGCTCGAAGGCCAGCAGCGGAGCCGCGGCGTTGACCCCACCGGGAGCGGCCAGGATGCGGTCGGCACCGACCAGGGCGCCGGCGCCGTAGCCGATGACCAGGCTGAACAGGTAGAAGATGCCGATCAGCCAGATCGCCACGACGACCGACTTCCGGGCGTCCTTGGCCGTGGGCACGGTGTAGAAGCGCATCAGCACGTGCGGCAGGCCGGCGGTGCCGAGCACCAGGGCCAGGCCCAGGGAGATGAAGTCGAGCTTCGTCGTCCCGGTGGCGCCGTACTGGGCACCGGGGCTGAGCACCTCGCGCGGGGTGGCCGAGGCGTTCGAGCTGTCCTGGGCGGCACCGAGCAGCGAGGACAGGTTGAACCCGTACTTGCCGAGCACCCAGACGGTCATGACGAAGGCGCCGGCGATGAGCAGCGTGGCCTTGATGACCTGGACGTAGGTGGTGCCGCGCATGCCGCCGACGAGCACGTAGAAGATCATCAGCGCGCCGACGACGACGACGGTGGCGGCCTGGGCGGCCTCACCGGTGACGCCGAGGAGCAGCGTGACCAGGCCACCGGCGCCGGCCATCTGGGCCAGCAGGTAGAAGAGGCTGACCACCAGCGTGGACAGCGCCGCCGCGGTGCGCACCGGGCCCTGCCGCATCCGGAAGGCCAGGACGTCGGCCATGGTGAAGCGGGCGGTGTTGCGCAGCAGCTCGGCGACCAGCAGCAGCGCCACCAGCCAG
This sequence comes from Modestobacter sp. VKM Ac-2986, assembly GCF_026967795.1. Lineage (GTDB taxonomy): Bacteria > Actinomycetota > Actinomycetes > Mycobacteriales > Geodermatophilaceae > Modestobacter. The sequence continues at coordinate 164,212 of NZ_JAPVBH010000008.1, forward strand.
GCGACGAGGAAGCCGATCGAGTAGAGGAAGCCGTCGTAGCCGTAGACGGCGATGGCCCCGGCGATGCCCAGGAACGAGGCGGCCGACAGGTAGTCCCCGGCGATGGCCAGCCCGTTCTGGGTGCCGCTGATGTTGCGGCCGGCGGCGTAGAAGTCGGCGGCGCTCTTGTTGTTGCGACTGGCCTTGAACGTGATGATCAGGGTGACCAGGACGAACGCCCCGAAGATCGAGATGTTGACGGCCGGCTCGCCGATCGTGGCGGCGTCGGCGGCGATCAGGTCATGCACGGGGGGCTCCCTTGCCGCGCGGTGCGGAGAACTCGTGGGCCTCGAGGCGCTCGCGCATCTCGTCGGCGATCGGGTCGGTGGTGCGGCCGGAGTACCGGACGTAGAGCTGCGTGATGAGGAAGGTGCTCACGAACTGCCCCAGCCCCAGCAGGATGCCGAGGTTGACGTTGCCGAAGACCTCGGTGGACATGAGGTCCGGCGCGTAGGTGGAGAGCAGGACGTACAGCAGGTACCAGGTCAGGAAGGCCACCGTCATCGGGACGGCGAAGCGACGGAACCGGCGGCGCAGCTCCGCGAACTCCGGGGAGTCCTGGGCCTGCCGGTACTCCTGGGCGGTCAAGAGCCTGCGTTCGTTCGGTGGGGTCACGGTGGCACCTCACTGTGCTTTTCCTGGACGGTGATCGCGGTCACCTTAGGGTGTGGACGGTCACAACGGCAGTGCCGGTGCCCGATGGTCACGGAACCGTGACCGGAAGGTCCCGAGAGTGCATCCGGACGCAATCACCGGGAAACGGCGGGCTGGTGCCATGGGGGCATGGCCTCCTCCTGGACCGTCAGCTCCCGGACCGGCACGTCCGCACGGCCGGCCACCGGCTGGTACCCGGTGGCCCGCTCCGCCCAGGTGGGGACGACGCCCCTGCCCGTGGGCGCCGGCGGGCAGGCCTACGTCGTCCTCCGGCTGCGGCCCGGCGCGGAGGTGACCGCCCTGCCGGCGCGGTGCCCGCACCGGCTGGTGCCGCTGGCGCACGCGACCGTGGTCGACGGCCGGGTGCAGTGCCCGTACCACGGCTGGCAGTACGGCTCCGAGGGCCGCTGCGTGGAGATCCCGTCGCTGGGGCCGGCGGGCACCCCGCCGCCGCGCGCGGACCTGACCGCCCCCTGGGCGGTGGAGGAGCGCGACGGCTGGGTCTGGCTGGCCCCCGAGCGCACGGCCACGCTGCGGCCGCCGAGGTCGGGGCACCCCGTCCCGGAGCCGGTGCCCCCGCTGCCGACCCCGGCGGGGCCGGTCCTGGGCAACCTGGACCCCTCGCTCGAGCACGCCTGGCACCCGGTCGCACTCTCCGGCGAGCTGCACGAGGGCGGCTACGTCCAGATCCGGCTGCTCGGCCGCACCTGGACGGTCCACCGCCACGGCAGCACGCTGGACGCCGACCCGCCGGCCTGGGGCGTCGTCGAGCGGCACGGCCTGGTCTGGATCGCCCCGGCCGAGCCGCGGGACACCCCGCTGCCCGTCCCCGAGACCACCGACCCCCGGGCGGTGCGCGCCTGGCTGCCACCGGCCCGCAGCTCGGCCCCGGCCGGGCCGCTGACCGACCTGTTCCTCGACGCGGCGCACGTCCCCGTCCTCCACCCCACCGCCGACGCCCCGTACGCACCGGTGGCGGAGGTGACGCCACAGGCCGGCGGGTCGACCAGCGTGTGGGAGGAGCCGTCCGCGGGGACGCGGCGCCGCACCACCGCCGTCCACCGGGCGCCGTTCCAGCTGCGGCGGCGCACCGACGAGCTCGAGACCGGCGCCGCCCGCACCACGCTGTTCCTGCTGCAGCCCGAGGACGAGGACTCGACGCGGGTCTACACCTGCCTGTTCCTCACCCCACCGGCCGGGACGACGCTGGACGCCGAGGAGGTGGCGGCCGCGGTGGCCGGGGCGGGCGCCGCGCTCACCGGGGACCTGGAGCTGGCGGCGGGGCTGGCGAGCAGCGGGCTGCCCCTGCTGCCCCGCGACGAGCTGCACGTCCCGGCGGACGCCCCCGGCGTGGCGCTGCGCCGCACGCTGGCCGACTTCGCGGCCGACCCCCTGCGCCGGTCCGCCTGACCGCACCAGGAGCCCGGACGAGCCCCGCCGGTCGCGACGGGGGACGATCCAGCGCGTGAGCACGCCTCGTCCCGACGGGGACGCACGACCGGGACCCGGCCGCTTCGAGCGGGGCACGGACGGACCCCGGGTGATCCTGGCCGGCGTCGACGGGTCGTCCACCTCGCTGCACGCCGTGGCCTACGCGGCGGGGCTCGCGCGCCGGCAGCGCTCCCGGCTGGTCGTGGTCTTCGTGGCCGAGGCGGGTCCGGCGATGGCCGGGCTGGTGCCCGGCGCCGGGGCCGTCGTCCGGGAGGCCAACACCGAGATCGGCACCCGACTGCGCGCGGAACTGCTGCCCGTGGCCGAGGAGCTCGGCGTCGAGGTCGACTTCCGCATCGCCTCCGGGGACCCGGTCGCGGAGATCTCCCGGATCGCCGACGAGGTGCTCGCCGACGCCGTCCTCGTGGGCGCCTCGGAGCAGGCCGGGCACCGGGTGGTCGGGTCGGTCGCGGTGCGGCTGGTGCGGGTCGGGCGCTGGCCGGTGACCGTCGTCCCGTAGGTCTCAGGCCGTGGCGGGCTGCGGGCCGGCGGCGAAGGCGGTGTCGACCAGGTCGCGGTGGACGGCGAGCAGCCACCACAGCACCAGGGAGAGCACGAGCAGGCCCGCGCCGGACACGGCGAAGACCGTCGGCACGCTGGTGGCGTCGGCGAGCAGGCCCCCGGCGAGCGCGCCGAGCGGGATGCCGCCCCAGACCAGCGTGCGGTAGCCGCCCTGCACGCGGCCGAAGAGCACCTCCGGGATGAGCGCCTGGCGCAGCGACATGGTCAGCACGTTCCAGAACATGACGCCGGCCGCGCCGGCCCCGAACAGCAGGCCGGCGACGACGGCGTTCCCGGTCGCGGCCATCCCGAGGGTGGCCAGGGCGGCGATCACCGAGCCGGCCACCAGGGTCGCGGTGCGGCCGATCCGGCCCGCCAGCGGCGCCGCGGTGAGCCCGCCGAGGACCGAACCGACACCGGCGGTGGTGAGGAGCAGGCCGTAGCCGGCCTCCTCGACGCCCAGGTCGTCGAGGGCGTAGAGCACGAGGACGCCGGTGGTCATCGACTGGACCAGGGCGGTGGCGGCCGAGACGAGGGTGAGGCCGCGCAGGAACCGGTGCCGCCACAGCCACCCGACGCCCTCGGCGACGTCCCGGCGGATCGTGGTGGGCGGCCCGTCGGCGCGCGCCGGCCGGTGCCGCCCGGCGATGCCGAGCACCAGGACGGCGGCGAGCAGGAAGCCACCGGCGGTGCCGAGCAGCGGTGCGGCGACGGCGAGGGCGAACAGCACCGACCCCAGCGGGGCACCGAGGAAGCCCTGACTGGCCTCCTCGGCCGTGGTCAGCAGCCCGTTGCCCCGGTCGAGCTGCTCACGGGTCACGACCTGCGGCAGCATCGCGCGGGCGGCGCTGTCGTAGAACGTCTCGGCCACCCCGATGGCGAACGCGACGGCGTAGAGGGCGGGCAGCGACGTCGTCCCGGTGAGCGCGGTGACCGCCAGCGCACCCAGGGCCAGCGCCCGGACGACGTTGGCCGCGGCCATCGCCCGCTTGCGGTCGACCCGGTCGACGACGGCACCGGCCGGCAGCGCGAACAGCAGCCAGGGCAGGAAGGCCAGCGAGGACAGTGCGGCGACCTGCACCGGGTCGCGGGTGAGGGTGGCGGCCAGCAGCGGCAGCGCCACCCGGATCACGCCGTCGGCGAGGTTGGAGACCGCGCTGGCGGCGTAGAGCCGCCAGAACGCCGGGCCGAGGGGCGTGGACACGCCCCGACCCTGCCAGGCGGGGACGACAGGACCGTCGACCGCCGTCCGGCCCGTCGCGGGAGCCGGCTACGGCGGGTCGAGGACCCCCGCGTGCATCCCAGCGACGACCAGCCGGGCGCGGTCGGGGACCTGCATCTCCCGCATGGCCCGGTTGACGTGCGTCTTGACCGTGAGCGTAGAGAAGAGGAAGTGCTCGGCGATCTCGTCGTCGGACAGCCCGCGCACCACCAGGGCGAGGACCTCCCGCTCCCGTGCGGTCAGCTCCGCACCCGCGATGGAGAAGGCGGAGTCGGAGGACTTCGCGCCAGTGACGGTCAGGACGGCGAAGACCGCGGTGACCAGGACCCACGCGACCGCCACCACCCCGCGGTGACCGGCGCTGTAGGCGCCGACCCGGGACGAGGACCTCGACATCGGGATCTCCTCCGGTCTCGGTCCGCGGTGCGGACCTGCTGAGGGAGACCCTGGTCGCCGGCGGGGTGCCCGTCGTCGTGCTCGCGCGGTGACCGCCGTACTGCGGGCGCGGTACCCGGCGGCGTCAGCTGCGCGGGACGGCGCCCAGGAGCATGGTGCGGATCCCCAGCTGGAGGGACTCCTGCAGCTCGAGGTGGAGGACGGCCAGCGCCGGCTCGGCCTCGTAGGCAGCGCGCACGCCCGGCGGCGGGGAGCTGTAGGGCGCCAGGGCACCGGCCAGGACCATCGACTGGAAGCAGAACGTCTCGGCTGCCGCGCCGAGCTCGGGGAGATGGCGGCGCAGGAGGTCGGCGGCGGCGGTGAGCTGGGTCAGGGCCGCGCGCTTGTGGCGCGCGACCACCTCGGCGGTGACGTTCCGCTCCAGGACGCCGCCCTGCGCCCCGAGCAGGTCGCACAGCACGCGGTGGGCGGCCAGCGAGCGGGCGAGGACCGCGGACAGCTGCTCGCCGCGGTCCACCAGCGGCAGCCCGGCGTCGACCCCGGTCGCGAGGTCGTCGACCAGCCCGTCGATCCAGTCCTGCAGCACCGACTGCATCAGCTCGAGCAGCACGCCCTCGCGGGAGTCGAAGTAGCGCAGCACGTTGGACTTGGCCAGGCCGACGCGGCGGCTGAGCTCGTTGAGGCTGACGTCGGCCACCGGCATCTCCTCGAGCATGGCCGCCGCCGCGCCCAGGATCGCCCGCCGCCGGACCTCGCGCTGCTCCTCGCTCCGGGCTCGCTGGAAGGTCACGCAACGACCCTAGCATTTCAGACCGGCGGTCTCTTGACAGCGGACCGATGGTCTCTTAGCGTCCTCCGCACAACAGACCGACGGTCTCTTCACGCAGGAGGAACGCCATGAACACCCACTGGACAGCCAACGACGTGCCCGACCAGCAGGGCCGGGTCGCGGTCGTGACCGGCGCCAACACCGGTCTGGGCTTCGAGACCGCGAAGGTCCTCGCCGGACGCGGCGCCACGGTGGTGCTGGCCGTGCGTGACGTCGACAAGGGCGCGCAGGCAGCGGCCCGCATGGCCGGCGACGTCACCGTGCAGCGGCTGGACCTCACCTCCCTGGACTCCGTCCGCTCGGCTGCGGACCAGCTGCACCGGACGCACCCGCGGATCGACCTGCTCATCAACAACGCCGGGGTGATGTACACGCCGAAGCAGACGACGCAGGACGGCTTCGAGCGCCAGTTCGGCACCAACCACCTGGGCCACTTCGCCCTCACGGGGCTGCTGCTGGACCTGCTGCTGCCCGTCCCCGGCTCCCGCGTGGTGACCGTCAGCAGCACCGGGCACCGCATCCGCGCGGCGGTCCACTTCGAGGACCTGCAGTGGGAGCGCTCCTACTCCCGGACCGGCGCCTACGGGCAGTCCAAGCTCGCCAACCTCATGTTCACCTACGAGCTGCAGCGCCGGCTGGCAGCCCACGGCACGACCACCCTCGCGGCGGCCGCCCACCCGGGGGTGTCCAACACCGAGCTCGTGCGCAACTCCCCCACCCTGCTGCGGGCACCGCTGGAGCGACTGGCGCCGCTGCTCACCCAGCCCGCCGCGATGGGGGCACTGCCGACGCTGCGGGCCGCGACCGACCCGGCCGTCCTGGGCGGGCAGTACTACGGCCCCAGCGGCCTGGGCGAGGTCCGCGGGCACCCCCGGCTCGTGACCTCCAGCCCGGCGTCCTACGACCTGGCAGTGCAGCGGCGGCTCTGGGACGTGTCCGAGGGCCTCACCGGCGTCACCTTCCCGGTCTGACCCTCGAGCCCGGACGTGTCGATCCTCCTCGAGTTCCTCCGTGCGCCCCTGACCACCGGGGCCGTCGCAGCCAGCGGACGACGCCTCACCCGCGCGGCCATCGCACCGGTGTCGTCGCGTGCCGCCGTCGTCGTCGAACTCGGGCCCGGCACCGGCGCGATGACCGGGCCCGTCACCGAGCGGCTCGCCGGCGGCGGCCGGCAGCTCGCGATCGAGGTGAACACCCGACTGGCCTCGCGGCTGGCCACCCGGCACCCGGCGGTCGAGGTGGTCGAGGCAGACGCCGCCGACCTCCGGGCGGTGCTCACCGAGCGCGGCGTCACCCACGCCGACGTCGTCGTCAGCGGGCTGCCGTGGGCCGCCTTCCCGGCGCGGCAGCAGGAGCACCTGCTCGACGCCGTGGTCGACAGCCTGTCCCCCGACGGCGCGTTCACCACCTTCGCCTACGTCCACAGCCGGTGGACACCGGCCGCCCGACGGTTCCAGCGACAGCTGGAGGCGCGGTTCGAGGAGGTGCTCGTCAGCCGGACCGTGTGGCGGAACGTCCCACCGGCGCTCGTGTACTGCGCGCGCCGGCCCGTGCCGGCGGGTGGAGCGTCGACTCAGCCGGCGAGGCCGGTCGCCCACGCGCGCACGGCGCCGGCCACGACCGTGTCCTCCCCGGCGGGACCGACCACGTGCGCGAGACGGTCCTCCACCAGGAGCGCGGCGACCCCGTGGGCGATCGACCAGAGCTCCGCTGCCCGGCGGACCACCCCGGCAGGGTCGTCGCCGACGAGCTCGCGCAGCGCGTCCTGGAGTCCGGACTGCACCCGGCCTGCGCACTCGAGGAGCTCCGGGTGCCGGTCCTTGTCGATGCTCGCGGCGAACATCACCTCGAAGCGCGCGGTGTCCGCGAGTGCGAAGCCGACGTAGGCCTCGGCGATCGCGACTGCCCGCACGACCTGGTCTCCCGGGTCGGCGACCCCGTCGAGCGTCTCCTGCAGCTCGGTGAAGCCCCTCGTCGCGACGGCGGCCAGCATCGCCTCGCGGTCGTCGAAGTGCCGGTAGGGGGCGGCGATGGAGACGCCCACCCGGCGGGCCGCCTCCGAGACGCTGAATCCACGCGCCCCCTTCTCCCGCACCAGCTGTGCCGTCACCTCGAGCAGCGCACTGCGCAGGTCGCCGTGGTGGTAGGCGCTCTTCGGCACGCGCGTCACTCCGTCGGGTCGGGTGTTGAAGTCTCTTACATCGTCGCATAGCCTCCTCGATGAAAGAGCCTCTTACATCGCAGACGTCGATGTGCGTACGGTCCCCCGGCGTACGGCGACGAGACGTGAGGCCCCCCTTCCGCCCACCTCAGGGAGTCACCTCGTGCAGTACGCCCACACCACGGCAGTCGTCACCGGCGCGAGTTCGGGCATCGGCGCCGAGTTCGCCCGCACCCTGGCCCACCGGGGCGCCGACCTCGTGCTCGTCGCCCGCCGGGGCGACCTCCTGGAGACGCTGGCGGCCGAGATCCGCAGCACCAGCGGGCGAGCGGTGCACCCGATCCCGATGGACCTGACGGCCGACGGCGCGGGCCACGACCTCGCCCGCCGGGTGTCCTCGATGGGCCTGACCGTCGACACCGTGGTCAACGCGGCCGGCGCCGGCCGCACCGAGCCCTTCTCCACCTCCGACGCCGCCGCGGTCGACCAGCAGCTGGCGCTCAACGTCCGCGCCGTCGTGGACGTGTCACACGCCTTCCTGCCCCAGCTGGTGAGCTCGGGGCGGGGCGCCCTCGTCAACGTCGCCAGCCTGACCGGCTACATGCCCGTCCCGGGCATGGCCGTCTACGCCGCGTCGAAGGCCTTCGTCATCCGCTTCACCGAGGCCCTCGCCCACGAGACCCGGACGTCGGGGACCACGGTGCTCGCCGTCTCACCCGGCCCGACCCGGACCGGTTTCTACGCGGACTCCGGGACCGCCACGACCGGCGTCCGGTTCGAGACACCCGCCCAGGTCGTCGCGACCACCCTCGCCGCACTCGAGCGGCGCCGCCCGCCGGTGAGCGTCGTCTCCGGCGCCGGCAACCGACTCACCCGCCGGGTGGTCGGCCTGCTCCCCACCCGGGTCGTGCTCCAGCTGGCGGAATCGAAGCCGGCCCAGTGAGGGCCGCACACACGCCGCGCGCCTCCCGACGGGACCGGCCCAGCCGCCGTCACACCGGAGCGCGTGCGATGCTCCGACCCGACCACGCGATCACCGCGGCTTCCGACCGGGGCCTTCCGCGTGAGCTGATCAGGACCTTCTGATGACCTCCGCTCGTGTCCACCTGCGTCCGCTCGTCGGCGACCACGTCATCGCCCGACTGCCCGCCGACGCCCCGGTGCCCACCACCCTGCTGTCTGCGCCCCCGGGGAACGGCTTCGTCTCCGTCACCCGCACCCCGCAGGAGCTGTCGATCGTCTGCCCGGCCGCCGCCGCGCCGCCCGGCGCGACGATCGACGGCCCGTGGACGGCCCTCTACGTCGAGGGGCCGGTCCCGTTCGGACTCACCGGTGTCGTCACGTCGCTCGTCGCGCCGCTGTCCGCCGCCGGGTGCCCGGTCTTCGTCGTCTCGACCTTCGACGGGGACGTCGTCATGGTCCCGTCGTCACGAGGCGACCAGGCCCGTGAGCTGCTGACTGCCGCGGGCCACACGGTGACCGAGCAGTCGGCGGACACGTCCCTGAGCTGACCGATGGCCGCCCGTCTCCGCCCCCTGAGCACGCTCGGTCGCGTCGGTGTCGTGTGAGACCACGGAACAGGACATGGACGGCAGGGTCCCAGTCCGCGAAGGGGACGCGTGACCGGCTCGTTGCCTGCTGCTGCCGCGCTACCTGCAGCTTCGGACCCGGCGTTCGAGCGGTTCGCCCGCCTGGTCCGCCAGCAGCTCGGTGTACCAGTCTCGTTGGTGACGTTGGTGTCGGCCGACGAGCAGGTGCTGGCCCGCATGCTGCTCACGACACCGGACGACGACGTCGCCCTGATCGCCGTCCGGCTGCACCGCCAGGACCGGCCACGGCCGGCCGAGACCAGGCCGAACCGGATCCCGCCCAATGTCCCCCCCCGAGTGAGCGCCGCGCCAGGAGCGGCGAGCCTCACGCCGGCTCGCGTACTGGTCGTGGACCTACCGGTCGATGACGGCCATGTCGCCCTCGGCGTGGCGATCACCAGATGCGGGCGACAGGTCGTCCAGGCGGGCGACCTGTTCGGCGGTGAGCTGGAGACCGTCGGCGGCGCTGTTCTCCTCGACCCGCTCGATCCGCGTGGTGCCGGGGATGGGGGCGATGCCCTCACCCTGGGCGAGCAGCCAGGCGAGTGCGACCTGGGCCGGGGTGGCCCCGACGTCGCCGGCGATCTCCCTGACCTCGTCGACGATGCGCAGGTTCCGGGTGAGGTTGTCGCCGGTGAAGCGCGGATTGTTGCGTCGCCAGTCGTCGGCGTCCAGGCCGTCGAGGGACGTGATCTCCCCGGTCAGGAACCCGTGTCCGAGCGGGGAGTAGGGCACCAAGCCGATCCCCAGTTCGCGGAGCGTGGGCAGGACGTCGGTCTCCGGGTCCCGTGACCACAGCGAGTACTCGGTCTGGACCGCGGCGACCGGGTGGACCGCATGCGCGCGGCGGATCGTGGCCGCGGAGGCCTCCGACAGCCCGATGTGGCCGACCTTGCCCTCCGCCACCAGCTCGCCCAGTGCGCCGACCGTGTCCTCGATGGGCGTGCCGCGGTCGACGCGGTGCTGGTAGTAGAGGTCGATGTGGTCGGTGCCCAGGCGGCGCAGCGACCCCTCGACGGCCAGCCGGACGTTGACCGGGGTGCTGTCCATCCCGGGTCGCCCGGTGTGGGAGACCAGGCCGAACTTCGTGGCCAGCACGACCTCGTCCCGCCGGCCCTCGATGGCCCGGCCCACCAGCTCCTCGTTGACGTAGGGCCCGTACACCTCGGCGGTGTCCAGGAGCGTGACGCCCAGGTCGAGAGCGCGGTGGATGGTGCCGATGGACTCGGCGTCGCTGCGTCGGGCGCCGGTGTAGTACGCCGACATCCCCATGACCCCGAGGCCGATGCGTGAGACCTCCAGTCCGCCCAGCGATGTGGTCTGCATCGGACAGTCCCTCCTCGATCGGTCGCCGACCCCCGCCTGGTGCGTGGGCCGGTCGCGTGCTGCAGAGACCGACCCTGCCGAGGACCGGTGCGCCCGACCGTCGACTTGATGCGTCAAGTTCACTGCTGGTGACTGTCTACGCCTGCGAACTTGATGCGTCAACACAGATGTTGCCTAGACTCGTCGCATGCCCAGGACTCCGGTGGACGCCGACGGTCATCGCGGTCAGCGTCCCCAGGACGGGACCGCGGCAGGCCTGTCGCCGTCCGACGCGGGGGCGCCCGCCGGCACCGCGGCGCAGTCGCCGCACGAGGTGGCTGCACCACGCTGGCTCGACGCTGACGAGCTGGCGGCCTGGCTCGCCAACTCCGCGATCATGATCAGCCTGCCGGCCGCCCTGGACGCGCGGATGCAGCGCGAGAGCCAGCTGACCTTCTTCGAGTACATGGTGCTCTCGGTCCTGTCCGAGGAACCCGAGCGCACGATGCAGATGAGCGGACTGGCCGCCCGTACGTCGTCCTCGCTGTCGCGGCTGTCCCACGTCGTCGCACGACTGGAGAACCGGGGACTGCTCACCCGGTCCCGGATCCCGGGCGCCGGCCGGCGGACCAACACGACCCTGACCGAGTCCGGCTACGACGTCGTGGCGGCGGCGGCACCCGGCCACGTGGCCGCGGTCCGGGAGTACCTGATCGACCAGGTCCTCCCCGACGACCTGAGTGCACTGCGCCGGATCGGCACGGCCGTCGAGGCCGCGATCAAGCGTGGAGAGGCGTCCACAGCATCGGTCGTGCACGCCCGGTAGTGGTGCGGAGGTTGGTGCGGCGAACCGCTGACGCCCATCAGCAGACCGACCGCCAACCGTATGTACTCGGGCCCGCACCCACCGGGTGACGGGTGCGAGGATCCCGCTCCCGGCCAGCCACCTGGACTCGGGGGCAGTCAGGCGGTGGACCCTGGACCGAGTCCTGGATGTCCGTGTGGTGTCGGTCTAGGGTCCCCGGATGTCCGAACTCGACGAGCGCATCTGGCGGGCCTGGACGGCGACCGCGTGGCTCCACGAGCCTCGGCCTCCCGCGTCACCCGCCGAACTGGACTCCGTCGAGCAGTCGATCGGACGCCCCCTGCCGGACACGTTCCGAGAGCTGTACCAGCGGCACGACGGTGGTTCCTGGCTCGGGGGCAACTGCGTCCTGTACCCGTTGCAGGCCGACGGTGAGCTCAGCATCGCGCAGGCGTCTGCAACACATCGCGGGTGGGGTTGGCCGGTCCCGGACGAGCTCGTGCTGTTCGGGAACGACGGCAACGGTGACCCGGTGGGACTGTGGTCACCGGCCACCGCGACACGGCCGATCATCGTGAAGATCGGTGCGATCTTCGAGCCCGGCTGCATGGGCGTCATCGGGGAAGACCTCAACGCGTTCCTTCGGGCATGGACCGCCTACCACCTGCTCCTGCCCGACCGGGAGACGACAACCGCCGGCCTCGATGCCCTCCAACTCCCCGACCACCTGCGGTTTGACGACCCCGACGACGAGACCTTCGCTGACATCGTCGAATGGGCGAGCCCGAGGACCACGGGCTCGCCGAGTGACCCGTACGAGGCACGGCTGACCGCGGACGACGTGCGTCGCATCGCACTTGCCGGCTGACCCATCTGCCCCTTCGTGGGCCGCTGTGGGACATGCCCCAGAGGACGTCGGCGCATCGCGCAGTGACCGAGAACGTCCGTTGACGGGCCGCCCAGTACCCAACCGTTCTCGGGCCGAGTGGCGCCCACGACAACATCACGCCTCATCCGTCAGCGGAAACGGCTGACCCCTGGTCGTTTGCCTCGCTACGACGTACAAGGCGCTGATTCCAGGCGTAGACGCCAAGACTGAGCAACCCGAATCCAAGCAACACCAACCAGGCGGGTCGCGACCATGAGCGATCCAAGTAGCTCACTGTGGCCATGGCGATGACGCAGACACTCATGAGGATGCGGCCAGCGAGGGCGAGCCTCCGCGCTCGATGTAGCGGCGCCGGAAGCTCGGTCATGAGGGTGATCATGACGCCCGCAGACTCGTGCAAGTAGTCAGCGCAGCGTCGCCTGGCCCAAATGGGGCGCTTAGCACCAGCGGCTCGTTCATCGCACTGACCAGAACCGCCCATTCAAGGGCCGCTCCCGGCACCACTTGACCCGTCGCGCGTTCGTGCACGTCAGCCAATCAGTGGACCGGCCCAGAACGCATGCCTGGGATCAATGGCCCGAATCCGCCAGCGCCTGACCTCCGCGGGCCGCTCGCTTCCCAGGCCTCCGGGCAGGAGCACCTGCCCCCCGAGGTCGTCGCGATGTCCGCCGCTGGGCGAGCAGCTCGTGGCTCCGGCGCGGCAGGCTCTTCTGACTCTGCAACGACGCTCGCTCGAACCGACGACCACGGATCTTGCGGATGACGGTGAGGCGTACAGGAGGAGCGCCGTCCACCGGCTCGTTCATCACCTCGAGCGACGGGCCGTCGTCACCCGTCACGCTGGGCCGCCGGGCGGGGATGCGACCTCCGCCCCGGAACAATCAGACGCATGACCTTTGAATGAAGGACGACACCCAACGACCGCCCAGAGGACCCGCCTGCTCATTTCTGAGCGGAGCCTCGATCACCGTGATGAACTCGCGCCCAGACCAAGAGGCCAACACCGCACAGGCCTACCGTCAGCAGTCCCGCGGGCACGAAGCTCCACCCCTGGATGGATGCAATGACGCCCAGGATCACCCCCGCGAAAATGGCGACGTCGGCAACCAGGGCGAGAATGCGCGATCTGTCCATTCCTCGACCCTAGTGCCGACGGCTCGTTGGCCGCCGCCAACATCACCGAGTGCTGACTGCCTACGGACAGCTTCAGCGGCGCGCTGACGGACTTCGGCCGCCAAGGAGCCGTTGCTCTCGCCCCGCGACCGTCGATACAACATGAAGGACGTCATGCTGTGTTCAAGTGGAGCAGTTGGTCCCGGTTCTGCCATCTCGCGCCATGTGCACGGCACGCAGGCATGAATGGACCGTGACCAACAGACAAGGCATGCCTCGACGGCCGAACACCTCGGGACAACGCCATGCCGAGTCCCGATGAGCGTCCCCTCAGCCCAGACTCGTCCCACGGATGCGATCCGATCACCTGGCCGGCGACCGCCACCCCCCGATGGCCGGGTCAGCGCAGCGGCTTGGCCAGGTGGACGACGGTCAGGACGTCGTCCACCCGCTCCCGGCGCTGCTCGACGTAGCCCGCCCGGGCGTACAGCCGCAGGTTCGCCGCACTCCGGTGTCCGGTGGACAACGCCGCCGTGGCGACGTCCGGACCGGCGGCCCGCTCGACCGCGGCCAGCAGCACCCGGCCGATGCCGCGCCCCTGCTGGTCGGGGGCGACCACCAGCCGGCCGACGTGCAGGACGCCGTCGGCGACCCGGGCGCGCACCGCGCCCACCAGCCGCCCGTCGTCGCGTGCGGTCAGCGCCGGTTCGCGCTGCACGGCGGCCAGCAACTCGGGCAGCGTCTCGACCAGCGCGGGCAGCCGCGGGTCGTCGTAGAGCTGGGCCTCGGTCACGAACGCAGCGCGCTGCAGGGTGAGCAGCTCACCGACGTCGTCCGGGTGCACCGGACCGATCCCCACCGCCATGCCCGGACGCTACGGCGGGGCATGGCGTCATCCTGCGGGCGGACACGCGGTTCACCCCGCAGGACGACGACGCCGCCCCAGCCCGCTCCTACGCTCGCTGCGTGGACCTCCGGCTGCTCGAGCCCGCGACGTCGCGGCGGGGGCAGCACCCCTTCCGCGCCGACGTCGCGCTCGCCGTCGTGCTCGCGGTGGTCACCACCGGCCTGCAGGCCGCCGTCGGGCTGTACCACTCCCGCGCCGAGGTCGGTCTCCTGCTGAGCGTGGTCCTCTGTGGCGCCCTGGCCTGGCGGCGCACCCGCCCGCTGCTCACCGCGGCGATCGTCGTCCCCGCGTGCCTGCTCGAGCTCGTCCTGACCCCCTACGACTTCCTGCTGGCCAACGTCGCCGCACCGATGACGGTCTACGCGCTCGCGGCGTACGGGCCCCGGTGGTCGGTCCGCGCCGGGCTGGGGACCGGCCTCGTCGGCGCCGCGCTGGCCGCCGCCGTCTACCGAGGCAACGGTCAGGTCGACGTCTTCGCGACCGTGTTCATCGCGCTCAGCGCCGTGGTGGTCGCCGTGTGGGCACTCGGCGTCCAGCGCCGCAACCGGTCCCGGACCCCACGCGGGTGGGCCGACGACCTCCCGCAGAAGCCGGTGCTCGAGCGGATGGAGGGGTGGCTGCGGCGGCACCCCTTCGGCGTCGACTCGACCCTCGCCGGCCTCGCGGTGTTCGTGCTGGTGGTCGTGTCCTCCAACGGCTACCCCGAGGCCGAGGTCGCCGCCGTCCTGGGCCTGGTGCTGCTGGTGCCGCTGGCCTGGCGCCGGCGCCGTCCGGTCCGCGCGGCCGCCGTGGTCATAGTCGGCTGCCTGCTCGAGCTGGTGCTGCTGCCGGGCCAGTTCCTGCCGGCGAACGTCGCCGCGCCCGCGATGGTCTACGCGCTGGCCGCCTACGCACCCCGGAAGGCCGGCCGCGCCGGGCTGGTGATCGGCCTGGTGGGCGCCGTGCTGGCCTCCCTCACCTACTTCGGCGGCGCCGGGCTGTTCTCCTACGTCGCCACCGCCGGCGCCATCGGCGTCCTGGTGATCGCCGCCTGGGCGCTGGGCGACCTGCGCCGGGCCCGGTTGCAGCAGGTCGCCGGCCTGGAGGAACGCGCCCGCCTCCTGGAACTGGAACGGGAGCAGGAGATGCAGCTGGCCGCCTCGACCGAGCGCGCCCGGATCGCCCGGGAGATGCACGACGTCGTCGCCCACTCCCTGTCGGTCGTCATCGCCCAGGCCGACGGCGGCCGCTACGCCGGGCAGGTCGACCCGGCGGCGGCCACCTCGGCGCTGGAGCAGATCTCCTCGACCGGCCGGCAGGCCCTCGCCGAGATGCGCAAGCTGCTCGGCGTGCTGCGGGAGGGCGACGGGCAGGAGTTCGCCCCGCAGCCCGACGTCGCCGCGATCGACCAGCTGGTCGCCGACGTCCGGGCCAGCGGCCTGGACGTCGAGCTCGTCGTGGCCGGCACGCCGCAGCCGATGCCCGCCGGCCCGCAGCTGGCCGCCTACCGGATCGTGCAGGAGTCGCTGACCAACGTGCTCAAGCACGCCGGCCCGGCGGGCCGTGCCTGGGTGCGCCTGCACTGGCGCACCGACGCCCTCGAGCTGCACGTGGAGGACGACGGCCGGGGCGCCGCCGCCGCGATCATGGAAGGCGACGGCCAGGGGCAGGGTCTGCTCGGCATGCGCGAGCGGGCGCAGCTGCACGGTGGCCGGCTGACCGCCGCGCCGCGGGCCGGCGGCGGGTTCGGCGTGCACGCCGTCCTGCCCTACCGTTCGTCCCGATGACAGACAGCCCGATCCGCGTCGTCCTCGTCGACGACCAGCAGCTGGTCCGCGCCGGCTTCCGCATGGTGATCGACTCCCAGCCCGACCTCACCGTCGTCGGCGAGGCAGGGGACGGCGCCGCGGCGGTCGACCTGCTGCGCCGGACGGCGGCCGACGTCGTGCTGATGGACGTGCGGATGCCCGGGATGGACGGCATCGCCGCGACCGAGCAGGTCACCGCGCTGCCCGAGCCGCCGCGGGTCGTGGTGCTGACCACCTTCGACCTCGACGAGTACGTGGTGGCCGCGATCGGCGCCGGGGCCAGCGGCTTCCTGCTCAAGGACGCCCCGCCGGAGGAGATGCTCGCCGCGGTGCGCACGGTGCACTCCGGTGACTCGGTGATCGCGGCCAGCTCCACCCGGCGGCTGCTCCAGCACGTCGCGCCGATCCTGCGCGAGGCGAACGGGACGTCGGCGTCGGCGCCGGCCGACCCCTCGGCGCTGGTCGAGCTGACGCCGCGGGAGAAGGAGGTGCTGGTGCAGATGGCCTACGGCTCCTCCAACACCGAGATCGCCTCGCAGCTGTTCGTCAGCGAGGCCACGGTGAAGACCCACGTCGGCCGGGTCCTGGCCAAGACCGGCTCGCGGGACCGGGTGCAGGCCGTCGTCCTGGCCTACCGCACCGGCCTGGTCGCCCCCGCCGACCTGCTCCGCAACGCCTGAGGGTCGACCCGGTCCGGGCAGGGCGGAGCCGCGTGCGCACGCGGATCCACCCTGCCGCCCGCGGGTCGACCCGGGCGGGGTCAGCCCCAGGGATGACGTGAGGTCATCCCCCGGCCCCAGGTGGGAGGAGGCCAAGACCCACCTGTGCGGCGACGCGGGAGGAGGCCCCCGGGCGAGAACGTGGTCACGACCTGATCACCGCCTCTGGAGGCCGAAGTGTCCGTCCCCGTCATGACCGTCCCGGGTGAGTCCCCGGCGTCGCTGTCCACCGCCGTCCGCGCCACCGACCTGCGCAAGACCTACGGCTCGGGTGAGACCGCCGTGCACGCCCTGGCCGGTGTCGACGTGGCGTTCGAGCGCGGCGCCTTCACCGCCATCATGGGCCCCTCGGGCTCGGGCAAGTCCACCCTGATGCACTGCCTGGCCGGCCTGGACGCCGCCACCTCCGGGCAGGTGTGGCTGGGCGACACCGAGCTGACCAGCCTGCGCGACGAGCAGCTGACCAAGCTGCGCCGCGAGCGGATCGGCTTCGTCTTCCAGTCCTTCAACCTGCTGCCCGTGCTCAACGCGCAGGAGAACATGCTGCTGCCGATGCAGCTGGCCGGGCAGCGCCCCGACCGCGCCTGGATGGACTCCGTCATCGCCCGCCTCGGCCTGCGCGAGCGCCTGCAGCACCGCCCCTACGAGCTCTCCGGCGGGCAGCAGCAGCGCGTCGCCGTCGCCCGGGCGCTGCTCCCCCGCCCCGACGTCGTGTTCGCCGACGAGCCCACCGGCAACCTCGACTCCTCCGCGGGTGCCGAGGTGCTGGGGCTGCTGCGCTCCAGCGTCCGGGAGACCGGCCAGACCGTCGTCATGGTCACCCACGACCCGGTCGCCGCCGCCTACGCCGACCGCGTCGTCCTGCTGGCCGACGGCCACCTCGCCGGCGAGGTCCACCAGCCCACCACCGACTCGATCATCAACGCGCTCCGCGGCCTGGGGGCCTGACCCTGATGCGCGCCGTCACCCTCGCCAGCATCCGGGCGCACCTGCCCCGGCTGGTCGCCTCCACCCTGGCCATCGTCATCGCCGTCGGCTTCGTCGTCGCCACCCTCGTGCTCAACGAGACGATGAAGCACACCGTCGCCGAGGCCGCCGGCGCCCGCTACGTCGGCGCCGACGCCGTCGTCACCGCCGAGGACGGCTCCGACCTGACCGACCAGGTCGCCCCCCTCTCCGCGGTGCCGGGCGTCCGGTCCGTCGACCCGGGCTACGAGACCTCGGTCTCCGGCCTCGTCCCCGGGCGCACCGGGACCCAGTACCTGGCCGTGGAGTCCGTCGCCGCCGACCCGCAGCTGCGCTGGCAGCACCTCACCGCCGGCGCACTGCCCACCGGGCCGGGTGAGGTCGCGGTCAGCGAGCGCGCCGGTGCCGCCCTCGGCGACGTCCTGACGCTCACCTACTACGGCCCCGAGGAGGAGGGGACCTCGTCCGCCGAGGTCACCGTGGTCGGCATCGTCGACCTGCGCGGCGACCCCACCGCCGACCTCTACGGCCGGCTCTACGCCACCGGCGACCAGGTCCTGGCCTGGGGCGCGGCGCAGCCGGTGGAGCTGCGGATCTCCGGCACCGACGGCGCCGACCCGGCCACCGTGGCCGGCGCGGTGTCCACCGCCCTGGCCGGGACGGCGTTCGTCGTGCGCACCGGCGCCGAGCAGGCCGCGGAGTCGGTCGCGTCCCTGACCGGCGACGCCGACTTCCTGACCACCGGGCTGCTGCTGTTCGCCGGCATCGCCGTGCTCGTCGCCGGGCTGGTCATCGCCAACACCTTCGCCGTCCTGCTGGCCCAGCGCACCCGCGACCTGGCCCTGCTGCGCTGCGTCGGGGCGACCGCCCAGCAGGTGCGCCGCAGCGTGCTCGGCGAGGCCCTGCTCACCGGCCTGGCCGCCTCGGTGATCGGCGTCCTGGCCGGCATCGGGCTCGCCGCCGCCGTCTCGGCCGTCGTCGGCACCAACTCGCCGATCCCGCTGTCCGGGGTGTCCGTGCCGCTCTACGTCGTCCTGGTCGGCCTCGTCGTCGGCACGCTGACCACGCTGGTCGCCGCGCTGGCCCCGGCCCGCGCCGCCACCCGGGTCGCGCCGCTGGCCGCCCTGCGGCCGACCGACCCGGTCGCCCTCCGCTCCCGTGGTGGCGTCGTGCGGCTGGTCCTCGGCCTGCTGCTCGCCCTCCCCGGCATCGGCCTGATGGCCCTCGGCGTGGTCACCCAGGAGGTCTTCGTCGCCTTCGCCGGCGTCGTCCTCAGCTCCCTCGGCGGTCTGCTCCTCGCCCAGCGGGCGGTCCCGCCGGTCGTCGCCGCTGCCGGCCGGCTCCTCGGCCGGGTCGGCGGGCTCCCGGCCCGCCTGGCCGCCGGCAACGCCACCCGCAACCCCCGCCGGACGGCGGCCACCGCGACCGCGCTGCTCATCGGCGTCACCCTGACCACCGCCATGGTCGTGGGCGCCAGCTCCACCCGGGCCACCGCCCAGGCCGGCCTGGTCGCCGCCTACCCGACCGACGTCATCGTCGAGGGCAACGGCGAGACGATCCCGGCCGCGGTGCTCGACCAGCTGACCGCCGTGGACGGCGTCGTCGCCGGGACCGCGCTCACCAGCGGCCAGCTCGTCGGCCCGGACCAGGTCGAGGTCACCGTCAAGGGCGTGGACGTCGCGCAGGCGCTGCCGGTGCTGCGCTCGACGACCCAGCTGAAGCTGCCCGAGCCGGGCACCGTCGTCCTGCCCGGTTGGGCGGAGGAGACGTGGGGCGTGTCGGCCGGCCAGGAGGTCACCTTCACCGGGGCCGGCGGTCCGCGCACGTTCACCGCGGTCGCCGGCGACACCAGCGACCCGCTGGTGCCCGCCGCCGACCTCGCCGCGCTCGCCCCCGACGCCACCCCCGGGACGCTGTGGCTCCGCCTGGGTGACGACGTCGAGCAGAACGACGTCGTCGACGAGGTCACCGACATCGCCGGCACCGCGGTCCCGAACTCCTGGGTCAGCGGCATGGCCACCGAGCGGGCCGCGATCGACCAGGTCGTCGACGTGCTCCTGCTCATCGTGACCGGGCTGCTCGGGGTGGCCGTGCTCATCGCGCTGATCGGCGTCGGCAACACCCTCGCCCTCTCGGTCGTCGAGCGGCGCCAGGAGAGCGGGCTGCTGCGGGCGCTGGGGCTGACCCGCGGCCAGCTGCGCGGGCTGCTGGCCTGGGAGGCCGTCCTGGTCGCCGGGGTCGCCGCGGTGCTCGGGGTGCTGGTCGGCGGCACGTACGGCCTGGTCGGGGTCGCCTCGGCGCTGGGCGAGGTCGGCGAGCTGACGATCAGCGTCCCGTGGCTGCAGGTGGCAGCGATCGTCGTGGTCGCCACGGTGGCCGGGCTGCTCGCCTCGGTGCTGCCGGCCCGCCGCGCGGCGATGACCCCGCCGGTGGCCGCCATCGCCGGCTGAAGAGGGACCCCTCTGCCCCACCCTGCAGAGGGGCCGAGCCGGACGTCCGTGCCCTGCCGCCGCACCGGTGGCAGGGCACGGGCGCGTCTGGCCCCTGCCGGTGCCGGGGCACTCGCCCTGGCACAGCCGTTCGGGGGATGCTGGTGCCGTGCCGTTCCCCCGTCGCACCGTCACCGTCACCGCCGCCGCCGCCCTGCTCGGTGGGGCCAGCTGGGTCGCCCGCGCCGCCTGGGGCATCCCCGCAGCGCTGGGCGCCAGCCAGCGCCAGCTGCGCCCGACCGTCGCCGGCTCCCCGCAGTTCCGCGAGGGCAAGTTCCACAACTCACTGCCCACCGCCACGATGTCCCCCGCCAACGCCCGCGACGGGCTGCTGCGGCAGTGGCACGAGGAGCGGCACAAGGGCCTGCCCGGCGGCCCCATCCCGCTGGTCACCGCCGACCTCCCGGCCGAGGCCGGCGAGCTGGCCGTCACCTGGTTCGGCCACTCCAGCGCCCTGCTGGAGGTCGACGGCCGCCGGGTGCTCCTGGACCCGGTGTGGGGCGAGCGCGTCTCCCCCTCCCCGACCATCGGACCGACCCGGCTGCACGAGCCGCCGGTGCCGCTGGAGAGCCTGCCCCCGGTCGACGCCGTGCTGATCAGCCACGACCACTACGACCACCTCGACCTGCCCACCGTGCGCGGCCTGATCCGCACCCAGACGGCGCCGTTCGTCGTCCCGCTGGGCATCGGTGCGCACCTGCGCGGCTGGGGCGTGCCCGAGGACCGGATCGTCGAGCTCGACTGGGACGGCGCCACGACCGTCGCCGGGCTGACCCTGACCTGCACCGAGGCCCGGCACTTCTCCGGCCGGTTCCTCGCCCGCGACACGACGCTGTGGTCGTCCTGGGTCGTCGCCGGCCCGCGGCACCGGGTGTTCTTCGGCGGCGACACCGGCTACACCCCGGCCTTCGCCGGCATCGGCGCGCGGCTGGGCCCCTTCGACCTGGCCCTGCAGCCGATCGGGGCCTACAACCACAACTGGCACGCCATCCACATGGACCCCGAGGAGGCGGTGCGCGCGCACGGCGACCTCGGCGGCAAGGTGCTCATGCCGATCCACTGGGCGACGTTCAACCTCGCGTTCCACCGCTGGGCGGAGCCGGTGCAGCGGCTGCTGGTGGCCGCCGCGGCCCACGACGTGCAGGTCGTCGTCCCCCGGCCCGGCGAGCGCGTCGACCTGCTCGACCCGCCCGCCCTGCAGGACTGGTGGACCGAGGTCGGCTCGGCCGAGGACGCCGCGGGCGGTGACCTCACGCCCGAGGCCGGCCTGGTCACGGCCGTGGCCAGCCGGGCCCGCCGCGGGATCACGTCCCGGCGCCGCTGACCTCCCGCAGCAGGGCCGGGAGCGCGCCGAGGTCGTCGACCTCGTGCTCCGGGCGTGGTCCGTCCGGGTCGAGCGCGTGGCCCGGACGGACCACCCGGACGACGGCGAGCCCGGCCTCCAGCGCGCCGCGGGTGTCCCGCGCGGAGGCCGGCACGTGCAGCCCGACCCCGGCGGCGACCGCGCGGCGGTAGAGCTCGGGGTGCGGCTTGTAGGCGTGCAGGCGCTCGCTGGTGAGCACCGCTCCCGGCTCGACCAGCGGCGCCACCCGGGTGCGGGCGAACAGGTCGTCGTCCACGTTGGACAGCACGCCCACCCGGTGGGTGCGGGCGACCTCGACCAGCGCCGCCTGGACGTCGGGCCACAGCGGCCAGTCCGGCAGCGTCGCCAGCAGGGCGGCGGTGTCGGCGACCGGGTCGGCGTCCAGCCCGCGGGCGGCGCAGGTGGCGGCCAGGGCGCGCCGGCAGTGCTCGGCGAAGGGCACCCAGGCCGGCTCGTCCCGCTGGGACGCCTTGTTGCGGGCGTCCCAGTCGTCGTACAGCTCGGTGCCCGAGACGGGCCAGCCGCGCCCGGCGGCGAGCTCGGCCAGCGCGGCCGAGCCGCCGGCCCGCGCGTCGACCAGGGCGCTGAACAGGTCGAACGTCACCAGAGCCACAGCCCCATCGTCACCCACGCGGTGATCATCAGCACCCCGCGGCGGTTGGCCGGTCGCACAGCGGGCACCCATGTCGCCGACGATCCAGCACGGGTCACCAGGAGGCACGCCATGGCAGCGCAGAGCGACCGCTCGTCCGACCCCACCCCCACGGAGTCCCACGGCAGCACGGCGGCCGGAGCGCACACCGTCCCCGCCGGCGGCTCGGCGGGCGCCTCCGACATGACCAACCGGATCGTGGCCCCCGACCGGGACGCCACCAACGCGATCCCGCTCGACCGCGACACGACCCACGCGAGCTCGACCGACCGCGACCCGACCAACGCCATCCCGCTCGACCGGGACTCGACCGCCGCGATCCCGCTCGACCGGGACGGGACCCACGCGAGCTCGCCCGACCGGGACTCGACCGCCGCGATCCCGGTCGACCGGGACGCGACCAACGCGATCCAGCCCCAGCGGGACTCGACGGCCGCCCTGCCCGTCGACCGCAGCGGGCACGCCGGCGCCGGGAGCCCGGCCGAGCGCACGAACGCGATCCCGGCCGCCGACCGCGGCGCCGAGGCCACCCGGGCGATGCCGGACCGGCCGGCCGCCGGGCTTTCCGCCGACCCGACCGTGCCGCACGGCACGACCGACCCGACGCCCACGGCCGGGCACTCCACGCTCCCCGCGATGGCCGTGCCGGCGGCCGCCGTGCCCGCGGCGGCAGCAGTCGGCACCCCCGGCGGCACGGACACCGCCCGGCATCCCCACCCCGAGCCGGACGACGTCCCCGTCGCACCGACCCCTCCGCCCTCCCGCCAGCAGGTGGTGGCCGCGCAGAAGGAGCGCTTCGGCGGCCTCTCCTGGGGCGCGGCGTTCTTCGGCTGGCTGTCGGCCAACGGCATGGCCGTGCTGCTCATCGCGCTGCTGTCGGCCGCCGGGCTGGCCTTCGGCCTGTCCGACACCGTCGCCTCGCTCGACCAGGCCGCCGACTCCGCCACCTCGGGCATCGGCCTGGGCGCGGGCATCGCGCTGCTGGTGGCGCTGTTCCTCGCCTACCTCGCCGGCGGCTACGTGGCCGGGCGGATGGCCCGCTTCAACGGGGCCCGGCAGGGCGTGGCCGTGTGGGTGATCGGCCTGGTGGTCGTCGTCCTGCTGGCGCTGGCCGGCCTGCTCTTCGGCGCGCAGTACAACGTGCTCGCCCAGCTGGACCTGCCGCGCATCCCGATCGACGAGGGCACCGCCACCACCGCCGGGGCCATCGCCCTGGTCGCCGTCCTGGTGGCGACGCTGCTCGGCGCCGTCCTCGGTGGCCTGCTCGGCACCCGGTACCACCGCAAGGTCGACCGCGTCGGCTACGACTCCTGAGCGGAGTGGATCCGTGCCGGTGACCGGCACGGATCCACTCCACTAGCGCAGGAGCTTGGACATCCGGCGGTCGGCGAGCGGCTTGCCGCCGGTCTGGCAGGTCGGGCAGTACTGCAGCGACGTGTCGGCGAAGGACACCTCCCGCACGGTGTCCCCGCACACCGGGCAGGGCAGGCCGGTGCGGGCGTGCACCTGCAGCCCGGCCCGCTTCTCGCCCTTGAGCGTGGCCGCCCGCTGACCGAGCTGGCGCTCCAGCGCGCCGGTCAGCGTCTCGCGCACCGCGGCGTGCAGCCGGAGCAGCTCGTCGTCGGTGAGCTTGTCGGCGGACTTGAACGGCGACAGCCGGGCGGCGTGCAGGATCTCGTCGGAGTAGGCGTTGCCGATGCCGGCGAGCACGGTCTGGTCGGTGAGCGTGCCCTTGAGCTGGGTGTGCCGGCCGGTCAGCAGCGCGCCGAAGGCCTCGGCGTCCAGCTCGAGGGCGTCCGGGCCGAGCCGGGCGATGCCGGGCACCTCCGACGGTGACCGGACGACGTACACCGCCAGCCCCTTGCGGGTGCCCTGCTCGGTCAGGTCGAAGCCGGAGGGCAGCTCGCCCTCGGCCGGCTCGAGGTGGACCCGCAGCGCGAGTGGTCCCTTGCCCGGCTTGGGCGGGGTGGTGGGCAGGTTCTCCCGCCAGTGCAGCCAGCCCGCGCGGGCCAGGTGCACGACCAGGTGGACGCCGGAGACGTCGAGGTCGAGGAACTTGCCGTGCCGCGAGGCACCGGTCAGCTCCAGGCCGGCCAGCGCCGTCAGCGGCGGGTCGAAGGTCTTGATCGCCTGGACGGCGGCCAGGTCCACGCGTGTGACGATCCGGCCGACGGCGTGCTCCCGCAGGAACTCCGCCAGCGCCTCCACCTCGGGCAACTCGGGCATCCGCCCATGATCCACGCGGGACCGCCCGGTCGGCCCGTCCACGTCCCCCGTCCGGGGGAGCTTGCGGCCCGGTGCCGGCCGGGTGAGACTCGCACCGACGACCGGGAGGAGGAGCTGACCAGGTGCCGCACGCCCTCGCGCTCCTCCTCGGCCTGAGCACCCTGCTCCTGCTCGTCTCCGACGCCGGCGCCCTCCCCGCCGCGGCAGCCGTCACCAGCACCCTCGCCCTGGGCCTGCTCGCGACGGTGCTGGCCCGCGCCATCCCGGTCGTCCCGCGGGTGCTCGCGGACGGCCCCTCGACCAGCCCGCTGGCCCGCGAGGAACGCTGCCGCCGGGGCGTGTTCCGCCGCCAGGTGAGCCCGAACGCGCCCGGCCGCATCCGGCCGCGCGCGCCCCAGGCCGGCTGACCCGCCTCCTGCACGTCCCGCCCCGGCCGTCGCCGTGGGCCGTCCCGCCCGCTCCGCTGCCGCGGCGCGGCGGTCGCCCGTCCGCCTGCGCTGCTGCGCGCGGACCCCCTGCTGCTCCTGCTGACCTGTGAGGTCGTCGTGCTCGATCCGCTCTACACCGCTGTCGCCTGGGTGCTCGCCCGGTGGCACGACCTGCTCGCCACCGTCCTCGACCCCGCCGGTGGCCTGACCTGGGCGATGGCGATCGTCCTGCTGGTGCTCACCGTCCGGGGGCTGCTGCTCCCGGTGTTCCTGCGCCAGCAGTCGTCCCAGCGCGCTGCGCACGCCCTGCAGCCCGAGGTCGAGGAGCTGCGCCGCCGGCACGGCAGCGACCGCGCCGGCTTCGCCCTGGCCGTCCGCGAGCTCCAGCGCGAGCGCGGCGTCAGCCCGCTGGCCGGCTGCCTGCCCGGGCTCCTGCAGCTCCCGGTGTTCCTCGCGCTCTTCCACGTGCTCCGCCGGATCGCACCCGGACGGCCGGGCCGCTACGGCTGGAGCGACGCGCTCACCGACCAGGCCGCGCGGGCCGAGCTCCTCGGGGCACCGATCTCGGCCTCCTGGACCGGACACGGACCGGCCGGGGAGGCCGCCCGCCAGCTCGCCGCCCTGGGCGACGTCCGGCTGGTGAGCACCGTGCTGGTCCTGGCCCTGTGCGGGGTCACGTACCTGGCCCAGCGCGCGACCGTGCGGCGGAGCGGCCCGGCGACGGGGCAGGCCGCCACGGTGCAGAGGGTGCTGCTGTACGGGGCGCCCGCCGCGTTCCTCGTCACCGGGTTCGTGCTGCCGATCGGCGTCCTCCTCTACTGGACGACCAACGGCCTCGTCACCTGGGCGCAGCACCGGTTCGGGCCACCCGCGCCGGGCGCCGGCTGACCCGCCGGGTCAGCCGGCCCGCAGCTGCGGCGGGGTGAGGTCCATCGGGGTGTCACCGACGGCGGCCGCGCCCAGCCGGGCGGCCCAGCGCACCAGCCCGGTGTCGTCGACGCCGTGCCGGGCCGCGGCCCCGCCCGCGGTGCCCAGCGACCGGGCACCGCGGGCGAGCAGCGTGCCGGCACCGGCCCGGTTGCCGCGGGCGGCGTGGGTCAGGCCGACGGCGAGCTGGGCCAGGCCGCGCCACAGGTCGCGCTCGTCGTCCGGCCCGGTCTTCCAGGCGTCCTCGAGGACCTCGTGGGCGTGGAAGGGGCGGCCGGCGTCGAGCAGCTCCTGCGCTTCGCGGAGGCTGTCCGCCGGCGCGCGGACGACGCCCTCCGGGGCCCGCGGCTCCCCCGGCTCGCCGTAGGGCAGCGGCCGGCCGAGGGCGTCGCGGGGCCGGGCGCTGCGGGCGCGGCCGGTCTCGTCCCGGTCCCGCGTCGGGTCGGTCACGTCAGGGGAGGTCGGTGGTGAGCCGGACCCGCACGCCGTCCTCGGCCGTCGTGATGTCCACGTGGTCGCAGAGCTGGCGGGCCAGCCACAGGCCCATGCCGCCCAGGGACAGGTCGGCGCCGTGCGCCGGGCCGTAGCCGATGAACGGGTCCTGCAGGCCGGCGCCGTGGTCGGTGATGGTGCAGACCAGCCGCTTCTCCCCGGCCCACAGCCGCAGGTCGACCGGTGGCCGGCCGTGGCGCAGCGCGTTGGTGGTCATCTCGTCGACGGCCAGCAGGAAGTCCTCCAGTGCGGGACCGGAACCGTCCGGCAGCGTGGCGTCGGCCGCCCGCTGCGTCAGGTCGCGGCGCAGGCCGCGCAGGTCACGGACCCCGTCGGCGCGCACCAGCGGCTCGGTGGACTCCAGCGGCTCGGCCGGCACCGGCAGCGCGAGCAGGTACTCCTCGGCGTCGACGTGGTCGGGGTTGGGCCGCTGCTCGCCGTCCTCCTGGAGGAACGGGTGGGTGGCGCGCGCGGCGGCCACGAGCGGCTCGGGGACCCGGCGGGTGTCGCACAGGCAGAGCACCTGCAGCGGGTCGTCGCCGAGCAGCTCGGCCTCGTGCAGCTGGTGGTCCAGGACGGCGTCGTACCGCTGCCACTCCCGCCAGGTGTCGGGGTCCGGGCCGGCGAAGGGCTCCAGCACCAGGCGCACCGCGGCGACCCCGTCGGCCCGGTGGCGCTCGCCCAGCCGGCGGACGGCGGTGATCGCGGCGGCCGGGCCGTTGCCGTACACGTCGGCCCACTCGACCCAGACGACCTCGGGCCGGTCGGCCAGCGCCTTCTGCAGCAGCTCGGCGGTCACCTCGGTGCAGGCCACGACGACGGGCTCCCCGCAGTCGAGGCCGGCGCGCACGAACGCGACCGCGCCGTCGGTCAGGGCAGCGTCGGAGGAGCCGATGAGTGCCCGGTGTGTGCCGGACACGGCTGCCCCGTCCATCTGCGCTGGTTCCCCGTCCTGATGCTGCGGAGCCGCCGTTCTGGCAGCCGTGGCCGAGGACTCCCTACCCGGTCTGCGCCCACCTAGGCGTGCGGCTCCGGTCACCTGCCCTAGCGTGCTGCCGGTGAGCCCTCTCCCCCACGACGACCTGGGCGCCCGCTGGCGCGCCGCCCGCCCCGCCGCGGCCGGCGTCCACCTGGACAGCGCCTCGTGCAGCCGGCAGAGCGACGCGGTCCTCGACGCCGTCGCCCGGCACGCCCGGCACGAGGCGGAGATCGGCGGCCACGTCGCCCAGGAGGCGGCCGACGGGCTCCTGCAGCAGGGCCGGTCGGTGCTCGCCGGCCTGCTCGGCATGGCCGCCGCCGACGTCGCGTTCACCGAGAGCGCCACCGCCTCGGTGCGCACGCTCCTGGCCGCCTGGCGGCTGTCGGCGGGCAGCCGGGTCGCCGTCCTGCCCGGGGAGTACTGGCACAACGTGGCGGCGATCGAGGCCGTCGGGTGCACACCCGTGCTCCTGCCCGCCGACGACCTGGGCCGGGCGGACGTCGAGGGGGTGGAGCGGCTGCTGCGCACCGACCCGCCGGCGCTGGTGCACCTGACGCTGGTCGCCAGCCACCGCGGCGTCGTCCAGCCCGGCCGGGAGGTCGCGGCGCTGTGCCGGGCCGCCGGCGTCCCGCTGGTGCTCGACGTCGCCCAGGCCCTGGGGCACGTCGACTGCGACCTGGGCGCGGACGCCGCCTACGGCACCTCGCGCAAGTGGCTGGCCGGGCCGCGCGGCGTGGGGTTCCTGGTGATGCGGCCCGCGGTGACCGCCCGGCTGACCCCGGTGACCGCCCCCGACCGGTACGACGACGGCGGCGCGTCGGTCGACCACGCCCGCTGGTACGAGTCGCACGAGGCGCACGTCGCCGGCCGGGTGGGGCTGACCCTGGCGATCGGCGAGCACCTGGCCGCCGGCCCCGACCGGGTGCGCGAGCGGCTGGCGGCGCTGGGCCGGGCGACCCGGGAGCGGCTGGAGGGCCGCGGTGGCTGGCGGGTGGTCGAGCCGCTCGACGAGCCGACGGCGCTCACCACCCTGGTCGCACCGGACGGCGTCGACGTCCGGGAGGTGGCCGCCCGGCTGCGCACCCGGCACAGCGTGCTCACCGCGACCCCGGGTCGGGAGCGGGCGCCGCGTGAGCTGGCCGGCCCGGTGCTGCGCGTCTCCCCACACCTGGACGCCACGCTCGACCAGCTCGACCTCCTCGCCACCGCGGTGGCGCCCTGACGGCGGCTGCATCCAGGTCCGGCACCCCGGCGGAAGAGGGGGTGGAAGGCCGCCCACCCGGGGGGCCACCGCCTCGGAAGGACACCTCCGTGAACCGCACCCGCCCGCTCGCGCTCGTCGCCGGCACCACCGGCGCGCTCGCACTCGTCCTCGCCTCCGCCACCTCCGCCTCCGCGGCGGAGACGGCCACCGTCTCGATCCTGCACGCCGTGCCGGACACCCCGGTCGACGTCTACGCCAACGGCGAGGAGCTGCTGTCGGACTTCCAGCCCGGCACGCTCACCGACCCGCTGACCCTGCCCGCCGGTGAGTACGACCTGGCCGTGTTCCCGGCCGGCGCCGACCCGGCGACCGCGGCGCCGGCGGTCAAGGCCGACGACGTCGCCGTCCCGGCCGGCGCCAACGCCACGGTGGTCGCCCACCTGTCCGCCGACGGCACGCCGACCCTGACGCCCTACGTCAACGACCTGTCCGCGGTCGGTGCCGGCGACGCGCGGCTCACCGTCCGGCACACCGCCGCCGCCCCCGCGGTGGACGTGCGCGCCGGTGGCGCGGTCGTCGTCCCGGGCCTGACGAACCCGGAGGAGGCGTCGCTGACCGTCCCGGCCGGGACCGTCTCCGCCGACGTCACCCTCGCGGGCACGTCCACCGTGGCGATCGGCCCGGCCGACCTGACCCTGTCCGAGGGCACCGCGACCGTCGTCTACGCCTGGGGCTCGGGTGACGCCGGCTACGAGCTGGCCGTGCAGACCTTCAGCGGCCTGCACTCCTCCCCCTCCGGTGTCCCCGGTGGTTCGGCCGGCCTGGCCACCGACGAGTCCGGGCTGCCCCTGCCGGTCGTCGCGCTGACCGCGCTGGGCCTGGGCGCTGCCGCGTTCGGTGCCCGTCGCGTGGTCTCCAGCCGGGTCTGACCGACCCGGACCGCGAGGACGACCGTGCGCACCCCCGTCGCCGTGCTGGCGCTGGGTCTTACCCTGGCGATCGGCACCCCGACCGCCTGGGCACTGACCCGGCCCGAGCCGGCGGCGGGGGTGCCGGTCGTCGCGGCGCTCGCCGCGCCCACCACCGCACCCGCCCCGACGGTCACCCCGCTGCCCGTGGACCGGCTGCCCGAGGTCACGGCCCGGCCGGCCGTGCCCCTGGCGGCGCCGGTCGTCGTCCCGCCCGTCCGGCTCTCCCTGCCCGCCCGCGGGATCGAGGCGCCGGTCGACCCGGTCGGCGTCGAGCCCGAGGGCGAGATGACGCTGCCCGCGGACGTCGACCGGGTCGGCTGGTACTCCTACGGCCCGGTCCCCGGCGCCGCCGAGGGCGCGGCCGTCCTCGCCGGGCACGTGGACGACGTCGAGCAGGGCCTGGGCGCCCTGGCGCCGCTGCGGGAGGCCCAGCCCGGCGACGAGGTGGTCGTCGAGGCCGCCGACGGGACCACCACCCGCTGGACGGTCACCGGCCGCGAGACGCTCGACAAGCCCGGCGTGCCGCTGGGCGAGCTGTTCGCCCGCACCGGCGCGCCGCGCCTGGTGCTGATCACCTGCGGCGGCCCTTTCGACGCCGACCTGCGCACTTACCGCGACAACGTGGTCGTCGTCGCGGAGCCGACACCGTGACCGCGCTGGAGGACCGCATCGACCTCTACGGTCAGGACGTGGAGACCGGCCGGACGTCGCTGCGGCGGGTGGTCGAGCCGGACGACGACGAGATCGCCCGGCGCTTCCGCGACGGCGACGAGCAGGCGCTGGCGCTGGCCTACGAGCGCTGGGGCGGGCAGCTGCACGGCATGGCGGTACGCGCCTTCGGCCCCGGCCCGGACGCCGAGGACGTCACCCAGCAGACCTTCATCTCCGCCTGGACCGGACGCAACGGCTACAGCGCCGGCTCCGGTCCGCTGCCCGCCTGGCTGGTGGGCATCTGCCGGCACAAGATCGCCGACGTGTGGGCCAAGCGGGACCGGCAGCGGCGGCAGTCCGAGGCGGTCGCCGCCGACGTGGCCTCCCGCCCCGGTTCCTCCGACGACGTCGACACCCGGGTGGCCGACCGTGTCCTGCTCCTCGGCGAGCTGGACCGCATCGGGCAACCACAACGGGGGATCATCGAGCTCGCGTTCTTCGAGGACCTCACGCACGCCCAGATCGCAGCGCGCACCGGCATCCCGCTGGGCACGGTCAAGAGCCACATCCGGCGCACCCTCGAGCGCCTGCGGACCCGGTTGGAGGTGGACGGTGCAGCACTGCAGCCCTGAGCAGCTCGCGCTCGCCGCGCTCCGCGAGCCGCTGCCCGCCGCCGACGCCGCGCACCTGGCCGACTGTGCCGCCTGCCGCGGCGAGGTGGCCGCCCTGCAGCGTGCGGTCGACGCCCTCGCCGTGCCGGCGCTGGCGGCACCGGCCCCCAGCGTGACCCCGCCGCCGCGGGTGTGGGACGCGATCGCCGCGGCGACCGGCGTCTCCGCCACGCCCGCGCCTGCACCCACGTCCGAGCCGGAGCCCGCGCCGGCCCCGGTCGTCGAGCTGCGCCCCCGGCGCACGCGCTGGCTGGCCGCGGCCGCCGCCGCAGCGGTCGTCGGCGGACTGGCCGGTGCCGCCGTGCTCACCCGGGACGACGCCGGCGCGGTGGTCGCCGCGACCACGCTCGACCCGCTGGACGCCGACGAGTCCTCCGGCACCGCCGAGGTGCGCGAGCGCGACGGCGTCCGCTCGCTGCAGGTCGACCTCGACGCCCCGTCGCTGGGCGAGGGGTACTACGAGGTGTGGCTGCTGCGGCCCGACGTCAGCGGGCTCGTGCCGCTGGGCGTCGTCCACCAGGGCGCCAACTCGGTGCCGCTGCCCGACGGCCTCGACCTGGGCGACTACCCGGTCGTCGACGTCTCGGTGGAGCCACTGGACGGCGACCCCGCCCACTCCGGCGTCTCGGTGGCCCGCGGCTCGCTCTCCTGACCGGATGACGTCGCTGAACTCCCGGGCGCTGGCCGGTGCCGGCGTGACGACCGGCCGGGACGGGTGGGACCTCACAGCACCGAGGACATGCCGCCGTCCACGTAGAGGACCTGGCCGTGGACGAACGCCGAGGCCGGGCTGACCAGGAACACCAGCGCGCCGACGAGGTCCTCGACCCGGCCCCAGCGCCCGGCCGGGGTGTGGGCGCGCACCCAGGCGCTGAACTGCTCGTCGGCCACCAGCGGCGCGGTCAGCTCGGTCTCGAAGTAGCCCGGGCCGATGGCGTTGACGCCGATCCCACTGCCGGCGAGGTCGGCGCACATGCCCTTGGTGAGCATCTTGATCGCGCCCTTGGTGGCGGCGTACGGGGTGATCCCGGGGCGGGTGACCTCGCTCTGCAATGAGGCGATGTTGACGATCCGGCCCCGCCCGCGCGGCACCATCCGGCGGGCGACCTCGCGGCCGACGAGGAACGCGCTGGTCAGGTTGGTGTCGAGGAGGCGGTACCAGTCCTCGTCGGTCACCTCGGTGAACGTCGCCCGTGACTGCACCCCGGTGTTGTTGACCAGCACGTCGAGCGGCCCGACCTCGTCCTCGACCCGGGCCACCCCCGCGCGCACGGCGGCGGGGTCGGTCACGTCGAACGGGACGGCGACCACCCGGCCCGGCCCCACCCCGGCCAGTTCGGCGCGGGTGCGCTCCAGCCGGTCGGCGTCCCGGCCGTTGAGGACGACGGTGCAGCCGGCCTCCAGCAGCCCGGTGGCCAGCGCGCGGCCGATCCCCCGGCTGGAGCCGGTCACCAGCGCGATCGAACCGCTGACGTCGAACATCCCCGCGGCCACCGCTGGACCCTACGATGACCCGGGTCGTCGGCCAGCGTGGGCCGGCGCTACCGAGCAGGAAGAGGTCGCCTTCGTGAGCGTGGTCGTGGGGTACGTGCCGGATGCGACGGGCCTGCTGGCCGTCACCGAGGCCGCCCGCCAGGCGCGGTGGCGCGGGACGGACGTCGTGGTGGTCAACGCCATCGACGACAGCGGCTACGTGCGGCCCACCGCCGCCGACGAGCGCGACCTCGACGCCCTCGACGCGAGGCTCGTGGCCGAGGGCGTGCCGCACCAGATCCGGCACCTGGACGTCGGCACCGCGCGGGCCGCGGAGGTCATCCTCGCGGTGGCCGCGGAGGTCTCCGCCGAGCTGATCGTCGTGGGCATCCACCGCCGCTCACCGGTCGGGAAGATGCTGCTGGGCAGCACCGCGCAGCGCGTCCTGCTCGAGTCCTCCTGCCCGGTCCTCGCCGTGCGGGCGCCCGGGACCGCCTGACCTTCAGCCGGCCGCGCGACGCGCCCGGTAGGCGGCGGCGTGCTCCCGGTTGGCGCAGGTGTTGTCGCAGAACCGGCGGCTGGCGTTCTTGGTGAGGTCGACCAGGACGTCGTTGCACCCGCTGGCCGCGCAGCGGTGCAGCCGGTCCAGGGCACCGGCGCGGACGACGTCGGCCAGGGCCATCGCGGCCTCCACGCCCATCCGGTCGGCCACCGAGGCGGTCGGCTCGGTGGCGTGCACGTGGTAGCCCCACCCGTCGTGCCGGACCAGCTGCGGGAGCGCGTGCCCGTCGCGGAGCAGGCGGTTGACCACCCCGACCACGCCGTCCTCGTCGGCGTCCCAGATGCCGGCGAGCACCGCCCGCAGCTGCTGCACCTCGGCCAGCTCGGTCGCGTCCCCGGTGCGGCTGCCGGTGAACTCCCAGGTGTCGAGGAAGGTCACGAGCGCAGCCGGGTCGGGCAAGCGCTCCTCGCCGTCCGCGGCGGTGTTCACCAGTGCGGTCGCAGCCGCCAGCGCCACCTCGGTGTCATGGGCAAAGAGCATGTGACTCCTGACTCTGTTAACGTGCCGCCATCAGGAGCGTACGTCCGCTGACTCCTGACGAGGAGGTGGCTGCCGTGCTCGACCGACGCGCTGGACTGGGTGGACTGCTGATCGCGGTGATCTCGGCCGCCGCCTTCGGCACCTCCGGGGTCTTCGCCACCGGCCTGCTCGACGCCGGCTGGAGCGCCGGGGCGGCGGTCGTCGCCCGCATGGGCATCGCGGCGCTCGCCCTCACCGTCCCCGCCGTCCTGGCACTGCGCGGGCGGTGGGGCCTGCTGCGGTCCAACGCCGGTGCCGTCCTGGCCTTCGGCGCGCTCGCCGTCGCGCTGCCCCAGCTCGCCTACTTCTCCGCCGTCGCCCGGCTCTCGGTCGGCGTGGCGCTGCTGCTGGAGTACTCCGCCGTCCTGCTCGTCGTGCTGTGGACGTGGGGCCGGCTGGGCCAGCGGCCCAGCCCGGTCACCGGCATCGGCGTGGTCGTCGCGCTCGGCGGGCTGGTGCTGGTGCTCGACGTGCTCAGCGGTGCCCGGCTCGACCCGGTCGGGATCATGTGGGGCCTGGTGGCCGCGCTCGGGCTGGCGGCCTACTTCATCCTCTCCGCCCGCACCGAGGACGCCCTGCCGCCGCTGGTCAGCGCCTGGGCGGGGCTGGCCGTCGGCGCCCTGGTGCTGGGTGCGGCCGCGCTCGCCGGGGTCGTCCCGTGGCGGACGGCGACCACCGACGTCGAGTTCGCCGGCCGGACGACCAGCTGGCTCGTGCCGGTCCTGGGGTTGTCCCTGCTCGCGGCGGCCTTCGCCTACGCCACCGGCATCGCCTCGGTCCGGCTGCTGGGCTCGCGACTGAGCTCCTTCGTGGGGCTGAGCGAGGTGCTGTTCGCCGTCGCCTTCGCCTGGCTGGCGCTGGGTCAGCGGCCGGGGCCGGTGCAGCTCGTCGGCGGCGTCGTCGTCCTGGCCGGGATCGTGCTGGTCCGGCTGGGCGAGCGCCCGGCCGACGAGCCGGCCGCCACCGTCGACCCCGTCCCGGCCGGCTCAGACCGCTAGTCCGAGCCGGGCCTGGCGGTGGGCGGTCTCCACCCGCTGGCCGTACCAGGTGGCGGCGAGGACCAGGACGGCGCCGACGGCCGCGACCGCGGTCAGCCGCTCGCCGCCGATGCCGACGCCGACCGCGACGGCCCACAGTGGCTCGGTGCCCATGAGCAGGCTGGCGCGGCTGGGCGAGGTCCGGCGGATGGCCCAGGTCTGGGCGAGGAAGGCGAAGACGGTGCAGGCCAGCGCGAGGTACGCCAGCTGGGCCCACGCGGCCGGGGGCAGCCGGGCCACGGCCCCCAGCTGCGGTGCGGCCGCGGCGGACAGCAGGACGGCGCCGACCGTCGACTGGACCGTGGTGAGCACCAGCGAGCTGTACGGGCGGTCGGCGGTGAGCCGGCCGATCAGGCTGACGTGCACCGCACGCACCGCCGCGGCGGCCAGCATCAGCGCATCACCCCACCCGGGCGCCCGGACGCCGTCGCCGGAGACCAGCAGCCCGACGCCCACCACCGCGACGGCGGTGGCGACGAAGAACGGCGCCGGCAGCGGGGCACGCCCCCACGCGCCGTCCAGCAGCGGGGTGAGGACCACCGTCAGGCTGATGATCAGCCCCGCGTTCGTGGCCGACGTGCCGGTGACGCCGAAGGTCTCCAGCGTGAGGACGGCGGCCTGGGTGCAGCCCAGCAGGACGCCGACCGCCAGCTCCCTCCCGCGCGGCGTGCGCTCGCGGGCCCGCCGGCAGACGACCCCGAGCGCGGCCGCCGACAGGACGTAGCGCAGCGCGAGGACGACCAGCACGGGCGCGACGACGGTGAGGTCCTTGGCGACCAGGTAGCTGCTGCCCCAGACCAGGGCCACGCCCATGAGCACGGCATCCGTCGTCCTGTCCCGCCCTGTCGCTCGCACGCCTCGACCCTGCGGCCAGGGTCGTTGAAGAACAACGACCAGCTCCTCAACCGCCGATGTAGCGTCGCTTCATGGACGTCCGCCAGCTGTCGATCCTGCGCGAGCTCGGCGACCGCGGCAGCGTCACCGCAGTGGCCCAGGCGCTGTTCATCACCCCGTCGGCGGTCTCCCAGCAGCTCGCCGTCCTGCAGCGGGGCGTGCCCGTCCCGCTCACCCAGCGGCGGGGCCGCAGCCTGGTGCTGACCGATGCGGGGCGCGCGCTGGCCGACGCCGCCACCGACGTGGCCACCGCCCTGGCCCGCGCCGAGGTCGCCGTCGACGCGTTCCTGGACGACCCGCGCGGCACCGTGCGCGTGGCCGCCTTCTCCAGCGCGGCCACGGCCTTCTTCCCCGCCCTGCTGCAGGCCGGCGGACCGGCGGTCGAGTGCGCCGAGCACGACGTGTCCCAGTCCAGCTTCCCGGCGTTGTGCGCCGACCACGACGTGGTCCTGGCGCACCGGCTCGACTCCAGCCCGCCGTGGCCGACGACCATCGCGGTCACGCCGCTGCTGCACGAGCCGCTCGACGTCGCCGTCCCGGTGGGGCACGCGCTGGCCCGGCAGGAGTCCGTGACCGCCGAGCAGGTCGTCGGGGAGCCGTGGATCGCCGTGCACGAGGGCTTTCCGCTGCTCGCCCCGCTCGAGGCGATCGCCGCCGCGGCCGGCCGGCCGCTGACCATCACCCACCGGATCAACGACCTGACGGTCGCAGCGGGTCTGGTGTGTGCGGGCGCCGGCCTGGCCCTGATGCCCCGGCACACCGCGCCGGCCTCCCCCGGCCTCGTGCTGCGCCCGGTGCGCGGGATGGGCCTCGCCCGCCACATCGACGTCCTGGTCCGGCCGGAGCGTGCCCTGCGCAGCTCGGTGCAGACGGTCCTCGCCACCCTCACGTCAGCCGCGGACCGCCTCGCCACCGGCCACTGACGCGCTGCGTCAGTCCAGCGCGGCCTGCATGCGCCGGGACACCCGCCGGTGGACGGCGAGCTGCTCGTCCAGCCCCGGGTGCGTCACGGCCCCGCCCTCGACGACCACCCGTCCTCCGACGACGGTCTCCCGCGCCGACACCGGCCCACACCGCAGCCACGCCTCCACCGGGTCCGACAGCGCCCCGGCGAACCGCACACCCTCCAGCGACCACACCGCCAGGTCCCCGCACGCCCCGACCGACAACTGCCCGATCTCGCCGGTGCGCCCCAGACACGCCGCACCGCCGCGAGTGGCGATCTCCAGGGCGTCCCGGGCCGACATCGCGGCCGCGCCGTGCCGCAGCTTGCCCTGCAGCATCGCCGTCCGGGCCTCCAGCCACAGCGAGGCGGAGTCCGCCGACGCCGAACCGTCCACCCCCAGGCCGACCGGGGCGCCCGCGGCGCGCAGCTCGGCGACCGGGGCCAGCCCGCTGCCCAGGATCATGTTCGACGACGGGCAGTGCGCCGCCCCGACGCCCGCCGCGCCCAGCCGCACGACCTCGTCCGCGTCGGGCCAGACCACGTGGGCCAGCCAGGTCCGTGAGGTCATCCAGCCGACGTCGGCCAGGTAGTCGACCGGCCGGCGGCCGAAGGTGGCCAGGCAGAACGCGTCCTCGTCCTGGGTCTCGGCCAGGTGGGTGTGCAGCCGCACGTCGAGGTGCTCGGCGAGCTCGGCGGTGCGGGTCATCAGCGACGTCGACACGCTGAACGGCGAGCACGGGGCCAGCGCGATCCGGGTCATCGCCGTTCCCGACCGGTCGTGGTGCAGCTCGACCAGCCGCTGCGAGTCGGCCAGGATCTCGTCGTCGTCCTGGACGACGGAGTCCGGCGGCAAGCCACCGTCCTTGACCGACAGCGACATCGAGCCGCGGGTGGGGTGGAACCGGACGCCGAGCTCACGGGCGGCGGCCACCTCGGCGCTGATCAGGTCACCGGCCCCGCGCGGGTGCACGTAGGAGTGGTCGGTCGAGGTGGTGCAGCCCGACAGCGCCAGCTCGGCCAGCCCCACGTAGGCGCTGACGTACGCGGCCTCCTCGTCCAGTCGCGCCCACAGCGGGTACAGCGTCACCAGCCACTCGAACAGCCCACCGGTCAGCGCGGGCGCGTAGGCGCGGGTCAGGTTCTGGTACAGGTGGTGGTGGGTGTTGACCAGCCCGGGCGTGACCAGGCAACCGCGGGCGTCGATCCGCCGGACGGCGTCGGGATGCGGGTCGCCCGGTCCACCCAGGGCGCTCACCACGCCGTCGGTGACCGCGACCCACCCCCCGGTGATCTCCCGGCGGGCGTCGTCCACGGTGGCGATCAGCTCGGCGTCGTGCACGAGGAGGTCAGCGGTCACGCGCGCATCCTGCCGACCGTTTGTGTCCGGCAGCGCACCGGCAGGTCCCGATTCGTAACACTCCGCGGTTAGCGTGGCCGTCCCCGTCGGAAGTCGAGGTCGTACGTGCTGCTGGAAGCCCCCCGTTTCGCCCTGCCCGAGACCCTCGGCGAGGCGCTGGCCGCGCGCGCCGAGCGCCCGGAGGCGGTCGTCGTCGCCGGCGGCACCGAGGTGATGCCCGACCTGCTGTGGCGGAACCGGACGGCGGCGGGCTTCCTGTCCCTGCGCCGGGTCGCCGCCCTGCGCGGGACGGCGACCGACGGCGGCGAGCTGGTCATCGGCGCGGGCACCCCGGTCGCCGCGCTCACCACCGCGCCGGACGGCGGGCTGCGCGCGGCCGCGTCGTCGCTGGGCACGCCGCTGGTGCGCACCGAGGCCACGATCGGCGGCAACGTGGTCAGCGCGCTCCCCTACCGCAACCTGCTGCCCACCCTGCTGGCCAGCGGCGCGACGCTCGAGCTCACCTCGGCCACCGGCACCCGCGTCGTCCCGTTCGACGGGTTCGTCACCGCGCCGGGGGTCACCGGGCTGCGGGAGGGCGAGCTGCTCACCGCCGTCCGGCTGCCGGTGCACGTCGGGTTCGCCGACTACGCCAAGGTCGGCCGGCGCAACGCCCAGTTCGTGGCCACCGTCAGCGCCGCGGTCGTCAGCCGGGACGGCGTCGCGCGGCTGGCGTTCGGCAACGCCGGCCCCACCCCGCTGCGCTCGGACGCCGTCGACACCGCCGCGACCGCCCTGCTCGACGGCCGGGCGACGCCTGCGGACCTGCGGGCCACCGTCGCCGCCGCGGTCGACCCACCCGAGGACACCGTCGCCTCGGCCGAGTACCGCCGGCACGCGCTCGGGGTGCTCGCCGTCCGGCTGGTCACCCGTGCGGCCGTCGACGCGGGGCTGGGCTCGTGAGCGCCGTCGAGAACCCCCGGACGGACGTCGCCGGCGGCACCGACGGTGCGGACGGGTCCGTCACGTTCGGCCTCACCGTGGACGGGACGGCGCACGAGGTGACCGCCCGGTGGGACGAGTCGCTGCTGACCGTGCTGCGCGACCGGCTCGGCGTCCGCGGCCCGAAGACCGGGTGCGCGCACGGCCGGTGCGGCGCCTGCGCGGTGCGGGCCGACCTCGGTGACGGCGGCCACGTGCTCTGCGCCTGCCTGGTGCCCGCAGCGACCGCCGCCGGCGGCACCGTGGAGACCATCGCCTCGATCGGCGGCCCGGACGGCGCGCTCTCCGACGTCCAGGAGGCCTTCCTCGCCGAGGGCGCCGTGCAGTGCGGCATCTGCACCGCCGGGTTCGTCACCGCCGCGACCGAGCTGCTGGAGACCAACCCCGACCCGACGCGGCCGGAGATCGAGGCCGCCCTCTACGGCAACCTCTGCCGCTGCACCGGCTACGGCCGGATCATCGCCGCCGTCGAGACCGCCGCCCGCACCCGCCGCGGAGCCACCTCATGAGGGGGGCGAAAGTGGCCACTTCCGCCCCCGGGGGCATCGGCGCGTCGGTGCGGCGGCCGGACGGGCCGGCGAAGGTGCGCGGCGAGTTCTCCTACGCCGGCGACCTCACCGCCGAGGGGATGCTGATCGGGGTCACCCTGCGATCGCCGCACCCGCACGCCCGCATCCTGTCCGTCGACACCACCGCCGCCCGCGCGATGGACGGCGTGCACGCGGTCCTGACCGTGGACGACGTCCCCGGCGACCGGCACTTCGGGCTGGTGCTGCGCGACGAGCCGGTGCTGGCCGACGGCGTCGTCCGGTACGCCGGGGAGCCGGTGGCGGTCGTGGCCGCGGTCGACGCCGCCACCGCCCGCCGGGCCGCCCGCGCGGTCGAGGTCGTCTACGAGGTGCTGCCGGCGCTCACCGACCCGCAGCTGGCGCTGACCGCGGCGTCGGTCCACCCCGACGGCAACGTCTACCGGCACGTCTCCTACAGCTGCGGCGACCCCGACGCCCGCGGTGTGGTCACCGTGGAGAACACCTACCGGATCGGCATGCAGGACCCGGCCTTCCTCGCGCCGGAGGCCGGGCTGGCCCGGCCCACGCCGGACGGTGGGGTGGCGATCGAGGTGGCCACCCAGTGGCTGCACTCGGACCAGAAGCAGATCGGCTGGGCGACCGGGCTGCCGCCGGAGAAGGTGCACGTCTCCCTCGCCGGGGTCGGCGGGGCGTTCGGCGGCCGCGAGGACGTCACCCTGCAGACCCACGCCTGCCTGCTCGCGCTGGCCACCGGCCGCCCGGTGAAGATCGAGTACACCCGGGAGGAGTCCTTCCTCGCCCACCGGCAGCGCCACCCGGGCACCATCTGGCTGCGGCACTCCGCCGACGCCGACGGGCGGATCGTCAGCGTCGAGGGCCGGGTGCTGCTCGACGGCGGCGCGTACGCCAGCACCTCGCCGGTGGTCATCACCAACACCGTCACGCTCCTGCAGGGCCCGTACCGCGTCGACAACGGCCGGTTCGAGGGCTGGTCGGTGCGCACCAACAACCCCAGCTGCGGCGCGATGCGCGGGTTCGGCGTCCCGCAGGCGGCCTTCGCCCACGAGGCCCAGCTCGACGCGCTCGCCGCCGCCCTGGACCTCGACCCCGTCGAGATCCGGCTGACCAACGCCCTGCAGCGCGGCGACGTCGCCACCTTCGGCCAGCGCTTCGACGCCCCCACCCCGGTCCGCGAGGTCATCGAGGGGCTGCGCGCCGTCCCGCTGCCCACCGGACCGGCCAAGGCCCCCGGCGGCGTCGGGCGGTCGGCCGAGGGCGGCACCGTGCGCCGCGGCGTCGGCTGGGCGGTGTCGATCAAGAACCTGGCCTTCAGCGAGGGCCACGTCGACGAGTCCACCGCCGAGGTGAGCCTGCGCGACGGGCACGCCACGGTGCACACCGCCTGCGCCGAGGTCGGCCAGGGCTTCGTCACCGTCGCCGAGCAGGTCGCCCGAACGGTGCTCGGCGCCACGACCGTCGACGTCGTCCAGCCCGACACCCTGGTCGCCTCCGCCGGGTCGACCAGCGCGTCCCGGCAGACCATGGCGTCCGGGACGGCGGTGCACCGCGCCTGCCTCGCCGTCCGCGACCGGATGCTCGGCCGGGTCGCCCGCGCGCACGGCCTGGACGCCGCCACGCTGACCGTCGCCGACGGCGTGGTCTGCGCCGCGGGCCGGCCGCTGGGCCCCGTGGCCACCGCCGCACCCGGGCAGACGTTCCGGGCCACCGAGCACTTCCAGCACCCGGCCACCCACCCGCTCGGCTCGCCCGAGGGCGGCATGTACGTGGCGTTCGGGTTCTCCGCGCAGCGGGCGGTGGTCGACGTCGACGTCGAGCTCGGGCTGGTCAGCGTCGTCCAGATCGCCTCCTGCCAGGACGTCGGCACGGTCGTGAACCCCACGCAGCTGCTCGGCCAGATCGAGGGCGGCATCGTGCAGGGCATGGGCCTGGCGCTCATGGAGGAGGTGGTGGTCGCCGACGGGCTGATCACCAACCCCGACCTCCAGGACTACCTGATCCCCACGATCGTCGACGCCCCGGAGATCGTCTCCACCTACGTCACCGACCCCGAGCCGGGGATGCCGCACGGCTGGAAGGGCGTCGGGGAGCCGCCGCTGGTCACCGCCGTCCCGGTGGTCGCCGCCGCCGTCCGGGCCGCGACCGGGCTGCCGCTGCCGGCGGTGCCGATCAAGCCCGAGCACATCGCGCTGGGCATCGGCGCGGCCCCCACGGTCACCTGGACGACGCCGCGCCCCGCCGACCCCGACCGCCCGCGCGGCCCGGTGGTCGACGAGGAGCCGCACGACGCCCCCGGCACCATGGCCGAGGAGGGCGCCCCACCCGGTCCATGAGGGATGCCCGCCACGGGCCTTGACCCGCTGAGGAGGCTCGGACCATGACCGGGATCTCGCCGTACGGGATGACCTTCGAGCTGCAGGTCGAGGACCTCGCCGCCGCCCGCGCCTTCTACACCGCGGTGTTCGGCCGGCCGCCGGAGCTGGAGCCGGACGAGGGCCTGCTCGAGTGGGCCGTCGTCCCCGGCCAGGAGACCTGGCTGCAGGTGGCCACCGTGCCCCCGCCGGCGCAGCCGCTGCCCAACCGGCTGCGCCTGGCGGTCCCGGACCTGCCCGCGGCTCGGGAGGCGCTGCTCGCCGCCGGCGTCGAGGTGTCCCCGGCCGAGTCGGTGCCCGGCGTGGTGAGCTGGTGCGACTTCGACGACCCGTGGGCCAACCGCCTGGGCCTCTACGAGGTCCTCACCGCCGGCTGACCCAAGGAGGGCCGTGTTCGCGAACACGGCCCTCCTCCGAGGGGCGAGAGTGGCCACTTTCGCCCTCGGGGCGGGTCAGCCGCCGAGGAGGGGGCGGAGGGCGTCGGGGACGTCGGTGCCCAGCGGGCGGGCGCCGACGAGGCGACCGGCCTCGGACGGGTCGACGCCGAGGGTGCCGAGCACCTCCAGGGCCTGGACGTCGGGCAGCGCGTCGAACCAGCGCCGTCCCAGCGCGGCGCGGCCGGCAGCCGTGGGCCGGCCCCACAGGCGCAGCCGGGCCATCCCGCCGTCGGGGAAGACGTCGAGCCGCACCGAGGTCACGCCGGTCGCGCCGTCGAGGACGAACCGGTGCCGGGTGTCCGGCTGCAGCCGCGTGCGGGGCAGCAGCTCGACCTCGGTGCCGTCGGCGGTACGGCCGGTGAGGGAGGCGGTGCCGGGGGCGTTGCCGAGGAAGTACGAGGTGTCCAGCTCGGCCAGCGTGACCACGCCCTCGCAGGCCAGCGCGACGTCGACCCAGTCGTTGCCCGGGCCGCGACGGCGGGCGTTCTCCCAGCCCTCGCCCATCGAGCGGGCCAGGCCGCGGCCGATCAGCTGCAGCGGGCTGCCGTAGTGGGCGTTGCTGACGCCGGTGACCTGCCCGCCGTTCTCCAGGGCCGCGAGGTCCAGCGGGCCGGCGTCGAGCAGCCGCGGGTCGGGGACGACGGTGCCGTGCACCCGCAGCCGGGCCACGCCGCCGTCGGGGTGGATGGCCAGCCGCACGTGCGTCACCCGCCGGTCGGAGTCGACCGGGAAGTGGTTCGTGGTGTCGCCCGCGAGGTCCGACAGCGGCACCAGCGGCTGCCAGTCGGCGCGGGTGAGCTCCTCGACCGAGGGGTGGCCCTCCACCGCGGCGCCCTCCACGGAGGCCTGGGCGGGGAAGTTGCCGGTGAAGAAGGCGGTGTCGACGACGACGCCGGCGACGATCCCGGGGGCGCCGAGCCGGACGATCGCCCAGTCGTGGCCCGCGGTGCGCCGACGGCGGGTCTCCCAGCCGTCGTACTCCTTGCCCTTGTGCCCGAACTCGGTGCGCGCGACGGCCGGGTGCGGCAGCACCAGGTTCTCCCGCGCGGCGAAGAACTCGTCGTTGGCCGCGACCACAGCACCGCCGAGGTCGCGGCGGGCCAGGTCGGGCAGGTGCACGAACGCGGGGCTGACCTCAGCGTGTCTCATCGCTCTCCAGGATCGGGTGTCACGTTCGGGGGTTCACCGGCGTGGCGAGGGTAGGGGACGGCCACGACGCACCATCGAGTTGGAGGAGGCACCGCATGACCAGCCCCGATGACGACCTGAAGGCCCGGGCCAAGCAGCACGTCGAGCAGCTCCCCGCCGAGACCGCCCTCGGCAACGCCGACCCCGCCGGCGGCGTGGACGACGACCCGAAGGTCCTCGACGAAGCTGCCCGCGAGGAGCGCCAGAGCTGACGATCGGGCCCGTGCCGAGCACGGGCCCGATCAGGTGCCTCCTCTGCTGAGCAGACGGCCGAGGGGCGCACCACCGTCCGCGAGCCGCTGCCCGCGCAGCCAGGTCGCCCGCACCACCCCGGTCAGCTCCCGGCCGGCGTAGGGCGTGACCGGGTTGCGGTGGTGCAGCGCCCCGACCCGCCACTGCTCGTCGGGGGCGAAGGCGACCAGGTCGGCGTCCCGGCCGACGGCGATCCCGCCCTTGCCGGTCAGCCCGGTGAGCCGGGCAGGCGCCTCCGCCATCCACCGGACGACGTCGCCCAGCCCCAGCCCGCGCGCCCGGGCCCCGGTCCACACCGCGGGCAGCGCCACCTGCAGGCCGGCGATGCCACCCCAGGCCAGCCCGAAGTCCCCCACGTCGAGCCGCTTGAGCTCCGCGGTGCACGGCGAGTGGTCACTGACGACCAGGTCGATGTCACCGGCCTCGAGAGCGGCCCACAGCGCCTCACGGTGGGTGGCCTCGCGGATCGGCGGGCAGCACTTGAACGCCGTGTCGCCGTCGGGCACGTCCTCGGCGGCGAAGGTCAGGTAGTGCGGGCAGGTCTCCACGGTGATCCGCACGCCCTCGGCCCGCGCCGCGCGCAGCATCGGCAGCGCCCCGGCGTCGGCGAGGTGGACCACGTGCACGCGGGCACCGGTGTCCCGGGCGGCGGCGATGAGCCGGCCGATCGCGGTCTCCTCCGCCGCGACCGGGCGGGAGGCCAGGAACGCCGGGTAGCTGGTGCCCGCCGGGTCGGGGGCGGCGGCGATCTCGTCGTCGTCCTCGCAGTGGGCGATGAGCAGCCCGTCGACGGCGGCCAGCGCGGTGAGCGCGGTGCGCAGGCCGGCGTCGTCCAGCGGCGGGAACTCCGGCACCCCGGAGTCGAGCAGGAAGCACTTCACCCCGACCGCGCCGTCGGCGAGCAGCCGGGTCAGCTGGCTGGCGTTGCCGGGCACGGCCCCGCCCCAGAAGGCGACGTCGACGCTCACCTGGCCCTCGGCCACCTGCCGCTTCACCTGCAGCGCCTTGACGTTGACCGTCGGCGGGATCGAG
The DNA here is from genome assembly GCF_026967795.1 of Modestobacter sp. VKM Ac-2986. GTDB lineage: Bacteria > Actinomycetota > Actinomycetes > Mycobacteriales > Geodermatophilaceae > Modestobacter. The sequence goes on from NZ_JAPVBH010000008.1 coordinate 208,236, forward strand.
TTGAGCGGCATGTCCACGATCGTGGTGACCCCACCGGCGGCCGCGGCCCGGGTGGCGGAGGCGAAGCCCTCCCACTCGGTGCGGCCGGGCTCGTTGACGTGCACGTGGCTGTCGACCAGGCCGGGCAGCAGCACCTCGTCCTCGGCCAGCGTCACCGGGTCGTCACCGGCGTCGTCGAAGCCGGTGACCGCGGTGACCACACCGTCGGTGACGTGCACCGCCGCCGCACGCTCCCCGTCGGGCAGCACCACCCGGCGGGCGCGGACCACCAGTGACCCGGTCACCGGGCCACCTCCGCCAGCGCGGCGTCCTCGGTGACCGACGCCAGCGCGGCGACGGCGTCGTGCAGCTCCCCGGCCCACGCGGTGCCGACCCAGCCACCGGCCAGCGGCAACCGGACGGCGTCGAGGCCCGTGCGCACCTCCGGGCGGGGCTCACCGATGCGGACGGTGGAGACGTAGGCCCGCGGGGCGACCGGGGGCAGCCAGGCGGGGGCACCCGGCCCGAGGCTGACGGTGGTGTGCAGCAGCGGGCGGCCGGAGCGCTCGACCCGGGTGGTGCCGGTCCAGCGGCCGGGGTCCTCGCCACGCCGGCCGAGCAGCACCTGTTCGGTGACGGTCAGCTCCGCGGCCTCGGTGAGCTGGACGCGCACCTCGGCCCGGTGGTCGGCTCGCGCGGTGACCACCGTGGGCTCCGGGGCCAGGTCCAGCGCCCCGGCCACCTCGGCCCGCACCACCTGCCGGGACGACGGCGACTCCCCGCGCGCGGGGAGCACGACGGCGGCGGCCACCGAGCGGACCGCGAGCCGGGCGCCCTCCTCCACGACCAGCCGGATCTCCGCGTCGTCCCCGCCGAGCGGGCCGAACGCGGTCGCGACCAGGTGCACGGTGGTGGGGCCGGTGCGCCGGACCGCCAGCTGACCGCTGGCCCGCACGACCGGCAGCACGGTGCGACCACGCGCGTCGCACCGTGCCACCACCTCGACCAGGGTCCTCACCGGGCCGCTCGCACGCCGGCACCCTCGGACGACACGCTCACGCCTCCTGCAGCGCCCTCGCGCGCACCTGCTGGCGCACCCACTCGGCGACCTCGGTCGCGGCCGGGTCCTCCCGCAGCGAGATCAGCAGGGTGGGCTTGTCGCCGCGCACCGCGTCGGAGTCCCGGCGCATCACGCCGAGGTCGGCGCCCACCATCGGCGCGAGGTCGGTCTTGTTGACCACCAGCAGGTCCGAGGCGGTGACGCCCGGCCCGCCCTTGCGCGGGACCTTGTCCCCACCGGCGACGTCGATGACGAAGATCTGCACGTCGACCAGGCCGTAGCTGAACGACGCGGTCAGGTTGTCGCCACCGGACTCGACGAGCACCAGCTCCAGGCCGGGGTGCCGGGACTCCAGCAGCTCGACGGCGTCGAGGTTGGCGGTGATGTCGTCGCGGATCGCGGTGTGCGGGCAGCAGCCGGTCTGCACCGCCTCGATCCGGTCGTCGGGCAGCACGGCGTTGCGGCGCAGGAAGTCGGCGTCCTCGGTCGTGTAGATGTCGTTGGTGACGACGGCGAGGTCGTACTCGGTGCCCAGCGTGCGGCACAGCGCGGCGGCCAGCGCGGTCTTGCCGGAGCCGACCGGGCCGCCGAGCCCCACCCGCAGCGGACCGCCGTGGCGGTGGCCGGGGCTGTAGGGGTCGACGTAGTCGTCCAGGTTGTGGTCAGGCGGCATGGGAGCACTCCTTCGATCTCATGAGGCGAAGAACCGGTCGTTGCGGGCGGCGTGGACCTCGGTGAGCAGGTCCAGCAGCGGGTCGGTGTCGGCCGGCAGGTCGCCGGCCGCTGCGTCGTCGGCCACCCGGTCGATCTCCGGCGACAGTCGGGCGGTGACCGCGGCGACGGTGATCGGGTCCATGGCCAGCAGCCGCTGGGCGGCGGTGGCCGGTCCGCTCACCGCCAGGTAGGCGGCGGCGTGGGCCGCGTCCCGGGGGGTCAGCCCGGCGGTCGCCGCGGCCACCCCGAGGGCGAGCGGGTGGTGCGGCTGCGCGGGCAGCGAGGCCCAGGCCGGGTCCGGCCAGGCGCGACTCGCGACCCGCACCAGACCGCGGCCCTGCTGCCGGGAGGCGGCCCGCTGCGCGGGGGACGGCGTCCGCGCGTCGGCCTCGGCGTCCAGGACAGCGAGCGCCGCCGCGTCGTCGGCGGACCGGCAGGCGGCCGCGGCGAGCCCGGCCGCCACCGCGCCGGCGGTGGTCAGCCGCCGGCGGAGGAAGGCGGCGAGCGACCCCGGGTCGGTGAGGACCCCGGCCGTGATCGCCTGCTCCACCCCGCCGGAGTGCGCGTGCCCGCCGGCGGGCAGCCGGGAGTCGGCCAGGGCGAGGAGGGCTGCCGTCATCAGAACAGGAAGTAGCGCTGGGCCATCGGCAGCTCGCGCACCGGCTCGGGCTCCCAGACGTCGCCGTCCACGGAGACGGTGAAGGTGTCCGGGTCGACCCGGATGTCCGGCAGCGCGGTGTTCTCCGGCATGTCGGCCTTGCCCAGCCGGGTGGTGTCGGAGACCGCGACCAGCCGCCGGTCGATGGCCAGCCGGTCGCCCAGGCCCGCCTCGAGCGCGGCAGGCGCGACGAAGTGCACCGACGTCTGGGCCGGCACCGTCCCGTAGGCGCCGAACATCGGCCGCGGCAGCACCGGCTGCGGCGTCGGGATGGAGGCGTTCGCGTCGCCCATCTGCGCCCAGGCGATCATCCCGCCCTTGAGGACGGCGTGCGGCCGCACCCCGAACGTCTTGGGGTCCCAGAGCACGAGGTCGGCGAGCTTGCCCGGCTCGACCGAGCCCACCTCGCCGTCGATGCCGTGGGCCACCGCCGGGCAGATCGTGTACTTGGCGACGTACCGGCGGGCGCGGAGGTTGTCCGCAGGCCCGTCGCCGACCAGCGACCCGCGGCGGCGCTTCATCACGTGCGCGGTCTGCCAGGTGCGCATGACGACCTCGCCGACCCGGCCCATCGCCTGGGCGTCGGACCCGATCATCGAGATGGCGCCGAGGTCGTGCAGCAGGTCCTCGGCGGCAATCGTCGTGGGCCGGATCCGGCTCTCGGCGAAGGCGAGGTCCTCGGGCACGGAGCTGTCCAGGTGGTGGCAGACCATGAGCATGTCGAGGTGCTCGTCGAGGGTGTTCACCGTGTGCGGCCGGGTCGGGTTCGTGCTGCTGGGCAGCACGTTCGGGTGGCCGGCGACGGTGATGATGTCGGGTGCGTGCCCGCCTCCGGCGCCCTCGGTGTGGTACGCGTGGATGCTCCGGCCGGCGATCGCGGCCAGGGTGTCCTCGACGAACCCGGCCTCGTTGAGGGTGTCGGAGTGCAGCGCGACCGGGACGCCGTTGCGTCCGGCCACCGTGAGCGCTGCGTCGATCGCCGCGGGCGTGGAGCCCCAGTCCTCGTGCAGCTTGAACCCGCTGGCGCCGGCCCGCAGCTGCTCCTCCAGCGACTCGGTGGAGACGGTGTTGCCCTTGCCCAGCAGCGCGACGTTGACCGGCATGCCGTCCATCGCCTCGAGCATGCGGGCCAGGTACCAGTCGCCCGGGGTGATGGTGGTGGCCTTGGACCCCTCGGCCGGGCCGGTGCCGCCGCCGATGAGCGTGGTCATGCCCGAGCCCAGGGCGGTGGGCACGATCTGCGGGCAGATGAAGTGCACGTGGCAGTCGATGCCGCCAGCGGTGAGGATCTTGCCGTTGCCGGCCATCACCTCGGTGCCGGGCCCGATGACCAGGTCGGGGTGGACGCCGTCCATGGTGTCGGGGTTGCCGGCCTTGCCCAGGGCGACGATGCGGCCGTCGCGGATGCCGACGTCGGCCTTGACGATGCCCCAGTGGTCCAGGACGACGGCGCCGGTGATGACCAGGTCGGGGGCTCCCTGGGCTCGGGTGGCCCGCCCTTGGCCCATCGACTCGCGGATCACCTTGCCGCCGCCGAAGACCGCCTCCTCACCGGCCAGGCCGGGGCCGCCACAGCGGTCCTCGGTCACCTCGATGAGCAGGTCGGTGTCGGCGAGCCGGATGCGGTCGCCGACCGTGGGGCCGTACAGCTGTGCGTAGCGCTCGCGGGACAGCCGCACCATCAGCCCAGCCCACCTTCCGCGGTCAGGCCCGGGACGACGCGGGCGCCGGCCAGGGGGACGAGTGACACCGTGCGCTGCAGGCCGGGCTCGAAGCGCACGGCGGTGCCGGCGGCGATGTCGAGCCGGTGCCCGTGCGCGGCGGCCCGGTCGAACTCCAGCGCGACGTTGGCCTGGGCGAAGTGGAAGTGCGACCCGACCTGCACCGGCCGGTCGCCGGTGTTGTGCACCGCCAGCTCGATCCGCGGGACGCCGGGCAGCGTCTCGATGGAGCCCTCGGCCGGGATGACCTCGCCCGGGACCACACCCGGGGTGACGCCGTCCCTGATCACGAGATCGGGTGGTGGACGGTCACCAGCTTCGTCCCGTCCGGGAAGGTCGCCTCCACCTGCACCTCCTCCAGCAGCTCGGGCACGCCGTCCATGACGTCGTCCCGGGTGAGGACGGTGCGGCCGGACTGCATGAGGTCGGTGACCAGCTCGCCGTCGCGGGCGCCCTCGAGGACGTGGTCGGACACGATCGCCGTCGCCTCCGGGAGGTTCAGCTTCAGGCCACGGGCCTGACGGCGGCGGGCGAGCTCGGCGGCGTAGCTGAGCATCAGCCGCTCCTGCTCGTGCGGGGACAGCAGCACGGTCGACGTCCTCCTGACAGGCCGGTCAGCGGCAGAGCCAGGACCGTAACGGCTGCATGTGACGGTCGCGTTGCACGACCCCTTGCGGATGCCGACCGTCCGCCTCTATGGTTCATTACATGAGTAACGAACCCATGAGCCTCATGGCTCGCTCCTGGGGTCGTGGGCCGACGTGAACGAGGACGCCGGCCCGATCTTCAGGCAGATCGCGACCCAGCTCGAGGACGCGGTCGTCGACGGCTCCCTCGCCGAGGAGAGCCAGGCCCCCTCGTCCAACGAGCTGGCCGCCTTCCACCGGATCAACCCCGCCACCGCGGCCAAGGGCCTGAACCAGCTGGTGAGCGACGGGGTCCTCTACAAGAGACGAGGAGTCGGGATGTTCGTGGCCACCGGCGCTCGCGAGCAGCTGCTCAAGCGGCGCCGCAGCGAGTTCGCCGACCAGTACCTCACCCCCCTGCTGGCCGAGGCCGCGAAGGTCGGCATCTCGGTCAGTGAGATCGCCGCGATGCTCCGCGAGCGCGGAGGCCGGTCGTGACCGCCGCCGCCACCGTGGACGGCGTCACGATGCGCTTCCGTGGGCACACCGCGTTGACCGACGTGTCGACGCAGATCGAGGCCGACACGATCACCGGTCTGCTCGGCCGCAACGGCGCCGGCAAGACGACCCTCCTGCAGCTGCTCACCGGCCACCGGGTGCCCACGACGGGCCGGGTCCGCGTGCTGGGCCAGGCCCCGTTCGAGAACGACGCCGTCCTGAGCCGGATGTGCTTCATCAAGGAGGGCCAGCGGTACCCCGACCACTTCCGGGTCCGCGACGCGCTCACGGCTGCGGCGATGCTGTACCCGGCGTGGGACGCCGACCTGGCCGACCAGCTGGTCGACGACTTCGAGCTGCCACGGAAGCGGCCGATCAAGAAGCTGTCCCGCGGGATGAACTCGGCCGTGGGCATAGTGCTCGGGCTCGCCTCGCGCGCGCCGGTGACGCTCTTCGACGAGCCCTACCTGGGACTGGACGCCGTCGCTCGACAGCTGTTCTACGACCGACTGCTGGCCGACTACGCCGAGCACCCGCGCACGATCGTCCTGTCGACGCACCTGATCGAGGAGATCAGCGACCTCCTCGAGCACGTGCTGCTCATCGACCACGGCCGCGTGCTCGTGGACAGCGACGCGGAGACACTGCGTGCTTCCGCCCTGACCGTGGTCGGCCCGGCGCGCCAGGTCGCCACGTTCGCATCCGTGCACGAACTGTTGACGAGCGAGTCGATGGCGGGACAGTCCCGTGCCGTCGTCCGGACCCGGACGCCGAACGCCCGGCGGGACGCCACCGACCTCGGGCTCACTGTCGAACACACCTCACTGCAGCAGCTCGTGGTCGGGATGAGCCGCGGCGCCACCGAGCACCCGGCTCCCAGCGCCGACCACCAGACCCCCCAGGGAGCATCCCGATGAACCGCGTCCTCAGCGCCGCCCGGCTCCACCTGGCACACCCCCTGGTGGTCCTGGGCGTGCCGTGGATGATCGCGTCCATCGCCTTCGCCACCAACCTGGCGATCTGGGGGCTGGCCGACCTCGACGCCCAAGCGGGTGAGGACAACACCGGCGGACTCGCCTCGCTGTACATCACCATGATCGTCGTCTTCGTCCAGACGGTGACCCAGGTGTTCCCCTTCGCCATGGGGCTGAGCCTCAGCCGCCGCACCTACTACGCAGGGACGGCGCTGGCCGCGCTGGCACAGTCGCTGCTGTTCGGCATCGCACTCACCGCCCTCACCGCGATCGAGAACGCGACCGGCGGATGGGGCGTCGGGCTCGACTTCTGGGCACCCGGGCCGATCGACGTCGGCAACCCGGCACTGCAGCTGCTCGTCTTCACGGTCCCGCTGGTGGCCGCCTGCTTCCTGGGCATCGGCATCGGCGTGGTCTTCAAGCGCTGGGGAGCCAACGGCATCTATGCGCTGAGCGCCGTCGGTCTGCTGGCCGTCGGGCTGACCGTCGTCCTCGTGACGTGGCGGGAGGCGTGGGCAGACGTCTGGACCTGGCTGTCGGACCGATCGGTCGAGTCGATGACGCTCGGCCTCCCGGCGCTGCTGACCCTGGCACTCGCCGTCGCCACCTACATCGGTCTCCGCCGGACCGTCCCCTGACCGTCCCGCCGTACCGGACGGCCGGCCGCTCGTGGGCGCCGGCCGTCCGTCACGTCCATCGGAGCCCGCGTCCAGCAGGACGTCGAGGAGCTCCCTCGCCACGGCAGGCGCGCCGGCACAGGAGATCGGCCAGCCCTGAGGCCCCGCGCGTCACGCCACGTCCCACGGACGACGTCAGTCGGTCGCACCGGGGCCCTGCCGACAGCAGAGCGTCCGCCGGGCGGCACCGTCCCTCGAGGACCCTGGCGGAGTCCACGACCCGAGGATAGCCTCATCGTTTCGTCACGGTCGCAAGCAGCAGGACCACTCGTACGAGGTGCCCACTCACCGGACCGGGACGCCGGCTCGTGATCGACCATCGTTCGTGGGAGCACGTGCGCGCGAGCGACGAGCCGACCTGGTCCAGACATGCAGAAACGGGGCCACAGCTGATGCTGTGACCCCGTTCCTGGGAGTTGTGTCCGGCGGCGTCCTACTCTCCCACCCCGTCCCCGGGGCAGTACCATCGGCGCTGAAAGGCTTAGCTTCC
>NZ_JAPVBH010000009.1 GCF_026967795.1 Modestobacter sp. VKM Ac-2986
TTTCAGCGCCGATGGTACTGCCCCGGGGACGGGGTGGGAGAGTAGGACGCCGCCGGACACAACTCCCAGGAACGGGGCCACAGCTATCGCTGTGGCCCCGTTCCTGCATTCCTGGACACCATCCGGATGAGCAGTCGAGAACGGGGTCACGGCGTCAGCCGTGGCCCCGTTCTTGCGTTCCCGGACCGCGAGCAGTTGGACAGCCGGGCTCGGTCCACGACCGAGGAGCTCGGGCCCAGTCGTCTGAGGACACGAGCCGACAGAACGGCCGCCCATCCGATCGAGAGCGGATCGAGCGGACGTCCTGTTCGAGCCTTGGAAGGCGCGTGACGAAAGTCGAGTCGTCCAGGCCCCGGGCTGTCCGGCCTACTCATCCCAGCAGGGAGGCCGGTCAGCATGGTCCGGTACGAGCCGGACTCACCGGCCGGCACCCGTCTGTCGCGTGCCGGCCCGAGGTCAGCGGCGGCGGTCGGGTGGGGCGGTGGTCGCACCCACGTTGTCGGCCAGCCACCGGTTCAGGTCGGCGAACTCGCGCCACGCGTCCCGGACCCGGTCGAGGGCGGTGCGCTCCTGCAGCCAGTCCGCCGGCGTCCACGACTGTGAGGCGTGCAGCGACTTGTGCCGCAGCAGGCCGATCCGCGGGTGGTCGACGGCGTGACCACGCGGCGCCCGCACCAGCTGCTCCCCGTCGATCGAGAAGCCCGCCGCGCGCAGGCGCTGCACCTCGTGCTCGAGGCGGGCGCCCTGCACGTCGTCGGCCACCGCACGCCGGTACCGCTCCACCTGGTCCGGCTGCAGGCGCCAGCACCCACCGGAGACCAGCAGTCCGTCCGCCGACACCTGTACGTACAGCGCACCCGCGCCGGTGCCCTCGCGGTGCAGCACCGCGCCCTGGTGGGTCTTGTACGGCGTCTTGTCGTGGCTGAACCGGACGTCGCGGTAGGGCCTGAAGAGCTTGGGGGTGCCGAACTCCGCCGTCAGCTCCTCGGTCAGCGCCAGCATGGGGCTGCGGACGTGGGTCTCGTAGTCGCTGCGGTGCTCGGTCCAGAAGGTCTTGCTGTTGTCGGCTTCCAGGCCTTCGTAGAAGACCAGTCCCTCATCGGGGAAGCCGGTGAAGCGGGGAGAGCTCACGGTGTCCCTTCTCCGTCGGCGGCGGGGTCGTCCCCGTCCAGCCGGGTGTGCCAGCACAGCTGCCGCACGACGTCGTCCCCGGACTCCAGGAGACGGACGCCGCCCTCGGGTGCCCAGCCGGCCGTCTCCAGGAACCGGGAGGTCACCGCGTCCTGTTCCGCCAGCCAGCTGGTGAGGGTGGGCACGCCGGCCGCCTGGGCCAGGTCGGCGACCGCGGCGAGCAGCCGGCTGCCGTGCCCGCGTCGTCCCCAGCGTGGCTCCACCAGCAGGACGGTCACCTCACGCGCCTGGCCGTCGGGTGCGGTCGCGGCGAAGCCGACGACGGCGCCGGCGTCCACGGCCACGAGGACGGCGTGGTCCGGTGACGGGGGAGCGGTGATGGCACGGCGCCAGGTCTCGGTGGTGGCGGCGTCGTCCCAGGCGTCGAGGACGTCGGCCGGCAGCAGGTCGCCGAACGCCGTCCGCCAGGTCACCAGCTGCACGCGGGCGATCGACGCGGCGTCGTCCGGGGTGGCCGGGCGGACGGAGACGTCGGCCTGTCCGGTCAGGCGCAGCGACGGGAGGTCCACGGCGGCAGCCTAGGCTCGTTGCCCTGCCGCCCGGCTCGGCGATCGTCGTACCCGCCAGGCAGGATCACCGGCCGTGGAGACCTCCGGAGAACGGTTGCCGGCTGCCCTGGCCCGGCGCATCGCGCTGGCCGCGCAGGGGTTCGCCGACCCCCGGCCGGCCGGCCCCGTCGGCACCCGGCAGCTGCGGCGCACCGTCGAGCGCCTGGGCGTCGTCCAGATCGACTCGGTCAACGTCCTCTCCCGCTCGCACTACCTGCCCTACTTCAGCCGGCTCGGCCCCTACCCGCGTGCGGCGGTGGACCAGCTGGCCGACCGGCGGCACGACGTGTTCGAGTACTGGGCGCACGAGGCGTCGTTCCTGCCCGTGCGGCTGCAGCCCTCCCTCCGCTGGCGGATGGCGGACGCCGACCAGCAGGCCTGGGGGTCGATGACCCGCGTGCAGCGGGAGCGGCCCGAGTACGTGGCGGCCCTGCTCGACCGCATTCGGGAGAACGGGCCGCTCAAGGCCAGCCAGCTCGCCGAGGCGCGACCCGACCGGCCCGGCACGATGTGGAACTGGCACGCGGGCAAGGCCGCCCTGGAGTACCTGTTCTTCACCGGGGCGCTCACCGCCCGCGCGCGCACCGCCGGCTTCGAGCGCGTCTACGACCTCACCGAGCGGGTGCTGCCCGCCGCCGTGGTGCAGACACCCACTCCCGCGCGGGACGAGGCCGTGCGCGAGCTGGTGCGCACCGCCGCCCGCGCGCTGGGCGTGGCCACCGAGACCGACCTGCGCGACTACTTCCGGCTGCCCCCGGTCCTCGCCCGGACGGCGATCGCCGAGCTCGCCGACGCCGGCGAGCTGCTGCCCGTCCAGGTCACCGGCTGGGGGAAGCCGGCCTGGCTGGTGCCCGACGCGCGGCGGCCCCGGTGGGTCCGCGCACGGGCGCTGCTCTCGCCGTTCGACTCGCTGGTGTGGGAGCGGCCGCGGGTCGAGCGCCTGTTCGGGTTCCGCTACCGGCTGGAGATCTACACCCCGGCGGAGAAGCGGGTGCACGGCTACTACGTGCTGCCCTTCCTGCTCGGCGACGCGCTGGTGGCCCGGGTCGACCTCAAGGCCGACCGGCAGGCCGGCGTCCTGCGGGTGCAGGCCGCGCACGCCGAGGCCGGGGTGGACGTCGCCGAGGTGGCCCGGGAGCTGGCCGCCGAGCTGCGGCTCATGGCCGCCTGGCTGGAGCTGGACACGGTCGCCGTCGCCGGTTCCGGGGACCTCGCCCCGGCCCTGTCCGCCGCGCTCGTCGTACCCGCCACCTAGCATCGAGCTGCCCGTCGCCGGCCCGTGCCGCGGCGGGCGGGAGCAGACCCCGAACAGACCAGGAGCGTGCGTGACCCAGCAGCCGGACACCCAGTACGAGGACCTGCTCCGGCGGGTGCTGGAGCACGGCGAGCCCAAGAGCGACCGCACCGGCACCGGCACCCGCAGCCTGTTCGGCGAGCGCCTGCGCTACGACCTGTCCCAGGGCTTCCCGCTGGTCACCACCAAGAGCGTGCACTTCCGGTCGATCGCCTACGAGCTGCTGTGGTTCCTCCGCGGCGACGGCAACGTGCGCTGGTTGCAGGAGCACGGCGTGACCATCTGGGACGAGTGGGCGGCCGAGGACGGCAGCCTGGGCCCGGTCTACGGCGTGCAGTGGCGCTCCTGGCCCACCCCCGACGGTCGGGAGGTCGACCAGATCTCCACCGTGCTGGACACGCTCCGGTCGGACCCGGACTCCCGGCGGATGCTGGTCTCGGCCTGGAACGTCGGCGCGCTGCCGGACATGGCGCTGGCCCCCTGCCACGCCCTCTTCCAGTTCCACGTCAGCGGCGGCAAGCTGTCCTGCCAGCTCTACCAGCGCAGCGCCGACCTCTTCCTGGGCGTGCCGTTCAACATCGCCAGCTACGCGCTGCTCACCCAGATGGTCGCCCAGCAGGTCGGGCTCGAGCCCGGTGACTTCATCTGGGTGGGCGGTGACTGCCACGTCTACGACAACCACGTCACCCAGGTGCGCGAGCAGCTGACCCGGGAGCCGTACCCCTTCCCGCGGCTGGAGATCGACCCGGCGCCGTCGCTGTTCGAGCACACCTACGAGCAGTTCCACCTGCTGGACTACCGGCACCACCCGGCCATCCGCGGCAAGGTGGCCGTGTGACGTCCCCGGCCCGCCCGGGCCCGGGTCTGCCGCACCGGGTCCGGATGGTCTGGGCGCAGGCCCACGACCGGGTGCTCGGCGCCGACGGGGCGCTGCCCTGGCACCTGCCCGAGGACCTGCGGCTGTTCAAGGCGCTGACCCTCGGGTCGACGGTGGTCATGGGCCGCCGTACCTGGGAGTCGCTGCCGGCCCGGGTCCGCCCGCTGCCCGGCCGCCGCAACGTCGTCCTGTCCACCACGCTCACCGCCGCGGAGGCCGGGGTGCCGGTGGCGCGGTCGGTCACCGACGTCCTCGCCGTCGAGGGCGACGTCTGGGTGATCGGCGGCGGCGGGGTCTACGCCGCCTTCCTGCCGCACGCGGCCGAGGTCGTCACCACCGAGATCGACGCAGCCTTCCCCGGCGACACGTTCGCCCCCGGACTCGGCGCCGGCTGGCGCCGGGCCGCCCGGGTGCCGGGGGAGGGGTGGCTGCGGTCGGCGTCCGGGCTGCGGTTCGCCGTCTCGGTGTGGACGCCGGACGGCGCGGAGGCGACCGCGGCGCCCACGGTGGCCGACGCCCTCGCCGCCGTGCCCCGGGACGAGGCAGGGCAGGACGAGGCGGGGCAGGACGAGGCGGGGCAGGACCAGGCGGGGCCCTCGTAGGCTCGGCCCCGTGCCCGCCATCGCCCCGCTGAGGGTCCAGGTCATCGCCCAGACGCAGTTCACCCCGCCGGCGGACGTGCCCTGGGAGACCGACGCCGAGGGCGGGCAGGCGCTGGCGGAGTTCGCCGGGCGGGCCTGCTACCAGTCGTGGTCCAAGCCGAACCCGGCGACGGCGACCAACGCCGGCTACCTGCGGCACATCCTGGAGGTCGGGCACCTGTCGGTGCTCGAGCACGGCTCGGTGACGATGTACCTGACCGGGGTCTCCCGGTCGCTGAGCCACGAGCTCATCCGGCACCGGCACTTCTCCTACAGCCAGCTCTCCCAGCGCTACGTGCCCGAGACCGACGCCGCGGTGGTCGAGCCGGCCGCGATCGCCGAGGACCCGGTCCTGCACGCGAAGTTCCTCGCCGCCACCGAGGCGGCGGTGGCCGCCTACACCGAGCTGCTCGAGGGGCTGGAGGAGCACCTCGCCGACGTCCCGCACGCCACGCTGCGCCGCAAGCAGGCCCGGCAGGCCGCCCGGGCGGTGCTGCCCAACGCCACCGAGACCCGGATCGTGGTCACCGGCAACCACCGCGCGTGGCGGCACTTCATCGCCATGCGGGCCAGCGAGCACGCCGACGTGGAGATCCGCGAGCTCGCGATGGCCTGCCTGCGCGAGCTCCAGCGGGTCGCCGGCAACGTGTTCTCCGACTTCCGGATCAGCGCGCTGGCCGACGGCACCGAGGTCGCGGCCAGCCCGTACGTGACCGAGGGCTGACCCACCGGCACCGCGGGAGCGACCGGGGGAGCGGCGGTCGGTAGATTCGCACCATGACCACCGATCCCGCCCGGCCCTTCGGGCGTGTGCTCACGGCCATGGTCACCCCGCTGGCCGAGGACGGGTCGATCGACCTCGCCGGCGCGCAGGAGCTCGCCGCGCACCTGGTCGACCGCCAGTCCCACGACGGCCTGGTGGTCTTCGGCACCACCGGGGAGTCCCCGACCATCAGCGACGGCGAGCAGCACGCCGTGCTGGAGGCCGTCCTGGACGCCGTCGGGGACCGGGCCACCGTCATCGCCGGCGTGGGCACCAACGACACCGCGCACTCGATCGAGAAGGCCCAGAGCGCCGCGCGCCTGGGCGTGCACGGACTGCTGGTCGTCACCCCGTACTACAACAAGCCCCCGCAGGCCGGGCTGCTGCGGCACTTCACCGCCGTCGCGGACTCCACCGACCTGCCGGTGATGCTCTACGACATCCCGCCCCGGTCGGTCGTGCCGATCGAGGTCGAGACCCTGGTGCGGGCCGCCGAGCACCCCAACATCGTCGCGGTCAAGGACGCCAAGGGCGACCTCGGCGCGGTGATGTGGACCCTGGCCCGCACCGACCTCGCCTACTACTCCGGCGAGGACATGCTCAACCTGCCGCTGCTGGCCGCCGGTGCGGTGGGCGTGGTCAGCGTGGTCGGCCACCTGGTCGGCACCCGGCTGGCCGAGCTCATCGCCGCCGTGGAGGCCGGTGACCTGGTCACCGCCCGCGCGGTCAACCAGGCGCTGCTGCCGGTCTACACCGGCGTCTTCCGCACGCAGGGCACCATCATGATCAAGGCGGCGCTGCGCGAACTGGGGCTGCCGGCCGGCCCCGTCCGCCCGCCGCTCGTCGACGCCACCCCCGAAGAGCTGGAGCAACTGCGCATGGACCTCGCCGCCGGGAACGTCACCCTGTGACCACCGTGATGCCACCGAAGGGCCAGCCCGCCCTGCAGCCCCACCTGGGCCTGAAGGCGCCCCCGCCGCTGCCGAAGGGCGGCCTGCGGGTGATGGCGCTGGGCGGTCTGGGGGAGATCGGCCGCAACATGGCCGTCCTGGAGTTCGACGGCCAGCTCCTGGTCATCGACTGCGGCGTGCTCTTCCCCGAGGCCGACCAGCCCGGTGTCGACCTGATCCTGCCCGACTTCGGGGTCATCGAGCACCGGCTGCACGAGATCACCGCCGTCGTCCTCACCCACGGGCACGAGGACCACATCGGCGCCGTGCCCTACCTGCTGCGGCTGCGCAAGGACATCCCGCTGGTGGGTTCCCGGTTCACCCTGGCGCTGGTCAAGGCCAAGCTGCGCGAGCACCGCATCGACCCGGTGCTGGTCGAGGTGGCCGCCGGTGACGACCACCTGGCCGGGAACTTCCACTGCGAGTTCATCAGCGTCAACCACTCGATCCCCGACGCGCTCGCCGTCGCGGTGCACACCCCGGCCGGCACGCTGGTGCACACCGGTGACTTCAAGATGGACCAGCTGCCGCTCGACGGCGTCCTCACCGACCTGGGCGCCTTCGCCCGGCTCGGCGTCGAGGGCATCGACCTGCTGCTGGCCGACTCCACCAACGCCGAGGTTCCCGGGTTCGTCACCTCCGAGCGCACCATCGGCCCGGTCCTGGACGACGTCTTCGAGCGCGCCACCCAGCGGCTGATCGTCTCCAGCTTCGCCAGCCACGTGCACCGCATCCAGCAGGTGCTCGACTGCGCGGCCAAGCACGGGCGGAAGGCCGCGTTCGTGGGCCGCTCGATGGTCCGCAACATGGGCGTCGCGCAGGACCTCGGCCTGCTGCACGTGCCGTCGGGCCTGATGGTCAAGCTCGACGAGGCCACCGCCATGCCGCCAGAGCAGGTCGTGCTGATCAGCACCGGGTCACAGGGCGAGCCGCTGTCGGCGCTGGGCCGGATGGCCCGCGGCGACCACCACCAGATCACCATCGAGGCCGGCGACACGATCATCCTGGCCTCCTCCCTGGTGCCCGGGAACGAGACCTCGGTCTACAAGGTCATCAACTCCCTCGCCCGGCTCGGCGCCACCGTCGTGCACAAGGAGACGGCGAAGGTGCACGTCTCCGGGCACGCGCCCGCCGGTGAGCTGCGCACCCTGATCAACGTCGCCAAGCCCCGGCACCTCATGCCGGTGCACGGCGAGTGGCGGCACCTGCGGGCGCACGCGGCGCTGGCCGAGCAGACCGGCATGCGCCGGGACCAGATCCTGCTCGCCGAGGACGGCGTCGTCGTCGACCTCGTCGACGGCAAGGCCTCCATCGTGGGCAGCGTGCCGATCGGCAACGTCTACGTCGACGGGCTCAACGTCGGCGACGTCGGCGAGGAGTCGCTGCAGGCCCGCCGGATCCTCGGCGACGAGGGCTTCGTGGCCCTCACCGTGGTCATCGAACCCTCCACCCGCACCATCGTGCGGCCCGTGCACCTCACCGCCCGCGGCTTCTCCGACGACCAGAGCGCCTTCGACGAGGTGCTCAAGCTGGTGGAGAAGGAGCTCGGCCGGGCGATGGAGGACGAGTCGGTGGACGCCCACCGGCTCTCCCAGGTCATCCGCCGCACGGTCGGCAAGTGGGTGTCGGACAAGTACCGCCGCCGCCCGATGATCATCCCGACGGTCCTCGAGGTGTGAGGTGGAGTGGATCCGTCGACGTGACGTCGACGGATCCACTCCACTCAGGTGAGGCGCTCGGCGGTGACCACGAGGTTGTCGACGTAGCTGCGGGCGCCGCGGTCGAAGTCCCCGGTGCAGGTGACCAGCCGCAGCACGTCGGCGGTCGTGGCGCCGAACACCGCCGCGGTCGGGAACCGGTCCTTGGGCACCTGCTCGGTCCCGGTGACGGCGTAGCGGGCGACCGAGCCGTCGGCGACGGTCACCTCCACCACGTCGCCGGCGACCAGGTCGCGGAGGTCGTGGAAGACCGCCGGGCCGGCGGTGGAGTCCACGTGCCCGAGCAGGACGGTCGGGCCCCGTGACCCCGGCCGGCCGCCACCGGTGAACCACCCGGCGTCGTCGAAGTCCGTGGGCACCTCGGCCGTGCCGTCGGCAGCCAGGCCGAGGTCGACCAGGTCGCGCTGCACGCCGATGGCCGGGACGGACACCGACACCGGTGCGGGCACCGCGGCCGGGTCGAGCACCGCCGACCCCGTGCCGGGCCCTGCTGTCCCCGTGCCGGGCCTCGCCGGCGGCGGGGACACCGCCGCCGCCGGCGAGGGGCTCGTCGGGCCGCCGGCCTGCGGCACGGACGCCGGGTCCGCCGCCGGCCCGCCGCACCCGCTCAGCGCGAGTGCGGCACAGCCGGCCAGCAGCACCGCACGTCCGGACCGCACCGGATCAGCCCTGGCTCGCGCGGCGGCGGACCGCCACCGCGACGGCCCCGGCCAGCACGACCGAGCCGCCCAGCGCGGCCAGCGGCGCGGCCGAGCCCGTCGCCGTCGAGTCCGTCGCCGTCCCGCCGGCGCCGGTCTCGATGCCGCCCGCCGGCACCTGGGTCAGCTGGCCGCGGACCGCGCCGGCGGCGAAGGCCGAGGTGTGGGTGTCGGTGGAGAAGGACGCCGGGTCGGCCTCGATCTCGGCGAGGGAGAAGCCCTCGCCGGTGTCGGGGCCCTGCGGTGCCAGGCCGGTGGTGAACGGGCCCTGCAGGCAGCCGCTGCTCACCAGGTTCCCGCTGCCGTCGTCCTCCGGGTTGGGCAGGGCGATCCGCGGGGGACCGGCCTTGCCGGCGGCGGCCTGGTGGATGTGCGTGGCCGTCTTCGCCGGGCTCATGTAGGGCGGGGTGACGCCGGTGAGGGTGATGTCGTAACAGATCACCTCGAGGTCGGAGTTGATCCGGTACATGAAGCTGCCCGAGGCG
Organism: Modestobacter sp. VKM Ac-2986; assembly: GCF_026967795.1. Classification (GTDB taxonomy): domain Bacteria; phylum Actinomycetota; class Actinomycetes; order Mycobacteriales; family Geodermatophilaceae; genus Modestobacter. The sequence goes on from NZ_JAPVBH010000009.1 coordinate 9,166, forward strand.
CCGGGCTCACCGGGGGTGGCGACGCTGTCGGCGTTGACCACCATGTCCGGCGTGGCCATCGCGGTGAAGGCGCTGGTGAAGGTGGCGGGCTCGGCGACCTCGGTCTCGGCGGAGGCGGTGCCAGCGCCGGTGAGGACGACGACGCCCACGGCTCCGGCGACGGCGGCGGTGCGGGCTGCGAGGGAACGGTTCACGGTGGCTCTCCAACGGGCTCGGGACAGGTCACCGGGGTCTACGCGGGCGGGGGTGACCGCGTTCACCGATCGGCGTCAGAAGTCCGAGGAGAGGACCACCGCACCGCCCGCGTCGACCACCCGGAAGCCCGCGGCGTCGGCCCGCAGGACCGAGGAGTTGAGGTTGCAGTCCAGCTCCGCCGGGCCGGTGCCGAGGAACTCGCCGGCCGGCACCTCGTCGCCGTCCTGCTCCCGGACGCTCACCCGGTAGACCTCCCCGGCGGTGAACCCCGCACCGGACAGCTTCACCTCCACGCCCCAGGTGTGCGGCACGACGTCGGCGGTGGCGGTGATGCCGGCGTCGTCGACCTGCACCGCGACCCGCTCCAGCGGCGGCTGGGGCGGGACCGGGCGCACGAGCCAGCCCACCCCGAAGGCCGCGGCCGCCACGGCGGCCACGGCGGCGAGCGCCCAGCCGCGCCGCTGCGGACGCCGGCCGGCGGTCCGGGCGCCGCTCTCGGCGGCTATCCGGGCGAGGACCGCCTCACCCAGGCCCGGTGGGGGTGCGGCGAGCTCGTCGAGCCGGTCGGGGTCGACGTCGGCCAGCCGGGCCGCCACCGGGGTCAGCTCGGCCAGCTCGGCGCGGCAGGCGGCGCACCCGTCCAGGTGCGCGCGGACCGCGGCCCGCTCGGCGGGGTCGCCGCCGCCCAGTGCGTACACGCCCAGCTGCTCGCGCAGCGCTCGGTGGGCCGGTCCCTGCGGTGCGCTCACGGCTCCACCCCCATCTCCTCCATCGCCAGGCGCAGTGCCTTCAGTCCGTAGAACACCCGGCTGCGCAGTGTGCCGACCGGGATGCCGAGCTCTGCGGCCACCTCCGCGTGCGGCCTGCCGCGCAGGTGGGTCTCGACGATCGCGGCCCGGTGCTCGGCCCCGACCCGGCGCAGCGCCTCCTCGACCACCCAGGCGTCGACCACGCGCTCGTCCAGCCCGGGGCCGGGCGGGGCGGCGTCGTGCCCGCTGCCATCGGTCAGCTCGCGCTGCCAGGGGCGCACCGCCCCGCGCCGGACCTCGTCGACCAGCAGGTGGCGGGCGATGGCGAACAGCCAGGTGCGCAGGCTGGCCAGCTGCGGGTCGTAGGACGCCGAGGAGCGCCAGGCCCGCAGGAACACCTCCTGCACGACGTCCTGGGCCGCGCCCTGGTCACCGAGGTGGCGCAGCGCGAAGCGGTACAGCTCCGGCCCGTGCGCCGCGTAGGCGGTCGGGACGTCGAGCTGCGCAGGCTCGCCGAGACGAAGGTGCCGCACCGTGCCGCTCCCTCCGTCGTCGACTTCCTGACCCGGCATACGGCTGTGGGTCGGGATCGGTTCACCAGCGCAGCGGAGCGGGTCCGTCGACCTCGTGCCGACGGGTCCACCCCACCTCAGCCGCGCACGACCTCGATCGGGGTGATGCCCTCCCCGGCGGGGAGGGTGAAGCCGAGCACCTGGGCGTAGAAGGACAGCTCGCCGTCCAGCGCGGCCCGGATGTTGGTGGCCTGGCGGAAACCGTGCTGCTCACCGGCGAACAGCAGGTAGGCGTGCGGCACGCCCTTGGCCCGCAGTGCCGCGACCATCATCTCCGCCTGCTCCGGCGGCACCACCCGGTCCTCGTCGCCCTGGAAGACCGCCAGCGGGGTGTCGAGGGCCTCGACGTGGTGGATGGGGGAGCGCTCGGCGTAGACGTCGGCGCCGGAGGGCCACGGGGCGATGAGCCCGTCGAGGTAGCGGGACTCGAAGGAGTGCGTGTCGGCGGCCAGCGCGGCCAGGTCGGCGACGCCGTAGTGGCTGGCGCCGGCGGCGAACACCCCGGGGCGGAAGGTCAGCGCGGCCAGCGTCGTGTAGCCGCCGGCCGAGCCGCCGCGGATCGCCAGCCGTGCCGGGTCGACCAGGTCCTGCTCGGACAGCCAGCGGGCGCAGGACACCACGTCGTCGAGGTCGGCGATGCCCCAGTTGCCCTGCAGCGCGTCGCGGTAGCGGCGGCCGTAGCCGGTCGAGCCGCGGTAGTCCACGTCGGCGACGGCGAACCCGCGCGAGGTCCAGTACTGCACGCCGAGGTCGAGCACGGCCCGGGCGGCGGCGGTGGGCCCGCCGTGCACCAGCACCAGCAGCGGCGGCCGCTCGTCGTCCGGGCCGGTCACCTGCGGGTTGGCCGGCGGGTAGAACAGCGCGTGCGCCTCGCCGACGCCGGAGTCGCCGGGCACGGTCGGGAAGGTGACGTGCCGGGGCCGGGAGAACCAGGCCGGGTCCAGGCCGAGGTCGCGCGCGGGGCGCAGCACCTCGGCGGCGCCGTCCAGCGAGGTGCGCAGCACCACCGGCTCGGACGTCGGGCCGCCGGCCACGCAGACCACGGCGTCGGCGGCCGCGCGCACCTGGCCGAACGAGGCGTACTGCGACGGCAGCTCCCGCACGGTGCCGTCGGCCTCGCGCACGGAGAGACGGTCGGCGCCGTCCCGGCCGAAGGCCAGTGCCACCCGGCCACCGGACAGCAGGGCGAACCGGCTCTGCCCGAACACCCACTGCGGGCCGGCGATGTCGCTGCCGGGGTCGAGCACGAGCTCCATGCCCTCGGCAGGGGTCCAGCGGTAGAGGGCCCAGACGTCGGTGCGGTCGGCGAAGAACCACAGCGACCCGTCGGGCGCCCAGGTCGGCTGCACGACCGACTCCGGCTGCGCTCCGGACCGGCCGCCGGCGACCACCGTCTCGGTGCCGTCGGGGGCGCGGACGACGAGCTCGGCGGCGTCCCAGGGCATGTCCGGGTGCTGCCACTGCAACCACGACAGCGAGCCGTCGGGGGAGCGGCGGGGGTCGGAGACGAAGTCGGTGCCGGCGACGAGGACCTCGGTCGTGCCGTCGACGGCGATCCGCACCACCTCGTGGACGACGTCGGCCGCGGCGCCGCTCGCGGTGTGGGTCTCCCGGACGGCGAGCACCGCGGCGCCGTCCTCGACCACGGACAGGTCGGCGTACCGGACGCCGGCGGGCAGCTCCGGCTCCGGCGTCACCGCCACCGGCTCGGTGCTGCCGGCCGCCACCCGGTACAGCCGCTGGTCGGCGTAGGAGGTGAACCACACCGTGCCGGCCGCGACCGTCCACGCGCCGCCGCCGTACTCGTGCACGCGGGTGCGGGCGTTCCACGGCGGGGGCAGCAGGTCGGTGGTCGTGCCGTCGGGGGAGCGGCGCACCAGCACCGAGCGCCCGCCCTCGCTCGGGCGGCCCTCGGACCACCACACGTCGTCCCCGTCGACGACCACCTCACCGAGCCGGGCGGCGGCACGCACCACCAGCTCGGAGGTGATCGGGGTCGGCCAGCTGCCGTGGGGGAGCGTCTGCGCGGGATCGGTCACGGCCTGACCGTAGCCAGGCGGCCGGTGGACGGACACGGGTGGACGGTCGGGCCTGCAGGTGGCCAGCGGGACCAGGATGTGGACACGCTGCCCGCAATGGGCCCAGCCGCCCGCGTCGCGGATTACCGTCGGCGCATGCCTGCTCGCGCGACGACGTCGAACCGGGCGCCTGCTCGCGGCGGCAGCTCTGCCCGCCCGCGCGCGGGCGGCTCGACCGCCAAGAAGCGGCCCCCCGCCAAGAAGACCGGTGCCACGGCCGCCCGCCGTCCGGCGCCGAAGAAGAAGTCACCTCTCGCCGGCAGCCTCTGGCGCGGTGCCTCGGGCGCCTGGGGCCTGCTGGCCCGCGGCGCCGGCGGCGTCGCCCGCTCGGTGGCCCGCCCCGCGGAGACCGAGCCGCTGGGTCCCGAGCACCGCCGCGACGGCGTCGGCCTGGCCGTCCTGGGCCTGGCCATCGTGCTCGGCGCCGCGGCCTGGACCGAGGGGATCGGACCGGTCGGCTCGCTGCTCACCGACGGCGTCCGCTGGGCCATCGGCTCGCTGACCATGGTGCTGCCGGTCGTGCTGTTCCTGGTCGCCGTCCGGCTGCTGCGCCACCCCCCGCACCCCGAGGCGCGCGGTCGGCTGCTGATCGGCTGGCTGAGCGTGGTCGCCGCCGTCGTGGGCGTCACCCACGTCGTCGGCTCCGACGCCGGCGCGGGCGCCCGCTCGGGTGCCGGTGGGCTGCTCGGCTGGGCGGTCGGCACCCCGCTGACCGCCGGCGTGGGCAGCGTCGTCACGGTGATGCTGCTGGTCCTGCTGGCGTTCTTCGGCCTGCTGGTGGTCACCGCCACCCCGGTGCACCAGGTGCCCGAGCGGCTGCGCGGCTGGGTCGACCGGCAGCTCGGCCGGGACGACGAGGACGCCGACTACGACGCGTTCGACGAGGTCTACGACGACGAGGAGGAGGAGCCGGCCGCCCCGCGCAGCCGCCGCGGGCGCAAGAACGCCGTTGCCGCCCTCCAGGACACCCTGGACACCGGGGACATCGACCTGCCCCGCGTCGACCACGGCGCGCTGGAGGAGGCGCCGCTGGCCGTCGTCACCGAGCCGCCGCCCCCGCCGGTGCCCACCCGCCGCCCGATCGTCGACCGCACGGCCCCGCCGGAGGACCTGCCGCCGATCGAGGAGCCCGAGCAGCTCCGCATCCAGCCGGTCGAGGGCACCTACACGCTGCCCTCGGTCAGCGTGCTGCGCCCGGGTACGCCGCCGCGGGCGAAGTCCAAGGCCAACGACGTCGCCATCGAGGCGATCACCGGCGTGCTCGAGCAGTTCAACATCGACGCCGCGGTCACCAGCTACACCCGCGGCCCGACGGTGACCCGCTACGAGATCGAGCTGGGCAACGCGGTCAAGGTCGAGAAGATCACCGCGCTGACCAAGAACCTCGCCTACGCCGTCGCCAACGACAACATCCGCATCCTCGCCCCGATCCCGGGCAAGTCCGCGGTCGGCGTCGAGGTGCCCAACACCGACCGCGAGACCGTCAGCCTCGGCGACGTCATGCGCTCCCAGGTGGCCAAGCAGGACCCGCACCCGATGCTGGTCGGCCTGGGCAAGGACATCGAGGGCGGGTTCGTCTGCGCGAACCTGGCGAAGATGCCGCACCTGCTGGTGGCCGGTGCCACCGGCGCCGGCAAGTCCAGCTGCATCAACTCGCTGCTGACCTCGCTGCTGTTGCGCGCCACCCCGGACCAGCTGCGGATGATCCTGGTCGACCCGAAGATGGTCGAGCTCACGCCCTACGACGGCATCCCGCACCTGATCACGCCGATCATCACCGACCCCAAGAAGGCCGCCACCGCGCTGGCCTGGCTGGTCGAGGAGATGGAGCAGCGCTACCAGGACATGCGCGCCACCGGCGTCCGGCACATCGACGACTTCAACAAGAAGGTCGAGCGTGGGGAGATCACCGCCCCGCCCGGCAGCGAGCGGGTGTACCAGCCCTACCCCTACATCCTCACGATCGTCGACGAGCTCGCCGACCTGATGATGGTCGCCCCGCGGGACGTCGAGGAGTCGATCGTCCGGATCACCCAGAAGGCCCGTGCGGCCGGCATCCACCTGGTGCTGGCCACCCAGCGCCCCTCGGTCGACGTCGTCACCGGCCTGATCAAGGCCAACGTGCCCTCGCGGCTGGCCTTCTCCACCTCCAGCCTCACCGACAGCCGGGTCATCCTCGACCAGCCGGGCGCGGAGAAGCTGATCGGCATGGGCGACGCCCTGTTCCTGCCGATCGGCGCCGGCAAGCCGATCCGCGTCCAGGGCGCCTACGTCTCCGACGCCGAGATCGAGGCGGTCGTCGAGTTCACCAAGCGGCAGGCCGAGCCGGAGTACCGCGAGGAGGTCTTCACCGCCGCGCCGGGGGAGAAGAAGGAGATCGACGAGGACATCGGCAGCGACCTGGAGCTGCTGGTCCAGGCCGTCGAGCTCGTCGTCACCAGCCAGTTCGGCTCCACCTCCATGCTGCAGCGCAAGCTGCGGGTGGGCTTCGCCAAGGCCGGCCGGCTGATGGACCTCATGGAGAGCCGCGGCATCGTCGGGCCCTCCGAGGGCTCCAAGGCCCGCGACGTCCTGCTCAAGCCCGACGAGCTGGAGTCGACGCTGTTCCTCCTGCGCGGCGGTGGCGACGCCTGAGGGAGGACCCCCGCGCCCCGCACGACCCGCTCCGCTCGCCGCGGGACCCGGCACGGGGGCCGGGGACGGTGGGGACCGTGGTCGAGGGTGGCGCTGGTCTCCTCGGTCGTCGGGGCCGCGGCGCATAGGATGGCCCGGTGCCTGCCCTGCCCCGTCCTCTGACGTCTCCCGAAGGGCAGATCCTCGCTGCTCAGCACTCCGGCGCCCGGCGGGTCGCCGTCGTCACGCTGGGCTGTGCCCGCAACGAGGTCGACTCCGAGGAGCTCGCCGGCCGGCTCGCCGGTGACGGCTACGAGCTGGTCGCCGACGCCGAGGACGCCGACGCGGTCCTGGTGAACACCTGCGGGTTCATCGAGAGCGCCAAGAAGGACTCCGTCGACGCGATCCTCGCCGCGACCGACTCCGGTGCGCAGGTGGTCGCGGTCGGCTGCATGGCCGAGCGGTACGGCTCCGAGCTCGCCGGGGCGCTGCCCGAGGCCACCGTGCTGGGCTTCGACGACTACAACGCCATCGGCGACCGGCTCGACGACGTCCTCACCGGCCGCCCGCTGGTGCCGCACACCCCGCAGGACCGGCGCACGCTGCTGCCGATCAGCCCGGTGCAGCGCACCGCCGCCATGCAGGCCCCCGACGCCCCCGCCATCCCCGGTCACGACTGGCTGCGGCGCAAGCGCCTGGCCAGCGGGCCCTCGGCCGCGCTGAAGATCGCCTCCGGCTGCGACCGGCGCTGCTCGTTCTGCGCCATCCCGGCCTTCCGCGGCTCGTTCGTCTCCCGGCCGGCCGGGGAGGTGCTCGGCGAGGCGCAGTGGCTGGCCTCCCAGGGCGTCACCGAGATCGTGCTGGTCAGCGAGAACTCCACGTCCTACGGCAAGGACGTCGGCGACCTGCGCTCGCTGGAGAAGCTCCTGCCGCAGCTGGCCGCCGTCCCGGGCATCGTGCGCGTGCGGGTGGCCTACCTGCAGCCGGCCGAGCTGCGGCCGGGCCTGCTGGAGACCATCGCCAGCACGCCGGGGATCGCCCCGTACTTCGACCTGTCCTTCCAGCACTCCTCGCCGACCCTGCTGCGCCGCATGCGCCGGTTCGGCGGCACCGAGGACTTCCTGGGCATCATCGCCCGGGCCCGCTCGCTGGCCTCCGGCGCCGGATTCCGCACCAACGTCATCCTCGGCTTCCCCGGCGAGACCGAGGCCGACGTCGCCGAGCTCGAGCGCTTCCTCGTCGAGGGCCGGCTGGACGCGGTCGGGGTGTTCGGCTACTCCGACGAGGACGGCACGGAGGCGCTCACGCTGCCGGACAAGGTCGCCCAGGACGAGATCGACGCCCGCGTCCGGCGGATCACCGACCTGGTCGAGGAGCTCACCGCCCAGCGGGCCGAGGAGCGCATCGGCACCGTCGTCGACGTCCTGCTCACCGATGACCTGGGTGCCGAGGCCGAGCCGGGCACCTGGGGCGGGCACGCCGCCCACCAGGACCCTGACGCCGACGGGACGACGACCGTGACCGGGGTGCCCGCGGGCGCGGTCCCCGGGCAGCTGGTGCGCGCCGAGGTGGTCGACACCGAGGGCGTCGACCTGGTCGCCCGGGTGGTCGTGCACACCGGCGCGACGGCCGTGGACCCGACGCTGGCCGTGCCGGCCGGGGTCTGAGGCATGAGCGCGCTGGGACCGGACGGGGCGGCCGACCCGGCGGCGACCCCGCCGCAGACCGCGCGCCTGGTCAACCTGCCCAACGCGCTGACCGTGCTGCGGCTGGCCGTCGTGCCGCTGTTCGCGCTGCTGCTGCTCTCCGACGGCGGCATGGACGACGAGCGCCGCTACTGGGCCACGGTGTTCTTCGCGCTGGCGATCATCACCGACCGCTACGACGGGATGATCGCCCGGCGCACCAACCAGGTCACCGAGTTCGGCAAGCTCGCCGACCCGATCGCGGACAAGGCGCTCACCGGCACCGCCCTGCTCGGGCTCTCGGTGCTCGGGCTGCTGCCGTGGTGGGTGACCGTCGTCGTCCTGGTCCGCGAGGTGGGGGTCACCCTGCTGCGGTTCTGGGTCATCCGGCACGGCGTCATCGCCGCCAGCCGCGGCGGCAAGGCCAAGACCGTGCTGCAGGCGCTGGCCATCGGCATGTACATCCTGCCGCTGGACGGGCTGTTCGGCACCGCCCGCTGGTGGGTGATGACCGCGGCCGTGGTGCTCACCGTGGCCACCGGCATCGACTACGTCTACCGGGCGCTGACGCTGCGCCGCACCAGCGCGCGCGCCATGGCCGCCGCGGCCGAGCGCCGGGCCGCCGGTGGCACCCGTCAGTCCTCCGGCGCCGGTGAGGCACGGCGGGACACCGCGGCATGAGCGCGGCGCCCGACCAGCTGCCCGCTGCCGCGCAGCGGGTGCACGAGGCGCTGCTGGCCCGCCGGGAGACCGTCGCGGCCGCCGAGTCGCTGACCGCCGGGCTGTTCTGCGCCACCCTGGCCTCGGTCCCGGGGGTCAGCGCCACGCTGCGCGGCGGGGCGGTCGTCTACGCCACCGACCTCAAGACCACCCTGGCCGGCGTCCCTGCCGGGCTGCTGGCCGCCCACGGTCCGGTCAGCGAGCCCACGGCCGCCGCGCTGGCCGAGGGGATCCGCAGCCGGTGCGGCGCCACGTGGGGGATCGGGCTGACCGGCGTGGCCGGCCCGGACCCGGTCGACGGGCACGCACCGGGGCGGGTCTACCTGGGGCTCAGCGACGGGCTGGTCACGGTCGTGCACGAGCTCGACCTGCCCGGTGACCGGGCCGCGGTGCGGTCCGCCGCGGTCGAGACCGCCCTCCGGCGCCTGCTCGCCCGGCTGGACGAGCACCCACTGCCCGACGCCTCGGTGGCGGGGAACGCGCAGGGTGCGCAGGGCGTTACGCCTGGAGCGGACGAGCCCGACTCTGCACGGTGACCCGGGTCTCGGCCGCGTACGGTGAGCACACGGTGTCCGGCGGTCCTCCGACGGAGCCGCTGCTCGTTCGACTCGCTCGCCAGAGTGGACAGGAGACGGCCATGACGCTGCTGCGGACCCAGCTCGGCAACACGCTGCGGGGTCACCGCCTGCGTCAGCGGCGCACCCTGCGCGACGTCTCCGGCGAGGCCCGGGTCAGCCTGGGCTACCTCTCCGAGGTCGAGCGCGGTCAGAAGGAGGCCTCCTCCGAGCTGCTCGCCTCCATCTGCGACGCCCTCGACGTCGAGCTGGCCGACCTGCTGGCCGAGGTGAGCCTGGAGATGCGCCTGGCCGACCCCGCCGGCCGCCCGGTCCGCCCGGTCGCGCTGGCCCACCCCGGCACCCGCGAGGACGACGCCGCCGCGGCCGCCGCGGACGAGACGGGTGAGCAGGCCGCCGGTGCCGTCGAGGCCCCGGTCGCCGAGCCCGCGCTGGCCCTGGTCGGTGGCGGCCAGGCCGCCCGCTCGGCCGCCCGCGCGCGCGGCGCCGTCTCCCTCGCCGCCTGAGGGAGGACCCCCGCCCCCACGCCTTGCCGCCCCTGCAGGAGGGCCGACTGCGAGGGCACCCCGAGGTGACTGGCAGTGCTCCGTCACGGGGCCGACAGGGGCCGTCGGACCGGGGTGACCGGTGGGGCAGGTGTGACCGGGCCCGATCCCGCGTCCGCGACCCCGGACGGGCTGGTCGTCCGGGTGCGTGTCCGTACAGCCTGGTCAGCGGCCCGTCGCGGTTCCGGTCACGGGTGTGCCGAACCGTCCACGGCCGGCCGGCCCGCGCGACACGACCGGTGCTCGGTGTCCACCTCCTTGACCCGGTGCGACCGGGGAGGCACAAAGAGTCCATGTCTTCCCCCGGATCCCGCTCCTCGCAGCCGCAGCACCCCTCGCTCCCGGTGCCGGCCGCCGGCGCGCGTGGCGGGGTCACGGTGCTGGAGGCCCACGCCGCCGAGGCGGCCGCTGCCGAGGCCGCGGCCGTCGGCGGACAGCACCTGACCACGCCGGTGCCGGCCGGCGCCGCGTTCATGCAGCCCCCGGCCCCCGGTCACCAGTACACCGCCCCGGTGCCGTCGCTGGCCTCCGTGCCCGCGCCCCGGCCCACCGCCACGGGCCCGCGTCCGGACCCCCGCCGTCCCGCCGCCCGCACCGGCGTGGCCATGAGCCGCACCCGGCGCGGCCTGCTCGCCGGGGCCCGCACCGCCTTCGCCGAGCGCGGGGTCAAGAAGACGACGATGCAGCACATCGCCGCCGCGGCCAACGTCGCCAAGGCCACGCTGTACAACCACTTCCGCACCAAGGACGACGTCGCGCACGCGCTCATCGCCTTCGAGCTGGACCGCCTCTCGGCCCTGGCCGCGGAGCTGCCGCTGACCGTCGCGGTCCCCGCGCTGGCCGAGGAGGTCGGCGGCCACCCGGTGCTGCGCCGGCTGGCCGAGAGCGAGCCGGAGACGCTGGTGCAGATGATGGCGCTGGACGCCGACCGCTGGGCCGACGTCGTGGTGACCCTCGGTTCGGCGCTGCGCATCTCCCGCCCCGAGGCCGAGCTGGTCTGCCGCTGGCTGCTGGGCCTGGTCCTGCAGCCGGGCACCGTGCAGGAGCGCGCCGCGCAGGCCGCCGTCGTCACCGGGCAGCTCGTCGGCTGACGCCGGGAGCATCGAGCGAGCGCCAGCGAGCGAGGAGCGGACCGAGGGTGTTCGTCGGCTGACGCCGGGAGCATCGAGCGAGCGCCAGCGAGCGAGGCGCGGACCGAAGATGCTCATCGGCTGACGCCGCTCCTCGCGACCGTCTGCGGCCGCTCCGGTCGCAGGCTGACCGGGGCGGCCGTCGTCGTCCCGGCACACCTCACAGCGGCAGCCGGCCGTCCGGCGGCGCCATCCGTGACATCGTGGCCGGACGGCGCCCCCACGCCCCCCACCCCCACCTGACCGACCACCCCGGGAGTGCGCGATGCGGTTCCTGTTCCGACCCCCGGCCGCCGAGGCCGCCGGCCTGCTCAGCCTGCCCTGGGACCAGCCCCTGGAGGAGTGGGACGAGGACCTGCTGCTGGAGGTGCCGCAGCGGGGCATCTCCCGGCACGTCGTCCGGTTCACCGTGAGCGAGGGCAACGTCTACGCGCTCAAGGAGATCTCCGAGCCGCTGGCCCGGCACGAGTACGCGCTGCTCGGGCAGTTCGAGGCCGAGGGGCTGCCCGCGGTCACCGCGCTGGGCATCTGCTTCGACCGGCCCGACGACCAGCAGGCCATCCTGGTCACCCGCTACCTCGAGTACTCGATGTCCTACCGGTACCTGTTCTCCGGGCCGCGTGCCGGGGAGCCCGACCGGCTGCTGGACACCCTGGTGCAACTGCTCGTCCGGCTGCACCTGGCCGGCGTCTACTGGGGTGACTGCACGCTGTCCAACACGCTCTTCCTCCCCGATGCCGGCACCTACACCGCCTACCTGGTCGACGCCGAGACCGCCGAGCGCTACCCGACGCTGTCGGTCGGCAAGCGGGCCTACGACATCGAGCTGGCCCGCGAGCGGCTGGGCGCCGAGCTGATGGACCTGCAGGCCGGCGAGCTGCTGCCCCCCGAGCTGGACCCGGTCGAGATCGCCAACAGCCTGCCCGGCCGCTACGAGGCGCTGTGGGACGAGGTCACCCGCGAGGAGGTCTTCCGGGTCGACGAGCAGGCCGTCCGGGTCGCCGAGCGGCTGCAGCGGCTCAACGACCTCGGCTTCGACGTGGGCGAGATCGAGCTGGTGACCTCACCGGAGGGCGCGCGGCTGCGGGTCGAGACCCGGGTGGCCGAGCCGGGGCAGCACCGGCACGAGCTGGTCCGGCTGACCGGTCTGGAGGTGCAGGAGAAGCAGGCGCAGCGGCTGCTCAACGACCTGCGCTCCTACCGGGCCTACCTCGAGCAGCGCACCGGCGGCATCGTCGCGGAGGAGGAGGCGGCCCGCCGCTGGCTCAGCGACGTCTACCTGCCCGTCGTGCGCGCGGTGCCGGAGGACCTGGCCGGCCGGCTGGAGCCCGCCGAGGTGTTCCACGAGGTCCTCGAGCACCGCTGGTTCCTCTCCGAGCGGGCCGGCTTCGACGTCGGCACGTGGGCTGCGGCGCGCTCCTACGTGCAGAACGTGCTGCCGCGCACCCCGGCCGTGCTGACCACCCCGTCGGTGATCGCCGCCCACCGTGCGGTGCCCGCGCACACGCCCGCCTGAGTCCCCGACCGGACGCCGCCGTCCGGTTGACACGAGGTGTGGCCCGGGCCACTCTCCGAGGTCCACGGGGACGACGAGGTCTCCGTGGACCTACGGAGGCGGTGCACCGTGCCGGACGAGCACACGGGTCGGGACGACGCAGGGCGGGGTGGGCGAGCGGGTCCGTCCCGCCGGCGCAGGTGGCGGCGTGCCCTGGCCGGTGCGGCCACGGCCGGGGTGCTCGGCTCCACGCTGGCGGCCTGCGGTGGTGGGTCCGGCGGCGTCCCGACGCTGACCTGGTACATCAACCCCGACGCCGGTGGGCAGACCGAGATCGCCGCCCGCTGCACCGAGGCGGCCGGTGGGCGCTACCGGATCGAGACCGCGACCCTGCCGCGCGAGGCCTCCGGCCAGCGCGAGCAGCTGGTCCGGCGCCTGGCCGCCAACGACACCTCGATCGACATCATGAGCCTGGACCCGATCTTCGTGCCGGAGTTCGCCCAGGCCGGCTTCCTCGCCCCGGTGCCGCCCGAGATCGCCGGCCGGGTCACCGAGGACGTCGTCCCGGCCGCGGTGGAGACCTCCACGTGGGAGGACCAGCTGGTCGCCGTCCCGTTCTGGTCGAACACCCAGCTGCTCTGGTACCGCAAGTCCGTCGCCGAGGCCGCCGGGCTGGACATGTCCCAGCCGGTCACCTGGGACCAGGTGGTCGCCGCCGCGCAGGAGCAGGACAAGCTGATCGGCGTCCAGGGGATCCGGGCCGAGGCGCTGACCGTGTGGTTCAACGCGCTCATCGAGTCCGCCGGCGGGTCGATCATCGCCGAGAACTCCACCGACCCCGAGCAGGTCACCCTGGGGCTGGAGTCCGACGCCGGACGGCGGGCGACCGAGCTGATGCGGGACATCTCCAACAGCGGGCAGACCGGCCCGGCGCTGTCGACGGCCAACGAGGACACCACGGCCACGGGCTTCGAGTCCGCCGACGGGGGCTTCATGGTCAACTACTCCTTCGTCTACGCCCGGGCCCTCGGCAAGGTCGAGGACGGGACGATGGACCAGGCCACGGTCGACGACTACGGCTGGACGCTGTACCCGCAGGTCGACGAGGGCACCGAGAGCGCGCCGCCCTACGGCGGGATCAACCTCGGGGTCGGTGCACTCAGCGAGCACCCGGACCTGGCCTACGACGCGACCGAGTGCATCACCTCGACGGAGAACCAGGCCTTCTACTTCGTCAACGACGGCAACGCGGCCTCGGACACCACCGTCTACGACGACCCGGAGGTGCTCGAGGCCTTCCCGATGGCCGAGACGATCCGTGACTCGCTGGAGCAGGCCGCGCCGCGCCCACTGACCGCCTACTACAGCGAGGTCACCGGCGGGCTGCAGCGCAGGTACCACCCGACCGGCTCGGTCGACCCGGAGCGGACGCCGCGCGAGGCCACCGAGTTCATCACCGCGGTGTTGCGGAAGGAGCAGTTGCTGTGACGACGACGACCCTGCCACCGGCGGAGAAGACCGCGCCGGTGAACGCCCCGGGCCACACGACCAGCGACCGGGCGCGCAGCGAGCGCAAGCTCGGCTGGCTGCTGGCCGGCCCGGCGCTGGCGGTGATGCTGCTGGTGACCGCCTACCCGATCCTGCAGGCGGTCTACGACTCGCTGTTCGACTACCGGCTCACCGACCCGGACAACCGGTCGTTCACGGGGCTGAGCAACTACGTCGTGATCCTCTCGGACTCGACGTGGTGGATCGCCATGGCCGTCACGGTGGTCATCACGCTGGTCACCGTCGCCATCGAGCTGGTGCTCGGGTTCGCGCTGGCGTTCGTGATGGCCAAGGCGCTCAAGGCCATCCGGCCGGTGCTCCGCGCGGCGATCCTCATCCCGTACGCGGTCATCACCGTGGTCTCGGCGTTCGCCTGGCGGTTCGCCTTCGCCATCGACACCGGGTTCGTGAACACCTGGTTCGGGTGGCTGCCCGGCATCGGCGCCGACACCGACTGGTTCGGCGGTCAGGGCTCGGCGCTGCTGGTCGTCTGCCTCGCCGAGATCTGGAAGACCACGCCGTTCATCTCGCTGCTCCTGCTCGCCGGGCTGGCGCAGGTGCCCGAGGTGCTGCAGGAGGCCGCCAAGGTCGACGGCGCCACCTGGTGGCAGCGGCTGCGGAAGGTGACGCTGCCGAACATGAAGGCCGCGATCATGGTCGCGCTGCTGTTCCGCACCCTGGACGCCTTCCGCGTCTTCGACTCGATCTTCGTCATGACCGCCGGGGCCAACAACACCGAGTCGGTGTCGTTCCTGGCCTACCGGCAGACCATCTCCCGGCTGGAGATCGGGCTGGGGTCGGCGGTGTCGGTGCTGCTGTTCCTGGTGGTCGTGGGGATCGCGGCCCTGTTCATCAAGGGCTTCAAGGTCGACCTGGCACAGGCACGAGGGGAGGGCTGATGTCGAGCAAGGAGAAGACCTGGTGGATCGTCGCCGGGGTCGCGATCGTCGTCTACGCGCTCTTCCCGGTCGCCTGGATCGTGTCGCTGTCGTTCAAGGCGCCCGGTGACCTGGCCAACGGGCAGTTCCTCCCCACCACGCCGACGGACGAGAACTACTCGACGATCTTCACCGGCGCCGGCGCGGACCTGTTCCTGCCCGCGCTGCGGAACTCCTTCGGGATCTGCCTGATCGCGACGTTCATCTCCTGCCTGCTGGCGATGTTCGCCGCCTACGCGATCGCCCGGCTGGACTTCCCCGGCAAGAAGCTGATCCTCGGCACCGCGCTGGGGGTGGCGATCTTCCCGGTCATCTCGATCGTCACGCCGCTGTTCAACCTGTGGCGCAACATCGGCCTCTACGACACCTGGCCGGGGCTGATCATCCCGTACCTGTCGCTGACGCTGCCGATCTCGATCTGGACCATGTCGGCGTTCTTCCGCGAGATCCCCTGGGAGATGGAGCAGGCCGCCCAGGTCGACGGGGCCACGACCTGGCAGGCGTTCCGCAAGGTGATCGTGCCGCTGGCGGCACCTGGGGTGTTCACCACGGCGATCATCGCGTTCTTCATCGCCTGGAACGACTTCGTCTACGGGATCTCGCTGACCTCCACCAGCGCCGCCCGGCCGGTGCCTGCCGCGCTGGGCCTGTTCTCCGGTGCCTCCCAGTTCGAGGACCCGACCGGCGCCATCGCCGCGGCGGCCGTGATCGTCACGATCCCGGTCGTGGCCCTCGTGCTCCTGTTCCAGCGGCGCATCGTCGCCGGCCTCACCAACGGCGCCGTCAAGGGCTGACCGCCCCCCGTACCCCTGCTCAGAGAGGACCAGCTCATGGCCGCCATCGAGATGAAGAACATCGTCAAGAAGTACGGCGACGGGTTCCCCGCGGTCAACGACGTCAGCCTGGACGTCGCCGACGGGGAGTTCATGATCCTGGTCGGCCCGTCCGGCTGCGGGAAGTCCACGCTGCTGCGGATGGTCGTCGGCCTGGAGGACATCACCAGCGGTGACATGGTCATCGGCGGCGTCCGGGTCAACGACAAGGCCCCGCGCGAGCGGAACCTGTCGATGGTCTTCCAGAACTACGCGCTCTACCCGCACCTGACGGTGTTCGAGAACATCGCCTTCCCGCTGCGGCTGGCCAAGATGGACGACGGCGAGGTGCGGCGCCGGGTGAACGAGGCCGCCGACGTCCTCGAGCTGCACGAGCACCTGGAGCGCAAGCCCGCCAACCTCTCCGGTGGCCAGCGCCAGCGGGTTGCGATGGGCCGGGCGATCGTGCGGCAGGCCGAGGCGTTCCTGTTCGACGAGCCGCTGTCCAACCTCGACGCCAAGCTGCGCGGGCAGATGCGCACCGAGATCTCCCGGCTGCAGCGACGGCTCGGCATCACCACCGTCTACGTCACCCACGACCAGACCGAGGCGATGACCCTCGGCGACCGGGTGTGCGTGCTGCGCAAGGGCAAGATCCAGCAGGTCGCCTCGCCGCGGGAGCTCTACGAGCAGCCGGTCAACCTCTTCGTCGCCGGCTTCATCGGTTCCCCGCCGATGAACTTCCTGCCCGCCACCGTCGACGGTGCCCGGCTGACCACGCCGTTCGGCACGATCGACCTCGACGAGCGGCGGGCGGCCGCCGTCGCCGGGCGCGACCTGCTGCTCGTCGGCATCCGGCCGGAGTACTTCGAGGACGCCTCGCTGGTGGACGAGGCCAAGCGGCCGGTGGGCACGGTCTTCCGCGCCCGGGTCGACGTCACCGAGTGGCTCGGTGACCAGCAGTACGCCTACATCCCCTACGAGGCGCCGGACGCGATCCGCACCCAGCTGCGCGACCTGTCCAAGGAGCTGGACGCGGAGGAGCTGCGCACCCAGGCGATCGTGTCCATCGACTCCACCAGCCGGATCCGGGAGGGCCGGGACGCCGACTTCTGGCTCGACACCCGCAAGGTGCACGTGTTCGACCCGCACACCGGGGAGAACCTCACCCGGGACGCCCAGGCGGGCGCGGAGCTGACCCGGATGGCGACCGAGGACCGGCTCGAGCAGGTGGGGGAGGCCCGCGAGCGCAGTGCCGGCGCCCAGACCGGTGGTGCCCAGAACGGCGGGGCCCAGGCCGGCGGTGCCCGGAGCGGCAGCTCCCGGGTCGGGGCCCCCTGACGGGCCTGCCCGGACCCCCGTGCGGGGTCCGGGCGGGGGCGGGCATGATCGCGCCGGGGTTTGTCGCGTGTCCCGGCTGCGCACTCCCCGACAGACCCTGGCCGGACCGTTGGAGGCACCAGCATGGACATCACCGCGACCGACGAGTGGGCAGCACTGTCTGACCACCACCGCGAGGTGGCGTCCCGCACGCTGCGCGAGCTGTTCGCCGAGGACGCCGAGCGCGGCACCCGGCTGACCGGCACCGCCGGTGACCTCTACGTCGACTGGTCCAAGCACCGGGTGACCGACGAGACCGTGCAGCTGCTCGTCGCCCTCGCCGAGAAGGCCGGCCTGCCCGGGAAGATCGAGGCGATGTTCTCCGGGGAGCACATCAACGTCACCGAGGACCGCGCGGTGCTGCACACCGCGCTGCGCGCCCCGGCGTCGGTGCCGCTGACCGTCGACGGCCAGGACGTCACCGCCGACGTGCACGCGGTGCTGACCAAGATGGGCGACTTCGCCGACCGGGTGCGCTCGGGTGAGTGGCGCGGGGCGACCGGCGAGCGGATCACCGCGGTGGTCAACATCGGCATCGGCGGCTCCGACCTCGGCCCGGCGATGGCCTACCTGGCGCTGGCCGACTACAGCGACCGTGGCCTCACCGCCCGCTTCGTGTCCAACATCGACCCGACCGACTTCGCCGAGAAGACCCGCGACCTGAACCCGGCGACGACGCTGTTCGTGGTCTGCTCCAAGACCTTCACCACGCTGGAGACGCTGACCAACGCCACCGTCGCCCGCGACTGGCTGCTCGCCGGCGTCGGCGAGGTCGAGGGCGCGGTCGCCAAGCACTTCGTCGCGGTGAGCACCAACGCCGACGCCGTGGCCGAGTTCGGCATCGACACCGACAACATGTTCGGCTTCTGGGACTGGGTCGGCGGGCGGTACTCCTTCACCTCCGCCGTCGGCCTGTCGCTGATGGTCGCCATCGGCCGCGAGCACTACGGCGAGATGCTCGCCGGCTTCCACGCCGTCGACGAGCACTTCCGCACCACCCCGCTGGCGGCCAACCTGCCGGTCCTGCAGGGCCTGCTCAACGTCTGGTACACCGACTTCTTCGGCGCCCAGACCCACGCCGTGCTGCCCTACAGCCAGTACCTGTCGCGGCTGCCGGCCTACCTGCAGCAGCTGACGATGGAGAGCAACGGCAAGACCGTGCAGTTCGACGGGGAGCCGGTGACCACCTCGACCGGCGAGGTCTACTGGGGCGAGCCGGGCACCAACGGCCAGCACGCGTTCCACCAGCTGCTGCACCAGGGCACCAGCCTCATCCCGGCCGACTTCATCGGCTTCGGCGAGCCGAACCACGACATCGGCGAGATGCACGACCTGCTGATGGCCAACATGTTCGCGCAGTCCTCGGCGCTGGCCTTCGGCAAGACCGCCGAGGAGGTCGCCGCCGACGGCACCCCCGCCGCCGTCGTCCCGCACAAGGTGATGCCGGGCAACCGGCCCTCGACGACGATCCTGGCGCCGAAGCTCACCCCGTCCACGCTGGGGCAGCTCATCGCCTTCTACGAGCACACCGTGTTCGTCGAGGGCGTCGTCTGGCAGATCGACTCCTTCGACCAGTGGGGCGTGGAGCTGGGCAAGGTCATGGCGCGGGAGCTCGCCCCGGCCCTGACCAGCGAGACGGCGCCGGAGATGGACCAGGACGCGTCCACCGTCGCGCTGGTGCAGCACTACCGGGCGCTGCGCGGGCGCGCCTGACGCGCCTGTCGCCTGGGCCCGCCGAGTGTGGACCAGGCGACCTCGTCCACGACCGTCCCCCTGCACCGTCGTCGGTGCAGGGGGACGGCCGTCGGTGCGGTGTGACGTCGTCCCGGGGGACGACGTCACGTGCAGGGGGACGGCGTGCTGCGGCGCTGCGGGTCAACGGTGGCTGCCCGGGTACTGGGCCTGAGACGATGATCGACGACAGCGTTGCCCGGATCGTGCCGTCCACCGCCCGGTGGACCGGCGCACCGGATCAGGAGGAGCCATGCCGAACCCGTTCGTGAAGCTGTGGAAGTACCTCACGGCCTCGGCCAACGACCAGATCGACCAGCGCGCCGACCCGAAGATCCAGATCCAGCAGGCGATCGAGGCCGAGCAGCAGCGCCACCAGGCCCTGGCCAACCAGGCCGCCGCCGTGCTGGGCAACCAGCGCCAGCTGGAGATGCGGCTCAACCGGCAGCTCGGTGAGATCGAGAAGCTCCAGTCCTCCGCGCGGCAGGCGCTGAACCTCGCCGACCAGACCCGCGCCTCCGGTGACGCGGCCAAGGCCGGCGAGTACGAGCAGGCCGCCCAGGCCTTCGCCACCCAGCTGGTCAGCGCCGAGCAGGCGGCGGAGGACCTCAAGCGCAGCCACGACGAGGCGCTGCAGGCCGCCGAGCAGGCCAAGGGCGCGGTGGAGACCAGCCGGATGCGGCTGCAGTCGACGCTGGCCGAGCGCACCAAGCTCATGTCGCAGCTGGAGCAGGCCAAGATGCAGGAGCAGGTCTCGGCCTCGCTGCGTTCGGTCAACGAGCTGTCCGCGCCGGGCAACACCCCCTCGCTGAACGACGTCCGGGACAAGATCGAGGCCCGTTACGCCAACGCCCTCGGCTCGGCCGAGCTCGCGCAGAACTCGGTCGAGGGCCGGATGCTCGAGGTGCAGAAGGCGACCATCGACGTCGCCGGTGCCTCCCGGCTCGCCGAGATCCGCGCCTCGATGGGCGGCGGGACGCAGGCCATCAGCGGCAACCCGGCGGCCGGTGCGATCGAGTCCGGCGGCACGGTCGGCGGGACCGCGCTGGGCGCCGACCAGTCGGCCGAGCGGCCCGACCGCGCCTGACGAAGGACCTCGGTGCCCCCACCTCTCGCAGGCTCGAGGCGGGACCCTGCACCGGGGCCGGAGCCGGAGCCCCGTCGTCCTCGTGGACGGCGGGGCTCCGTCGTCTCCGAGGCCCGTCAGGTGGCGGCGATCGACGCCGGGTGGCCGGGCTCGCCGGTGCGGGCGAGCGGGTCGATCGGGCTGCGCGCAGCCTGGCACTGCGGGCACCAGTAGGTCACCCGCTCCTGGGTGTCCGGGCCCTGGTCACCCAGCAGGATCGTCGTCCGGCAGCGGCGGCACGGGCGGCCCTTGCGGCCGAAGACCCAGTGGTCCTCCCCGCGGCGCATCGAGCCGGTGGTGCTCTGCTCGGGGTGGTCGCGGTTGGCCTGCATCAGCGTGCGGGCGCGGGTGACCAGGCCCGGCAGGTCGGGGACGTCGGCGACCCGGGTCCACGGGTGGGTCCGGGTCATGAACAGCGTCTCGACCTTGTAGAGGTTGCCGATCCCGGCCAGGTTGCGCTGGTCCAGGATCGCCACGCCGATCTGTTCGTCGGGGTGCGACTGCAGCCGGCGCAGCGCCTCGTCGAGGTCCCAG
The DNA here is from genome assembly GCF_026967795.1 of Modestobacter sp. VKM Ac-2986. GTDB lineage: Bacteria > Actinomycetota > Actinomycetes > Mycobacteriales > Geodermatophilaceae > Modestobacter. The sequence goes on from NZ_JAPVBH010000009.1 coordinate 29,592, forward strand.
TCCGGGCCGAGCACGTCGGGGCCCAGATGGCCCACCAGGTCACCCTCGGCGCTGGTGGGCACGATCGTCATGTCGTGCAGCCGGTACCCGACGCAGTCCCACTCGCCGGTGGACAGGACAGCCCGGATGCTGTGCGCGGGCCCGCCCTTCCACGGGGAGCCGTGGCGGTAGATGTGCCAGCTGCCGTCCATCCGGTAGTGCGTGCGCAGCGTCCGGCCGTCGGCGAACCGGGTGAGCATGTGCTTGCCGCGGGGGACGACCTCGGTCACGGTGGCACCGGCCAGGTCGACCGTGGCCAGCTGGGGCACGCGCAGCTCGCCCTTGGTCAACGTGGCACCGGCCAGCGCGGTGTTCATCCGGTTGGCGGCCAACCAGACGGTGTCTCCTTCGGGCATCCCCCCATGATCCCCGGCTGCCGGGGTCCCCGCCTCAGTAGGAGGCGCGCCGGGCCTCGGTGCCGGGCAGGCCGGTGCGGGCGCGCGGATCGACCGGCACCGGGGTGGCCTGGCAGGTCGGGCACCACCAGGTCACCCGCTCCTGCAGGTCCGGTCCCTGGTCGCCGAGTGCGATCGGCGTCCCGCAGCGGCGGCACGGGCGGCCCTTCCGGCCAGCGACCCAGTGGTCCCAGCCGCGCCGGGTGATCCCGGTGGTGCTCTGGGCCGGGCGGTCGCGGTTGGCCATCATCAGCGTGCGGGCCCGCTCGACCAGCGCGCGCAGGTCCGGCACGTCGGCGACCCGGGCCCAGGGGTTGACCCCGGTGAGGAACAGCGCCTCGGTCTTGTAGAGGTTGCCGGGGCCGGCCAGGTTGCGCTGGTCGAGGACGGCGACGCCGATCTGCTCGTCGGGCCGGGCGCGCAGCCGGCGCAGCACCTCCTCGACGTCCCAGTCCGGGCCGAGCACGTCGGGACCGAGGTGGCCGACCAGCTCGTGCTCGCGCGCCGTGGGCACCAGTGCCATGTCGTGCAGCCGATAGCCCACGCACTCCCACTGGTCGGTGGTCAGCACGGCCCGGACCTCGAACGCCGGCCCGCCCCGCCACCGCGTCCCGGGACGGTTGATGTGCCAGCTGCCGTCCATCCGGTAGTGCGTGTGCAGCGTGCGGCCGTCGGCCAGGCGGGTGAGCACGTGCTTGCCGCGGGGCACGACCTCGGTGATGGTCGCGCCGGTCAGGTCGACGCTGGCGAGCCGGGGCACGCGCAGCTCGCCCCGGAGGAGCGTGGCCCCGGCGAGTGCGGTGTCCATGCGCTTGGCCGCCAGCCACACGGTGTCTCCCTCGGGCACGCCGTCCATCGTCCCCGGTCCGGGCCGCCCGTGCGGAGCCCGCCCGTGCCACCATCGCCGGGTGCTGTACTCCGGGCCCCCGCCCGATCCCGTCGTGCTGCCGCCGGTCGTGCGCGCCCTGGCCGGTGCCGGTCCGGCGACGGCGGTCTGGCAGAACGAGGCCGGGGGAGTCACCTGGCAGTTCGGGTCCGGGGCGGGGCGCCGGTTCGTGAAGTGGGCGCCGGCCGGCAGCGGGCTGCCGATCGTGCGCGAGGCCGAGCGGCTGCGCTGGGCGTCGCGCTTCTCGCCCGTGCCCGTCGTGCTGGACGCCGGCAGCGACGCCGACGGCGACTGGCTGCTCACCGCCGGGCTGCCCGGCGACAGCGCCGTCGACGCCCGGTGGCGGGCCGACCCGCTGACCGCGGTGCGCGCCATCGGCGCCGGCCTGCGGGCACTGCACGACGCGCTGCCGGCCGAGGGCTGCCCGTTCGACTGGACCGCGCGCACCCGGCTGGCCGACGTGCACCGCCGGGCCGACGTCCTGCACCCGGAGTCGTGGCACCCGGTGCACGCCGCGCTGTCGGTGGCCGAGGTGCTGGCCCGGCTGGCCGACGTGCCCGACGACGACCGGCTGGTCGTCTGCCACGGCGACGCGTGCGCCCCCAACACGCTGGTCGCCGACGACGGGTCGTGGTCCGGGCACGTCGACCTGGGGTCCCTCGGCCTGGCCGACCGCTGGGCCGACCTGGCGGTGGCGACCTGGAGCACGCAGTGGAACTACGGCCCGGGCTGGGAGCGGCCGCTCCTCGACGCCTACGGCATCGAGCCGGACCCGGCGCGGACGGCCTACCACCGGCTGCTCTGGGACGCCGGCCCCTGACCCGGTGCGGGTGGGTCGCCCGGGCGGGTGAGCGGGCTGTGAGGGCAGCGACAGACGGGAAGAGAGCGGCCGCCGGCGACGCTGTGGGACCCGTGACCGTGACGACCCGCCTGCGCAGCCTGCCGGTTCGACTGACCGGGAACTCGGTGGCCCGACAGCCCGTGGCCCCCGCGCCTGAGCCGGTCACGGTGACCGTCGCCCGGGTCGTGCGGCCCGAGGAGCACGAGGCCTTCGAGCAGTGGGCCGCCGACGTCCAGGAGCTGGTCGCCAGCTTCCCGGGCAGCCTCGGCTCGTCCTTGCTGCGGCCCGGTCCAGCCAGCGACGAGTACCACCTGGTCTACCGGTTCAGCGACGACGCCTCGCTGGCCGTCTGGGAGCGCTCGCCGGAGCGCCGCGCCGCGCTGGAGCGGGTCAGCCGGCTGGTCGAGCAGGAGCGGACCGCCCGGGCGGTGGGCCTGGAGACGTTCTTCGCGGTGCCCGCCCGCCCGGGGCCGGCCTGGCGCAGCTGGGCGCTCACCGTCGCCGTCGTCCTGGTGCTGACGACGAGCTTCCAGCTGGTCGCGATGCCGTTCGTGGGCGGCTGGCCGTGGCCGGCCCGGCTGCTGCTGTCGGCGTTGTACGTGGTGACGGTGCTGCGGCTGGCGATGCCGCGGCTCAGCCGCTGGCTGGGCCCCTGGCTGCAGGGCTCCCGCCGCCGCTGACCGGCTGACGCGCTGGTCGACGCACCGACGGGTCGGCGTACCTGCCGGCCGGCGCACCTGCCGGTCGATGCCCCTGCCGGTCGATGCCCCAGCCGGTCGATGCCCCAGCCGGTCGACGCCCCAGCCGACTGGCTGACGTGCTGACGTGCTGACCGGCTGACGCGCCGGCCGTAGCCGGCGCGTCCGGTCAGCGCCGCAGGCGCAGGCCCTGTGGGGTGGCGATGAAGCCCGCTGCCTGCAGGGCGGCGGACAGCGCGCCGGACTCGTGCACCGAGGCCCCGTCGGCCTTCTGCACGGTGATCCGGCCCAGCGCCCCGGAGGCCACCGCGCTCGACAGCGCCGTGGCCGCCTCCTTGAGCGTGGTCTCCTCCTCCGTCCAGGACAGCAGCGTCTTGCCGCCGCGCTCCACGTAGAGCACCAGCTCGCCGTCGACCAGCACCACCAGCGCCCCGGCCTTGCGCCCGGCCCGGTGCCCGCTCTTCCTGGTCGTCGCCGCGGTGCCCTCGCCGAGGTCGACGCCGTCCGCTGCGGCGGTGTCACCACCGGTGCCGGTGCCGGGACGCTCCGGCCAGGGCAGAGCCGCGCCGTAGACGTTGGCCGGGTCGGTGGCGGCGAGCACGACCGGGCCGGCGGGCACGCGGTCGGGGTTGGCGAAGCTGCGCAGCCGGTCGACCGAGCCCGGTGTGCCGAACTGGGCCGCACCCAGGGTCTCCACGAAGTACCCGCGGCGAGCCCGGCCGTTCTCCTCGAACGCCCGCAGCACCGGGTAGACCGCGGAGAAGCCGCCGGTCACCTGCTCGGCCTGCACCGCGCCCCGGGTCAGCACGCCGTGTCGCTCCAGGAGCGCCTCGGCGCGGGCGGTGGTGCGCTTGGTGGTGTTGGACTCCAGCTCCGGCAGCCGCGACCAGCGCCCGGCCATCGAGGGCGGCCCGGTGCGGCTGGGCATCGCCGGGCGGCCGAGGCGGGTGCGGCCGTAGCGGCTGCGATCGAGCCGGGCGCGCGGTGCGGCAGGGGCCTTCTTGTGCGTGCCGCCGCCGGACAGCCGGGTGCGCAGCGGGGCGAGGGTGTCGTTGGTGAGCGCCCCGGACCAGACGAGGTCCCAGATCTCCTCGGCCAGCGCCGGGTCGTCGGTGGCCCCCACCCGGTCGGACAGCGTGCGGAAGAACATCGCCTGCCCGCCGGCGAGCTCGTCGAGCACCAGCTGGCCGACCCCACCCTCGAGGACCGCCCCGGCCGGCGGCTCGGGCAGCAGCAGGGGAGCCAGGTCGGCGGGCACGAGGGTCACCCAGCCGTCGCCACCGGACAGCCCGCCGGCGCCGGCCCACAGCACCTCGCCGGCGCTGGTCAGCTCGTCGAGCATCGCGGGGGAGTAGCCCTGCACCCGGGAGGGGAGCACCAGCGACTCCAGCGCCGACGCCGGCACCAGCGCGCCGGCCAACTGCTCGACGACCGCCAGCACGCCGTCGACCCCGCGCATCCGGCCGCCCACGGACTGCCAGCTTGGGGTGAACCGGGCCAGGGTGTCGATCGGGACCGGCTCGACCTCCTGGCGCAGCTTGGCCAGCGACCGCCGGCGGACCGAGCGCAGCACCTCGGCGTCGCACCACTCCTGGCCGATGCCGCCGGGACGGAACTCACCGGTGACCAGCCGGCCGGTGCCGACCAGCCGCTGCACGGTGGCGGTGACCACGGCGACGCCCAGCCCCAGCCGGGCGGCGACCTCGGGCGGGGCGAACGGGCCGTGGGTGCGGGCGTAGCGGCCGATGAGGTCACCGAGCGGGTCGGCGACCGGCTCGGTGAAGGCCTCCGGGACCCCGACCGGCAGTGCGGTGCCCAGCGCGTCGCGGAGCCGGCCGGCGTCCTCGATGGCGACGTACCGCTCCTCCCCGGCGATCCGCACGACGAGCGCGCGCCGGGAGACCACGAGCTCCTCCAGCCACGCGGCGGGCACCCCGCGGGCGGCGGCCTCGGCGACGGTCAGGTCGCCCACCCCGCGCAGCAGGTCGCTGGCGCCGTCGACGTCGCGCGGATGCCGCTGCTCGGGCAGCCGCTGCAGCTCGGCCTCGATCTCGGCCATCGCGTCGCCGTCGAGCAGCTCGCGCAGCTCCGAGCGGCCCAGCAGCTCGGCCAGCAGACCGGTGTCCAGGGCCAGGGCCTGCGCGCGGCGCTCGGCCAGCGGGGCGTCGCCCTCGTAGATGAACTGGCCCACGTAGCCGAACAGCAGTGACTGCGCGAACGGTGACGCCGTCTGGGTCTGCACGTCGACCAGCCGGACCCGGCGGGCGCGCACGTCGCTCATCAGCTCGACCAGGCCGGGCACGTCATAGACGTCCTGCAGCACCTCCCGCACCGCCTCGAGGGTGATCGGGAAGGAGGAGAACTCGCTGGCCACCGACAGCAGCTGGGCCGCCCGCTGGCGCTGCTGCCACAGCGGGGTGCGGCGGCGTGGGTCGCGGCGGGGGAGCAGCAGCGCGCGGGCGGCGCACTCGCGGAACCGGCTGGCGAACAGCGCGGAGTTGCCGACCTCGGCGGTGACCTCGCGCTCGACGTCGTCGGGGTCCAGCAGCGCCAGGTCGGCCTCGGGAGGCTCGCCGGTGGTGTCGGGCAGGCGCAGCACGATGCCGTCGTCGGCGTGCATCGAGGCGACGTCGACGCCGTACCGCTCGCGCAGCCGGGCGGCGAGCACCAGCGCCCACGGGGCGTTGACCTGGGCGCCGAAGGGGGAGTGGACGACCAGCCGCCAGTCGCCCAGCTCGTCGCGGAACCGCTCGACCAGCAGCGTGCGGTCGTCGGGCAGGTGGCCGGTGGCCGCCTTCTGCTCGGCGAGGTAGGCGAACAGGTTGCTCGCACCCCAGGCGTCCAGGCCCGCAGCGCGCGCCCGCTCCTGGCCGGCCTCGGGGGTGGCGGTGCCGACCTCGCGGAGGAAGGCGCCCAGGGCCCGGCCCAGCTCCAGCGGGCGGCCGAGGGTGTCGCCGTGCCAGAACGGCATCTTGCCCGGCTGGCCGGGGGCCGGGCTGACCAGCACCCGGTCGTGGGTGATCTCCTCGATCCGCCAGGAGGAGGAACCGAGCAGGAAGACGTCGCCCACCCGGGACTCGTAGACCATCTCCTCGTCGAGCTCACCGACCCGCCGTCCGCCGTTCTCCCCGGCGCCGGAGACGAGGAAGACGCCGAACAGGCCGCGGTCGGGGATGGTGCCGCCGCTGGTGACCGCCAGCCGCTGCGCGCCGTTGCGGGCGGTGAGGGTGTCGGTGACGCGGTCCCAGGTCAGCCGCGGGCGCAGCTCGGCGAAGGCGTCGGAGGGGTAGCGGCCGGCGAGCATGTCCAGCACCGCGTGCAGCGCGGAGTCCGGCAGCGAGGCGAACGCCGCCGACCGGCGCAGCACCGCCGACACCTCGTCGACGGTGCGCGGGCGCTCGGAGACGATGGCCACGATCTGCTGGGCCAGCACGTCGAGGGGGTTGCGCAGGTAGCGGGTGGACTCGATCGCCCCGGCCCGCATCCGCTCCGCGACCACGGCGCTCTGCACCAGGTCGCCGCGGAACTTCGGGAAGATGACGCCCTCGCTGACCGCACCCACCTGGTGGCCGGCGCGGCCGACCCGCTGCAGCCCGGCGGCGACGTTGGGCGGGGACTCGACCTGGACCACCAGGTCGACCGCGCCCATGTCGATGCCCAGCTCGAGGGAGGAGGTGGCGACCACGGCGGGCAGCTGCCCGGACTTGAGCGCCTCCTCGACGATCGCCCGCTGCTCCCGGGAGACCGAGCCGTGGTGGGCGGAGGCGACCGGCTTGACGTCGGTCGAGGTGCCCGCGCCGACGCCGGTGCCGGCCTGGGCCATCAGCTCGGCGGGGTTGGCGCCGTGCGGCATCGGCTCGCCGGTCGCCCGCTCGTAGGCCAGCTCGTTGAGCCGGCTGGTCAGCCGTTCGGCCAGCCGCCGGGAGTTGGCGAAGACGATGGTGCTGCGGTGGCTCTCGATGAGGTCGAGCACCCGCTCCTCGACCGCCGGCCAGATCGACGTCCGTGGCTGGTTGCCGGCCGCGGAGCCGGACAGCTCGCCGGTCGGCTGCCCCAGCTGGGACATGTCCTCGACCGGGACGACGACCGACAGGTCCCACTGCTTGGTCGACGGCGGCGCGACGACCTGCACCGGGCGCCCGCCGGCGAGGAAGGTGGAGACCTCCTCGATCGGGCGGACCGTGGCCGACAGGCCGATCCGCTGGGCGGGTGCGTCCAGCAGCTCGTCGAGCCGGTCGAGGGAGACGGCCAGGTGCGCCCCGCGCTTGCTGCCGCAGACGGCGTGCACCTCGTCGAGGATGACCGTCTCGACCCCGCGCAGCGACTCGCGCGCCTGGCTGGTGAGCAGCAGGAACAGCGACTCGGGCGTGGTGATCAGGATGTCCGGCGGGCGCTTGGTGAACAGCCGCCGCTCGTCGGCAGGGGTGTCGCCGGAGCGGATGCCGACGGTGATCTCCGGCCGCTCGAGCCCCAGGCGGGCGGCGGCCTGGCCGATCCCGGTCAGCGGTGCCCGCAGGTTGCGCTCGACGTCGACGGCCAGCGCCTTGAGCGGGGAGACGTACAGGACCCGGCAGCGGCGCAGCGGGTCCTCCGGCGGAGGCGTGGCGGCCAGGCGGTCCAGCGACCAGAGGAAGGCAGCCAGCGTCTTGCCCGAGCCCGTGGGGGCCACGACCAGCGCGTGCTGCCCGCTGCTGATCGCCGTCCAGGCGCCCTCCTGGGCGGTGGTGGGGTGTTCGAACGCGCCGGTGAACCAGGCCTGCGTGGGCGCGGAGAAGCGCTCCATCGCAGGCGTCGGGGCGGACGGCATGGTCGGCACGTCCTCAGTGTCCACGCGGGTACGACAGTCCGCCGTCCACGAACGGGCGACCACCGGCCCGCCGTGTCCCCGTGTCGACTCGTCGACAAGGGGATGATGATCACCTCTTCGGATTACACGGTTGTAGTTACGACGTTGTAGTCCACGTGACGATGCAGCGGGCGGGGGTCCGGTCCTCGAGCGTGCGCTGGGTGGGGTACGACCTGGACGCGCACGTGCTGGAGGTCGGCTTCGTCAGCGGTGGCGTGTACCGCTACCCCGATGTGTCGCCGGAGGAGGCGCTCGCCCTCCTGGAGGCCGACAGCATCGGCCGGCACCTCAACAGCGTGGTCAAGCCGCGGCACGCCGGTCACCCGGTCCGCCGCGCGGGCTGACCCGCGGGGGCTCAGCGCCGCATGTTGCGGACGGTCAGCACGACCGCGACCAGCAGCGCCACGGCGAAGGCGATCTGCAGCAGCGTGTCCCAGGTGCCCGAGCCGGTCATGCCGCCGAGCGTAGGGGCGCCTCCCCGGCCGCGCGGGGCGGTGGCCGTGGGTACCGTCGTGCTGTGCGGCTGCAGGAGTTCAGGACCCGGATGGAGAGCCAGTTCGGCTCGATGCGTGCGCAGTACGTCGCCAGCGACCACGTCTTCGGCGCGCTCGGTGGCCGCTCGGCGCTGGAGGCCATCGACGCCGGGGTGCCGGTGCGCACCGTCTGGCTGGAGATCTGCAAGGAGTACGACGTCCCGCCGAAGGACCGCTGAGGGCCCACCGGCGGGACGTCGGGCGCTCAGGAGCCGAGCACGCTCCGGACGTGGGTCGACAGCGGGGTGGTGGGCCGGCCGGTGAGCTCCGACAGTGCGGTGCTGCCGGTGTCCAGCGCGCCCGCGGCGATGGCCTGGTCCAGGCCGACGACGAACTGCGCCGTCCCCTCGGGGAGACCGGCGTCGAGCAGGGACCGGACGTGCTGCTCCGGGGTGAGGTCGGTGTAGGTGACCTCGCGACCGGCGGCGGTGGAGACGGCGGCGGCCAGGTCGGCCAGCGTGAAGGCGTCGTCGCCGCCGAGCTCGAGCACGCCGGTGGTGGGGGAGCCGGCGGTCAGGACGGCGACGGCCGCCGCGGCGTAGTCGGCGCGGGTTGCGGCGGCGATCCGGCCGCTGCCGGAGCTGCCGGTGAGCGAGCCGGTCTGCGCGGCCTGCGTGATCTGCTGGTCGTAGTTCTCCAGGTACCAGTTGTTGCGGAGCACGACCGCGGGGATGTCGTAGTCGGCGATCAGCCGCTCGGTGGCGATGTGCTCCGGCGCCAGCGGCAGCGGGGTGTCGTCGGCCTTGCTGGCGCTGGTGTAGACGAGCAGCTCGACGCCGGCGGCCTTCGCGGCCTGCAGCACGTTGGTGTGCTGCTGGACGCGCTGGCCGACCTCGCTGCCCGAGACCAGCAGCAGCCGGTCGGTGCCCTGCAGCGCCGTCTCCAGGGTGGCGGCGTCGGTGTAGTCGGCCTGCCGCACCTGGACGCCGCGGGCGGCGAGGTCGGCGACCTTGGCCGGGGTGCGGACGACGGCGACGACCTCGGCTGCCGGGACGCCGGCGTCCAGCAGGCCGGTGACGACGAGCCGGCCGAGGTGGCCGCTGGCTGCGGTGACGCTGATCATGAGCTCTCCTCCGGACGAGCGCTAACTCCTGGTTAGCGCTTTCGTCGGCACAGTACAGTCGGCGGCGAGGTACGACACCGAGGAGTGGTGATGAGCACGTCCCAGCAGGCGGCCGACGTGTTCAGCCGCGACTGCCCGTCCCGCGAGGTGTTCGAGGACGTCACCGGCAAGTGGGCGGTGCTCGTGCTCTCCGCACTGGACCAGGGCCCGCACCGCTTCGGCGAGCTGCGCCGCCGGGTCGACGGCGTGAGCGAGAAGATGCTGTCCCAGACGCTGCAGGTGCTCGAGCGCGACGGCCTGGTGCACCGCGAGGTCCGGTCGGCCACCCCGCCGCACGTCGAGTACACCCTCACCGACCTGGGGGCGGCGCTGGCGCCGCGGCTGCTGGCGCTCATCGACTTCGTCGAGGACGCCCTGCCGCAGGTGCTCGCCGCCCGCGCCGCCCGCCGCTGACCTCGGCCGGGCCGGCCTCCGGGCGGCCCGTCACGATCGGGGCGGCGTGTCGGTGGAATCGAACACGTGTTCGGCATACCGTGTCCACAGACCCGGTGTTCGTCCACAGATGCGCTCCGGCTCGCGAAAGTGTCAGACCCCCGCCCTAGCGTCGGCGACGACCCGCTACAGCGACATCCGAAGGTGGCCACCATGGCAACGCTCGACCGCGACAAGGCCCTCGACATGGCCCTCGCCCAGATCGACAAGCAGTTCGGCAAGGGCTCCGTCATGCGCCTCGGGGACTCGCCCGAGGTCGCCATGAAGGTCATCCCGACCGGCTCCATCGCCCTCGACATCGCCCTGGGCGTCGGCGGTCTGCCGCGCGGCCGGGTCGTCGAGGTCTACGGCCCCGAGGCCTCCGGCAAGACGACGGTCGCCCTGCACGCGGTGGCCAACGCCCAGGCCGCCGGCGGCATCGTGGCCTTCGTGGACGCCGAGCACGCGCTCGACCCCGACTACGCCCGGGCGATCGGTGTCGACACCGACGCCCTGCTGATCAGCCAGCCCGACACCGGTGAGCAGGCGCTGGAGATCGCGGACATGCTGATCCGCTCCGGCGCCCTGGACCTGATCGTCATCGACTCCGTGGCGGCCCTCGTGCCCCGCGCCGAGATCGAGGGCGAGATGGGTGACAGCCACGTCGGTCTGCAGGCCCGGCTGATGAGCCAGGCGCTCCGCAAGATCACCGGCGCGCTGAGCAACTCGGGCACGACCTGCATCTTCATCAACCAGCTGCGCGAGAAGGTCGGGGTCGTCTACGGCTCCCCGGAGGTCACCACCGGTGGCCGGGCGCTGAAGTTCTACTCCTCGGTCCGGCTCGACGTGCGCCGCATCGAGACCCTGAAGCAGGGCACCGACGCGGTCGGCAGCCGGGTGCGGATCAAGGTCGTCAAGAACAAGGTCGCCGCCCCCTTCAAGCAGGCCGAGCTCGACCTGATCTGGGGCACCGGCTTCAGCCGCGAGGGTGGCCTCATCGACATCGGTGTGGAGCAGGGCTTCGTCCGCAAGTCCGGTGCCTGGTACACCTACGACGGCGACCAGCTCGGCCAGGGCAAGGAGAACGCCCGCACCTTCCTGCGGGACAACCCCGACCTGGCCGACGAGATCGAGAAGAAGATCAAGGAGAAGCTGGGCATCGGCGTCCCCAAGGTCGACGCGGGCGTGGCAGCAGCCGAGCCGGCGGACTTCTGATCCACCGATGACCGGTCCCTCCTCCGACGGTCCCGCGGGCGCCGACCCCGACCAGGACGTGCAGCCGACCGACGACCCAGGTCGTCGGTCCGGACGCCGCTCCGGTCGGGGTGGTGCCCGCGGTGGCGGCGGGTTCGGCGAGGGCGGCTCCGGCCGCCGCAGCCAGGGCTCGCGGGGAGCTGGGGGGAGCGGTGACGGCGCGTCCGGGCGCGGGAAGAGCGGCCGGGCCAGCGGCCCGCAGTGGAGCTCGCGCTCGACGGACGCCGACGGCGCGCCCACCGAGATGGAGGACCCCGAGGCGGTCGCCAAGGGGATCTGCCTGCGGGCGCTGACCGGAGCGGCCAAGACGCGCAAGCAGCTGGCCGACCTGCTGGCCAAGAAGGAGGTGCCGGCCGAGGTGGCCGACGCCGTGCTCGACCGGTTCACCGACGTCGGCCTGATCGACGACGCCGCCTTCGCTGCCGCCTGGGTGTCCAGTCGGCAGTCCGGGCGGGGCCTGGCCCGGCGCGCGCTCGCCTCCGAGCTGCGCGCCAAGGGCGTCGACGGGGAGGTGGCGGCCGCGGCCGTCGCCGAGGTCGACCCCCAGGCCGAGTGGGACTCCGCCCGCGCGCTGGTCGCCCGGAAGATGCCCTCGATGCAGCGGCTCGACCGCGTCACCGCCGAACGGCGGCTGATGGGCATGCTGGCTCGTAAGGGCTACGGCGGCGGTCTCGCCGGTTACGTGGTCCGTGAGGCGCTCGACGACGCCGGCAAGGCCGAGGACGCGGCAGCCGAGGCCGAGCCCTTCGATGACGACGAGCCCAGCTGGTCACCGGCCGAGGCGCCGGTGTGGACCGCGGCACGGTCGGCTGCCCGGTCCGCCCTCCGTTCGACCGCACCGGCAGCCAGCTTCGCCGGTCCTGCGGCCGGCGAGGTCGGGGAAGGGCAAGCCCGGCACATCGGGCGACCGCGGACCGGTCCGGCCGCCCCAGCCGGGGAGCTCGCCGACCCGTTCTGACGTCGGCGTCCAGCCTGGCTGTCACCGGGCCGGTGCCCCGGCGATCCAGCGCCCACCCTGGCTGTCGAGTCGGGAGCTCCGGCCTCCAGCCGCCTGGTTGCCACCAGCCTGGGCCCCGGCATCGAGGCGGTCTGTCACCAGCTCGGCGCCCACTGCCTCGGTGGGTGCCGGCCCCGTCCCACCACCCTCGCTGGGACCGGCGCGGGGGCCAGGCGGAGATCACGTCCCCGAGGGCCCGGGTCGTGAGGCCGGGGGTGACCCATGGGGCGGTCGAGGCCGACACCGCGACCGCGGACCGCGACCTCCCCCGGCGGGTCTGCGCGGGCGACCTACGGTGTCGCCGGTCCGGCCGCCGGCCGGCCGTCCAGCCGACGACCCAGGAGCACGTCCGTGAGCCGCACCGCTGTCCTCGTGGGTGGGCGTGCCCGCCGGCGCCCCCGAGCGGTGGGCCAGGACACCGGTCACCGCGTCCGGGGATCGAGCTCGGTGCTCCTGGCCGCTGTCCTGCTCGGCGCCGCGACGAGCTGCGGGCCCGCCGACCCGGCTCCGGTGGTGACCGCGGATCGCGCGCCAGCGGCCCCCCAGCACGCGCTGTGGCCGCTGACCGGTCTGGACAGCGGCACCGCCCTGCCCCGTCCGGCCCTGGCCCTGAAGATCGAGAACTCGGTCGCAGCGCGCCCGCAGACCGGCCTCGGCGCCGCCGACCTCGTGTGGGAGGAGGTCGTCGAGGGCGGCATCACCCGCTTCGTGGCCGTCTACCACTCCACGCTGCCGGTCGAGGTCGGGCCGGTCCGCTCGGTCCGGCCGATGGACGCCGCGATCGTCGCGCCGCTGCACGGGGTGTTCGCCTTCTCCGGTGGTCAGCCGTCGTTCGTCGACGCGGTCACCGAAGCCGGCACCCAGGTGCTCAGCAGCGACTCCGGTGCCACCGGCTTCCACCGGATCGACTCCCGCCCGGCGCCGCACGACCTCCACGCCGAGCCGGCGACCCTGCTGGTCCAAGCCGATCCGCGGCACTCGGCCGCCCCGCCCGCCCAGTTCGAGTTCGCCGGAGTCGGCAACGAGCCCACCGCGGTGGCGGCGGGGGCACCGGCCGGCTCGCTCGCGCTGACGCTGTCCGGGGTCAGCCACCCGACCTGGACCTGGAGCGCGCCCGACGGCCGCTGGGCCCGCGCCGAGGGTGAGACCCCCGCCGTCGAGGCCGACGGCACGCCGCTGCGCACGACCAACGTGGTCGTCCTGCGCACCGGGTCCGTCGACACCGGCACCACCGACCCGGCCGGCAACCCGGTCCCCGAGACGGTCCTGGTCGGCTCCGGGGAGGCCGTGGTCGCCACCGGCGGTCACACGCTGACCGTCACCTGGGTCAAGAACGCCGTCGACCAGCGGCTGGTGCTGCGCGGTCCCGACGGCAACCCGGTGCGGCTGGCGCCCGGGAACACCTGGGTGGAACTGGTCCCCACGGACACCGGCTCGGTCACCGTCGACTGACGCGCCGCGGTGTCGGATGCCGGCAGCGCCACCAGTGCGGGGCGGCGTCGGCCGGGGTGCGACCTGGGCCGTGCAGTGGTGTCACGTCCTGCGCCGCCGTGGCGGCCGGCGTGCGGGTACGAGACGACGGCCGCAGACAGCACCAGCCGGTGCGACGAGGTCGCACCGGCCGGCCGGGAACGCCAGTGGCGGCGTCCGTCGCACCGGCCGACCGGCGAGGGTGCCGGTCGGGGACAGGGGTGGTGCCGGGTCGCCGCCACCGGCGGCCCGGCCCGTCCGCGCGGGTGTGACGCCCGCTCAGTGGCCGGTGCGGGAGCTCAGCGGTCCAACCACGCGGTGACGTCGACGGCCACGCCCCCGGCGGCCTCCTCGTCCGGCACCAGCCAGCGACGGCTGCGCTCCTGGCCGGCACCCAGCCACAGCCGGATGGCGGTGTCGAACTGCGACATGGTGATCTCCTTGGCGCTGGTCGAGCTGCTGACCGGGCCGAGGAAGGTCACGTCGCACTCCTGACCGTTGCCGTACAGCAGCACCACGCGGCAGCGCGACCGGCGGTGCCGGGCCGGGGGCACGGCCTCCCGCACGATCGCCTGGTCCGCGCCGGCGGCCTCGGCGAAGCGAGCCGCGCTGGCGCGCAGCTTGCTGACGAAGATCTGCGTCGTCGTCGCCAGGTCCTCGTCGTCCTCGATGTCGCGGTGCATGTGGCGCGGAGCGGTGGCGGTGGAGGTCACACCTCCCCTCTCGGCAGATCGCCCGGCCGGGGCGATCGGCACGATGTGCCAAGCCGGGCAGACGGGTCCGGCAACACCACCGGGCGGCCGGCGGGCGCGCACCCGGTGGCGTCCGCCGGCCCGTCACCCGGGGACGGTCAGCCGGCGTAGGCGCGGCGTCCGGCCTCGGCCACCTGGTGGTCCTCCTCGACCGTCCCCGCGCTCACCCCCACGCCACCGGTGACCGCACCACCGGCGTCGGTCAGCAGCACCCCACCGCCGAAGACGACCAGCCGGCCGCCGGTGGTGGACTCGATGCCGAACAGCGGCTGCCCCGGCTGCACGAGCGCGGCGAGGTCCCGGGTGTCGGTCTGGAAGTAGACGGCGGTCAGCGCCTTCTTCTGCGCGATGTCGACACCGATCAGCTTGGTGCCGTCCATCGACACGAACGCGACGAGGTTGCCGCCGTCGTCCACCACGGCGATGTTCATCGGCTGCCCGACCGCCGTCGCCTCCGCCTGGCACGCACCCAGGACGCTTTCGGCCTGCGCGAGGGTGAGCTGTCTGCCCATGGGGTGCTCCGGTTCCGGTGCGGTCGGTGGATCGTGCGGGACGGTCAGAACACCCGGATCGGGACCTCGGCGGGGGCGTCGAGCAGGGCGTCGATCTCCTCGTCCAGCCTGACCAGCGTCAGGGACGCACCGGCCATGTCCAGCGAGGTGCAGTACTCGTTGACGTAGCTGCGGCTCACCGTGATGCCCCGCTCGGCGAGCTGCTGGTGGGCGCGGCGGAACAGGATGTAGAGCTCGCTGATCGGGGTGCCGCCCAGTCCGTTGACCATCAGCGCCACCCGGTCGCCGGAGGCGTAGGGCAGGTCGGTGACCACGGCGTCGAGCAGCTCGTCGACGATGGCGTCGGCCGTCGTCATCTTCTTGCGCTCCCGGCCCGGTTCGCCGTGGATGCCCACGCCCATCTCGATCTCGTCCTCGCCCAGCTCGAACAGCGGGGACCCCTTGGCCGGCGGGGTGCACGCGGTGAGCGCGACGCCCATGGTGCGGGTGACGTCGTTGACCTTCTTCCCGACCCGGATCACCTCCTCCAGGTCGTCACCCCGGGCAGCGGCTGCGCCCACCGCCTTGATGACGAAGAAGTTCCCGGCCACGCCCCGCCGGCCGACGGTGTAGGTGGAGTCCTTGACCGCGACGTCGTCGTTGATGGTCAGGATCTCGACCTTGATGCCCTCGGACTCGGCCATCTCCTTGCCCATGTCGAAGGCCATCCGGTCGCCGGTGTAGTTGTTCACCAGCAGCAGCACGCCCTTGGGCGAGGCCAGCAGCTTCGCCGTCTCGTAGACGTAGTTCATCGGCGGGGCGGCGAACACGTCACCGGGGCAGGCGGCGTCCAGCATGCCCCTGCCCACGATCATCACGTGGGCGGGCTCGTGCCCGGAGCCCGAGCCCTGCACGATCGAGACCCGGTCGTCCCTGGGGGAGTCCGCGCGCATGACCAGGTTGTGCTCGGGGACGTAGCGGAGGCTGTGCGGGTTGGCCAGCGCCAGTCCCTCCAGCATCTCCGGCACGAACTGCTGGGGGTCGTTGACGAACTTCTTCATGACGCTCCTTCTCTCTGCCACGCCTCGTCGACCCGGCCGAGGATCACGGCCACGCCCATGGCGCCCGCGTCGACCGAGCCCCTGCTCCGCTCACCGGTGTAGGACGCCCGGCCCCGCCGGGCGACCATGTCGACGGTGGCCTCCGCGGCCTCCCGGGCGGTCGCGGCCATCGCGGTCAGCGCCTGCGCCGCGTCCGCGCCGGCGGCCAGCTCGGCCTCCAGCCGGTCGGTGACGGGCACCAGGACGTCGAGCAGGGTCTTGTCCCCGACGTCGGCCTGACCGCGCGCCTTGATGCCCTCGACGGCGGCGCGCAGCATCGCCACGACCTGCTCGCCGGTGAGGGTGTCGGTGGCGCCGGCGGTCATCCCCGCGCGCATGAACGCCGTCCCCCAGATCGGGCCCGACGTGCCCCCGATCCGCGCGGTGACCACCATGCCGATCTTCTTGAGGAAGGTGCCGATGTCGGTGCGGTCGACGTCGTCCCAGCCGGCGAGCACGTTCTCGAAGCCGCGGGCCAGGGAGTAGCCGAAGTCGCCGTCGCCGACCACGGCGTCGAGGTCGCCGAAGTACTTCTCGTTGTCCACCGCAGCCTGGGCGATCGTGCGGACGACGAGGTCGACCTGCTGCTGCGTCGTGCTGCTCACGCCGTTCCTCCCTCGGGACGTCGGCCGGACGGCGCACCCAGGCACGCCCGGGCGTCGGCCAGCACGACGTGGTGGCCGGGGTGCGCCCGGCCGCGGTTGACCAGGACCTCGATCGGTGGCCGGTCGGGGTCGCCGAGCTCGGACACCACCAGCACCGCCTCGTCGGCCGGCTCGTGCCGCGTGTAGCCGTTCACCGTGACCAGGCAGGGCAGGCCCGCGCCGGTCGCGGCGAGCAGCCCGTTGCGGGAGTCCTCCACCACGAGCGTGTCGTCGCGGTCCAGCCCCAGCGTCGTCACCACCAGGTCGTAGATGGCCGGGTCCGGCTTCTTGGCCGGGACGACGTCCCCGGCGAAGACCGGGACCCGCGCGGCGACCTCGGCCCCCACCGCGTGCTCCAGGACGGCGCGGACGGACTCCTCGGCCGAGGTGGAGGCCACCGCGACGGTCCACCCGTCGTCCAGGGCCTCGGTGACCAGCCGCGCGACGCCGGGCCGGGCCGGGATCTCCCCGGCGGCGACCAGCGCGCGGAACCGCGCCGTCTTGGTGCGGTGCCAGTCGGCCAGCAGCTGCCGGCGGGCGTCCTCGTCGTCCGGGACGCCGGCGGCGCGCACGAAGTCCGGGTCGGCGAAAAGGCTGGCCATCCGCTCCTTGCCGCCGCCGATGGCCAGCTTCTCCCCGTAGTCGTCCTCGCTCCACCGCACCGGCAGTCCGTGCTCGGCGAAGGTGGCGTTGAAGGCGGGCAGGTGGCCGTACCGCTCGGTGTCGGCGAGCACCCCGTCGCAGTCGAGGACCAGTGCGCTCACCAGGCGCGCCCGGAGCTGCCGAAGGTGCGCATGTGCTCGGCCGCCATGTCCACGACCGCGGTCCGCTGGTGGGCGAAGAAGGACGGCGGGTCCCACTTCCCCCGCGTCTCGGCCTCGCGCAGGAACGCCAGGCTCGACTGCAGGAAGACCTGCTTGAGCGCGGTGGAGATGTTGACCTTGGCGCAGCCGCGGGCGATGAGGTCCTGGAACTGCTCGGCGGACAGCCCGGTGCCGCCGTGCAGCGCCATCGGCACGCCGGTCGCCGCCACCAGGTCGCTGACCCGCTGGTGGTCGAGCACGGGTGCGGCGGTGTACTGGCCGTGGGCGTTGCCGATCGCGGGGGCGAAGCAGTCGACGCCGGTGCGCTGGATGAAGTCGACGGCGACCTCCAGCGTCTGGACGACGGGGGCGTCGTCGGAGCCGATCCCGTCCTCGACGCCCTGGATGCCCTCGATCTCGCCCTCGACGTGCGCGCCGCGGGCGTGGGCCTCGGCGACGACCTCGGTGGTCTGCCGCAGGTTCTCGGCGACGTCGAGCTCGTGGGCGTCGAACAGGACCGAGTTCCAGCCGCCGGCCAGGCAGTCGCTGATGACCGCGCGGTCGGGGCAGTGGTCCAGGTGCAGCGTCACCGGCACGTCGACGTCGCGGGCCATCGTGGTGACGACGTCGAACAGCTGACGGCGGCCGTAGGACCGCACCGTCTTCACCGAGGTCTGCAGGACGACCGGGGACCGCTCGGCGACGGCGGCCGCGAGGACCGCCTCGACGGTCAGGTCGTTGACCACGTTGAACGCCGGCACGCCGTACCGCTCGGCCAGTGCCCGGTCGAGCAGGTCCTTCATCGGGACGACGGGCACCGGGGCTCCTGTCAGCTCGGTCGACGACTGCCGTGCCCGAGTCAAGCGTGGCCCGCGTCACAGGTCCATGGGGTGGATCACCCAGTTACCGGCCCGGCAGCCAGCCTCGCTGCAGGGCGGTCATCACCGCGGCCGTGCGGCTGTGCGCGCCGGTCTTCTGCAGCACCGCCGCCACGTGCTTCTCGACCGTCTTGGGGGAGAGCACCAGCGCCCCGGCCACCTGCCGGTTGCTGAACCCGCGGGCGAGCAGGACGAGCGTCTCCTGCTCCCGCCGGGTCAACGGGGACGGCGTGGTGCGGTCGGGCACCCGGTCGTCCCCGCCCCGGCGGGCGAGCAGGTGGGCCAGGGCGGGGTCGGTGGTCCCCGCACGGACGATCGCCGGGACCACGGACTGGGTGAGCAGCTCGAGCTCGTCGACCTCGGCCGCGGTGAACCGGCGGGCCCGGCAGGCGAAGACGACGTTGGCGCCCACCACGTCACCGCGCCACCACAGCGGCACGGCCAGGACGGCACCGGCGTGCGCGGCGCCACCGGCGGCGAGGTGGCCGGCGTGCACCTGGCCGTAGGTCGGCAGCACCACCGGACGCCGGCGCGCGACCACCTGCCCGGTGACGCCCTCGTCGAGCGGGAAGCTGCTGCCCAGCCGGCACGACGTCCCGCGCTCGGCGAGCTTGGCGTAGCGGTCCCGGGAGCCCTCGACCAGGGACACGCTGCCGGCCGCGGCCTGGACCAGGCTGCCGCTGCTGGTGATCAGCCGGCGGAGCAGCCCGGCGACCGGGGGGAGGGCGGCGTGCGTCTGGTCCTGCGTGCCTGGCGCCATGCGACTCCTCGTCGAGTCCGCGGCCCGACGGTGGCGCCGGGCCGGCCCACCCGCCCACCGTGCGCGGACCGGGCCCGGTCGCGCGCACGGGGCCGCCGGCCGACAGTACGAGCGCCGGCGGGGGAGCGGAACGGGTCCGGGCACGTCCCCGGTGGCCGGGGCCACCGGGGACGTGCCCGGACCAGGTGCCGTTCGCGCGTGGGGTCAGGACTCCTGGCCGGGGACGACGCCCGCGGGCAGGGTGGGCGCCGCGGCGGCGGCGGTCTTCGCGTTCTGCCGGGTGCGCCGCTCGACGTACTTGGCCAGCTGCGACAGCAGCACGTTGATCACGATGTAGATCAGCGCGGCGGCGACGTAGAGCTGGAACGTGTAGTCGTTGCCGAAGCGGGGCGTGAAGTACTCGACCAGGCTGCGCGCCTGCCGGAGCAGCTCGAAGTAGCCGATGATGAAGCCCAGCGAGCTGTCCTTGAGCAGCACCACCAGCTGCGCGATGAGGATCGGCAGCATCCGGCGCACCGCCTGCGGGAGCAGGACCAGGGTCATCACCTGCGACTTGCGCATCCCGACCGCCAGGGCCGCGTCGCGCTGGCCGCGGTCGACCGACAGGATGCCGGCCCGGACGATCTCGGCGATGACGGCCATGTTGTAGAGCACCAGCCCGGCGGTCAGCGCCACGTAGGTGCTGAGCCGGATGCCGAAGCCCGGCAGCACGAAGTACAGCGCGAAGATGACCACCAGCAGCGGGATCGCCCGGAAGAACTCGATGACCGCGGCGACCGGCAGCCGCACCCACCGGTGGTCCGACAGCCGGGCGACGGCCAGCAGCATGCCGAGCACGGTGGCCAGCACCATCGCCAGCGCAGCGGCCTGCAGCGTGCGCAGCAGCGCCTCGAACAACCGCTGCGGGACGTTGGTGCTCGGGTCGAACAGGATCGCCCAGCGCTGGCCCTCGAGCTGGCCGTTGCCGCCCAGCCGGACGAGCACGAAGGCGACGATCGCCAGGACGACGAGG
Source organism: Modestobacter sp. VKM Ac-2986 (assembly GCF_026967795.1). Lineage (GTDB taxonomy): Bacteria > Actinomycetota > Actinomycetes > Mycobacteriales > Geodermatophilaceae > Modestobacter. Next base: position 49,525 of record NZ_JAPVBH010000009.1, read on the forward strand.
GCGCCGACGACCGTGCCGATCCGGGTGCGGGCGCGCGCCTTCGGGCCGGGGACGTCGAAGAGGACGGGCGTGGTCATCGGAGGATCGCCACCCGGCGCTCGATGCGGTGGATCCCGTAGGCCGAGGGCACGGTGATCAGCATGTAGCCGACCACGACCGCCAGCAGGATCAGCAGGATGTCCCCGGCGTTGGCGTTGGCCAGCCGGGGGAGGGTCGCGGCGAGCTCCGTGGTGGCGAAGCCGGCGGCGATCGAGGTGTTCTTGACCATGGCGATCCAGACGTTGCCGAGCGGGGGCACCACGGTCCGGAACGCCTGGGGGAGCACGACCTCGCGCAGCGACTGGCCGAACGTGAGCCCGATCGCGCGGGCGGCCTCGGCCTGGCCCGGGCCGACCGAGTTGATGCCCGAGCGGAGCGCCTCGGCGACGAAGGCCGCGGTGTAGAGGCCGACGGAGAGCACCGCCCCGACGAAGAAGCTGACCACGAAGTCGATCTGCGGCAGCCCGAAGACGATGAAGAAGAAGACGACCGTCAGCGGGGTGTTGCGGAACGTCTCCACGTAGAAGGTCGCCAGCCCGCGCAACGGCGGGATGGGGCTGACCCGCATCGCCGCCAGGACGGTGCCCAGGACGAGCGCCAGCAGGCCCGCCAGCAGGGACAGGCCCAGCGTCGTGAGGAAGGCGTCCCGCAGCAGCGGGAAGTTGTCGGTGAAGAACTGCACTGCGCCTCCTCTCGAGGCCGTGGCGCGGCACCGCCGGGTGGGTCACCCACCCGGCGGTGCCGCGGGGGAGGTCAGTAGCGGTCGACGGTCGGCGGCTCGGGCGCCTCGGTGCCGCTGATGGCGCCGGCGGTGGCGTCCCAGGCGGCGGCCCAGGAGCCGTCCTCGAAGGACTCCTCGAGGGTGTCGTTGATGAAGTCGCGGAACTCGTCGTCGCCCTTGGTGATGCCGATGCCGTAGGGCTCCTCGGTGAACGGCTCGCCCACCAGCTCGAAGCCGTCGGGGTTGCCCGCGACCAGGCCGGTGAGGATGACGTTGTCGGTGGTGACCGCGTCGACCTGGCCGTTGGTGAGGGCGTCGGCGCACTTGGAGTAGACGTCGAACAGCGTCAGCTGGGCCTCGGGGTACTTGGTGCGGATGTTCTCCGCGGGCGTCGAGCCCTCCACCGAGCAGACGTTCTTCCCGGCCAGGGCGTCGGGGCCGGTGATGGCCAGCGGGTTGCCCTTGGCGACCATGATGTCCTGACCGGCCACGTAGTACGGGCCGGCGAAGTCGATCAGCTGCTTGCGCTTGTCGTTGATCGTGTAGGTCGCGATGACCATGTCGACCCGGTCCTCGGTGATGGCCGATTCGCGGTTGGCCGAGACCGTCTCCACCCACTCGATGCCCGAGGCCTCGATGCCGAGCTTGCTGGCGATGATCGCGGCGACCGAGGCGTCGAAGCCCTCGGGGACGCCCTGGGGGTTCAGCAGGCCGAAGCCGGGCTGGTCGAACTTGGTGCCGACCCGGATCGTGCCGGCCTCGGACAGCTCGGCCATGGTCGTGCCGGCCGCGAACTCGGCGCCGGTCGCGACGGAGGGGGCGGCGCTGGCGGCCTGCTCGGCCTGGTTGCCGGCCTCGCTGGAGCAGCCGGTCAGCACGACGCCTGCGGCGGCGAAGGCGGCCGCGAATCGGGTGATGCGCATGGAGGGTCCTCTCGTGGGGGTGCGGGTGGTCAGTGGTTCAGGATCTTGGAGAGGAAGTCCTTCGCCCGGTCCGAGGACGGGGCGGTGAAGAAGGTCTCCGGGACGGCGGACTCGACGATCCGGCCGGCGTCCATGAAGACGACCCGGTTGGCCGCCCGGCGGGCGAAGCCCATCTCGTGGGTCACCACGACCATGGTCATGCCGTCGCGGGCCAGCGACGTCATCACGTCGAGGACCTCGTTGATCATCTCCGGGTCCAGGGCCGAGGTGGGCTCGTCGAAGAGCATCACCTTCGGGTCCATCGCCAGCGCCCGGGCGATCGCCACGCGCTGCTGCTGGCCACCGGAGAGCTGGGCGGGCACCTTGTCGGCCTGGTGCCCGACGCCGACCCGGTCCAGCAGCTCGCGGGCGCGCTTCTCGGCGTCGGCCTTCGACTGCTTGCGGACCTTGATCGGCCCCAGCGTCACGTTCTCCAGGATGGTCTTGTGCGCGAAGAGGTTGAAGCTCTGGAACACCATGCCGACGTCGGCGCGCAGCCGGGCCAGCTCCTTGCCCTCCTCGGGCAGGCGCTGGCCGTCGATGGTGATCTCACCGCTCTCGATGCCCTCCAGGCGGTTGATCGTGCGGCACAGGGTCGACTTGCCCGACCCCGAGGGGCCGATGACGACGACCACCTCACCGCGGTCGATCGACAGGTCGATGTCCTGCAGGACGTGGAGTTCGCCGTACCACTTGTTGACGCCGGACAGGCGGACGAGAGGCTCTCCGGTCGGACGTTCGGTCACAGCGGGTGACCCTAAGCGGCTCGTGGTGGCCCGGACGTCGCCTGGTCATCACGAAGCTGTAACGAACACGTCGTCCGCCGGGGAGTTCCCGGCCGGCAGAGGTCCTCGTCACGTTCCGGCGTCCGGTCGGGGCCGGGCGGACGGCGTCCCCGGCGCACCTCTCTACGATGCGGTGGTGGACGGCAAGACCTACCTCGTGCGCACCTACGGCTGCCAGATGAACGTGCACGACTCCGAGCGGCTCTCCGGCCTGCTCGAGTCGGCCGGTTACACGGCGGCCCCCGAGGGCACCGACGCCGACGTCGTCGTGCTCAACACCTGCGCCGTCCGGGAGAACGCCGACAACCGGCTCTACGGCAACCTCGGCCACCTGCGCCCGGTCAAGGACGCCCACCCCGGCATGCAGATCGCCGTCGGCGGCTGCCTGGCACAGAAGGACCGCGGGGAGATCGTCCGCCGCGCGCCCTGGGTCGACGTCGTGTTCGGCACCCACAACGTCGGCTCGCTGCCGGCGCTGCTGGAGCGCGCCCGGCACAACGAGGAGGCCCAGGTCGAGATCAAGGAGGCCCTGGAGGTCTTCCCCTCGACGCTGCCGGCCAAGCGGGACTCCGCGCACTCGGGCTGGGTGTCGATCAGCGTCGGGTGCAACAACACCTGCACGTTCTGCATCGTCCCGGCGCTGCGCGGCAAGGAGAAGGACCGCCGGCCCGGCGACGTCCTGGCCGAGGTGCAGGCGCTGGTCGACCAGGGCGTGCTCGAGGTGACCCTGCTGGGGCAGAACGTGAACGCCTACGGCGTCGAGTTCCGCGAGCGGGGCGCCTTCGCCGACCTGCTGCGCGCCGCCGGCCGGATCGAGGGCCTGGAGCGGATCCGCTTCACCAGCCCGCACCCGCGCGAGTTCACCGACGACGTCATCGACGCCATGGCCGAGACGCCGGCGGTCTGCCACCAGCTGCACATGCCGCTGCAGTCGGGCTCGGACGACGTGCTGCGCCGCATGCGCCGCGGCTACCGGCGGGACCGCTACCTGGGGATCATCGACCGGGTCCGGGCCGCGATGCCCGACGCGGCGATCACCACCGACATCATCGTGGGCTTCCCCGGCGAGACCGACGCCGACTTCGAGGACACCCTCGACGTCGTCCGGCGGGCCCGGTTCTCCAGCGCCTTCACCTTCCAGTACTCCAAGCGCCCGGGTACGCCGGCCGCGGAGATGGAGGGGCAGCTGCCCAAGGAGGTCGTGCAGGAGCGGTACCTGCGGCTGACCGCGCTGCAGGACGAGATCAGCTGGGCGGAGAACACCGCGCAGATCGGGCGCCGGGTCGAGCTGCTGGTCGCCGCGGGGGAGGGCAGCAAGGACGCCGCCCGCGGGCGGCTGTCCGGTCGGGCCCGTGACGGCCGGCTGGTGCACTTCACCGCCGCGGACGGCGTCCGGCCCGGCGACGTGGTGGAGACGGTCGTGACCGCGGCCAAGCCGCACTTCCTGGTCGCCGACGGTGTGCTGCTGTCCCACCGGCGCACCCGGGCCGGTGACGCCAGCGAGGCCGGCACCCGCCCGACCACGCCCGGCGTCTCGCTCGGGATGCCGCAGTTCGGCGTCCCCGCGCCCCTGCCGGTGGCTGCGCCCGCCTGCGCCTGACGCGCCGAGGGCCCGTCACCCCGGTGGGGTGACGGGCCCTCGGTCCAGTGGTTACTTGCCGGGGTGCAGCAGGACCTTGGTCCAGCCGTCCTCGCGCGCGTCGAACTTCTCGTAGCCCTCGACGGCCTCGTCCAGGCCCAGCTCGTGGGACACGATGAAACCCGGGGTCGCCCGGCCGGTGATGATCAGGTCGCGCAGCTCGCGGTTGTACCGCTTGACCGGCGCCTGGCCGGTGCCCATCGACTGGCCCTTGGTGAAGAACTGGCCGTACTGGAAGGGGATGCGCCCCTCCTTGGCCAGGTCGCTGGAGGCACCCGGGTCGCTGGGCATGTAGACGCCGACGACGCCGATGCCGCCGCGGGCCTTGACCACCTGCACCAGGTTGTCCAGCACCAGCTCGGGGTGCTCCTCGCCGGCGGAGTCGTGCGCCTGGTAGCCGACGGCCTCGACGCCGCGGTCGACGCCGACGCCGTCCGTGGCGTCCATGATCTGCTCGACCGGGTCACCGGCGCTGAAGTCGATCGGGGTCGCGCCGACCTGGGCGGCCAGCGCGAGCCGGTCAGGGGCCTTGTCGACGACGAAGACCTGCGAGGCGCCGCGCAGCATCGCGCTGTGGGCGGCCATCAGGCCGACGGGGCCGGCGCCGAAGACGGCGACGCGGTCGCCGGGGACCTGGCCCGACAGCTCCACGCCGTGCCAGCCGGTGGGGAAGATGTCCGACAGCATCGTGAAGTCGTTCTCGTGCTCGGTGCCCGCGGGGAGCGTCAGCAGGTTGAAGTCCGCCCACGGCACCCGCAGGAACTGGGCCTGACCGCCGTCGTAGGGGCCCATGTTGGCGTAGCCGTAGGCCGCACCGTCCATGCCCTCGGTGGGGTTGGCGCGGGTGCAGAAGGACGACCAGCCCTCGAGGCAGTTGCGGCAGGAACCACAGCCGATGTTGAACGGCACCGAGACGCGGTCGCCGACCTTGATCCGGTCGACGCCGGGGCCGACCTCCTCGACGATGCCCATGTTCTCGTGGCCGAGGACCTTGCCCTCCTCGACGTTGGTGCGGCCCTCGTACATGTGCAGGTCCGACCCGCAGATGTTCGTGGTGGTGATGCGGACGACGACGTCGGTGGGCGCCTGGATCGTCGGGTCCGCGACCTCCTCGACGGCGACGGTGCGCGGGCCTCGGTAGACGACTGCCTTCATGGTGGTGCTCCTTCGGTGCGCGTCGGATGGGGACCGGGGCGCATCGGGGCGGAGGGTGCCTGGTCGGTGCCGCTGCTCAGCACCCGGTCGCACGCTCGACGGTCCCGGTCCTCAGACGCCTACCCAACTGGTTGTGCCCCACACCGATGTAGGCCACCGGATGCGCGGTTCCGCACGTCACACCACCCGGCGTCGACCGACCGCGACGCCCCGCAAACGCAGCAGGGCCCGTCCGGACGACCGGACGGGCCCTGATCGACCTCCCCACGGGAGGTCCTGCGTCAGCGGCGGGAGGAGGCCTTCTGCGCCTCGGCCAGCCACTCGCGCCGGGTGGACAGCGCGTCCTGGGCCTCGGCGATCCGCTTGGCGTTGCCGGAGGCCTGGGCCTTGGCCAGCTGCTCCTCGGCCTTGGTGACCGCGGCCCGCATCGAGGTCAGCAGCGGGTTCTCCGGCTCCACCCGCGGGCGGCCGGCCTCGGCAGCGCCGCGGACCTTCTCCTCGACCGCGCGCATGCGGTCCTCCAGCTGGCGCATGACACCGCGGGGCACGTGCCCGATGGCGTCGTAGCGCTCCTGGATCTTCCGCAGTGCCTCCTGGGCGCCGCGCGCGTTCTTGCCGGGCTCGATCTTCTCGGCCTCGGCGAGCAGCTCCTCCTTGGCCTTCTGGTTGGCCACCTCGTCGGTGCTGCGCGCCTGGTCGTTGGCGGTGCGGGCGGCGAAGAAGACGTCCTGCGCCCCGCGGAACTTCTTCCACAGGTCGTCGTCGGTGTCCCGGCCGACCCGGGGCACGGCCTTCCAGCGGTCCATCAGCGCGCGCATCGCGGCGCTGGTGGGGCCCCACTCGGTGGAGGTCGAGAGCCGCTCGGCCTCGGCGATGAGCTCGCTCTTGGCCGCCCGCGCCTCGGCGCGCTGGGTGTCCAGCTGGGCGAAGTGCGCCCCGCGACGACGGCCGAAGGCGTCCCGCGCGGCGGCGAAGCGCTGCCAGAGCGCCTCGTCGGTCTTGCGGTCGATGCCCTTGATCGTCTTCCACTCCTCGACGATCGCCTTGAGGCGGTCGCCGGCGGCCTTCCACTGCGAGGAGTTCTCCGCGATGTCCTCGGCCTCGGCGGCCAGGGCCTCCTTGCGCTGGACCTGGACCGCGCGCTGCGCGGCCTTCTCGGCCCGGTTCGCCGCGACCGCGGTGTCGGCCATGCTGACCATCGCCCGGGCGCGGGCGGAGAGGCTGTCCAGGTCACCGACGGCCTGCGCCAGCGGGATCGTGTCGGCCAGCTCCTGGGCCTTCGTGCGGATCTCACCGGGGTTGCCGGTGTGCGCGGCCAGCCGCGCCTCCAGCAGGGTGACCTCGGTGGCCAGGTCGTCGAACCGGCGGCCGTAGTGGGCCAGTCCCTCGGCGGGCGCGCCGGCCTGCCAGGAACCGACCGAGCGCTCGCCGCCGGCGGTCTTCACGTACACGGTGCCGTCCTCGTCGACCCGGCCCCAGGCGGCGGGGTCGGAGGCCGGCGCGGCCGGGACGACGCTCGGGACGTCGCTGGGGGCGCGGCCGCTGCGGGCGCGGGCGGCGGGGGCGTCCTGGGGCTCGGCGGCGTCGGGGGTGGCGCCCAGCGGGCCCTCGTCGACGGGAGCGAGCTCGGTGACGGCGACGTCCTCGACGGCCGGCGCCGGGGCGTCGGTGTCCACCGGCGGAGCGGTGTCGGTGTCCGGTGCGGCGGTCTCGCGGGTCACCTCCGTGGACGCCGGCTGCTCGGCGACCGGCCCGGGGTCGTCGGCCTCCGGGAGGGCGGCGTCGGGGGTGGCACCCAGCGGCCCCTCGTCGACCGGGGCGACCTCGAGCATGGCTGTCTCGGGCTGCTCCTCGGGTGCGGTGGCGGGCTGCTGCGTCCGGTCTCCGGTGTTCTCCGTGCTCGACACGGTGAGGAGTCTCCCACGACTCATCCGCGACACTCCCTGGCGTGAGTCCTCCTCCGGTCACGGTCGCCTTCTGTCCGCAGCCGCCGCTCCTGCTGCCCGCCGTCTCCGGCGTGCCGGGCGCCGCCCTGACCGGGCTCCGGGCCGCGGCCTGCGCCGCCGTCACGACCCTCCTGGCCGCCTCCCCGGCGGTGGTGCTGGTCGTCGGCGACGGCCTGGACGGCGTCCGGTGCGGGCCCGGTGACAGCGGCGACCTGCGCGGCCACGGGGTGGACCTGGACCTGCCCTTCGCCGGGCCGGCCGCCCCGGGTGGGCTCCGGGTGCCGCTGCCGCACCTGATCGGCGCCTGGCTGCTGGACGAGGTCGGGCACACCGGGGCGCGGCTGGGCGTGGGCCCCGGCGACCTGGCCGCGGCGCTGGCCGGGGCGCCCGGCCCGGTGGGGGTGCTGGCGATGGGCGACGGGTCGGCCCGGCGCACCGAGAAGGCCCCGGGCGCCCTGGACCCGGACGCCGGGCCCTTCGACGGCGGGGTCGCCGCCGCCCTGGCCGCCGGTGACCCCGTCGCGCTCGCCGGCCTCGACCCGGCCGCGGGGGAGCGGCTGCTGGCCGCCGGTGTCCCGGTGTGGCGGTCGGTCGGGGCAGCACTGGCCGGGCACGCCTTCCGCGGTGGGGTCGGCTACGACGACGCCCCGTTCGGGGTCGGGTACCTCGTGGCCACCTGGACGCCGCGGTGAGCGGGCAGGCCCACGACGGAGCCGCCGCCGGGCCTCCGGTCGTCGCGGTCGTCGGCCCGACCGCGACCGGGAAGACCGCGCTGGCCGTCGCGCTGGCGCACCGGCTGGGTGGCGAGGTGGTCAACGCCGACTCGATGCAGCTCTACCGCGGCATGGACATCGGCACCGCCAAGCCCACCGCCGCCGAGACCGAGGGCGTGCCGCACCACCTGATGGACCTGTGGCACGTGCGGGAGCCGGCGTCGGTGGCGGAGTACCGGCAGCGGGCCCGGGCGGAGGTCGACCGGCTGCGTGCCGCGGGCGTCGTCCCGCTGCTGGTGGGTGGCTCGGGCCTCTACGTCCGCGCCGTGCTCGACGAGCTGGACTTCCCCGGCACCGACGCCGCCGTCCGATCCCGGTTGGGCGAGGAGCTGACGGTGGCGGGGTCGGCAGCGATGCACGACCGGCTGGCCGCCCTCGACCCGGCCGCGGCCACGGCGATCATGCCCAGCGACGGCCGGCGGGTGGTGCGGGCACTGGAGGTCATCGAGCTGACCGGGCAGCCCTTCTCCGCCCGGCTGCCCGAACCGCGGGCGCACTACCCGGCGGTCACCGTCGGCCTGGACCGGGAGACCGCGGAGCTGGACGACCGGCTGGCCCGGCGGGTCGACGCGATGTGGGCCGCCGGGTTCGTCGCCGAGGTCGAGCAGCTGGCCGCCGACGGGCTGCGCGAGGGGCCGACGGCGTCCCGGGCGCTGGGCTACGCGCAGGTGCTGCAGCAGTTCGACGGGCTGCTCACCCCGGCCGAGGCGGTCGAGCGCACGGTGGTCACCACCCGCCGGTTCGTCCGCCGGCAGCGGTCCTGGTTCCGCCGGGACACCACCACCAGCTGGTTCGACGCCGCCCAGCCCGACCTGGTCGACGCGGTCGAGGCGCTGGTCGCCGCCCGTACGATCGGGGCGTGATCGACAGCGACCCGCGGGTGCTCCTGGGCCACGGCACGGAGAACGACTTCGTCGTCCTGCCCGACCCCGACGGCACGGTGTGGCCGGAGCAGCGGCTGGACGGCGAGCTGGTCCGCCGGCTCTGCGACCGGCGCGCGGGCCTCGGCGGGGACGGCGTCCTGCGGGTCGTCCGCAGCGCGCACGTGCCCGACGCCCCGGCCGTCCTCGGTGCGGCCCTGGGTGACTGCGAGTGGTTCATGGACCACCGCAACGCCGACGGCTCGTACGCCGAGATGTGCGGCAACGGCATCCGGCTCTACCTGCACGTGCTGCTCACCGAGGGGCTGCTGGACCGTGCGTCGGCCGAGGCCGGGGTGCTCGTCGGCACCCGCGGCGGACCGCGCCGGGTCGGTGCCCGTCCGGACGGCGGCTACTGGGTGGACATGGGCCCGGCAGTGCCGCTCGGGCGCAGCGCGGCCCGGATCGCCGGCGTCTCGTACCCGGGGTCGGGCGTCTCGATGGGGAACCCCCACCTGGTCTGCCTGACCCACGTCGAGGTCGACACCCTCGATCTCACGGTGCTCCCGGGCGTCGACCCGGCGATGTTCCCCGACGGCGTCAACGTCGAGATGGTCAACATCCTCGAGGCGACCGACGCCCCCACCGGTCCCTCCGCGCACGTCCGGCTGCGGGTGCACGAGCGCGGGGTGGGGGAGACCCGGTCCTGCGGCACCGGCGCCTGCGCCGCGGCCTACGCGACCCTGCAGGCCGGCGGCCGGACCGCCGGGACCGTCGTGGTCGACGTCCCGGGCGGCCGGCTCACCGTCGCCTTCGACGGGACGACGACGGTGCTCTCCGGCCCCGCCGTCGTCGTCGCCACCGGCGTGCTCACCCCGGAGTGGCTCGCCGGCTGACCCGCCCCGGTCTGCGCCGCTCGGCTCAGCGGCTCGGGGCTGCGTCGTCCGGGCTGCGCGGCTCGGGGCTGCGTCGTCCGGGCTGCGCGGCTCAGGGCTGTGCTGCGCCGCCCGAGGCCGCGTCGTTGTCGCCGGGGGCGTCGCCGTCGTCACCGCGCGGGGTGCCGCGGCCGGTGTCCTGGTCTGCGCCGCCGAAGGGGTTGCGCGGCACTGCCAGGCCGACCGGGTCGCGGCCCGGGTCGTCGAGTTCGCCGTCGGAGTTGGTGGTGGGGTCGGTCATCGTCGTCCTCCCTGTGCTGGATGCGTCCTGCGCGACCTACCCGGCGCTGCCGGACCCAACCGGCGCCGCGGTGACGTCGAGCTCGCGGGGCAGGTCGCGCATCGTCAGCAGCGGGCTGAGCAGCACGGGCAGGCACGCTGCGAGACCGCCCGCGGTGGCGATCCAGAGCGCGGGCAGGACGCCGAGCCAGGAGCCCAGGACGCCGCCCAGCAGACCGCCCAGCGGCATCCCGCCGTAGACGATGAACCGCACCGAGGCGTTCATCCGGCCCAGCAGCCCGGGCGGGCACAGCCGCTGCCGGAAGCTGACCTGGGTGACGTTGTAGACCACCGTGGACCAGCTCAGCACGAACCAGCCGGTGGTCAGCAGGACCACGGGGGCGCCCACGGCGGCCAGCGGCACGAACGCCCCGGCCGCGGCGAACACGACCGCCGAGAGCGGGATCGACCGGCCCTCCCCGACCCGGCGGGCGAAGCGGGCCGCGGTGGCCGCGCCCAGCAGACCGCCGACCGCACCGAGGGAGAAGACCAGCCCGAGGGTGGCCTCCGACAGGCCGAGCGTGCGGATCACGTAGAGGACGAGCAGGGCGTTGGTCATCGCGCCGAAGAGGTTGGCCGTGCCGGTGCAGGCCACGATCCGGCGCAGCAGCGGGTGCCGGACGACGAAGGACAGGCCCTCGGCGATCTCGGTGCGCAGCGGTCGCCGCGCCGCCCGGTCGGGCACCACGTCGGGCCGGTCGATGCGGCCGATGAACAGCGCCGACAGCAGGAACGAGACCGCGTCCACCACGATCAGCAGCGGTGCGCCCAGGACCCGCAGCAGCACACCGGTGGCGCCCGGACCGGCGACGTGCGCCACCGCCCGGCTGGCCTCGAGCTTGCCGTTGCCGTCGACGAGCTGGTCGGGGTCGACCAGCGCGGGCAGGTAGCTCTGGTAGGCCACGTCGAAGAAGACCGTCGCGGTGCCGGTCACCGCGGCGACGACGAACAGCTGGCCCAGGCCGAGCAGGTCGGTCAGGTACGCGACCGGCAGCGTGGCCAGCACGGCGGCCCGGACCAGGTCGGCGGTCACCAGCACGCGCTTGCGCCGCCAGCGGTCCACCCAGGCGCCGGCGGGGAGCCCGACGAGCAGGAACGCGGCGGTCTCCAGGGCGGTGAGCACGCCCATCTGCAGCGGCGTCGCGTCGAGCAGGGTGACGGCGATGACCGGCAGGGCCAGCATCGTCACCTGGGTCCCGACCTGGCTGATGGTCTCGGCGGCCCAGAGGTGGCGGAAGTCGCGGTGCCGCAGGAGGCTGCGGTCGGTGGTCACGCGGGGAGACTGGCCGGTGCGATTGGGGAGTGTCAATCACTTTCCGGCGCGTCGTCCACGCGTGCGTCGTCCATAAGCTGGTGCCGTGAGCGGAGCCGAGGAGGGTCGCCGGTCGGCCACCGATGCCGAGGCCCGCGCGCTCGCCTCCGCCGTCCGGCTGCGGATCCTGCGGCTGTGCCGGGACACCGCGCTCACCAACAAGGAGCTCGCGGCGCGGCTGGGCCGCAACCCGGCCACGGTGCTGCACCACGTGCGCACCCTGCGCGAGACCGGCTTCCTGGCCGCCGAGCCGGAGCGGCGGGGGCCACGCGGGGCCCGCGAGGTGCCCTACCGGGCGACCGGGAAGAGCTGGCAGATGGACGGCGCCGGCGGCCCGGGGCCCAGGAAGGACCCCGCGCTGGGCGCCTTCCTGGAGGAGGTCGCCGAGGTGGGGGAGCGGCACCTGGAGAGCACCCGGCTGGCGCTGCGGCTGACCCCGGCGGACAAGGCCGAGCTGGAGGACCGGGTGCAGGCGCTGCTCGACGAGTTCGTCGCCCGGCCGCCGGACCCGGACGGGCAGAAGTGGTCGCTCTACCTCGGGATGCACCCGGAGCTCTGAGGTGTTGTACCGGGCGAGATGACGACAACTCATTCGCCCCGCACGCAGGGGCATGCCACGCTGGAGACGATGACGACACCGCAGAACCGCGCGATCCTCGAGGACGCCGAGGCCCGGGTTGACAAGGCCGCCCGGTCGCGCGACACGACCACCCCCACCCAGTGGGACCTGCCCGGTGAGACCCCGGGTTCCTACGCCCTGGAGGAGCGCAGTGCGCTCCGCCGCGTGGCAGGGCTGTCCACCGAGCTCACCGACGTCACCGAGGTCGAGTACCGGCAGCTGCGCCTGGAGCGCGTCGTGCTGGTCGGCGTCTGGACCGAGGGGACGGCGGTCGACGCCCAGCGCTCGCTGGCCGAGCTCGCCGCCCTCGCCGAGACCGCGGGCTCGGAGGTCCTCGAGGCCCTCGTGCAGCGCCGCGACAAGCCTGACGCGGGCACCTACGTGGGCTCGGGCAAGGCCAACGAGATCCGCGACATCGTCGCCGCGACCGGTGCGGACACCGTGATCTGCGACGGTGAGCTGACCCCCGGCCAGCTGAACCAGCTGGAGAAGATCCTGAAGGTCAAGGTGGTCGACCGGACCGCGCTGATCCTGGACATCTTCGCCCAGCACGCCACCAGCCGGGAGGGCAAGGCCCAGGTCGAGCTGGCGCAGATGCAGTACATGCTGCCGCGCCTGCGTGGCTGGGGTGAGTCGCTGAGCCGGCAGGCCGGTGGCCGCGTCGCCGGTGGTGGCGGCATCGGTACCCGTGGACCGGGTGAGACCAAGATCGAGACCGACCGTCGTCGCATCCGGTCCCGGGTGAGCAAGCTGCGCAAGGAGATCGCCGGCATGGCGACCGCCCGGACGACGCAGCGCAACTCCCGCGACCGCAACGCGACGCCCAGCGTGGCCATCGCCGGCTACACGAACGCCGGCAAGTCCAGCCTGCTCAACCAGCTCACCGACGCCGGGGTGCTGGTGCAGGACGCGCTGTTCGCCACCCTGGACCCGACGGTCCGGCGCGCGGAGACCGTCGACGGTCGCGAGTACACGCTCACCGACACCGTCGGCTTCGTCCGGCACCTGCCGCACCAGCTCGTCGATGCGTTCCGGTCGACGCTGGAGGAGGTCGCGGCCAGCGACCTGCTGCTGCACATCGTCGACGGTTCCGACCCCGACCCGCTGGGCCAGATCAACGCGGTGCACGTCGTGCTCAACGAGATCGACGCCTCCTCGGTCCCCGAGCTGATCGTGGTCAACAAGGTCGACGCGATGAGCGAGGAGGACGTGCTCCTGCTCCGCCAGGCGCTGCCGGGCGCGGTGTGGGTCTCGGCCCGCACCGGCGAGGGCATCGAGGCGCTGCGCGACGTCATCGCCGCGCGGCTGCCGCACCCGGCCGTCCACGTCGAGGTGCTCGTGCCCTACGACCGGGGTGACCTGGTCGCCCGGGTGCACCGCGACGGCGAGGTCCTCGAGGAGACCCACGAGGCCGAAGGGACGCGGCTGGTCGCCCAGGTCGACGCGGGCCTCGCGTCCCTCCTCGAGCCGTTCCCCGCTCCGGTCGCCGGGGACTGACGCAGGACCCCGCTCCTCCCACCGACGGGGCCGTGCCGCACTGCGGCACGGCCCCGTCGGCGTTCCCGGGCGGCCCGGCCCGGCCGGTACGGTGAGCCGGTGGTCAGGGGCGGAGCGCTGCGGCCCTCGTCCGGCCCGGGCGAGGTCGTCGCGCCGGTGACCGGCACCGGCCGGCCGCCCCGGTGGTTGCTCGTGGTGGCCGCCCTCGTCACGCTGGCCGTTACGTTCGACCTGCTCACCGGTGGCGTGCTGGAGACGCTGGACCTGCGGGTGTCCGCCGTCGTCGACGCCTGGGACCTGCGCGGCTCCGCCCTGTACTGGCCGGTGTGGGTGTTCACCCAGGCCGGGGGTCGCGGCACGGTGCTGATCGTGCTGGCCGGGCTCGTGGCGTGGACCGCCGTCCGGCGGCGCACCTACGTCCCCGCGCTGCGCATCCTCCTCGCCCTGGTGCTGCTCACGGCCGTCGTCTACGCCTTCAAGTGGGGCACGGGGCGCACCGCGCCGGAGTACCCGGGCTCGTTCTTCCACCGCGGGGGCGGCAGCTACCCCTCCGGGCACGTGGCCAACGCCGTGCTGATGTGGGGGGTGGCCCGCTGGCAGGCGGTGGAGTTCGGGCTGCCCGCCCGGGCCCAGCGCGCCTTCTGGGCGCTCGCCGTCCTGGGGCCGTTCGTCACCGGGGTCACCATGGTCGCGCTGAACTTCCACTGGGTCACCGACGTGGTCGTCGGGCTGGCCGTCGGCGTGCTGCTCTTGGGCGTGGTTCATGCACTCGACGCGCTGCCGGTGTCAGGCTGGGTGCGTGCCAGAGCGGGCCGACAGCAGGGGTGACCGCGCCCGTCGCCACCACCGGGTGGCCGGTGCGGCGCTGAGCGCACCCCTGGGCGTGCTGGCCGTGTTCCTGCCGGCGGCCCCGGCGACGGCGGCCGACGCCTACGGGGCGCCCACGACGCGGTGCGAGATCACCGACGAGCGGCTGCCGGAGCTGTCCGGGCTGGTCGGCATCGGCGACGGCGTGCTGGCGATGAACGACGGCGGCGACCAGGCCGAGGTGTTCGCGCTGGACGGTGCGTGCGCGGTCGTCGAGGTGCGCACCGCGCCGGTCGACCCCTACGACCCCGAGGACCTCGCGGTCGGCCCCGACGGCACCGTGTGGCTGGCCGACATCGGGGACAACGACCAGGGGCGGGAGACGGTCGCGCTGATCGGGCTGCGTCCCGACGGCAGCAGCACGCTGACCCGGCTGACCTACCCCGACGGCGCGCACGACGCCGAGGCGCTGCTGATGGCCCCCGACGGCACGCCGTACCTGGTGACCAAGGAGGTCCTCGGCGCCAGTTCGGTCTACCGGCCCGACGAGCCGCTCGCCGACGGCGCGACCCTGCCGATGACCCGGGTCCTGGGGATGGGGTTCACCCTCACCGGCACCCCCGGTGGTCCGGTCGGCCGCGCCGGGCAGCTGCTGGTCACCGGGGGAGCGGTCTCCCGGGACGGGCAGCGCATCGCACTGCGCACCTACACCGACGCCTACGTGTGGCCGCTGACCGACTCCGACGTGGCCGGTGCGCTGGGCGGGTCACCGGTGCGGGTGCCGCTGCCGGACTCGCCGCAGGGTGAGGCGATCGCGTTCGCCGGCAACGACCGCGACCTGCTCGTCAGCAGCGAGGGGCTGCCGGCCGCGCTCACGCTCGTGCCGGTCGCCGCCGACCTCGCCCCCGCGCCGGCTGCGGACACCCCGGACGGTGAGGGCGACGGCGCCGCCGCTGCGGTGGACCTGACCGGCGGCGTCAACCCGGTCACCGCAGGCGTGGTCGCGGCCGGTGTGGCCACCGTGCTGGTCTGGGTCGGCGGCCGGCTCCGCCGCCGTCGCGAGGGCTGAGGGAGGACCTCCCTCAGCCCACGCCACGCTCCGCGCGGGACCCGGTGAGGAGGCCGGGCCGGCCGCTCCTGGTGGAGCGGCCGGCCGGGCGTCAGACCCGCCGCAGGACGGTGACGACGCGGCCCAGGACCGTGGCGTCGTCACCCGGGATGGGCTCGTACGCGGGGTTGTGCGGCATCAGCCAGACGTGCCCGTCGCGACGCTTGTAGGTCTTGACCGTCGCCTCGCCGTCGATCATCGCGGCCACGATCTCGCCGTTCTCCGCGGTCGGCTGCTGCCGGACGACGACCCAGTCGCCGTCGCAGATGGCCGCCTCGACCATCGAGTCACCGGCGACCTTGAGCATGAACAGCGTGCCCTCACCGACCAGCTCGCGGGGGAGTGGGAACACGTCCTCGACCGCCTGCTCGGCCAGCACGGGCCCACCGGCGGCGATCCGGCCGACGAGCGGCACGTACGTGGGCTGCGGGGTGCTGGCCTCGTCGACGGCGCCGGCGGCGGCGGACGCGGTCGGCTCGCCCGGGGACTCGGCCATCACGGTCGTCTCACCCGGCATCCGGACGTCCAGGGCGCGGGGACGGTTGGGGTCGCGCCGCAGCCAGCCCTTCCGCTGCAGCACCGACAGCTGGTGGGCGACCGAGGAGGCCGACGACAAGCCGACGGCCTCACCGATCTCCCGCACCGACGGGGGGTAGCCGCGGCGGTCGATCGAGTCGCGGATGACCTCGAGCACCCGGCGCTGGCGCTGGGTGAGACCGTCGCCGGCCTCCGCGCGCTCGGGGAACTCGCGGACGGCGGCGACCGTCCCGCTCCCCGTCGTGGCGTCGGTGCCGGGGGCCTCGGCCGTCGCGCGGGCTCGCCGCGAGCGGCCGGTTCCGCCTGCCGTGGGGCCGTCGGCCGCCATGTGTCCTCCTCGTCCGGCTGCCGGGGCAGCAGTTCCCAGTCGCTCACGCCCGGCACCGGGGGCCGGGGGAGCGGTCCGGTCAGCGATCTCGGTAGCACGGTAGCGGGTCACACCGGTGTAGTTCAAACACGTGTTCGAACGCGTCGCGCGTCCGGGGCTGGACTTGTCGGTGGGATGCGGTAGACATTCGCACAGACGTTCGAATCGAACAGGCGTTCGAGGCGGCCCTTTCCCGAGGTGCGGCCCCGGGGGACCGCCTGGGCGCACCGGGCGTCCGACGACGACCCGTAGCCAGACCTCCAGGAGCCCCCCGATGGTCAGCCCGCAGCTCGATGTCCCCGCCTCGCCCGTGGCACCCCTGACCCGGGTGCCACGCGTGCGGCGGCCGGCCGCGTCGCCCGCCCGCCCGGCCGCGGTGTGCGGCCAAGGCCTCCTGGGCCGCGGGCCGCAGCCGGTCGGCCCGGTCACCGCACGGCGCGACCCGGCCCGCCCCGGCGCCCGGCCGGCCCGGTTCGACGGTGCAGCCGCCGGCCGGCCCGTCCGGGGCGGGTGCGCCGGTGAGGCCCGGCCCGTGGTGCGGGTGCGCCGCCGGCCGGTCACCGGGCACCCGGCGGCCCCGCTGCGGCTCACCGCGCGCGGACGCCAGGTGGTGGCCGGCCTGTCGATCGCGATCGGGCTGTCGCTGGCCGCGGGCACCGTCGTGACCGTCGAGCTGCGGGGCGGCGGCCTGCAGCTGGCCGGCTCGGACACCGTCGTCGTGCGGTCGGGGGACACCCTGTGGTCCATCGCCGGGAACGTCGCACCCGACCAGGACCGGCGGGCCGTGGTCGACGCGATCGTGGAGCTCAACGGGCTCGACAGCGTCGACCTGCTGCCCGGCGCGCAGCTGCAGCTGCCCTGAACCGCCGGGTCTCCCGGCGTGGCGCGGGAAAGCGCCTGGTACAGGCGGGACCGGTGCGACACGGGACGACGCGCCGGGACCCAGGGGTTGTACGGGTAGTGGTGCGGGGCTAACCTCACCCCAACATCTTGTGTGACAGAGATGTTGTTCCGCTCCACAGGCGCTTCCCCAGGTCAGCCCCAGGACATCCACCGGATGTCCCCCGGGCGGTCCACAGGGAGTGCCCCCACGGCCGCCCCGGCGGCCCGCCGATCGAGGAGGTGCCCGGTGCGCTGTCCGTTCTGCCACAGCCCTGACAGCCGGGTCGTCGACTCGCGGGAGACCGACGAGGGCGCCAGCACGCGCCGCCGCCGGTCGTGCCCGGTGTGCGGTCGCCGCTTCACCACCGTGGAGGAGCCGGTGCTCGCCGTCGTCAAGCGCAGCGGCGTCAGCGAGCCCTTCGACCGCAACAAGGTCATCGCCGGGGTCCGTCGGGCCTGCCAGGGGCGCCCGGTCGACGAGGGGCAGCTCGCCGTCCTCGCCGCCAAGGTCGAGGACGCCGTGCGCGCCACCGGGGCCGCCGAGGTCCCCAGCAACGAGGTCGGCCTGGCCATCCTCGGGCCGCTGCGCTACCTCGACGAGGTCGCCTACCTCCGGTTCGCCAGCGTCTACCGGTCCTTCTCCTCGGCGGCGGACTTCGAGAAGGAGATCGCCGAGCTCAAGCGGCTCCGGCCCGAGGTCGCCGACAACGGCCCGCCCGGCGTCGCCGCCGGGTCGCCGCCCGGCTGACCTCCACCCCGGCCCCCACGCCCGCGCGCCACGCACCGCCCGTCGTCCGGGCCTCCCGCACCGCGGGACACACACCACAGGCTCCCGGCAACCGCCGGCTCAGCAGCCATCCAGTTCAGCACGCCTCACCAGGGGAGCACGCTTTGACCGAGACAGCCGACCGCCTCTCTCCCAGCCGGAACCGCCGGACCGCAGGCAAGGCCCCCGCCCGGGGCAAGGGCCTGAAGGTCAAGCGGGTCTTCACCACCGCTGGGGTGCACCCCTACGACGAGGTCGTGTGGGAGCGCCGCGACGTCGTCATGACCAACTGGCGGGACGGCTCGATCAACTTCGAGCAGCGCGGGGTCGAGTTCCCCTCCGAGTGGAGCATCAACGCCACCAACATCGTCACCACCAAGTACTTCCGTGGTGCCGTGGGCAGCCCCCAGCGGGAGACCAGCCTGCGTCAGCTCATCGACCGCGTCGTGCTGACCTACGGTGCCGCCGGCCGCGAGCACGAGTACTTCGCCACCGAGGCCGACGCCGAGCTGTTCGAGCACGAGCTGACCTGGATGCTGCTGCACCAGGTGTTCAGCTTCAACTCGCCCGTCTGGTTCAACGTCGGCACCGCCTCGCCGCAGCAGGTCAGCGCCTGCTTCATCCTGGCCGTCGACGACACCATGGACTCGATCCTCAACTGGTACCGCGAGGAGGGCCTGATCTTCAAGGGCGGCTCCGGTGCCGGGCTGAACCTCTCCCGCATCCGCTCCTCCAAGGAGCTGCTGTCCTCCGGTGGCACCGCCTCCGGTCCGGTCTCCTTCATGCGCGGCGCCGACGCCTCCGCCGGCACCATCAAGTCCGGTGGCGCCACCCGCCGCGCGGCGAAGATGGTCGTCCTCGACATCGACCACCCCGACATCGAGGAGTTCATCGAGACCAAGGCGCGCGAGGAGGACAAGATCCGCGCGCTGCGCGACGCCGGGTACGACATGGACCTCGGTGGCAAGGACATCACCAGCGTCCAGTACCAGAACGCCAACAACTCCGTCCGGGTCAACGACGAGTTCATGCGCGCGGTCGAGAACGGCACCGAGTTCGGGCTGCGGGCCCGTGAGGACAACCGGGTCATCGAGACCGTCGACGCCCGTGAGCTCTTCGGCAAGGTCACCCAGGCGGCCTGGGAGTGCGCCGACCCGGGCATCCAGTACGACGACACGATCAACGACTGGCACACCAACCCCGAGACGGGGCGGATCAACGCCTCGAACCCGTGCTCGGAGTACATGAGCCTGGACAACAGCTCGTGCAATCTGGCGTCGCTGAACCTCATGAAGTTCCTCAAGGACGACGGCACCTTCGACTCCCGGAACTTCGTGAAGTCCGTCGAGCTGATCATCACCGCGATGGACATCTCGATCTGCTTCGCCGACTTCCCGACCGCCCCGATCGGTGAGACCACCCGGGCCTACCGCCAGCTGGGCATCGGCTACGCCAACCTCGGCGCGATGCTGATGGCCACCGGCCACGCCTACGACTCCCGTGGTGGCCAGACGCTGGCCGCGGCGATCACCTCGCTGATGACCGGCACCGCCTACCGTCGCTCGGCCGAGCTGGCCGGCGTCGTGGGTGCCTACGACGGCTACGCCCGCAACGCCGAGGCCCACGCCCGGGTCATGCGCAAGCACGCCGCCGCCAACGACGCGATCCGCCCGGTCGGCGCCGACGACGCCGACGTCCTCAAGGTCGCCACCGCCGAGTGGCAGCAGGGCCTGGCCATCGGTGCCGAGAACGGCTGGCGCAACGCGCAGGCCTCCGTGCTGGCCCCCACCGGCACCATCGGCTTCATGATGGACTGCGACACGACCGGCATCGAGCCGGACTTCTCGCTGGTCAAGTTCAAGAAGCTGGTCGGCGGCGGCTCGATGCAGATCGTCAACCAGACGGTGCCGCGGGCGCTGAAGAGCCTGGGCTACCAGGACGAGCAGGTCGAGGCGATCGTCGAGTACATCGCCGAGCACGGCCACGTCGTCGACGCCCCGAGCCTGCGCCAGGAGCACTACGCGGTCTTCGACTGCGCCATGGGCGAGCGGGCCATCTCCCCGATGGGCCACGTGCGCATGATGGCCGCGGTCCAGCCGTTCATCTCCGGCGCGATCAGCAAGACGGTCAACATGCCCGAGACGGCCACGGTCGAAGAGGTCGCCGACATCTACTTCCAGGGCTGGAAGATGGGCATCAAGGCGCTGGCCATCTACCGCGACAACTGCAAGGTCGGCCAGCCGCTGTCCGGCGGCAAGGGCAAGAACGACGGGACGAAGGACGAGGTCGCCGTCGTCGAGGAGACCGCCCCGGCGGCCACCGCCCTGGCCCACCCGGTGCGCAAGCGCCTGCCGAAGAAGCGCACCAGCGTCACCACCTCCTTCAGCGTCGCTGGCGCCGAGGGCTACATGACCGCGGGCATGTACGAGGACGGCAGCCTCGGTGAGGTGTTCCTCAAGCTGGGCAAGCAGGGCTCGACCCTGGCCGGCGTGATGGACGCCTTCTCGATCGGGATCTCCCTGGCCCTGCAGCACGGGGTGCCGCTGGAGACCTACATCCAGAAGTTCACCAACATGCGCTTCGAGCCGGCCGGCATGACCGACGACCCGGACATCCGGATCGCCCAGTCGGTGATGGACTACATCTTCCGTCGCCTGGCGCTGGACCACCTGCCCGTGGAGACGCGGGCCGGTCTCGGGATCTTCTCCGCCGAGGAGCGGGCCGAGCAGGTCGCCGGTTCTTACGGCACCTCGGCCTCGACCCCCACGGTGACCGAGGAGGACGTCGACCTGGAGACCCTGCGTGGCTCCGCGCCGACCGAGACCCACGCCGAGGCCCCGGCCAAGGCCGAGGCCCCGGTGGTCAAGGAGTCCCCGAAGAAGGCGCTCTCGGAGGCCCACTCCTCCGCCGAACTGCTCGAGCTGGTCACCGGCACCGCCACCGACGCGCCGCTGTGCATGACCTGCGGCACGAAGATGCGCCCCGCCGGCAGCTGCTACGTCTGCGAGGGCTGCGGCTCCACCAGCGGCTGCAGCTGACGTCGTCGGCTCGGCGCCCCCGCTGAGCCCACCTCCGGCCCCTTGACCTCGGACCGGAGGTGGGCGGCTGGCGCCGCGACACCCCGTTCTCCGGCCCGGCCCCCTGTCGTCCAGGGTGCCGGGCCGGAGGCCTGTCCGGGCCCGGTGCCGGAGGGCTGGCCGCGGTCGTCACGACCGAGGGCGTCGTCGCGGCCGCAGTCAGGCCGTGACAGTCGCCTCGGGGAACAGCAGCGGTGCCCAACGGGAGTGGGCGGTGCGACCGAAGCCGGGGTCGATGCCCAGCAGCAGCCCGTCGGCGGCGGTGACCGCGACGTGCCGGTCGGCGCGCTGGACCTGGATCCGGTCGCGCAGCTCGGGGGCGCGCAGCACCGGCTCGCCGCGCTCCCACCCGATCACGCTGGAGTGACCGTGCACCTGGGTGAAGGGCAGCTGCACGCCCAGCACCTCGTCGGCCACCCACGACGCGGCCAGCTCCGCGCCGGCCTCGGCCCACATCGGCCCGGCCGAGAAGTCGGGGGCGCCGCCGCCGAGCATCGTGCCCGCCCGCCACAGCGCTGCGGGGTCCGTCTCGCGCAGCGCCCCCAGCGCCGCGGCGGCCGCGTCGGCGGTCCGAGGGCGACCCAGTCGGCGGTGCAGCCCGGACGTCAGCCCGGCGTGCGTGACGAGCACCTGTTCCCCGTCGTCGAGGGTGACCGCCGCGGCGACGCGCATCCGGCCGGAACCCCACCAGTCGCGCAGGGTGTCCTGCGCCGCGGCGGGCAGCACCTCGGGCCAGTCGAACGCCGGGGTGTCGACGTACTGGCCCTCGTGGTTGCCGGCCAGCTGGTGCCACTGCCCGGGCTGGTCGGTCAGCAGCCGGTCGACCAGCGCGACGACGCCGGGGGAGTCCGGGCCGCGGTGGACCAGGTCGCCGACCTGTACGACCTGCAGGTCCGGTGGCAGCCGGTACGTGTCCGGGTCGGCGCCCAGCCGGACCAGGGCCCGGGTCAGCTGCGCCCGGTGCCCGCCGATGTCCCCGATGACCGCCACGCGTCCCACGGCGGTCATCGTCCTCGTCACCCCGGGGCGGCCACCCCGCGGCCCGGCCGGAGCCACCGCACCGGCTGTTCGCCCAGCGGGCCGACCCCGGCTACGTTGGTGACACAAAGCGTCCGTAGGGTCACGCGCCGTGACTCACCCTGACTCCTCAGCGTCGTCGTGCTGAGCGACGCCGCCCGTCGCCCCTCGACTTCCCGCGGCCTCCCTCGGCTGGCCTCGGCGCTCGCCGCGGTGACCGCGCTGGGCGCCGTCCCGTTCGTGCTGGCCATACCCGTCGCGCAGGCTGCCCCCGGGGACCCGTCGGTCGTCGCCGTCGGCAGCGGCTCCTACGCCGCGGCCCCGCCGGCCTCACTGGACGCGAACCACTCACCGACCGTCTCGGCCACCGTCGACCAGGCGCTGTTCATCGACTCCAGCCAGGACGGGCGGCCGGTCCCGACCAACGCCTGGTGGACCGACCTCGTCGTCAGCCGGTACTCGGGCAACCTGTGGGCCGACCCCCTGGTCAACGCCAACAGCGCCACCGGGACGACGGTCCACTACCCGACTCGCTGGAACGCCGACGGCACCGCCATGCGACTGGAGCAGCCGCTGGTCGTCGGCGGCACCGTGACCGTGCAGCCGGCGCCCTCCGACGTCGTCCTCGCCGACTTCGACTCCGCCACCGGCGCGAACGGCTGGACCGCCACCGGTGACGCCTTCACCGTTCTGCCCTCGGCCGGCACGAACGCCGGGCAGAGCCCGGTCGCCGGTTTCCTCGGCACCGGCCTGGCCAACTCCTTCACCGACGCCCGGGGCGACGGCGCCACCGGCACGCTGACCTCCCCGACCTTCACCGTCGACCGTGCCGCCGCCGGCCTCATGGTGGGCGGCGGCGACCACCCGGGTGCCGAGGAGGTGCAACTCGTCGTCGACGGTCAGGTCGTGGCCTCGGCCACCGGCGAGAACTCCGAGACGCTGCGCTGGGTGACCTGGGACCTCTCGGCCCACGCCGGCCGGCAGGCGCAGGTCCGCGTCGTCGACACCCTGCAGGCGGGCTGGGCGCACGTGCTCGTCGACCAGGTCGTGCTCACCGACGACGTCGACGGCCTGGCCACCCGCTTCGACCCGGCCTTCCGCGCGGAGAGCGCGGAGGCGCTGCGCTGGGGCGACCAGAACGTCAGCTGGCGGATGCAGCAGACCGGCGGCAGCCAGCACGTCGACGTCTCCGCCTCGCGCGGCATGCCCTACACCTGGTTCGAGTACACCGACATGGCGCCGCGGCTCACCCTGGCGCCCGGTGCGGTCGTCACCGGTGCCGACGGCCGGCCGGTGACCTTCCCGCTCACCACCGACCGGTTCGCCGTCACCCAGGGCGGTGCGACCTTCGGCGTCCACGTGCCCGCGGGCACCACCTTCTTCTGCGCCGGCGACGTCCTCACCGCCGAGACCGACGTCGCGCACCTGGTGGTCAGCGCCGTCCCGGCCAGCGGCGCGACCCTGGACGATCTGCACCGCACCGCCTTCGCCGTCCCGCGCGACGTGTCCATGGAGTCGGTGTACGACCAGGCGGCCGGCACGGTCAGCGAGACCTGGACCGTCGAGGCCGAGGCGCTCGAGGGCACCAACACCGCCACCGTGCAGGGCTGGCTGCCGCACCACCACGTCGAGACGACCCACGACCTGCAGTTCGCCCCGTTCGGCTACGCCACCCCGCGCGGGCCGATGCAGGTCACCGTCGGCGACCGGCCGTGGACGGTCACCTACCCCTTCACCGGCATCACCCCGACCGCCGCGCTGCCCGACGCCGCCGAGTACGACCCGGAGCGGATGAGGCGGTACGTCGCCGAGTACGCCGAGCGCACCACCTACGGCGGCGACACCTACTGGGGCGGCAAGGACCTGCAGCAGTACGCCGAGTACATGCTCATCGCCCAGCAGATCGGCGACACCGAGGCGTTCACGTCACTGCAGTCGACTCTGCGGACGGCGCTCACCGACTGGTACACGTACACGCCGGGGGAGACCGAGCACTACTTCGCCCGCTACGACACCTGGAAGGCGCTCGTCGGGTTCGGTGACTCCTACGGCTCGTACCAGTTCACCGACAACCACTTCCACTACGGCTACTTCACCCTGGCCACCGCGCTGCTCGGGCTGACCGACCCGGAGTTCACCGAGCAGTACGGGGACATGGCGACCCTGGTGGCCAAGCAGTACGCGAACTGGGACCGCGAGGACGCCGACTTCCCGTACCAGCGGACCTTCGACACGTTCGAGGGCCACTCCTACGCCGGCGGGTACAGCTCACCGGGCGGCAACAACCAGGAGAGCAGCTCCGAGGCCATCCAGTCGTGGGCCGGGCTGTACCTGCTGGGCACCGTGCTCGGCGACGCCGAGATGCAGGCCGAGGGCGCGATGGGCTACGTCACCGAGCGCGCCTCGGTGCGCCAGTACTGGCTCGACGCCGTCGGCAGCCCGGCGGCCACCGACCCGCAGGGGCCCTCGACGTTCCCCGAGGCGTTCGACCACACCACCGTCGGGATCCTCTTCGACAGCGGCCCCACCTTCGCCAACTACTTCTCCGGCGACCCGGCGTGGACCTACGGCATCCAGTGGCTGCCCACCGCGCCGTGGCTGAACTACCTCGGCTGGGACCCGGCGTTCTCCCGCTCCCGGCTGGCCGACCTCTTCGCGCTGCGCCCGGCCGCGCTCGCCGCCGGGGTGCCCGGCGACGTCGCGGGCAGGCTGCAGGCGGCGGCCAAGAGCTGGCACGGCGTCGGCACCTACGGCACCACGGTCATCACCCTGGACCGCGCGGCCGCCATCGGGGACGTGCAGAACGCCGTCCGGACGGCGTACCTGCACGACCCGGCGTACGTGACGGCGCGGACGGCGGACAACCCGCTGTACGACGCAGGCGCCGACCGACTGCTCGTCACGGTCGCCGCCGACGGCACGCTCGGCTTCCCGGCCGACGTCTGGACGCCCGGGTCCCTGCCCACCGCCCTGACCCCGATCGCGCCGCCGGCCGGGGACCCGGACGCCGACCCGCGGACCTGGGGGCCGGCCTGGCCGCTGTTCTCCCGGCTGTCGACGGACTACGCCGCCGACCCCGCGGTGGCGGAGGCGCTGTACGCCTACGACGCCGGCGACTACCGGGCCGGGGAGGACACCGCGCAGGCGGCGGCCGTCTACAGCCGGATCGGTGACGCGCTGGGCAACGTGCTGCTGGGCTACCTGGCCCAGGCCGACCCGGCCCAGTACGTCGACATCGCCGACGCCCTGTGGGAGGCCCAGGACCCGGTGGCGACGTCGCAGTCGATGGCCGGGATCGTCTACTGGAACGCGCTGTCGAACCTGGGCACCGGCCCCGAGACCCTCGACCGGCACACCGGCGCCCCGCTGAGCCAGGTCTACCGGGCCGCCGACGGCACGTACACCTACGTCGTCCACAACCCCACCGACACCGAGCGGGCGTACCCCGTCCACGAGGGCACCGGTGCGGCCGCGCGGGAGGTCGGCACGATCCGGGTTCCGGCGCACACCACCGTCCGGCACCACCTGGACGCCGCGCTCGACCACGTCGAGGTGACCACCGCGGACGCCGTCCGCACGGTCCAGCCGGGCAGCAGCGTCGCGTTCACCGCGACCGGCATCGACCAGTACGGCGCCACGATCGCCCTCGACGAGGTCCGGTGGGAGGTCTCCGGCGGCGGCACGATCAGTGCGGCCGGGGTCTTCACCGCCACCACCGAGGCCGACCCGGTCACCGTGACCGCGACCAGCGGCGGCACCACGCAGGCCTACACCCTGCGGGTCGCCCCGGCGCCGGTGCTCACCACGCTGACCGTCACGCCCGGCTGGCAGCAGGTGGTCACCGGGCAGGACCTGGAGCTCACCGCCACCGGCCGTGACCAGTACGGGGACCCGATGGCGGCCGAGGACCTCACCTGGTCGGCCACCGCACCGGGCACCGTCACCGGCGGCCGGTTCACCGCCGGGGCGACCGGGTCCGGGTTCGTGACGGCGACCGCGGCGAACGGGGCCACCGGGTCCGCCGTCCTGGCCGTGGTCGCGCCGCTGGCCGACGTCGCGCAGGGCAGGCCGGTCACCGCGAGCAGTGAGCTCGGTGGCAACACCGCTGCGCTGGTCACCGACGGGCGCGGCGACACCCGCTGGGAGAGCGTGCACGGCAGCGACGAGGAGTGGCTGCAGATCGACCTGGGCGCCGAGCACGACGTCCGGCGGGTGCACGTCGACTGGGAGGGTGCAGCCGCGGGCAGCTACGAGCTGTCGGTCTCGAACGACCCGGACGGCGGTGCGGCGGCCGTGCAGACGGTCACCAAGACCGACGCCGGGGACGACGACCTGGTCGTGGCGGCCACCGGCCGGTACGTGCGGATCACCGGGCTGACCCGGCTGACCGCCTACGGCTACTCGGCCTATGGCGTCGAGGTGTACGGCACGCCGAGCGCGGCGGCGGTCACCCCGACGACCGTGCTGGTCGGCCCCCCGGCCAGCACCGTGCTGCCCGGCGCCACGACCCAGCTGGCCGCGTACGCCTTCGACGCGGCCGGCAACGGCGGCCCGCTCACCGCGGCCACGCCGGTGACCTGGACGGCGACCGCCGGCCAGGTCGACGCCACCGGACGGGTCACCGCCCCGGCGTCGGGGTCGGCCACGGTCACGGCCACCGTCGGCGGTGTCGCGGGGACGGCGACGGTCGACGTCCGGGCGCAGGCCGCCCCGCCCGCCCCGGAGCCGGTGCTGCACAACGTCGCGCTGGACCGGCCGGTGACCGCCTCGTCGGTCGAGTGGGAGGGCACGCCGCTGCAGGACGCGGTCGACGGCCGGCACACCACGCGCTGGTCCAGCGCCTGGGGCAGCGACGACGAGTGGATCGAGGTCGACCTCGGCCAGGTCACCCCGATCTCCCGGGTGACCACCGACTGGGAGGCCGCGCACGCAACGTCGTTCCGGATCCAGGTGCGCGACAGCGTGGACGCGCCGTGGCAGCAGGTCGGGCCCGACCGCACCGGGTCGGTCGGCGAGACGGCCCACGACGTCGCGGCGTCCGCGCGGTACCTGCGGGTGCAGGGGCTGACCCGCGCCACCGGGTACGGCTACTCGCTGTGGGAGCTCGGGGTCTGGTCGCCGGTCACCGCCGGCTGACCGGCCGGCGTCGCGGTGGTCGGGGAGCCACCGCGACGCCGGTCGCCCGGCTGCTCAGCCGGCGAGGACGACGAACAGCTGCCGCGGGCCGTGCACGCCCTCGACCCGCTGCAGCTCGATGTCGCTGGTCGCCGACGGGCCGCTGATCATCGTCAGCGGCCGCACCGGGTCCAGCCGGGCGAGGCCCTCGGGCACCCCGGCCACCACCTGGTCGACGGTCACCACGCACACCAGACAGTCGGGCAGGAGCGACAGCGCCCGCCGACCGCAGGTGGGGGAGCCGTCGAGCACCAGCGTGCCGGTCTCGGCGATCGCCACCGCGACGGCGGTGACGGCGGCGGCCCGGTCGGCGAGCTGCACCGCGGGCCGGTCGTCGTCGACGTCGCAGCCGTCGGGTCGCCAGTCGTCGTCCAGGCCGGGTGCGACGACGACGGTGCCGGGAGTCCAGCCCTCGCCGAGGCCGCGGTCCAGCGCGGCGCGCACGGTGGCGCCGACCTCGTCCGGACCGCAGCGCAGCACGTCGGCCCGGTAGTCCTCGACCCGGTCGACCAGCAGGGCCAGCAGTGCGGCGTCGGCCGGGGAGTCGCCGGCCCGCCGGTAGTCGCGGACCACCGCGGGGGCCGGGGCGCGGTCCTCGCCGAGCGCCGTGCGGATCCGGGCGAGCACCTCCTCGCGGGCGCTCACTTCCCGTGCTCCTCGGTCCACTGCTGCACGAACGTCCTGGTCGGCGGGGTGGGCAGGTCCCGGCTGCGGGTCCAGCCCGAGATCGGCGGCGGGAACACGGAGGGCAGCGTGGGCTTCCCCCGGGCGATGAGCCGGCCCAACCGGGCGCCGCGCTGGACCAGGTGCCACAGCCACGGGTGGGACATCGCCCGGGCCAGGGAGCGGAAGGCCAGGGCCTCGGCCGTCGGCTTCTGCTGCGCCTCGACGTGCTCGGCCCGCAGGTGCACCAGGATCGAGGGGATGTCGATCGCCACCGGGCACACCTCGTAGCAGGCGCCGCACAGCGAGGAGGCGTAGGGCAGCGAGGCGTTGTCCTCGACCCCGGTCAGCTGCGGGGACAGGATGGCCCCGATCGGCCCGGGGTAGACCGAGCCGTAGGCGTGCCCACCGGTGCGCTCGTAGACCGGGCACACGTTCAGGCACGCCGAGCAGCGGATGCAGTGCAGCGCCTCGCGGCCCACCTCGTCGGCGAGCACCGCCGTCCGGCCGTTGTCCAGCAGCACCAGGTGGAACTCCTGCGGGCCGTCGCCGGGGGTCACGCCGGCCCAGGTGGAGGTGTAGGGGTTCATCCGCTCGCCGGTGGAGGAGCGGGGGAGCAGCTGCAGGAACACCTCGAGGTCGGTCCACGTGGGCACCACCTTCTCGATGCCCATCACGGTGATCAGCGTCTGCGGCAGGGTCAGGCACATCCGCCCGTTCCCCTCGCTCTCCACCACCGACAACGTGCCGGTCTCGGCGACGGCGAAGTTGGCACCGCTGACCGCGACCCGGGCGCGCAGGAACCGCTCGCGCAGGTGGGTCCGTGCGGCCATGGCCAGCTGCCGGGGGTCGTCGGTCAGCTCGGGGTCCACGCCGGGGATGGTGCGGGCGAAGATCTCCTTGATCTCGGCGCGGTTCTTGTGGATCGCCGGCACCAGGATGTGACTGGGGGAGTCCTCGCCCAGCTGCACGATCAGCTCGGCGAGGTCGGTCTCGAAGACGTCCAGGCCCACGGCCTCCAGCGCCTCGTTCAGGCCGATCTCCTGGGTGGCCATCGACTTGACCTTGACCACCTCGGTGGTGCCGGTGGCCTGCACCAGCGCGGTGACGATCGCGTTGGCCTCGTTCGCGTCGCGGGCCCAGTGCACGGTGCCCCCGCGGGCGGTCACCTGGCGCTCCAGTGAGACCAGGTGCTCGTCGAGCCGGGCCATCGTCGCGGCCTTGATCGCCTTGCCGGCGGCGCGCAGCTGCTCCCAGTCCGGCACCTCGGCGACCACCCCGGCCCGCTTGCCGCGGATCGTCGCCGTCGCGTGGCCGAGGTTGGCGCGCAGCTGCCCGTTGCGCAGCTCGTGCCGGGCGGCGTCCGGGAAGGACTCCGTGCCCCGCAGGTGGCCGACGCCCCGGGGTGCGGTGGGCAGGCCGAGGAAGACCGGCGCCTTCGGCGGGACGGTGGCGGTCACGCCGGCACCGAGGGGGTGGTGGTCTGCTGCGGGGTCACGGCTTCCTCCGTCGAGGCGAGGATCTCGGCCAGGTGGACGGTGCGGGTGCCGGCGCGCAGCCGGGACAGCCCGCCACCGATGTGCATCAGGCAGGACGCGTCGCCGGCGGTGCACACCTCGGCGTGCGTGGACAGCACGTTGGCCATCTTGTCGGTGAGCATCGCGGTGGAGGTGTCGGCGTTCTTCACCGCGAAGGTGCCGCCGAACCCGCAGCACTGCTCGGCGCCGGGCAGCTCGACCAGCTCCAGGCCGCGCACCGCGCGCAGCAGCTGCAGCGGCCGGTCGCCGACCTCCAGCAGCCGCAGCGAGTGGCAGGTCGGGTGGTAGGTGACCCGGTGCGGGTAGTACGCCCCGACGTCGGTCACCCCCAGCACGTCGACCAGGAACTGCGACAGCTCGTAGGTGCGGCCGGCCAGCTCCTCGGCAGCCTGCGCGAGCGCCTCGTCCCCCGCTCGCCGGGCGACCGCGGCCTGCTGGTGGTGGATCGAGGCCACGCACGAGCCGGACGGCGCGACGATCGCCTCGGCGCCCTCGAACGCCCGCACGTGGTTGGCCACGATGCCCACCGCCTCGCGCCGGTAGCCGGTGTTGACGTGCATCTGACCGCAGCAGGCCTGCGTGGGCGGGACGACGACGTCCTGCCCGAGCCGTTGCAGCAGCCGGCCGGTGGCCATGCCGACCGACGGCGTCATGGTGTCCACCAGGCAGGTGGCGAAGAGCGAGACCCTCATGACGGTTCCTCCTGGTCGGCGGCCGGGTCCCGGCGCGCCATGCTCGACTCGCGGACGACGAGGGTCGGCTCGAAGACCGGCTGTTCGTGGTGGTGGTGGCCGCCGCCGGCCTCGTCCAGCAGCAGCTCGGCCGCGCGGCGGCCCAGCTCGGCCCGGGGGCGCCGCACCGACGAGAGCGGCACCGCGGCCGCCGCGGCGAAGTCGATGTCGTCATAACCCACGACGGCGAACGACGAGGGCACGTCGACGCCGTGGCGGACCAGCTCCTGCAGCAGCCCCACCGCGAGCAGGTCGTTTGCGCAGACCGCCGCGGTGGGGCGCCGCTGCACGGGCAGGCCCATGATCCGGGCGGCCGCCTCGCGGCCGGCGGCCACGGTGAGCTCGTTGCCGGGCAGGGCCAGCAGCGACGGGCGCGGGCCGCCATCCGCCCCAGCTCCGCCCACGGCGTCGACGGCGGCCTGGGCCCCGGCCCGCCGTTCCTGCACCTGGGGGAGCGTCGACGCCCCGCCGAGGAACACGATGCGCCGGTGGCCCCGCTCGAGCAGGTGCTCGGCGGCCAGCCGGCCACCGAGCACGTCGTCCACGGCCACCGCGCACTGCTCGGGTCCCGGCGACCGGCGGTCGAGCAGCACGACCGGGACCCCGCGCTCGCGCATCGCCCAGACCTGCGGCATCAGCTCGGCGATGGGCGACATCAGCACCCCCTGCACCCGCTGCTCGGCCAGCACCTCGAGGTGCTCGGCCTCCTTGTCCGGCCGGCCACCGGAGTTGAACAACAAGACCGACAACCCGGCGGCCTCGGCCACCTCCTCCACGCCCCGCGCGACATCGGTGAAGAACGGGTTGGCTATGTCGAGCACCAGCAGGCCGATCGTGCGGCTGCGCCCGGCGCGGAGGTGCCGTGCGGACTCGTTGCGGACGAACCCGAGTTCGGCAATGGCGCTGCGCACCCTCTCCCGGGTGGCCGGGCTGACCACGTCGGGCCGGTTGAGGACGTTGCTCACGGTGCCGACGGACACCCCGGCCCGTCCGGCGACGTCCCGGATGCTCGTGGTCAGGGCGGCCTCCCGAGACATGCTCGTTCGAAGAATTGAAACGTCTCAACGCCCTACAGGTCGGTTGAGATCATGTGCTTGACGCAGTGATATCAGACATCTTATGGTGTGCGCCACAGCCACTGCTGAAACGTTTCACAGTGGTCCTTGCCGGCACCGGCGCCGGGAAGGGACACCCGGAGGAGCCCGGTGCCCCGCGTCTGTTTCACCTTGCAGGTCCGCCCCGACCGGCTGGCCGAGTACCGCACGCGGCACGCGGCGGTCTGGCCGGAGATGCTTCGTGCCCTGCGTGACACCGGCTGGCACGACTACCAGCTCTTCCTACGGGACGACGGCCTGCTGGTCGGGACCCTCGTCACCGACGACCTCGCCGCCGCGCAGGCGGCGATGGACAACACCACGGCCAACGCCCGCTGGCAGGCCGACATGGCCCCCTTCTTCGAGCTCCCCGACGGCCGGCCCGACCGCAGCGTCCGGGTGCTCGAGCTGATCTTCGACCTCGGTGACCAGCTGGCCGCCGCCGGGGACGAGCCCACCACGACCAACGGAGCGACTCAGTGACCGATCTCCGCGGGCAGGCCCTCGCCGCCCTCGCCAACCAGACCATCGAGCTGCCGTCGTGGGCCTTCGGCAACGCCGGCACCCGGTTCAAGGTCTTCGGCTCACCGGGGGTGCCCCGCGACCCGTTCGAGAAGATCAGCGACGCCGCGCAGGTGCACCGGTCGACCGGCGTCGCCCCCCGCGTCTCGCTGCACGTGCCGTGGGACCTGGTCGACGACATGGGCGCCCTGGCCCGGCACGCCGCCGACGAGGGCGTGTCGATCGGGGCGGTCAACTCCAACCTGTTCCAGGACGACGACTACAAGCTGGGGTCGCTGACCAACGCCGACCCCACGATCCGGGCCAAGGCCGTGGCCCACCACGTGCAGTGCATCGACGTCATGCGGGCCACCGGCTCCACCGACCTGAAGATCTGGCTGCCCGACGGCACCAACTACCCCGGCCAGGACGACATCCGCGACCGGCAGGAGCGGCTGGCCGAGTCACTGCAGCAGGTCTACGCCGAGCTCGACCCCGGGCACCGGCTGATCCTCGAGTACAAGTTCTACGAGCCGTACTTCTACACGATGGACATCCCCGACTGGGGCACTTCACTGCTGCACTGCCTGGCCCTCGGCGAGCAGGCGATGGTCGTGCTCGACACCGGGCACCACGCGCCCAACACCAACATCGAGTTCATCGTGGCCCAGCTGCTGCGCATCGGCCGGCTCGGCGCCTTCGACTTCAACTCCCGCTTCTACGGTGACGACGACCTCGTCGTCGGCGCCGCCGACCCCTTCCAGCTGTTCCGGATCATGCACGAGATCGTCCGGGCCGACGCGCTGCGACCGGGGTCCGGGGTGAACTTCATGCTCGACCAGTGCCACAACATCGAGCCGAAGATCCCTGGTCAGATCCGGTCGGTGATGAACGTGCAGGAGGCCACCGCGAAGGCGCTGCTGGTCGACCGCGAGGAGCTGCGGACCGCGCAGCGCCTCGGTGACGTGCTCGGCGCCAACGCCGTGCTGATGGACGCGTACAACACCGACGTCCGCCCGCTGCTGGCCGAGCTGCGCGAGTCGCAGGGACTGGCCGCCGACCCCTACCGCGCCTACGCCGCCTCCGGTCACGCGGACCGGATCGCCGCCGAGCGCATCGGCGGGCAGCAGGCCGGCTGGGGTGCCTGACGACCGACCCTGCCCCTCCCCACCACCCGCGGCGTCCCTGCAGCAGGGTCACGCCACCCCCAACGCTCCAGAAGGGCTCAACGCCGTGACCGATCCCGTGGTCAGTGACCTGCTCGCCCGCAGCAACCGGCTGGGTGCCGACCCCCGCACCACCAACTACGCCGGCGGGAACACCTCCGCCGCCGGCACCGCGACCGACCCGGTGACCGGTCAGCCGGTCGAGCTGCTCTGGGTCAAGGGCTCCGGCGGTGACCTGGGCACGCTGACCGAGGCCGGGCTGGCCGTGCTGCGGCTGGACCGGCTGCGCTCGCTCGTCGACGTCTACCCCGGCGTCGAGCAGGAGGACGAGATGGTCGCCGCCTTCGACTACTGCCTGCACGGCCGGGGCGGGGCGGCCCCCTCGATCGACACCGCGATGCACGGCCTGGTCCCGGCACCGCACGTCGACCACCTGCACCCGGACTCCGGCATCGCCCTGGCCACCGCCGCCGACGGGGAGGCGTTGACCCGGGAGGCCTTCGGCGACCGGGTGGCGTGGGTGCCCTGGCGCCGTCCGGGCTTCCAGCTGGGCCTGGACATGGCCCGGATCGTCGCGGAGAACCCGCAGGCCATCGGCGCCGTCCTGGGTGGGCACGGGATCACCGCGTGGGGGCAGACCAGCGAGGAGTGCGAGGCGCACTCGATGGAGATCATCGAGACGGCGGAGCGGTTCCTCGCCGAGCGCGGGCGCCCCGAGCCCTTCGGCCCGGTCCTGCCTGGCCACGAGGCGCTGCCGCAGGCGGAGCGGCGGGCGCGGGCGGCGGCGCTGTTCCCCGTCGTCCGGCGGCTGGCGTCCACCGACCGGCCGCAGGTCGGGCACCTCACCGACAGCGACGTGGTCCTGGACTTCCTGGCCCGCGCGGAGCACCCGCGGCTGGCCGCGCTGGGCACCTCGTGCCCGGACCACTTCCTGCGCACGAAGGTGCGCCCGATGGTGGTGGACCTGCCCGCCACTGCTCCGGTCGAGGACGTCGTGGCCCGGCTGGAGGAGCTGCACGAGGCCTACCGCGCGGACTACGCCGCCTACTACGACCGCAACGCCGACCCGGACTCACCCGCCATGCGCGGCGCGGACCCGGCGGTCGTGCTGGTGCCCGGGGTGGGCATGTTCAGCTTCGGGGCCACCAAGCAGACCGCGCGGGTGGCCGGCGAGTTCTACGTCAACGCGATCAACGTGATGCGCGGCGCCGAGGCGGTGTCGACCTACGCGCCGATCGACGAGGTGGAGAAGTTCCGGATCGAGTACTGGGCCCTCGAGGAGGCCAAGCTCGCCCGCATGCCGAAGCCCAAGCCGCTGGCCACCCGGGTCGCCTTCGTCACCGGGGCGGCCGGCGGGATCGGCAAGGCGATCGCCCAGCGGCTCGCCGCCGAGGGCGCCTGCGTCGTCATCGCCGACCTGGACCTGGCCAAGGCCACCGAGGCGGCGGCGGAGATGGGCTCGACCGACGTGGCCGTGGGCGTGGCCGCCGACGTCAGCGACGGCGAGGCGGTGGCCGCGGCGTTCCGCGAGGCGGTGCTCGCCTTCGGCGGGGTCGACCTGGTGGTCAACAACGCCGGCCTGTCGATCTCCAAGCCGCTGCTGGACACCACCGAGCGCGACTGGGACCTCCAGCACGACGTGATGGCCAAGGGCAGCTTCCTGGTCTCGCGTGAGGCCGCCCGCGTCATGATCGAGCAGGGGATGGGCGGGGACCTCGTCTACATCTCCAGCAAGAACTCCGTCTTCGCCGGCCCGAGCAACATCGCCTACTCCGCGGCCAAGGCCGACCAGGCCCACCAGGTCCGCCTGCTGGCCGCCGAGCTGGGCGAGCACCAGATCCGGGTCAACGGCATCAACCCCGACGGCGTCGTCCGCGGCTCGGGGATCTTCGCCGGCGGGTGGGGCGCCTCGCGGGCCGCGACGTACGGCGTCCCGGAGGAGGAGCTGGGCGCGTTCTACGCCCAGCGGACCCTGCTCAAGCGCGAGGTGCTGCCCGACCACGTGGCCGACGCGGTCTTCGCCCTCACCGGCGGTGAGCTGACCCGCACCACCGGGCTGCACGTCCCGGTCGACTCCGGCGTCGCGGCAGCGTTCCTGCGCTGACCCGGCACGGACGAGGGGCCGGTCGACCCGCTGCACCGTGTCGGAGGTGGGCGACCTCGCCGACGCGAGCCTGTCGTACTCGTCGCTGTCGGGCTGGGAGGA